>CALSPA010000012.1 GCA_943788115.1 uncultured Flavobacteriales bacterium
TATGTCATGCGCTTAACAAATCAATCAGAATTTAGGGTTGTTGCTAAACAACAGAAAATATTCCTTCCATTTAAAACTGATGTTACTTTTTCTGATAATACGCCTTTAGATACTGGTTACTATTCTTTTAGTTCAATTTCTTTTAAGTATAAGTCATCCCCTATAAATACTTTGAATTTTGATTTTTTCACAAATTATGGTCAATATTATACTGGAAACAAATTAACATACGGTGGTAACATAAGTTATAGAATTCAACCTTATGGCAGAATGTCTATAGATTTTGAACAGAATAACATATGGATGCCAAATAATGAAAATGTAAAACTTACCTTAATAAGTCCAAGATTTGATTTAACATTTACAAAAAAAATATTTTTCACAACTTTTATTCAATACAACACTCAGATTAATAATGTAAATATTAACGCTAGGTTTCAATATCGATTTAAACCAATGAGCGATGTTTATTTAGTATATACAGACAATTATAATTCTAACATTTTTGGAATTAAAAATAGAGCACTTGTTATTAAGCTAATATATTGGCTTAACCTATAGTTGTCAATCCTTTTTTCATCCTCATTTTTTTCTAATTCATCAGTTATTTAATCTTTTATTTTTTTTTCGACAGGAAGAAATAAGCATTTAATCATTAAAAAACATCATTTAGTCTAAGAAAAACTTGCATTTGTCGAAATTGTTTTCGTAACTTAGAGTAAGTGGCACACAAAGTTCTACTTATTTGCTATTGAGAGTCAATAGCAATTTTTTAAATCATTAAATATAAAATTATGATGACTATCTCAAACCCTGAAAGTTCTCTTCATTTTGAAAAGAATTTTTACCGAGACAGATTTAAAGTAAAGTCTGTTCTCTTTTTGTTGACGTTTCT
Source organism: uncultured Flavobacteriales bacterium (assembly GCA_943788115.1). Lineage (GTDB taxonomy): Bacteria > Bacteroidota > Bacteroidia > Flavobacteriales_D > Parvicellaceae. The sequence continues at coordinate 896 of CALSPA010000012.1, forward strand.
AAGTTTTGGTTTCAATTTAATTGGCCAAAATAGTGGAGCTGCTCAAGATTTGGAGCAATTCAAATCAACATGGATGACTGAACATAATGTTCAATCATTAACACCTGATCAATATGCTCAGATGAAAACTGATTTCTATCAATCATCAGTTGGAGCAGTTGAGCCAATTCGTCAATTTAGAACTGAAGCTAATGAGCCTCAGGAAAGAATAGATGCATTGAAAAACTGGCAAGGTGCCAATTTTGCTTCAGGATTTCCTGTTAAAAAATTAACTGGAGATGCTAATATGGATGAACATGTTTATCAAGCTGAAAAGCAATCTTGGATTAACAAATATCCAGCTTTATATGAGAAAATGACTCCAGATGATGGATTGTCAGTTTCTGAAAGAGAAGCAATTCGTGCTAATGAGTTAAACCAAAATAATATTCAGAAATAATGAAAAAATATATTACTAAAATATCGCTTTTCGTTGCTGCAACTTTATTTAGTGTTCAACTAAATTATGCGCAATGTCCAAATAATAATACTCAATATTTGACATCTAATGCACCAACAGTTGTTGGTTCTACTGTAACCCTATCTTTCTGTATGTATGGAGGAGAATATCGTCTTGTTAATAATTTACAAGCTGGTTATGTTTACTCTTTTGAAACTTGTGGAGATACAGATTTTGATACTCAGATGACTATTTATGATAATTCTACAGGTGCATTGGTTGGTTACAACGATGATTTTTGTGGATTACAATCTAAAGTTCAATTCACTTCTAATGGAAACTCAGTTAGAGTTTTAATAGACAGATATAATTGTGCAAACCAAAGCAGTTGTATGACTTTAAAAGCTACTCTTGTACAGGGTGGAGGTGGACCTCCAGCATACGATCCATGTGATGATGCTATTAATATAGCTTCTTGTAATGGAGTAGGACAATTTTCTTTAAGTGGAAGCGGTTCTTGGAATGGCTTAGGTGGACCATGGTCAACACCTGGTGAAGAGCAAGTTTTTACTTTTACTGCAACTGTTTCAGGATCTCATCAAATTAATATTATTAATAATTCTGGATGGGTAGATCTTTACGCTAAAGTAGGATCAACTTGTAATTCAACTGGATGGACTTATATAGATGATATCTTTCAAAGTACAACTACTCCTACACAATTGTTTTTAACCCTTACAGCAGGTACTACTTATCAATTTTTAATTGATGATGAGAATACCACTAGTAGTGTTGGAGCTATTCAGATTGTTTGTCCAACACCTGTAGCTGACCCTTGTAATTCAACTACAGCATTAACATGCGGAGTTAATTCAAGCTATTCTTTAGGTTCTGGTGCTGGTGCATGGAATCCTCCTGGTCCTTGGGGAACACCTGGTAATGAGGCGGTATTTACATATACTCCTTCAGTTTCTGGGGCATATGATATTGCAATTACTAATAACAACTACTATGTAGATTTATTTGTTGGTACTTCTTGTGGTCCAAACGGTTGGACATACATTGATGATGTTTCAAGTTTTGGTACATCTACTAATTCAGTTAACTTAACAGGTGGTGTTACTTATTATTTCTTAATTGATGATGAGAATACAACTCCTAGTTCAGGAACAATTAGTGTTTCTTGTCCTTGTATTCCTCCAGCAGGTGGAATAGATGGTTCATTTACTTATAATGGTCCATTTACAATTTCAGGAACTACAGTAGGTGCTTGTAATGATTGTAGCCTTAGACCTTCTAAAGATAGAGTTTATGAAGTTATCATTCCTTGTGATGGTCAATATGCATTTTCAATGTGTAATGGTGCATCTTGGGATACTTATTTGTATTTAAGAACTGCACCTTGTGGAGGATCTTCAATTGCAATTAACGATGATTTTTGTGGATTGCAATCTCAGATTGCTACTTCATTATCAGCAGGTACATATTACATTCATGTTGAAGGATGGTCTTCTTCTTCGCAAGGAGCATTTAACATGAGCGTATTTGGTGTATTAGATACTCCAGCTATAGGTTCAATTGTTGGTCCTGAAGAAGTTTGTGAAAACGAATCAGGTGTTGAGTTTAGTGTTTCAGGAGATTTTGATAACTATACTTGGGATGTTCCAAATGATGCTTCTATATCTTCAGGAAATGGTACAGCTGAAATCATTGTAAATTTTGGATCAACAACTGGTACAGTTAGTGTTGTTGCTTCAAATAATTGTGGTGTGAATTCTGCTACTTCATCTGTAGTAGTTAATCTTAACCCTACAGCAAATGCAGGCTCTGATGAAATCGTGTACTATGGTTATGCACCTTCAAGTTGTGCAACTTTATTAGGATCTGCTACAGGTGGCACTCCATCATATGATTACAGTTGGTCTACGGGTGACAATTCATCGTCAACTACAGTTTGTCCTCAAACTTCTAGCTCATATACTTTGACTGTTACTGACTCAAAAGGATGTACATCTTCAGATGATGTGAATGTTTGTGCTGTAGATGTTATATGTTATTCTGGAAATAGCGGTAATCAAAAAGTTGAAATGTGTCAAATTCCACCTGGTAATCCAGCAAATGCTCATACAATTTGTATATCTCCAAATGCTGTTCCTGCACACCTAGCAATAGGTTGCACATTAGGAGCATGTGGTGAAGTTGATGCAACATGTAATAGCTCTAATACTGCTATGGTTAAACCAGATGAAACAAATAATTTCCATAAAATTGGAAATAACATTTATTCAGCTGACGATAACGTTAAGCTATTTCCAAACCCTGCTAACAGCTTGGTGAATTTAACGTTTGAATTTGAGATAGATGAAAATGTATTTATTGAATTTTATGATATGCTTGGTAAGAAATTAGATGAAATACCAGTTACAAATTTCATAGGATCAAATAATGTAATTCATAATGTTTCAGATTATGAAAGAGGTAATTATTTTTATAAAATTTCTTCAGGAAATTATATTATAAGTAAGAATCTTAATATTACTAGATAGTATTATATTTATTTCAAAAAAAATGAGGGCTATTAGCCCTCATTTTTTTTGTTTATATATAAAATTATTTTTTCTTTTTTTATAATTTAAATGGATTGTTATTAAGAATAAGTTTATAATACTTAAACAACAATCATTATAAATATAAAATGTGTTTATAAAGTGTGTTAGATTATTTTTACATTACATAAAATTTAATTAATGAAAATAATTGGAGTATTAGGTGCTGGTTCAATGGGTTCTGGTATCGCACAAATTGCAGCATCAAATGGATGTAAGGTTTTATTGTTTGATACTAATCCAAAAGCTTTAATTAGCGCAATTGAGAGATTGAAAAAAATATTAAATAGGTTAGTAGAAAAGCAAAAAATCAACGAAGATAAAATGCAAGCGATTTTAGCTTTAATTATTACTACCGACAATTTGAACGACTTCAAGAATGCAAATCTTGTGATTGAAGCCATAATTGAAGATTTAGAAATTAAGAAAAAAGTTTTTTCAGAGTTAGATAGCTTATGTTCACCTAAAACTATTTTAGCATCTAATACATCTTCTCTTTCTGTAACTTCTATTGCGTCTTCTTGTGTTTATCCTGAAAGAGTTATTGGAATTCATTTTTTTAACCCAGCTCCATTAATGCCGTTAGTTGAAATTATTCCTAGTATCCAAAGTTCTAATGAAACAATAAATAATTCAAAGAATATAATTGAAAGTTGGAATAAGATTACAGTAATTGCAAAGGATACTCCTGGTTTTATTGTTAATAGAATTGCTCGCCCATTTTATGGTGAAGCACTTCGAATTTATGATGAAGGAATAGCTAATTTTGAAACAATAGATTGGGCTGTTAAAGAGAAAGGTGGATTTAGAATGGGGCCATTTACTTTAATGGATTTTATAGGCAATGATGTAAATTATGCAGTAACTGAATCTGTTTTCAAAGCATTTTACTATGATCCTAGATATAAACCTTCTTTTACACAGAAAAGACATGCTGAAGCTGGGTGGTATGGTAGAAAGTCGGGGAGAGGTTACTATAATTATGAAAATCAATCTGAAATTGAAGTTAATAAAGATGACCGATTAGCAGAAAAGATATTTAACAGAATCTTAATTATGTTAATAAACGAGGCGGCTGATGCATTGTTTTTAAACATTGCTAGCAGAGATGATATTGATTTGGCAATGACCAAAGGAGTAAATTATCCTAAAGGATTGTTGAAATGGGCTGATGAAATTGGAGTAAGTAAATGTGCGTCATTCATGGATGAACTGTATGCGGAATATAAAGAAGATAGGTACAGGTGCTCCCCATTGTTAAGAAGGATGGCAGAATCGGGTTTAAATTTTTATGAATAATAAAGTCATTGCTTTGCAATGACTTTTGAAGAAAAGTTCAAGAGAGATTAATTTTTTGAAAAAGAAACTTTTTTTGAAGAAACAGTTTCAATTTTCATGAAATTCTCGTTTGTGGTCTCCTCTTTATCAAAATCGTTATTAATAGAAGCTGCAGCATTAGCAGTTGTTTCTGAGTATGTAATGGTAGAGGCAGTAACTACTATTCCAAATGAAGCAATAATAGAAAATACGAGTAATAGTTTTTTCATAGGTTAAATTTATAAGGTGCAAAAATATAAACTAGTCCGAATAATACGAAAAAAAAATTAAATGGTTGCAAGAATTGTTTTGCCACCGATGATTTTATCATCTATTTTCACGTTAATAATTGAAGTTTTAGGGATGAAAACATCGATTCGAGATCCAAATTTTATGAACCCTGCCTCATTTTCTTGTGTAACCAACTCACCTTCTTTAGCATAATTACATATTCTTCTAGCTACGGCACCAGCTATTTGACGGAAAAGAATTTTCGTTCCATTTTTAGCGCTAACTACTATTGTTGATCTTTCATTTTCTGTACTTGATTTAGGATGCCAAGCAACTAAATATTTTCCTGGATGATATTTGGTATATTCGACTTTCCCATTAATCGGATACCATTGTTTATGAACATTTAAGGGTGACATAAAAATACTTAATTGAATGCATTTTGTGTTTAAATACTCATTTTCTTCAACTTCTTCGATAACTACCAATTTACCATCACTAGGGGCTAAAATATGATTGTCATTAAGAGAAATTTTTCTATTCGGAACACGAAAGAAATTTATGATTAGTCCAAATAGAACTAAAGATATTATACCTATAGCAAAGCTTAAAATAGTTATGTTTATAAGGAAAATAAAACTCAGATTTAGTAACGATAAAATTATTATTGAATATAAAATAATTAAGTAACCTTCTTTGTGGAGTTTCATAAGAATAATTTAAATAGGTCAATAAAATGTAAGTAAGCAAGAACAAATGGTGCTGAGAATAAAACACCGTCAAATCTATCTAAAATGCCACCATGTCCGGGCAGTAAATTTCCTGAATCTTTAACGCCTACACTTCTCTTAATTTGAGATTCTGTCAAATCTCCTAATGTTCCAAAAACAACAATAATAATTGAAATTGAGATCCAGTGGATAGGGTTGGCTTCAATAAAGTATGAAATAAAATAACCAACGATAATCGCAAAGATTAAACCTCCAAACAAGCCTTCCCATGTTTTTTTGGGTGAAACTCTTTCTAGAAGTTTAGTTTTTCCTATTGCAGTTCCAGCTAAATATGCTCCTGAGTCACTTGTCCATTGGATTGTAAAAAAACCTATTAATAAAAATGCTGGATGATTTGGAGAAACAATTGATATAATTCCATAATCATTATTTCCATAGGCAAAGAAATTAAGTAAAGCAAATGGAATAACTACGTATAGGATACCCATTATTGAAAAAGCAATATTTGACACAGGGGAGTCATTTTTACGAAAAATTTCTAAAGCAACAATTAATACGAGTAGTGGGAAAATAATAAACAAGAACTTGAAATTTGTAACGTCAATACTAAAAGAAAAAATAATTAAATATATTAACGCACCAATTATTGTTACGATACTTTTCTTCGGTTTAAAACCTCCTTTTTCCATGAGTTTGAAAAACTCTAATAAACCAAGAATAGATGCTAATAAGAATAAGAAAGCAACAGAAAATTTGCCATATAAAATTGAGCCAATAATTATGGAAATAAATATTAATCCTGTTAAAGATCTTATAATTAACTCTTTCACTAATTAGGATTTGGTGATGTTGTCTGTTAACTCAGTATCCTCATTTTTACTTTTTAATTCTGTAGATTTTCTTTTTGTAGCGGTTTTTTTAGTGGCTTTTTTATTAGGATTATCAGCTAAAATATTTTCTTTTGTTGGGTAGGGTCTTTCGCCAAAAATTTTAACTAAATCTTCTTTAAAAATCACTTCTTTTTCTAGCAGCTTATTGGCTAATAAATCTAGTTTTTCTTTGTTTTGCACTAAAATCTCTTTAGCTCTATCATATTGTTTTTCAATAATTATTTTAATTTCTTGATCAATTATTTTTGCTGTTTCTTCAGAATAAGGCTTAGTAAATCCATATCCTTGATTTGATGAATCGTAATAAGATACATTTCCTATTTTTTCATCTAAACCATATATAGTTACCATAGCCATTGCTTGCTTTGTTACCTTTTCGAGATCGCTTAATGCACCGGTAGATATTTTGTCAAACACAATCGATTCTGCGGCTCGTCCACCTAAAGCAGAACACATTTCATCTAAAATTTGTTCAGTTGTTGTAATTGATCTTTCATCTGGCAAGTACCAAGCAGCACCTAAACTTCTTCCCCTTGGGACGATTGTTACTTTAACTAAAGGGTTTGCATGTTCAAGCATCCAACTAACGGTTGCATGACCAGCTTCGTGGTATGCAATAGTTTTTTTCTCTTGAGGAGATATGATTTTATTTTTCTTTTCTAACCCCCCAATAATTCTATCAACAGCATCTAGGAAATCTTGCTTGCCAACAGTTTTTTTCTTTTTTCTAGCTGCAATTAATGCCGCTTCATTACAAATATTTGCAATATCTGCTCCACTAAATCCAGGTGTTTGACTGGCTAAAAAGTTTCTATCTATATTTTTATTTACTTTAATTGGCTTCAAATGAACATCAAAAATTGCTTTTCTTTCATTTAGGTCCGGCATGTCAACATAAATTTGTCTGTCAAACCTCCCGGCTCTCATTAGTGCTCTATCTAGAATGTCAGCTCTATTTGTAGCAGCAAGAATAATTACCCCAGAATTGGTTCCAAAACCATCCATTTCTGTTAATAATTGATTCAATGTGTTTTCTCTTTCATCATTAGAACCCATATTAGGGTTTTTACCCCTTGCTCTTCCGATTGCATCAATTTCATCAATAAAAATTATACATGGAGCTTTTTCTTTTGCTTGTTTGAAAAGGTCTCTTACTCTTGACGCTCCTACACCTACAAACATCTCAACAAAATCAGAACCAGAAAGTGAGAAAAAAGGAACTTTTGCCTCACCAGCTACAGCTTTAGCGATTAAAGTTTTCCCTGTTCCAGGAGGTCCTACTAATAATGCCCCCTTTGGAATTTTTGCTCCTAAGTCAGTGTATTTTTTTGGTGTTTTTAAAAAATCAACAATTTCTTTCACCTCTTCTTTAGCCTCTTCAAGACCAGCAACATCACTGAAATTGATATTGGTACTCTTACCTTGTCCAAACACTTGGGCTTTTGATTTCCCAATATTAAATATTTGCCCACCAGCACCACCACTACCACCAGACATTCTACGCATAATAAAAGCCCAAATTGCTATCATAATACCAAAGAAAATTACCCAGCTTAAAATTTCTCGTCCAAAATTGTCATCAACTATGTAATCATAATCTAAAGTTTTTCCATTCTCTTTATAGTCAATTTGAGATTTCTTAAGTGTTTCTCTAAATTTTTCATTGTCAGGAATTATAAATTGATAATGTGGCCCAGATTTTCCAAAAACATCTTTTTTTGAAATGTTTTTAGTGCTATGTGGAGCTTTGCTTAGATCTTCTGAAAAGATATATACCTTGGCTTCTTTATGGTTTATAATTTCAACTTTGCTAACTTGTTTGTCTTCAAGGAATTGCTCAAATTCTGTTTCTGAGCATTTTAAAGTGCCAACTGGCCAACTGAAAAGTTGAACAATAATGACTAAAACAACAATGATGGCATAAATCCAATAAAAATTAAATTTTTGCTTATTACTTCCTTTGTTTTTTTTATTGAGCATAATTTTATTTTGAGCTATACATTTTCAATTTCTTCAATTGTGGCATCAGCCCACAATTCTTCAAGATTATAGAAACTTCTTGTGTCTCTATGAAAAATATGTACAACAATATTTACATAGTCTAATAATATCCATTCTGCATTTGAAATCCCTTCTTCATGCCAAGGTTTTTCCCCACATTTTGTAAAGCAATTTTCATAAACAGCTTTTTTTAATCCTTCAACTTGTGTAGATGATTCTCCATGACATATGATGAAAAAATCGGATACAGCACCTGAAGTTTTTCTTAAATCAATGCAGGTAATGGACTTGCCTTTTCCATTTTGTAACCCTTCAATAATTGATTCTTTTAGCATGCTATTTTTTTATAAATAAAGTTTTCCATATAGGACACTTATTAAAAAACAAATCAAATGTAATTAAATAAGTATAATTTGCTTTTCTTTAGTTCTAATTCATGTTAAACAAAAAAACACTCAATTGTTTATAGGTAATAATTTGATTGAATTAGATGTTGTAGATTCTACGAACAATTATGCTGCCAATTTGCTTGTTCAGACAAAATTGGTAAGCGGGACTGCAATTATGACACATTTCCAAACTGGTGGTAGAGGTCAAAGAGGTTCTGATTGGATTTCGGAGCCTGGAAAAAATTTGTTATTTAGTATAGTTTTAAATGGACACTTTATAAACTCTGAAAATTATTTTTTACTCAGTAAGGCTGTTGCAGTTGGTATCAATGAAGCTTTAGAAGATGTGAGTGGTAAAACTGGCTTTGTGAAATGGCCTAATGATATTTACATTGATCAAAAAAAAATTGGAGGAATATTAATTGAAAATCAATGGAAGGGAAGTTTGTTAGAGGTTGCAATCGTTGGAATTGGTATTAATGTTAATCAGGTAAATTTTGATGATTTACAAGGCGTAACTAGCTTGTCATTGTTGGGTTCTAAGAATTATGATTTAAAAGAAGTGATGGCAAAAGTTTTTGAGAAAATTGAATTTTATTATAACCTGTTAAAAAGAGGTGATATAAATCAGATAAATCATATTTACTTTAATCATTTAATGTTTAGCAATGAATGGAAAACATACGATTCTAATAATGGAAGAATTGAGGGGAAGATAATTGAGGTTAAAGAAAATGGTTTGCTAGTTTTAAAGTTAAGAAATAAAGAGCTAATGACTTTTGAATTTAAAGAGCTAAGCTTCATTCTTTAACCTCTACAAGTTTGTCAGCCATATGATTAAATAAATAATGTAGCGGTTTTTCTATAATTAGCTTTAGAAATTGGTTGATATCGGCTTCGCAAATTAACTGAGCGTTACAAGTGTTATTATTGTCTTCAATAACCATGTCGAGATCAAATTTTATTGGAGATCCAGGGCCACTTATAATATGGATTTTCTTATTTGGCTCACTGTTTTTAAGTAAAAGCTCTAAAGTGTATGTATTTTGGATTTTGAAAAAACAGCTTGTTTCTGTGGAGCTCCAATCAGTGATTTTATCATCTGGAAGAATTTGTTTGTAATTATTCATGTCTGAAAGAAATTTAAAACATTCTTCAGCACTGCAATTAACTTCTACTTTTTTACTTTCGATTGTAATCATAAGTTATTTTTTCCATGTTGATGGAGAACTTCTCCATTCTTCAAGTGGTGTAATAGCATCTGATGAAATATAATTGCTTGCTAATGCTATATCAAGAAGAGTTGAATAATTAGTAAGTGTAAAAAGCTCACAATTAGCATTTTTAAAATTATCATCTGCAATGTTAAATCCATAGCTAAATATTGCCCCCATACCAACTACATTTAAACCTGCTTTTCTTAAATCAGCGACTGCGTTTAAACTGCTTTTCCCTGATGATATTAAATCTTCAATAACAACAACATTCTGCCCGGCTTCAATAGCCCCCTCAATGGAATTGTTTAAGCCGTGAGATTTTGCTTGAGCTCTAACGTAGCAAAAAGGAAGTTCAAGCTCTTGAGCAACTAACGCTCCTAGAGCAATTCCTCCCGTTGCAACTCCTGCAATAATATCTGGTTTTGAATAATTTTTAGTTATTTCATTAGAAAAGCAATCTCTAATGTATGTTCTAATCTCAGGGTATGATAATGTTTTTCGGTTGTCACAATATATTGGTGAATTCCACCCTGATGCCCATTGAAATGGATTTTCCGGTTGTAGTTTAATTGCTTTGATTTTTAATAAAAATTCTGCAATTTTAGCTTCGCTATTTACTGAGTTTAACATGCTGCAAATGTATAAAGTTTTTATAAATGATAATCCATTGTTTTTCTGTGAAGATAAGTCCCAATTAAATGATTATTTAAACGTTAATTATTTTAATTATAAAACTGATTTTAGTTTTAAAACTGAAATTTATTTACTCCTCTCTAAAAAGAATACTATTTGCTGTATTCTTTCAGATAATGTTGAGAATTGTTTGGTCTCTTTTTTTGATGAATATGTTAAAATAGGTGCTGCTGGTGGTGTTGTTGAAAACGTAAACCAACAACTTTTATTTATTTACAGAAATGGTGTTTGGGATTTGCCCAAAGGGAAAATTGAAATTAATGAGGATAAAAAAGATGCTGCTTTAAGAGAAGTTGAGGAGGAATGCGGTTTAAATGGCCCAACCATTAAAGATGATTTAATCACTACATATCATACTTACAATCGTGATGAAAAAAAACATTTGAAAAAAACTTATTGGTATGCAATGACATATGAAAAGGAACATGTTTTGATTCCACAACTTGAAGAAGGAATTACTAAAGTTGAATGGGTAAATAAAAGTGATTTAAAAATTTATATGGATAAAACCTATGGAACTATTAAATCTGTTATTAGTGATTTTTTAATCAAAGATTAAAATTTTGTTTTATGTTATTATGAAACTCATCTATAAATTTTTCGTGAAATTTCGGGTATAAATGTTTGTCTCTAAATTTGTTGCCACTTTTGAAATTCGATATATGTAAAATCATTGTTCTGTTTTCATCTTTAAGAAAATATATTCGCTGTCTTCCATGAGTAGCATTATCTAAACCATAGGTCATTTCAATGAATTTTTCACTTGTGTCAATTTTTGTTAACTGAAAAGTGACTCCTATTTTTAATAAATTGTTTAGTTTAAGTTTTATAAAATATATATTCCCCAATTTCAGTGATGGATGATTTTCTGAAGAAGTTTCATAAAAAACATCTTCTGATTTGGAGTAGGACTGTTTATATATAGCTAAAGGTCCCTTCCAAGATTGTTGAGGTTTTAATGAGGAATATTTACTCCACACCTTTTCTATGTCATGATTTAAAACGTAAATCTTTTGATGAAAGTTGTAATCATCTAAATTCATTTTCGAATTAACACTTGCTTTAAAGTTTTTTAATTTTTGGGCTCTCCTAGCTTTTTCTTTTTTTTCTTTATTGTTTTCTGCAAAAACTTCATTTGTAAATAAAAGAAGGAATGAGATTAGAAAAACAGTAATAAAGCTATGTAATGAATATGACCTCAAAATGTGTTTATTTAAATCTAAAATAGAACTTTTTCTAATAGCTATTTAATTCTCACCGCCTATTCTGGTGTCTTTTTTCCCTACATTAAATTCGTTTTTTTTTGAATTTGATTTTAAAATAGAAAAAAATGTTTCGTCTATTGAGTGGTTGTTTCCATCAGGAATAGGTGAATATGCAGGTGCCTGGTCTATTCTCCCATTTTTGTCTATAAGTACGTATTTGGGTAAACTTTTCAATTTAAAATCTTCAATTATTTGATGGTTGTATTTATAATGACAGATGTTCCATTTGTAATCAGAATAATTGAGTACATAATTATTGTAATCTGTTGAATTTTTGTCTACTGAAATGCTAATAAATGATATGACCTTTGAATATTTCTCATGCAATGATTTTATTATTTCCATTTCTAACAAGCTTTGTGTGTTTGAAGTAGAGAAGAAATTTATATAGATAGGTTTCCCTTTTTGATTCTTTAAAGATACGCTTTCGTTATATTGATTGTTAAGTTGAAATGTTGGAGATTCTGTTCCTCTATTTAAATTAGTCAAAGTTTGAATTAAGTAGCTACTTATTTTTTTATGCTCTTCAAATTTACTGCTCAATTTAATTTCATTTAAAATTGAAAGTATATTATTGGCGTTAAAATATTTGTTGTAGAAGATTTTACTTAACCCATTAATGATTGCAAGCTCTCTAATCCTCTCATTTTTTAAAAAATAATCATTTGCTAAAGCCAAATCTAATTTCTCTAAACTGTTGTAGTTATTAATAGCAAAGTTTATTTTTTCTTCATTAGCAGCTTTCTGGAATTGAAAGGATATTTTCATAGAATTGATTGAAAAAACTCATGTAAGCATTGTTGTTGTATAAAACAGGCATTTCGTTTAAATAGAAGTTGTAATTCAGGAGCCTGCTTTGTTCAGAATTTTTAAAATTTGTTAATTGTTCTATGGATGCTATGCTGTATCTAATATAGTTATGGAGGAATTCTTTTTTTATATTTCCATAAAGTGGAATAAGCTTTTCTTTAAAAACATCAAGACTATCTCTAAATTCTTGATTCCTTTTAGCCATTCTTATTAGGCTATTGGTGTCACCATATAGAAAGTAATCTAGTCGTAAGTTGAAATCTAAAATTAATGTATTAAGGTCATTTTTAGGTAGGTTTTTAAACACCAATTGATTGGTAGATTTTCTAAATCGATTTAGGTTTTCAACGTTTTTCTGGAAACAAAACGTTGTATTTCTTGGTGCTAGGGTCTACATATAGATACCCACATTCGTTATCTATTTCAATAACTGAAAGAAATGCTTTTTCTGTGTTAATATTAAAGGAGAAGCTCCCTAATGAATCTATTGTATTTTTCTCAATTACTTCCATTCTGTAAGTAGAGAAATCTACAATTCTATTTAATTTGGCAGTCTTATTGGTATGCTTGGGAGCATATCCTTCTATAGACTGTTGAGCTCTTAATTGAAAAGAGCACATGAAAAACACAAGTAATAAAATGTTTATTTGACGCATGAATTAATCTATTTTAATAGCATCTGGCAAAAATTGTTCCGCATTACCTTTGTTGTTGATAATATCTCTTACGATTGACGAAGATACCATACTGTATTTAGGTTCGGCAAAAAGCATGACTGTCTCAATTGTAGGGGCTAATTTTTTATTTGTAAGAGCGATAGCTTGCTCGTATTCAAAGTCAAAGCTAGACCTAAGTCCTCTAACTATGAAATTAGCTTTATTATTAAGGCAAAAATCTACAGTTAGCCCAGAGTATACCTGTATATCAATTTTTGAGTTTTCAGGAAAGGTCTGCTTAATCCATTTTTTACGTTTTTCAATGTCAAAAAGATATTTCTTTTTTGAATTTTCTCCTATTGCAATAATTACCTTGTCAAAAATTTGAGTTGATCTATTAATTATTGCTTCATGACCTTTAGTAATAGGGTCAAAAGATCCTGGGAAAACTGCTGTCTTTTTCATGATTAGGATTAAGGTTTGAAAAATGAAAAATTTACTCTGCTATACGTTCTTTTATCAATAAGGTTAGGGTGGTTGGAAAAGTCGTTTTCGTTCCCGTGTTCAAGAATTAGTAAGCCATCATCATTTAAAATGGATTTAGAAAGTATTATTTCTGGAATTAATTTGATTTTAGAATTGCTGTAAGGGGGATCTGCAAAAATAAAATCGAAAGAATGAGGTGAAAGTTTTGAAATGAATTTAAAGGCGTCAAACCGTTTACTCGAAACAGAAAGTTCTAATTCTTTTGCTTTTTCAGAAATAAATCTAATGCTACTCATCTGCTGATCTATGCTTAATACATTATTAGCTCCCCTAGATGCAAATTCAAAAGATACATTTCCAGTTCCAGCAAATAAGTCTAAAACTTCTTTATTTTCAATTGAAGAAATATTACATAAAATATTGAATAAGCCTTCCTTAGCAAAATCTGTTGTAGGTCTAGCTTTTATAGATTTTGGGGCAACAATTCTTCTGCCTTTACATTTACCACCAATAATTCTCATGATATAAAAGATTGAAAAGAATAATTTTCATTAATGTGAATATTTTCTTTTCTGAAAAATTTATTGATTTTTTTAGTGAGATTATTATCTGCAAATCCTTTAATAGAACATCTAGTTATTTCTTTATTTATTTGTACATGTTCGGTACAAAGAAGTGTGTAGTAAATAATGTCATCTTCTCCAGTAATTATAAAGCGATTTGCTAATTGAAGTTTCCCTTTTAGATAGCACAAAATATAGACAGTGTCTTTAGTGATTCGTATTTTTATTTCGGGATATATTGTTTGAGCGACCGGTTCATTAATGAATACTTCTAAAAGATGCCTAAAGTCAATTCCTGGTGATTTAACAATTATTGTTTTTTTTATGTTTTCATTAAGCGTCCAGAGAATTGTACTGTCTATTTGGTCTATCTTATTTGAAACAGGTGTTGTACCTTTTAGCTCAGTTGATGTTAATTCTAAATAATTATCTATACTAGATTCATCAAAAATTGATTGTGGAATTAAATTAAAGTGTTCTCCATCAATATAAGCAATGGCATTTTCTGATGAAATGCTTCTTAAATTATTTAATTGGCCATTTTCTATTTCCTCTTTGGAAGAGTTATTCTCGTAAAGAAAATATGATCCGTTGGAAACAAACAGTATGTTTTGTTGAGTATCCAAATTTTTATTAGGGGAATTTTATTCGTCCCAGTTACCATTAGTTTTAACATCTTTTAAAGAACCCACTCTAAGTGTGTCTCTTTCTTTAAGGGGGTCATATGGTTTTGGATCAAAAGCTGTAAATACTGGAGTTCCAATTTTAGATGTGGTGAAAAATTGAAGAAAATTAGCTGAAGGGTTGGTTTCAGAATAAATCGTATTTTTTTCAAATTCAAAAGATGATCCATTGTATATATCTCTGTATTTGCAAAATGCTAATAAGGCAGTAGTGTCAAGATAAGATTTAGATAATTCACTTTCTTTTTTAGTAAATTGATTTCCTACGTTTACCAAGAAGAAGTTTTTAGGGTTGTATTTTAATGGACTGAATTTTTCTTCTAAATAAATCGCAATGCTTGCTGTTGTTTTTCTTTTCTTGTTTTTTAAGTTTATAACAGCTAAAGATTCATTGATAGCAACGTTTTCGTTGTTTCCCCCAACTCTTAAAAAACTTAGTTTAAGGGTGTCTTTAAAAGACATGTTTTCTAAGAATTGCAGTTAGATTGTTTAATTTTTCAATGGGCTGCTGATTAATTGTAATTAGCACATCATTTTTAGAAAGATTGGGAATTAAAGAAATTGTGTCATTTAAAACAACTCCATTTTCTATTTCATAAAGATCTTTTTGATCGCTATTTTTATCAATTAATTGGCTTGAAACAAATTCATTTGATTCTTTATTACAATACATAAATTCAAAACTTTCATCGTCAGATTCTAATACATCTGCTCCTAAACTGAAAATCACACTGTCAGAAAGTGGTACGAATTGAAATCCTTCCAAATCAAATGTATATACTCTTTCGTTGTTAATTGCATCTGGTCCAGTAAATAATTTAACAAGAACATTAGTCCAATTTGTATCTTTAAATATTAAGCCACATTTAAGTGCTTCATCTTCATCATAAGATTCAATTTCAATGTAATTGTCAACAGTGTTGTATCCAAGAATCGCTTGGTGTTCTTCGGTTACAGGATAATCAGGGACATTTCCTTCAGTATCTATAGAATAAACACTGTCTATCACTAAAAATCGCTTTAATTCATTGAAGTCATTTGTAAACCAGCCGTATTTTTTTCTGTATTCGAGCTCAATGTCTTTAATGTCATTAAGTGCTTGTTTAATATAAACGTCTTTGTGTTTTTTAGTCTCAATTTGTTCTATTGTTTCATTTACAGAGCCGTAAAGAGAATTTATTAAAACTATACATAGGGGAAGTAAAAGAGCTGCATATAATAAAAGTTGTATTTTTCTATTTTTAATGATGTCCATTACAAAAAGTAATATTATTACACCAAGGGCAAGAATTGTTAATCCTCCAAATAGAAAACTACTATTTTGGGAAATACCAGTTTCAGAATCTGGAATTATTGCCATATACACTAGGTATAATCCAGTTATAATTACTAAAATTGGAAAAAGGTATTTTTTTGCTAAAGTTCCTAAATCTTTCATTTTGTGAATTTCAAGTATGTTTTGTTGGTTTACAAATCTAACATTTTTTTCAAAAGGTAAGATTTGGAAATTAAATAACTAACTAATTAATCTTACAATTTCTTTTAATCTATTTTTACTAAAAACTAATTTTAAATTGGAAAATTACATAAATGGATAGTTTCTTATTTGAAAAGTGCATATTAAAAAACTTTAATCACCAACCAACCCTTGATCAGGAATCTGCTATTAATAAACTTGCTAGGTTTATTTTTTATAATAAAAAAAAAGCAGGATTAGTGATAAAAGGCTATGCGGGTACAGGTAAAACAACTTTAATATCCTCTTTAGTTAAAGCATGTGAAGAAAAAAAAATGAAAATAATTTTACTTGCTCCAACTGGAAGAGCAGCAAAAGTTATGAGTAATTACAGTCAAAAAGAATCTTCAACAATTCATAGACACATTTATAACGTTAGGCAAAAGAAGGAAGGGTATTTTTTTTCATTGGCGAAAAATAAATTAAAAGACACACTATTTGTTGTTGATGAAGCTTCAATGATTCCTGGTAAAGATATTAGTGCTAATTCTGATATGTTTGCCTCAAGTTTGCTTTCTGATTTGTTAACATTTATTTACTCTGGTAAAGGCTGTAAGGCAATTTTTGTGGGTGATCATGCTCAACTTCCTCCGGTTGGTTGGGATACAAGTCCAGCTTTAGATGTACAGTATCTAAATGAGATAAGAGAGGCAGATTTTTATCAATTTGAATTAAGGCAGGTGGTTCGTCAGGCTGAAGGTTCGGGAATCTTAAATGAAGCAACTAATTTGCGAAATAACATTGAAAATGAATATTATAATTTAAGTATTTCTACATCTTTGAGGGATGTGGAAGAGCTTAATTCTTATGATGTGGAGGATTCATTGTCTAGCTCATTCAGTGAATCAAATTTAGGAGAAGCTGTTATTATTTGTAGGTCGAATAAAAGAGCAAATTTATATAACAAAGAAATTCGAATTAAAATGCTTTGTTATGAAGAGCAGTTATGTGTTGGAGATTTAGTTATGGCTGTTAAGAATAATTATTTTTGGCTTGGAGAGTCTTCAGACTCTGGATTTATTGCAAATGGAGATATTTTAAAAATTAAAAGAGTATATAATTTGCAATCCAAATATGGTTACAGTTTTGCAGATGTTGAATTTACTTTTAATGATGAATCTTCGGTTAAAGTTTTTACTTGCAAGGTGAATTTGGGTTCTTTAATGATTGATGGTGCTAGCTTACCTGGGCAAGCTTTAAGAAATCTTTTTCTTGAAATTGAACGGGACAATTTGTATATTAACAATCGAAAAGACAGGAAATTGGCAGTTTTGAACTCTCCTTATTACCAAGCGTTGCAAATTAAATTTGCCTATGCATTGACTTGCCATAAAGCGCAGGGTGGGCAATGGTCAACTGTTTTTCTTGATCAGGGTTACTTGCCTGAACAGTCAATTAACAAGGAATTGTTAAGGTGGATGTATACCTCATTTACAAGGGCAGTTAATCAATTATATTTACTTAATTTCAGTAGTGTTTTTATAAAAAGAGAATGATTAATATTTTAACATGTGTATTAAACTTAAATTTAAATTTTACATATATATTTAAACATAAAATATTATATAATAATTTTAGCTATATTGCAGTATAAAAAAATTATCCGAAATTGGAAGCAATTGTCTTGAAAAACAAAGTAGATAAAAAATTATTATTAAAAGCATTTCGTTTAATGAGCACAGCTAAGGCTCTCACCGAATTGTATGAGTTAAATAAATCTGTTGTCTCTAAATATGTTCACGCTACTTCTAGAGGGCATGAAGCAATTCAGCTTGCCTTAGGTTTGCAATTAGAGAAAATTGATTATGTAGCACCGTACTACAGAGATGACTCTATTTTATTAGCAATTGGTATGGAGCCTTATGATTTGATGCTTCAAGTACTAGCTAAAAGAAGTGATCCTTTTTCGGGTGGACGAACATATTATTCACACCCAAGCTTAAATAATCCAAATTACCCAAAAATACCTCATCAATCCTCTGCTACTGGAATGCAAGCAATTCCTACAACTGGCATTGCTATGGGTTTAAAATACAAGGAAGCTATAGGAATTAATGATTATTCATTAGATAACGCTCCTGTTGTTGTTTGCTCTTTAGGAGACGCAAGTTGCACTGAGGGAGAAGTTGCTGAAGCTTTTCAAATGGCAGCATTAAAGCAATTGCCAATAATATACTTGGTACAAGATAACGAGTGGGATATTTCTGCTAATGCTAAAGAAATAAGAGCTCAAGATGTCTCGGATTATGCTAAAGGTTTTAAAGGTATTGATGTTAGGACTATTGATGGTTCAGATTTTACAACTTCTTATGAAACTTTAAATGAGGTTATAGGTCTGGTGAGAAAAGAAAGAAGACCCTTTATTATTCATGCGAAAGTTCCATTACTAAATCATCACACTTCGGGAGTTAGAATGGAATGGTATAGAGATGATTTAGAGGAGCATAAGTTAAGAGATCCTTATCCTAAATTAATAAATGAATTGTTGTCTATAGGAACTTCAGAAGATGATATTAAGAGAATTGAAGATGAAACTAAAAGTTTAGTCCAATCTGATTATGAAAGAGCACTTGCTCAAGAAGATCCAAAGCCAGAAGATTTAACAAACTTCATTTTTGCACCAACACCAATTCTCGAAGAACAAGGTGAAAGAGAACCAGCTAGTAAAGAACCAACTGTTATGGTCGATTCTGCACTTTTTGCCATTAGAGAAATAATGGAAAACGATAAGAATTGTTTGTTGTATGGTCAGGATGTGGGCGGTAGACTTGGAGGTGTTTTTAGAGAAGCAGCAACACTTGCACAGCAATTTGGAGACGATAGAGTTTTTAATACACCTATACAAGAAGCTTTTATTATTGGAAGTACCGTTGGTATGTCTGCAGTAGGATTAAAGCCTATTGTTGAGGTTCAATTTGCAGATTATATTTGGCCAGGATTGAACCAGCTTTTTACTGAAGTGAGTCGTTCCTATTATCTATCTAATGGTAAATGGCCTGTTAGTATGATTTTAAGAGTTCCAATTGGAGCATATGGCTCAGGTGGTCCATATCATTCATCGAGTGTTGAGTCTGTTGTAACTAATATAAGAGGAATTAAAATTGCATACCCATCAAATGGGGCAGACTTGAAAGGGTTGATTAAAGCCGCTTATCATGACCCTAATCCAGTTGTTATTTTTGAACATAAAGGATTGTATTGGAGTAAAATTAAAGGAACAGAAGGTGCAAGTACAATTGAGCCTGATCAAGATTATATACTCCCTTTTGGAAAGGCTCGAACTGTTTTACATGCAAATCAAGATGAAATAGAAAAAGGTAATTCAGTTGGTATCATTACATATGGAAGAGGAGTTTATTGGGCTTTAGAAGCTGCAGAACAATTCAATGGAGCTGTTGAAATTATTGACTTAAGAACACTTTTCCCTCTTGATGAGGATGCTATGTATAATTGTGCTAAAAAACATGGGAAAGTAATGCTTGTTACAGAAGAATCTATAGAGTGTTCCTTTACCTTAGGTCTTGCTGCTAGAATTCAAAAGCAATGTTTTGAGTTTTTAGATGCTCCTATAGAAATTATAGGTTCTATTGATACACCTGCTATACCATTAAATTCAATTTTAGAAGAAACTATACTTCCTAATGCCGAAAAAGTAGCCGAAAAATTGAAAAATTTAATTAATTATTAAACAGTTGTGGAACAACATATATCTCGTTTAAAAAACATGTATTTAAAAGCACCAATTAATAAATTGATGCTTCCTGAAATAGAAATCTTTCCAAGTAGAGCCATTATAAAAATGAAGTCTAGTCCTAAGTTCTTCCATGCTGGAAATAGTCTTCATGGATCTATTTATTTTAAAATGTTGGATGATGCAAGTTACTTCGCTGCACAATCCATAATTTCAGATTTTTTTGTTCTGACATCTAATTACAATGTTCATTTATATAGGCCCATAGGTGAAGATGAATTAATTGCTGAAGGAGAAGTTATTTCAATGTCAAAATCAATTGTAACAGCAAGTTCAAAATTATATAATTCAGCAGGTAAATTATGTGCTTCTGGAACTGGAGCATTTGCAAAAAGTAGTTTGCCTATAGATGAAGCTAAAGGATATTAATAAATATGAAATTAAAATACATATTGTTTTTAATTTTGAATATTTCTTTTATTCATTTTTCAATTTGTCAGGATATAGATACCAATCAAATAAAAAATGATAAACTATCATTAAATGATAAGGTTTACTTTGGAGGCAATTTAAGTTTTAATATTTATAATGGTATCATTCTGGCTGAAATATCTCCATTTGTTGGTTATAAATTAAAACCTAAATTTTCTACTGGTCTAGGTTTTAAATACATGTATATAGGTTCTATTTCTGATGATATTAGTTATTCTTATTATGGACCAAATGTATTTAGCAGATATTCTTTTCGTGATAATTTCTTTATTCATTCTGAATATGAAATCCTCAATGTTTATGAATTAAGACCACTTCCTTTTCCTAACGGAGAAAGAACATTAGCCAATATCTTTCAGTTAGGAGCAGCTTATAGCTCTTCTATTGGGGAAAAAGCAACTGTTCAAATTTTGTTGTTATATGATTTCATTAACGATGTTAATTCTCCTTATAGACCTTACTATATTTTTGGATCTTCTGGTCCTCCGATAACCTATAGAGTTGGATTTTCCTATAATTTTTAAAAAATGAAATTTAGATTATTTTTTGGTTTCATCCTTTTATTTGTATTTAATATTAATGCTCAAATTGATAGATCAATTCATCAAGAGCAATTAGAATATTACAACTCCTTACCAAATCCAACTGCCAATCATTATGAATCTACGGTTCAAGCAAGCGCTGTTTATTTAAGTGAAAAATCTGGTTGTGAATTAAATAAAGTTGTTTATGGATGGCACCCTTATTGGGTTGGAAGTGTCTATCAAAATTACAATTGGGATTTGTTAAGCCATT
This sequence comes from uncultured Flavobacteriales bacterium, assembly GCA_943788115.1. Taxonomy (GTDB): domain Bacteria; phylum Bacteroidota; class Bacteroidia; order Flavobacteriales_D; family Parvicellaceae. Next base: position 22,367 of record CALSPA010000012.1, read on the forward strand.
TTTCTTTTTTTTCATATGAAGTTAATTCTGTAGATGGTCAGGCCTTAACTACGCATGGTTGGTCAACTTCTAGTGCTGTAAATGCGGCATTAAATAGCGGGAATACAAAAGTAACTTTGACAGTAACACTGTTTTCAGATCATTCTACTTTTTTTAATAATCCTTCAGCTCAACAAACCTTAATCTCCAATTTAATTAATCTTGTTCAAAGCAGGGGAGCTCATGGAGTTAATATAGATATTGAAGGGTTACCTTCAGCATATAAAACTGACTTTGCAAATTTCATGGTAGATTTATGTCTTCAAATGCATAGTGCAATTCCTGACTCAGAAGTTAGTACTGTTCTTTATGCGGTTGATTGGAATAATGTTTTTGATTTTTCAATCATGGAGCCTTATGTTGATCATTACATTGTAATGGGATATGCTTATTACTATCAAGGTAGTTCAACTGCAGGTCCATGCGATCCACTTTATCATTTTGGGTCAACTTATAATTATTCAATTTCTAAAACAACTTCCTATTATTTAGATAAAGGCTGTCCAAAAGAAAAATTAATTATGGGTCTTCCATATTATGGTTATCAATGGCCTACTTCCTCACTTACAATTCCATCATCAACTACAGGAGCTGGATCAGCTAAAACGTATAGACAGGTGAAAGATAATTCTTCCGGTAATTACTCACTCATTAATCATTCTTTTGATCAAGAAAGTTATACGGATGTTTATGCTTTTAATGATGGGGGCAATTATCAATGCTTTTTAACTGAAGAAGTGGGGTTTAGCAAAAGATTAGCTCATGTAAATCAGAGTGGAATTGGAGGTATTGGAATTTGGGCATTAGGTTATGATGACGGTTACAATGCATTGTGGAATTCAATCGAAGATTATCTTACAGATTGTTATGATGATTTATGTTCAACAGATGTACATGATTTTGGAGGGCCTTTAAAAGATTATTATAATAATGAAGATTATGTATGGACTATTAATCCTGATAGTGCAACATCCTTAAGCTTTGACTTTTATTCTTTCGATTTAGAGCTTAATTATGATTACCTGTATGTTTATGATGGTCCATCTGTTAATTCTCAACAAGTTAACGGAAGTCCTTTTACTGGTACAAATAGTCCAGGGTTATTTACATCTTCCACAGGTGCTGTAACTTTTAGGTTTTATTCTGATGGGGCAACTGTTAATCCAGGGTTTATTGCCAACTATCAATGCTCATATGATCAGCCAGTTTCCATTCATTCTGTGAAAAATGATGTTTTATTATATCCAAACCCTGCTAAAAATCATTTAAATATTTCATTGACTGATAATTTCCAAGCTTATAGATTAAAAGTTGTAGATATTTACGGTAAAGTACTTATTGATAAAGAATTTAATTCCCCTAACGAACGATTAGATATTTCACTTTTAAGTTCAGGTTTTTACATTGTAACTATTAATTCTAATTTGTTAATATCATTTATAAAGGAGTAAATATTAAATTTGTTCAAAAATTAAACTTATTATGGAATTTTTAGATAGAATATTTTTTGGCAACTCAATTCTAGATTGGGCTATTGGATTAGGCATAATTATAGGATCTTTTGTTGTGGTTAAAATTCTATATTGGATTTTTTCTAAAATTATAAAGAAAGCAACAGCTAAAACTAAAAATAAAATAGACGATGTTTTGGTGGAAAAATTAGAACGTCCAATAGTATTTTTTGTATTTATTGTTGCTTATTGGATTACAATTCATTATTTAACCTTTCAAGAAGGTTTAATGTTAAATCTTGAAAAGGTAGCATACTTTGCTTTGGCGATTAACATTACCTCTGTTTTAGCTAAAATTACAGATGCACTAATAGTTCACGTTGTAATGCCTCTATCAGAAAAGACAGAAAGTGGTTTCGATGACCAGTTAATTCCTGTCGTAAGAAAAGCACTAAAAGCGCTTATATGGTCATTAGGTCTAATTATTGGCTTAGATAATATTGGTTTTGATATTACTGCCATGATTGCTGGATTAGGTATAGGAGGTTTGGCTCTTGCTCTTGCCGCTCAAGATTCTGTTAAAAACATCTTTGCTGGTATCATGATATTTCTGGACAAGCCTTTCAAGCTAAATGATAGAATTCAGATAGATGGTTTCGATGGAAACGTTGAAGAAGTCGGTATAAGAAGTACTAGAATTAGAACATTAGAAGGTAGAATAGTGACTATTCCAAATTGTACATTTACAGATAATAGTGTTATAAATGTGACTTCGCAGCCAGCTTTAAAAGTAAAGCTAGCATTGGGACTTACTTATGATACTAATGAAGATGACATGCAAAAAGCCATTGATATTTTGAAAGACATTGTAATGGGGATTGATGATATTACAGATGATTTTTCAGCCGGGTTTAATGGTTTTGGTGACTTTTCTTTAAATATTCTTTTTATATATTATGTAAAACCTGAATCTCATTGGTTAAATACACAAACTATAGTCAATAAAGAAATTCTAAAAAGATTCAATTCTGAAAAGTTAGATTTTGCATTTCCCACACAGACAATTTTGAAAAAAGAGATATAAAAAAAGGGACATAGTATTATGTCCCTTTTTTTAATTTAAATACTGTTTTAGCTGTTTATAGCTATTAATTCTACCTCAAATATTAACGTAGAGTAAGGGCCAATTGCTGGACCAGCACCACTTTCACCATATGCTAAATTATAAGGTATAAAGAGTTTCCATTTAGATCCTACTGGCATTAATTGTAGAGCTTCAGTCCATCCAGAGATAACGCCATTAACAGGAAAAGAAATGGTTTCTCCTCTATCCACTGAGCTGTCAAAGACAGTTCCGTCTAATAAAGTTCCGTGATAATGAGTTTCGACTTTATCAGTTAGGCTAGGTTTAGGTCCATTTCCTTCAATCAAAACTTCATATTGAAGTCCGCTTTCAAGAGTAACTACACCATCTCTCTGTCCATTGCTACTCAGAAAATTTTCACCTTCAGCAATTACACTTTCAAAGCTAGTTTTTTCCATTTCTTTTTGAGCTTGTTGTTTTTTAGCAAAAAAAGCTTGAATTACTTTTTGACCCATCATCTGATCAATCCTAGATGTTATAGAAGTGTCCATCTCATCTTCTATGGCAAGATTAAAGGCTTCTAGATTGAATTCAGGAAAATCATTTGAAATGTTTTTTCCAACAGTAGAGCCAATGGCATAACTTACAGAGTCTATTTCTGTTGAAAGTGTTACATTATTAGTTTCGACATTGTTTTGATTACATCCAATTAAGGATAATACAATAGATAGGGTGACGATTTTTTTCATTTTATTAATTTATACTTATTAGTTCAACTTCAAATATTAAGGTAGAATATGGTTTAATTAAAGCTCCGGCTCCTCTTTCACCATAAGCCAAATTGTAGGGGATAAATAGTTTCCATTTAGATCCTGCGGGCATTAATTGTAGGGCTTCAGTCCAACCTTTAATAACTCCATTTACGGCTAGAGATATTGGGGTTCCTCTATCCACTGAGCTATCAAAGACAGTTCCGTCTAATAAAGTTCCATGATAATGTGCTTCAACTTTATCTGTGGGTCCTGGTTTGTCACCCTTTCCTTTTGTTAAAATTTCATATTGTAACCCGCTAGCAAGAGTGATAATGTTTTTTCTTTTAGCATTCATTTTAAGAAAGTCTTCACCTTCTTTTATTATAGAGGAGTACTTTTCTTTCTCTTGATTCATCGAAGCATCCCTTTTACTTTTAAAATAGTTTTCTACTATTTTTTGAGCATCTGTATCATTCATAATAGGCTCTTCTTCTTTAGATAGTTTTGAACTTAACCCATTCATGAACTGATCAAGTTTTATTTCAGGGAATTCTGTTTCAAAACTTTTAGCTATACTAATTCCAATAGCATAGCTTACAGAATCAATTTTACTTGATGGTGAAGATTGAGAATTAGTAGTTTCTGTTTTATTTTTTTTAGATCTTTTATTTTTTTGAGAATAAAAGTTAGTGCAGCACATTAGCATTAAAACTGCAAGTAAGTAAATGTGATTTTTCTTCATAATGTTTTTAGGTAGAGGGTTTCAATTATTATACCAGAAGCTATTTTTCCTTAGCTTCATCTTTAGTTTTTTCTTCTTTTACTTCTTTTTCAACCTCTTTTTTATCAGATTTTTTAAGTTTTAATTTTTTGGTGTCGTGTAGAATATTGTACCATTGAAATAATTTTTTAATGTCAGAATTGTAAACTTGTTCTTTATCGAAATCGGGAACTATTTCTTCTAGGTATGCTCTTAGTTTTGAAGCATCTTCGGAGTGTTTGATGCATTTGCCTCCTTTTTCTTTTTCATGAATTTTTCTATATACATCGGAAAGTAATGTTTCTCCTTCAATAGTGTAAATGCTAATATCTTTTAAAGCACTAATTCTATTTGTTGAAAAAGTTGGGAATCGTTTGCCATCAATTAATGATTCTACAATTACATTGTTTTTAGATTGACCTACAATCGTATGCAGTCCTGATTTCCCTGAAATACTAATAATATCTGTTAAATCCATTTTGAAATTTTAAAAAGTGTACAAATTTAATAGAATGTTCTAATGCTTGTGGAATTTTTTAACACTTAATCCATGATTGGTATTAATTTTCATGAAATATATACCATTACTTAGAGAAGAGATGTCAATCTTAGTGTGATTAATTGAATTGTAACCATTTAAGGTTTTGACAATCTGGCCATTTGAATTAATAATTTCAATACTTAAAAGCTTTTTATTACTAATTAAATTAATCTCATTTTTTGAAGGAATTGGATATAAACTTATTTCATTTTCATTTTCATTTATATGTACTGCTCCGTAAAATATTCCGCCCGAAATATTAGTACAATTGTTTTGATCGAATACTTCTACTTCATAAAATCCGTTAAGAATAACCTGCAATGTGCTGTCATTTTCTCCATTTAATAAAGTTCCATTAATGTACCATTGATAATTGTCATAACCAGGGTTAGTTATTAATTCATCAAAAGAAATAGTTATTGTTGGTACACTTGGCAACGGATGCTCTATGATGTCAAAAAACACGGTGTCACTTTTACATCCAGATGAATCCGTTACAATTAAATATTCATTTGTGTTAGGCAGAGTAAATACTATTAGGGCTTGTATCTCCTGAGCTCCAATTGTATTGAGAGTAATTAAGTACAGTACGAACTTCTGCACTGTCTTGACCTAAACAAAATTCATTGTTTTGTATAGTGGGACTAAAACTAGTTGAAACTAATGTGTTAAAACCATCTACTTTTCCATATCCCACTGCATAGTTTGGTACAGTTCCAGTAAATGCATCTGTATAAGCAGAATTAATTATGGCTTCTTTAAATTGTTGTGGAGTAGATAGGTTACACTTTTCAAGAAATAAAGCTGCAATACCAGCAATTACAGGGCTAGACATTGATGTTCCTCCATTTCCTTTGTGTAAACCTCCATATGCCAGAACTGAATCGTCTAAAAAAGGTAAAAAGTCTAATCTACAAGCACTTAATGTAATGTCTCCAGATGCTGCAATATCAGGTTTTTGTAATCCTATTCTCGTAGGTCCTTTACTTGTATTTGGAGAAATACTTCCTCTTGTGGTATTGCTAGAGACCCAATTACCTAGGTTGTTTACATATCCGCTGTCATTGGTGTAGTTTCCAACGGTTATTACACTAGGTAAACACTGGAAAGAGCTAACTAATGTGGAAAGTGTATCAGGGGCTGAATAGTTAATAATTTCTGGGAATAATGCTGAAGACGGGATAAGTTCTTCAGGTATAATATCTGAAACATCTAAATGGGCTTGTTCAGACCAAATGTCGTAAGCTCCTGTCCCTTTTGTTTGAAAACGATAATAGTAATTAGAGCTATCTACATAAGGGATGTAAACTTGAAGAAGGTATTGACCGTCCATTTGTTCTGCATAATATTGAACTGAAGCAATTGCATCATTATTACTGTTTTTTATGGTGTCATAAGTAACGGTATTTAGATGGTTTAAAATGTTTAAGTACTGACTACTGCCTCTAAAACTATAATTAGGAGTGTGCATATCTGCACCTAAACAAAACTCTAATTGATTAAAAGCCCCAGTATCAGCCCAAAGTTCAATGAATAAATAATTGTAATTAGAATGAGGTTTGAACCATGTGAATGTTGTGTCGTTATTAACATCTGCATGAAGGTGATAAGCTCCCCAATTTCCAGAATTTCCAGCAGAACATACAAATAAACGCCCTTTTTTATCATTGATTAAACTATCTATATAAAGTGAATATGGATCAAGTCCATCATGAGAACCAAAATAAGTTCCAAGACTGCCATTAATTACACACGGTTTGCCCATTGAATCAGCAATGTTGTAAATGTATTCGGTAGCGTCTACAATTGATCCTAAAAAATTAGCAGAGTTGAAATCAATTTCAACTGCGATAATATCCGACTCATTAGCAACACCTTTGTGTGTTCCATTTGCTAATCCATTTCCAGCACCTGTTCCTGTAACTGTTGTTCCGTGACCAGAATAATCTGTATGTGCTGTTGCAAGACCTTGATTAATTCCTATACTGTCCCATTCTTGCCCATAACCATATCCAACTGGAGTATTGCTGCTATTTGATAGCGTGTGATCCCATAATGCAATAATTCTTGTTGATCCATCAGCATTTTTAAAATCTCCATGGCTCCAATCTAATCCTGTGTCAATAAAACCCATAACAACATCCTTACCAGAATAAGAAGATTGTAGCGCGCCTGCGCCAGAGTGAATATCGTTGATTTTGTTGTTAACTCTCATTGTATCATTGTGAGTTGTTCCTGGATATAGAGAGATGTGAAGATTTTCAAGATACTTACTTAAACTGAATTCGTTTAACTCGTTTGCCGGAACTTTAACATAATGCCAACCCTTAACAGAGCTGTGGTATTTCCCATTATGTTCATTGCAAAGATTAATTATGTTTTGTTTTTCACCTTTAACAAAAAAACCAAGTATTTCTGAAGAATTTCCGTTTTCTAAAAGGTAACTTTGAATTCTAATATTCTGATTAAACTGACCATTAGCTATTAAAATGTTAAGAATTAATACTAAAGCTAAGATTATCCGATGTTTCATATTTAAATATAGTTAATTAATTTGGTGATTAGGGATTGAATTCAAGAAATAAAGCTCTCCTTTTAGATGGTTTATTTCACAACATTTTAATTCTAAACCATTTGTTAGGATAATGTATTTTGCTTTCAATTCGAAATTATATCTCAATGCCTGTTGAAGTACGGCATCATTTAATGAAATACTAGGAGCCTTACATTCAACAACAATTTCAGGAAGCCCTTTGTTGTTGTAAATTAACAAGTCAAACCTTTTGTTTAGTGAATTAACAGCGATTTTCTTTTCACATATCATTAAACTTTTTGGGTAGTTAAATTCATGATGAAGGTATTTCCATACGTGTTGCCTTACATTTTCTTCAGCAGTTAGTATAACCCACTTTTTTCTTAATTCGTCAAAGACTAAAGTTTTATTACCTTCGCTTTTAAGCTTGAAATTATACTTAGGAAAGGCAAGGTTTTGTTTCATAATCAAAAAAGAATTATAGTTCTTGAATTAGTAAATATAATATGGTTTTTAACAATTTAATAAAGGACATTAAAAATGGACAATACTTGCCCATTTATTTTCTGCAGGGTGAAGAGCCTTTTTTTATGGATCAGATTTCTAATCTAATACAAGAAACTGTATTGGATGAAGCAGAGAAAGATTTTAACCAAACTATATTTTATGGTCCAGACACTTCCATTGATGAGATTTTAAATGTTTCAAAGAGGTATCCTATGATGGCTCCATTTCAAGTTGTAATTGTAAAAGAAGCACAACATTTAAACAGAACAATTGAGCAATTAGTTCAATACCTAGAAAATATTGTATCAACTACAATACTTGTTTTTTGTTTTAAAAACAAAAAATTAGATAAGCGAAAAGCCTTGGGTAAGGCGTTAAACAAAAAAGGATTTTTAATTGATTGCTCCCCAATTAAGGATTATCATTTAAATGACTGGGTAATTAATTTGGCAAAAGAAAAGAAAATTCAAATTCAACCTAAGGCTTCCATAATGCTTACTGAATTCATTGGAAATGACCTTTCCGGAATTTCAGCAGCTGTATCTAAGCTAGAAGTATTAGTCGGTGAAAACAGGCTGATTTCGCAAGATTTGGTACACAAAAATATTGGTTTCTCAAAAGATTATAACGTATTTCGAATTGCAAAATGCTCTTGCTGAAAAAAACATTTTAAAAGCCAATAAAATAATTTACCACTTCAGTAAGAATAAAAAGAATCACCCTTTACCTGTTACAATAAGTTCTTTATATGGATTTTTCACAAAATTGATGAAGTATCATTTTTTTAAAGGAAAGTTGAGTGATCCTGAGATGTCAAAAAAAATAAGTGTTCACACTTTTTTCTTGAAACAGTATAATGTTGCTTCAAGTAATTACTCCAAAAATAAACTAGCTAGGATCTTTAGCTATTTGAGAGAATATGATTTAAAGAGTAAAGGATTAGGAAATGCTTCGGTTTCAGATGAAGAATTGTTAAGAGAAATGATTTTTAAAATTTTACATTAGTAGTTTAGTTTAAACAGATTTATATGATTGATTTAAGAAGTGATACGTTGACTTTGCCTTCTGATGCTATGAAAGAAAAGATGCTTTCTGTAAAACTTGGGGATGATGTTTTTGGTGAAGATCCTACAGTTAATTTATTAGAGCAAAAAGCAGCATCCATGTTTGATATGGAAAGTGCAATTTTTTGCCCTTCAGGAACCATGACTAATCAAATTGCAATTAATATTCATACTCAACCTGGCGATGAAGTTATCTGTTCTAGAGAGGCTCATATTTACAACTATGAGGGTGGGGGAATTGCCAAAAATTCTGGTGCATCAGTTCGTTTAATTGAAAGAAATAATGGATTGTTAAACCATGAAGATGTTTTGAAGAATATAAATCAAGATGATGTACATTGTCCAAGAACAGCTTTGGTTGCCTTAGAAAACACTTCAAATAGAGGAGGGGGTGTTTGTTATTCTAAAGATGAATTGATTAAAATAAAGAATGTTTGTGTGCAAAGTAAAATTCCACTTCATTTAGATGGAGCTAGAATTTTCAATGCCTTGGTTGAAAAAAAAACAATTTCCAAAATTTCACGGTAAAATCTTTGATAGTATTTCTATCTGTTTATCAAAAGGCTTAGGTGCTCCGGTTGGTTCATTACTCATTGGAAACAAACAATTTATTAATCGTGCAAGAAGGGTTCGAAAGGTCTTTGGAGGAGGTATGCGTCAAGCAGGCATTATTGCTGCTGGTGGTATTTATGCACTAGAAAACAATATTGATAGATTAGTAGATGATCATAAAAGAGCAAGAATTATTGCAAATGCAGCTGAAAAATGTTCTTGGATACAAAATGTTATTCCTGTAGAAACAAACATTATTGTCTGTTACATGAAGCACGATAAAAGTAATACAGCATTTATAAATAAGCTTGAAGAACTTGGAATAAAATGCATACCATTTGGAGAAGGTAGAGTGAGAATGGTTACTCATTTAGATATCTCTGATATGGATGTTGATCAAGTTTGTAAAAAGCTTAATTTTTAAAGAAACTTAGCAGTGTTTTTTATAGATTCTCCTATAGAATTAAATTCAAAATTTATTGTTTTTTCAATTTTAGATGCATCATAAAAATATTTCTCGCAAGCAGTCATTGCTGTTTCTTTTGTAATGCTAGGGGACTTTCTTCTTAAAAAAGCTCTTATACTTTCGTACCTCCAAGCCAATTCCATCATCCACTTTTTTGCTTCTTTATTAGGGACAGGTTTGTTCATCGCGTTTGCAATTTTTTCAAATACTTCTTTGTAGCTTAAGTTCTGCCCAACTAGAATAAATCTTTCAGAAGACACTTCACTATCAACTAATTGAACAATAGATTTAGAAACATCCCTTACATCTACAAAACCATTTGTTCCTGGTGTATATCTTGATAACCCTCTACTTATTTGTTTAAATAAAGTAGTGCTGGACCTGTGCCAACTAGAAGGACCAAAAATAATTCCTGGATTTACAATTACTGTGGATAGTCCTTCTTGTTGAGCTCTCCAAATTTCTCTTTCTGCAGAGTACTTAGTAATTGCATAATAGCTGTTTTTTTTATCAGTTTTCCATTTATTTTTTTCTGTAAATAAATTTGTTTTGCCTCTTCCTATAGCGGCTATTGAACTAATGTGCCCAATTTTTCTTACATTACTTGAAAGAGAAACATTAACAATATTTGTTGTTCCTTGGACATTAACTTCATACATTTTTTTAAAATGTTTTTTATTGAAGCTTACTATTGCAGCAGAGTGATATACATTAGTTACCCCTTTTATGGCTGACTCTAAACTTGGTATATCTAATACATCAGCATTTACCCATTCAATTTTTGTAAATAAATCTTCAATGCCGTAATGCTTGAAAACAGCATTTACTAATTCAATGTTACTGTTTTCTCTTTTAATTGCTCTTACTTGCTTGTTTTGTTTTAGTAAGTCAATCAATATATGAGTTCCCACTAATCCAGTTCCACCTGTTACTAAATTCATTTTATAAAAATAGCAACTTCTTTTTCCATATGCGCTATTAAATAATAATTTTGCTAAGCTTAATTGTATTAAAATTAGAAATAAATGAGTTTTATTGAAGAATTAACGTGGAGAGGAATGATTCACGATATGATGCCAGGTGTTAATGAAGAGCTTAAAAAAGGAGTGACTTCTGGATATATAGGTTTTGATCCAACTGCTGATTCTTTACACATCGGTAGTTTAGTTCAGATTATGATCTTAGTTCATTTTCAAAAAGCAGGACATAAACCAATTGCTCTTGTTGGTGGTGCTACTGGTATGGTCGGTGATCCGTCTGGTAAATCTCAAGAAAGAAACTTGTTGAGTAAAGCTGATTTAGATGCTAATTTAGCAGGGGTTAAAAAGCAATTAGAGCAATTTTTAGATTTCGAAAGTGGCGAAAATTCTGCTGAGCTTGTTAATAACTATGATTGGTTTAAAGAAATTAATTTCCTTTCATTTATAAGAGATGTGGGTAAACACATTACAATTAACTACATGTTAGCAAAGGATTCTGTTAAATCTAGAATGGATTCAGGAATGTCATTTACAGAATTTACATATCAGTTAGTTCAGGGCTATGATTTTTATTGGTTGTATAAAAATAAGAATTGTAAACTACAGCTTGGTGGGTCTGATCAATGGGGGAATATTGTTGCTGGAACAGAGCTTATTAGAAGAAAAGATGGGGGTGAAGCTTTTGCTATTACTACTCCATTAATTCAAAAAGCAGATGGAACTAAATTCGGAAAAACTGAAACAGGAAATGTTTGGTTGGACCCTGTTAGAACATCTCCATATAAATTTTATCAATATTGGATGAACTCTTCTGATGTTGATGCTGAAAAGTACATTAAAATATTTACTTTGTTATCTCAGAAGGATGTGATTGAATTGATAGATGAGCACCGTAAAAACCCTTCTTTGAGATTATTGCAAAAAGAATTGTCTAAACGAGTTACTGAGCTTGTTCATGGAACTTCAAATTTTGAAGCTGCAAAAAATGCATCTGAAATTTTATTTCAAAAGGGAGATGCTGCTATTGAAGGTTTAAAGAACATGGATGAAACGCTATTTCTCGAAGTTTTTGAAGGTGTTCCTCAAGCTTCCGTTTCTGTAGATTTAGTAGGATCTCTTTCCATTATTGATGCATTATCGTCAAAATCTAATTTTCTTAAATCGAACGGAGAAGCAAGAAGGTCTTTGAAAGAAAACTCAATTTCAGTTAACAAGCAAAAAGTAAATGAAAATAAAGTGATTTCTTCATCTGATTTAATTGGAGGGAAGTACGTGCTTTTGCAAAAAGGAAAAAGAAATTATTTTATATTAAAAGTTGATTAAAATAAAGTGTTTAACTGATTGCATCCTCTTGTGTCAGACAGATCAAACCTTCCTAAAACTTTAAACCCTTTATCATTTCTTTTACCTAAGTCGTCAGTTGCAATAAAACTGCAGCTGTTAATGTTGGCTAAGTCTATTATGTTAATTCCACCAGTTTTGTCTTTTTTACAATAGCTGAAAGGGTCATTAATTTCTCTAATTAAGATTTTCATCCATGGTGGAGATTTGAAATAATTGTCTTTAGTTGAATAAGCTTGCGAAAGTAGTTCTGTCATTCCATATTCACTATGAATTGAATTTACATTAAACCCCTCTTTTAATTTGCAATGTAATTCTTCTCTAGTAAGTTCTTTCCTTCTTCCTTTCATGCCTCCTGTTTCCATTATTGTCCAATTTGATAGGTCGAAATAGTTTTTTTCACATAAATCTAAAAGAGCATAAGAAACACCAATAAGAATAATTTTTTCATTTTCATGCTTTTTAGATAATTGCTTGAAATTAGTCGTATTAGTTGATATGTAGTGGCTGTTTTTGGAAGAGTGTTTTATGAGGTAATTTACCATATATATTAATGAACTTTCTCCTTGTTCTAGATAGGACGGTAAAACCGCTAGAATAGTTTGATTTTGTATCGGTCCATAAATGTTCTCAAAAGATTTCAAAAATGATTTTTCGTATAAATCTAAAGATGTAACATAGTGTTTACTTCTACCTGATTCAGTTGTACCACTGCTTTTAAATATTTGTTGGCACCTTTCTGTATCGTTTGCAATTTTGTGAGATTTAAAAAATCTAATTGGTAAAAAAGGAATAGAGTCAAAGTTTTTAATTGAGAATGGATCAATTTTTAATTGTTTCAAATATTTTTGATAAATAGGAATGTTTTTTGACTGATAATAAAATATATCTAAAGCCAATTCGTTAAAATCAGTGATGCTTTTTATGTCAAATATTTTAAATTCTTGAGTCAATTCGATTGTAAATGTTCTACTTTTATCTGATAATATGAATTTGCTAACAAAAATAACACTTGTTCTAACGTTTTTAGTCCTATTTGTAACATCTTGTTTGAAACCTGAATCATTTCCTGCTGAACCAGCTATTGAATTTGTTAGTTTTGATGCTTTAGGAGATTCGGGGCAACTAACTTTTAGTTTTACAGATGGTGATGGTGATATAGGTCTTACTCAATCTCAGCTTTCTCCTCCTTTTGATACTTCTAGCTATTTTTATTACAATTTATACATCCATTATTTTGAAAAAATGGATGGTCAGTGGGTTAGAGCTACTTCAGATCCAAGTGGGAATAATTTTCCAACTGCAGATTCCATAACTTTTGCATACAGGCTTGAAAACATTACTCCATTAGGACAAAATACAGCATTACGAGGAGAGATTGAAGTGGTGTTAGAACCTTTTTATTTCAACACCAATTCTAATCATAGTGATAGTTTGAAATATGAAATTCTACTGATAGATCGAAATCAAAACATTAGTAATATTATTGAAACCCCATTAATTGTTAGGTAGTTTTGAAGGCATTATTTTTTATTTCTATTCTAATTTCACTTATTTGCTCTTGTTCTACAATGGGTAATGTTCAACAGAATTATGCTCACTTGTACAAAAGTACAGGTCAACTTGCAGATCCAGACTACATTATTTATCATCATAATTCAGACTCATCAAAAGTTTTTTTTAAAATTGAATCTTCTAAAATACTTTATACTAGAAAAAATAAAGCAGATGAATACACTAGTAAAATTATGTTTCATTATGAAATAGTGGATGATATTTCTAGTAAATCTATAATTGATTCAGGTTCTTTTTTTATAAAAGACAAGGTGCGTCAGGTAGAAGATAAAGTTATTTACGGAGGATTTACTTTTAGTGCAAAAATTGGTGAAAATAAATTAATGAAAATATTTTGTGCCGATCAAAATCGTAATTCTATTGTTGAAAAGCATGTTTTGGTAAATAAGGTTAGCAGTAACTCTAAACAATTTTTTTTAATAAAAAACAATGCTAACAACCCAGTTTTTACAGATTATATAAACTCTAAGACTCAACTATCAATAGAGTCTGTTCTTAATAAGAGAAAGACTGTTTATTTAAGACATTATTTAAGAGAGTTTCCCATCTCTCCTCCTCCATTTACTTCATCTGCCAATAAATCTTTTAGCTATTCACCAGATATAACTAAATCAATTTTGCTAAATGAATTTGGGAATCAATCTCTAGAGTCACCTGATAATGGGTTTCTTTTTTTACAATTAGATACAACAATTAGAGAAGGTGTAACATTGTTTTCCTTTAGTTCTCATTATCCATCTTTGAAATCCGTAAATCAAATGGTGAAACCAACAAGATACATTTGCTCACGTTCTGAATACAATAAGTTGGTGAATAGTGAGCTTCTTAAATCGGCAATTGATTACTTTTGGAGAGATAAAACTGGAAGTTCGGATAGAGCAAGAGAAATTATAAAAAAGTATTACAATCGTGTTGTTACAGCCAATGAGCACTTCACTTCTTATGTTGAAGGGTGGAAATCAGATAGAGGTATGATAAGTATTATATATGGCCCTCCTTCAATTGTAAGTAAGTTGAATGACAGGGAAATATGGATATATGGAGATGAGAAAAACGTTAACTCTTTATCCTTTGTTTTTAATAAAATGGAAAATCCATTTACAGAAAATGATTATAAATTACAACGATCACCAATGTATAAATCTAGCTGGTATAGAGCAGTTGATTCTTGGAGAAGTGGTCGCGCATATTGGATACAATAATGGAAAAAAAATATTATAAACCAGCACCTAGGAGATCAGATGATTTTATTTATGGAATTAGAGCTGTTATAGAAGCAGTTGAGAGCGGAAGAGGTATAAACAAGGTCTTGTTACAAAAGGGTTTACAAGGTAGTTTGTTTAAAGAATTATCTACTCTTTTAAATGCTCATAATGTTATTTATCAAGGTGTCCCAGTACAAAAATTAGATAGTGTTACAAGGAAGAATCATCAAGGTGTAGTTGCTTTTGTATCTCCTATTGAATATACAAAATTAGATCTGCTTTTACCGTTAATTTATGAGAGAGGTGAGCAGCCTTTTTTCTTGATTTTAGATAGAATAACCGATGTTAGGAATTTAGGAGCAATTGCAAGGTCTGCTGAATGTAATGGGGTGCATGGAATTATCTTGCCTTCTAGAGGGTCTGCTTTAGTAGGGTCGGATGCAGTTAAAACATCAGCAGGTGCATTAAATAAGATTCCTGTATGTAAAGAAGACAACTTAAAAGTGGTTATAGATTTTTTAAGAAATTCAGGTCTTAAAATAGTAGGGTGTTCAGAGAAAGCAGAAAAAGCTGTTTATGATGTAGATTTAAAAGGTCCAACTGCAATTATAATGGGGAGTGAAGAAGATGGAATATCGCCTGCGTACCTTAACTTATGTGATAATATTGTAAAAATTCCTATGTATGGGTCTATTCCATCTTTAAATGTTTCAGTTTCTGCATCTATTCTGATGTATGAATTCAATAAACAAACTCATGGATAGATTATTTTCTAGTTTATTAATTTGTCTTTTGTTTTCGTGTGCTGAAGTAAATATCATTGAAGAAATTGATGAAAATAATGCTGCAAATGTTAATGTTGCAAGTTGGATTGCTGGTTCTTGGGAAGATAGAACAACTTTCAAGTCTTTTTCTCCTTCTAAAATCATGTATGAAAAGTGGATGGAGTATCCAGATTCTTTAGTTGGAATTGGTGGGTTTATTATTGATTTAGATACCAACATTAGAGAGAAATTACTTTTGAAGAGCGTTAACAATAGATTGGTTTACATTGCTCGTCCAGAAAACGAAGCTATGATTTCTTTTTCTTTAAAGTCTAGTTCTAAAGATTCTCTTGTTTTCGAAAATAAAGCTCATGATTTTCCTGAAACAATAACTTATAAGAAAATAACTAAGGATTCCATGTTAATTGTCTTAAGAGGAGTTTCTTCTGAACAAAATAGAGAGCTTAGGTTAAGTTTTTCTCGAGTTGAGTTTTAATTATATTTTCAAATGGTTCACCTTTTATTTTGCTTTCTAGCCATGATATAACATCAATGAATTGCAGTATAATTTTTTCTTCTTTTATTTTGAAAAGAATTTCGAATTCATTTTTAGCAGCCAAATAAATAATATTTTTTTCTTTTTCATTTTGAATTTTAGATAGTGATTTCAAGTATTTGATAAAGACTTGTTCACTCTGATAGTTTTTCTCTGTCTTACTTAAGTATCTAGAAGTAGATTTAATTATGTAGTCTAACAAGTCGTAGTTATTCAATTCGTAATGAAGAATGAGGTTGAAAATTCTAGCAAAACTATAGATGTCTTGTCTTAATATTTGTTCATTGTCATTTAGGATTTTATTTACCCATTTTAACGCTTCTTTGTGAAGCCCAGACCCAAAATATATATAGCTTATTCTGTAGTAAAACAAAATAGTTTGTTCCTTATTCAATTTATATTGGAATCTAGAAATCCCTGATTCAATTTCATCAATTAGTTTCAATCCTTTTTGAAATTCACCTTCTTTTTCGAAAATCAATAGTTGTGCATTGTAATAAGATGTGAAAATTTTCACTTTAATATCTATGCTGCTGAATTGTTTTTCGTTTTTGAGTTCATCTAATTCATTAAGAACTAACTTGGCATTTGTAAGGTCATTTGTTTCTATTAAGCAGGTTATAATGTTACTTAATGTACGTACGTATCTTCCAGCTAAATCATTCTTTATTAAAGGGTTTTTATCAAGTATATATTTTGTTTTTTTGAATTTTAATAATGCAGTTTCAAAATCTCTTTTAGTTGCATTACAAAAACCTTGAATATAATAGCATATTGAAGCTGCTCTACTTGACAAAGCAGTATTTTTTCCAATTATTAAATGATGATTCGCTATCTTATCTACCTCTGCCTTTTCTTTATCTGACTTTGAAAAACCTCCAGACCTAAAAATATAATTGATCTTCGAGTAAATCATATGGTATTCTGCAAGATTTCTTAATCTTTCAATCACCATCATTTCTTGATCAATAAGTAGATCTAAATTTTCACTAAATTCTCCCTGCTCATACGCTTCCTCTATTAATAATTTATTCCATCTAATAAGCTCGAATAAGTAGTAAAATTTTTCATGATTAAAGGCTGTGCGTTTGGAACGTTTTAAAATTTTTACACATTCTTTGTAAAGTGCTTTACTATATAGGATTTCAATATTTTTTAATTCTTGTTTTAGAATTGAACTTATAGAATTATCAGAATGAAATCCTCTTAAGCTTTTTAATATTAATTTATAAAGGTGATTTTTTTCAGATGGTAAATGCTTTATGAATTTTTCCTTTTGAAAGTGATTTTTCAATTCAGCTTCATCATATTTTTTTTGTTTTTCAATGTAATCAAAGAGTTTTAAGTAGTTTTTATCTCCATCTTGTAAAGATGAAGAAAGCTTAAAAAATCTTTTTTCAGATTTACTTAATGATTGAATTAAGTTGAAAAGTTCATTAGATGGTTTCATTAAAATTGCAGCTTAGGAATCCTACAAATATAAAAGAATCTACAGTTATAGGAATCCAATAAAAATAATTTTAATTAACTGATTTCTAAATACTTTTCAAGTATTAATTTTAATTGAGCAGTATTAATATTTTGATTAACAATTCCGTGTCCTATTTCATCGATTAAAGTAAAATTAATTTCATCGGAATTATTTTTTTTGTCAGTTTTCATTAGCTCTATAAGCGCTGGAATTTCACTTTTAATAAAGGTGAGTTTAGGAAAGATTTCATTAATGGTTTTTTTAATTTCAATATAATCTTCTTCTTTAAGATGATTTAGTTCTAATGAGATGAAGGATTCAATAATAATTCCAGATGCTACTGCAAACCCATGAAGTGTTTGTTTATGTTTCTGTATTAGCATTGATTCAATTGCGTGCCCAATAGTATGTCCGAAATTTAATAGTTTACGCTCTTTTTTCTCCTGAGGGTCAATACATACAATCTTTGTTTTTATTGAAATTGATTCATTAATTATTTTTAAAATGTCTAGCTTATCAATTTCTAAAGATGAACAATAATCCCAATGCTCTCTACTGTGAATTAAACCATGTTTTAGTACTTCTGCTAATCCACTTAAAAATTCATCTTTGGGTAAAGTTTTCAGAAAATAAGGATCACATAGTATAATTTCAGGATTATTGAATAGCCCTATTTGATTTTTAATCCCGTTAAAGTTAACACCTGTTTTCCCACCAATTGAGGCATCTATCATTCCCAATAATGAAGTCGGAATGTTTATAAATTGAATTCCTCTTTTATATGTGGAAGCAACAAAGCCACCAATATCTGTTATTAGCCCTCCACCAACATTAATTAATAAATCATTTCTATTGGCTTTTTTTGTAATTAAAAAATCCCATATTTCTTGAGAGGTTTTTAGTGTTTTAAACTTTTCTCCAGATTTAATTGTATAGGTTCCAGCGTTTCTAAAAATAGAGATTTTATTTTTTAGATAATTGACACATTGCTCTGTGTTATTGTCGCACAAAATAAATACTTTTTTGTTCTCAGAAATTTCAATTAATTCTTTAGCGTGTTGTTCTAAAGAACCCAATTTGATTTTCTGGTTAACAACAGTTTTCATTTATACCTTTTTGAGTGCATTAATCGCATTTTTACTAAATGTTGAGAGCACTAATTCACCACTTATTTTAGCACGTTTAGAAAGAAGATCATCCCAATTTTCTGTTCCTTCCCACAAAACTTTTTTAAGGTTTTCCATTGCAGCTGGGTTAGATGAGGCGAGTTTGTTTGAAAGTTCAATAATTTTTTCATCCATTTGATTAGTAGTTTCAAATACATCAGCATATAGACCTGCATTTTTAGCCCAATCAGCTGAAAACCATTTTGTTGCATTAATTGCCATCATGGACATTGATGATAACCCTGTTTTTCTTGCTACTGCTGGTCCAACAACAAAAGGTCCAATTCCCAAAGCAAGCTCACTTAATTTTACAGCTGCAAATTTGGTTGCAAAGCAATAGTCAACAGCACTAGCCATTCCAACACCCCCTCCAACTGCTTTACCTTGAACTCTTCCAATGATTAATTTTGGACATTTTCTTGCAGCATTAATTACGTTTGCAAAACCAGAGAAAAACTCTTCTCCTTTATCTAAATTTTCTATTGAACTTAATTCTTCAAAGCTTGCACCTGCACAAAAAACTCTATCACCAGCAGATTTTAAAATAATTACTTTAATATCAGGATTTTCACCAGCTTGAGTAATTGTTTTAGAAAGTTTTGATAATACTTTTCCTGGTAAAGAGTTACTCATAGGGTGAGAAAATTCAATGGTTGCTATTCCTCTGTCATTTATACTTATTACTACGTTACCTTGATTAATTGCGCTCATAAAATATTTTTATTCGAAATTAAAAAATAATAGATGGTTTAAATTTATTTTTTGAATTCAATTCATTTTTTATATTATTTACAGGTAAGTTCTGGGCGTCTTATGGTTTGTTACAGAGTCTTTTTGTTGAAAACCTTTAATTTTAGCAACTAATTAACGATATTAGCGTAATAAGTACCCTCAAGAAATAAAAGTTGATAAATAGATTTCTCATAATAATATTATTTAATGTTTTTACATTAAGTATATTTTCTATCAATAAGGATTCAATATCTAAGAAGAATAATGAACCTGTTCCTTTAGAATTCCTATTTAAACCTCAGTTAAGTATTGGAGTTGGAATGATGACTTTTTATGGAGACATTGGTTCAAATCATAGTGGATACCATCCTACTGTTAGCAGATTGGGTTATGATCTTAGATTAATTAATCCTTTAACAGATTATCTTGATGTTAGTTTTTATGTCTTGTTTGGTCAAGTTAGTTCTAATGAAAGAACTGTAAATAGAAATTTAAATTTCAATTCAAATATCACAACGGGTGGTATTACTTTAAATTACAATTTCAGACACCTTTTAAGAAAAGAAAGAATAATAAATCCGTATGTCCACCTTGGAATAGAGTCTATTGAATTTCTTTCAAAAACAGATTTAAGAGATGTTGATGGTAATTATTATAATTATTGGTCTGATGGTTCCATAAGAGATATAGCTCAAAATGATGCAAATGCTAATTCAGCGGTTGAAATTTATCGTGATTATTCTTACGAATCTGATATTAGAGAAGAAAATATTGATGGTTTTGGTAAATATGCTGAAAGAACATGGGGTGTTCCTGTTGAAATAGGGGTCAATCTTCACACAGGTAAAAGAATAAAACTTCGCTTTGGAACTTCAATGCATTTTACATTTAGTGATTTTATTGATGGTGTAACACACGAGAGTTTGAATAGCAGGGCAGGAGATGATAGAAATGATAAGATTTTGTATTCACACTTTGCATTAACTTATGACCTAACGCTCCCAAAGAAAGGAGAGAAGCCTGTTAAACCAAAAGAAATTGATCCGCTTGAGTTGTATCGAAAAGACACGATAGATTCTGATGGTGATTTAGTGGTAGATTTAGCAGATTTTTGTGCCAATACACCTTTAGATGCTCGTCCTATAGATGAATTTGGATGTCCTGTTGATATTGATTTAGATGGTGTTCCTGATTACAGGGATGAAGAATTAAATACTCCTGATTCCTCTATTGCAAAAGAAAATGGCGTAGCATATTCTGCAGCTGATTTTGAAAATATGTATAGAATTTATTACGATTCTGTTGGGGAGTTTTCTGAATGGAATGAGGCTAAACGTAAGTGGGGGTCTGATCCCAGATCTGTTCAAGCATTCAAACCAGCGAAAAAAGATTCTATCGATAAGCAACTGTTTATTGTTTTAGGTTCTGATGTTATTGGAACATCTGCCAACGATTTACACAAAGAATTAAGCAATAAGAATTTTAAAATCATTGAAAGAGGAGATTCTGTTCTTTACGTTATTGGTGGTTTTGAAACAGCTGATGATTTAGCAAATGAAATTTCAAACTTAAAGGATGATAATGTAGATATTAAAGGAGTTCTAGAGGCAGAAACTAATGCTGAAGGAGAGGTTGAAGGAGATGTCAATCCAGTTGAAAACTTTGAAAATTCAAATCTAGAAACTAATAATCAAGCAAATGATAGCAGCGCTGTAACAGAGCCTGAAGTGAGCTCTGAAATTGTCTATAGAGTCCAAGTTGGTGCATTCCAAAGAAAGCTTAGTCAGAACGTTTTTAATGAATTGCAAGATTTGGTTTATGTTAAAGGAGAAGACAACTTGTATAGATATTATACAGGAGCTTTTACAGATAAATCTAATGCAGCAATGCACAAGGTTAACATGTCTACGGACGGATATAATGGTGCGTTTATCGTAGCATTTAAAGATGGTGAGCGAATTTCACTTGCCGATGCTGGTTTTGAACTTAATCCAGAGTTTGAAGATAAAATTGACAATGATACTGTTGCTACTGTAAATGCTGTAAATGCAGATCTTGTTGGCTTTAGAGTTCAAGTTGGAGCTTACATGGAACAAATTCCTACAGATGTTTTAGATACCTATTTAGAATTAGGGAATGTTGTTCCTAAAAGAGATCCAAGTTCTGGTTTGACAAAATATTTTATAGGGAATTTTGACAATTACGAAGAAGCTGCAAATTATAAAATTGAGCTCATTGAAAAAGGCATTATTGACTGTTTTGTAGTTGGAGAATTCAAAGGAAATATCATAACAGCTGTAGAAGCTATTGGCTTACTAAATAATTAAGATGAAAAAGCTTTGTATTTTTTTTGTTTCAATGTTGTTTATTACTTGCAATACCAGTGAATCATCCAAACCTGTATTTGAAGAAAAAGTAAATCTAGAAGAAGATTCTTTAATTGAAACTACACTTATTTTAGATTCAATTTCTACTGATCAAGACTCATTAATTAATTTTGAAAAAGACAGTGTTCGAAATGCTTATGAAAACGATTTGAGTTTAGAGATTAAAGAAATTGAAGAAGAAAAAATTGATCCAATAAGTGAAGATTGCATGCTTTTTTTAGAAGATTATGCAGCTGCTATCTCTTCTTTTTCTTCCCTATTAGAAAGTATCGATAAAAACCCTGAAAACATTAATTTGATAATCGCAAGATCTTCTCAAGAAGAACAGATGTATGCTTATTCGTCAAACCCTCAAATGTTTCAATGTATCCAAAATGAAGCATTTCAAAAACAAGTTGATATTCTCAATAATAAAAGAGATAAATTAATCTCCAAATAAGTTCTGTAATTAAGTGTTATTAAAGTCTTAATTATAACTGATTTGTCTAAATTTGCCACAAATTAAATTCCATGGATTATTATAATAATGTTCTTGATACAATAGGTAATACACCTTTAATTAAAATTAATAAGATTTGTAAAGATGTTAAAGCAACAGTTTTAGCAAAAGTAGAAACTACAAATCCTGGTAATTCTGTTAAAGACAGGATGGCTCTTAAGATGATTGAAGATGCTGAAAAAGCTGGGTTGATTAATCCAGGAGGAACTGTTATTGAAGGAACATCAGGGAATACAGGTATGGGATTAGCTCTTGCTTGTATCATTAAAGGATATAATTTGATTTGTGTTTTAAACGATAAACAATCTAAAGAAAAAATGGATATTCTTAGGGCTGTAGGAGCTGAAGTAGTTGTTTGTCCTACTGCTGTAGAGCCAGACGATCCAAGATCTTATTATTCTGTGGCAAGAAGGTTATCAAAAGAGACGCCTAATAGTTGGTATGTAAATCAGTACGATAATAAATCTAATCGTCAAGCTCATTACGAATCTACTGGTCCAGAAATTTGGGAACAAACAAAGGGTAAAATCACTCATTTTGTGGTTGGTGTTGGTACAGGTGGTACAATTTCAGGAGTTGGTAAATATTTAAAAGAAAAAAATCCAAATATTAAAATTTGGGGAATAGATACTTACGGTTCTGTATTTAAAAAATATCATGAAACTGGAATATTTGATGAAAATGAAATTTATCCTTACATAACTGAAGGTATTGGAGAAGATATTCTTCCAGAAAATGTTGATTTTGATGTAATTGATTTGTTTGAGAAAGTAACTGATAAAGATGCAGCTGTGTACACTCGTAAGTTGGCAAGAGAAGAGGGTATTTTTGTTGGTAACTCTGCTGGTTCTGCTATAAAAGGGGTGTGCCAACTTTCAGAACAATTAAATGAAAGTGATGTTTTAGTTGTATTATTTCATGATCATGGCTCTAGGTATATTGGTAAAATATTTAATGATGATTGGATGAGAGAAAGAGGGTTTTTAGATGAGCAAAAGAAAAATGCACTAGAATTAATTGAGTCTCATTCAAATAAAAGACTTGTTACAGTTGCGGCAAATGATCCTTTATCTAGAGCTATAGTTTTAATGAAACAGTTCAGTATTTCACAAATACCTGTTGTTCAAGATGGAGAATTTGTAGGTTCTCTAACAGATAACAACATGTATAGTAAGATAATTGAAAATCCTTCTTTAAAAGAATTGCCTGTAAAAAATGTAATGGAAGCTCCATTCCCAGAAGTTGGCCAAGACACATCAATGGATAAAATTTCTCAATTGTTTAACAATGGCACCAAAGCAGTTGTGGTTAGTTATGGAGATGATCAGAAGCACATTATTACTGTTCAAGATTTAATTGGTGCTATTAGTTAATTAAAATCTCTATAGAAATATCATTGTTAGCTTCATTTAAACGATAAATTTTTCTGTATTTTAAAACTTTATTAATTTAATGCTATGAAGGTAATTATTGACATTGATGTTCTGAATCCAGAAGACGTTATGAAATCTCATAAAGGAGAGATTATAGGTCTTATGGCGGGTATTATGCTTTCTCATGAAAAGAAAAAGCATAAAGTAGAAAAAGCTGTTTGTGAAGAGTTGGTAAATATTTTAAGAGTTGAACTGCCAAAAGCCCTTAAAGAAGAGTTGATTGAAGCTGAAGCTCATTATTATATTGAAGAATAGAGTTGTCTTACTTCTCCCAAGTTTTGAATATTTTTTTCTGTTTAGGTCTATCTTTTTCGATTTCATTTAAAGGTTCACACTCTTTTAACGTTTCGATGCATTTTTTTGGTAATTCTTGGTAAAGCTTAGTTCCCTCTGTCTTCCATTTTATCATTTTATCTGAAACATCTTTAATTTCTTTTGCTGGATTTCCAGCCATTAACTTTCTGTCTTTGACTACTGTTTTAGCGGCAACAAAAGATAGCGCTCCAATAATGCATTCTTTTCCAATAATGCAATCATCCATTATTACTGCATTCATCCCTATCAAAGAGTTTTCTCCAATAATACCTCCATGTATGATACAACCATGTCCTAAATGTGCACCTGCTTTTAAAATAGTTGTGGTGCCTGGAAACATGTGAATTACACAATTCTCTTGAATATTGCATCCATCTTCAATTTCTACTTTTCCCCAATCACCTCGAATTACAGCACCAGGCCCAACATAGACATGTTTTCCTATTATTACATTTCCTGTAACATTTGCTTGTGGATGTACGAAAGATGTTTTGTCTATAACTGGTTTAATGCCCTCAAATTCGTAAATCATATATTATACTTTTTCTATAATTGTTGCATATCCTTGACCAACGCCAATACACATGGTTACAAGTGCATATTTTTTTTCTTTTTCGTGAAGTTCTATTGTAGCTGTATTAAGTAACCTAGCTCCAGTCATTCCAAGTGGGTGGCCAATAGCAATTGCTCCACCATTTGGATTTATGCGTTCATCATTGTCTTCTAGTCCAAGGGCTCGTGTACATGCCAAAGCTTGAGCTGAGAAAGCTTCGTTAAGTTCTATAATGTCAATGTCATTCATTGATAATCCAGCTCTATTAAGCGCTTTTTGTGTTGCTTTTACTGGTCCAATACCCATGATTCTCGGTTCAACTCCTGCTATAGCTGATGAAACAATTCTAGCTTTTGGTTGCAATTGGTTTCTTTTAATGGCTTCTTCTGAACCAATAAGCATAGCTGCAGCTCCATCATTTAATCCAGAAGAGTTTCCGGCAGTTACTGAGCCACCTTCTTTTTTAAATGCAGGTCGTAATTGCTGTAATTTTTCAATAGTTGTGTTTGGTTTTATAAATTCATCTTTATCAAAAATGATAGATGGTGCTTTTCTTTGAGGAATTTCAACTGGAATAATTTCTTTTGCTAATCTGCCAGATTTTTGAGCAGCGGTTGCTTTCATATGTGACCAATAGGCAAATTGATCTTGATCTTCTCTACTTATTTTATATAGCTCGACCAAGTTCTCAGCTGTTTGTCCCATTCCATCTGTTCCAAAATCGGCATGTAATTTTTTATTGATAAATCTCCATCCAAAGCTAGTGTCAAACATTTGAGCATCTCTTCCAAATGGTTTAGATGCTTTGGAGATGACCCATGGACCTCTAGTCATGTTTTCAACTCCACCAGTTATGTATAAATCTCCATCTCCTAATTTAATTGCTCTTGATGCGTTTATTGCTGCAGCCATTCCAGAAGAGCACAACCTATTTACTGTTTCTCCTCCAATTGAATAGGGTAATCCTGCTAAGAGTAACGCCATTCTTGCTACATTTCTATTGTCTTCTCCGGCTTGATTGGCGCAACCCAATAATAAATCTTCTACTTCCTCCCAGTTAACTCCAGCGTTTCTTTGCATTAGCCCTTTTATTGCTATTGCAGCCAAATCATCTGTTCTAGTTGTAGCTAAAGAGCCACCAAAGTTTCCAATTGGTGTTCTTATTCCGTCAATAATAAAAGCTTCTTTCATGTTTGTAATTTATGAACTATGAAATTAATAAAAATGAACTAAGAACAGAACTTATAGAATTTAATCTACTGTCCAAATTCTTGTTGATACATGGACTTCTCCTGTGAAAACAGCTACAAGCTCATTCAATTGATTTTCAATTGAGATTTCATATCTAATGTTTTTACTGCTCAATTTCTTTTCTTTAGATGTAGCAATTAGGGTATCTCCTTCGTTTACTTTAACTAGGTGTTTTATTGATGTGTTTATCGAATATGAAATGAACCCGTAAGAATTTGCAGCAAATGCTAAACAGCTGTCGGCTAAAGAATAACAAATGCCACCATGAGCAATTTGAAATCCATTTAACATTGTTTTAGTCACTTTCATTGAAAGTGTACAACTGCCTTTAGAAATAGTTATTAATTCAAGATTAAGCCATTTACTAAAATGGTCCTCTTTTAGCATTTTTAAAACAATGTCTTTTGGAGCTGGAGTTTTATTCATTTACTAAACTCTTCTCTTGCTTTTTAATTTTTGTAGTAGCAGCAATGAAATTTACAAATAAAGGGTGTGGATTAATTACCGTACTCTTGTATTCTGGGTGAAATTGAACACCAATGAACCATGGGTGTGTACTTAATTCTATTATTTCAACTAAATTGTTTGCTGGATTAACTCCGGGAGTTTTCATACCATTTGAATTGAAAGATTTTAAAAATGAATTGTTAAATTCATATCGGTGCCTGTGTCTTTCAGTAATGGCTTTTGATTTATAAATGTCAAATACTTTTGAATCTTTATCAATATCGCATGGGTAAGCTCCAAGTCTCATTGTGCCACCCATGTTTTTAATTGATTTTTGTTCTTTCATCATATCAATTACTGCAAATGGAGTCTCAGGGTCTATTTCAGTGCTTTGAGCATCTTTATGTCCTAGTACATTTCTAGCAAATTCAACTACTGCGCATTGCATGCCCAAACAGATTCCTAAAAATGGTATGTTGTTTTCTCTTACATATTGAATAGCATGTATTTTCCCTTCAATTCCTCTTTGTCCAAAACCAGGGGCGACAATAACACCTGCTAAATTTTTAATTAATTCGGCTACATTATTTTTATTTATGGATTCTGAATGTATCCACTTTATTTTAACATTCGTTCTGTTTTTAGCTCCAGCATGAATTATAGATTCTACAATCGATTTATAGGAGTCTTTTAGCTCGACATACTTTCCAATTAATCCTATTTCAACTTCTTGATTTGGGTTTTTATGGTTAGTTAAGAACTTTTTCCAATTTGTTAAATCAGTTTGGTTATTTGTAGACATTCCAAAATGCGTAAGAACAACTTCGTCCAATTTTTGATTTTGCATTAAAATAGGAACATCATAAATAGTCTCTGCGTTTATAGACTCAATTACAGCTGTTTGATCAACATTGCAAAACCTTGCAATTTTACTTTTAATTTCATCGTCAAGAGGGTGTTCTGTTCTACATACTAGAATGTGTGGTTGAACTCCGTATTCCAACAGGGTTTTAACTGAGTGTTGTGTTGGTTTTGTTTTTAATTCACCAGTAGCTGATAAGAAGGGGATAAGTGTAAGATGAATAAATAAAACATTTTTGGGTAGCTCCCAATTCAATTGTCTTATGGCTTCTATAAATGGTAGTGATTCAATATCACCAACAGTTCCTCCTATTTCAGTAATGACAAAATCGTAGATACCTTTTTTTCCTAATATTTGAATGTGCTCTTTTATTTCATTTGTAATGTGAGGAATTACTTGAACAGTTTTACCTAAATACTCGCCCTTTCTTTCTTTCTCAATAACAGATTTATATATTCTACCTGTTGTCACATTGTTTTCTTGTGATGTTGAGGTATTTAAAAACCTTTCATAATGTCCCAAATCTAAATCAGTTTCAGCACCATCTTCTGTTACATAGCATTCGCCATGTTCGTAAGGATTTAAAGTTCCCGGATCGACATTAATGTACGGATCTAATTTTTGAATGGTTACTGAGTGACCTCTTGCTTGTAGAAGATTAGCTAAAGAAGCAGATACAATGCCCTTTCCAAGTGAAGATGTAACACCACCTGTTACAAAAATATATTTAGTATTACTAGGCATTCCCGTATTTGTTAGATTAGAATAAATGTTTGAATACGGGATGTAAAGATATATTTATTTATTGTCAGGACAATAAATAAGACTTAGTTTTTTATAAAAAACTGTTGTAAAAACTGTTTTAGAACGACCAATTTACTCCTAAACTTGGAAGTATAGGAAGTTGATAAACTTTTTCATTTGTAATTCTATCTACATAGAAAATATTCTGTCTGCTGTAAATATTTGTTACACTTGCGGTAATGTTTATCTCAGATTTCTCTGAAAGTTTAATTTTCCTTTTTACTGCAAAATCAAGCCTATGGTATGCCGGTAATCTACCCTCATTTATTGGAGCATAAATTATACTTAAGTTGTCACTGTTTGATGTGTTTGAATTAGTGCCTAAACCTTGATTGTAATCTAATAGATGATAATACCCTTGAGTTTGAGTAAATGGCAACCCACTTCCTAGGTTCCACCTAAGATTAATTTCCCAATCTTCGTTTTCTCCAAATTTTTGAGTAGCAACTAAGTTGATGTTATGCCTTCTGTCAAAAACTGGTGAATAAGTTTGAACACCATCCCATCTTGTTACTTTTCCTAATGAGTAAACAAACCATAGATAAGTTTTGTCAATGCTGTATTTAAAAACAGCGTCAACACCATAAGCGTCTCCAGTTTCGATTATGAAATCTTTTTTAGCAATATCTGGAATGTCATAGTTATCTCCATTGTCATCATAAAGCTTGTTTCTGTTCATATTGGTTAGCTGGTTAAACCATTTGTAATAACCTTCAATGTTAATTGTAAAGTGTTTCCCTAAATCTTGTTCAAAACCTAAAATAGCATGTGTTGCTTTTTGTAATGAATGATTTCTTTTATATACAGAACCGTCTTCTCTAACTATTTCATCTTGTAAGTTTTCGGGACCAGAAAGAAATCCATAGAAGAGATTTACAACATCTCTGTCAGAATTTGCTGATATTAAGTTTTGAGAATATAACCCCCCAGCGGCTTTAATTCTAAAATTCTCTGAAACATTATACTTTATACCAAGTCTAGGTTCTGGGGAGAAGTTTTTTAATGAAGCGTAATATTGAGCTCTAAAACCTGGGTTAATAACAAAAAGACCTCTTATTATTTTAGCATCAATATAACCAGACAATTCGGTGGTGTAATTGTTTTGTTCAATTTCTCTACCAACAGAATTGAAAAAGTTAAATTCTGTTTTAAACCCATTAACTTCGATTCCGTATTTAATCTCGTCAGTTTTTATAAAATATTTGAAGTCAAACCCTAAGTTGAAACCATTTATCTTACTTGATCTTGGTGCAAGATCTTCCCCAGTACTAGGATCTTTTTCTGCGATTGAAATTTCATAATCACTCACATTGAATTTACCCATAATTAGAACTGGTGATCCAGATGGAACAACCATGAAATTACTTCCTGCTCCCCATGCTGACCAATTTAGGTCTGAAACTGCTTTGTATTTTACTTGATCTTTGTATCTAAATCCAAAGAAATTTGCTTTACTTCCGTTGTCACTATTAACAGACACTTTTCCGTAAAGGTCGGTGTAGTTAAAAGGAAGACCTGCTGTGTCTATGTAAGAATATAATAATTTAGAAGATTGTTCTAGGTAGGAAGTTTTCCCTGAAAAAACGTATGAAATACTAGAGCTTCCGTCATCTGTTAATTTTTTTAATGGTCCTTCAAGCATAAGCTTTGATCCAAATGGACTAACAGATGCTTTTCCAGAAAAATGCTTTTTATTACCATCTTTAGAGTTTATATCCATTATGGAAGATATTCTGCCTCCATATGTTGCTCCAAATCCGCCAGTATAAATGTCTACAGACCTAATTATGTCGGTGTCAAAAACAGAGAAAAAACCAATTGAATGAAAAGGGTTGTAAATGGTCATACCATCTAATATCACTTTATTTTGAATGGGGGACCCTCCTCTTATATACATTTGCCCTCCTTGGTCACCAGTAGTTATCACACCAGGAGCTGTTTGTAAGTATTGAGCAAAATCTGGCTCACCTCCAATAGCAACAACATGTGCCATGTCTTTAGGGGTTGCCTTTATTACAGACATTTTAACATCTGTTTTTCTTTCTTGAGCTTCTGCATTTACTTCGAATTCAGTTAAAATTTCAGTATTTTCTTCCATATAGAAATTGTGGGTAACAATTCTACCTGATTTTACAACAACATCAAATTCAATTTTTTTGAATTCAACACTAGAAACTTCTAACGTATAGCTACCTGGGTTAACTTTTGAAATTTGAAAAAATCCATTGATGTCAGAAGATGCGCCAATTCCAGTACCTTTAATCTTCACATTTGTTCCAAAAGTAGGTTCACCGTTTTCTTTTTCATAAATAGTTCCTCTAATAGTTCCAGTTTTTTGAGCGTTAGAAACAGCGCAAATAGCAAAAAGGAATAAAAATGTAAAAAATATGTTCTTCATTTTCTGTTGTGATTTAGCATTCGAAAATACTATTTTATTTCCTAAAAACGATGAAGAGTATTTAAAGAGACTATTTTAATGATGTATGGTACTTATTATTGATGGAAAGGAGTGTTTTATTTATTTGTTATTGTCCATAACATAATTCAAGACTTTTGTCATCAAATGCACCCTGTCTTTTCCCCTTACATTGTGTGGGTGCATAGGGTATGGGAAGAAATCTAACTGAACACCTTCAGAAATGCATTTTTGAACTAACGCTAAATTATGCTGCATTACAACAACATCATCTGAAGTTCCGTGTATTAATAATAGTTTTCCTTCGAGTTGATTGGCGTAGCTAAGTAAGCTAGCTTTTTTATATCCTGCTTCATTTTGTTCTGGTCTATCCATGTATCTTTCTCCATACATTATTTCATACCATTTCCAGTCTGTAACAGGGCCACCTGCCACCCCACAATTAAATACGCCTGGAGTTCTTAGCATTAAAGATGAGGTCATGAATCCTCCAAAGCTCCAGCCGTGAACAGCAAACCTGTTGGTGTCAACATATGTTTGTTGTTTCAGGTAATTAATTCCAGCTAATTGATCTTCAATTTCTACAGTACCTAAATTTCTATGGATTATACTTTCAAATTCAAATCCTCTGTTGGAGGAACCTCTATTGTCAAGTGTAAATACTATATAACCTTGTTGAGCCATCCAGTGCATCCATAGACTTGCACCTGCTAACCATCCATTGTTAATCATTTGAGCATGGGGACCTCCGTATACATAAACTAAAACAGGATATTTTTTGTTCTTTTCTATTTTAGCAGGTTTTATTATTCTTGCTTCTAATGAAGTGCCGTCACTTGATTTTATATTTATGAGTTCTGTAGATGCAATATTTAAATTTTTAAGTGGGTTTTTGCCTAAGAAAATTTGATTAGTTGTATTTTTCTTAAGAGAAATACAATATACAGAAGGTTCTTTGTTGAAAGAATAAACAACATCTAATAGATATTCTCCATTTGGACTTAATTTACAGTTGTGTATTCCATTCCCATTTGTTATCGGAAAAGTATTTCCATTTTCAGCTAAAGAAACACCAAATGCATGCATATTTTTAGGATCCTTACCTGTACCAGAAAAATAAACTGTTTGTGATTTTTGATGATATCCTAAAATTTTTGTTGTAACCCATGAGTTGGCAGTTACTTGTTTAATTAATTTACCATCAGTATTGTAGAGAAATAAATTCATGAATCCATCCCTTTCGCTTAGCCATAAAAACTGATTCTCAATCCCTGGAATAAAAAAGAGTTCGTGTTCAGGTTCAACCCATTTTTCGTTTTTTTCTTCAAATAAAACAGAGATTTGGTTTCCGTTATTGGCATCGTATTTCACCAACTGCATGTGGTTTTGATCTCTGTTGAGTTGAGCAACGTATAGAAAATTAGAATTTGGACCCCAGGTTACATTGGTAAGGTAGTTGTCAAAATAATCGTCTCCAATCGTTAGGTATATGAGTTGCTGAGTATTTGTGTTGTAAATACCAATTTGAGGTTCCTCACTCTTTTGACCAGCCATTGGATATTTAATAGCATTTAATTTGCCGGGAGTAGAATTGATATTTAGCAGAGGATATTCAGCTACATTGGTTTCGTCTTTTTGGTAGAAAGCAATGCATTTACTATTGGGGCTCCAAAAGATACCTTTACTAATTCCAAATTCATATCTGTGAATTGCTTGTCCAGAAACAATATTGGAGTTTTTAATTTTAGTGATTGGAATAATTGAATCTTCGCCTTTAGCTAGATATAAGTTGTTTTCTATGGTATATGCTATTTGTTTTTTATTTGGAGATACTTGGTTGTTTTGTGCATTTTTTGCAAGCTCTATAACAGAAAAAGATTTTGTGTTGACATCTATTGTAGTAAACTTATTTCCCTTAAAATAAGTAAGGTGATTTTTATCTAGGGAATTGAAATAAGGAATTTTAGAAATGTTAGAATCTATGCTGTTAAGGAATGAAGTATTGTATTTAGATTTGGCTAAAGTTGAGGTAGGTTTTTGAAAAAATAAAATGGAATCATTTCTGAATGAGATGGTGTTATTTGTAGTCCATTTCAAGTTAGATAATGTTCTTGGATACAGTCCGTTGTAATAAGAAAGTACAGCACTTTCTAATGTTAATTCTTGAGGTGTTGATTTATTTGATTTTTGCTGATTAAATCCTTTTAAAGATAGTAGGATTAAAAAAAGTAATAAAGTTTTTTTTAGCATGTTAAAAAGATAATTTTTTTAATTCTTTTTTAAGTTTTTCAATTTCTTTCTTTCCATTTTCAATGTTATCCGTTACATTTTTTAGCAATGGATTATTACTTGATGAGTTGTTGAAAAAGCCAAGGTTGTTTTCGTAGTTTAATACTTCTTTTGTAACCGTGTTTATTCTTTTTCTTATTTTTTCTCTTTCAAATTGAAGTGTTTTCTCAGGGTTAGCAGAAGATTGAATTTGTATTTTTTTAAAGTGATCATTTAATGCTTCAAGTTCTGCTTTTTCACCTTTAAGTTTCTTGTGTATTTCAAGTACAGCTTTTTTAAATTCTTCATTTATTTTAGAAGTTTTACTTAAAGTACTTTTGCCAATAGATTGAAATTCTGAGATAAATCTTTCAAATTCAGGTTTTGAGTTTTCTTTTTTTGGATCTATTGCTTTTAATTTTTCAATTATTGCCAATTTAGATTTTAAATTTTCATTTGCTTCTGCTTCCTTAGCTTTTACTTCTTCATTTTTTTTATTAAAAAACTTATCACAATTAGATCTAAAACTATGCCATAATTTTTGTTCTACATGTTTTCCTGCATGTCCAATTTTTTTCCACTCTAATTGTATTTTTTTGATTTCAGCCAATCCTTCCTTAAATTCTTTGCTAGAAATTTCTTCAGCTTTAGAAATTAGGGCTTTTTTCTGAGCTGCAAATTTCTTTTGTGTAGAGTTTCTATCTGCATAGAATTCTTTTTTTGCACTATAAAAAGTGTCATAATATGATCTAAAAGATTTCCAAACTTCTTCGTTTACTTTTTTAGGAACAGGACCAACTTTTTTCCATTTTTCTTGTAGGTCTTTAAGTGCTGTATTGAGTTTGTCCCAACCAGCATGATCGTTAGGTAGTTCAGCAGTTAATTCTTTAACTTTTTGAATTAAATTGTTCTTGCTATTCAGATTAATGTCTAAATTTTCTTTCTGTTGTTTGTAAAAAGCTTTTATTCTATCGTAATGAGTGTGAATTAAGCTCCAATAGTTTGTTTTGAGTTCTTCCCAGTGCTCTTTAAAAGTAGGGCCGATATTATCCCATTCATTCTGAAGCTTTTTTAGCTTAGCGTCAAGTGATTTTATTTTGGTTTCTTTTTCTAATTCTTTAAGCTCGTGAATAATTTTGTTTTTCAACGAATAATTTACTTTAAGATCATTTTCTTTTAGCTCTTTATAGATGTTTATGTTGTAATTAAACTCATCGTTAAGTTTGCTAAATTTAGATTGAAGATCATTGTGTTCATCTCTAGAAATGTGCCCAATAGTAGACCAATCTTCTCTTATTTTTTTAATGCCATTAATTAAAAACCCTATGTTTTCTTTTGTTTGAATTAGCTCTTCAAATTCTTTTAAAATTTGTTGTTTCTTTAAAACATTGCTTTTTATTTCTTTGTCGGCTTTTTCTTTTTGCTCTTTTCTCTTTTTAGTGAATGAGGAAATTAGTGCTATTATTTCATTGTTAAGAACATCTTTTTCGGGAGATTCTATTCCATCTTTTTCTATGGTTTCTTGGTCTAGATTTTCAAAATCTTCCATTTCCTTAGAAAATAGAGCGTTAAATACTTGTATAGTATGTTTTGCTTCTTTTAAGGCAAGTTCGTTTTCTGCATTAACAAATGCTTCAAGGTTTTTTTTAATTTCTGTTTTATCCATTATTTCTAAAAAATACAAAACTAATCTTTTCGTTTTTCTATTAAAAAAATCAAGGCTTTAAAAAAGTTTAATTTCATTAAATTTACTAAAACATATAATAGTCTGATTTTTAAGCGTTTATTAATATAGTTGTTTTTTTAGTCTTAAAAAAACATACATTCGTCTATGAATTTAGCTTGTTAGTTAAATATTTTGTTATATATTAGAGTAGTCAATTATTTCACTTATATCTTTATAGTTGAAATATTATATGGCTTAAAAACATTATTTAATAAGGTATTTATATAAAGCAGACATATATTCTCCCCTAACATTAAGACTACCCCTTTTTCTTTTTTTAGCTGAGATCACTTTTTCTGAATGACAACTTTTTTTTAAAGATTATGCATTTATTTAGGCTAAAAATATTTTTTATAATCCTTCCGGTTGTTTTTGCTTTTAATGATGTTTCTTCAAAGTGTGTTACAGTCAACAATGGAATAGGTAATGATCCTGGAGTTTCTATTAATTACGCAGGAATTAGTGCTGCTTATGGCTATCAATATGAATCATCTATTTTCACAAATGCAGAAATGGGTTATTTTGGCACTATTAACAGTGTCGGATTAAAAACAACTCAAGCTGTTTCGATTGATATTCCTGTTAAAATTTACATGAGAAATACCTCTGCTACAGCTCAAACGCTAAATACTTGGCCAAACGTTGTTGCTGGAGCAACATTAGTCTTTGATGGTTTAGTTAATTTATCTTCATTGGGTTGGAATTACGTTACTTTAGATACTCCTTTTGATTACAATTCGGGAAATTTCGAAATTTTATTTGAATGTACTTATGGCACTAGCCTTGGAATTTCTGGAGCTCCACAAAATGAATATTTTGATGGAGACGGTAGTATGGGTAAACCGCCCTTTATGTCCCAATCTTGGATTAGTTTTTTTCCAACATCATTTCCCTCCAATCAACAAATTAGAACAGAACGTCCGTTAATTAGATTTGGTTTTAATGAGAATGTTACTTGGAATGGTGGGACTACAGATTGGGATCTTGGCTCAAATTGGTCTACTGGTTTAACTCCTTGCTTTTGTGACAATGTTACCATTCCTGTTACATCCAATGACCCAGTTATTGGTTCATCGGTAATTGCTGAATGCAACAGCATTAATATTAATAGTGGTGTTGATTTAGAAATTGGAAATACATTACTTGGAGATGGGTCTTTTAACATTCATGGAGATGTGTTAAATAATGGAAATATTTTACATACTAGTGATCTTTACACTGTTTTAAATGGTGCTTCAAGCACTATAGGTGGGTCTGGAGCTTTTGCTTATTCTGGTGAAGTTTGTCAGCTAGAAATATCTGAGAATGGTAACTATACTTTATCTTCTGACATCAATACATTACATTATTTTAAAATTAAAGGGCAGCTTAACTTAGATTCTTACACTTGTCAGGTTTATGACTTAGGGTTTGAATCCAATAGCATTATAAGCTTAAACACTGGCACTCTTGAAGTAGCCAATGATATTAATTATTCTTTTGGAGGAGATTTAATTTTTAATACTGGAACAATTTATTTTAATTCTGGTGATCCTGATTGGGGTGCGTTAGGCCTTGGAGCCAGCAATCAGACGGTTAACGGATTTTTCTATTACAACCTTAATATTCGCACCAACAATGGTTATGAGGTTACTATTGGAGATGGTTCGTCCGTAGCTATTAGTAATGACTTAACTATTGAAAATCCTGATGCAGCTGGTGGCGTTGCTTCAAGTGTTGAGGAAATAAGAGTAAATGGAGATGTTTTTCTGGCAAACTCTGGAAATTCTTTAACCTTTAATTTGGGTGATAGGCTTTACAACAATGCAGGATCTTCCTCTTTCACTATGGGTTCCCAGGCTGCTAATGCTATTAACATTACATATTCAAGTGCTTCAGAAGATGCAATTGAAAATTTAGGAGCATTAAATTTTTATCGGCACGGTTACTTACAACAGTAATTCTACTCAAAGAATATTAGCAGCTAGCTATAATAATTTTTCAATTGCAGGTTCAGGCACAAGAAACATGAATGATCCTGTAGTAATTGCAGGTAATTTAGATTTTAGTGGTGGGGTATTTAATTCTCAGGGTTATGACATGAATTTAGCTGGAGATTGGACTAATACTGGCACAACATTTAATCCAGGTGGAACCACGGTATATTTAGATGGTTCTGTGCAGCAAGAAGTTTCAAAGTCTGGTCCAGTTTCAATTCTAGACGATTCTTTTAGCTCATTATCTAATTGGACAGAAATAGATGTTGTTGGAAGCAATAGTTGGGCTATTGGTAACGGTTCTGGAGTTGGCGGTTGGACTGCAAATTCTGGTGGTTCTTGCGCCTATTTTCAAGAAAATAATTACAACGGTTCTCAGTCTTACCTTTACTACGATTTACCTTCTTATACAGATATGAGTATTTCATATAGTTTTATTAATCCAGAATGGACTCCGGATGTTGATTATTTCTACTGCGAATATTTTAATGGATCATCATGGGTAAATTTAAATACTCAAACTACTTCTAATTCTTCTTGGACTTCGGCTACTCATTCCATTCCAAATGGAGCAACTAGAGTTCGCTTTTACGGGTTTTTAGGTTACGGATATGGAATTGGTGTAGATGATGTTTCTATTTCTGGTATTAACCCTGTGGGTGTGGTTTCCGAAGGTTTCGATAATTTAAGTTGTTCCAATTCTAGCGGTATTTTATTTAGCTCTGCAGTTAAGATTAATACTTTGTTAGCTTTAAATAGTGGTGACATTACTACTTCAAGTGTCAATTATTTAGAATTTGATGAAGATGCTACTGTTTCTGGAGCTTCAGATGCATCTCATGTTGTTGGTCCTGTTCGTAAGGTTACCAATGCGACACAACAATTTATTTTTCCTATTGGAAATGGTTCAGAATACAAGGCAAGTACAATAACTCCATCATCAACAACAGCTACAACTTGGTCTTCTGAGTATTTTGCTTCAACTCCTCCTAATAATTCTAGTGTTACTGGTGCAGCAGCTGGTTTAGATCATGTATTTACCGATTTTTATTGGGACATTTCGAGAGTTTCTGGAACTG
Source organism: uncultured Flavobacteriales bacterium (assembly GCA_943788115.1). GTDB lineage: Bacteria > Bacteroidota > Bacteroidia > Flavobacteriales_D > Parvicellaceae. Next base: position 59,922 of record CALSPA010000012.1, read on the forward strand.
CCAACGGTTTTGTTGGGTTGTATTGGAACAGTAATAGTGGGGTAGATGTACCCTCTGAGCTTGTTGTTTCTCACTACAATACAGTTGGTGCTGTTTGGGAAAAAGTAGGAACAAACCCAGTAATTACTGGTAATGCTAGTGCTGGGAATATTCTGGCAGATGAAGAGTCCACCTCTTTCAGTCCTTTTACATTAGGCTCGGGAACTGGTAATAATGGTTTGCCCATAGATTTACTTTCTTTTTCTGCAGATTGTGTTAGTGAGGGGGTAGAAATTAATTTTAGTGTAGCATCTCAGGTTAACAACGAGTTTTTTATTATTGAGCGCAGTGAAAATGCGATAGATTGGGTGGTTGTAGATCAAATTAATGGTGTAGAGGGTGGTAACAGTAATTCAGAAATGAATTATCAGTTAACAGATAATGATAATTACAATGGATTAAGCTATTACAGACTAAAGCAACAAGATTTTGACGGTGTTGTTAAAGAATTTTCACCAGTTTCTGTTTCTTGCATAAAGCCAATTTCAGAAATTAATGTTTATCCTAACCCAACTTCATCTATTCTAAATTTAGAATTTGAGTTTGAAGATTTCAACAATTCTGAAGCTTCAATAGAAATTTTAGATGCAAGGGGTGTTTTGGTAAGTCAATATTCTGCAGTACTAAATAGGGGCTTTAATAGGGTTACTTTTGACTGTAGCAAGCTTAATAAAGGGGTTTATTTTATACATCTGAAAACGCTGCAATCAGTTGTTTTCCCTCATAAGTTAATTGTTAGGTAACTGCCTGATAGTTACTGATTTATTCTTTTTACGTTAGAAAACTGTTTCCATACAATCGGAAAAGCAACGCTTATAATTTCTATGTGTTTTATACTTTAGAGTTGTTGAAATCTAAAAGTTAATTTTCAACAACCTTACAGAGTTGCTGTCTTACTAAAAAAAACTGTTCATCCTTTTTTTATGAACATTGGTCATTTTCTCTGTTAATTGCTTGACAAAAGCTTGGTAATGATTTATATTTGTAGTCACCCCAAGTTATTTATTGTTTTTGTCAATTGTTTTATTGATAATTTAAAATTGTTTGTTATGAAAAGTATTTACACCAAGTTTTTTAGTACTAACGCGTTAATGACGTTATTATTTTTGTTTGCATCCACTTTTGTTTTTGGACAAAGCAGATCTTCTAATTTATCTGCATATGCTAATCATCCAGAAAAAGGAAAAATTAAACTTAATGATAAGCCTAATTCTGTTGAGCTTACTGAGAAACGTACTTTAAAATCTAGAACTTTTGATAATAAGGATGGGTCAAAAACACAAGCTTTGTATAATATTCCTATCCACTACGATGATAATGGTGTCTTACTAAGCATAGACAACAATATTGAAATAAATAATTCTGGAAAATTCACAACCCATTCCTATGTAAATCAAAAGAATACTTTTATTAATTATTTATCTGATAATTTACATGATGGTTTTATAGTTGAAAGTCGTTCAGGGGATATAATTTACGACATGATTGATCCAAAGATGTATTTCCTTGTTAACAATCAAACTGTACAAATTCAAAATATTAATAACTCATCAATTAATATAACTGATGAAAAAGCTAATTACTATGATGTTTACCAAGGGATTGATTTAGAGGTTACTATTTGTAACAAAAGAAAAAAAGTTGATTATATTATTAAATCTAATTCATTTCTGAATTTAATTCCAAATGGCGCTGAATATTTAGTATTTGAAGAAAGTGTTCAATTGCCAAACGGTTGGGCTCCGGAACTCACTGATAATACAATTAAACTTAATAATCAAATTGATGAAAATATATTTACTTATGATATCCCTTTAATTTCTGATTCCCCTAATCCAAATAATTCTTTGCCATTAAGAAATTCATTAAGTGAAGATAGATTAAATAATCAAGATGAAGGATTACCTTGTGCCGATTACGAAATTTCATATAATTCTTCAAATAATATTTTAACGATTCTTGTTAAAGTTAGTGTAGATTGGTTAAGTTCATCTGATAGAAATTTTCCATTAATAATAGACCCTGACTTAGTGGGAGGTCCTTTAAACGATGCTATTTACTCTAGTAATTGGATTTCAGGTCGGTACCAAACATTTACTCTAAGTGGTGCTGCCCCAGGTTCAACACTTGATAATATATTAATGACATTTGATATGACCTTTGATAATGAAACTGCATATTGTAATGGATGGGGTCCATATGATTGGACTGACTACTGTGGTAATTGGTTTAATTATAAAGTTCATAAATTGGGTTCTGGTTTATCTGCTCAGTTTTGTCCAAATCTACTTTCGGGTAACATCTTCTACCTTAATTCAAACACATTATTTAATGGTGAAGACCCTAATGATGACTATAGATTAGAGCTTATGTCACTTGATGGATATGGTTGGGCTCAAACACCAACCACTGAAATTCTTGTTAGTTACACAGAACCAGTTTCAGACTTTACTTGGACTGGCGCTGCTGGAGACGGTAATTGGAATACAGCTGGTAATTGGGATGTTGGAATAACTCCAACTTCTTCTAATAACTGTATAATTCCTGCTGGTGGTCAAGCTGATATTATTATTGGTGGTGATTGTGCTAACTTAACAATTAATGGTTCAGCGCTATTTAATGTACTTGCTGGGGTAACAATTAGAGTTTATGGAAATTTATCAGATGCTGGTGGTGCTGGTGGCATAGTTGAGGGTAAAGTTGATGTAACTGGTAATGTTTCAGTAACAAAAATTTTTACAATTGCACCTGGTGGTGAATTAGAATGTGATGGAAACATGACACTAAGTTCTGGAGGATATACATTTAACAATTCTGGTACTATTGATTGCAACGGTACATTTAATGCAACTGGTGGTTCTATTACTCAAGATGCAAATGGTAATATTGAAGTTTCTGGTTCTGTTACTAGCTTTGGTACACTTAACAATGATGCTGGTACTGTAACTTATGATGGAGGAACTCAAAATGTACTTGCGGATGCATATTTTAATTTGGTAATTGATCAATCGGGTACAAAAACTGCGCAGGGTACTGTAACCGTTGCTGATGCAATGACTGTACAGTCATCTGCCACATATGCTTTAGCTACCACAACAACAACAGTAACTGGTGCTACAGATATTAATGGAACAATTTCTACTAGCACAGGAACTTTAGATGCCAATGGTACATTTGACGCAACTGGTGGAAATGTAACTTTTACTGGTGCTGGATTATTGAACCTTGGAGCAGCTGTAACTTCTTTGGGTACTCTAACAGAAGCTACTGGAACAGTAGTATACGATGGTTCTTCGCAAAATCTTCTTGCCGAAACATACTACAATTTAACAATCAATGGTTCAGGTACAAAAACAGCTCAAGGAACAGTGTCAGTTAGCAATAACCTAACTGTTTCAGCAGGTACTTATTCAATAGCAGGCACAACAACTTCAGTAACAGGTATTTCAGATTTAAATGGTGGTTTATCTATTGGAACAGGTACATATAATGCAGATGGCGAATTTGATGCTGCTGGATCTATTACCTTCTCAGATGCTGGTACACTAGTGCTTAGCTCTACAGTAACTTCAATGGGTTCAAGCCTAACCAATACAGTTGGTACAGTTAAGTACGATGGCACTTCAGCACAAGATGTTGTTGCTCCATCTTCAGGTGGGTATTATAACCTTACTATAGAAAATGCTTCTACTAAGACTGCTACTGGTAACATAGATGTAAATGGTGCTTTAACTACCGAGGCAGAAGCTTCTTGTGTGTTTGACTTATCTACTTATGATTTAAATGTTGCTGGTAACCTTACTGTAGGTCAGGAAGGTGGATTAGATGCTTCTGATGCTGCCTGTGCAGTTACATTTGATGGAAATTCAACAGTAACGCATGCGGGCTCTCAGGCACCTCCTTCTTCTTCCAATCCTGTTACTCAGGGCTTTAATCCTTCAGTATCAACATCTGATCCTGCCGGATGGTCTCAAACAACTGTCGCAGATATTGGAACAGGCACCCCTGCTCTTACATATAAAACTAACTCAACATACCCTAGCGGATATAATCCAACTGAAGGAACTAGATGTATTGGTTTTAACTCATATTCTTGTGGGTCTGGATCTCAAATTTTGTTAGAGAAGACTTCATCTTTCGACGCTAGCACAGCATCTTCTGTTGATGTTAGTTTTGATTTACTTATGAATGATTATTATAATAATACTGATGGTGTTTACGTTGCATATAAAACTTCAAGTGGTGGAACATGGAATTACTCTAGTATATATTTAATTAATACAAGTGGTGATCTTTGGGAGTCTAAATCATTTACAATCCCTTCTAGTGCTTATGTCTCCACCCTGTACATAGGGCTTTTATTCGAAAGTGGATATGGTTATGATGTTCACCTTGATAACCTAATTATTTCAATGAACTCTTCTGCTTCAATTAATCCTACTTTCAATGAAATTGTAGTAAATGGGGGAGATGTTACATTAGCTCAGGATGTTGATGTTACTACTACGTTAACACTTACAAGTGGAGACATTATAACATCATCTTCAAATAAGCTTACAATTGAAAGTTCTGCTGCTTCAGCACTTACAACAGGAAGTGCTTCTTCAATGATTGTTGGTCCGTTTGATAGAAAAACAAATTCTACTGATGATTACTTACTTCCGGTTGGTGATGGAACTAATTACAGACCTGTAGTTATTACACCTTCTGCAACTACTGCAACTACATATACTGCAGAATTTAAAAACACCGCTCACGCAAGTATTTCATACGATGCTAATGGTTATAACAATACTGCTTGTACTAATTCTAGCGAATTAGATCATGTTGCCAACGGATGCTGGTGGGATATAGAACGAACTACTAGTGGTTCAGACTGCTACGTGGCATTAAATTGGGATGCTACTTGTGGTGTTGATACTCCAGACGATATTGTTTTAGCTCATTATAACGGTTCTAGCTGGGACAAGATTGGTTCAACTCTAACAGATAATACAGGTTCTGGTAGCGCTACAGCTTCAGCTGGAAGAGTAAAGAGTGATTTGTTTGTAGGAGATTTTAGTCCATTTAACCTGGGTTCAGGGAGTGGAAATAACTCTCTACCTATAGATTTACTTTCTTTCCATACAGAGTGTTCTCATGATATAGTAGATGTTAACTTTAGTGTAGTATCTCAGATAAACAACGAGAAGTTCTTAATTGAAAGAAGTACAGATGCGTTAGCTTGGGAAGTTGTTGGCGAATTGCCAGGTGTGCCAGGAGGTAACAGTAATACACAAATGGATTATGTGTTTACAGATAATTACCCTCTTGCTAACTTAAGCTATTACAGATTAACTCAGGTAGATTTTGACGGTAAAGCAAAAACATTCTATCCGGTTAGTAGCTCATGTGGTTCAACTGTAGGAGGGTTGCCAGTAGATGTATATCCAAATCCAGCTTGGAGTGATGTAACAATCGAGTTTGAATTAGATCAGTATCAAGGAGACGATGTGTATTACACAATTACAGATGCAACTGGTAAAACAGTAATGTCAGATTACCTTGAATTAAACAAAGGGTTTAACAAGAACACTTTAGACATTAACAAATTACCTAGAGGAGTTTACATCTTACGTTTCAATCAAACAAAAGATCACATTACAGAAACTAGAATCGTTAAAAGATAATAAGCGACAGATAGACTATTCGAATTAAAGGAGCCTTAGGGCTCCTTTTTTTATGCCTAATAATGTTGAAAATTTATTCTCATTAGAGTTTCTTTCTTTCTTTCTTTCTTTCTTTCTTTCTTTCTTTCTTTCTTCACAGCTAACTGCTTTTTCTTGTTTCTTAATAATAGTGCACATCTTTTACTATTTATTTTTAATGATTTTTATCTGTAGATGAGTTTTTTTATGTTTTAGTCATTAAAAAACAATCATTTATCTATTAAAAATGTTGATTGGTAGAAAATTATGTTATATATTAGAGTTGTATATGTTTTACAAAAATGTTAAAACATAAAATAATTAACTGCTTGTAGCAGTCTTGTTAAATAAAAAACAGCGAAATAATATAATAACAGAATTTTAGTATGTGTTTGATTAAAATAAGGCTACCCCATAGTTTTATGTTAAGACAAATAAATAAAATATCGTTTCTTAATTATCTACTCCATTATAAGTCTCTTTTCTTATTAACAGGAGTGCTTTTGTTTACTACATATGTTGTTGGTCAAGCCACCAATTCATGGAATGGAAGCATAAGTTCATCCTGGACTAATGGATCTAATTGGAGCTTAGGTATTCCATCATCTTCAGATGATGTTGTAATTCCAAATGTTACCACTCAACCTATAGTTACATCTAATGTTAATGTAAACGCTATAACTATCGAATCAGGTGCTTCAATATCTATTAGTTCCAACACTTTTAATGTTGCGGGGATCTCCATAATTGAGGGGTCTCTTAACATTGATTTAGGAACTTTCGATGCTGATGGTTCTTTCGATGCTTCTAATGGTAGTGTTAATTTTACCAATGCTGGGTTTTTAACATTAAGTAGTGCATCTGTTATTAGTCTTGGTAATTTAACTTCAAACATTGGTACAGTTGTTTATGACGGCTTTATTGATCAAACCGTTTTAGAGGACACCTATTTTAATCTCTCTATTGATAATTCAGGAACTAAAACTGTTTCTGGAAATATAGACTTAAACGGAACATTAACAATTGAAGATAATTTAAATTGTGTTTTAGATATAAGTACTAAAAGATTAAGGGTTAAAGGAGATTTAATTGTTGGTTCTCAGGGTTATCTAGATGCTACAGATGCTAACTGCAGAGTAGTTTTTCGTGGGTCATCACCAAAAGTTGCAAATATTACTGATTTTTCAGGCTCTATTGCTGAAACTACAGAACAAACGGTAGTTTATAATGGAGTTGCTAATTGGGATGACTCGCCATTTAATGCAGCTAAAAAGTACGGTTATGTTAGGTGTCTCTATACAGAAGCAGAAGTTGGTTTGGGAATAAAGACCATAAATAGTCTATATATTTATGTTAACAATCCAAGTACTTTTAACTTTACTGGCTCTATCTATATTGGTACTATTAGCGCTACTAAAACTGAATACAACAATGCTGATGATGATGATTATCCAGATTTATCAACTTATGTAAAAGTATTAGATGAGCAGTCCATAGTATTTAATGCTACAGGTTGGGTAGAAATACCCATTGATGATTACGACTATTCTGGTTCAGGCGGATTGGAAGTTATTTTTGAAAACCATACCAATTCAACTGGAACAGGGCCAGAAGTTTCCCTTTACGATCTTAATGATGGACTAGCAGAAAATAGAATGATATGGTCTTATCTAAACAATGATAATTTTGCTGGAGGAACCAGAGGAAGATACCTAGTTAACATGAGATTTAAAAAAACAACTCAAACTCCAGTAACTTATAATGCTTCTTTTAATAATTTGAAAATTAATGGTGGAGGAGACCTTACTTTATCTTCTCCCACAAAAGTAAATGGTGTTTTAACCCTAAATAATGGAAAAATTATTTCTACTTCAACTAATAAATTAATAATTGAAAATAATTCTACAACAGCTATTTCTGGTGGAAGTAGCGTGTCATATGTTGTTGGTCCAATCGACAGAAATACTAATTCAGCATCTGATTATGTTCTTCCTGTAGGAGATGCAATAAATTATAGACCTGTTTTCATTACGCCAAATTCAACAACTCAAACAACATACACTGCTGAGTATAAAAACACAGCACATTCAAGTATTTCATATGATGTAAATGGTTATAACAATACACCTACTTCATCAGGAGATAACATTGATCACGTAGCAATGGGTTGTTGGTGGGACATTGAACGTTCAGCTATTGGGTCGGATTGTTATGTTGCATTAAATTGGGACAATAATTCTGGTGTAGATTCTCCTGCAGATATAGTACTAACTCACTGGAACGGTACAAGCTGGGATAAAATCGGTACTACTTTAACCGGATCTGATGGTACTGGTAGTGCAACGGCTTCAGCTGGAAGAGTTAAGAGTGATTTGTTTACAGGAGATTTTAGTCCATTTAATCTTGGCTCTACAACTGGTAACAATTCGCTACCAGTAGATTTGCTTTCATTTACAGCCAATTGTAGTAATAATGAAGTTGAAGTTAATTTTAGCGTTTTATCTCAAGAAAATAACGACTATTTCACAATTGAGAGAAGCTTAGATGCCATTCACTGGGAATATGTTACAGAAATAGCAGGTGCTGGAAATGTCAATACTCAAAAGGATTATTCATTTATAGACGAAAATTCCTACTCAAATTTAAGCTACTATAGATTAAGGCAAACTGATTTTGACGGTAATTTTAAAACTTACAGCCCAGTAAGTGTAAATTGTAATGGTAATAATGAGGGTGTAGGAGTGAATATTTATCCAAATCCAACAAAGGGTTTAATTACGTATGAATTAGATTTACAAAACTACCAAGGTGACCATACCTACTTTTCTATAACAGATGCAACAGGAAAAGTTGTTCTTTCTGATTACATTAATCTTAACAAAGGTTATAACGAAAATACTTTAGACTTGAGTGCTTTAATGAAAGGTGTTTATTTTCTTCAATTTCATCTAACTAAAGATCACATAAAAGCAAAAAGAATAATTAGAAAGTAACCTAAATTATATTTTGCATTAATACTGCGCACAACCAAGCAGCTCCAGTACCCACGGCATATCCAAGTACAGCTAGCAAAACTCCAACAGGAGCTAAAGAAGGATGAAAAGCACTTGCAACAACAGGTGCAGAAGCAGCACCACCAACATTAGCTTGACTTCCTACTGCAACAAAAAAGAAAGGTGCTTTAATAATAAAGGCTATTAGAATTAAGAATAAAGCATGTATTAACATCCATATCCCTCCAATTGCAAATAAAATAGGGCTTTCTGCAACTGCTTTTAAATCCATATGTGTTCCAATTGCTGCAACCAAAACATATAAAAATAGACTTCCCATTTTAGATGCACCAGCTCCTTCGTATGATTTTAATTTTGTGAATGATAAAACAACTCCTATTATGGTTGAAAAAACAATAAGCCAGAAAAAACCGCTTGTCAAAGAAGTTAACCCATAATTAGCTAAGGTAGCTTTCATGCCGCTAAAAAATGGAGCAACTAACTCAGATAAAATATGAGAAAGCCCAGCTCCCCCAACTCCTATACCAGCAATAATAATTAAATCAGATGTAGTTGGGATTCTTGCAATAGAAGCAACAAAACTTTGCATTTTTTCTTTTAATCCTTCAATAGAAGAATCATCTGCTTTTAATTTTTTATTTATTGATTTATTTATGCCTGCTCCATACAATAAAAAGGCCATCCATACATTAGCAACAAGAACATCAACTACAATCATTTTTGAAAAAAGAGCATTAGGTGTTTCAAAAATCTCTTTCATTGCCGTTTGATTTGCTCCTCCACCTATCCAGCTTCCAGCAACAGTTGCTAAACCTCTCCAAACTTCAGTTGCATCAGCTCCAAGCCATTCTGGAAATAACCCCCCAACAATCATTAACGCAATAGGTCCTCCTATAACAATACCAACAGTACCTGCAAAAAACATTATCAATGCTTTAGGGCCAAGTTTAATTATTTCTTTTAAATCTATACTTAAGCAAAGTAATACTAAACTTGCAGGAAGTAAATACCTTGATGAAATAAAGTATAACCTACTGTATTCGCCACTTATTATATGCAGTGAATTTAAAATTGCAGGAAGAAAGTAGCAAAGCAAAAGAGCAGGAACAAATTTATAAAAGCCAGAAAAACTTTTATGGTTAGAGGTGTAAAATATGATGGCAAGTAATAGTAATAAAAAGCCAATAGCAATGGCATCATTTTTAAATAGCGGTGTTATTTCTATTGTGCTAAATTTCAGCTTAGTTGTATTTGCTAAATCGCCATTAATGTCTAAACCTGTAATTATAATTTCTTGTTCTCCTTTGGGTAATCCTTTTACAATAATTTGTGGTGTCCCATTAAAAATAATCTCTTGACCATTGTATTCTATTTTAAGTTGGGCTATTTCTTTTTTAAAATAAAATTCTTGGTTCAGGGAGATTAAAAAATCAGATTTTTCATCAAGAAAATATTTGGCACCATTATTTTCTTTAGTGATTAATTGAGTATTTTCTTTATTAACATTGATGGCCTCTGTAAATTCAACAAAATAATTATTTCCAATATTTATTTTGTGTGAGCTTGACGAGAATCCTAATAGGATTATCATGTTAAAGAATAAAAAAGAGGTTATTTTTTTGATGCACATTTTATACAAGTATTACTTTCAGGCATTAAAAGTAGTCTTCCTACTTGAATTTCACCATTACAAGACCTACAAATTCCAAAATCTTCTTCTTCTACTCTAGATCTTGCAATAATTAATTTTCTAAGTTTCTCTTTTGCTTTTAATAGAGCACGATCATTAATCGTTTTGTTGTTAATGGCGTCCATTCGACTAACTCTTCCAATAGCATTTTCTGGTGAAATAGGTTGGGTTAATAATGATAAATCTTCTATTTCGAGTTTAGTTGCAATAATGTTTTCATGAATTTTAGAACGTATTTTATTTTTTTGTGTTGAATTCATGTTCTGTCTATAACAATGAAATGATTTCTAGAAGAATACTCCCATAATTAAGATGTCATCAACTTGTTCATTGTTACCTTTCCAAAGTTTAAGTTCTTCTTCTAAGCCAATAATTTGTTCTTCTGGTGAAAGGTTACATTTATTAGCAAGATAGTTTTTGAAATTTTTATTCATGTATTTTTTGTCTTTTGGTCCACCAAATTGATCAGGGAATCCATCAGAATACATGAAAAAGCTATCTCCTTTGTTAATTTTAATTACGTGCGATTTGAAAGGAGATTTAATATATGATGTCCCTCCTCCAATAGGAAATCTATCTCCTTTTAGCTCTTGAATTCCCCCATTATTTATAATTATTAAAGGTCTAAATGCTCCCGCATAGGTGAGTTCCATTTTGTCTAAATCAAAACAGCATAAGCCTACATCCATTCCATCTTTGCTTTGAGTGTGGTATTGTTTAGATGATAATGCTTCGTTTACTTTAAATTCTAGGTCATCTAAAATTTCAGCAGAACATTTTGCTGTGTTTTGAGAATTTACAATCTCATTTAGCATTGAAAATCCTATTAGACTCATAAAAGCTCCAGGTATACCATGACCTGTGCAATCAACACATGCTAAATATATTTTATTGCCAAATTTTTTACTCCAATAAAAATCACCACTAACAATATCCTTTGGTTTATATAAGATAAAGCTATTTGGTAGCATTTTTTTGATGTAATTTATTTCTGGAAGAAAAGCAGACTGAATTTTTTGAGCGTAATTAATAGAATCTGTAAGATCACGATTTTTAGATTCAATTTCTCTTTTTTTATGTATAAGTTCTAAAGTGATTTCCTCTTCTTCTCTTAATATTTTTTTAGCATAAGGGATAAGTATAAGCGCTATTAATATGATAATAATCAAAGAGATGAGTGCTCTGTTGGAGTAGCTATCCCATGTTGCTTCATTAAATTCATCTAACTGAATATCTGCTTGAAGAACAGAGACAGTTTTGTTATTTGAATTTTTTATAGGATGAAATGCAGAAATCCATTTTCCGTTTTCAGTTTCATATTTACTAATTACATTTCCAGTTTCATAGCTTTCTTTTAATATTTCAGGGAAAAGCTCGTATTTATGCCTAAAGTATATAGAATCTGATCGTACACCATATCTAAATACTTCCTCATCAGTATCAAAACTCAAAGTATATAATGTTGAATTAAGAAGGTTTACATTTTTAGCTTCAAATAATATGGATTGAATTTCCAAATAATTAGAATCTTCATTTGATGAAGTAATGTCATCTTGCCATGGATGGTCATTTAGTAGTTGTTCGAGCTGATTTCCGTTAATTTGAATAGCTACAGAAGAGGTGATGGCTTTTAATTTTCTAAGTTCTAACTTTTCATATAGTTTAACTTCCTGAAAATAACCATTGATAATGAAAAAAGAAGAAACGAAAATAAGACACATGTATATTACAAGCATTATTCTAGTAGACGAATTGCTAAATATTTGTTGTAATAAATTTCCCATTTATGAATACTAATTTAGTTAAATTATGAAGAAGCTCTTTTTTTACTACCTCTGTATATAGGAAGATGTATCAATTTACATTCCAAAGGGCCGTTAAATAAAATAATTTTTTTATTTGGCTTTAAACCCAATTTTTTCAAAGCACTAAAGTTTCCGGAAAACACCCAAGCATCATAATTTTCCCAGAAATGTTTTAACCTACTTCCAATGTTTTCGTAAAACTCTTCTATGTTTATGTTTTTAAGTCTAACATCATAAGGAGGATTCATTATTAAAAGTCCATCTTCAATTGGTTTTTCCAATTCAAAAAAGTCTCTAGATTCTAACTTCACAGAATTATTAGGGAAAATGTTTTCTAGATTAAGAGTCGAAAAATGAATTGCTTCATTGTCTGTATCATATCCAAAAATTGGTGCTTTACATTCATTTATTAATGATTTAGCTTCCTCAATCAAGTTGTCCCATAGTTCCTTTTTAAAATCACTTGTTTTCTCAAAAGCAAATTGTTTTCTATTTAACCCTGGAGCGTAATTACAGCTTTTAATTAATGCTTCAGCTAAGAATGTTCCAGAGCCACACATTGGATCAATTAAAGGAGTTTTGCAATCCCATTCAATTAAATCTAAAATGGCCGCGGCTAAAACTTCATTTACAGGTGCTTCTACTGTATGGGTTCTATAGCCTCGTTTAAATAAAGGATCTCCTGTGCTGTTCCAAAGAATTGAACCATTTTTTTCAGATATTCTAATAATAAAATGTTTATCTGGATTTTTTCTTTCAACATTCGGTCTTTTTCCTGTTCTTTTTTTAAACCTATCAACTAGTGCATCTTTAGCTTTTAAAGCAACATATTGTGAATGTCTAAAATTGTTTGAATTAACAATACTAGAAAATGAAAATGTTTCATCATCTAATAAGTGTTCTTCCCATTTAAAATTGGTTACTTTATTATATAAATCATCCTCATCCGTTACCCTAAACGCATAAAGATGTACAAGCACATCAATAGCAAGTCTAGACCATAAGTTTATTTTATATAAATCCTCAGTATTTCCATCAAGTGAAACAGCTCTTCTTTCTACTAAAACAGGTTTTTTAGTAAGGCTCTCAATTTCCTTTTTAAGAAGCTCTTCAACTCCGGCATATGTTCTTACAATTATTTTCATGTTAATATTTTATTAATCTTCATCGTCTTCAATTTCTTCAAAATCTACATAAACATCATCAAGTTCAATATTGTCTTTTTTAATGTTGGTGTTTTGCATGTTTTTAAATTGATTCATAAAGTCATTGTTAGCTGATTTGTCAGGGATTGGCTTTCCGGTTAGATATGCAATTAAAGTGACCCAATATTTTTTTACTGTTTGCGTACCTTTTACTAGCATGGTGATTAAAAAAATAAATCCAGCAAAACTAATTATAGACCCTAATAATGGGGTCTTATAGATGTTTTCAATGCTATTCATAAACCATGTATTTAACGGGTTATTGAATATTATTGGCAGACTAAACGAAAATGCATACAAAACAACAATAAAACCAATTAAATGAGGTTCGTATTTCAAGCTTTTAGGTGATGAATTTTTATTGATTACTGCCTTAATCATAAATAACAGTTTATTTTTCTCCATTTTTCCAGCTAGATATAAAAACAGAATAAATCCTCCTAAAAAAACATAGGCGAAAACAAATTCAGGATTTTTTTCATTAAACTTTATTGTTGATAATGATGTAATAGCTCCTATTAAATAATATTGGATGCTTTTTAAAGTGTAATTACTTATGGATGAGCTTATAGATACTTTCAGAATAAATTTAGGAAAGGAAACTATTAAAAACCATAAAACCGCAAATATGATATAATTTATACCAAGGTAGAATATGAAATTTAATATCTCCATTCGACAAAGATATATTTTCTATAGACCTAGCTCATATACATCATAATTTTAAATTAAATCTCTAAACAAAGAGTAGACTTTTCTATTATATTCGCATTCAATAATTTATAAAAATTAAAAATGAAAAAGGCAACTTTATTACTATCAGCATTACTAATAAGTTTTAATTTCCTTGCTCATGAAGGTATGTGGATACCTTCTTTGCTTAAGGCTTTGGAAGGAGACATGCAATCAAAAGGCTTGAAATTGTCAGCCGAAGATATTTATTCAATAAATAAATCTAGTTTAAAGGATGCAATTGTTCATTTTGGTGGAGGTTGCACGGCAGAAGTTGTTAGTGAGAAAGGACTTATTTTAACTAATCATCATTGCGGATATAGTCAGATTAATCAGCACAGTACTATAGAGAATAATTATTTAAAAAATGGTTTTTGGGCAATGTCTTCATCTGAAGAGCTAAGGAATCCTGGCTTAACCGCAACTTTTATTGTAAGAATTGAAAATGTTACTGCTTTAGTGAATGCTGATCTTTCTGAAGGTTTAGATTCAGAAGAAGCTAGCAGATTGAGGGCCGATGCAATAAAAAAGATCACAAATAAAGCAATTGAAGGAACTCAGTATAATGCTGTTGTAAAGCCGTTTTATTATGGAAATGAATATTACATGATTGTTTCTAAAACTTATAAAGATGTAAGATTAGTAGGTGCTCCTCCAAGTGCATTAGGTAAATTTGGTGGTGATACTGATAATTGGGTTTGGCCTAGACATACGTGTGACTTTTCGGTTTTTAGAATCTATGCAGATAAAGAAAATAACCCTTCAGCTATTTCAGATGATAACGTTCCTTATTCTCCATCTCATCATCTTCCAGTTTCTTTAGAAGGGATTAAAAAAGATGACTTCACTATGGTTTTTGGCTTTCCTGGATATACTCAACAGTATTTAACTTCATATGCTGTTAAGGATTACATGGAAGTTATAAATCCTTCAAGAATTAAAATGAGAGAATTAAGCCTGTCAGTTATTGATGTTGCCATGGCATCTTCTGAAAAAACATTTATTCAATACGCTTCTAAACAGTCAAGAATTAGTAATGCATATAAAAAATGGATTGGTCAAAATTTAGGGTTAAATGAAAAAGCAGCATTGGCTAAAAAAAGAGCTCAAGAGGCTAAATATTTAAAAACTGTTCCAAGAGATGGAGAGTATAAAAATTTATTACAAAACATGAAAAATCTTCAGGTTAGACTCACTAAATACGAACAAGCAAATAGTCTTCATAGAGAGCTTTGGTATTATGGCCCAGAAATAATCAGGTTCTCGGAATCTTTTAGTAAGCTTATTGAAGAAAATTCAACTGAAAAAAATGCTGAAAAATTGAAAAGAGCAACAGCTTTTTTTAATAAATACAATTCTGATATAGATGCTGCAATTTTAAGTAAATTATTACCTGTTTATTTTGAAATGTTAGATGATGATTTAGAACCAGAAATTAAAAACATTATAGCTTCTAAATACAATAATGATTTTAGTGAATATGCAGAATGTGTTTTTAAAAAGAGCCATTTTTCATCTTTGGAAAAAGTTGAAAAATTATTAAGCTATAGTCCTAAAAAATTTAAGAAAAAATTAGAAAGCGATCCAGCATATTTACTTTCAAAAAGTATTTTGTCGAAATACGAAAAGGATGTTAAGCCAGTTTTTTATGCTAATTATTTTTTAATGCAGGATGAGATGAAAAAATATGTTCAAGCTCAGATGAAATACTTTCCAAAGAGAACGTTTTGGGCAGATGCTAATTCTACATTAAGACTTACTTATGGAAAAGTTGAAGGGTCTTCTCCAAGGGATGGTATGAATTATGATTGGTTTACTACTTTGGATGGAATTATTGCTAAGAAACAATACTGGTAATCCCGATTTTGAAATTACACCTAGACTTCGAGATTTATGGGAAGAGAAAGATTATGGAAGATATGGAACTAATAACCAATTAAACATTTGTTTTTTAGGTTCTAATCATACCACTGGTGGTAATTCAGGAAGTCCAGCTATTAATGCAAATGGACATTTAATAGGCATTAACTTTGATAGAAGCTGGGAATCTACTATGAGTGACATTATGTTTGATTCTGAAATATGTAGAAACATTATGGTAGATATTCGTTATGTTTTATGGGTAATGGATAAATATGCGGGTGCTGGATATTTAGTTGATGAGATGACTTTAATAGAAAAGAAAGTTCCTATTAAACCTTCAAACGGGTTACAAGAATAGTTTATGAAAAAAGTCTTTTCTAAATTTTGTCAAATTTAAAGTTTGAAAAGTATTCTATCTTTAGGTGGATAAATTATATTTATTCTTGAATAAAAAGTTTAAAATACTATCTCTTTTCATCCTTTTTTCTCCATTTATTTTATTGGGACAAAAGGTGGGTTTAGTTCTTAGTGGTGGTGGAGCATATGGAATGGCTCACATAGGTGTAATAAAAGCACTTGAAGAGCGAGGTATCCCCATAGATTACATTACTGGAACAAGTTCTGGAGCCATTATAGGAAGTATGTACTGCTCAGGTTATTCTCCTGAACAAATGGAAGCAGTTGTTCAAAATGAATCTTTTGCAAGAATGTCTTCTGGGATTATCGAAAGAAAGTATAAATACTTTTTTAAAAAGCCCATTGAAAATTCATCTTGGATTCAATTGCGTTTCTCTAAAGAATTTGATCTCAATAAAAGTTTGCCCACAAATTTCACTAATTCTTCAATGCTTGATTTTAGTTTTTTTGAAAACTACTCAGCCATTTCATCAAAAATAAATTATGATTTCGACAACCTTTTTGTTCCTTTTAGGTGTGTAGCATCAGATATTGTTCTTAAAAAGGAGCATGTTTTCAAAGATGGACATTTGAGTCAAGCTGTAAGGGCCTCTGTAACATACCCAGGATATCTAAAGCCAATTTTTGTTGATGGAAAATTAATGTTTGACGGTGGGTTGTACAATAATTTCCCATCCGAAGTCATGTACAGTGAATTCATGCCAGATGTTATTATAGGAGTAAATTTTTCAGATACTATTCAAGTTCCAGATCAAGATGATGTAATTAGTCAGATAAAGGCAATGGTTATAAATAGAGATGATTTGTCTATTCCATGTGAAAATGGAATTATCATAACACCTCAGTTTCAAATTGGATTGTTTGATTTTGCCAATTCTGAAATGGCTATTCAAAAGGGTTATGAGGCAACTCAATTATTAATGGATTCAATATCTAATCTGATTAACAGAAGGGTTCATAAAAATGAGTTAGAAATAAAAAGAGCACATTTTAAAAAAGAGTTAGATGATGTTATTATTCAAAAAGTAGAAATTGAAGGATTAATAGGTAAGAAGGAGCTTTTTGCAAGAAAAGCTATTTTGAAAAAAGGAGAACAAATTAATTTAGAAAAGTTAAAGTTTAGGTATTTCAGGTTGATGGAGGATGAGCGTGTTTCATTTTTATACCCTTTATTGAATAAGGACACTGTTTCAGGTAAATACGACATGTCTTTAAGAATCAATCCACAAAAACCATTTTCAGCTCAGTTTGGAGGTGTTTTTTCTTCAAAGCCAATTAATACGGGCTTTATTAGTTTGAAATATTTAAGGTTAGGGGAGTTTGCTTTAGGTTTAGAAGCAAATTCTTATTTTGGAAAATTTTATGGCTCTCTTTATGGTGCAATTGAAGCAGATACTTATTTGCCTATAAGGTTTAGAATGAAATTATTTGGAGTTCTTAATCGGTGGGATTATTTCAGGAGCTTTTCAACTTTTTTTGAAGATGTCAGACCTTCATTCATTGTTGAATATGAAAACTTTGGTGGGTTATTATTAGAATTCCCTGTTTTTAACAGAGGTAAAATTGGTGTCAAACATAAAATTGGAAATTATGATATGCAATATTATCAAACAGAAAATTTCTCACCTTCCGATACTGCAGATGCAACTCAATTGTTTATGAACGTTAGTTCTATTTACTACGAAGAGAGCTCTTTAAATAAAAAACAATTTGCTAACGAAGGAATGTATTTTATTCTAAAAGCAAAACATGCTAATTTATATGAAAATACTATTCCTGGTAGTACATCACCATTAACTACCGAAACTGAAAATCAATATCATCAATGGTATATGTTACACAGTAAATTTGAAAAGTATTTAAAATTATTTAAGAATTACACTTTGGGTTTACATGCAGAAGTCCAATGGATGTGGGTGTCTGGGTTCCTAGATAATTATACTGCAACAATTATTTCATCTCCTTCTTTTCAGCCAATTCTTGAAACCAGAGCTTTGTATCTTCCAGAACATAATGGGCATGATATGTCATCTGTTGGTATAAAAAATATTTTTCATTTTAAAGAAAATATTAGTTTGAGACTTGAAGGATATGTGCTTCAGCATTACACTAAAATTAATTCTAGTAGCTATAATTTGCCTTATTATGATATATCTAAGCCTTTTAAAAATAGAAATTTTATAAGTACAGCTACTTTTGTTTTTGAAACTCCTATTGGTCCTGTTTCAGCAACTACAAACTATATTAAATCAAGAGAAAACCCTTGGAGTTTTATGTTGAATTTTGGGTATCTTTTATATAACGAGCGATTGTCAAAATAATTAATTGCCTTTGTAGTTTGGTTTTCTTTTTTCAAAAAAAGCTTTAATGCCTTCAATGTGGTCGTTAGTTTGAGCAGAAATTGCTTGATATTCTTTTTCCAAATCAAGCTGAGAATTTAAATTATTCGAAAAAGAACTGTTTAATAGTTTTTTAGTTAAGCCGATACTTTTAGTAGGTCTTTTAGCTAGTTTATTTGCAATGTCACTAGCTACAATTTGGAGCTCGTTTTCTGAAACACATTTGTAAATTAAACCCATGTCTTCAGCTTCTTTTGCAGAAATTTTGTCACCTGAAAACATTAGCATTGATGCTTTTTGGTGACCAATTAACCTTGGAAGGAAAAAAGTGCCCCCGCTATCGGGAATTAAGCCAATTGTTGTAAATGATTGAATAAATTTTGAAGATTCATTTGCTATTGTGATATCACAAGCAATAGCGAGATTAGCACCAGCTCCAGCAGCAACTCCGTTAACAGCACAAATAACTGGTTTTTCAATACTTCTTATAGCTGTTAAAATAGGGTTATATGTATGGGCTATTATTTTGTCAATACTTGGTGCATTTTCACCTGTTGCTTCTTCCAAATCTTGACCAGCACAAAAAGCTCTGCCTTCTCCAGTTAAAATTATTGCTCTTATTTTGTTATTTTCATTACAATGCATAAAAGCCATTATTACTTCATCTGCCATTTGGTAATTAAAGCTATTTAATACCTCAGGTCTATTGAGGCTAATTTTAGCTACTTCATTTTCGATTGAAAAAATAATGTTTTTAAATTCTTTATTCATGGCTATTTTTTTAGAATATTTGCAGAAAAATAAATTCAACAATTAAAGATTGAATTTAAATAAAAATGATTTTTACAATTCAAACCTAATAAAAAAAACATGAGTCAGTTTCATAAATTAACAATATCAGATATTAAAAAAGAAACACCAGATACTGTTTCTGTTGCTTTTAAATTAAATGAAGAACAAAAAACTGACTTTAAATACTTGCCTGGACAATACTTAACATTGAGCTTTGTCATTAATGGTAATGAAGAAAGGAGATCTTATTCTATTTGTTCATCCCCTTTTTCAAATGAAGACATTCGTGTTGCTGTTAAAAGAGTTGAAAATGGTTTGGTTTCTACCTACGTAAATGAAAATTTATCTTCGGGTGATTTGGTAAACGTAATGCCTCCTCAGGGTAATTTCATTTTAAATACTAGTGAAGATAATTCTAAAACATATGTGGCATTTGCTGCAGGCTCAGGTATTACACCTGTTATGTCTATGATAAGTTCAGTTTTAAGTTTTGAGCCATCAAGTAGATTTTTTCTTTTTTACGGAAATAAAAATTCAGAGCATACTATTTTTAAATCTAAGTTAGATTCAATAGAATCTCCACAATTTAAGCTTGCCTATATATATAGTAGGGACCAAAATGCATCTTCATTATATAGTGGTAGGATAGATGCAGAAAAAGTTAATACTCTAATGAGAGAAAATTTAGATTGTTTAAAAGCCGATGCATTTTATTTATGTGGCCCTGAACAAATGATTCTTGATGTTAGTAATTCTTTAAAAGAATTTGATGTGAAAGAAGAAAGAATTCATTTTGAATTATTTACAACTCCTGTTTTGATGAATTCTGAAACAAATAAAGCTGAATTAGATGAAGACTTTGATGGTAAGTCTATGGTAACTGTTATTTGTGATGATGAAGAGGTAGATTTTGAATTATCTTCTAATGGTGATTCTATTTTAGATGCTGCAATGGAAAATGATGTAGATGTTCCTTTTTCTTGTAAAGGGGCAGTTTGTTGCACATGTAAAGCAAAAGTAGAGTCAGGAAAAGTGAACATGGATGCTAACTATGCTTTAAGTGATAAAGAAGTCGAAGATGGATTTGTTTTAGCTTGTCAAGCTCATCCAGCAAGTGCCAAAGTTGTTTTAAACTTTGATTAAGTTCTCTTAATTTATTACACAACAAGGCAACCGTATCTATATTTTATTATCTTAGAATTGATAATAAATATTATATGAATAAAATTTACTTCTCTCTTGTTATTGCACTTGTTTTTATAACTACCAATTTAAATGCCCAAGTCTATAATGTCGGTGGCCCAGTATCTTTTAAGCTTAAAAATGAATTAAAGGATAATTTCGACACCCATTTAATGCCCTCATTTGACTTGGCAACTCAACTTTCAGAAGATCAATACAATCATACAAACAAAATTGGTCCTTATAGATTTGGACATGAGTTTATAGTTAATTACAGTCTTCAAAACTCAGGAATTTGGGATGATCTTCCTAACGGAGATAGAATATGGAGAATAAAATTAATTTCTACAGGTGCCTTATCTATTAATTTAGTTTTTAACGACTTTTACATTCCAAATGGTGGTCATTTACATTTATATAATGCTGATTATTCTATGGTTTTAGGATCATATAATCATTTAAACAACAATGAAAATAATCTTCTTGGAACAGATTTAGTAAAGGGAGATGAAATTATTGTAGAATACTTTGAGCCAAAGTCAATTAATCAAGCTTCTAGATTGTTAATTGGTATGGTTGTTCATGGTTATAGAGATATTAACGGATGGTATCCTGTAAAGGTTAATGAATCAGGAGCTTGTAACATGGATGTTATTTGTCCTGATGGTCAACCTTGGTCAAATGAAATAAAGTCAGTGGCAAGGATTTTAGCAGGTGGCGGTCTTTGTACAGGGACACTTGTTAACAATACCCAACAGGATGGTACACCTTATTTTTTGACCGCTAATCATTGTGGTCCAACTGGAATGGGTAGTGCTGTTTTTAAATTCAATTATGATAGTCCTGTCTGTGGTTCTCAAACTTCTGCAAATAGTCAATCAAGTTCTGGAAATTCCATTAATGGGTCAACTTTTAGAGCCTCAAAAGCTGATTCAGACTTTGGTTTAGTTGAATTAAATACTACACCTCCAGCTTCTTATTCTATCTATTATGCTGGTTGGGATAATTCAGGAAACATCCCTCAGTCAGCAGTTGGAATTCATCATCCTTCTGGTGATGTTAAAAAAATATCTTTTGATGACGATGTTCTTCAATCTTCAAATGGTCTTTCTTCTGTTTCTAATTCTGAATGGAGAATAGAGCTTTGGGAACGTTTAACAACTACAGAAGGCGGTTCTTCAGGTTCTGGGCTTTGGAATGAAAATTTTCATCTTGTAGGTCAGCTTCATGGTGGTCAAGCATCTTGTGGTAATAGTGTTAATGACTATTATGGTAAATTTTCAATGTCTTGGGATGGCAATGGCTCTTCATCAGCATCTCAAAGACTTCAAAATTGGTTGGATCCTCAAAACACAGGTGTTACATCATTGGATGGGTATGATCCTAATCAACCTGCTATAGCTTATGATGCTTCTATTTCATCTGTTTCTGAACCATCTGGTTCTTATTGCTCTAACTATATTAATCCGTCTATTATAATCAAGAACAATGGATCGGTAAATTTAACATCAGCTACAATAACTTATAATGTAGATGGTGGTTCAGATGTAACTTACAATTGGACTGGTAATTTAAGTACAGGTTCTTCACAAACCTTAAGCCTTAATTCTATGTCAGTTTGGTCTTCAGGTGCTCATGTTTTTAATGTTTCGATTTCTAATCCTTCAGGTCAGACAGATGGGAATTCAAATAATGACCAAGCTTCAAGTAGTTTTGAATCTTACCCTGGTACAGCTCAAGTTAATTTAAATTTAACTTTTGATTGTTGGGGGAGTGAAGTGTCTTGGGAGATAGTTGATCAATCGAATTCATCTGTCATTAGTTCTGTTGCTGTGGGGAGCTATTCAGATAATGCTCCAACTGGATATGCAATTACTGAAAAAATTTGTCTTTCAAATGGTTGTTATGATTTTAATGTTAATGATGATTATGGTGATGGTATGAGTGGGTCACAGTGGAGTAACTGTGATGTAGACGGTGATTATAATATTACTGATCAGTGGGCTACTCAAACTTATGTTCAAATGGGAGATCCTGATTTTGGAGATGGAACGTCACATAGCTTTTGTATCGAAAATACAGCAATAGGTTTATATAATTCCATTCAGGTTGATGTTTTTCCTAATCCTACTAAAGACTTTATAAATTTTAAATTGGTAAATGCTAATAGCTCTGAAAATGTAAATCTTGAATTATATGATCTTAGGGGAAAGAAGATTTTTAGTCAAACTAATATATTTTCTTCCAATTCGTTTGTTTTAGATGTGTCAAATTTATCTAAAGGAATTTATTCCTTGAAATTAACAACAGATAATTTCTCATCTTTTAAAAAGATTGTTGTCGAATAATGAATATAATTATAACAGGTTGTTCAAAAGGTATTGGTCTTGAATTGGTAAAGCTACTAGCAGTCAATCATAAGGTTTACGCTATTTCAAGAGATGTTTCTCTACTAAATGAAATGAAACAACAAAATCAGTATGCTGAAAATCTATTTCCTATCTCTGCTGATATTACTCAAATTAAGCAACAGTTTTTTGATTCTTTAATTGATTCCTTAGGAATTGATGTTCTTATTAATAATGCTGGTTTTCTTGCTAATAAACCTTTTATTGAATTGTCTAAGGAAGATTATAGAGAAATGATGGATGTAAATTTTTACGGAGTTATTAATATGATTCAGCTATCTATAGCTAAGCTTTCTAATGCTAAAGGGCAAATTGTAAATATTGGTAGTATTGGTGGTGTTCAAGGGAGTTCGAAGTTTCCAGGATTATCTATATATAGTTCAAGTAAAGGGGCTATAAGTATTTTAACCGAATGTTTAGCAGTTGAATTAGATCAATTCGACATTAAAATTAATTGTTTGGCTCTTGGTGCTGTTCAAACTGATATGTTGAATAAGGCATTTCCTGGATTTAAAGCTGAAATTACTGCATTAGAAATGGCAAGTTATATTGTTAATTTCATTAATAGTTCTTCAAAATTATCTAATGGCTTGATTATTCCTGTAAAAAAAACAAATCCATAGTGACTGATTTTTAAGTGGTTATGAATTTTGTTGAAAAAAGTTTCTTTTTTTTCTTGGTAAAAGTTTGGTACTTAAATAAACGCTATTACATTTGCAACCGCTTAAGACAATTAGCGAAGGTTCTTTAAATATTTTTTTAAAAAAAATGGTAGATTTTATTTGTATGTTTAAAAAACGTATTAAATTTGCAACCCATTCAAAAAATAAGAGGTTTGACAACGGTTAAATTTATTTTGAATTTTTTTAAAAAAAACTTGCGGGATTAACAAAAGTAATTACCTTTGCCCGCCCAACGAAAACCAAAAGAGGTTTTTTTAGGAAAGAAATTAATTAGAATTACAATATTAGAACATACAGTTCTTTGACTTATTGAAGGAAGAAAAAAAGACTAGCATCTTGAAAAATTTGTTTTCAACAAAACTTAAAGTTATAATTACAATGGAGAGTTTGATCCTGGCTCAGGATGAACGCTAGCGGCAGGCTTAACACATGCAAGTCGAACGGTAACAGAAAAAGCTTGCTTTTTGCTGACGAGTGGCGAACGGGTGCGTAACGCGTATGCAACCTACCTTTAACTGAGGAATAGCCCAGAGAAATTTGGATTAATACCTCATAATAATATCAATTCGCATGTTTTGATATTTAAAGTTTTGCGGTTAAAGATGGGCATGCGTAACATTAGTTTGTTGGTGAGGTAATGGCTCACCAAGACTACGATGTTTAGGGGTTCTGAGAGGATGATCCCCCACACTGGTACTGAGACACGGACCAGACTCCTACGGGAGGCAGCAGTGAGGAATATTGGTCAATGGACGAAAGTCTGAACCAGCCATGCCGCGTGAAGGATGACGGCCCTACGGGTTGTAAACTTCTTTTGTATAGGAAGAAACGCTTCTACGTGTAGAAGTCTGACGGTACTATACGAATAAGCACCGGCTAACTCCGTGCCAGCAGCCGCGGTAATACGGAGGGTGCAAGCGTTATCCGGATTTATTGGGTTTAAAGGGTCCGTAGGTGGAAATTTAAGTCAGTGGTGAAAGCCCACAGCTCAACTGTGGAATTGCCATTGATACTGAATTTCTTGAATCTGATTGAAGTAGGCGGAATATGACATGTAGCGGTGAAATGCTTAGATATGTCATAGAACACCGATAGCGAAGGCAGCTTACTAAGTCAGTATTGACACTAAGGGACGAAAGCGTGGGGAGCGAACAGGATTAGATACCCTGGTAGTCCACGCTGTAAACGATGATTACTCGCTATTGGCGATACACTGTCAGTGGCTAAGCGAAAGTGATAAGTAATCCACCTGGGGAGTACGATCGCAAGGTTGAAACTCAAAGGAATTGACGGGGGCCCGCACAAGCGGTGGAGCATGTGGTTTAATTCGATGATACGCGAGGAACCTTACCAGGACTTAAATGCACAATGACAGATTGGGAAACCAATCCTTCTTCGGACAATGTGCAAGGTGCTGCATGGTTGTCGTCAGCTCGTGCCGTGAGGTGTTGGGTTAAGTCCCGTAACGAGCGCAACCCCTATTCTTAGTTGCCAGCGGTTCGGCCGGGGACTCTAAGAAAACTGCCAGCGCAAGCTGTGAGGAAGGTGGGGATGACGTCAAATCATCACGGCCCTTACGTCCTGGGCTACACACGTGCTACAATGGTAGGTACAAAGGGCAGCCACTTGGCGACAAGGAGCTAATCTCTAAAACCTATCTCAGTTCGGATTGGAGTCTGAAACTCGACTCTATGAAGCTGGAATCGCTAGTAATCGCGCATCAGCCATGGCGCGGTGAATACGTTCCCGGGCCTTGTACACACCGCCCGTCAAGCCATGGAAGCTGGGAGTACCTGAAGTCGGTAACCATAAAGGAGCTGCCTAGGGTAAAACTGGTGACTGGGGCTAAGTCGTAACAAGGTAGCCGTACCGGAAGGTGTGGCTGGAACACCTCCTTTCTAGAGAAACAATTTTTTATTATGTTAGTCTTCTTCCCTCAATATTTTCCCATTAGCTCAGTGCTTCAACTGAATGCGAGGGCTAATTATAGTCCCTTAGCTCAGTTGGTTAGAGCGCTACACTGATAATGTAGAGGTCCGCAGTTCAAATCTGCGAGGGACTACTTAAGCTATGGGGGATTAGCTCAGCTGGCTAGAGCGCCTGCCTTGCACGCAGGAGGTCATCGGTTCGACTCCGATATTCTCCACTATCCTTTTTGGGATTAAGTTCTTTGACATGTTATATATTGATCAAATAAAGTACAAAACAAATTGTTACTTATTTAAAAGCTATTAAGAGCGTATGGCGGATGCCTTGGCTCTCAGAGGCGATGAAGGACGTAATAAGCTGCGATAAGCTACGAGGAGGAGCAAATATCCTTTGATTCGTAGATTTCCGAATGGGGAAACCCGGCTGGTTGAAGACCAGTCATCTTTAGAGAAGCTAACCCGGTGAACTGAAACATCTAAGTAACCGGAGGAAAAGAAAACAAATAGTGATTCCCTTAGTAGCGGCGAGCGAAACGGGAATAGCCCAAACCAATATTGTTTCGGCAATATTGGGGTTGTAGGACTACAATATGGAATATTATATTATAATGGAATAAACTGGAAAGTTTAATCATAGAGGGTGATAATCCCGTACATGAAATAATTTAATTACCTAGTAGTATCCTGAGTAGGGCGGGACACGTGAAATCCTGTCTGAATCTGCCAGGACCATCTGGTAAGGCTAAATACTACTGAGAGACCGATAGTGAACTAGTACCGTGAGGGAAAGGTGAAAAGTACCCTGAACAAGGGAGTGAAATAGTACCTGAAACCATACGCTTACAAGCTGTAGGAGCCCTTCGGGGTGACTGCGTGCCTTTTGCATAATGAGCCTACGAGTTACTCGTTTCTAGCAAGGTTAAATCGATTATCGATGCAGCCGAAGCGAAAGCAAGTCTGAATAGGGCGTTTAGTTAGAGGCGGTAGACGCGAAACCCGGTGATCTACCCATGACCAGGTTGAAGTTCCGGTAACACGGAATGGAGGACCGAACCAGTAGACGTTGAAAAGTCTTTGGATGAGTTGTGGGTAGGGGTGAAAGGCCAATCAAACCGGGAAATAGCTCGTACTCCCCGAAATGCATTTAGGTGCAGCCTCGAGGTTGAGTTTCATAGAGGTAGAGCTACTGATAGGGCTAGGGGGCTTCACCGCCTACCAACCCCTGACAAACTCCGAATGCTATGAAATATACTCGGGAGTGAGGGCATGGGTGCTAAGGTCCATGTCCGAGAGGGAAAGAACCCAGATCATCAGCTAAGGTCCCCAAGTATATACTAAGTTGACCAAACGAAGTCTAATTGCTTTGACAGCTAGGATGTTGGCTTGGAAGCAGCCATTCATTTAAAGAGTGCGTAACAGCTCACTAGTCGAGCGATTGGGCGTGGATAATAATCGGGCATAAGTATATCACCGAAGCTATGAGATCGAAAGATCGGTAGGGGAGCATTCTAAGATCATTGAAGATTTTTCGGTAAGAAGAATTGGAGATCTTAGAAAAGAAAATGTAGGCATAAGTAACGATAAAGCGGGCGAGAAACCCGCTCACCAATAGACTAAGGTTTCCCCAGCCATGCTAATCAGCTGGGGGTTAGTCGGGACCTAAGGCGAACCCAAATGGGGTAGTCGATGGACAACAGGTTAATATTCCTGTACTAGTTTTAACTGCGATGAGATGACGGAGAAGTGAAAGATACGCGTGCTGACAGAATAGCACGTCTAAGAATGTAGGTATAGATTTGTAGGCAAATCCGCAATTCTGCTGAAATTCGAGTGATAACTGATCCTTCTGGTGACGGAAGTATCCTAATCATGCTCCCAAGAAAAACCTCTAAGCTTCAGGTTAAAACTACTCGTACCGTAAACCGACACAGGTAGTCAAGATGAGAATTCTAAGGTGCTCGAGTGATCCGTGGCTAAGGAACTAGGCAAAATGGTCCTGTAACTTCGGGAGAAAGGACGCTTACATTTGTAAGCCGCAGTGAATAGGCCCAGGCGACTGTTTATCAAAAACACATGGCTTTGCTAAATCGAAAGATGATGTATAAGGCCTGACACCTGCCCGGTGCCGGAAGGTTAAGAGGAGGGCTTAGCATTTATGCGAAGGTCTGAATTGAAGCCCCGGTAAACGGCGGCCGTAACTATAACGGTCCTAAGGTAGCGAAATTCCTTGTCGGGTAAGTTCCGACCTGCACGAATGGTGTAACGATCTGGGCACTGTCTCAGCCACGAGCTCGGTGAAATTGTAATCTCGGTGAAGATGCCGAGTACCCGCAACGGGACGGAAAGACCCCGTGCACCTTTACTATAGCTTCACATTGGTATTGGATAATTGACGTGTAGGATAGGTGGGAGACATTGAAGCGGCCTCGCTAGGGGTTGTGGAGTCAATCTTGAAATACCACCCTTCAATTATTCGATATCTAACTCCACAAGAGAACAGTGTGTGGTGGGTAGTTTGACTGGGGTGGTCGCCTCCAAAAGAGTAACGGAGGCTTCTAAAGGTACCCTCAGTACGCTTGGTAACCGTACGTAGAGTGTAATGGCACAAGGGTGCTTGACTGTGAGACCGACAAGTCGAGCAGGTACGAAAGTAGAGCATAGTGATCCGGTGGTTCCGCATGGAAGGGCCATCGCTCAAAGGATAAAAGGTACGCCGGGGATAACAGGCTGATCACTCCCAAGAGCTCACATCGACGGAGTGGTTTGGCACCTCGATGTCGGCTCGTCACATCCTGGGGCTGGAGAAGGTCCCAAGGGTTGGGCTGTTCGCCCATTAAAGTGGCACGCGAGCTGGGTTCAGAACGTCGCGAGACAGTTCGGTCCCTATCTGTTGTGGGCGTTAGAAATTTGAGGGAACCTGACCCTAGTACGAGAGGACCGGGTTGGACGAACCTCTGGTGAACCTGTTGTGGCGCTAGCTGCATCGCAGGGTAGCTATGTTCGGTTGAGATAAGCGCTGAAAGCATCTAAGCGCGAAACTCTTCTCAAGATGAGATTTCTTTTAAAGGTCGTCAAAGATGATGACGTTGATAGGCTACAGGTGTAAAGTCAGTGATGACAAAGCCGAGTAGTACTAATTACCTGTAAGCTTTGAATAGTTGCAGTTTGTTTTGAACTTTTTGGTCAATATATAATATGTTAATTTCATTAAAAATTTTCGGTGACTATTGCGATAGGGTCCACCTCTTCCCATTTCGAACAGAGCAGTTAAGCCTATCAGCGCAGATGGTACTAGGGTAATACCTGGAAGAGTATGTCGTTGCCACTTTTAAAACCTCCTAATTTATTAGGAGGTTTTTTTTTGCAATTTTTTTAATTGTTGAAATCTTTAATAAATAAATATCATTAATATTTATTTTTAATATTATCAAATATTACTTTCGCAAATAAATTCTTTATGCCAAAAGATAATTCTATAAAATCAGTATTAATTATTGGAAGCGGTCCAATAGTAATAGGTCAAGCTTGTGAATTTGATTATTCTGGATCTCAAGCTTCTAGATCTTTAAGAGAAGAAGGTATTGAAGTTACTCTTATTAACTCCAATCCTGCTACAATTATGACAGATAAAGTTGTAGCTGATAATGTTTATTTATTACCTCTTGAATCAGAATCTATAAGTGAAATTTTGTTAAAACATAAAATTGATGCTGTTCTTCCAACTATGGGAGGTCAAACTGCACTTAACTTGTGTATTGAGTGTGATGAATTAGGTATTTGGAAAGATAATAATGTTGAAATTATTGGAGTTGATATCAGTGCTATTGAAATAACAGAAGATAGGCAAAAGTTTAGAAAACTTATGGATGAAATAGGAGTTCCTATGGCTCCACAATCTATTGCTAAATCTTTTTTAGAAGGTAAAGAAATTGCACAGGAATATGGATTCCCTTTATGTATAAGACCTTCATTTACTCTTGGTGGATCTGGAGCTTCAATTGTTTATGATGAAAATGAATTTGATAAACTATTAACAAGAGGTTTACACGCATCTCCCATTCATGAAGTAATGATAGATAAGGCTGTCCTAGGCTGGAAGGAGTATGAATTAGAGCTTCTTAGGGATAAAAATGATAATGTTACAATTATTTGTTCTATTGAGAATTTAGATCCCATGGGTATTCATACTGGTGATTCAATAACAGTTGCCCCTGCTATGACTCTTAGTGACACCACTTTTCAGAAGATGCGTAATATGGCAATTCAAATGATGCGTTCTATTGGTGATTTTTCGGGGGGTTGTAATGTTCAGTTTGCTGTGAGTGATGATGAAAATGAAGATATTATTGCTATTGAAATTAACCCAAGAGTTAGTAGGTCCTCTGCACTAGCTTCTAAAGCGACAGGTTATCCTATTGCTAAAATTGCATCTAAATTGGCTATTGGGTATAGTCTTGATGAGCTACAAAATCAAATTACAAAATCAACATCTGCATTTTTTGAGCCTACCCTTGATTATGTTATTGTAAAGATTCCTAGATGGGATTTTAATAAGTTTCAAGGTTCTGATAAATCTTTAGGTCTTCAAATGAAGTCTGTTGGTGAAGTAATGGGAATCGGAAGATCTTTTCAAGAAGCATTGCAAAAAGCTTGTCAATCTTTGGAGATTGGTAGAAATGGTTTAGGTGCTGATGGAAGAGAGTTGACAAATCAAGATCAAATTCTTAATAGTTTAGAGTTTCCAAGTTGGAATAGAATTTTTCATGTTTATGATGCTATTAAACTAGGAATTCCTTTTAAAACAATAAAAGAAAAAACTAGAATAGACGATTGGTTCTTAAGACAAATTGAAGATTTAATTAAAACTGAAAATAATATTTCACAATATTCAATTTCAAGTATATCAAAAGAAATTCTATTTGAGGCAAAACAAAAGGGTTATGCTGATAGACAACTTGGTCATTTGTTGAAATGCTTGGAGAGCGAAGTCTTTAATAAAAGGCATGAATTAAACGTTAAGAGAGTGTATAAACTTGTTGATACATGTGCTGCTGAGTTCGAAGCAGTAACACCCTATTTTTATTCTACTTTTGAAAGAGAAAACGAATCTGTAGTTTCAAAAAAGCCTAAAATTATTGTATTGGGTTCTGGCCCCAATAGGATAGGACAAGGAATAGAATTTGATTATTGTTGTGTTCATGGTGTTTTAGCTGCTAAAGAGTCTGGTTATGAAACAATTATGATAAATTGTAATCCAGAGACAGTTTCTACCGATTTTGATACTGCTGATAAGCTTTATTTTGAGCCTGTTTTCTGGGAACACATTTACGATATTATTCTTCATGAAAAACCTGAAGGTGTTATTGTACAGCTTGGTGGTCAGACTGCATTAAAGCTTGCTGAAAAATTAGATAGATATGGAATTAAAGTAATTGGAACTACATATCAAGCTTTGGATTTAGCAGAAGATAGAGGAAGTTTTTCTAAGTTGTTAAAAGAAAACAATATTCCATACCCTAAATTTGGAGTTGTGGAAAGTGCAGAGCAGGCCATAGAGCTTTCAAAAGACTTAGGTTTTCCTCTACTTGTTCGACCGAGTTATGTTTTAGGTGGTCAGAAAATGAAAATTGTGATAAATGAAGATGAGTTAGAACATCATGTTGTTGATATATTGAGAGATATGCCTGATAATAAGATTCTTTTAGATCATTACTTATCTGGTGCAATTGAAGCAGAAGCAGATGCTATTTGTGATGGTGAAAATGTTCATATTATAGGTATAATGCAGCACATTGAACCTGCCGGTATTCATTCAGGTGATTCATTTGCTGTTTTACCTCCCTATAATTTAGGTGATTTTATTATCCAACAAATAGAAGAACATACTCACAAAATTGCTTTGGCTTTAGAAACGGTTGGGTTAATTAATATTCAATTTGCTATTAAGGATGATACTGTTTATATTATTGAAGCGAATCCACGAGCTTCTAGAACAGTTCCTTTTATAGCTAAAGCCTATGATGAACCTTATGTTAATTATGCTACTAAAGTAATGCTTGGAAAAAAGAAAGTTACAGATTTTAATTTTAATCCGAAGAGAAATGGATACGCAATTAAAATACCTGTTTTTTCTTTTGATAAGTTTCCTAATGTAAATAAAGAATTGGGTCCTGAAATGAAATCTACTGGTGAAGCAATTCGTTTTATAAAAGATTTAAAAGATCCTTTTTTCAGGAAAGTATATTCTGAAAGGAATCTTTATTTGTCTAAATAAATACTTTTATATTTTATATCAATATCTCATTTATTAGTTTGAATGAGTTGTTATCTTTATAAGATTAATTATAAAGAAAATGAAAATTAATATAAAAAGCTTATTACCACATTTAATAGCAGTTATCTCCTTTTTAATAATTGCATTAATATACTTTTCTCCAGCCTTAAATGATTACAGAGTTTTTCAGTCAGATATTCAACAACATAAGGGAATGTCTAATGAAGTTGTTGATTTTCGTGAAGAGTTTGATGCTGAACCTCTTTGGACTAATTCAATGTTTGGTGGTATGCCAGCTACTCAGATTTCTGTCATTTACGAATCAAACCTTCTTAAATATGTTAATTCGGCATTGCAATTAGGATTACCTCACCCTGTAAATGTTTTTTTTATTTACATGTTAGGTTTTTTTATTTTTCTAATATGCTTAAGAGTAAATCCATGGCTAGCTCTTGTAGGAGCAATAGCATATGGTTTTAGTTCCTATTTTTTTATAATTATAGATGTAGGACATAATTCAAAAGCGATGGCAATGGCATATATGGCCCCTGCTTTAGGAGGTTTTTTAATGGCTCTAAGAGGTAAGAAATTTTTAGGTACAGCAGTATTTACTCTATTTGTAGCTTTACAAATAGGTGCAAATCACCCACAAGTAACCTATTATCTTTTCTTATTTCTAGGTTTGATTTTTATTTATGAATTGATTAGATATATAATTAAAAAAGAATATAAAAGTTTAATAACCAGAATTGGTCTTTTAGCTCTTGGATCTCTTTTTGCAATCTCGACTTCTATCCCTAATTTATATGGGACTTACGAATATTCTAAATTTTCTCAGAGGGCTGGAACAGAATTAAGCTCAGAACAACAGATTGAAAAAAAATCTAATGACAATTACAAATCAAGAGCATTAATGTGGAGTTATGGAAAAGGGGAGTCATGGTCATTTTTAATCCCAAATATTAAAGGTGGTGGTGATGCATCTTTAGCTCAGAATGAAGACTTTCAGGATGTTAATAAATACGATAATTTAAAACGTTTTTTACAAACTCAGGGAGTTAATGAATATTGGGGAAATCAACCAGGAACATCTGGCCCTGTTTACATAGGTGCAATTGTGTGTTTTTTGTTTTTTCTTGGAATAATTTTTTGGAAGAATAAATTGAAATGGCCAATTATTTTCATGTCTCTAATTGCACTATTTCTTTCTTGGGGAAAAAATATGGAATGGTTTACTGATGTTTTCTGGAATTACGTTCCCTTATATAAGAACTTAAGAGCGGTAACTATTATACTAGTTATTTTAGAATTAACATTCTGTACTATTGCTTTTTTATGGTTAAATGATGCTTTGAGAAATAAATCTTGGTGGGAAGAAAGTTTTTCATTTTTAGGGAAATTTAAGTCATCAATTTCGAACAAGAAGATGTTTTTTTTCTCATCAGCTTTTTTTGGTTGTGTTTTGTTAACATTTTCTTTATTTCCTTCATCATTTTTTGATTTACTGTCTGAAAGAGAACTAGCTACTCAATTTAACACTCAAACTTTGTTTTCTCAAAGAGATAGTCAAGCTAATAATCCTCAATTTTTAAAAGAAAATGGTGTTTCTAAACAGCAATTATTAGCCTATTATGATCAATCATTAATCCCTTTATTGCCAAAAGCTAAAAATGACTTATCTGAATATAGAGCATCTGTTTTATCTCGATCAGCAGGAAGATCTTTTATTTTAATTGCTTTTTCATTTACCTTCCTTCTTCTATGTTTTAATGGTAAATTATCTTCAAATTTATTTTTTGGATTAATTGGTGTTTTATTTTTAATAGACATGTGGCCAATTGCTAAAGAATATTTAAATAATAATGAAGGAATAGATAGAGATTATGAGCATTGGCAATTAGAAAATGAGAAATTAATGCCATTAATTGCCTCCCCGGCTGATCGTGCAATTTTTTCTAATGAGATTTCTATAAATCCTAATTTAGGTGCAACTATAAATGAAATTTTAACTCAAAAATCTAATCTTAGCGAAGAGTTTCTAGAGCAGCGTGAAATTGATAGAATTACTTTTGGGAAATTAAATAGATTGACAAATTATAGAGTTTTAAATATTCCAAGTGGTATTTTTCAAGAGACATCAACTTCTTACTTTCATAAATCTTTAGGTGGATATCATTCTGCTAAAATTCAAAGATATCAAGATTTAATAGATACACTTTTACAAAATGAAATTCAGAAAGCTAGTCAATTTAATACTAGTTCAATTCCGTTGTTAAATATGCTTAATACAAAATACATAATTTTAAACCCTACAGCTGGCGGTCCATTTGTGAAATCTATTTCTGAGGTTTATTCTATGGATAGAGATCAACAATCAAAAATCCCTGGATTAATTAATGAAAATAGACTTGGAAATGCTTGGTTTGTTAATAAGGTCAAAGGATACGAATCTCCAAATGATGAATTCAATGCGCTTAAAAATCTTGACCCATCTAGGTCTGCAATAACTGACTCCTCTTATGAGTTTAATAAAAACATTGTTGGTTTGTATGAATACGATAGTTCATTTACTGTTGAAATAACTGATTATAGAGCGAATAGAATTTTATACGATATTAAAGGCATTGAAGATGAAATGTCAACAGATGATTTTTATGTAGTATTGTCTGAAATATATTATCCACTTGGTTGGAAAGCCAAGGTAGATGGTAATGAAACAGAAATAAATAGGGTTAATTATACTTTAAGAGGGGTGAAAATTCCTGGTGGAACTAAAACTATTGAACTGTATTATGATCTTGAATCATTTAAAACATTATCTCTTGTTTCTATAGCTTCTTCTTTTTCAATCTTGTTATTATTCTTTGGATTTATCTATCTATCAGTTTTTAAACGAAAAGATGAATAAAAAAACTGTTTTAATCTTAACATATTACTGGCCACCTTCTGGAGGTGCTGGTGTACAGCGTTGGTTAAAATTCGTTAAGTATCTTCCAAAACACAATTGGAATCCTGTTATTTTCACAGTTAAAAATGGTGAATATCCAGTTTTGGATGAAGGTTTACATAATGATGTTCCTAAAGGAATTGAAGTTATAAAAAGTCCCATATGGGAGCCTTATGGTTTTTATAAAAAACTTACTGGAAGAAAAAAAAATGATAAAATAAATAGTGGCTTTCTTTCTGAGAAAAAGAAATCGGTTTTTTTTGAAAAGCTAAGCGTTTGGATTAGGGGTAATTTTTTTATTCCTGATGCTAGAAAATATTGGATTAAGCCATCAATTAAATTGTTAAAAACATACATTCAAGAAAACAATGTAGATGTGATTATATCTTCAGGACCACCACATTCTACTCATTTAATAGCTAAAGACTTAGCTTCTACATATAAAATTCCATGGATTGCTGATTTTAGAGATCCCTGGACGAATATTGATTTTTACAATGATTTATTATTGACCAAATGGGCAGATAGTAAACATAAAAAGTTGGAAAAATCTGTGCTTGAGAATGCTAATGTTACTTTAACTATTGGTGAAACACTTGCTTCAGAGTTAAGAGAATTAGGAGCTAAGAAAGTTGAGGTTGTTGAAAACGGATATGATTTAAATGATATAAAGCAAGATACAATTAGTTTAGATGATAAATTTACAATTGCTCATATTGGTTCATTTACACCTTCAAGAAATATAGATTCATTTTGGATGGCTATTTCTGAGCTGATAAAAGAAGATGAATCTTTTTCAAATTCATTTGAATTAAAACTTATAGGAAAAGTTGACTTTTCTGTTTTCGAAAGTTTAGAAAAATATGAATTAAATTCTTACGTTAATCATATTCCTTATTTAGCTCATGATTTAGTTATTAAAGAACAAATGAAATCTCATGTTTTATTATTGATGATAAATCAAACTCCTAATGCTAAAGGAATTGTCACAGGTAAGGTTTTTGAGTATATGGCATCTGGTCGTCCTACATTAATAATTGGTCCAACAGATGGTGATGTTTCTAAAATTGTTATAAAATGTAATGCTGGTATAACTTGTGCTTATGATGATGTTGTAAATATTAAACAAGAAATACTTCAACTTTTTTATAAGAAAAAAGAATATAAAGCATCTATTAATAGTTATTCTAGAGAATCATTAACAGAAAAACTTGTTGACATTCTAAATAGTTTAGTTTAAAATGGGAATTGTAGCCAAACAAACATTATCAAATTCTATAATTATTTTTATAGGGGCCCTTTTAGGTGCAATTAATTTAATGCTTCTTTATCCCATTATATTACCTGATGAAGAAATTGGATTAACTCGTTTATTAATCACTTTTACAATTCTGCTTTCTCAACTGGCATCTTTAGGTGGGGGAACTATGTTAATTAAATTTATTCCAATTAATAATGATGGTAAAGGTGGTTATAATGGAGTTGCGAGTTTTATTTTTTTGGTAGGCATTGTCGGTTTTTTAATTGTTTTACTATCTCTTATTTTTGGTAAACCCTTATTTGAATTTTTATATAGTGATAATTCAAAATTGTTTATTGAATATTTTAATTTTTTAATTCCTCTAATTTTTTTTCAGATACTAATTAACTATTTCAATGGAATTTTACATGCAAATTTTCAATCTGTTTTCCCCCAATTTATAAATGAGATATTATTAAAAATATTAACCACTATAATACTAATTATTTACAGTTTTGAATTAATTGATTTTTATGAGTTTATGATCTTTTTTGTATTCTCTTATGTAATAGCATCAGTTGTTTTGTTTTTTCAAATTGCAAAACAAAATAAGTTTAGTTTTAGACTTAAGTTTAATGATCTAAATAAGCGAAGTATTCTTAAATATGGGTTTGCAAACACTCTTACTAGTTTAGCCAGTAATTTAACTAACCGTATTGATGTAGTAATGATTGGATCATTACTTGGTGGTGTTATTGTTTTAGGAGATGTTAAAGACTTTAATGTTGGCTTGTATTATGTTACTATTTATACAATTGCATCTTACATGGCGACATTATTAGAGATGCCAGCTAGAGCTTTAGCAAATATTGCTAGTACTGTTATTTCAAAAGCTTGGAATGATAATGACATTAATTTAATTAGTGATTTATACAAAAAATCATCAATCAATCAATTGGTTGTTGGGCTGTTAATCTTTTTGGGTATTTGGGTTAATATAGATGATTTGTTAATTATTACTGGAAAAGATTATTCTGAAGGTAAATGGGTTTTTCTTTTCTTAGCATTAGGGAAAATAATCAACATTGCGTCAGGAGTTAATGGTAAAATTATTATTCTCTCTAAATATTATTTGTTTGGAACTTATTTCACATTTTTGTTAGCTATTATTACATTTTTCTCAAATTTATTTTTCATACCATATTTTGAGTCTTTACCTAATAATATTGGAATTGAAGGTGCAGCTTTAGCTACTGCTCTTTCTGTTTTTTTATTCAACTTTGTTTCGTTTATATTTCTATTTATAAAGTACAAATTGCAACCTTTTTCGTTAAATACAATTCTTATTTTGGGTGTTGCTGTTTCAATTTTGCTTATTGTCGATATTTTTAGTTTTGAATTTGTGAATTATTTGGAAATTATTGTGAAATCATTGGTTGTTGCCTTAATTTTTATTCCAGCAGCATATTTTCTTAAAGTATCATCAGATTTTAATAGAATAATTGAAAAGTTTTTTAGATTATTTATACATAAATAGAATATCAATCAAATATTGATATTTTTGATTTCAGATAATATAATAGTGAAAAATTGGATTTCAACAATACTAAAATAGCCTTCGAATACAAATCAAATTATCAGCTTAAAAGGGCATATCAACTTTTTAAGTTAATGGGGAACCATTTTTTGGTAAATCTTGGTGGCATATTTACCAATTTTGCATTAAAAGTAAACTTACCTATAAGGACAGTAATTAAGAAAACAATTTTCGATCAATTTTGTGGTGGTGAAAATGTTAACGATTGCGAGTTGAAAATCAAACTTTTAGCAAAATACAATGTTGGTACTATCTTGGATTACTCTGTTGAAGGAGTAGGTTTAAAAGATGATTTTCAATCTACTGTTACAGAGATTAAGAAAACAATTGATGCAGCTGATAATTCTCTAGACATTCCCTTTTCTGTATTTAAATTAACTGGCCTCACATCTTTTTCTATTTTAAAAGCTGCAAATGATTCTTTAGATGATTTAAATAGTTCACAGCTTTTTGAGTATAATGATTTTATTGATCGAGTTGATCAAATTTGCTCATATGCAGTAGAGAAAAATGTAAAAATTTTTATTGATGCTGAAGATAGCTGGTTTCAAGGCTCTATTGATAGAGTT
The DNA here is from genome assembly GCA_943788115.1 of uncultured Flavobacteriales bacterium. Classification (GTDB taxonomy): domain Bacteria; phylum Bacteroidota; class Bacteroidia; order Flavobacteriales_D; family Parvicellaceae. The sequence continues at coordinate 98,333 of CALSPA010000012.1, forward strand.
GCTGAACAAATGATGAAGCTTTACAATCAAAAAAATGTGATTGTTTATACTACAATACAATTTTACAGATGGGATCGTTTAGGTTATTTGAATGATTTACATGCTAAGTGTAAAGCAGATAAATTTAAGATTGGGATTAAATTGGTTAGAGGAGCCTATATGGAAAAGGAACGAGCTATGGCTATTAAAATGAATTATAAAGATCCTATTCAGAAAGATAAATTAAGTACTGATAATGATTTTAATAAAGGTATTGATTTCTGTATTAACAATTTAAACGATTTATCTATTTGTTTGGGAACACACAATGAAAAAAGTTGTCTTTATTTAATTGATTTAATGAGAGTTAATAATATTGATGAAAATGATTCTAGAATTTATTTTGCTCAGTTATTAGGCATGAGTGACCATATTAGCTTTAATCTTTCTAAAGAGTCTTATAATGTTGCTAAATACGTTCCTTATGGTCCAATAAAGGAAGTAATGCCTTATTTATTAAGAAGAGCTCAAGAAAACACATCTGTTGCAGGTCAAACTAGTAGAGAGCTCTCTTTAATTAGTAAAGAACTTAAGAGAAGAAAGCTAATCAATCGTATTTAGAGGATGTTTTATGTTTTTAATTGACTTTACATATCCTTTGACAGATCCAATCAAAATTTCAGCTTCTATGTAGATGGGTACCCTATTTAGGTCGTCTGTGATGTATATTTTCATGAATTCACCTTCTTTAAACAATGTCCCTTCAATTAATAAGGGGCTTATTATTAAACAGTGATACTTTTTACCGTATTGATCTTTAATGATTTCTTTTCCAAGATACCTCATGAATAAAGAATCGTATATTTCTTTATCAACCATCATGCTAATTGGAATTGTATCGTTAATGTTAAGATTGGTATAGTCTAATGTTCTAGCATAATAAACAGAAGTCATCACATCATATGTGCAATTCGGGAAATCAATAATTGAAAATTTTGAATTATCCTTTTTATCTTCAATTACTTTTGCTTTTTCATTAGCCGAGTCAAAGGTGTAGTCATAGTATAGTTTAAATTCTCCCTCAGCTACATTTCGAGTAAATTTTTTTGGTTTAAAATTGCTTTTAGTGACTATCGAAGAATAAATATCTCTGACTTTAAAGAACCAGTCATAGCTTTTTAAAGATTTGCCTTTTCCGTTAAAATAAAAACAATCTTGACCTTTAAAAATAGAATCTTTCACAGAAAACCTAACCTTTCCTGCGGGAACCCATAATTTCCCCATATTGTAGAATATATCATAGTCTATTTGTTCCCCATTTTTGAATGGAAATGATTTAGGGTTGCAATCTTGAGAGTACATTTTACATGCTCCTATAGTAAATAGAAACACAAAAGAAATAAGCCTCCACTTAAAGAGATTAATTTTCTGGATTGACAAATGCTTTTATATTAAGAACAGTATTTACTGGCTGAGTATTTGCAGTAATGGTAACTGTTTTTTGTTGTGGTTTACCAGCTTGTGATTTATTAGGAGTATAAACAACGTCAATTTTTCCTTTTTGACCAGGCATTATAGGTTCTTTTGGCCATTCAGGAACAGTACAACCACATGATCCTTTTGCATTCGAAATTTTTAATGGTTCAGATCCATTATTTATAAATTCAAAAGAATGGTTGTTTTTAGAATTAACGTTAACATTTCCAAAATCTTTTACTTCTTCTTTGAAAAATATTGTAGTAACAGGTCCTTGAGCAACCTCATTAACTAATGGATTAGAATTGACTTCTTTTGGTTTTATCTGATTGTTATTTGATCTGTCAAAATTAGATTGCGGGGGTGCAGTTTCAACTATTCTACCTGAACTGTTTAATTCTAAATTTGATATCTGAAAAGTATTGATTGAGGTAATTCCTAAAATAATTACTAACAGACCAATTTTAATTTTATCTGACATTTTGTTTTTTTTTATTAAAAATATATAATTGAATTAACTTTTGGTAAAATTTTTAAAAGCTTTTCCATCTTCAAGTAATTCAATAGATTTTTGAAGGCTCTCATTTAACTCATTAATTACTTCATAAAATCTTTTATAATCAAATAAATCTTGAGCTATATTTGCTTTTAATCTAATATTAATTGTGTTTTCAGCTTTTTTAAAGCTTTCCTTATTAAATTCTAATCCTTCATCTTCAGCATATTTTATTAGCTCTTTAACAACTATGTCAGTTTTAAATTCTTTATTGAATTTATTAAAAGTTGGGTATTTACTTTCTAATTTTTCTCGCTGCTTATTTACCCATAAAAGAGCAAATTGATTCATTATTCCTTTTCTAATTAATGATGAGTAGTATTTGCTTGTTCCTGTGGTATCTAAAGGGACAAATATATCTGGCATTATTCCACCTCCTCCATATACAGTTCGTTTATTAACTATTGTTGAATATGTTTCATCTTCATTAAATTTAATGCTGTCGGCATGAAAAGATTCTCCTGAGACATATCTTTCATATTTTTCTTTTCTATAGGCGATTGATCCACCCTCGTATGGTTTTTGAATGCATCTTCCACTAGGGGTATAATACTTAGAGGTTGTAATTCTAGCCTGTGTTCCGTCAGGAAGGTTTATTGGTTTTTGAACGAGACCTTTGCCAAAAGTTCTTCGGCCGACAATTAGTCCTCTGTCCCAGTCTTGAATAGCACCAGAAACAATTTCGCTTGCACTAGCACTACTTTCGTTAACTAATACAACTAGACGACCATCTTCTAACAATCCTCTAAATCTAGTTTCGAATTTTTTTTCTGGATAAGATCTTCCTTTGGTAGATACAACAACTTTTGGTTCAGAAAGAAATTGATCAACAAGCTCTACAGCTGTCATCAAGTAACCTCCTCCGTTGTTTTGTAAGTCTAGTATTAAATCTTTCATTCCTTCAGATCTAAGCGAATAAACTGCTTTTTTAATTTCATCAACAGAATTAGCTGAGAAATTATTTAGTTTAATATAACCCACTTTTGGACTTGCCATGTATGAAGCATCAACGCTGTAAATGGGTATTTTATCTCTTTCGATTGTAAAGTCAAGAAGTTCATTTTCATTAGATCTTTTAACTTTAACATTGACCTTTGTTCCTTTATCTCCTAATAATTTCTCTCTAACTCCATTGTTTTTAATTCCAACACCACCAACATTTACATTGTCTATAAAGACTAATTTATCACCGGCTTGAATTCCTACTTTTTCTGATGGACCACCAGGAATTGCTTGAACCACCATTATGGTGTCTTTTAAAATTTGAAATCGAACACCAACTCCTGTAAAAGAACCTTTCAATGGAGCGTTCATATCGTGAATGTCTTCCAATGAAATGTAAGTTGAATGTGGATCAAGTTGTTCTAACATGTATCTTATTCCATGTTCTGATATTGTAGAGATTTTAATTGAATCTGAATATAAACTTGACATGAATGGAATAGCGATTCTATAGTCAGAAATAGAAATTTTTGAGTGTTTAGAATTGCCATATATCATTAAATGATAATTTGGAATAGCAGTTCGATTAACTTTTAGTATTAAACTATCTTTATTTCGGAAAAGCTTTATTGTAGTGCTAGTATTACCGATTCCAGATAAATAAGAAATAGCATCTGAATAATAATACATTTTATCAATAGAATTACTGTCAATCATTGTGATTTTATCACCTTTAAAAAGACCAGCTTTGTCAGCTCCACCATTTGGGATTACATCAGTTACTAATAAAGAATCACCTTTGAATTTGAATTTAATGCCAATAGATTCTAATTGGTTTTGTTTTGTTAAATTATAATAATCAATTATTGAATCTTTTTGATAGCCAGAATATATATCTGTTTGGTTTGACATTCCAATAATTATGTTGTTTGTAAGTTCTTCTTTGTTCACTTCATCTACATACATTCTATCAACATTATATAACAATTGGTCTAATTTATATATGGTTGATTTTAATAATTCATTTGATTGACTAAAGCCTAATGAATTAATGAAAAATAAAGCTGTTAGAATTGAAAATTTGTATTTGCTCATATGTGTGTATTTGAAAGCTATAGTCGAAACATTGAAAGTATGAAAATAGTTGCAATATTTTTGTTAAAATTATTTAAATAGTCGGGTTTGTTTCATTTAAACATTCAACAAACATGCCAATAATTGTTACTTAAGTGGAATATGTAGAATTAATTTAGTTTCGAAAAAGTCTTCATTGAAAATTTTCGAAATAGGATATAAAGTTGGATTTTCTTTTAATCTTGCATCAATTATTTCTTGATTTATGTCTCCTCCCTTGAGGTAAATAATTCCATTTTTTAAAGAATTATTGTTGTTGTTGAAAATTTTCCCATTTGTCCATGGAATAAATTTATCTAATCGTGTTACGGCTCTGCTAATAATGAAATCGAATTGACCATTAATGTTTTCTCCTCTTTCTTTAATGGCTGAAACGTTTTTTAAATTTAACTCCTCACTAACAGCTTTTACAACTTTTATTTTTTTGCCAATTGAATCTACTAATGTGAAGTTAGTTTCGGGGAACAAAATAGATAAAGGAATACCTGGGAACCCGCCTCCTGTTCCAATATCAAGAATAGAAGATTTTTTTTTAAAAGAAATTATTTTAGCAATTGAAAGTGAATGAAGAACATGTCTCTCATAAAAGTCAGCCATGTCTTTTCGGCTAATAACATTGATTTGATTGTTCCAAAATGAGTAAATATCTTTTAGCTCTTTAAGCTGAGCTTTTTTATTTTCGCACAACTCTGGGAAATATTTTTCAATAAGTTCCAAACTAAATAGATTCTCTAGTGTTTTTCATGATGTTGTATAAAAACTCTCTTGCTCTAAAAAGCTGAGCTTTTACAGTTCCTAAAGGGAGGTCTAATTCTTTTGAAATTTCTTCATAACTAAGTTCTTTGAAATACCTGAGTTCAACAAGTTTTTGATATCTCGGCTTTAGTTTTGTGACAACCTCTCGCATTAGATTGATCTTTTGTTTTCTCATGGCTTCCTGCTCAGGATCTCGACCAGAAGATTTTAATTCGATCATTAACGAATCGCCTTCTTCATTTTCAAAACGATTATCAATAGATAAAACATTTTTCTTTTTCTTTCTAATGAAATCGATACAATTGTTAGTTGCAATTTTAAATAACCATGTACTAAATGCGTAGTTTGGAGTATACTGATGAAGTCTGTTAAAAGCTTTTCCAAAAGCTTCAATAGTAAGGTCCTCAGCATCATCCTTATTGTTGACCATCTTAAGAAGCATAAAGTAAATGGAATCTTTATAACGGTCCATTAATTCAGTGAAAGCTTGTTGGTTCTTGTTCTGAGTCGCTTTTAAAACCAAACTATAATCGTATTTAGCTTTTTCAGATAAATGATCTATTGAAATAGGTTCGCTCATTTTAGAATTATAGTTTTTGAATTTTCTTTATATGTAAAAACGGATAAATAAGTAGTAATATTATTTCTAATAATGGTGTAAAAATAATAAGTTCTTTGCTACCCATAATTTTTAAGGGCTTAAAAAAAATAATAATTTGAATAAGAGTCCTTAAAGTAAACAACATCAATACAAAAATAAGATCATTTATTAGTAATAAATTCGATATAAAAGAAATGTAGAATCCAAATAGCGAGATTGGATATAATGCCAAAAAAAATATTGTTTTAAAGTTGTATAATGAACTTGTTTTTAAATGCCTAATTTTTTGATTTACCCAATTTTTAAATGTTTTTTCTGCTATTGAATAGGTGAGACTTTCTGTACAAAAAACAACCTGCGTATTATTTGAATTTGCTACTTGATTAACGAAAAGGTCATCGTCTCCAGATGGTATATGATAGTGACTTTTAAATCCTTGTATTTCATTATAAATTGTCTTTTTATACGATAGATTTCGGCCTACACCCATATAAGGAATTTTAGCTTTAGCCATGCTTAAATATTGAGTAGCAATAAAAGCAGCATCAAATCTAATTAGAGCGTTTAAAATTCCAACATCTTTTTTGTAAGGTCCAGCGCCTAAAGAAATCATGTTGGTATTGTTTGAAGATACTGAAATGTTTAAAAGCCATTCATTTGATAACGCATAACAATCTGCGTCAGTGAAAACCAAATTTTCATTTTTAGCTGCTTTAATACCTAAAGTAATTGCAAATTTTTTGGAGAAATTGTCTTTTCCTAGGTCTGGAATGTTTACCACTTTTAAATTTCCATACGATTTTTGAAACTCTTGTAAAATGGTAGCTGTTTTGTCCCATGATCGATCATTTACAACAATAACTTCAAAATCTTCATAATTTTGATTTAGAATCGATGGTAGATATTTTTTAAGGTTTTCATATTCATTTCTAGCAGCAATTATCACTGATATTCCATCGTTTCTTTTTAATTCAGTTTTGTTTTTATGAAAAGAAAGTCTGATGAAAAAGTAAAAAAAATAGAATAATTGAATTAAAAACATGATGCTTAAGGAAGCTGTTAACAGATAGTGAAGGTTGGAATTCATGAGTTTTATTCAAATACTATGTAAAAGTATCTTTATGTAACTTGTTTTTTCTTTGTTTCTTTGATGTTTATTCACAGATTTATGAACTTTAAGCTATTAAAAAAAGATCCATCTTCTAACGCTAGAGCTGGAATATTCAAGACTGAGCATGGTGCTGTAGAGACACCTATTTTTATGCCTGTTGGCACAGCAGGAACTGTAAAAGGAGTAAGTCAACAAGATTTAGATAAGCAAGTGAAAGCTCAAATAATACTTGGAAATACTTACCATTTATATTTAAGGCCAGGTCTTGATGTTCTGAAAAAAGCAGGCGGATTACATAAGTTTATAGGATGGGATAAACCAATTCTAACTGATTCTGGTGGATATCAAGTTTATAGCCTTTCAGATAATAGAAAAATTAAAGAGGAGGGAGTAACTTTTCGCTCTCACATTGATGGGTCTTCACATTTATTTACACCAGAAAGAGCAATTGATATTCAAAGAGAAATTGGGGCAGATATAATCATGGCTTTTGATGAGTGTACACCTTATCCTTGCGATTATTCTTATGCTAAAAGGTCCATGCATTTAACTCATAGATGGTTGAAAAGATGTTGTGACCATTTTGACAACACAGAAGAACACTATAATTATAAACAAACTTTTTTCCCAATTGTACAAGGCAGTACTTATGATGATTTAAGGGCTCAGAGTGCTGAAAAAATTGCCAGTTTTAACAGGGAAGGGAATGCTATTGGTGGCCTATCGGTAGGAGAACCTCATGAGGAATTGTATAAAGCTACAGATTTAGTGTGTGGTATTTTACCAGAAGATAAACCAAGATATTTGATGGGTGTAGGAACTCCTGAGAACATCTTAGAATGTATAAGTTTGGGAATTGATATGTTTGATTGTGTAATGCCCACAAGAAATGCTAGAAATGGAATGTTGTTCACTTCTGAGGGATTCATTAATATCAAAAACAAAAAGTGGCAAACAGATTTCACATCAATTGATCCTAATGGGACAGCTGAAGTCGATAATTCATATTCTAAGGCTTATTTGAGACATCTTATTTTGTCAAAAGAAATTTTAGGAGCTCAAATTGCATCAATTCATAATTTATCTTTTTATTTATGGTTAGTAAAGCAAGCAAGAACTAAAATTGTTGAAGGAACGTTCTCCTCTTGGAAGAGTGAAATGATTAGGAAAGTGACTACTCGATTATAATTCATGAAAAAATTAGATTTATATATTATTCGTAAGTTTTTAGGTACTTATGTTTTCATGATTATGGTTGTGATGAGTATTTCCATAATTTTTGATATTAGCGAAAAACTAAGTGATTTTATGGATAAGGAAAATAATTTGTCAATTGGCGATATTGTTTTCGGTTATTATCCATATTTCTTTATTCATTATGCTAATTTATTTTCATCATTAATTATATTTCTTTCTGTTCTTTGGTTTACTAGTTTCATGTCTCAAAGATCTGAGATTATTGCAATTCTTAGCAATGGAGTAAGCTTTTGGCGTTTTTCTCGTCCATACATGATAGCATCAACTTTTTTATTGATCATTTCATTGTTTATGAATCATCTAATAGCTCCTAAGGCAAATCAAAACCGTCTCGATTTTGAGAACATGTATACAAAATACAATGTATATTTTAAAGATGTTCATTTAGAAATTAATAAAGGAACACTAGTAAGCTACAGGCAATTTATAGGTAACAAAACAATGGTTAGAAGAATGTGGATTGAACGATGGGAAGAAGTTGAAGAAAATCAGTGGGAATTAAAAAGTGACATGCAAATTGAAAAAGCTTATGGAGACAGTTTAAGTTATAATTGGAAATTGAATAATGTATTCATTAGAACGATTAATCAAACGAATGAATCAACAAAGTTTTATAATGAAATTGACACGATTTTAGGTTTTAACATTACAGATTTAGGACATAGAAGTGAGATAACTTTTGCCATGACAACTCCAGAGTTGGTTAAATTTAGAAAGAAAGAAGAGGGAAAAGGAAATTCAACAACATTTATTGATATTGCTAAATATGAACGATCCGCTTATCCTTTTGCTGCTTATATTTTGACTGTAATAGGAATAGCAGTTGCATCAATTAAATCTAGAGAAGGGGTTGGGAAAAACCTTGTAATAGGCTTAGGGTTTGGCCTAGTCTATATATTTTTCATGAAGATGACAACTGTTGCTGCTTACTAACATTGGGCTTTATCCAATATTAGCTGTTTTGGGTTCCAAATCTGTTGTTTTCTTTTGTAGCACTATACTTGTATTTCAAAAGAGTAAAAACTTAAGGAGCAAGATTGTACCTTATTTTTAATTGAGATTGATTTCCTGCTGTATGATTACCAGTTGTGGAAATTTCACCTTCAATAGCCAATTCAATAGGGTTAAATGTTCCTGAAGCAATAAAATCATTATCATTTAATCCATCATAATCTACTAATTCCCAGTCGTATTCTTTGTTGTATAGTTTAAGATTTTCAGGTGCGTTCCATATTCCTGGAGTATTATAGGGCTGATTTGGTAATTCAGATGAAAGTGAATATTAAATTGTTGTTTTCTTTTTCCCAAATTTTAAGAATTAAATCAGCATTAGCTCCTGAAATTGGATCATCCCATGTTAATATTGGCCATGACGCTGAGGGATCTTCACTTGGGTAAAATGAAATCTCATATTCATAAATGTATGCATACAAACAAGATGCATCATCGAAATTCTTACACTACTGTTGTAATTGGGTGAATCTATATCTGTGCAACCTCCGCTTAGAGTGTTTTGTTCAATAACAGATTTTTTGCATCCAGCAATTACAATTAGGGCAATTAGTAAATATAAATTTTTCATTTTTTTTTAGTTAAAAAAGACCATCCAACTCCAATGTTTATAGATGTTTGGTAATTAATATTTTTATTAAACGTTGTATTTTTCTGCTTTTGCAAAAAATAGCGGGCAATAACCGGCTTTAAAAAGAAAACCACCAGAGGGTTTTTGATACCTGTATTCCATTATCACATGAGCGAACCATTCATTTACATTTTCAAGTGTTGGAGTAATTGGTTGTTGAGATAAATTAGAATTATCTATATCAATAAAATTAATTTTATATCTCCAATAAGTAGTGCCATAAACCTAGAACTCCATGGTGATTGTTTTTAGAAAATGAAAAATTCATTTCTATAGGGATAAATAAATCTGTAGATTTTTCAATTGATGTAAGACCTGGGAAAACACCTAATCCAGCACTCAAATTAATACCAATTAAATCATTTAGTTGAATAACTTTCCGTTCATAATTAACAGAGTAAAAAAGCCCTTTACCTAGAAACTCAACATATATGTTGTTTTTTGAAAGTTCTTCTTGACTAAAAGAAATTAAACTTATTAGAAAAATCGAAATTGAAAGTATGTATTTTTTCATGTATCTATATTGTCTAAATTAAAAAATAAATTAAGACTATTTATTCCTGCAAGATTTATTTACTTTTTATATTGATTTCAAGAGTTTTAAAATTTATTATATTTAGCTCTAATTCAATTTATGGTTTTAGAAGAAGTTATCAATAAATACACAGATCAAAATTCGAAATATCTAAACATAGATGGTTTAAGAGTACATTATAAAGACGAAGGCGAAGGGGAGGTTTTGGTCTTGTTGCACGGAACATTCTCTTCTTTGCATACTTATGATAACTGGGCTTCAATTTTAAAAAAAAAATATAGAGTAATTCGATTAGATTTACCTGGATTTGGTATTACTGGTCCTTCTATTGACAATGTATACAGTATCTCTATATTTATAGATTTTATTGAAAACTTTCTAGATTTGCTTAATGTAATTAAATATCATTTAGCGGGGAACTCTTTAGGAGGTTGGTTAGCTTGGGAGCTTGCTTTAAAAGCAAAAGATAAAATTGGAAAACTTGTTTTGTTAAATGCAGCGGGATATATAAATGATAAGAATTATCCGCTCCCTTTTGTTATTGCACAAACACCAGTATTAAGAAACGTTTTTAATTATATACCAAAAGCTGTAGTTAGAAGATTTATTAGACAAGTATTTAATGATCAGGCTGTAGTCACTGACGAGCTAGTGGAACGTTATTATTGCTTAATTCAAAGGGAGGGCAATTTAAATGCCTTTATAAGTATTGCAAACTCTAAATTAAAACAAAACACTGAAAGTTTAAATTATTTAGATATTCCTGTGTTAATTATGTGGGGAGATAAGGACAGGTGGATAAGCCCTGAACATGCTTTATTTTTTAAAAATGACATTTCGAATTCCAGAGTTTTGATGTATAAAGATGTAGGTCATATTCCTATGGAAGAAATTCCAGAAAAATCTGCAAATGACCTAATTGAATTCTTAGCTGAAAATGAAGATTAATTTGTTCATTTATGATTAAGTATTAGGAAGTCATTAAAAAAAGAATCTTCAAGATCCTCAATTTCTTTGTCAATGCTTATTATTTTTTTAAATCTTGTTCTTTTCTCACCTTGTTGAACTAAAATTAAATAATTAGCATCTTGTTTTTTTAAAAGAATGACAAAAAGTGGGTTGGGTCTCTTTTTAGGTTTGCTTTTACTTATTAGTACTTTACCCATCGTTTAATATTTCTTGAAATAATGTTGAATCTAGTCTAAGTTTTTCTAAGCTAATAAGAAATTTTTTATCTGATTTAAGAGGTTGTTTTTTTTAATAAATCTAATGTTCTTCCATTTGACTGATAAAGAGCTACATATTTATTTGTTTTCGATTTGAAATTGCATTTTTTTAAACCATTGATGTGCTTTATTTTTGAAATAGAATCTTTAAAATTTATTAAGATTGATAAGCTAATTTTTTTGTTTTCTATGTAGTATTCTTTTAAATCATTCTTCGTTTTACTTTTCTTGAAAATTACTTTTCCATTAGAAAGCAAATCGAAAATTATATCTGTTGAGTTGTTACAATTAATTTTATTAAGATCTTCTTCAAGAACATAAATTTGAGTCTTTGAAATGGCTTGCAAAATTCTGTTTTCAGGCAACCATTCACATCCTCTTATACCTATTACAGAAAATACAATTGTTAGGCCAAGAGTAAAACCAATTAAATAATATAGTAGTCTGTTTTTAAATTTCATTGAAAAAAAAAGTCCTCCATTTGGAGGACTTAAGTTAATTTATGTAATAATTAATATCTGTAATGTTCTGGTTTGTATGGACCTTCAACTTTAACACCAATATAATCAGCTTGATCTGTTCTTAATTCTTCCAGTTCAACACCAATTTTTTCTAAATGTAGTTTAGCAACTTTTTCATCTAAATGTTTAGGAAGCATGTAAACTTCATTGCTGTATGCGTCTGAATTTGTCCATAATTCAATTTGAGCTAACGTTTGGTTAGTAAATGAATTACTCATAACAAAAGATGGGTGGCCTGTTGCACAACCTAGATTTACCAATCTTCCTTCGGCTAAAACATAGATTGTTTTATCATTGATGTTATACATGTCAACTTGAGGCTTAATGGTGTCTTTTGTATTTCCGTATTTATTGTTCAACCAGCTTATGTCTATCTCATTATCGAAGTGGCCAATATTACAAACTATAGTTTGATCTTTCATGCTTTCAAAGTGACGACCTTGAATAATATCTTTATTTCCAGTGGTTGTAACAATGATATTTGCTTCCTTACAAGCATTATCCATTTTTTTAACTTCAAAACCATCCATAGCAGCCTGTAGAGCACAAATAGGATCAATTTCTGTAACAATTACTCTTGCTCCAGCGCCTTGTAAAGATGCAGCGGATCCTTTACCAACATCACCATATCCAGCAACAACAGCAACTTTACCAGCCATCATCACATCTGTAGCTCTTCGAATAGCATCAACTAATGATTCTTTACATCCGTATTTGTTGTCAAATTTAGATTTTGTAACAGAGTCATTTACGTTAATAGCAGGCATAACTAATGTTCCATTTTTAACTCTTTCGTATAATCTATGAACACCAGTAGTGGTTTCTTCAGAAAGACCTTTAATGTCTTTGCAAAGTTCAGGGTATTTATCAAAGACCATGTTAGTTAAGTCACCACCATCGTCAAGAATCATATTTAATGGTTTGCCACCTTCAAAACCAAAAATAGTTTGTTCTATACACCAATCAAACTCTTCATCATTTAATCCTTTCCAAGCATAAACAGGAACGCCTGTAGCAGCGATTGCAGCAGCCGCTTGATCTTGTGTGGAAAAAATATTGCAAGATGACCAAGTAACTTCAGCCCCTAATGCTGTTAGCGTTTCAATTAGAACGGCAGTTTGAATTGTCATGTGAAGACATCCTGCAATTCTTGCTCCTGCTAAAGGCTTAGAGTTTCCAAATTCCTCTCTTAAACTCATTAGACCAGGCATTTCAGCTTCAGCAATTTTTATTTCTTTTCTTCCCCAATCAGCAAGACTAATGTCTTTAACTTTATAAGTAAGTTTTTCTGTGATTTGACCCATTATAGTTTATTTTAAAAATTTATTAGCGCGAATTTACAATTATGATACCTAAAATCAAACTATATCATAGATTGTCTAGCATTACTATAAGCATATCTTTTTTAACCCTGTCAAAAAGGTCTACAATATCTTGGTTTTTCATTCTTATGCACCCATGAGAGGACTCTTTACCAATTAAACCCTCTTCATTTGTTCCGTGTAAATATATTTTCCGTAAATAGGTGTCTACCTCTCCACCTTTGTTAACTCCATCTTCAAGTCCAATAATTCTAATTACTCTTGTGCATATAATATCTATTGCTGTAGATGTTGTGTCTAAATTAATGCTTGCAATTTCTCCATTGAATTTTCGATGATCTAATATCCCCCCAATAGGAACTCCTTGCCCATATTTACTTTTAATTTTATGTAAACCTTCAGGTGTTTGTAAGCTGTTTGATTTATTTCCTACTCCTCTTGTTGAAGTTGAAATGTTATATTTTTTAATCGTTACTCTATTTTCTAATAAGAACAATTGTTGTTTATTAATGTCTACATAGATGAAATTAGAAAACGTATGTGATGGGTATTTTTTCTCAATTTTTTTTGAAATAATCTCTCCCGATGGTAAGTAATCATTTTTTTGGGCATTTACAATTTGTAGATTTAAAAGATAAATTAATGTGACTAGTAAAATATTTTTCATAAAGTGTTAAAAGAAATTGATGAATCCAAAATGTATTTTTGCAGTTTTGAATAGCAATGGGTTGTTTTGTTGAGATCCAAGTGCGTAACTTAGCGAGAAAATCCCTGGTTTAGTTTCAAAATTAACACCTATTCCGCAAGAATATGGGTTATCTCTTTCGAAGGTTAATGTTGTGTTTTTTTCGGTCCAAGCATAATTGAAAAAACAGAAAATATTAGAATTTTGTTCTAATAGAAATCTGTATTCTAATGTTCCAATTGCATAGGAACTAACCAGTAAGCTTTGTTCGTCAAAACCCCTAAGATCAGAATTCCCACCAATTCTTAGCAACTCATTTTCAAAAATATATGGATTAATAATTGTTTTAAATTCACCCCCTATTTTAATGGTGCTGTTGTTCCATATTCTGAAAAATTTATTTATTACTAAATTTAATTGATAATCTAAAGATTTTAAAGTAGAAATTGTTGTATCAATTTGTTCATTTATATTTTTGGTTCCAAGCTTGAAATCTCCATTTGTGTAAACTCCTTTTCTTGGGTTGAATCGGTAGTCTAAGTTATCTAATTCATAAGAAATTCCTATAGCGTTTAGTTCAGTGCTTTTGAAATCATTGTTATTTGTTTGTAACGAATTCGAATTTACATATTGATAATAAAAACCTATTTTCTTTCTTTTAGTAAAAGAGAAGCTAGAGCCAAATTTATTGTTGAGGTTGAAAAATGAAGAATCTTTTTTCATCATCATAACTTTATTAAATACTCCAAAACTAGATTTAAATAAGTATGGAAAACTAATATTTGCGTTTAGTGATTGTGATTGTGCATACATTTTTTTCCATGAGAGCTCAATTAGCTCACCTTTTTTAAAGGCGTTCTCAAATTTTAAATTCGCATCTCCAGTAAAACTTATGGCCTTATTTTCTTGTGGTTGAATCCCAATAATTCCATTAATATATTTAGCAGATTTATTTTTTACGTATAAAAATAACGAGGCTTTATTATTGAAAATTTCATATTCAGCAGGTTTTAATTCAGTAAAATATGGTGTTTCTTTAATTCTTGCAGTAATATTTTTTATTTTTTGTTCATCAAAATCATCTTTTAAATTTATGTCAATAATTTGTTTAATCAGCTCTTTTTGACTTACAATATCAGCAGTTAAAATTATTTTATTTATAATAATTCTTGGACCAATTTTCAAATTTAATGAGAGCTTGATTTTCTCAGATTTTATTTCTTTTATTTCAAGTTTAATTGCTGCAAACGGATGACCGTTATTGCTACAATACGTTAATATTTCACTTATCTGTTTTTTTAATTTTATAGGAGAGAATTGTTGATTTTTGAATAGCTTATTGGATATTCCCATCTGACTTTTAAAATGATCTGGAATGTTAGTTTCTAAGGAGGCATATTGGTATTTTTCGCCTTTAAAGTAATAGGCGATTAAGGTTAATGAGTCTTTTTCTACAATTGAGTCAACTGATGCGGATAAGTATCCGTTTTCAATCAATGAGAGCCATTTTTCATTTACTAAACCTTTTGCATTTGAATATGAATTGGTTTTACTTTCAATTGGGTTTTTTAAAATACCAATTAACGAAACATCAAATTTCTGAGCAGAAAAATCACAGAGTAATAAGATCAAGAATATTGTTAATGAATGTTTCATCTAATTCAATATTAATAAATATTCCAATCTATAGTTTTTCCACCTTTATTTAAAATATATTCATTTGCTTTAGAAAAATGTTTGCAATTTAGAAATCCACGATAAGCTGATAGTGGAGAGGGGTGGCTCGTTTCTAAAATTAAATGTTTTTTATTGTCAATCATTTTGGTTTTGTTTGATGCATATTTACCCCAAAGAAAAAAACAAACACTATCATTTCTTTTTGAAATCAACTTAATAATGGAGTCTGTAAAATCATGCCAGCCTAAGTCCTTATGTGAATTCGGAACACCTTCTTTTACAGTTAGGCAAGTATTTAATAATAACACCCCTTGGTTTGCCCAATATGTTAAGTCACCATTATTAACAATGGTTTGGGGTAAATCATTTTTTAGTGCTTTAAAGATGTTTTTTAAAGAGGGTGGTAGGGTTTGTTTTTTTTGAACGGAAAAACATAAGCCATTGGCTTGATCTTTTTTAAAATAGGGGTCTTGACCTATTATAACTACTTTAATATCATTAAGTTTAGTAGAATTTAAAGCATTGAATATTAAGTGTGAAGGCGGGAAAATGTTAAATTCTTTTATTTCATTTTCAAGGTTTTGAATTAAGGTTTTGAAATAATCTAATTCAAACTCCTTCTTAAGAGCATTCTTCCAAATTGGATTAATATTGTTTATAGTTTTATTAACAATCGACATTTAAAAAAATATTTATTTTAAATAAGTGAGCAGGTTATAATCAAAATGATATAATTAATATTCGCTTTAACAGATTAAATACATTATAAATGTATTTAATTATTAAATAAATATCATAATAAAATTTAATGTTATGTTTTAATAAACTGCTGTTGAAATAATAAATTGTTCTAATTATTGTTTTAGAATATAACTAAGATTATTTATGTTAGATAAAAGTGTTTTGTGTGTAAAATCAAAACATAATTTTGTCATATTTTTGTAATACAATGATTTTTATAACTTTGTGACTAAGTAATAACTATTTAAGATGAAAAAAGTGAAAACATTATTAATTATAAGCGCTGTTGTTTTTATGACTTCATCTTGCTTTTTATTTCGCCCAACTCATGAAAGATGCCCAGCATATGGATATGAACAGGTTGATCAAGACGAATCTAGTAATGTGATACAGAATTTGTCTAACGAAAAAAGTTAATATTTCAATTTCTTTGCTGCCTGGTTAGGCAACTTTCCTTTATTATTCGTTATCTTTGAATAATAGAGATGAAAATTTTAAAATCTATAATAATTATTGTTTTAATTCAATGTTCAACCTTGAATTATTATTCTCAACTTCCTGCTGTTCAGGTCAACGAAGCTAGATTCACAAAAGAAGTTTGGGGTGGTGTTATTATGCATTCTCAAGGTTTTGGTCTTAATCTCAATTATTCAAAATTCAAAACTTATAAAAAGAAGAAATATTTCACTCTCGATTTTGTCGGGATGAAACATGAAAAAGAATATAAAATCTTTGGATCTATTGATGAAAGTGCTAAGCGCTATGTTTATGGAAAGTTGAATTCTTTTTTAGTCCTTAGACCTGGTATTGGAGGTAGGAAGATGTTTCTTGAGAAACTTAGAGACAATGGTTTGCAAATTGCTTTTAATTGGTCCTTTGGTCCTTCTTTAGGTCTTACTGTTCCTGTTTACTTAGAAGTTTTAAAAATAAATTCTTTTGGTGAAGTTGTTGGTTTTTCAATTGAAAGATATGATCCTGAATCACATAACATTTACAATATTTACGGCAGAGGACCTCGCTCAAGAGGTTTTCTCGAATCAAAGTTTCACATTGGTGGCTTTGTTAAATTAGCTTGTGAATTTGAATTTAGTGATGATAGGGGGGTGATTAAAGCTCTTGAAATTGGAGGTGTTCTTGATGTTTATCCTCAAAGAATTCCAATAATGTCTGAAATTGATAACCCTTTTATTTTCCCTACTGTTTATCTTAGCGCTTTAATTGGTGCGAAATATTATTAATACATGGACAAAGAAAATTCTTCATTAACAAAGGAAAGAACAAAAAAACCCTCATGGTTGAAAGTTAAATTACCGACAGGGGAGGAGTTTAAAAAAGTTAGGAGTTTAGTCTCAGAACACAAGCTACATACCATTTGCGAAAGTGGAAACTGTCCAAACATGGGTGAATGTTGGGGTGCTGGTACCGCAACTTTTATGATTTTAGGAAATGTGTGTACTCGTTCTTGTGGTTTTTGTGCAGTTTCTACTGGTAAACCAGACGCTCCAGATGAATTTGAGCCTGCAAGAGTTGCAAACTCTGTTAAGCTAATGGATGTCAAACATGCTGTAATAACTTCAGTAGATAGAGATGATTTAAAAGATGGTGGAGCAGAAATCTGGGCGATGACTGTTCGGTCTATTAGGAGAAAATCGCCTGGAACAACTTTAGAAACACTTATTCCTGATTTTGCTGGAAATTGGGATAATTTACAAAAGGTTATTGACGTTGCTCCTGAAATAGTATCCCATAACATTGAAACTGTTAGGAGGTTAACCAAAGCTATTCGGGTTCAGGCTAAATACGATAGAAGTTTAGAGCTATTACTCCGTTTAAAGCAAGCTAAAATGCGAACTAAATCTGGTTTAATGTTAGGTTTGGGGGAAACTCATGCTGAAATTTTAGAAACAATGGATGATTTGAGAATGGTTAATGTGGATGTGCTTACGTTGGGGCAATATTTACAACCAACACCCAATCATCAGCCTGTAGATGAATTTATAAATCCAGAGAAATTTGCGCTTTACAAAAATCTGGGATTAGAGATGGGATTTAAATATGTTGAATCAGGGCCACTTGTTCGTTCCAGTTATCATGCAGAAAAACACATGTTTTAGGTGTAATTATGCCGTTTTCTTACAAAAACAACCTTTTATTAACTTTCAAATAAAAAAACTATTAAACTAAATTATTATTTACCGTATTATTTGTAAATTCGGGTGCTAAATAATTTAAAGATATAATCTGAAAAGACTATGAAAAAATCATCTATAATATTTTCTTCACTATTATTAATTCCGTTTGCTATTCTTTTTTTAGTTGGAAATTTCTCTAACGATACAAAAGTAGAACGTCAATATAGTAGTAAAACAATTTCTAAAAACCTTAAGGCAAAATCCTGGAATGATGCTCGTGAACATTATCATTCATTGTATCAGGATGAAACTACTGGTGAGATTGATGCAGCTCAATATGTAATTGCAAAGCAAGAAGTTTTAAACTTAATGCTTCAAAAATCTGGAGCATTTACATTTGTTGAAGAAGGGCCAGATAATGTTGGTGGAAGAACAAGAGGTTTAGCAATTAAGCCAGGCGATGATAACATTATTTATGCTGGAGGTATTTCTGGTGGATTATTTAATTCTACTGATGCTGGTAACAGTTGGAATCGAGTTCAAGGATATGACGATGCTGTTAACGATGCTATTAATGGTAACGGTTCAATTTCAATATCTTCTATTGCAGTTTCATTTGACGGACATATTTACGTTGCAACTGGAGGTTCTATTTTTAATGAGCAAGGCTTAAGCGTTGAAAGTTCAGGCATTACTGCAGGTGATGGAATTTGGTATAGTGCTGATGAAGGATTAACATTTCAGCAAGTAGCTGGAACAGATGGTAAGGATATTACTAAAGTTGTTGCAGATTTAAATCAAGATAATGTCATTTACTATTCTGGTATCAGTAATGGTGTCAAAAGAGTAACAGATTTAGGTACACCTGAGTCAATGCCTGGTTTGCCTGTAACTACAACAGGAGATGTAAAAGTTTCTGTTGATGGTCAGGTTTTAATTACAGGGGTTTCTCAGGGAGGTCAAAGAAGTTGGGTTAGCCAAGATGGAGGAGCATCATGGACAGATCTTCATTCAAACGGTCAATTGGTAGGTTCTGGAGCAGGTAGATCAGAATATGCTATTTCCCCTTTTAAAAATTCTAATGGAGATTACTCAGTGTATTGTGTTCTTGTTACAAGCAGTGGCTCTTTAAAAGGAGTTTATCGTTCAATAGATAATGGTACTAACTGGTGTCAAATTGGTCCATCAGCTACTACAGGTTTTGCTCCATTTGGAGATAACACTCAAGGAATCTATGATTGTGTTATTGCCGCTCATCCATCAGTTGAAGGTTGTGTTTTAGGAGGTATTGATTTATGGACATGGTATCAAACACCTGGTGCTGGATGTGATAATGGTGAATGGCAAGTAGCTTCAAATTGGTCATTTAATCCTCAAAATCCATTTTACATTCATGCAGATAATCATAGAATTACTTTTAATTCTCAAGGTAGAATGTATGTTGGAAACGATGGTGGTGTTCAAATGTCTACTATTCCTAACTCTATAAGTTTCTTTTCGGTTGTTAACAAAGGATATAATGTCACTCAATTTTATGCAATGGGATACGGTGGTGATGGATCTGTTATTGGTGGTGCTCAAGATAATGGAACTCAATTGAACGATCATACAGGCGTTGGTCCATTAGAATTTAGAGAAGTTAATGGGGGTGATGGTTTTGAATGTGAAATTTCATATTTAAGTAGTGATGCTATTATTTCTACTATTTACAGTGGTATTATTGAAAGATCAAATGATAAAGGCTTGAATTGGCAGTTAACAAGTGCCCCTTGTTCTTCACCTCCTGGATTAGGTTCAGGTTGTGGACCATTCTATAATTCTATACGTTTGTTTGAAGATGGTAATGACCTTAATACTCAGGATTCTGTCGAGTACATCCCTCTTTCTTCAATGCAAGCTGGAGATGAAGTTACATACTACAGTCAATCTTTTGAGATTCCAATGCAGTTTACTTTAACTCAAGACTTAACTGTTAATTACGATACTGTAATTCCAGCTACTGATTCAGTGCTGCCAAATTTTGATACAATTCCTGCTGGAGTTCCTTATTTATACAATCCAATAGCTCAGGATACTATAAAATTACCAGATTACAAGCAATCTTTATTTGCAACTCAAGGCGAATCTAGTATATACATTACTAGAGACATGATGCGTTTTACTGTAAATCCAGAATGGTGGAAATTATTTCCTTTAGGTTCTCCTTTTACATCTAGCAGTGCACGCAGCTATGATTTCTCTAAAGATGGAAACTGGCTATGGGTTGGTTCTACTAACGATGTTATTAGAGTTTCTGGTTTAGACAGTGCTTATTCAATTGCTGCAGCAGATATTTCTTACAGACCATCTTCTTCAAGTAATTTTGATTTAGATTCTCTATTAGAAATATCTACAGGCGACACCATTACAGGTTCTGCACTTGATGCAATAGATTTTGACAGATTTAGCCATGAGTATACAAATATGGACGGTAGTGCTGTCAAGTATCAGTTACACATTCAAAAAGTACAAAATTCATTTGGTGGTGTAATTACTGATATATCAGTAGATCCAGCTAATTCAGCTAATGTTTGTGTGGTTACTGGAGGTTCTGGTGGTACTCAGGTATGGTATTCAACAAATGCTACCTCTTCATCTCCAACATTTACTTCTATTGATGGTAATTTACCGAACATGCCAGTATTTGGATGTATCGTTGAAAGAGATCCAGCTACTGATGTAATTGTTATTGGAACAGAATACGGAGTATTTAGCACTAACAACGCCTCAGCTGGGTCAGTTACATGGACTTCACATAATGAAGAAATTGGAACAATTCCTGTTTTTGATGTTCGTCAACAATGGAGAGATTGGGAAGACGGTTATGTTAACAACCCTGGTGCTATTTATTTAGGAACACACGGTAGAGGAATTTGGAGATCAGATGATGTTTTAGGAACACAAGAGATTAAGCCAATTGAATCTACTATTAGTGAAACAATAGATGCTTTGCACATCTTTCCTAATCCTATGATTGATGAAGGTAAAGTATCTTTTGAATTAGGTTTTCAATCAGATGTTAATTTTAATATTTATAATCTTCAGGGAAAACAAATAAAATCTATTTATTGGAAAAACATGTCAACTGGTTCTCACACTATGGACTTTGATTGTTCTAATTTCCCAATAGGCACTTATTTTGCAGTTATTGAATCTAACGGAACAAGCAAGGTTGCTAAATTTGTTAAATATTAATTGATATAAATTAATAGTTTAAAAAAGCCTTAACAATAGTTGAGGCTTTTTTTTTAAGTTATTATTTTTATGTAAACTTATATTGTCATGAAAAGAATTAAAGTTGCGATAAATGGTTTTGGAAGAATTGGACGTGTTTTCACAAGATGCTTAATTAATTCTAACAATAAGCAAATTGAAATAGTTGCTATAAATGACTTGGTTGATGCTCCTACATTAGCACATTTACTTAAATATGATTCTGTACATGGTGTCTTAAATAACTCTATTTCAAGTACATCAAATTCTATTATTATTGATGGTAAAGAAATAGTAGTTTTAAATGAAAGAGACCCTGAAAATCTTCCATGGAGTGATAATGAAATAGATGTAGTTGTAGAATCGACAGGTTTTTTTAGAGATAAGTTGGGTGCTGAAAAGCACATAACCGCTGGAGCTAAAAAAGTAATTATTTCAGCGCCCTCAGTAGATTATAATGTTAAAACTGTTGTTTTAGGTGTTAATGACGGTGTTTTAGATGGTTCTGAAACTGTATTAAGTAATGCATCTTGTACCACAAATTGTGCAGCTCCAATGATTAAAATTATTAATGATAACTTCCGCATCAAGAGTGGTTACATTACAACAACGCATGCCTATACGGGGGATCAAAACATTCATGATGCTCCACATAAAGATTTAAGAAGAGCTCGTGCAGCTGCGAAATCAATTATTCCAACCACAACAGGTGCTGCTAAAGCAATAAGTAAAATATTTCCTGAATTAGAAGGTAAGCTAGTTGGTAGTGGAATAAGAGTTCCTGTTTTAAACGGATCTTTAACAGATATTATATGTCAAGTTGAAAAGATTCCTACTGTAAAAGAAATCAATGCTTTATTTTATAAAGCATCTGTTGAAGGTGAAATGTCTTCAATTCTGTCTTACACTACAGATCCTATTGTTTCAAATGATATTGTAGGGAATAAATTTTCTTGTATTATTGATTCTGACCTAACTAGCGTTAATGATAATACAATTAGAATAATTGGTTGGTACGATAACGAGGCAGGTTATTCAAATAGGATTATAGACCTTATAAATAAAATTATTTAAAGGTTTCCAAAGATAAATTTTCTCCTTCAAATTTTGCATAAGTATAAAACCTGATCCAATCTCCAAGGTTTATATATTTAGATGATTCAGATAGTTGGTGTTCAATAGGCAAATGTCTGTGACCAAAGATGAAAAAGTCATAGTGTTTTTCTTTTAGTATTTCTTTAGAATATTGAACTAACCATTCTTTATCTCCTAAAAATTTTGGTGGTTGGCTTTCTTTTTCTCTACTTTTTCTTGACCAGTAGTTAGCAATTTTAAAGCTTAAATTTGGATGTATTCGAGCAAATAACCATTGGCAAAAATTATTGGAAAATATTTTTTTAATTAGCTTGTATGAGTGATCACCAGGACCAAGGCCATCTCCATGTGCTATGTGAAAAGTTTTATTGTTAAACGTGAAATCTGTAGGCTTTCTAATGATTGAAACCCCAATCTCTTTTTCAAGATAATCAAACATCCACATGTCATGATTTCCGGTGAAAACAAAAATTGGTATTCCAGCATCTACAATTTCTGCAATTTTACCTAAAAATCTTGTGTATCCTTTTGGTACTGTGTATTTATATTCAAACCAAAAATCAAATAAATCTCCAAGTAGAAATATTTCTGTAGCATCTTTAGATGCCATTGATAGCCAGCTTACTAATTTTCGCTCTCTAGATAAGCTATCTTCAAATGAGGAAACTCCTAGGTGGAAATCTGAAGCAAAGTATATAGTTTTATTTAACTGTTTATTGTCCAAAGCTGTTAATTAAATTTCTGGGACTTATATTTTCTAATGATAGCACAAAGGTAATTTTTTGAAATATATTTAAGTCACTTATCTTGTTTTGATAGCTGCCATATATGGCACTTGATCTAATGTTTTCACTTTGTATTATTGGAACATATATTGTGAAAACTTCTTTTTTATTTAATTTTGCTTGAATATAAAACCCTGCATTAATCATAAGTTCAATGTTTTTAGAAGTTTCTTCAATTCCATTATAAATAAAAGTTTTATAATTTGGAAAAACTCCAAAATCTGTAAAAATACCTACAGGTATTTTAGGTATTTCAAGTTTTAAGTTGGTTGCCATTATCCATTTTTCAGGAACTCCAATGGAAGTATTTATTTTAAATGCACCATGTGTGTTAGAAGTTTGTTGAGCTAAAGCATTTGGATACCCTGTATTTCTACCAAGATAAGTTCTTTCATATAAATAATCATAATATCCATCTTGTCCTTTCATAAAGAAATTAAACCTTGTATCTGAGCTGTGAAAATTATACCCTCCAAAGAGCCTTATTTCAAATCCATTTAATTTTTTATCATAATTAATTCTATAATCAGCGGTTAGTGAGAGTGAACTTATAAGATATTCACTTTTACTTGCTCCGTATATGTATTTTACATTTAAGCTTTTAGGGGTTAAAAATTGTTTGTTTTTTACTGAATATTCTAATACTCCATAGTAAGATTTAGTTAGTTGACTAGAAGGTGGTTCGGTAAAATTACCTGAAAAAGTGTGTTCGTCTATTCTGATTCCTCTAATCTTAAAATTATGATCAGGTGAAGACCTCAAGCTTTTAGGTTTTATTCTAAAACTGGAATAAATTTCATTTTTCATCCATCTTTCATTGCTGAAAACTGGCTCATGAAAATAGCTTGATAGTTTATGTCCAAAACTAATTTTTGAGAAGACATTTTCAGGGTAAAATTGATAATTAATTTTAGATGAACCTACTAACTTATTATTTCCAAAGCTAAACATTGGGTTAACAGCCCACTCTAATTTTTTTTCTAAAACAATAGAATTGTAAAATGAAGCTCCAATCATAAATGAGTCGTAATTGTTCCAACCAATAATAGGAGAAAAATAAATATTGGTGAACTGGTTATTTTCAATTCCAGCTAATAATTTTAATTTTAATGGTGCAGTTTTTTTTAAAATGCCTCCGGTTTTACTAAAATTATTTTCAGAATTTATATCTGTAGAAAGATTTAATTTATCTAAAATAATTTTATCAGTTTTTCCAGTTGTTTCAATGTAAAAAGTCGTGTCATTTTTAAATCCTGTAATCCACTTGTTATATGTGATACTTGAATCACTTTTATTAATGGCTGTTAATGTTATTGGCGCATTAAAACCTGTGTTGTTTTTAAGCTTGACTTCAAAACTATTGGCTCCCTTTCTTTTTACATGTTGTATTTTATAATCTATTTTTTTTGTTGTTTTAATAAAAGTTTCAAAAAACCAATCTAAATTTTTTGAAGAAGATGTTTCAAAAACTGTTTGAATATCTTTTGGGCTTGGGTGCTTGAATTTCCATTTATTATAATAGGTATGCATGCAAGTGTCAAAAAGAGGTTCACCTAAATATTCTTTTAAATAATTAAATCCTATTCCTGTTTTACCATATACAATTAATCCATAATTCATTGGGGTATATAAATTTGCTCCCATTTGAATGGGCTGATCGTTATTTCTAGTGGCGTTAAATTTATATCCTAATTGCATTAATGATTGTCCATTTAACTGAAACGTTTGAAGTAACTTATTTGAAGTGCCTTCAACTTTAGGGTATTTCTTGTGCATGTGTCTATACTCAACAAATGAATTTATCCCTTCATCCATCCAAGCATTTTCTCTTTCATTGTTTGCAAGAATTCCATAAAACCAATTGTGACCTACTTCATGAGTTATTACTTCATCATGGAAGTAATTGTTTCCTGATTCTCCTATAACTGTAATGTTTGGATATTCCATTCCTCCACCAGCACTAATTGACCCATCTACGGCTGTCACATGATTATATGGATATTCACCCACCCATAGAGAATAATTATAAGTTGCATCATTAATATGAGAAATGGCATCTTTCCATAAATCAAATTCGTTGTTGGTAAACATTGCCCAAGTATCTACTTTTCTTTTACTTTGAGGGAGTTCTATTCCCCCTTTTAAAACATGATATCTTTTATCTGCAAACCAAGCAAAATCATGAACATTTTCTTGGTGAAAATGAAGAGTTTTTGTTTTGGAACTGCTTGATGGAAAAGATAAATCAGAAGAGTATTCTTTTGAGGCAATCAGTTTATTAGTTTTTTCAACTTTTTCATTAAGAAATTCTAATTCTTTTTCACCATTAATTAAATCACCTGTAGCTCCGATAACATAATTTTCTGGTAAAGTTATTTTAACGTCATAGCTTCCAAATTCAGAATAAAATTCACCTTGACTTAAGTAGGGAATAGGGTGCCATCCATTTTTATCAAAAACAGCAGGTTTTGGAAACCATTGTGTGATTTGATATGATTGTCCTATGTGCCCTAATCTTGAGTAAATACCCAGAGGAATTTTAACTCTAAAAGGTGTTGAAATAATTATAGTGTCTCCTGGTTTAAGTGATTTGTTTAGCTTGATTACAGCTATGTCAATGTGTTTTTTGTAATAGCTCCATTTCAATTTTTTGTTTTCAGCTCTAAAATCAAGAGAGTCGATAAATCCTTTGTTGTTAATGTCAGAAAACCTGAAATCTGTCTCACCATTTTCTAAATCGTGTTTAGCTAAAGAAGTGTTTATGTTTTTGTAAGCATTTGGCCATAAATGAATGACAATAGAATCTAATTTAGTAGTAGAGTTATTTATGTATTCAATTTTTTCGAAGGCACTTAATACGTGTTTGTTATCATCAAGAGCAACCTCAATAGTTGTATTAACTTTCTGTTGAAAATATTTTTTTTGAGAATAATTTATTTTGAAAATAAATAGAATCGAAACAATAAATAAAATTCTTCTCATTTCTATATTTTATGTCCTTGTTAAGTTGATTTTAGTTGCCAAAAATTTCTTTAAGTTTAGTGTCTAAAGATTCACCTCTTAAGTTTTTAGCAATTATTTTGCCTTCTTTGTCTATTAGTACTGTATATGGAATCCCTCTAAAACCGTAGATTTTAGTTGCTTCAGTTCTCCATTGTTTTAAATCACTTACATGATTTGGCCATGTTAAACCATCTTTTTCAATTGCATTAACCCACTTTTCAACACTATTATCTAAAGAAACACTGAAAACAGTAAATCCTTGATCTTTATATTTGTTGTAAAGCTTTACAACATTTGGGTTTTCCATTCTACATGGTCTGCACCATGAGGCCCAAAAGTCAATTAAAACATAATTACCTCTTAATGATTCTAATGTAATTAGTTTGCCTTTTGGATTGTTGAAATTTAATGCAGGAGCAACATTTCCAATGTTTGTCAAATTTTTCAACTTTTCTTTTTCTTCTTGTTGCTTTTTTTGTTCATTAAGTTGAATTTCTATTTGATTTACTTGTTCGTTAAATGCTAGTTGATATTCAGAGCCAGGTGATGATTTAAGAAGCCCGTCTCTTATTGTTTTATACATCTTTAAATCTTGTTGAGGGTTCAAGGAACTTGCCGTTATAATAACTGCTAAATCCAATTGATGCTTTATAATGAATTCGTCTCTTAGTTTGCGAAAATTTAAATCTACAGAATCAATAGATTGTTTAAAAACTGATTTTTCACTTTCAGATTTAGCATTTTGATATTTAGCTGTTTCAATTGCTCTTGTTTTCTGAAATTCATTTATTATAGTCACATAAGCTTTGATTACCTCACTTTCATGATTACCATCTATTGAATATGTTGTGCTAAAATTTTCAATGCTAGATTTAAATGAAATTAGATTGTTTTCTTTAGATTGATCTAAAATTAAAAGGACAATTTCTTTTTGATTGTTTTTTGATAAACTTAAAGAATAAAAGTTTTTAGTTTCTACATTAACTTTAAATATAAATGTTCCTTTTTTATTTATAATTGTTGAGTCTACTAAAATGTTTTTATCACTTTGAAAAGTCTGAAGATAAATGTATTTCCCATTTCCATTAAGAATTTCTCCCTTGATTGTTACATCTTTTGCATATGAATTAGTTATAGTTATTACTAATAATACAAGGATGTGAAAAAGTGATTTTATATTTTTCATAATTATAATAAGTTAAGTATTTTTTTCTCTAAATCGGGTCCTCTTAAACCTATTTCAGCAATATTTCCGTTTCTATCAATAATGAATGTTTGAGGAATGCTTTTAATTAAATATTTAGCAGCTCCAGAAGATTTCCATCCCGATAAGTCACTAACATGATTGTCCCAAATTAATCCATCTTGTTCAATGGCTTGAACCCATTTTTCTTTATTGTTATCTAAAGAAAAACTATAGATTTCAAAACCACTATTCTTGTACTTATTGTATAAGCTAACAACAAACGGGTTTTCTTTACGGCAAGGACCGCACCAAGATGCCCAAAAATCTAAAAGAACAACTTTTCCCTTTAAAGATTTTAGAGATAAAAGTTTTCCGTCTTTATTAGGATAGTTTAATTCAGGGGCAGGTTTTCCAATGATTAATCCAGCATTTTTAAGTTCATTTTTTTGAGCTTCAGCCATTGCTTTTTGCTTTTTAAGCATTGCGATTTGTTGATTGGCTTTATTCATCCTTAAAATGACTTCTTGTTGAAAAATAGTGTTAGAAAAGTATTTGGAAATCACTTCAGCAATCACTTCTAATTGGGCTTGTTCTTCGACTAAATTACCTATGTCATATAAAGCAATAAATATTGCAGGTGAATTTTGATTGTTAAGTATGAAATTATTTTTTATTTTTTCAAAGGAGTTCTTAATAACTTGAGCCTGAAGCATTAAGTCTTCTCTCTCATTTTGAGCTTCAAATGAAAGTTCATTTATTTGTTGTTGAATAAGGTTAAACTGATCATTTAATTCTAACTTTTTTGAAAGGTATTCTTTAAGTAAAACTGATGATTCTGAGCCTGAAACTTCATAGTCAATTAAACTTTCGGAGAAAGAAGATGTAAGACTGATGGTGTCTTTCTTTTGTCCAATGAAAAGCATTAGGTTCTTCTGGTTATTACCTAATCCAAGAATGTTGAATTTCTCAGTGAGTTGAGTGTTTATTTCAATTTTATTATTCACCACTTTTGATGAATCCATTATTTTGGGTTGTTCACTCCCTAAATCGTATAAATAGAATACTTTGTTTTCGGCATTTTTTATGTTTGCTGAAATTACAATGTTATTTAAGTTTTTTTCAACTGATTCAGTTGTTTTATCTTCTTTTGGCTGGCAAGAATAAAACAAGAGAAGACAAATTAAAAGGGGACTATACTTCATTATTTATAAGTTGATTAAGTAATTTAGATGAGGTTTTAGGGTCTGCAGTTCCTTTAGATGCTTTCATTATTTTTCCCATAAAGAAACCGGTTAATTTTTTTTCTCCATTTTTGAAACGGGCTGTTTCGTCTGGATTTTCTTCAAAAACTGTTAATATTATTGATTCCAATTCAGAGGAGTCATTTTTAGAAATCCAACCATTTTTTTCAGCAATATTTAAAGGTTTTTGATCTGGATTTTCAATTAATTCAGGGAATAATTTTTGACTAGCTAATGAATTGCTAATGCTGTTATTGTCAATTAATTTTATAACATCAACTAAGATTTTAGGAGAGATTGGGAAAGAGTTAATAGTGCTAGCAGTCTGATTTAAATATGACTTTACATTTCCCATCACCCAATTTGCTGCAACTTTATAGTTAGTTGTTAGTTTAATCATTTCCTCAAAATAAAGTGCAATATCTTTACTTTCTGTTAGGTTGGAAGCATCATAATCTGAAAGACCTAGTTCATTTTTGTATTTTTTGTAAAGCTCATTTGGGAGAGGAGGTAATGTTTTTTTTACATTCTCAATATATTCTTTAGAAACAATTAGTGCTGTCAAATCCGGTTCAGGGAAATACCTGTAATCATGAGCAGATTCTTTAAGTCGCATAGCCACAGTTTCTCCAGTTGACGCATCAAAGTTTCTAGTTTCTTGTGCTATATCTTCACCTTTTTCTAAGATTTCAGCATGTCTACAGATTTCAAATTCTATAGATCGTTGAATATTTCGTATAGAATTTAGGTTTTTAATTTCTACCCTTTGACCAAACTGTTTAGCTCCAATTGGCATAATGGATATATTTACATCGCACCTCATACTTCCTTCCTCCATATTTCCATCACATATTTCTAAATACCTGAGCAATTTTCTCATTTCAGAAACATAGTTGTATGCTTCTGTACCAGATTTAATTACAGGTTCAGTAACAATTTCGATTAAAGGTACTCCTGCTCTGTTAAGATCAATTAAAGAATTAAATGGATCTTGGTCGTGAATACTTTTTCCAGAATCTTCTTCCATGTGTATTCTAGTGAGCTCAATTGTTTTTTCATTGCCTTTGTCATCTTTAATGTAAATACTTCCTCCGGTACAAATAGGTGTCTTATCTTGAGTGATTTGATAGCCCTTAGGTAAATCAGCATAGAAATAATTTTTCCTATCGAAATGCATAATTTCTGTTATTTTGGCATTGCATGCAATACCCATTTTAACCGCATAATTAATAACTTCTTTATTAAACCTTGGGAGTGTTCCGGGATGACCTAAAGATATTGGAGATACCTGAGTGTTTGGTGTTCCTCCATATTCATTAATGTCACTGCAAAAAGCCTTGCTTTTAGTTTTTAACTGGGCATGTATTTCAATTCCAATTACAGGTTCATATTTTTTAAGAGTTTCGTTGAAATTCATTAAAGATTAAATTGTTGCAAGCATTTTTTTAATAATAACAGTTAATTTTTTTTCAGCTTTTTCAGCAACTTTTTGTACATCTTCATGTGTAACTTCAATGATTCTTCCAGGAACACCAAGATCGGTAATTACAGAAAATCCAAAACAAGGAATGGACATGTGTCTTGCAGCAATAACTTCTGGAACAGTGCTCATGCCAACAGCATCAGCACCAATTGCCCTTGTGTAAAAGTATTCTGCTGGGGTTTCTAAAGTTGGACCAGTAAGTCCAGCATAAACACCTCTAACAACATCTATTTTGTTTTCGAAAGCAATCTCTTCTGCAAGTTTTATTAATTTTTTTGAGTATGCTTCACTCATATCAGGAAACCTAGGTCCTAATTCATTTATGTTTGGCCCAATTAGTGGGTTAGTAGGGAATAAATTAATGTGATCTGTTATAATCATAATATCACCAATTTCAAATGAAGGATTCACTCCACCGCATGCATTACTGACGATTAATTTTTCAATACCTAAGTATTTCATAACCCTCACAGGGAATACAACTTCACTCATAGAATATCCTTCATAAAAGTGAAATCGACCTTGAAGCGCAATTACTTTTTTCCCGCCCAAGCTTCCGAAAATTAATTTACCACTATGACCTTCCACTGTTGATACAGGGAAATCAGGAATTTCTTCATAGGGGATCACGTGTTCAGTTTCAATTTCATTTACTAGCCCTCCAAGTCCTGTTCCAAGAATTATTCCTATTTCAGGGCTGAAATTTGTTTTTTCTTTAATGAATTTAGCTGTGTTCTTTATAGTTTCTAACATAGTTTAATAGTTGATTTTCAAAATCATCTTTTTGTTTAATAAATTCAATCTTTATGGACATGAAATAAATGGGTAAAGATTTAAGCTTTTCAATGCTTCTCAATCTCATTGCATCTTTTTCAGTAGTTAAAATGATTTTATTTTCAGTTGCAAATTTATCAAATATTTCAGAAATATTGTCCGCATCTTTGTCTGAAAACGGATAATGGTCTCTAAAAGAAAGGTGTTTGTATGTTAATTTTTGATTTTTTAGTTCTAAAATTAATTCTTTAGTGTTGGCAATTCCTGTTACAAGCAATATTTTTAAAGAAGAATTCAGTTTGATTGTTGAAGAGTTAAATACTGAAACTACCTCACCATATTTAATTTTAGTAAAGAAAATTGGAGTTGAACAGGAAATAGAACTTTTAATTAAAGACATTTTTTCTTCTGAAATTTCATTTGGGCATTTAGAGACAATAATTATGTCTGCTCTTTCTTTCCCTTTTGAAGCTTCTCTTAAATTTCCTACAGGAAAAATGTAATCTTTATAAAAAGGTGAGTTAAATTTTGTGAGTAAGATGTTTAATCCAGGTTTAATTGAACGGTGTTGATAGGCATCGTCTAAAAGAATTATTTCTGTGTTTGGATGGTCATATATAAGATTAAGAACACCTTTTACTCTTTTGCCTTCTACAGCAACAGTTATTTCTGGAAATTTATTTTTTATTTGAAGAGGTTCATCACCTACATCTCTATATGTGTCGTTGTTTGATACTTCCATATATGAACTAGTCTTTCTCCCATACCCTCTGCTTAATAATGCAAGCTTTGAATTGTCTTTCAGTAATTCAATTACATATTCACAATGAGGTGTTTTTCCAGCTCCCCCCATAGATAAATTGCCAATATTAATAATTGGAAGGTCAAATTCATTTGACTTAAATATTTGTTTGTCAAAAAGAAAATTCCTTATACTGGTGATTAACCAATAAATGATCGATACGGGAAACAAAATAATTCTCAATGCTTTCATTGTGTATATTTGATTCAAAAATAAACATATGAAGGTTAAAGATGTAATAAAATATTTAGACTCCATAGCTCCACCTCAATTTCAAGAAGCATATGATAATTCTGGATTGATTGTTGGGCAATCTTCTAAAGAGGTCGAAGGTGTTCTAGTATGTCTAGATTGTATTGAAGAAGTTGTTCAGGAAGCTATAGATTTAAAATGTAATTTAATTGTAGCTCACCATCCAATAATTTTTTCTGGACTTAAAAAAATAAATGGTTCAAATTATATTGAGAGGACAATAATTAAGGCCATTAAAAATGACATTAACATTTTTGCGATTCATACTAATTTAGATAATGTATTAAATGGTGTGAATGGAAAAATTGCTGATAAAATAGGTCTAGTTAATAGACATGTTTTGAATCCTAAGAAAGATTTACTTTTAAAGCTAGCTGTTTTTAGCCCTAAGGCAAGTGCAGAAAAAATTAGAGAGGTTTTATTTAATTCTGGTGCTGGCCAAATAAGTGATTATTCAAATTGTAGCTTTAATGTTTTAGGTAAGGGAACCTTTAAACCTGGTGAGAACGCTAATCCCTTTGTTGGAAAGATAGGGAAGACTCATCATGAAGATGAAGTTAAAATTGAAGTTATTCTTTCAAAACATCTATTAAACTCAACAATGGAGCAGGTCAGAATCCATCATCCATATGAAGAGGTTGCATACGATATTTTACCTTTAGAGAACACTTCTAATGTTGGTTCTGGGCTTATTGGTGAATTAGAAAGCGAAATTGATGTTAATGAATTTCTTGCCCAATTAAAGCAAAAGATGAATGTTAAGGTTATAAGACATACGGCAATTTGTAAAAATAAAATTAAGAAAGTGGCTTTGTGTGGAGGCTCTGGTAGTTTTTTGCTTTCCAGTGCTAAGAATTTAAATGCAGATATTTTTATTACAGCAGATTTTAAATATCACGAGTTTTTTGATGCAGAAAATCAGATAATTATTGCAGATATTGGGCATTTTGAGAGCGAACAATATACAATTGACTTAATATCTGATGGTTTAAAAGAAAATTTTTCTAATTTTGCAATCCGTTTAACGGGTGTCAATACAAATCCGATTAATTATTTATAAAATGGCAAAAACAAAAAAAGTATCACCAGAAGAAACATTAAGAGCACTTTATAACCTTCAGGTTATTGATTCTAAAATTGATAAAATGAGAGAAGTTAGAGGTGAACTTCCTTTAGAAGTAGAAGGACTTGAAGATGAGCTAACTGGTCTTTCAGGAAGAGTAGATAAAATTCAATCTGATTTGGAAGATTTTGAAAAATCTATTGCTGATAAGAAAAACACCATTGCTGAAGCTAAAGATGCAATAAAAAAATATGCAGATCAACAAAACAAGGTTAGAAACAACAGAGAGTTTGATTCATTAAACAAGGAAGTTGAGTACCAAGATCTTGAAATGCAATTAGCCGAGAAAAGAATTAAAGAATATAAATTCAAAATAGAAAGTAAGCAAGAGCTTTTAGATGAAGCTAAAGAGCTTTTTAATCAGAAAAAGAGTGCTTTGGAGTTGAAGAAAGAAGAGCTTAAAGAAATTATTTCTGAAACTGAAAAGGAAGAAGGAATATTAATTCAAGAGTCTGAAAAAGCTGGGAAGTCTGTAGAAGATAGGTATTTAAGAGCTTACAAGAGAATTCGAGGTGCTTCTAAGAATGGTTTAGCAGTTGTTCCTGTTGAAAGAGGAGCTTCAGGTGGTTCATTTATTAAAATACCACCTCAAATGCAAATAGATATTGCTGCTAGAAAAAAAATAATTGTAGATGAGCACAGTGGAAGAATTTTAGTAGATGCTGAATTGGCTATACAACAATTTGATAAAATCAATAAAAAAATAACTAGACTTTTGAAATAAAGAGCTAAGTGTTTTATGTTTTTAAAGGGAGCTGAGGCTCCCTTTTTTATTACCATTTAAATCCACAAGTTACTGTTATGTTTAGGGCGGTATTATCTATTCTTGATGCTGGTGCAATACTTGAATCGTACATATAGTAATTGTCTTTCCAAGTAGAATATCTTGCTCCAAAGTCAATGAAGTATTTTTTATTTCTATAACCTAAACCAGCACTAAATGAGTTTTTATTGTATGAGGCATCTGTGTCAAATGAAAATGGGTTTTGAAAGCTAGAAAACCCCGCTCTTACCATGTAGAAACTACCAATTTTTATTTCAGTTCCAATTTGAATATTATTGGTGATTCTGTAATTACTGTCTATAGCACTATTTTCTGCTTCAAAATTATAATTAGAACCAAAAAATGTATTAGGTTTTAATATTGAAGATGAATGATCTATTCTAGTGTAGTCAATGCTGATAAGCGCTTTTTTCGCAATAATAACAGATGAACTAGCTATTAATTTACTTGGTGTGCTTAATTTGTAATTATAATTTCCGTCTATAGAATTATGACTGTACTGTTCATTGTTAGAAATTACTGAGTTCATACTAGTGTTCCAATAATCATTTAAGTTGTAAAACGTTTTGGTGTGGTAAGCAATTCCAAATCTTAGCCAATTAGAGGGTAGAAAAATTATTCCAATTTTTCCATTTATTCCATTACCTGTTGTTAATTGGTATTCGTTAAAAGTAAAACTGTGCTCAAATTCTGAAGAATCTTTAATCTCAGTTTCGGTATGTCTTTTTTCTTCTTCAAAATGGACTTTTGGCAATCCTATTGATCCTCCAACATAAAATTTTTGGTTATAATTACCGGAAAAAGCTATGGAGTATTCACCAACTCTACCTTTTCTTGTTGTTGTTTGTTCATGTGCAATACTTTGACTGTTCATTATAGATTGATAATTGTTTGAAAGCGAATCAAAATCTGTAATATAAGTTTGATAGGCAAGCTCCCCATAAAATGGGTCGTAATCTATTAGGTCTTGAGTGGGGATTCCATTTGACCTCAGTGCAAAGACATGAGACATTGAATAATTACCATTACCTTCTAATTTAAATTGCTCATTAAAATCTGCTAATCTATTGTATGAAAAGCCAAACTGAAAAGAAGTCCATTTTGAATTATTTTCTGATTTGTTTTTAGAAACTCCAACAATTCCAAAACTACCAACGTTTAAATTTTCTTTACCAGAGATAGCCGAATTTGAAGTAGAATCGAAATAAGAATTTGAACTAGATAGTATTACATTAGGACTAAAAGAAAATTCAGATTTTTTAAACCTAGCCATTCCGGCTGGGTTAATACTAAGAACTGAAATATCAGCTCCTAAAGATCCAAAAGCTCCTCCCACACTTATATATCTTGCGGTTCCTCCAAAATGAAGATTACTTAGTCTTAAGGCATCTTCTTCGTTTTGGGATAGTAAGCTAGAACTAAGGCAGAGAATGATTAGTAATAAATTATATTTTAGAGCTAAATTTTTCATCTTCTTCTAGATTTGTTTCCAGATGATGGCTTTGTTGATGGTTTGGATGGTTTAGACGATGGCTTATAGCTGTTAGATTTGCTTCCACTAGATCTATAATTGTTGCTAGAATTATTTGGCTTGTAGCTATTCTAGAGTTACTTGGCTTGTAGCTCTTGCTAGAGTTACTTGGCTTGTAGCTATTGCTAGAGTTACTTGGCTTGTAGCTATTGCTAGAGTTACTTGGCTTGTAGCCATTACTAGAGTTACTTGGCTTGTAGCCATTACTAGAGTTACTTGGCTTGTAGCCATTACTAGAGTTACTTGGCTTGTAGCTGTTACTAGAGTTGCTTGGCTTGTAGCTATTACTAGGATTGTTATTCCAAGAAGATCTAGTACTTGAAGGCTTAGAGTTAGGAATGTTTTTCAGCGTATTATTACTTGGTTTATTTGGTTTTTCATTTGAAACAGGCAATGAAATAGGTTCTTTGTTAGTTAGATTAGACAACGTATAAGGATTGTTATTAACACTATTACTAGATCCTATTGATGTTCCATTGTTAACAATTGGCTTCCCTTTCACAGTTGAAATAACAACTGCATAATCGTCTTCATTGGTGTTGTTATTTGAAGAGCTGTTTGAAGAGTTAGCGCTTATTGACCCATTGTGTCCATAATAAGACCCACTTGAGTTGTTGTTGTCATTGTTGCCCCAGTTATAGTTGTTGCCATTTCCGTTTCCGTATCCGTTTCCGTAACCGTTTCCGTATCCGTAACCGTTTCCATATCCGTACCCGTTTCCAAAGCCGTTTCCATATCCATAGTATCCATAATAGTTATTAGCATAGAAATTGTTATGTGGGTAACCGTATCCATAATAATTGTTTGTATAGAAATTGTTATATGGATAACCGTACCCATAATAATTATTATTATAAAAATTGTTATATGGGTAACCATAACCATAATAATTATTAGAGTACCAGTTGTTTCCGTAGCATGAATTGCAATGAAAACAGTTGTTATTATATCTGTATGAATAGTTCATCTGAAACCTGTTACAGCTATTGTATCTGCTGTATCGACTATACCTACTTGAGTTTGTCGGGTAGTAATAATTGTTATTCGTTACATAGTTAGTGCTATTATCTCCACTAAACTCGTATTGATCATCTTCATACAAATCACCATATTCGGAATCGTAATAGTCTTCATCTTCATTTGAATTGTCATTGTTGTCTGAGAATATGATCCCATTGTCTGAACTATAAATGTCATCCTCATATGCCATATCTTTTGACATAGAGCAAGAAGCTAAAATTAAAATAAAAAATAAGATGCTAAATTGATTAATTGTTTTCATGATCTTTTGTTTTGATTGAATAACATATGTATAAAGTTAAAAAGTTTAATGATTTTATGTTAAAAGCCTTTTATAATATTAATTTTGTTTTTCAATGATTTAACAAAAAAATAACAAATACCATACCAAAATGGGAAAAGGGTTAAAAAAAAGAGAAGAAGATTTCTCTAGCTGGTACAACGAACTGGTTAGCAAAGCAGATTTAGCAGAGCATTCTGATGTTAGAGGATGTATGATTATTAAACCTTATGGTTTTGCTATTTGGGAAAATATGAAAGCTGAATTAGATCGAATGTTTAAAGAAACAGGTCATCAAAATGCTTATTTCCCCCTTTTCATTCCAAAATCATATTTAAGTAAAGAGGCTGATCATGTCGAAGGTTTTGCTAAAGAGTGTGCTGTAGTTACTCATTATAGATTAAAAAATTCTGAAGACGGTAAAGGTGTTGTTGTTGATCCGGATGCTAAATTAGAAGAAGAGCTTATAGTTCGTCCCACTTCAGAGACAATAATATGGAATTCATATAAAAATTGGATACAATCATACAGAGACTTACCTATTTTAATAAATCAATGGGCAAATGTTGTTCGTTGGGAAATGAGAACAAGACTTTTTTTAAGAACATCTGAGTTTTTATGGCAAGAAGGTCATACAGCTCACGCTACAAAATTAGAAGCGATTGATGAAACAGAAAAAATGCTAGGTATTTATGCTCAGTTTGCAGAAGAATTTATGGCAATGCCAGTTTTGAAAGGTTTAAAAACTGAAAATGAAAGATTTGCTGGTGCACTT
Source organism: uncultured Flavobacteriales bacterium (assembly GCA_943788115.1). Classification (GTDB taxonomy): domain Bacteria; phylum Bacteroidota; class Bacteroidia; order Flavobacteriales_D; family Parvicellaceae. The sequence goes on from CALSPA010000012.1 coordinate 136,012, forward strand.
GAAACTTATTGTATTGAATCTTTAATGCAAGATGGAAAAGCACTACAAGCAGGAACTTCTCACTTCTTGGGGCAAAACTTTGCTAAAGCATTTGATGTTACTTTTGCTGATTCTAATGGCAAATCTCAACATGTGTGGGCTACATCTTGGGGAGTGTCTACTCGATTAATGGGGGCTCTAATTATGACTCATTCAGACGATTTAGGTTTAGTACTTCCTCCAAAATTAGCTCCAATTCATGTAGCAATAGTACCTATTTATAAAGGTGAAGAACAATTAATTGAAATATCTAAGGTTGCTAATGAAATTTCTACAAAGCTTAAGCAGAGAAACATTAAAGTAAAGTTTGATGATGATGATAAGAGAAAACCAGGATGGAAATTTGCAGAATATGAAATGAAGGGTGTTCCTTTAAGAATTGCGATAGGTCCAAGAGATTTAGAAAATGGAACAGTTGAATTGGCACGTAGAGACACCTTGGAAAAATTATCTGTAAATAGGCTTGGTTTAGAAGATAAAATAGAATCTCTTCTTCAAGAAATACAGGATAATTTATTTGACAAAGCGAAACTTTTTACAAATGAAAACACTCGCAAGGCAGATTCAATAGAGGGGTTAATTAAAATATTGGATGAGAAAGGTGGTTTTGTTCTGGCACATTGGGATGGAACCAAAGAAACAGAACTCAAAATCAAAGATAAAACTAAAGCGACCATTAGGTGTGTTCTGTTAGATGCTGATAATGAAATTGGCAAATGTATTTACTCTGGGAAACCTTCTGAAAAAAGAGTAGTTTTTGCCAGAGCTTATTAAAATAAAAAATCATGAATCATAAAGAGAGTCAAGACTTAATGTTTGACATAGTAACCGAAAAGAGTGTTTTAAAGCAAGATGTGTTTAATAACGTTATTCTAAACTTTAAAATTTTAAAGCAGGTTCTAAAAGAAATTGCAGATGATCTAAGAACTAGAGTCGGTCATGTTGATGAAAGGATTGTTATAGAATATAAAGAAACTGGAGAATACGAAGCAAAAGTTAGGGTTGCAGGAGATTTATTAATTTTTCAGATGCATACTAACGTTTTTAAATTTGACAGAGAAAATTCTCTCTGGAAAACAAGCTATCTTTCTGAAAATGAAAATAGAGGGTATTGTGGAATTATAAATATTTATAATTTCCTGAATGATTCTTTTAAATACAATAGAAGTAATGATTTAGGCTATCTTGTAGGTAGAATTTTTGTGAATTTTGAAAATCATTTTATGGTTGAAGGGAAAAGGCAACTAGGGTTTTTATATAACGATTTCATAAATAACGTTTTAGATAAAGATCAATTAAAATCAATCATTCAATCTTCTATTATTTACTGTTTAGATTTTGACCTTTTGGTTCCAAATTATGATTTAATAAAAGAAGTCAGTGTTAGAGATGTAAATAAGATGATTGATGATTCAAGAATGCGCACTGGTAAGAGACTTGGCTTTGTTTTTAAATCTAACTCTGATAAGCCAGAATAGTTTTATGTTATAAAAACATCAAAATTATTTTGAGTAATTAAAAAAAAAATTAAATTTGCACTCTGTTTTAAAACAGTTGAAATAATCGGCCCGTTCGTCTAGGGGTTAGGACGCCAGGTTTTCATCCTGGAAACAGGGGTTCGATTCCCCTACGGGCTGCTGATTAAGAATTAAAGAAAAAAAAAGTTATGGCAAATCATAAATCTGCAATAAAAAGAATTAGATCAAACGAGTCTAAAGCGGTTGTTAATAGATACCAACACAAAACTACTAGAACTGTTATACAAAAATTAAAAGAACTTACTGATAAAAAAGAAGCTTCTAAAATGCTTCCTTATGTTAGTTCATTGTTAGATAAACTTGCTAAACGTAATATTATTCATAAGAGAAAAGCGTCTAATTTAAAGTCAAAGCTTACAAAGCACGTTAACTCTTTATAATTTAATTTTTATTAAATTTTTATTAAAAGCCCTGATTTTCAGGGCTTTTTTAGTTTCAATGGTTTTGTAAGTACATAATCATCGTTATTTTAGCTTACTGTTTTTATAATACTATTATATTAAAATGAAAATCATTACAATTGTTGGGGCTAGGCCTCAAATAATAAAAGCTGCTGCTATTTCTAGAGCTATTGCAGCTCGAAACATGGTAGAGGAGATTATAATTCATACAGGTCAGCACTACGATGATAACATGTCAGAAATTTTTTTTAGAGAATTAGGAATACCACTTCCAAATATTAATCTTAAGGTGGGTTCAGGTTCACATGGTGAACAAACTGCTATAATGATTGAAAAAATTGAAAAAGTTTTAATTGAGGAAAAACCTAACGCAATTGTAGTTTATGGAGATACTAATTCAACATTGGCAACTGCTGTTGCTGCGTCAAAGATTCATGTCCCAATAGTGCATGTGGAAGCAGGTTTGAGATCTTTTAATAAAAAAATGCCTGAAGAAGTAAATAGAATAATGTGTGACCATGTATCTACTTTATTGTTTTCTCCAACAAATACTGGTTTGTCAAATTTAATAAATGAAGGTTTCAATTTAAATTCAGATGGAAATGCAACCATGGATAACCCTCAAATCTATCATTGTGGAGATGTTATGTATGATAATAGTATTTATTTTTCAGCATTAAGTGATAAACAATCTAATTTGATTAATGACCTAGGTATAGAAGAAAATAAATTTATTCTTTCAACTGTACATAGAAATGACAATACAGATAATGTTGAAAATCTCCAAAATATTTTTCAGTCATTTATAGAAATTGGTCAAATGTATCAATTACCTATTATTTTACCTCTTCATCCTAGAACTTCAAAGATGATGGAGAAAATTCTTCCTAAAGAACTTTTAATTAAAATTAGAGAGAGTAAGTATATAAGAATTATTCCACCAGCCTCATTTTTAGATATTATTTCTCTTGAAAAGAATTGTAAATTAGTAATTACAGATAGTGGAGGAGTTCAAAAAGAAGCATATTTTTTTAAGAAACCTTGTATTATTCTACGCCCTCAAACAGAATGGGTTGAAATTGTTGAAACAGGAAGTGCTGTAATTACTGATGCTAATAAACAAAAAATAATAGCAGCTGTTGCAGATTTTTTTTCCAATAAAAAGCTAAATTTCCCTCCTGTTTTCGGAGATGGTAAAGCTGCAGAATTTATTGTTGACGAAATTACCAAGCAATTAAAATAAAGTTAAATAATGAATTCCTCTATCAGACTTATAGACTCTAAAAACATTGATGAGAATAAGTGGTTGAGGATGTTAAGCAAAACCACCCCTCTTCATTCTCAATATTGCGAGTATTGGTATATTAATTCGGTATGTAACAAATGGAAGGCCTTTATTAAAGGAGATTATGAATCATGTTTTCCTATTGCTATTAACACTAAAGCTGGATTTGACCTTGTTTATCAACCTTTTTTCACAAGGCAATTCCCTTTTTTAGGTGCTCATGATGGTCAATTTATTTCTGACGTTTTTTCATTGATTAAAAAAGAGTTTCAATGGATAAGAATAAATCTTCCATTTTCTTTTAATGAATTAACTTTAGACACAAAGTTGTTAAACTTTCAATCTCTTAATCTTTCTTACGATTATTCATCTATTTACAATAATTATTCATCTAATGCTAAAAGAATTCTAAAAAAAACCGAGGGTTTGGAATTAGAAAAGTGTGATGATGTTGATGGTTTTATATCACTTTTTGAAAATGAGGTTGGTTCTAAAATTGGACTTGTTGATGAAAATTATAGAAGTTTAAATTACTTAATAAAAAATGGAATTTCCAATGGACAGATTAAATTGTTTTCTATCAATAAAAATGAGGTTGTTTTAGGTTTTGTTTGTATATATTTTCACAAAAACATAATTAATTACTTGAAAGGAACGTTAACAAGTGAAGGGAAAAAATTAGGTGGAATGTATTTCGCTTTTGACCAAATAATTCAACAATACGCAGCAAAAGATTGTATTTTTGACTTTGGTGGTTCAAATGTTAAAGGAATAGCCTCTTTTTATGAAAAATTTGGAGCAAAGAATTTAACCTATTACTCACATGAATACAATAAACTTCCTAAGCTGATAAATAAATTAAAAAAGATAAAAGACAAACTTTTGTAATGGAGATATATAATTTTAGTACTTATAATTCAATTTATAATCAGTTCTTGAGTGAATTAAGAAATGTTGAGGTTCAAAACGATAGAATGCGTTTCAGAAGAAACCTACAACGTTTAGGGGAGTTATCAGCTTACGAAATAAGTAAAACAATCGATTTTGAAACAGTTAATATTAAAACCCCTCTTGGTATATCTCCTACATTATTACCATCAGAACAACCAGTTTTGGCAACAATTTTAAGGGCTGGACTTCCTCTTCAGCAAGGGTTGTTGAATTATTTTGATAAAGCAGATAACTGTTATATTTCAGCTTACAGAAAGCATTCAACAAAAGAAAATTTTGATGTTGAAATAGAATATTTAGCAAGTCCTAGTGTTTCAAATAAAGTGGTTATTTTAAATGATCCAATGCTTGCCTCTGGAAAGTCGATGGTTTTGGCATATAAAGCACTTTTAAAAAAAGGTGTTCCTAAAAAAATTCATATTGTTTGTGTTATTGCTAGCCAAGAAGGTGTTGATTTTATAGCAAAACACTTTCCAGAAAACACTTCATTATGGGTAGGTGCTATTGATGGTGAGATGACAAAAGAAAGCTATATTGTTCCAGGTTTAGGAGATGCAGGTGATTTAGCGTTTGGTTCAAAAGAAGATTAATTAAATGGCTTGGAAGAATTATTTTATCATTTTTGGTTTAGCTCAAGTTAAATTTTTATTTGCGGCTTCTATTGCTTTCGCTACTATGCCTGATCTTTCTTTTTTAGAAATCTTTATTCCTACGGCAATAGGCGCTTTATTTTGTTTTAATATTATTTTTTTTCTTTCTAAACGAATTATGCTTTTTTCACAGAAGAGGCGCATTTACCGAAATCTAAATAGTGGCAAGCCACCGAAAAAAATATTCACAAAAAAAAACAAGTGGATTGTTAATATAAAACGTTCTGACAGAGGCTTTTTACTTATTTGTTTACTTGCACCATTGTTTTTGTCTATTCCTATTGGAACAATTGTAGTCGCAAAATTTTATGGAGATAGACCAATTTCTTATTATTTTGTATCGATATTACTAGTTTTCACTTCTTTTTTGTTGACATTTTTAAATGATTATTTTTTTGGATTTTTTTAATGAAAATATTCAAACACATATTTTTAGATTTAGACAGAACTCTGTGGGATTTCGAAGAGAATTCTAGACAAGAATTAGAGTCAATTTTCAAAAAATTTAAGCTACATCAACTTGGTATCTCATTGTCAAATGAATTTATTAAGATTTATAAATCAATAAATGAGGAGTGTTGGGCTTTGTACAGATTAAATAAATTGTCAAAAGAAGATTTAAGAAGTGTTAGGTTCTTAAAGACATTAGAATATTTTGGTATTTCTGATCATATTCTAGCTGAGCAAATCGGACAAGAATATGTAAATAATTCCGCCAAAAGAACAATATTGATTGAAGGGTGTCATGAATTATTAATTTATTTAAAGAATAAATATCAGTTACATATAATTACAAATGGTTTTCAAGAAGTACAGGTTGAAAAAATGTCTAATAGTAAATTGACTCCTTATTTTGAGAAGATGATAACTTCAGAATCTGCAGGGTTTAAAAAACCTCGAAAGGAGATTTTTAGTTATTCACTTAAATTAACTGGGGCTAAACTTTCAGAAAGTGTTATGATTGGGGATGATTTACAAACAGATATTAAAGGAGCTATTAATATTGGAATGAAGAGTATTTACTTTAATCCAAATAGAAAAAATCATTCTTTTAATGTACTTGCAGATGTCCAAAATTTATTGGAAATAAAATCAATTTTATAGTTCAGTAGAAGATTTATTTTTTATTCATCTGTTCATTTGTTAAATTCGCTACCCATTAATATATTAAAATTAGTAAGTATGGTGTTTGATTTAGATATGATAAAAAAGGTTTACGAGTTGTATCCTGAAAAGATAAGTGCAATTAGAAAATTAATTGATACACCTTTAACCCTTTCTGAAAAAATACTATACACTCATCTTTGGGACGGATCTGCAGAGAAAATCTTTAAAAGAGGAGCATCATATGTTGATTTTGCACCAGATAGAGTTGCCATGCAAGATGCAACTGCTCAAATGGCTTTATTGCAATTTATGCAAGCAGGTAAGTCTAAAGTTGCGGTGCCTTCAACAGCTCATGCAGATCACTTAATACAAGCAAGAATTGGCGCAGACAAAGATTTACAGGAAGGTATTAACAAGAATAATGAAGTTTTTAACTTTTTAAGTTCTGTTTGTGATAAATATGGAATTGGTTTTTGGAAACCAGGTGCTGGAATTATTCACCAAGTTGTTTTAGAAAATTACGCATTTCCTGGTGGAATGATGATTGGAACAGATTCTCATACTGTTAATGCTGGTGGTTTAGGAATGGTCGCCATTGGTGTTGGTGGTGCTGATGCAGTTGATGTTATGGCTGGTATGGCTTGGGAACTTAAATTTCCAAAATTAATTGGAGTTAAATTAACGGGTGAATTAAACGGATGGACTGCTCCAAAAGATGTTATTCTTAAAGTGGCTGGGATTTTAACAGCTAAAGGTGGCACAGGTTGTATTGTAGAGTATTTTGGTGAAGGAGCTAAATCCATGTCTTGTACTGGAAAAGGAACCATCTGTAACATGGGAGCTGAGATTGGAGCCACTACTTCTACTTTTGGTTATGATGATTCTATGAGAAGGTATTTAAATGCTACAGGTAGAGAAGAAGTCGTTAAGTTGGCAGATAATATAGCAGAACATCTTACAGGGGATAAAGAGGTTTATGAATCCCCAGAAAAATATTTTGATCAAGTAATTGAAATCAACCTTTCCGAATTAACACCACATTTAAATGGTCCTTTTACACCAGATTTAGCCACTCCGGTTGCGGAAATGAAAGTTGCTGCAAAAAATAATGATTGGCCAACAGAAATAGAGTGGGCATTAATAGGATCATGTACTAATTCTTCTTATGAAGATTTAAGTAGAGCTGCATCTATAGTTGAAGATGCTTTTAGTAAAGGTGTAAAGCCAAAGGCAATTTTGGGCATTAACCCTGGTTCTGAACAGGTAAGATTTACTGCTGAGCGTGATGGCTTTATGGATAGTTTCAATAAGTTTGAATCTGTAAGGATTTTTACAAATGCTTGTGGTCCATGCATTGGTCAATGGGATCGTCCAGGGCAGAAAAGCAAGAAAAAAACTCTATAGTACATTCTTTTAATAGAAATTTTAGAAAACGAGCTGATGGTAATCCTAACACTATGGCTTTTGTAACATCTCCGGAAATGGTTGCTGCTATTGCCATCTCAGGGAAATTAGATTTTAATCCTATTGAAGATTCACTAGTTAACGAATCTGGAGAAGAAGTTAAATTAGCAGTACCAACAGGCTTTGAACTTCCTCTTAAAGGTTTTGATGTTGAAGATAATGGATATCAAGCACCTGCAATGGATGGCTCATCTGTTAAGGTTGTTGTAAACCCATCTTCCGAAAGATTACAGTTACTTAGTCCCTTTAAACCTTGGGGTGGTAATAATATTTCAGGGATGAAACTGCTAATTAAAGCGGAAGGTAAATGTACAACTGATCATATTTCTATGGCAGGACCATGGTTAAGATATAGAGGACATTTAGATAATATTTCAAATAATTGTTTAATAGGAGCTATCAATGCTTTTTCAGGTCAAGCTAATGAAGTAGTTAATCAGCTTACTGGTAGTAAAGGTGAGGTTCCAGCTGTTGCTAGAGCTTATAAAGCTGCTGGTGTACCTTCAATTGTTGTAGGAGATCATAACTATGGAGAAGGTTCGTCAAGAGAACATGCGGCAATGGAGCCTAGACATCTAGGTGTAATAGCTGTTATTGTGAAATCATTTGCGAGAATTCACGAGACTAATTTGAAGAAACAAGGTATGCTTGGTCTTACTTTTGATGTGGAGTCTGATTATAATAAAATTTTAGAAGATGATACTTTTAGTTTTATTGATTTAGATGCATTTAGCGCAAATAAACCTATTCATTTAGAATTGTCTCATAGTAATGGTGAGGTTGAGGTAATTAAACTTAACCATACTTTTAATGAACAACAAATAGAGTGGTTTAAAGCTGGTTCAGCTTTGAATTTAATAAGTGCTAATATTTAAAAACATTATGATTCTTCAACTTCAATTATTTTAATTGGAGTATCAAGAATAGTAGAATAGTCTTGCCCTATTTTTTTTATGTCATCATCTCCTTCTTCATATTTCCATGTGAAAGAAATATTTTCTTTATTAAATGAGGATTCTATTTTTTGAAGAAGTTTAAGAAAAGCGATAACACTTGAAGAGGCAATGTAATAAAATTGGCATTCAACTTTTATCTCAGTTTTTTCAGAGCTTAAGCTTTCAACCCAGTTTAAAATAGGAGTATAAAATTGAAGTACATTTTCCGGGTAAGAGTTTCCTTTAAAAATAAGTTCGCTCAAATTTTTATTTCCAGTGACTTTAGGTGTGTTTTTCCCTTCTTTTATTGATAAATTTTCTGTCAAAATAAATAAATTAAACTCTATTAAGTGTTAGTTCTACAGAGAAGCATGAGATCTCAGAGTCAATGGCTTCAAAATTAAAGTCTAGATTGTTTTTAGATTTCATTGCCATAGTTATAAACCCTAACCCTGCACCTCCTTTTTTAGAAATAATGCCATTGGTTAGAGTGGCCACATACATTTCTTTTATTTGATCAAGATTTGAGGAATTTATTAATTCAATTTTGGAAGAAATAAGCGTAATAATCTTATTAGGAATTAAATTTCCAAATAAGATTTTATAATTCTGCTTATTTTGAACAATAACTAAACAAGAAGTTTGAACATTATTTGAATCTCTTCCTCCGTGAAGTCTTATGTTTTGTAATCCCTCAACGAGAATGTTAAAGGCTTTTTTTACAACTACTTTTTTGTCACCAGAATTAATCATTTTTTCTTCAGTCTCAATAGAAATATCATTTACCATTTCTTGAGAAAGTTCGCCAAAATGTGATACAAAGACATCAGATTCATCAATGGAATGAATTTTTTTGAAATCCTCGAACTTCAAATTACATATTTCCAAAACTTTTTTTGTAGGTTTCCCCATTGAATTTTTCTAGATATTACTAATGTAATAAATTAATTTGTTAATCTTTTAGAATATTTATCTATTGTTACTTAATATCAAATTATTTTACTCAATGCAAGTGTTTTTTATTTAAACATTTAATTTTATATGATGAGTGACTGATAATTGTAGCTTAATTGAATAGTTGAATAATTTTTTTTAGTTCTGCTACATTTTTCTTCTTATTAAGTTTCGTATAACTGTACAATAAATTCGTTACAATTCTTCTTATAATTGATATGTTATTACAAGGTGAATAATATTTTGGATCTTGTTTTAATTTTAGCTCAAAAAGAAAATTATCTATCTCGTTTTGGTACAAAATAGTCCCTTTGCTAAATGGATTAATGTAAAATAAAACCCCATATGAATCTCTAATTTCATTTGAAGCATTTTGATTGTAATCCTTTTCTAAGTAACCAACTAAAAAATGATTTGGTAGATTAATCCCAGTAATTGGAATTCCAAGTCTTCTAGAAATTTCTATATAAAGAATAGATAGCATTAAAGGATTTCCTTTTTTCTTAGTTAAAACTGCATTAAAGTAAGAGTTATCAGGGTTGTGATAGTTAGTTTTGTCTCCCCTAAATCCATAAATATCAAAAAGTATTTTATTGATAACTTGAATTTTTTCTAATATTGTTAATTCATCATTGAACTGGCTTTCAATATCACAAACTATTTGTGCTAATAATTCTTCAATTAATCTTAAGTTAATGTTAGGGTATTTATACTTATTTACAATTAAAACTCCCTCTAATAAATTCTCAGGATTCAAGATCCATTTTCCAAGTTGTTCAAAAACACCTTTTAATTGAATCTCATGAATAATTGATTCTAATCTAAACTGAAATAAATCACCGAAATTTTCTGTTGCCCATGCTTTTTCTAAATGTGGGATTACTTCAGCACCCATTTCAATTAGCTTGTCTTTTACCTGAAAGAAAATTAATTCATCTGGGTCATCAATAAGGTGAACTAATGCGCTTATCTCTGTAGGGCTATTCATCATTTTGTTTACGATAAATAGTGAATTTTGTTTAGAAAAAAGAGTGATTATTTTTCTGAAATTCTGTTTAGTACTAATTCAATCAGCAGATCAACAGTTTTTTTATAATCTTTAGAATATTCTTTTTTAAATCTATTTGCAATAATTGCACATGTAGTACATGCATTGTGGCCAAGTAAACCAGCTAATCCGTAAAGAGCCGAGGTTTCCATCTCAAAATTGGTGACTTTTTGATTTTTGAAGTTAAATTGACTTAATTGTTCATTTAAATCGGGAACTTCTGTAGCAAGTCTTAGCGACCTTCCTTGAGGGCCGTAAAAGCCGTTGGCTGTTGCAGTAATCCCTTTGTGCATTTCTTTACCTATTCTACTGATAAGTTCGTTGTTTCCTCTTGTGAAATATGGAATGTTAGCATTTTGTGGCCATTTCATTTGATTAATAAAAGCATTTTTAAGTTCAATTTCATCATTTTCAAATGCAGTTTTGTAAAAGCCAAGCAGACCATCAAATCCCAATCCGTAGCTTGAAACAACAAAACTATCGACCGGAATTTCTTCCTGTAATGAGCCGCTTGTTCCAATCCTAATAATATTTAATTTCTTCTTTTTTTCTTTTGTTTTACGAGTTTTAAAGTCAATGTTTACGCATGCATCAAGCTCGTTTATTGCTATGTCAATATTGTCAGTTCCTATTCCTGTTGATAGTACTGTAATTCTTTTTCCTTTATAATAGCCTGTATGAGTAATGAATTCTCGTTTAGCTACTTTAATTTCAATGGAATCAAAATGCTTAGAAACTTGTTTTACTCTTTCTTGATCTCCAACAACAATCACATCATCGGCTATATCTGTTGGACATAAGTTAATGTGATAAATTCTTCCTTGGTCAGTAATTATTAATTCTGAAGCAGCAATAGCAGATGAATGATTAATTGTACTTTCTTTCATTTTTTAAAATTAATTAAAAATGTTTCAATTAATTTAATTTTTAAAGGCTCCCAAACACTTTTTTCAAAACATCTGTTACTCTAGCAATAGGGTCCTTTCTAATTTTAAGTTCTTCTTCTTCAATTAGTTGAAATAATCCAGTAATTGCTTTTTCGGTAATATAGCTTTTAAGGTCTGTATTGATATCTTCAGAACCTGTTAAAAAAGATGCCGAATTATATGCGCTTGTTAAAGGTTCCCAGTATTTTGTGAGGTTTACTTTATTAATTGCATTTTCAACTTTAGGGGCGAAAGCTGTTGTTAGTTTTGAAGTAGTTTTGTCTTTTAAATATTTAGTTGCTGCATTGTCGCTGCCTTTTAATATTTCAAAACCATCTCCAATTGACATCTCTTTTATGGCTGAAATGAAAATTGGTGCGGCTTCTTTTGCTGCTTCTTCAGCAGCTCTATTTAATGTTGTTTCGAATTCTTCCACTTTTTTATCTAGGCCAAGTTGAAGTGCTTTGTCTTTAACTTTTTGAGCATCTGATGGAAAAGGCAATCTTATTTTTTCATTTTTTAAAAACCCATCCATTTTTGATGCTTTTCCAGATCCATTATTTATTCCAACAGTTAATGCTTCTTTTAGTCCAGCAATAACCTCTTCATTTGAAAGTGGGTTAGTAGCATTCCCAGAATTAGATGTATTGTCAATAACTTGATCTTTTACTTTTTTTGAAATCTTATTCAAGTTAATTTGACTGTTACAATTTGTTAGCGTAAAAGAAAATATCAGTAATAAAATAATGTAGTTAAGTGGGTTTTTCATTTTGTATATTTTTGTTTCATTGTAAACTTAGCAATTATTTTGCCAAACTATTTCTTTAGCATTCAACTATAAACTTAATTTTGTTTTAAACATATACTAATGAAGGCAGAATTAATTACAATTGGTGATGAATTACTTATTGGTCAGACTGTTGATACCAACGCGTCTTGGATTGGAGAGCAATTAAATCAATTGGGTATAGATGTGAGTCAGATTTCTTCAATTAGAGATGATAGGCAACACATTTTAGACTCATTAGAACTCACTTCTTCTCGTTCACAATTAGTGATATTAACAGGTGGATTAGGTCCTACTAATGATGACATTACTAAAAAAACATTGTGCGAATATTTTAATTCAACCCTTATTTTAAATGAAGATGTTTTAGAAAAGATAACAGCTTATTTTCAAAGTAGAGATCTTGAGATGTTAGAAGTTAATAAAGATCAAGCAATGTTGCCCAATAATTGTGCTATTTTAGATAACAGTAGAGGAACTGCTAGTGGAATGTGGTTTGAAAAAAATGAAGTTATAGTTATTTCCCTTCCTGGAGTTCCATATGAAATGAAAGGAATTTTTTCAGATGTTATTATTCCTAAATTGAAGGAAAAAAATTTAGTGTCTAATGTTTTAAATAAAACAATAAAAACACAAGGAATTGGAGAGTCATTCTTAGCAGAAATTATTAAAGATTGGGAGCATGAATTGATTGAGAATGGCCTAAAATTGGCTTATCTTCCATCTCCTGGAATAGTTAAACTCAGAATCACTGCTTTCGGGAATCGTGAAAATGAATTAAGAAATCTCATAGAAAAATATGTGCTAAAATTACTTGCTTTAATTCCTGATTATATTTACGGATATGATAAAGATAAATTAGAGCAAGTTGTTGGAGAGTTACTTTCCAAGAAAAACGCTTCACTTTCTCTTGCAGAAAGTTGTACTGGAGGTAATTTAGCCCACATGATAACAAGTGTTAGTGGTTCCTCTTCATACTTTAAAGGTTCTATTGTAGCTTATTCAAATACAGTTAAAACAGATTTTCTTTCTGTTGATTCTCAATTATTAATTAAACATGGTGCTGTAAGTAAACAAGTTGTAGAACAAATGGCAATTGGAGCTAACTTGAGGTTTGGTACTGATTATTCAATTGCAACCTCAGGGGTTGCTGGTCCTAATGGTGGTACAGAAGATAAGCCTGTTGGTACAGTTTGGATTGCAATTGCTGCAGATGAAAAAGTGTATTCTAAAAAATTGACTCTCGGAGATAATAGAGAAAGGAATATTTTAATAAGCAGCTTATCGGCTCTTAACCTACTTAGATTAAAACTTTTAGAATAGGATTATTCTTCAAAAATGCCCAATTCAGAAATATCTATTTTAAATAAATCTGCATCACCTTTAGATTCTATATCGTAGTAAGCTCCCACATATGCTGTTTTACCATCCTTAGAAATAGAAATGGTTTTTTCTTCAAGAAAAGTGTTTATTGGATAACCAATATTTTTAGGCTCGCTCCATTTGCCATGTCCGCCTGTGCAGTAGTAAATATCATAGCTTCCAATACTGTTTTCTCTACCATTTGAAGTGAAGAAAAGTACGTTTCCATCTGGGTGAATAAAAACACATTTTTCATCATTTGCAGAGTTAATCGATGTTCCTAAATTTTCAGGTTCTGTATAAGTTTTACCACTTTTTTTAACATAATATATGTCAGCTAAACCAGCCCCTCCTGGACGTTCAGAAACAAAGTAAATGTACTCTCCATCTGCTGTTATACTTGCAGAGCTTTCAAAATAACTGGAGTTAATTTTTTTACTTATTTTTTTGTCTTTATTTGCAATTGGCTTAGGTGTTGCCCAACTTCCAGATTTAGCAAGTTTAGAAACATAGATATCTCCACTTCTGGTTACATTGAAAATATTTCTATAGACAAGGAGTGAGTTGTCAGCTGTAAAGCTAAGACCTCCATCATGATATTCAGTATTAACTTTTCCTAGTGTGTTTCTGGGTTCTCCCCATTGCTTCAAGTAATCATCCCATTCACATAAATAAATATCTGTATAATACATGTGATCGAAGTTAATGTCTATTGCGCCACCTTTTGTATTAGCTCTTCTAGATGTAAATACCATAAAATTACCATCTTGAGAAATACATGGAGCAAATTCTGGAGCACTTGTATTTATGTTGTCTCCCATGTTGGTTATTTCAGCATTGTTGTTCTCATTAATCGCGGTTGTAGCATATTTGATTTGACTAAGAATTAAATCAACATCATATTCTTTAATAGTAGATTCTTTCGCTCCAGCTTTAAATTTACTGATGAATTCTTCAGCTAATTTTAACTCTCCAATTCTATGATAAATGTTCCCCATTAAATAGAGAATGTCAGGATCAACTTCTTTATTTGTGTAATAGGCTTTAATGACATAATCTTTTGCTTTAGCAAAGTTCTTCATTGCATATTCGCATTGAGCAATTCCAAAATTTGCTTTAGGATTGTCATTGTCGATGGCTAAAACTTCTTTAAAACTGATAATTGAAGCCCTGTAATTGTATTGATAAAACTTATGTTTACCATCACTAAGTTTAATTTGAATTTTTGTTTTATCAATAATGGTTTTAGTTGTATCTGTATACTGACTAAATAAATTAAATGTAATTAACGTAACTGAAAGGATAGATACTAAATATTTCATTATTTTAATTTAAAAAGGGTGATAAACAAATATAACTAAATTGATGAAGAAATCTCTAGAAAAGCATTTATTGATTGTTGCTTTTGTTGTTATTTAGATCTACTAGCTGATGTACTGCTAGAGTTGCAGCAACCATAGATAAAATTGGAATAATTGCTATTAAAGTTGCTGAACAAATAAGAATTATTGAAAAATATATGCTACCTGTTTCAAATTGATCATTTAGAATAGATAAATAATTATTTGAATAATGGAATAAAGGTGTGAAAACCAGTCCTAAAGCGATTGCAAGTCCTTTGTGTTTTCTTACAAAATTAATGCTTTCCTTATGATTCATTTTTAACCTTTCCATTATGTAATCTATAAAACCAAAACCGTAATAATAAAAAGCGATGATAGCTATAATTGAGTTTTGTAAGACGTTAATTATCTGTTCGTTTATATTGAATAATGATTCTAAAATCATTAAACCAATAATTACACACAATCCAAGACCCATTTCCAAGAATAAATTTCTTATTATTAAGTTTAAAGCTCTTTTAACGTCTTTAAGTAATTGAGATAAACTGTATGAATATTTTTTATTAGTTAAAATTCTTTCCGTCTTTTCAGAAACTACTGAAAGTAAAGGTGAAATAAGTAATATTATTATATACCTAATAAAATTTAGAAACATAAAAGACAGTAAAAGAAAAAATCCAGAGACAAAAAAGTAATAAACACTTTTGAAAAAACCTGCATCTTCAGGTGTTTTGTAGATAGTTGTTAAATCTTTAAAATAAAACCCTAAATAATATATAGATATAAATACAATGATCGGAAAGATGAAGTAGATCCAAAATTGATGCTTATAGATGAAAATAATTGCATCTAAATATGACCTTAAACCAAGTTTGAAATCTTTCCACATGAAAAATAGTTTCAATTGAAAGATTAAATTACAAATTCTATGCTCCTTTAGGAATAGTATTTCATACTTTTGCGAACAATTTTAATTTAATGAACTTAACAGAACTTTCAGCAATAGGGCCAATTGATGGTCGTTACAGAAGAGTAACAAAAGGCTTAGCATCATATTTTTCTGAAGCATCTTTAATTAAGTATAGAATTAAAGTTGAGATTGAATATTTTATTGCATTGGCACAAATTCCTTTGCCTCAGCTTAAAAGCTATAAACAATCAACAAATAATTCTTTACGTTCCATTTACATCAATTTCACTGAAGATGATGCTTTAAGAGTTAAAGAGATTGAAAAAACAACTAATCATGACGTAAAAGCTGTTGAGTATTTCATTAAGGATAAGATGGATGCTATGTCTATTGGTGATCAAAAAGAATTTGTTCATTTTGGGTTAACATCTCAAGATATTAACAACACTGCAATCCCTATGTCTTTAAAAGACGGTGTTGAGAAAGAATACATTCCTGTTTTAGAGCAATTAATTAGGCAACTAAAAGAAATGGCAAATGAGTGGAAAGATGTGTCAATGCTCGCAAGAACACATGGCCAGCCCGCATCTCCCACTAGATTAGGTAAAGAAATTAATGTATTTGTTGAAAGATTGGAAATACAATTGAATCAATTAAAAGCTGTAACCTATGCTGGGAAATTCGGTGGAGCCACTGGGAATTTCAATGCTCATCATGTTGCATATCCAGATATAAACTGGGTTGAATTTGCCAACTCATTTTTAAGACACAAACTGCTTATTACTAGGTCTCAAACTACTACTCAAATTGAACATTACGATCATTTAGCTGGATTGTTTGATGTTCTTAAACGAATAAACACCATTATTTTAGATTTAAATAAAGATTTTTGGACCTATATATCCCACGAATATTTTAAACAAAAAATAAAAAAAGGAGAGGTTGGATCCTCAGCTATGCCTCATAAAGTAAACCCTATAGATTTTGAGAATTCTGAAGGAAACTTAGGTATAGCAAATGCGCTTTATGAACACTTAAGTGCTAAACTTCCAATTAGTAGGCTACAACGAGATTTAACTGATAGTACTGTATTAAGAAATGTTGGAGTTCCTTTAGCTCATAGTCTTCTTGGTCTATCATCTACTTTAAAAGGCCTAAATAAGCTCTTAATAAACAAACAAGCTTTTGATTCGGATTTAGAAAATAATTGGGCTGTTGTAGCTGAGGCAATTCAAACTATTCTTAGGAGAGAAGCATACCCTAATCCATATGAAGCTTTGAAAGCATTGACTCGTAAAAATGAAAAAATCACACAGTCTTCAATGCATAAATTTATTAATGAGCTAGAAGTTTCTGATCAAATAAAAGAAGAATTGTTGGCAATTTCACCTCAAAATTATACCGGAGTTTAGTAACTAAGCTTCAAAATAGAAAGTGCTGCAATACAAGCGGTTTCTGTTCTTAATCTATTACTCCCAAGAGAAGTTTCAATAAACATATTTGATTCTGCAAGTTTAATTTCTTCATTTGTAAAGTCCCCCTCTGGTCCTATGAGTATAAGTTGAGGCTCTTTTGAATTTGCTAACAAGCTTAAAGCTTTTTTATCTCCATTTTTACAATGAGCAATGAATTTATTTTTTATTTGCATGCTTGTTATAAAATCATTGAATTTTATTGGCTCACATATTTTAGGAAGCCAGTATCTACCAGATTGTTTCATTGCCGCAATTGCGATTTTATTCATTCGAATACTGTTCCACTTTCTTCTTTCAGAATTTTGGGTGAAAACTGGAATACAAGTAGTCATTCCAATTTCAATTGCTTTTTCAATAACCCACTCATTTCTATCGTTGTTTTTTGTTGGTGAAAATGCAAGAATTAATGGGTTTTCAGCTTTAAATTGTTCTTTAGATGATACAGTTAAAATCGTTTTCTTTGGGTTTGCATCTGAAATTTTAGTTTTAAATAATTCGCCTTTTCCTGAAACTACATTTACGCTATCATTAATTTTTAAGCGTAAAGATTTAATAGCATGTCTTGAATCGTTTTCATCTAAAGAAATTTCTCTTTCTGAAATGTTATTTGAATAGAATGTTGTCAAAACTTTAAAAATTTAGGTGAAAAGATTTTATGTTGTTAATTAAGTTTAGTTATTTTTATCATGCAAATTTGGAATAAAGTTTGCTTTAATTTACTAAAACATCCATAAAATTAATATTATGAAACTTAAATTTTTATTTAGCTTTTTAGCTCTCTATTGCTTTTTAACTGACTTTTCTGCACAAAAGAAAATTGATGGTGTAGATTTTCAAGAAAAAATAACTATCAATAATTCAGATGTTATTCTTAATGGTGGAGGACTTAGAGAAAAATACTTTACTCTTGACTTATATGTTGGTGCATTGTACTTAAAGTCAAAATCATCTGATGCAAATAAAATTATAATGTCTGATGATGATATGGGAATTAGAATAGTTATTGTTTCCTCTATGGTTACTAGAGAACGTTTTATTGAAGCTTTAGAAGATGGATTTAAAAATACTACTGCTGGGAAATCTACTGCTGAGCAAATTGCTCAATTTAAAACATTTTTAAAAGATCCTTTTGTCGAAGGTGATGAAATTTCTCTTAATTATCATAAATCAGATGCTGTTTATCTTTACAAAAACGGACAAAAAAGGGGGGCTTTTAAAGGTCTTGAATTTAAACAAGCCTTATTTGGTATTTGGTTAGGTGGAAAACCGGCTGATAGTAGCCTTAAAGAGGATATGCTTGGGCTTGATTAAAGTTTATTTCTCCAAGTTTCTTATTTGATCGGCTTTGGTGAAAAGTTCAAAACCTATTATTAATACATAGCTTACTACATTTATCCAAACAAGAGCTATTAGTAAAGAACCAATAGACCCGTATATTTTATTGTAAACATTAAAGTGACTGAAGTAGACAGAAAGTCCCCACGTTGCTAGTAAAATTACCAATGTTGAGAATGATGTTCCTGGATTTATAAGTTGAAACTTTTTTACTTCTGGATGTCCGTAGTGATATAAAATAGAGATGCCTAGCATTACCATGAAAAGCACAATTATAAAATGAACAAAATTAAATACTCCTTGAAATATTTGATGCTGGGTGTCAAATTCAATGTAGTTGGCGAGTGCTTGTCCGAAAATAGAAACAGAAAGTGCAGAAAGAAATAATATCATCATTACAAAAAAGATTGCTAAAGAGATTAACCTTTGCTTAATAGGGTGTCTTTCTAGCTCTATTTGATAGGATTGATTGAAAGCGATTAATAGGGTGTTTATTCCTTGAGACGCATAAAATATGGAAAGTATGAAACCTACGCTTAAAAGAACATTGTATCTTCTTGTAAAAAGCTCTGTTACTGTTGTTTCAAACATTCCATAAATCATGTCTGGAAGAACTAGCTTCATTTCAGAAAACATGTTTTCTTGTATTCCTTCAATTGGTAAGTAGGGAAGAAGTGAAACTAAAAAAATTAGAGTTGGAAAAATGGCTACAAAAAAATGAAATGAGACTGCAGCACTTCTAATGGCGAAATTCCCTTTGTAAAATACTTCTTTTAAAAATTTAAGAAGATAAAATATAGATATTCCTTTAAATCCAGGAAGGGGGATTTGGTTTAAAAAAGTTTTTATTTGTAAGAGAACCTCTTTTTTCAACATGCTTTTAAGCTTAAATCTAAATTTTTCACTGAATGTGTTATTGCACCAACGGAAATAAAATCAACACCACATTCAGCATAATTTCTAAGGGTGTCTAATGTTATTCCACCAGATGCTTCTGTTTTATATTTGCCATCTATTAGTTTTACAGCTTTTCTTAAATCTTCGTAATTAAAATTGTCAAGCATTATTCTATCTACGCCACCTGTTTTAAGAACTTCACTAACCTCTAAAAGATTTCTAGTTTCAACTTCAATTTCTAAATTTAGATTCTTTCGATTTAGATAATCTTTAGTTTTTACTATTGCCTTTTCAATTCCCCCAGCAAAATCGATATGATTGTCTTTAATCATAATCATATCGTAAAGCCCCATTCTATGGTTCTTTCCTCCACCAATAAGTACTGCTTCTTTTTCTAAAAAACGAATTAAAGGTGTTGTTTTTCTTGTGTCAAGAACTTTTGTGTTTAACCCATTTAGGGCAACTACATATTTATTTGTTAATGTTGCAATGGCACTCATTCGTTGCATTACATTTAGAACCAATCTTTCAACACTTAATAAACTTCTTGATGATCCTTCAATTTTAAAAACAATATCTCCTGGTTTTACATTCTCTCCATCATTAATTAATTGATGAAATATAAATGTGGAGTCAAACTCATTAAATAGTTGCCTTGCAATCTCAACGCCAGCAATAATTCCATTTTCTTTAACTAGTAGTTGAGCTTGTCCAATAGCATCTTTTGGAATACAGGCTAAAGCTGAATGATCACCATCTTTGATGTCTTCCTTTATAGCAAGTTGTACAAACTGTTGAATATCCATTAGGTAAAACTATTATTTATTATTCAAAAATTCTATTAATTTTTTTACGGCTATTCCTCTATGGCTAATTTGATTCTTTTGATCGATAGCCATTTGAGCAAAAGAATATTTAAATCCTTTTGGTTTAAACAAGGGGTCATATCCAAAACCTTCATCACCTGTTTTTTGAGTTAAAATTTCTCCTTCAACAGCACCTTCGAAATAGTAATTACTATTATCTAAAATTAATGCTATTACTGTTTTGAATGTTGCCTTTCTATTGTGCTCATCTTTTAATTCTTGTAGGACCTTATTCATGTTGTCTGCTGCACTACAATTCTCTCCAGCATATCTGGCTGAGTACACTCCTGGTCTATTGTTTAAAGCTTCTATTTCTAGACCTGTGTCATCAGCAAAACAATTCAGTCCAGTTTTGTTATGTATGAACTGAGCTTTCTGAAGGGCATTTTCTTTTAATGTAATTCCAGTTTCTGGAATATCTTCATTTAGATTAAGATCAGTTAAACTAATTATTTCAAGATTTAAAATAGACTTCCTAATCTCTTTTAGTTTGTTAGAATTGTTAGTTGCGAAAATTAGTTTTTTCATGTTACAAAAATATAAATGTATTGAGCCATCAAGAAGTTTTATTTTATAATTTCATTATATGAAAATTAAGTTGATTGTTGTGGGTAAGACCAGTGCGGCATATTTGAAAAGTGGTGAGCTCGAATACCAGCAAAGATTAAAGCATTATGTGAGGTTTGAAGAAACTATTATTCCAGACATTAAAAACCCTAAAAATCTCAGTAAATCAGACCTTAAAAATAGAGAGGGGAATTTAATACTTTCTAAAATAGACAATAGTGATCGAGGTTGTTTTGTTGGATGATAAAGGTAAAATGTTTTCTTCTATTGATTTTTCTAGTTACTTAAGTGAAAAAATGATAAGAAGTACCAAATCTTTGGTTTTTGTTATTGGAGGTGCTTTTGGTTTTAGTGATGCAGTTTATCAAAGAGCAAATAATAAATTAAGCCTATCTAAAATGACTTTTTCTCACCAAATGGTAAGATTAATCTTTAAAGAACAATTATATAGGGCTTTTACTATTTTGAAAGGGGAGAAGTATCATCATGATTGAGGGAATTTTAATTTTAAACCGATAATTTCATTTTTATTGTTTTAATGTTATTTATCAGTTCAAGTTCAAATGACTCCAATTAGTATTGCTAATAAAATAGGTTTTTGTTAGTTAATTAGGTGAAAGTTCTTTGTATATATCTGAGTAAAATTTAACACCCTTATTAATGTGGAAATAATCTTTTGAATAGCTTCTCAATAGTTGTTTATCAATTTCTTTTTCTAATTGATTAAAAGCTATTTCAATTTCGTCAGAATTAATATTATTAATTAATACACCTCCATTTGGATATTTTGAATATATAGTATTTAAATCACCAATATTTTTCAAAGATAATGTTGGAATTCCGCTACACCAATATTCCCCTAATTTAGTTGGGCTTCTACCAATAACGGAAAAACTCCTATTATATAAAATCAATCCAATATCACTTGCTTGTAAGTATTTGTGAACATCTTTAAAAGATGTGCTAATGATTGTAATTTTATCCATATCTAAATTATGTTCATTAATTTTACTTTCAAGATAATTTAAAGGAGTTTTTGATAAAATTAAAATATGATTTTTAGAAGATCTTTTTAAGAATTCATGAAAAACTATTGAAAAGTCATTAAAGTCATAATTTCCACCTAAAGAACCACTATAAGTAAGGATAAATTTATCATTGGAGAGATTAAGTTTTTTTCTTGTTTCTTCTCTTATCAATTGTTTCCATTCTGGAAAGTTTTCAAAATCCACACAAGTAGGAATGACTCCAATCTTTTTTTAGTTGTCCATTTGTTTTTTAATATTTCTTCTTTACCTGAAAAAGTAAGTGAAATAGTTTTATCTGACATTTTAAATAATTGCTGTTCCTTTTTTTTTGAAATACTTGTATATTGGTTTGAAAATAAAGTTATTCCAATTTCCGCTTTCTATTTTTTCATCACACCACCACCCCCTCATATCAAATATCAATTTAGTTTTGAATTTTTTTTTGAGTTTTAAACCTAAAATTCCAGGAATATATCCTCTGCAATGAACAACTTGATAATTATTTTTTTGATTTAATTTTTTTATTTTTTGCCATCCTTTAATAATATCCCAAAGAGTTGATATGATGGGGGGATATTTAGAATATCTTAATGGATGCCAATCAATATTTGAGTTTTTTAATATATTTTCAACAAATAGTTTATTTCTGGAATACACTTCTTTTTTATCATAACTTAATATGTCAATTGAGATTTCATTAATTGCAATTTTTGATAGATAGGATAAAATTTGTGATTGTCCGAGAGGGTCTGTAAGACCATCGTAAGAGATATAAAGAATTTTACACATATATTTTTGACTATGTAATAATGCAAACAAATGTAATTCTTTGAATTAATAAATTTTTATTTAAAATATATATATTTGTGCATTGTTTCAAAGAACTTTGAATTGCAAAGCATTAGAGAATGGAATTATTAACATACAGTGACATATTCATTTCAATAATTTATTTTATTGTAATTGTTGGTGTGGGTTATTATATCCAAATTCGCAATACAGTTAAATACCCCGAATATAAATATTTTACAAAAGGATTAATTGCAAAACTCGTAGGTGTAACCATTTTCTGTTTGGTTTATGTTTTTTATTATGAAGGAGGAGATACAGTAAATTATTTTTTTGGTTCTAGAGCACTAGTTAGAGTTTTATTTCAAGATTTTGATAAGGGTATTGCCCTTATCTTTAATACAGATTCAGTATATAATAATTGGTTTTCGTTTAATTCTGAATCTGGGTTTCCTCCTCATTACATGTGGAAAGATAATTTAACATTTACTGTTTGTAGATTTTCATCATTATTTTATATTTTGGGTTCAGGTTCATTTATTGTTACTAGTTTTTTTACCGCATGTTTTTCATATATAGGTATTTGGAAGTTGTTTAGACTTTTTAATAATATTTACCCTAATTATTCAAAAGGGGTGTTTTATTTGATGTTAATTCTTCCGACCTTAATTTTTTGGGGTAGTGGTATTATGAAAGATAGTTATGTGTTAGGTTCATCTTGTTGGGTAACTTATAACTTTTACAAAGTTTTTATTGAAAGAAAGAAATTGTTTTGGAATATTATTTTTTTAATATTGAATATTTTTATTCTTCTTAATACTAAAGCCTATGTTCTAATTTCTATATTTCCAGTATAGTTTTGTGGCTTAATAGTACTTATCTTAAAAG
This sequence comes from uncultured Flavobacteriales bacterium, assembly GCA_943788115.1. GTDB lineage: Bacteria > Bacteroidota > Bacteroidia > Flavobacteriales_D > Parvicellaceae. The sequence continues at coordinate 159,557 of CALSPA010000012.1, forward strand.
CTCAAAATCACTTTTATCAAAAGCCATTAAGTTGCCTTTTTTATTTTAATATTTAGTTTTTTGGGTTATTTAGTTGCAATTAACTTAAGTTCATTAATGGGAGTTTATGGTGATGTAGATTCTGCTATTGAGCAAGCTCAGGTAATACAACAAGATTTGCTTAGAGAAGAGGCTTATGGCTCTAATAGCTATAATATTGGTGAAATTGATGGAACAATTGAGGGTATGATTTCTTTAGCTCCTTTAGCTATTTTTACAGCAATTTATAGGCCCTTATTTTGGGAGATTGGAAGCCCTGTAATGGTAATTTCTGTATTAGAAAATACAATTCTACTTTTATTTACTTTTTATTTACTTTTAAATATAGGCCCATTTAGTCTAATAAGAATTTTGTTATCTGAACCTTTTTTACTTTATGCATTTGTTTTTAGTGTATTATTTGCATTTGGAGTGGGGATTGCTGGAACTAATTTTGGAGCACTTGTTAGATATAAAGTTCCCCTTATGCCCTTTTTCTTACCTATGATTTTTCTTATTTATAGAATTTCAAAAGAAAAAAAGGTTAATTCAATTAAACTTTAAAATGAATTTATTTAATACAATTATTGACCAAAGTCTATTATAAAGATAGGTTTCACCTTTTTCAAATCTTAATTTAAGTATTTTAATTTCGTCATAATTTAAAATTCCCTGCTCTATAATTAAATCTTTATTAAGATATTTTTCAATTAAATAATTTAAATCGCTTTTTAACCATTTTTCCAGTGGAATGGAAAATCCCCATTTTGGTCTATTCATTATTTTTTTTGGAATATAATCATAAGTTAATTCTTTTAGAAGATGCTTTTGTGAACCATTTTTGATTTTCAAATTTTCATTTAAATTAATAGCAAACTCTATTATATTATGATCTAGAAGTGGAACTCTTGCCTCTAAGGATGAAAACATTGAGGCTCTATCTACTTTCACTAATAAATTATCAATCAAATAATTTTTTAAATCAAAGAAAGATTGTTTTTCTGATGGAGAAAAAGTTCTAGGACAAATAATTGGCTGGTTGATATGATTAATTAATCCGTCATTATCACCTTTTAAAAGCAATTTTTTTATTTCATTTTCTGAAAAATAATATTGTTCTTGTGAAAAAACATGGCTTTTCCAATTTTTAGATGGTGAATCAAAAACAAGCCCAGCTCTTTTAAATTTATTATTTGCTGAATTGGATAAAATTTTTGAAATCGGTTTTCTAAGTTTGTTATAAATTGGATGATTAATTCTTTTGGCCCAGTTGTATGAACCATAACCCATAAAAAGCTCATCTCCACCATCTCCAGACAAGCAGACCGTAACGTGTTTTTTAGCCATTTTTGAAACAAGCATTGTAGGTAATGCAGATTGATCTGCAAAAGGTTCATCATAATGTTCAATGATGTTTTCTAACTGACCTATGGCTTCTTTTTCTGTCAGAATAAATTCATTATGATTTGTTCCTAAATATTTGCAACTTTTTTTGCATGTTCACTCTCATTGTATTTTGCTTCTTTGAATCCAATAGAAAAAGTGTTGATGGGAGAGCCATTAACTTCTTGTGCAATAGCTGAAATAATTGAAGAATCTGTTCCGCCACTTAAAAAAGTACCTATAGGAACATCGCTTATTAACCTGCTTTTTATAGAATCGGTTAGTAATTCTTTTAACTTTTGTTTTGAAGTGTTTAAATCAATAGAAGTTGTTGACTTAATTTTATCTTTTGAATCCCAAAAAGTAATTTCTTTTAGCTCATTATTTTTAAATTCAATATATGAGCCAGGTCTAACTTTTAAAACCTTATCGTATATTGTATTATTTGTTGGAATATAACCAAGGTGTAAGTAGGCATATACAGAATTATAGTTTATTTTATTATTTAATTTAAGCTGATTAATTGCTTTGAGTTCACTTGCGAAAATTAAATCTTCACCATTCGAATAATAAAAAAGAGGTTTTATCCCCATTCTATCTCTAAAAAGAAAAAGCTTATTTTCTTGAAGGTCATAAATAGCGATGGCAAACATTCCATTTAATTTGTTTACAAAAGCTTTTCCCCACTTTGAAAAAGCTGCTAAAATCACTTCAGTGTCAGAATTAGTTTTCCAATTAATATTGCCTAACTTTTTTGCTAGTTCTTTATAATTATAAACCTCACCATTATAAACCATTATATAACGCCCACAATGAGATTTCATTGGTTGATTTGCAGCATTAGAAAGATCCAAAATACTTAGTCTTCGATGACCTAGACCAATTCCTTTGTCAAAATTAAAATAATGTCCTTTAGCATCTGGGCCTCGATGCTCAATAGCTGTTGTCATTTTAATTAAATTATCTTTTGAATATTTATTGGATATAAATCCAGCTATTCCGCACATATGGATTAAATTTTTTCTTTTAAAATATTGGCTAGAATTTCTGTTTGGTATTCTCTACTAAATCTTTTTTTGAGTTTATAACCAATAAAAAAGGCCTGAAAAGGACTCCCACACATATTACATTTTTCGATTTTTTTAAATAAATATTTCATTATTTATATTTAGTATATTAGAAAGTATTTTTGTTTGATAATAATGACTATAAATATCATTTTCAATTTCTTTATTATAGTTTATTTTATTGTTTGTTTCTTTTGAAGAAATTAATGTTTTTATTATTTCTATACATTCTTTTTCATTGTTAGCATAGAAACCATACGGTATGTTAGCTAAAAATTCTTCCATAGCCCCCCTGTCTGAAGGGCATAATAATATTGGTTTATTAATCGAGTAGTATTCAAATATTTTAACTGGTAACCATCCTTTATTTTTTTCATAAGATGTTAATAATAATAAGTCAGTTTTCGCATAGTATTCATATAATTCTTCTTTTGATATTCGATCTATTAAATTAAATACATCTCTATTTTTCTTGGTTAATTTTTTTCAATCTATTATGTTCTTTTGGAATCATATTAGTTCCAACAAAATTAACTTTAATTCTTTCATTAAGACTAATCTCATTTATAGCATTAATGAAAATTTCAATCTTTTGATATTCATAAAGTGTACCCGAATAAGTAATTGTAAATTCTTCACTTTTTTTATTGTCTAATTTTATAAATTTTTCGAATCCATTCATAACTACATAGCCTTTTTTATTAATCAATTTTGAAATTGAGTCTACACATGAGTTAGCCACAGATATAAAACAAGAACAATTACTTGTCCATTTAATTTCACTTCTTAATTCTAATTTAGATATAAATCTTTCTAAAATGTTTGTGTTGGATTTGTTTGCATGACTATTCCATTCATCACGATAGTCAGGTATCCATGAAATATTAAATTGTTTTTTTAATTTATAACCCATATGAAATGCTTGAAATGGCCTTCCTGATATAATTAAAAATTTAATTTTATCACTTTTAATTAATTCTTTTGAATAACTGTAAATATTAGAGTATGGCAAAGTATTTATGAAAAAGTTTGAAAAAATCAACTCAAATAATGTTAATGTTTTTTGAATTAATTTAAATGACGGATAATTTGATAAATAGTCTCTTAGGTTTTTTTTATAGGGTAAATAATGAACTTCATGGCTTATAAACTTTTTTACTTCATATTTATTTTCTTTAATATTATCTACAATGTCTGATTGATTTTTATTCCATTGTCTGGTAATTATTATTGGATAAAAACCAAATTTATTTAGGTTCTTAGCCCAAGAAATTGTTCTATAGCTTCCAACAAAGTTACATGGAGAAAAGAAGTAGGATATAATAAGTACTTTTTGCATATTTGAATTATGGTAAATTTAGGAAATAAAAAAAGAGTTGTGTATTTATTTACATCTTGTTTTCCATATAATTATGGCGAAACTTTTATTGAAAATGAAATAGAATATTTATGCAAAGAATTTACTAAAGTTTTCATTATAACAGATGAATTGAAATCAAACCATATTCGAACAGTCGCTTCAAATGTTGAAGTATTTAAAATTAGATATAATTTAAAATTTTATGAAAAAATAATATGTTTTGCTTCATTGTTTAGTCCAATTTTTTGGCAAGAATTGTTTCATGTGAAAAATAGATATGAATCGGGTATCAATTTTGGGATTATTAAAACTGCATTGGCATCTTTTTATAATTCCAAAAGACTTGCAAAAACTTACTTAAAATCAAATTTCATTAATAATAACTCTTTATATTATTCATATTGGACGAATGATGTCAGTATAGCTTTAGCTTTATTGAAGAATAAAAATAAAAAGTTAAAATGTTTTTCAAGAATACATGGCTGGGATGTTTTTTTTGGTCCATCTAAGTATAACTATTTACCTTATAGAAGTTTCATATCAAATAATTTAGATGCTATTTTTTCAATTTCTGATAAGGGAATAGACTACTGTGTTAATAGGTGGAAAATTGAGAATCATGCTGTTTTAAAATTATCAAGATTGGGTGTAAATAAAGGTCTTTTTTTGGATGCAGATGCTTCTGTTTTTTTATTAGTAAGTTGTTCAACTGTTATACCATTAAAACGAGTTGATTTAATTATTTCTTCACTTGCTAAAATTAAATTTAAAATGAAGTGGGTTCATTTTGGTGATGGGGAAAAAATGGATCAAATAACCAACTTAGCATTAAATAAGTTGCCTAGTAATATTGATTATCAATTTAAAGGAAGAGTTAAAAATATTGAAGTTCTTGATTTTTATAAACTTCAAAATCCAAGTTTATTTATTAATCTCAGTTCTTCTGAAGGTGTTCCAGTTTCAATAATGGAAGCAATGAGTTTCGGAATTCCAGTGATAGCTACTAATGTTGGTGGAAATTCTGAAATTGTAAATAATGAAAATGGTTATTTATTGGAGGAAAGACCGACATCGCAACAAGTTGCTAATAAAATTGAACAATTTTATAATTTATCTGTTGATAAATATAATAAGAATAAAAAGGCTGCATTTAAAACTTGGGATAATAAATTTAATGCCCATAAAAATTATACTCAATTTATTGCAGATATACTATCGTTATAAATTTTTAAAAGCTTATGTACATAGCTTTTTATATTATAATATTCTGCTGTTTTTTGCCCATTTGTAGAAATTTCTTGATAAAGCTTTTTATTTTCAAAAAGTTTAATTATTACTTCAGCAAATATTTTAGGATCTTGTTCTTTGAAAATGTACCCATTTTCATTGTGATTAATAAAGTCTCGATTTCCCTTGCCATCTAATGAAACAACAGGTAAGCCTGCAGCCATAGCTTCAATTAAAACTAATCCAAATGGTTCATATGTAGCAGTGTGCAAATAAATATTTGAATTCCATAAATATTCATTTACATTTTTAACTATACCAGCAAAATGAATTCTGTTTTGAATACCCAATTTTATTGAATATTCAATCAATTTATTTTTTTCTGGGCCATCCCCTAAAAATGTTAATTCTACATTAAAGCCTTTTTGTAATATGTTTTTAACTATTTCTAGAGCTAAAATTTGATTTTTTTTATTTACTAAAGATCCAACATTAATTAATTTGATTTTTTTAAGTTCACTTTTTATATTTGAATGAAAGCAATTATAATTTATAGCATTAGGAAGTAAATTTATGTTGTTAGACAGTTTTTTTGAAAGAACTTTTTTTGCATATTTCAATGTGTCTTTTGAGATAGTAATAAATTTATTACGATTCTTTTTCAAGAAAATAATTCTTTCATATCTATTTGTGAAATCAACTTTTTTTTTGGGTATTTTAATTGAGAGTTGATTCATGTTATCATGGAAATGAGAAAATCTAAGTACATTTTTAGTCTCTATTTTCTTTAGCAATAATTCAGATTCCCATAGATGAGTGTGTATAATATCTGGCTTAAATTCATCAATAAACCATTGTAATTCATTGATTTTTAATTTTGGCTTTGATGTTAAACTTGGACAATAATAACTTGAAATATTTTTGTGAAAAGGAAGGCTTGAATTATCATTTTCGTGAAATGTAATAAGTTTAATATGAGCTATTTCTTTTGTGTAAATATAATTGCAAATATCTAGTACTAGTCTTTCTGCTCCACCAGTATTTAGATTAGGTATGATGTGTATAATTCTTAAATTCAATTTGCAAAGTTTGTTAATTACATTAACGAATAATATATCCTTTTAAAACTTGTTTATTTAATCCTGTAATCAAAGAAAATATAATATAGATTTTATGTTTGGTTTTGTAATTATTGAGGTTAGTAAATATAGATTTAATTAAGTAAAATATTGCTTTGATTTTTTTGTTTTTTGATATGTGATATGTTGAAATTTTAAAATGTGCATTTGAGATTAAACTGTTTTTAATTTTTTTTGATACAATTGTATTGTTAGCTATATATTTTATTGTTTTTAAATTTGCAATTCCATTGTCATTATTTATTGACCTGTTATTATGTTCAATTTCTATAAATGTTTTATTTGAGTGATAATATATGGGTGATTTAATAGCAATTCTAGACCATAGCTCTTTGTCTTCCCCTATGCTTATTTCAGGATTAAATTTATTTTCAAGTAAGATGCTTTTGGAACAACATGCTCTAGGAGCTCCTAATGAATTAATCAAAACAAATTCTAGGTTGTTTTTACCACTTGTGTCATAATTCTGATTACTGTTTTCATAATCTCCAAAGCTTACACCTGAAAAATATATTGCATCTTTAAATTTATTTTTTTTAATGAAATTGTAAAAAACTTTTAAATGTGTTTCATGATATAAATCATCACTGTCTAAAAAGCAGATCCAATCACCTTTTGCATTTTTTATTCCATTATTTCTAGCTACACTTCTTTCTTTATTTTCTTGAAATATATATTTAATACGGTTTTCCTTTTTTTGATAGTCTTCTATTAAAGATTTTGTATTGTCAGTAGAACCATCATCAACAATAATTAGTTCCCAATTATTGTGAGATTGATTAATAACACTTTCAATTGCTTTGGGAAGAAATTTTTCTCTGTTATATGTTGGAATTATAATACTAAAGAGCATGTTTATTTATTATACCAATCAGCAAATTTTTCTATTCCTTTTTTAAAGGTTGTCTTTGGTTCATAATTAATTAGTTTCTTAGCCTTAGAAATATCAGCATATGTAATATTAACATCTCCGGGTTGCATAGGTAAGAAATTAATATTTTTTTCTTTATTTAAAACAGTGTATATGGTATTCACCATTTCATTCAATGAAATAGGTGTGTTGTTTCCAAGATTTATTATCTCAAAGATTTCTTCATGATTGTTAATATAATTTAAGCCTTTAATTAGGCCATCAATTAGATCTTCAATGTATGTGTAATCTCTTTTTGTAGTTCCATCACCATATAAGTCTATAGATTCATTGTTTAAAATTTTCTTAAAGAATTTATGAATAGCTAAGTCAGGCCCTTTGTCTTGGTCCATAAACAGTGAAAAAACGAAAACAAATAGCATTTAATTTATAAAGATGATGATAAGTATGAATTTGAATTTCGTTAGATTTTTTTGTGAACGCATAAGGAGAAATTGCTTTAGTTACATCATCATTTTCATTGAATGGAGTTTTCTTGTTATTTCCATATACAGATGAACTAGATGCAAATAAAATATTTTTACAATTTTTTTGAAGCATTAAATCTAAAATATTTTGAGTTCCATTAATATTAGTATTTATATAGTTTAATGGGTTTTCAATCGAGGGTCTAACTCCAGCCTTTGCAGCTATATGAATAACGGTGTCAAATTTTTCTTTAATTTCAAAGAGTTTTGATCTGTCAGTTATATCTATTTCATAAAATTGAAAAGATTTTGAATTTAGAAGTGATGAAAGATTGTTCTTTTTAATGCTTATATCATAAAAAGCGTCAAAATTGTCAACTCCTATTACAGAGTACCCTAATTTAATTAATGTTTCTGATAAGTGAGATCCAATAAATCCAGCAGCACCAGTAATTATTATTTTTCCTTTCATAAACTTTAGCTTAAGGCGCTTAACTTTTTGTTGTAATGTGCAAGTTTTTTTTCTGAATTATTTATCATATTCCAATCACTTAAGAATTTAATACGTGCAAATTTATATAATTTTATATCGTAAAAGTTTAATTCTGAAATTAGTTGAAGAACATTGCTGTCGATTTCAGATTTAGAAATTTTATTCTTTGTAATATTTAAAGATTTGTAATATGGATTACTCCAATTTAACTTCTCTTTTAATATAATTAGTGATTTATTGAACTCTTCTACAATTCCAGTAAATATAAAGTTTGAATTAAGATTGTTTATAGCTTCGTTGAACATGTCTTCAGTACAATTTTCTTTAAACTGTTTTTGGTTACACCCATAAAGATGTTTTGTCATTGCATTCATAGACCATGGTTCAATATTATTTAATAGATAGTCATAAAGAGAAAGCTTATTTCCATTAATAAGATCAAAAACATCGCTAGATTCATTTTCTTTATTATAATAGTAAGCTGAAATCACTCTTTCAATAGGATTCCTTAAAAAGGTTATATATTTAAAATTATGATTTAACTCTTTATGCATTCCAAAGGGCATATGTCCAATTAATAGTTTTATTTCTTGTTTTTTTTGATGAGATAAATTTTGAAAAATTTCAGTTTCTTTTGTTCGGTTGATGGTGTAAATCTCATGGCTTTTTAAATATTTATATTGATTCAAAAAAACATGTCTGAGTGTTGTGCCACCAGCTTTTGGTATGTGTAAAAAAATAATATTTTCTAATTTTCTTTTGTTAAATAAATAGTTCATTATTAAATAATAGTTAGTAATTAAAAAATGGTGATAATAGAATTTTAATTCTTTTTGATTTTATTTGATTGTTCTTTGATAAAATACTATTTGAAAATATAAAGCATTTAATTAGTGCATTTATCTTTGATTTTTTACAAATGTTATAAAAATATTCACTTAAAAAAATAGATAATGAATGATGATTAATAAAATTTGACTTTTCATTTGCCAATATTATACTAGAAAGATGGTTTTCTGTTTTTTTAATTTGTATTAGACTCATTCTGTGAGGGAATGTTGTTAAAAAAATCATGAATTGTTAAACTTTCTTCAGAATTTTTTAACCCAATTTCAAGTAATAATTTTTGGTGAATTTTTTTTGTGTTTTCTAATTGTTTTTTTCTGTTCTCAACACTAATTTGTTTTTCATGGGTTCTGTATTTTAGTAGTATTTCTGGAAGTGTATTAAATTCAGTTATTTCAATCATTCTTGACCATAATTCATAATCTTGAGCGGTAGAAAATTGTTCATTGTATTCTAACTTATTATCCTTTAGAACTTTTTTTCTTATTAATACTGTTGGGTGAGGAAATTGACAACTGAAAAGTGTTCTTATCTTTAATTCATCACTTTTAGATGCGTGTTTTCTGAAACCTGTTTTTGATCCAAATAATTCGGCATAAGTTCCTAAAACTCCACAGGATGAATGAGAATCCATAAATTGAATTTGTTTTTCTATTCTTTTTGGTAATGAAATGTCATCATCATCCATTCTTGCTATATACTCTCCTTTAGCAATTTTTAGTGCTTTATTAAGAGATGCCGCAAGTCCAATGTTTTTTTTGTTTCTTATTACTACAATTCTTGAATCATCAAATGATAGAATGGTACTCAGAGAATTATCACTTGAATAATCATCTACAATTATAAATTCGAAATTTTTATATGTTTGATTTAATATAGATTCAATGGATTCTTTCAGATATGTTTCCCCATTATAAACAGACATAATAATTGATATTTTTGTAGATGTATTCAAGAATTACAGTTAAAATGGTTTCATTTTTTTGTTACTAAGTAGATGTTTTCTTTAGGGTTTAGTGCAAAGTTTTTATAATTCTCATAAATATTTATGATTTCTGTTCTAAAGCCAATGGAATTTAATTTTTGAATATAATCTTGACCATATATTCTCACATGGTCATATTGCCCAAAGTGTTTTTCTCTTTCAGATTTAGAAGTTATTTTGTTGTCTTCAATTGTTTCGATAGTATTTGCTGAAATAGGAACTTGTAGAATTGCTTTGCCTCCAGGTTTTAGTACTCGAAATATTTCTTTCATTGCCTGTTTATCATCTATTATATGTTCAAGGACATGATTACATATAACTAGATCAAAACTATTATCAATTATTGGTAGTTCAAGAAGATTCATGTTTTTCACATAATTTGGGTATTTATATCCTTCAAGAAATAAATCTCCACATACATATTCTTTAAACTTGAACTTAAGGAATAATTTAGTCAAATTATCTTCGGGTGCCATGTGAAGTAATTTTATGTTTTTTGCTTTAGACTCTATCTTAAAATCATTTTTTAAATACAAATAGATGAGCCTTTCTTTATCAGTAGAATGACATTTGTGACAACCTGCTTTTCTTTTGCCACACGCGCGATAACCTCTTTTTGGTATAAAATTGGAAAGTTTTCACCAATATCAAAACATATCCTTGGATTTAAATCCACATATTGGACAGTGATATTTATCCCCTTTTAATTTGTAAAGTTTCCAGCTTAATTTAAGCGAATCTTTTGTTTTAATGGGTATTAACTTTTTAATGAAATTATACATTGCTAAATATTGATTGTAATTTTCGTTTTATTTTATCATATATTTTATATTCGATAGGTTGCATTAATTTGTGAAAATTAATGGCATACCACCTTTCAAAATTATATAATAACCATTTTTGGTCTTGATGTAATTTTTGAGATAGAATTTTTTTTATTTCTTTTTTGTCCCATATGCCATCTTTAGATGCCATTCCATTTAAAATATTATGTTCATAGTTGCAACTTAACCAATAGACTGATGGAACACTAAACCCTTTTTTCTTTTTATAAATTGTTTCTTTTTTTAAATGTTTTTCGGCAAACTTTTTTAGTAAATACTTAAGTTCTTTGTCTTTATAATGTTTTGTATGAGGAATGCTAAAGGCTAATTCTGCAAGTCTATGGTCAAGGAAAGGGACTCTCACTTCTAAAGAGTGGCACATACTAGCAGTATCCACTTTGGTTAAGATATCATCAACCATAAAAGTATGAAAATCTAAAAGGTGTATGTTGTCATCATTTAAGTTAGAATTTATTTTTCGAAATAAAATGAGATTTAATTTCAGTAGTCTTATCTATTTTGATTAAATCTTTGATTTGAGTGTTATTGAAGGTGTTTAAACAAAGGTTTAAATATTTATTTAATGATTTATTATTTGTTTCGTTAAATTTTTTATACCATGAATAACCGTAAAATAATTCATCTCCACCATCACCAGATAATGCAACTTTGGCAGATTTAGATGCTAGTTCACAAAGAAAATAGGTTGGCACATTTGATGTGTCCGCCATTGGTTCATCGAATTTTGAAATAACTTCATTATGAAGAGAATCAAATTAGTTTGAGTTAGTTTTTTCAGAATGTAAAGGAACTTTGATGTGATTAGCTGCAACTTTTGCATCTTCAATTTCATTTTTATATTCATCGACAACTTCAATTGAATATGCTTGTATTTTTTTGTTGAATTTTTTTAATAATGCTGTTGTTAATGAGCTATCTATTCCACCAGATAAGAAAGTATGAACAGGAACATCAGAAGCTAATGCTCTTATTTTAACAGCATCAGTAGTTAGCTTTCCAATTTCTGAAATAATTTCTTCTTCACTTTTTATATCATTAAGACGGCTGTTGTTTATATTCCAATATTCTTTTTTTTTCAAACTTGAATTTTCGTAATCATAACAAGCATAATGTCCAGGTTCTAGTTTATAACAATCATCATATATTGTGTAAGGAGAAATTATATATCTAAACATTAAATATGAACTTAGACCTTCTGAACTTATTTTCTGACTAAAGTTTTTATAATTTTTAATTGCTTTAATTTCTGATGAAAAAATAAATGTATTATTCTTTAAATAATAGTAAAGAGGTTTTATGCCAATACGATCTCTAGCAATAAATAGTTTGTTTTTTTGTTCGTCCCATATCCCAAATGAATACATTCCATTTAATTTTTTCAATAAAAGATCTATACCCCATTCAATATATCCATTTAATAAAACCTCAGTATCACCAGTAGATTTAAAATTGTATTTGTCTTTTAATTCTTCTTTTAGTTCTTTATAATTATATATTTCACCGTTAAAAGTAATTGAAACATTTCTTTTGTCATTTAACATTGGTTGAGATCCGTTTTCTGACAAATCAATAATGCTTAATCTCCTATGGCCTAAAGCAATAGTATTGTTTTTAAAGTATACCGCTCCTTTTCCATCAGGACCTCTGTGAATCATAGTGTCACGCATTGACTCAAAATTTTCCGAATCTATGGGTACTGATGTGTTTATATATCTATTATACCACACATTTATTTAATAATTTTTAGAAATCCAATTTTTATAATCATTACTTAGCCACATTGCTTTTTCATTAATTAATTGTTCAGGTTTATCATAAATTTTAGCTGTATCCGTCTTTAAATTAATAGATGGATTGGTTCTCAAAACATTTGAATATTTTGAATAGATATCATTGGCATTCCAATAATTATTATCATCTAATATAGATTTCACTTTTTGATAGAATCCACATACAAACTTATAATGTAATAGAACTGTAGATACATCCGCAATATTAAGAAATGTTGAAGTGTGTGAAGTTTCATGGACTGATATAGATCCATCCCACTTAATTAAAGGAATTTTACTTAAATATATAACATCAATACCAAAGCTTTTGGCATGAATTCCACCACTGAAATGTGAAGTGTCTGGATGATTAGTTTTATTGTATGCTTTTGTATAGGGTTTAATTTTAAAAAAGTATTATCATAATATTTAAATGTTTCTTTTAAATCATTTTCTTTTAAATTTTCTAATCTTTTAAAGGTGAATCTGCAAAAAGATCCAGCATATAACTCATTACAGCATTGAAATTATTTTTGTCTAGATAGTTTAAAAAACCTTTAAGGTTTAATTTGTTTTGATAGGGGAATTCCCAAAATTCATCAATATCAGCATATAGAGACCAAATGTTTTTTCCATATTGATGTACAAGAAATTGTTTAAATGCCCATTTATATTTTTTATAGGAGAGACCTGAATTAATAATAGTGACATTGTGTTTTTCTAATAATTCAATTGAGTCATCATCAGAATTATTGTTAAGAAAAACAAAGTTATTAAAACCAATATTCTGATAGTGTTTTATGAATGAATCTATGAAATAGCTTCCGTTTTTAAAAAGACATAAAACAACTGGTTTAGATTTGATTAATTCACTTTGTTTTAGTGTAATTACATTCTTATTTATGTCATTAAGTAAGCGTAATTTTTTTCGTTTTTCAATATAATTTTGATATTTATGTTTTAATTTTTTGATCAAACCTTTATTAGTTTTTAATTTCTAAGCTATAAACCTTCTTGCTTAAAATTTCTTTTCTTTTTAAATGCTCTGAAACATATATATTAAGTTTATTAATTTTTTTATCTGAGTCAAGTTTTTTTCCTATTTGTGATGTCCAAATGTGTTGTGGAAGTTGGAATTTTTCAAGGAGTTTAAGTTTCTTTCCCGAATTAATATAAAGACAGTATTTTTCTAAAAAAATTATAAATTCATTAAAGTCATTTTTGTGAATAACATTTATTTTTAATCTATGAGAAATAAATTCTTTTAATTGTTCATTTTGAAGGTTGTTGAGAAAGTCTAAATCTTTTTTTTCATTAACTAATCCAAAAGTGCCAACAATTTTTTTGCTACTAAATAAATTATAAAACCTTCCTTGAGCAAAAGTTAAGTCATATGGTGCCATTTTCGATGGAGATATGAAATATTTTAAATCATCTTCAGTTTCAATTTCAAAAGAAAATTTTACAGACATAGGAGAGTCCCACCAATATAACATAGGAGTTTTATGATTAGTTCTTATTAGAATGTAAATAAAAAGAACATTAAGAATAAGTGGAAGAATGCCAAATAAATCATCTTGAATAGATTCAGGAAAAACATATATTAAAAAAGATATTGTTGCTAAAATGATTATATTTTTCCAAAAAAATATTCCGGTCAATGCAAAAATTAAAATGTGAAAAAGAGATAAACATATCAATAGAGAAATAGTTGCTAAAGGGTGAATTAACATTATTATAACTGCTAGCTCAATAATTAGAGTTCCATATGTGAATGTTGAATTAAAGGAGCTGATAAGTTTAAGTAGGGAGTTGAATTTTTTTTTATTAATTATTCCAAGCCAATTATTTTGATGGTGAGTTGCATGAATTAGATTTGAAAGCTGATTATGTTTATACCATTTCATTTTTAATTTACCTATACCTGTAATAAAATATGTATATCCTAAGATTGAAATAGTTACAATGAAAAAGGCTGGGATTGATATAGGTATTCCAATGCCATTTAAAATTAAAAAAGGAACAATTAAAATAAATAATTCTAAAATGAGGTTTTTATCTGTCCATGAATTATAAAGTGGTATGAAAAATTGCCCTATAATCAGTAGACTCATTAATAAAGTAGGTAAAACAAAAATAGGATGAAAATATACCATTATAGAAGCCAAAAGTAAGATTGTTCTATCGGCAAAATGATATTTTTTAAAATAAAAATTATAGGAATAAGTTGAAAAAGTCAAGCCTAGGGTGACAGATAATATACAGCTATATATTCTTATATAATTGTTTGAATCTAAGGTTGACCAAGTTGTGAAAGGAGATAAAATCAATAAGGTTATAAAAAGAAAAAAATAATACTTAATAGATTTAACCTTTGTAAAAGCTTTTAATAAAATAAAGTTAGATTGGAAAATTTCTTTTGGAAGATTTGAATTTAAAAAACATTTGTTCTGAATAAATAAAAATAAACTAAATAAAATTAAAGCCTGTCCTGGAATAGCTATTTGGTTTATTGAATTTAAAGCTATAAGGTTTTCAGGGTTAATTAGACCAATTAAATATGTTAAGATTCCTGAGTTCAATTTACATTATATAATTAAAAGCATTAATTATTCCTTTTGTTCTTTCTTTTGGATATTCTAGAGATTCTAAATTGTAAAACCTATATAAACAAAAATCTAATATTTTAAGTTGAATTGATTTTTTTAAATTTAATTCAAGTTTTAAAATTAAGATTAAAAATAAAGTTCTTGAAATTATTTTCTCTTCAAATAAAACTTTTAAGTTTTTTCTACTTAAATCATGGAATGAGTTAGAAAATGCAACAATTGAATTTCTGTAAAAATGTCCAATTATTTTGGTTTTCAAATTTGATTTATGAAGATTATATTTGAAAAATAATTTGGCAATAGTTCTGAATGTTTGTATTCTATTTTGAATCCTTTTTTTAGATATTTTTTCATTTGATATTGAACCCAATTTCATTCTTTCTTATATAATGATGCAAATTATCTTTTGTGTCTTCTGTTTTAATATATTTTAATCCATAAATAATCGCTTTTGTGTGAATTTCCCAATCTTGAGCAGATTGAGAGTGTTCATTAAAGCCACCAATTTGCATGAAAGATTGCTTTTTCCATAGAGGACCTGTTATGCTCCATGGGTTATCTTGGTCAAAAAATCTTGAAAGATCATCTATTTTTTTGTTTAATAGATTCCATATTTTATTACAATCTCCAATGTCCTCATAAAAAAAAGCAGAAGGAAAGACAATGAAGTCTTTTGTTGAATGTGTTTTTAAAATTAGAGTTCTTTCATAAATGAAATTATATTTAATTAGATCATCAGAATCAAGAAATACTAGATAGTCACCATTTGCATTTTGAGCACCAATGTTTCTGCAAACAGAAGCTCCTTTTGATTGTTTTTCTCTTTTTATGAATTTTATATTGTTATAATCTTTAATTAAATTATTTACTAATTCTTCTGTATTGTCTGTTGAGCCATCATCTATAATAAAGCACTCCCAATTTTGGACATTTTGATTTATTACAGATTTTATAGTTTCTATAATAAATGTTTCCCTATTGTAAGTAGGAATAATAATTGATATTAATGGTTTATTCAATTAGATAATTTCAGTGTATTTTTTTAATCTAGTTTATTCTAAAAACATTTTTTTTTCCTCTTCAGAAGGAATTCTACATGTTGATTTTCTTCCAAACCATTTATATCGTCTTTTAGCTATATAATCATAAAGTTTATAGCCAAAAAAATTTGGTATAAAATAAAAAATTGAAAATATTTTGTAAAAAAAAGATAAATCAGATAAAATCTTGAAAAAAGCTTTATGCTTTTTGTGAATTCTATTATTAGAATAGAAATAAATTGTATCTAGATTCTCTATGTTGATATTTTTAGTTTTGAAAAATACTTTGGAGAAATCTGATTGAAGTGAAGTGTAAAATATTTTTTTTTGTTTATCCTTTTTAATTACGAAATCAATAAAAGAATTACATAAATTACATACACCGTCAAAAAAAAATTATTTGCTTGTAATTATCAGTTTTCATGTTGAATGACTAGATTTCAAAACAATTATTTTCTTTGTAGTATATAGTTGTGCATTTATTTTTAAAATATGTAGGCCCAATTCCCCAAAATTCAATTTTCTTAAAATTGTTGGTTGTAAGAAAGGTATCTGCTTCTTTATATTTTTCTCTTTGACTGTCATCTAAAATCAATATGCCATCTTCACTTAGAGATTGAATAGAGTTTTTCACACATTCAACTCTTTTTCTACCGTCAACTATAATTATATTGTATTTATCTTCATTGTTGATAAGAAACTTTTCATAATTCCCAGAATTTATATCTTCTAAATATAATTTTGAATTACTTGGTGAATTAGACTTAACTTTTGAAAACCATAAATCATCATGCTCAACTGAGTTGACAGTATTTACTTTGTCAGCAAAATATAAGGTGGAATTTCCTGATCCAAATTCAAAAACATTTAATTTTTTTGTTAACTTTTTATTTAAAAATTCAATAGCACTATATGTAAGCCATGGAATTGGTTTGTTTTTTGAATCAAAAGGGGCTTTTTTTTCAAATGAATTCCACCATCCTGTTTCAACAAAATAGCCATTATTTATAAACCGAAGTAACCACCTTTCTTTATCAGTAAACAAATTTTCCAGAATTTTCTTTTTTCCGAAAATTTATTTAGAATAAATGCAGTTATATTTTTTGAAAATATTTTCATTTTATATTAGGTTCAATGCTTATTTTATGATTAATTAATATGTTTCCTTGCCCCTCGTTAATTAATTTTCCAGTACCAAAATAGTCATTACTTATTACATTGAAGAAATAAGCGTCTTTAACCCAGTCACAAACAACTCCTTTATACTTACTGTATAGATTTATTGAATATTCTCCAGGGTAAAAGGGTAATCTGTCAATGTCTATATTAATAATCCCTTTGTTGCTAGGAATGTTATTGATCTCAACATTTACAACTGAAGTGCTAAACCATGCAATTCTATTGCCAATAGAGTTGTTAATACCAATGGTTATTTCTATATCATTAATGTTAAGTTTGTCATTAGTTAGTTTGTAATATATAGAAAACCTTAAAAAACTACCTAATTGAGCGTTTGAAATTATTAAAGAGTTTTCATCTTTTAAATAAATCGATTCAAATAAAAGATCTCCACTTCCTTCTCTGGGTAAATTCATTAAATCACCTGTTTGATTGATTTTATTTTTAAAATTTAATTTTTGAGAAGAAATATATTTAGAAATACACTTTTCAGTATTATCATTTAAAATGATTTTACCATTTTCCAATATTATTGAACGTGTACATAAATTAGAAATAGAAGCCATATTATGACTTACAAAAAGAACAGTTCTGCCTTTACCTTGGCTTATGTCTTTTATTTTTCCAATTGCTTTTTTTGAAATTCTACATCCCCAACAGCAAGAACTTCATCAACAACTAAAATTTCAGGTTCTAGGTGAGCAGCAACAGCAAAGGCTAATCTTACATACATACCAGAAGAATATCTTTTGACTGGTGTGTCAATGTATCTCTCGCAACCAGAGAAATCAACAATTTCATCAAATTTAGATCGTATTTCTATCTTAGACATTCCTAGAATAGCACCATTAAGGAAAATATTTTCTCTTCCTGTTAATTCTGGATGAAAACCTGTTCCAACTTCTAATAAACTGGCAATTCTACCTCTTGTTTTTATGCTCCCAGTTGAAGGTTTTGTCACTTTAGACAAGAGCTTAAGTAAAGTCGATTTTCCTGCTCCATTTTTACCAATAATACCCAATACTTCTCCTTGAGGAACTTCGAAATTTATATCTTTTAATGCCCAAACATAATCTCCGCCTTTAGTGTCTCTTTTATTTTCTTCTCCAATTTTTAAAAATGGATCTTCTTTTCCTCTCCATTTGTACCACATTCGTTTTACATCATCTTGTAATGTAGCAGAACTAACTAAACCAAGTTTATACATTTTGGAAACATCTTCTATTTTAATCATCCAACTCATACTGTATCCATAAACGATTGTTCAACTTTGTTGAAAGTTATTGTTCCAATAAATAATAAAAAAATCATAAAACTAAAACTATACGCTAAATAATACCAACTGAATTGACCTTGACCTAAAAAAGCATATTTCATAGTTTCAATTACCGAGGTCATCGGATTTGCTATTGCTATCCAACTATATTCCCCTAATTTTTCTTTTGCAAGAGATAGTGGGTAAACAATTGGGGTTGCATACATGAAAAGTTGAACGCCAAAAAGTACTAAAAATTGAAAATCTCTATATTTGGTAGTAAGAGATGAAATAAATATACCAAATCCTAGTCCTAATCCAGCCATTAATAGTAACAAAAAAGGAAGTAATAACATATAGATGTTCGGATGAATATAAGCTCCCTGAAATATGTAGTAAATAAGAAATCCGAGAAATAACAAAAATTGGATACTAAATTTTATAAGGTTAGAGATGGTAATTGATATGGGTAAAACTAATCTTGGAAATAAACTTTCCCAAAAATATTAGCGTTAGTTATAAAAGTGTTGGAGGTTTTGTTTAGACATTCGGAAAAATAATTCCAGCAAGTAATACCACACATGTAAAATAAAACTGGTGGTAATCCATCTGTTGGAATTTCAGCTAATTGGCCAAATATTATTGTGAAAATGATGGTAGTGAAAATTGGTTGTATAAAAAACCAAAGTGGACCTAGAACAGTTTGTTTATATACTGCTATAAAATCCCTTCTTACAAATAATAAGAGCAAATCTTTGTATTGCCAAATTTCTTTAAGATTGATGTCAAAAAGATGTTTCTGTTGGAGTGATTTCTTCTGAAATGTATTTTGTGTTCTTTTGACAATTTGATTACTTGCTTTTTAAACTTTATACAAACGAAATTAATATTAATTTTTACTACCGCATTGCATTATGCAATATATTCCCCAAACAATTCCTCTAAACCAATTCCTTCCACTTCTGCCATTTGGGGGATAATACTTTCAGCAGACTGCCCAGGAACAGTATTTATTTCTATTATGTAAGGACTCCCTTTAGGTGTTACGATGTAATCAATTCTTGCAATACCTTTTAAATTAAGAATATCATAGATGTGATTGGTTAAAGTTTTAATTTTTTTTGTTAAAGCCGAATCTATATCGGCAGGTGTAACCTCAATAGATTCCCCGTTGTATTTTGCAGCGTAATCAAAAAAATCATTATCAGTTATTATCTCTGTTACTGGAAGAACTTTTATCCCTTCTTTTGATTTAAAAACACCGTTCGTCAATTCTCTGCCATCAATAAACTCTTCTATTACCACTTGAGTTCCATGATTAAAAGCATGATGAATTGCTATTTTTAAGTCTTTTTTTGCGGTTACTTTAGTAATGCCAAAACTGCTTCCACCATCTGTTGGCTTAACAAAACAGGGGAGGCCTAACTTTGTTCAACTATTGTGCTTCCGTATTGATTGTGTCAGCGGGTTTAATGAGTACAGCTTCTGCAACATTCACATCCAAAATTCTTTAAGGAATTGGTTGCAATGGAACTTTTCAAAAGTAAGAGCTGTTATCATTTGAGATGGAGTAGTGTAGGGGATGCCAATTAAGTCAAAATAACCCTGTAGTTTTCCGTCTTCTCCGGGAGAACCATGAATTACAATAAATGCTACGTCAAAAGTGTTTTTGGCGCCATTTTTTGTGAAACTAAAATCATTTTTATCTATGGGGTACCTTCCCTCATTATCATAGGCGGTCCATTCTTTTTCATCTATAAGAACCTTAGTTGGGGAATATTTCTTCCTATTAAGATTTTCAAAAACTGTTTGAGCACTTTTAAGTGAAACAGCTTTTTCTTTACTGTAACCTCCTTCTATAACGGCAACTTTTATCATTTGAAATGAAATAACTTAATAGCCAAATTTACAAGTGCTAGCTATATATTTATAATTTTATTCTACATTTTATTAACGAAACTATGTTATTCTATTGTAGGAAAACAATATTTATATCTTTGCCGTAAACTTTTGAATATGGGTGTTGTTTTATTTGTATTTATAATAATAGTAATATTAATAATTGTTGTCTTTAGAAAATATGTCAAGGCTTTTTTGAAGTTTATGATCTCTCCTTTATTTATTATTAATTTAATACTTGCTATTACTACAGTATCTTTAATTTTTTATTTCACAATTAGCTATTTAGAGACTTACACTCAACATGATGAGAAACTACCAGTTCCAAATTTTATTGGAATTCATGTAGACGATTTAGAGTCATTCACTGATGGGAAAGAGCTTCGATATGTTGTTAGAGATTCTGTTTATTCAGATGATTATCCGCTGGGAACTGTAATCAAACAAGATCCTAATTTTCATTCTGAGCAATTACCAAATTTTGTTAAACCCAATAGAAGAATTTATTTAACAATTGTAAAGAAAGTTGGAGAGTACAAAACAGTTCCAGATCTTTTAACTAATAATACCTCTAAAGCAGTAGGGAAAGCTAAGCTAGAAATGGCGGGTTTCAATGTAGAATACCAAATGATTGAACATAAAGATAAAGATAAAGTCATTGATGTTACATATAGAACAAATTCTATAAGTAAGAATACTAAACTATTAAAAGGATCCGTTATTACTCTTGTGTATGGTAGCGGTGAAAGTGGCTTACCAGTTTTACTTCCAAATTTAATAGGAATGCAAGTAATGGCAGCAAAAAATATTCTAGGTTCAACAGGGCTCAATTATGAAGTTTATTTTGACAGTGCAGTAAATGCATTAGATTCTATGAATTATATAGTTTACCAGCAAACACCATCTCCAAAATCTGTTAGTGGTGGGATGGTTCCATCTGGTAGTTCAGTAATTGTGATGGCTAAGAAACCACAAAAAGACACCCTAAATCATTAATTATTTTTCATGAAATTTATTTTTTTAAATTTTGCATTTATCTTTTTGATGGTTGGCTTTACAGCTCAAGAGTCTTTAGAACCTTTAAGGTATAATCAAACTATTTTAAAAGGAAACACACTTGATAAATCAAGTTCACCAATAGATCAAACTTTTATTTACTTATTTGACACCCTTGAATTGCCTTTTATAGATGATTTTTCAACTGATCGATTTAAAGTATTTGATGCTCAAACATCGGACACTAATGTTTCTGATTCTCTTTGGTATTACATTGAAGAAAGTGGAGCTCCAGTATCATTTTTAACTACATATATGGACGACACTACTTATTTGTATGAATTCGATAGCGTTAACATTAGTGGTGTAGACACTATGGTTGTAAATGAGATTCCTCTCAATTCAACTTTTATTACAGTTTATGATATTAATAATTACCCCGTATTAAATTCTGTTGTTGAGGTCTGGCCAAATACTTCTATTTACGATAGTTTATGGACTGTTCCTTCTCCAGATTATGTTTCTGTGTCAACTAGTCCCGATTTTGAGCAAGACACTTTAACCCTTTATTTTGTAGCTCCAACTCCTGAAGATGAAAATTATTTATGGCAAGATATATATGCGTACAGAAACAATACCCTTCCCATAGATCCTATAACTATTGGTGTAGCTTCTATGGATGGATTAGATGAAAATGGATATCCTTATGATTGGTCGTCTGCTTCTGCTCAAGGTGTTGCTGATTATTTAACCTCAAAGCCAATTAATCTGGGAACCAATCCTTCAGGTGGGATATATCAAGTGGTGGACTCAATCTATTTTAGTTTTTTGTACCAAGCTGGTGGTTTTGGAGAATTTCCAGATTATCAGGATTCATTGGTGTTGGAATTCTACAGTCCTTTAAATAATATTTGGCGTTCTATTTGGAGTACACCTGGAATTCAGACTTCAGAATGGAACTCTCAACACATTTTATTAGATAACACAGATTATCTAAGAGATGGTTTTCAATTTAGATTTAAAAATTATGGATCTCTTACCGGTAGCTTAGACCATTGGCACATTGATTACGTAATTTTAGATGATTTTAGGTCTTTTTCAGATACAACTATGGATGATTGGGCCTTTCAGCTTCCTTTAAATACTTTTTTAGAAAATTACACTTCAATCCCGTGGTCACATTATAAATACGATCCTGTAACACCTATACTTGATTCAGTAAAAGTAACAACCTATAATTCTTACACAGGAGCTAAAATTCTTCAACCATGCTCTTATGAATTATTTCACAATAACGCCATAATCAATACCTTTACTTATCAATCTATAGTAACTAATGTTGATCCGGAATCTTCTTTTGAAATGGCATATGACATTGATGCTAATTTTTATTTTGACACCATTATAACAGATACATTTGCTGTTTTTCAATCAAAATTTAACATTGCCACCAACACAACCCCTGAAAGATTAATAGTTAATGATACATTAATACATAATCAAGTTTTTGAAAATTATTATTCTTACGATGATGGAAGTGCAGAAGCTGCATATGGATTGGTGGGTAATGGTGCAGAATTAGCATATCAATTTGAGCTAAATAATATAGCTGAAGATACCATTAAATCTATTTTTATTCACTTTTCACCGAGCGTTAATAACGCAAGTGCAGATCCATTTTTTATTCAAATATGGGATGATTTGGGCGGGCAACCAGGTAATTTAATATATACTACTGATGATGTAAGTTTGCCAATAACTTTTGTTCCTGAGTATAATTTAGGTGTAAATGGATTTTATGAATACTTTTTGCCAGAACCTGTTTTGGTTTCTGGCACCTATTATGTAGGATGGAAACAAACCAGCGCTAATAGATTAAATGTTGGATTTGATAAAAACATTAATAATCAGAACAGAGTTTTTTATGATTTAGGGTCTGGATGGAGCAATACTGGTTTTGAAGGCTCCTTAATGATAAGACCTGTTTTTGTTTCAGATATGGATCCCATATTTGCAGGAATATCCCCCATCAAAACTGATTTCGGATTTAATGTTTATCCGAATCCTTCTAATGATCAACTTACAATCGATTTAACCAATGAAAAAGGTGTATATATAATCTATGACCTAAATGGTAGAGTAGTAACTCAGAGCATGATAAATGGAACTTCAATGATGGATGTTTCTTCTTGGGAGAATGGTGTTTATATAATTTCTGTAGAATTTGACAATGGATCATTATCTAGAGAAAAAATAATTATTCAGCATTAGTTTTTATCTTTAAGTCATGGATGATACAAAAGGAGATTTTCAAGAAAAAGAAGAATCTGATGAGCTGTATGAGCATTATAATTATATAGCTGACCCTGGACAAGAAAAATTAAGAATAGATAAATTCTTGATTGATAGAATTCCTAATACTTCTAGAAACAAAATTCAGATAGCTGCTCATAATGGTAATATTCTTGTAAATAAAAATCCCATCAAGCCTAATTATAAAGTTAAGCCTGGTGACAACATTTCAATAGTATTGCCTTATCCGGTTAGAAATCTAGAGCTTATTCCTGAAGACATCCCTATTGATATTGTTTATGAAGATGATCAGTTGTGTGTAGTTAATAAACCTTCAAATTTAGTTGTACATCCAGGTTATGGAAATTATACAGGAACTTTAGTAAATGCATTAATTTATCATTTCGATCAACTTCCAGAGCTACCTTCAGATTATTTTGGAAGACCTGGCTTAGTTCACCGATTAGATAAACATACTACAGGACTTATGGTGGTGGCTAAAACTGAAAATGCTTTAACTCATTTGGCAAAGCAGTTTTTTGACAGAACTACTTATAGAAGGTATCATGCATTAGTTTGGGGAGATTTAGAGCAAGAAGAAGGTACTATAAATATGAATTTAGGTAGGTCTCCTAAAAACAGAAAAGTCATGACTACTTTTGAAGATGAAACTCAAGGCAAAAAAGCCATAACTCATTACAAGGTAGTTGAAAGGTTTGGTTATGTTACTTTAATAGAATGTAGACTTAGAGACTGGCCGAACCCATCAAATTAGAGCTCATATGAAACACCTAGGGCATCAACTTTTCCATGATTTAGAATACGATGGCGATAGAATTGTTAAAGGAACAACATTCACTAAGTTTAAACAATTTGTTGACAATTGTTTTGTTCTTCTTCCGGGTCAAGCTCTGCATGCCAAATCATTGGGTTTTGTTCATCCGAAAACAGGAGAAGATATGTTATTTGACTCTGAACTTCCTGATAATTTCATTGAAGTTCTAGATAAATGGAGAAAGTATGCTGTTTCAGCAAAAAACTCATAATACCTAATGGAACGTAGAGATTGGTTGAAAATATCAGCATTAGCAATTCCTTTATTGGCGTTGCCTAAAACCTATATTGGTAATTGGATCAATAAATCAATTAAACAAATTAATGCTAAAGATTTTGGCGAAGATTTCTTGTGGGGGGCAGCATGTGCATCTTATCAAGTTGAGGGTGCATGGAATGTAGATGGAAAGGGCCCGTCAGTGTGGGATACATTTACACATAAAAAGGGTGAAATTCACAATAATGATAATGGAGATTTCGCTACCGATTTTTATAATAGATATGCTGAGGATATTGCGTTAGTTAAAAAGCTAAACTTAAAAGTGTTTCGTTTTTCTATATCATGGACTCGAATCTTTCCTGATGGAATTGGCAAGGAAAATGAAAAAGGGATTAAGTATTATCATAATGTTATTGATGAATGTTTAAAGCAGGGTATTGAACCTTGGATTACCTTGTATCATTGGGACCTTCCTCAAAAGCTTCAAGACAGAGGTGGTTGGGCAAACAGAGATATTATAGATTGGTTTTCTAAATATGTTGACTTTTGTACTAAGGAATATGGAAGCAAAGTTAAGAATTGGATGGTAATGAATGAACCTGCAGCCTTTGTTGGTTTAGGTTATATGCTAGGTTACCATGCTCCAGGAATCAAAAATCCATATAAGTTTTTACAAGCAACTCATCACACCTGTTTGGCAATGGCTGAAGGAGGTCGAATAATTAGAAATAATGTTGATAAAGCAAATGTTGGAACTACTTTTAGTTGTTCCCATATAGATCCATACAGAACAGGTTCTAAAGATCTTAAGGCGGTTAAGCGGTTAGATGCTCTTTTAAATCGATTATATATTGAGCCAAGTTTGGGTCTTGGTTACCCAACCCAAGAGCTTCCGGCTCTAAAAAGAATTAATCGATATATATTGGAAGGAGATTTAGAAAGGTTAGAATTTAAATTTGATTTTATAGGTCTTCAAAATTATTTTAGAGTAGTGGGTAAAAAGAGTGTTTTTCCTCCATATATATGGGCAAAACAAATTCCTGCAAATAAGAGAGATGTTCCAGTTAATGAAATGAATTTTGAGGTTTATCCAGAAGGCATTTATAAGATTTTAAAGCAATTTTCTAAATATGATATTGATAACATTATAATTACCGAAAATGGTGTGTGTTATAAAGATGTTTTAGAAGAAAATAGTGTTCATGATTCTGAAAGAATACAGTTTTTTAAAGATTATTTAGCCAATGTTTTAAAAGCTAAAAATGAAGGGGTTCCTGTTAAGGGCTATTTTATTTGGAGTTTAACAGATAACTTTGAATGGAGTGAAGGGTATCAGCCAAGGTTTGGCTTAGTACATGTAGATTTCAATACTCAGAAAAGAACAGTTAAAGATTCTGGGTATTGGTTCAGAGATTTTTTATCAGAAAATTAGTCAAAACTAACTTGAGCTTTTTTCTTTTTAGGTAATTGATATTCTAGATATAGCTCATGAGTTCCAACAGAATAATTTTGAATTGTGCTTAATGTGTAATCGTATGAATATCCTATGCAAAATTCATCGCGTTGTATACCTAGTAAAGCAACAATAGATTCGTTATGTCTGTAAGAAACACCTGTCCATAAATTGTTTTTATAAAAAAGTCTTGTGTTTAAATCAAATTGAAAAGGAGAAGTTGGTAAATATTTCATTAATACAGAAGGTTCTATCTCAAAGTTTTCACCAACTGGAAATTTATAGCCACCAGAAAAATAGTAGTGTCTGACTTGCCTGTTGGAATTGTCTATATTGTCACCAAACTTCAATTTATTTTCAATTAGTTGAGGAACAGAAATACCAGCGAAATAACGATCGCCAAAATAAAATAATCCAAAGCAGCCATCAGGATTAAATGATTTTTGTTTACCTCCATTAAGTACTTGATCGTTATTGTTGTCTAAAATAAAGTCGGAACCATCGAGCACGTGTTGTGTTAAGCTTACAGAAAGCCCCATTGCTAGTTTTGACTTTTCATTTAGCTTAAGGTGGTAAGAATAACTTCCTTGAAATCCTATGTTTCTCATGGGTCCAGTAACATCATTGTATAATATACCACCAACGCCCATGTTTTCTCCAACTTTAGAATGTGCACTTATCATCTGGGTTCTTGGGGCATCGTTAAAACCTGCCCATTGCTGCCTAAAAGAAGTTGAAATGGGCATGAAATTTTTAGTGCCAGCCGCTGCAGGATTAATTAAAAATTGATTCATCATGTATTGACTATTATAGGTCAATTGTTGAGCAAATGAATAGGAGCTAATTGTAATCAATAAAACAAATATTTTTCTCATTTTTTTAAAATTAGTTTATCTTAAAATTGTTAATGATCCTGTATACACTTTTTCTTCAGAAAGTTTCACAATAAAGTAATAAACTCCTGCAGAAAGTGGTTTTTCTTGGTAGGTGCCTTTCCAATCATTTTGGTAGTCATCATTTGCATATAAAAGGCCTCCCCATCTATTGTAAATTTCTACTGAAACATTAATATTTAATTCTGTTCCGCTTATAATCCATGAGTCATTTGAACCGTCTCCGTTTGGCGAAATTGCAGTAGGAATAACTATGCAATTTTGATTGTCGGTTTCAATGGGTATAATTAACATAGCGGAGCAATCTAAAGAGTCAGAAACATTTAGCATGTATTCTCCAGCTATTAGATTGTTTAAATATGAAGTCGTATCTCCTGTTGACCACAAGTAATTAAATGGAGAGTTTCCTTGAGAAATAAATGTAATAATGCTGCCATCTGCTTGACCTTCACAAGTTTGGTGTGTAACATCAACATTTACAATTAGTGAATCTGAGTTTGAAATTGAAACATTAGTTGATAATACACAGCTATTGGCATCTAAAACTGTAAGAGTATAACTGCCAGCAGCTAAGTTTACAGCAGTAGGCGATGTTTGACTATTAGGGTCATCCCAATTGAAAGTATATGGTTGAGTCCCTCCTTGAATATTACTAATAGCTAATCCATTATTCATTCCACATGAAGTGTTTATTTTCGATGTGTTATTTGTTAATTCTAGAGGTTCAGTTATAGAGACACTTTCAAATGCAATACATCCAACAGCATCTGTTACTTGAACTAAATAAGTTCCAGACGATAATCCACTAGCCGTACTTGAGGTTTGATTGTTAGGGTCATTCCAAGAATAAGAGTAGGGAACAATGCCGCCAATTGCTGTTGCTGTTGCTGTGCCGTTGTTGTCTCCATAACAAGTTACTTCAGAAGAGTTAACAATTATGGAAGGGTCACCAAGATTGCTAATTAATGCTGAATCAACCAATGAACAACCATTGTCATCTGTAACAGTCAGGTGGTATACACCAGCAAATAAATTACTTGCTGTTGCAGTTGTTTGATTGTTTGGATCATCCCACTGGTAACTTAATGAGCCTGTTCCTCCACTAGTAGCTGATGTGGCTGACCCATTTGCAGTTCCACAAGTCGCTTCTAAAACTGAAATAACAGAAACTATTTCTGCTGGTTCAAAAATATTTACAGATGAAAATGTTTGGCAGCCATTATCATCTTCAACTAAAACAGTGTAAGAACCACCACTTAGATTGTTAAATAAACCCATAGATTGAAACGAAAATCCACCGTCAATGCTGTAATTAAGTGTTCCTGTACCACCACTTGCAACAATTAAAATTGAACCCGTACTATCTCCAAAGCAATATAAATCTGTTGAAGTTGTATTTGTAATTGTAGCCCCACCTGTGCTACCTATTGTTTCTATTCCAGAAACTTGACAACCATTAGCATCTTCAATAATGATAGAGTATATCCCTGCACTTAAGCCAGTAAATGTTCCAGAAGATTGTAATGTAACACCTCCATCAATACTAAATTGAAAGGATCCTGATCCACCATTTGCTAGCATGGATAACGACCCATCTGAAGACCCACATGTTTCATCGTTAGAGCTTGATGAATATGTTATTGTTGATGGGTCTAAAATAGATGATGTATCAAATGTTTGACAACCACTTGCATCTTGTACAACAATTACGTAAGCTCCTGAATTAACAGAGCTAAAGGAGTTAGAAGTTTGAAATGAACTTCCCCCATCAATACTGTATTGTAAGGGTAAACTACCTCCTGTTGCATTAATGATTATTTGTCCATCATTTCCACCATTACAACTAGGTGGAGTATTGGTAATACTGCTTATAGTACTACCACCAGAACCTGCAACATTTTCAGTGTTATTAGCTTGACAGCCGTTAGCATCTTCTATTACTAAATCATATGTTCCTGAAACTAACCCATTGAATGTATTATTGTTTTGAAAAGATATTCCAGCATCAATACTATAAGTAAAAGAACCAGTTCCTCCAGAGCCATTGATTGTTATTGTTCCATCCATTACTCCACAATTTTCGTTTGTTGAACTAGATGTGAATGTAACAGCTTGAGGATCAACTAAAGTTGCATTTGATGAGGCTTGACAACCATTAGCATCTTCAATAACTACATTATATGTTCCGCTAGATGCGTTAAAAGAAGGGGACCCTCCAAATGTTAAACCACCGTCAATACTGTATTGAATATTTCCAGTACCACCTGAGATTTGAATTACAATTGTACCATCATCACCAAAACATAAAGGGTCTATGGTGTTTATTGAAGAAATAATTGGAGCGTTTTCAGAATTAACAGTTTCAATACCAGTTGTTTGACAACCATTATTGTCGACAACAACAATGTTGTAGTTAAATCCTGGTAAGCCAGTAAAAACAGCTCCTGCTTGAAAATTAATTCCACCATCAATACTGTATTGAAGAGCTCCAGTACCACCAGATGCATTTATTGTAATAGAGCCATTAGAATTCCCGCAAGTTTCATTTGTATTAGAAGAACTATAAGTAATAGAATTTGGGTCGTTTAAAGTAACACTAGCAGATTCAGAGCAGCTATTGGCATCTTGAACTTGAATGTTGTAGGTTCCGCTAGAAAGATTAGTAAATGTTGATGTGTTTACGAATGTTACACCCCCATCAATACTGTATTGTAAAGTACCTGTTCCTCCAGATGCGTTAATTGATATAGAGCCATTGTTGTCACCATTACATAACGGTTGTGATAAAAGACTTGTGAAAGAAATAATTGCTGGTTCAACTAAATTAATTGAAGATGTTACTTGGCATAAATTAGCATCTTGAACAACTACGTTGTAGGTGATGTTCCCCGAAAGACCTGTGAAAATTCCACTAGATTGAAATGTTATTCCTCCATCAATACTATATTCTAGTGTGCCAGCTCCCCCAGAGGCGGTAATTGTAATAATCCCGTCTGCGTTAGCATTACATGTAGGGTTAATCCCAGAAAGGTTGTTTATGGCAACACCTCCAGCACTTGCTATTGTTTGAGTTCCTGTAATTTGGCAACCATTAGCATCTTGAATAACTAAATTATAATTTCCTGCTGATAGTGAGCTAAATAGATTAGAAGATTGAAAAGTTGCTCCCCCATTAATACTAAATTGTAAAGTTCCAGTTCCTCCACTAGCATTAATAGTTAAAGAACCATCAGAAGAACCGCAATTCTCGTCTGTAGATGCGGTTGAGAAAGTTATAGCTGCTGGGTCTAAAATGGTTTCTGATGTAGTATTTTGACAACCATTAGCGTCTTGAACAACAATAGAGTAATTACCCGCTAATAAATTATTGAAACTTGGTAATCCTTGAAAAGTTGTTCCTCCATCAATCGAATATTGATATGTTGGTGTTCCACCAGTTGCAGTTATTGAAATTGATCCATTTGAATCCCCATTACATAATGGAGATATATTTGATGAATTAACATTTAATTGAGATGGGTCTTGTAACGAAACAGATGTTGGTGTAGACTGAACATTTAAAGCATCTTCTACAACAAGAGAATAAGTCCCAGCATTTAAATTTGCGAATGTAGCAGATGCTTGGAAAGAAGATCCTCCATCTATCGAATATTGATATGGAGGTGTTCCACCGGATGCGGTAATAACTATAGAACCATTGTTGTCACCATTACAAAGCGGATCTGTTTCAACAGATGTATGAGTAACTAAAGTTGGATTGGGGTTATAAATTCCTACTCCAAAACCAGAGAATCCATTGCTGAATGGAGCTGAAAAAGTAACATCGCTATTGAAAACGCCAATAGATGCTAGAACATTATCAATAGTATATGTTGTGTAATTTGTTGGAGTAACATTGTTGATCGTATTGTTACCTGCTACTTTAATTATTTCAGCATCATTTCTTGAATTCCCAGTAATTGATTCCCAGGCAGTAACTTCAGCTTCTTCGTAATATAGTGTTACATTAAATGTCCCTGAAGGATTATTATTAGTTGGTGTTATAGTAAATGTTTTTGAATGCAAGTAATCTGATGTATTTGAACTTGCAAATTCTAAAGCAGTTGGAGATGAGCCATCTCGATCAACTTCGACAGTAACACATCCGTAATCGAAAGATGAGGTGTTCTCTAGAGAAACCATAACATTGTTTGTTGATGGATCATAAAAATGAATTGTTTCATTTGCCCCTAAATTTGCAGTTTGAGATGTTCCTGTATTAACAGCTGTTTGGATTCCAATTGGAACTGTTCCAGTTATAAGCACATTGTCAATTGAGCATCCGTAAAGCCATCCTGTTCCATCGCTGTAGTTAATAGCTAATTGAACATTTGCATTTCCAACATACGCAGAAAGATCTATTGTTTGATTGGTCCAATCTACATCTAGTGGAGAGGCAATAATACTTGAAACTAGACTGAATGGACCTCCACCAATTGAAACTCTAAGTTCAGCACTTTCTTGATTCCCTTGATAACTGTTGTTTTCGTAATATGTATCCATATTTAGAGTCGCTCCAAGGTAATTGGATAAGTCAATTGAAGGAAAAAGAACATCAACATCATTTTGATCGCAATTACAATCATCGTCATTTATATAAAGAAAATCCGTGGCGTTTGTAGTAGGGATTGCATAAAATTGTGAAGCTGCTGTTGCTACATCTGCAACTTGCCATGGAGTATCTCCAGAGGGGTTAGTACTTGTAAATCCTCCCATCCCAGTTTCAAAATCTTCTGTAAATAAAGTTACAGTGTTAGTCATGGATGATGGGTCTAAATCATCATCATTTATTGTTATGGTAGTTGTTTGATTAAATGATCCAGCTGTTGCATCGCCTCCGTTTGCGTTTAAGGTGTAATCTAAGATGATCGTTTCTGTGCCTTCAACATATGAATCGTTGTAAACCCATATTTCAACATTACCTATTAAATTGGTGCCATCAAGAGAGTGTGTCACATTATTTATTTCATAATCAACTCCTTGTATTGCCGTACCTCCAGAAACATTTACAATTATATCTGCAGGTTGAGATGGGTCAGATCCTATTTGAATAGGAACAGTAAGAATGTAATAATCTAAACATCCGTTAATCACATCTGCAGAAGGTTCATCAACTGTGTAAGATGCCGCATTAAATTGAACAAGTGGTGTGCAAGATGGAATGGTGAATGATGCAATTCTTGTACTCCAAGAAACTGCTGGATTGTACATTCCAGTGAACCAAAATGACTCTCCATCAGAAGGATCAGTGCCAATTGCATTGTAATCGCCATACCTGTTTGAATTATTTGAAGCTGTCCCTGCAATTATTACAGTTTCTGGTTCTGTCATTACTCCTAGAGGATCACATTCTTTTCGCCCTGTATATCTTAGAGATGGAAATGTAGAGCTACTGGAAACATTGTAAGCTAAGCCAATTTGTCCTGATGCAGAAATACCAATGGATCCCATCCATCTGTTGTCAGTGTCTGGCGAATATGTACCTTCTTGATATATACTCCAAGAGCCAGAAAGCCCCCCGGTTCTTCTTAATTCATACCATCTAATTCCTGCAAGGTCATTTCCATCAACATCAGTAACGTGGCAACAAACAATTGATTCATGAGTACTGAAATTCCTGTAATGAATCCTATTCATTAGGACTTCTCTTAGAGGGTCTAACGTTGTTCCTGAACCTGGTTGAGGTATGCAAGCAAAAGAAGTGTAGCCACAAAGTTCAGAATCAAAAGGAGAAACACCTATTGTGTTGGTCTGAGTGAGTGATGTGTTCGCAGGATTTGCCCAATCTATGTCAAATTCCCATATCTCTAGTGCATCAGAGGCAGAGCCATTCCAGGCATCATCTCTCATTCTCATGACCATTGCAGGTGTACCTGATGGTGGGAGAGTAGTTCCATTTAAGCTAACTGGTGTCATGGCCTGAAATCCAATTGTTCCAAAAGTAGGCACGCTAAATCTCTGAGCAGTTGCTGCAGCACCAGTAAGCATACTTGCTCTATCTAAAGCGTAAACAGCTGAAGTGTTTTCATTTGTTGTAACAATATATGAGTTATTCCAAATGGAATATTTTGGATAATCAGGAAAGCTAGGAGCGTTAAATATATATGTGTTCCAAGTTCCAAGAGGATCTGATGTGCTAGAAACTGCGACATGCAGGTTATTTCCACCTGATGAAAATTCACTCATTAACCACCTGCTAGCTAATTCATCATAAAGCACAATTGGATCCCCAGCTCCGCCAGGCATGCCAAAAAAGTTGTCGAAATAAGTTTGATTAACAACTGTTGCACCTGTTTTATCAAATATTTGAAAATAAGATCCGGACCCTCCATTTATCATTTGAATAACGTAAGTAGGTCCAACATCAACAGATGGATCAGCAGGGCTAACGCTTGTGTATCCAATGCCTTCAAAGTTTTGGTTTAATGCTTTAGTTGCCCCTGATGTGTTGTAGTGGGTTTGATGAGCAGGATCTTGTCCTAATGGAAGAGCATTTGGATTAACATTTTCATTTAAAATCCAATCTGATTTTGGATGATATCCAATTTTTTCAGTTTTAGTTACTTCATTTAATGCATTAGGGTCTTCAGTATAACTTCTTAGTTCAACAGTAACCCCATGCTGTAATTCAGGTATGACAGTAACATTAGTCAGGACATTGTTGTTGTTTTTTTGAGAAAATAAAAAAGAGGATAAAAAAAGTAAAATACTGAATAAAAGAATTCTTTTCATTTTAAGCTATAAAAATGGTGAGTAAAATATATTTTGTAATCATTAACAAGTTAATGACTGCTATTTGTAGTTTTGGTTGTCTTTTTTTAGGAGAAAATTTTATGTTTAAAAGGTTGATCACTTAAATTTAAAATTTTATATTAAAAAGCAGTCAAATGTTTAGACTAAAATTTTAAGATAACCCTTTGCTGTTGTAATTTTAGCAACAGAACAGTTATTAGAATTTATTAACACCAACACCTTTTTTTAAGAGTGTTTTTTAATTTTATAATATTATAAATTGTGGGGAAGCTATGTTCTTAATATTTGATACAGAAACAACAGGATTACCAAAAAATTTTAATGCACCTATTTCCGATGTAGAAAATTGGCCGAGGTGTGTTCAAATTGCATGGCAACTTCATGATTCTTTGGGAAATCTTATTTCTCACAAAGATTTTCTGATTAAACCAGATGGTTATGATATTCCTTTTCAATCAGAAAAAATTCATGGTATTTCTACAGCACTTGCTAAACAAGAGGGTGAAGATTTAAAATTTGTTTTAAATGAGTTCAAAGATGCTTTAGCTCAAGCAAAATTTGTTATAGGACATAATATCCCTTTTGACTTGAACATTGTTGGGTGTGAGTATTTTCGATTAAGCATAGATAATCAGCTCGATTCACTTCCTATTTTAGACACTTGCACAGAAAAGACTGCTCAGCTTTGTCAAATTAAGGGTGGAAGAGGTGGTAGGTTTAAATTGCCTACACTAACAGAGCTAAATCAGTTTTTATTTAAAGAAAAATTTTCGGAAGCTCATAATGCTACTGCAGATGTTGAGGCAACAACACGCTGTTTCTTAGAATTGATTAGAATTAAAGTGTTTTCTTCTGCTGATTTATTAATGGATTCTGAGCAATATGCTTCTTTTTTTGCTAGCAATTCAAATTTAGTATCTCCAATTGGTTTAACTCATTTAAACCTAAAAAAGGAAAGTGATAAAATAAAAAAGCAGCTTCAAAAAGAGGTTGTTGTTCAAAAAGTTGATGAGGACTTAAACTTATCCTCACTTTCAGATATTTCTTTTTCTCATTTACATAATCATTCACAATTTTCAATTTTACAATCTAGTACTCAAGTTAAAGATTTGATTTTCCAGGCATCTGAAATGGGGATGCCAGCAGTTGCCTTATCAGATATTGGTAACATGATGGCTGCATACCAATTTGTTGAGGAAGGGTTTAGGCACAATATGCGTATTGATAAACAGATTGATGAATTATTAGAAAATGAAAACAAAGATGAAAATGCCATTAAAAAATTAGAAAATAAAAAAACACTTCCAATTTTAGGCTCTGAATTTTATGTTTGTTTAGATAGAAAGAATAAATCAGTTAAGGATTTAGGTTATTTAATTCCAATGTTGGCTAAAAACAAAAAAGGCTATCATAATTTAGTAAAACTTTCTTCAGATTCTCATGTGGTTGGTTCTTATTATGTTCCTAGAATAGATAAAAATATTTTAGTAGAATATAAAGAAGATATTATTGTTTCTACTGGTGGTCTTCAAGGTGAAATCCCTCAGCTAATTCTTAACGTTGGAGAAAAACAAGCCGAAGAAGCATTTTTATGGTGGAAAGAAACGTTTGGAGAAGATTTTTATGTTGAGCTGAACAGGCATAATCTCGAAGATGAAAAAATAGTAAATGATGTTCTTCTACGTTTTGCTAAAAAGTATAATGTAAAATATTATGCATCTAATAATACTTATTACCTAAAAAAAGATGACTCTATTTCTCATGATCTTCTTTTGTGTATTAAAGATGGTGAGTATAAATCAACCCCTATAGGAAGGGGTAGAGGGTTCAGGAATGGTTTTCCTAATAATGAGTTTTATTTTAAATCTCAACAAGAGATGAAAAAATTGTTTGTTGATATACCAGAAGCCATTAAAACAACAAACGAAATTGTATCAAAATGTGAAAGCTATAAGCTTGCTAGTGATGTACTGCTTCCAGAATTTGAAATTCCAGAAGAATTCAAAGACTCAAAAGATTTAAAAGATAGCTCTCTTAAAAATGGTGAAAATAATTATTTGAAATACCTCACCTATAAAGGTGCTGAAAAAAGATATGAAAAAATAGATGTCGAACTAGAAGAAAGAATAGATTTTGAATTAGAAACAATTCGAAAAACGGGTTATCCAGGTTATTTTTTAATTGTTCAAGATTTCTGTAATGTCGCAAGAGAAATGGGAGTTTCTGTTGGACCAGGAAGAGGGTCTGCAGCAGGTTCTGTTGTTGCATATTGTACTGGAATCACAAATGTTGATCCTATCAAATACAACCTACTATTTGAGCGATTTCTAAATCCAGATAGAGTTTCTATGCCGGATATTGATATTGATTTTGATGATGAGGGAAGAGCCAAAGTTATTCAATATGTTATTGATAAATACGGTTCAAGCCAGGTTGCTCAAATTATTACTTATGGTACAATGGCTGCTAAATCATCTATTAGAGATGCCGGAAGGGTTTTAGAGTTGCCACTACATGAAACAGATCGAATTGCTAAGCTGGTCCCAAATATTAAGCTAAATGCTCTTTTAGATTCTTCAGATGAGGAGCTAAAGAAAAAAATTAATCCTGATCAAATTAAGATGGCTTTAGAGCTTAAAACTATTTCTACAAATAAAAAGCTAGATGGTGATGTAGTTCGACAAGCAAAACTAGTTGAAGGTACTGTTAGAAATACTGGTATTCATGCTTGTGGAGTGATTATTACTCCATCTGATATTAGAGAATTTGTTCCAGTAGCAAAGGCAAAGGATTCTGAAATGTGGTGTACTCAGTTTGATAACTCTGTTGCTGAAAATGCTGGGTTATTAAAAATGGATTTTTTAGGTTTAAAAACATTAACTCTAATTAAAGACACAGTTAAAATTATTGAGGCAAGAACCGGGGAGAAAATAGACATTGATTCAATTCCTTTAACGAATGAAAAAACTTACGAATTGTTTCAGAGGGGTGAAACTGTAGGAGTGTTTCAGTATGAATCACCTGGAATGCAAAAACATTTAAAGGCACTTAAACCCACAGAGTTTTCTGATTTAATTGCTATGAATGCTCTTTATAGACCAGGTCCTATTGAATATATTCCCAGTTTTATTAAACGGAAATTAGGTTTAGAGGAAATTGAATACGATTTGCCAGATATGAAAGAATATTTGGAAGAAACTTATGGTATTACTGTTTACCAAGAGCAAGTAATGCTTCTTTCTCAGAAATTAGTTGGTTTTACAAAAGGTGAGGCAGATACTTTAAGAAAAGCAATGGGTAAAAAGAAATTTGACCTATTGAATAAAATGAAACCTAAATTCCTAGATCAGGGGGAGCAGAAGGGACATGATAGAGAGGTATTAGAAAAAATATGGAAAGATTGGGAGGCCTTTGCTTCATATGCATTCAATAAGTCACACTCTACATGTTATGCTTTAATTGCCTATCATACGGCTTATTTAAAAGCAAATTACCCTGCAGAATATATGGCTTCTGTTCTAAGTAATAACATGAATGATATAAAGAATGTCACTTTTTTTATGGAAGAATGTAAGCGAATGGGCTTAGCTGTTTTGGGACCAGATGTTAATGAGAGTTGGTATAAATTTGCAGTAAATAAAAAAGGAGAAGTTAGATTTGGATTAGGGGCTATTCGAGGAGTAGGAATAAACCCTGTGAAAAACATTGTAGATGTAAGAAAAAACGATGGTCTTTTTACTTCAGTTTTTGATTTTGTAAAAAAAGTGAGTTTAAGAGATTGTAATAAAAGGGTTTTAGAGAGTTTCGCTATGGCTGGTGCTTTTGACTGTTTTAGTAATACTCACAGAGCTCAGTATTTTCAAACTGATGTTAAAGAAAGAACATTAGTTGAAGTTGCTATAAAATACGGACAATCTTTTCAAGAAAGGTCTAAATCTGCTCAGGTAGATATGTTTGGTGGTGCAGATGGTAAATTGGAAATTCCAGAACCAATCATACCTGCTTGCGATGAGTGGAATACTTATGAGAAATTAAATAAAGAGAAAGATGTTGTTGGAATTTATATTTCTGGACATCCTCTTGAAGACTATAAATTAGAGTTGCAAAATTTTTGTAGTATTAATGCAAACATACTTTCAGAAAATATAAATCAACTTCCAGAAAAAGAATTCACCATTATTGGAATTGCTAATAAGGCGGTTAATTTACAAAGTAGAAAAGGAACTAGATATGGAGTTTTAGAAATTCAAGACATGCTTGGTTCTATGGAGTTTAGGTTGTTTGGTGAGCAATATTTAAAGTTCATGCACTTTTTAGTTCCTGGAAATTTTTTATCTGTTACAGGAAAGATTCAATTGCGACCCAAGCATTATAATGCAGATGGAAAACAAAAAGAATTTAATATTTCTAAAATTGAATTGTTAAAAGAAGTGCTTGACAAAAATGTGAAAACCATTTATTTAAGATGGGATTCTAAGCAGTTAGATAAATTAGCAATTGATAACATTGATTTGATTTTTAATAATCACAAGGGTAAAAGTCCTATTTTTTTCGAATTAATTGATATGGAAGATAAGTCAAACGTCCTTTTAACTTCTAGAGATGTAATGCTTAATGTTAGTAACGAGTTGTTAGCAGATTTGAATGAATTACCTAGTTTCTTGGGTTGTTCTCTAAATAAATCAAATCTAGCAGGTTATTTAAGGTCAGTTTCAGAAAATAAGATGGAAACCTTGAATGAAGTTTAAAATTATGATTCAATTAATATTATTGTGCGCAATATATTTGTGATAATAAAGTTGGGTAGTATATTAGTAAAAAATTAAAATATATAAAATGGCATTAGAATTTACAGAAGCTAATTTTGAAGAATTAGCAATGAACTCAGATAAACCAGTATTAGTTGACTTTTGGGCAGAATGGTGTGGTCCATGTAGAATGGTTGGCCCTCATGTAGATGCTTTAGCAACAGAGTATGAAGGTAAAGCAGTTGTAGGTAAGGTTAATGTAGATCATAACCCATCTATTGCAGCTAAATTTGGTGTTAGAAATATTCCAACAATAGTTTTTCTTAAAAATGGAGAAGTAGTAGATAAAGTAGTTGGTGCTCAACCAAAAGAGACTTTGGCTGAAAAGTTGGATGCTAATATTTAATTTATTTTGGGTGAATTAGACTTTGCCAATTTTATTTTAATATTGGTATGGTCTTTTTTTTCTATTTGCTTTGCCTTTATTGTTGTATATAAATTTATTGTTTGGATAAATGACTCTTTTTTTTCTCCAAAGATAGATAGCAAGAAAAGACAAATTCTTTCCAATAATTGTAATTTTTATTCAAAGCTTGATTCTTCTGAAAAAGAGAGGTTTGAATCTAGAGTTATGCTTTTTCTTAAGGAAGTTAAATTTTCTTCAAGAAAAATGCTATTGAATAATGAAATTAAGCTCACTGTAGCAGGTCTAGCTGTTTCCTTAACTTTTGGTTTATATGATTGGAATTACCCCTTGCTTAAAAGAGTAATTGTATACCCTAGTACTTATTATTCCAAAATAACTAAGAATGAACATAAAGGCGAATATAATCCTAGTTTTAACCTGATTGTTTTTTCATGGAAAGATTTTAAACATGGAATAAAATATGAATCAGATAATCTAAATTTAGGATTACATGAGTTCACTCATGCGCTATATTTTTCTTTTTTAAAATCAGATTCGAACGATGCTATTCGTTTTATTGAAAACTTCAATCAAATTCTTTATCATTTAAAAGATGAGAACTTGAAAAAGCAGCTGTTAGAAGCAAAGTATTTTAGAGATTATGCTTTTAAAAATAAATATGAATTTATAGCTGTTTTAATTGAACATTTTTTTGAAACACCAGAAGGATTTAAAGCTAAGTTCTCGTACATATATGAAAACCTTATGGTAATGTTAAATCAAAATCCATTACAATTGAAATAGTTATTACCTAGTAAGCTGAAAACTACCTGAGATGTTTTCGTTTTCTACGAAATTGGAGAGGATATAAAAGTAAGTACCATTTGGAACTTCTAGACCACTACTTGTTCTTCCGTCCCAATTATTTAAATAGGGTTGCTGACTAAATATCTTTTCTCCCCATCTATTTAATATAACTAAACTAAACTGGCTATTAATACCTTCAATAGTAAATACATCATTTATATTGTCATTATTAGGAGTGAATATGTTGGGTATTGTTACGTCTAAAGAATTTACTGTAATATCTAAACAATAAGTATCATCACAATTGAATGAATTAATTGAATTAAGACAAATTGTATATTCTCCAGGAATTTCAAATGAATAATTAGGGTTTTGAACAGTGTCAGAAAATCCATTGCCGTAATCCCAAGTCCAATTGATGGTAGTGTCAAAAGAAAGATCTTCAAATAAAATATCATTACCAGCAAAGATATCGTTAGGAGAGTAGCTAAAATCCGTTACTTGATAGTTGCCGTCAATAATTGTAATTGTTAAAGAATCTAAACAGCCATTATCATCAGTTACAATATATTGATAGTCGCCTTGAGCTAATTCAGAGGTGTCTAAATTAATTACAGTACTGTCATTAATTTGATAATAATATGGGGCGGTTCCATTATTAACAGCTAAACCATTTATAAATCCATTTGCTTGTCCACAATCTTCATCGTAAGTAAATAATTGAGAGTTGTCAATTTCTGGCCCTCCAATTGAATCTATTGTAATTTCAATAGAATCTTGACATCCAAATTGATCTACCACTAAAAGTTCATAAATACCATTAGAAAGGTTAGAAATGTCTAATGCAGATAAATTACTATTCCAGTAATAATCATATGGACTAACTCCACCAGTAACAGCAATTCCATTAATAGACCCATCTTGTTGATTACAGGATTCTTCATCTAAAACAATTGAAGAAGTATCAATGTCTGGAGCAGGAATGTTTGATAAAATAAATGGGCCTGATGTTTCTACACATCCAAGGGCATCGGTGACAGATAGGTTGTATGTTCCGTTACTTAAATTTGCAGTGTCTATTGAGCTTGATGGTGCTGAATTCCATGATACAGAAAATGGGCTTAAGCCACCTGAATATGTGATTCCAGAAATGGAACCATCTTGTTGATTGCAATGTTCATCAACTATTGAAACAGAAGAAGTGTTAATTGTAATGTCTGGAATATCAATACAAAATCTTTGATCGTTAAACTGTGTTCCGGTTGACCCTGTAAATCCCCAATAAACTAGTGGGTTACCGTTAAAAATAGTATTAACAATATCAGCCACATGAATTAAAACAAGATTACCATCAAAGAAGATGGTGTAAGTATCTATTGATGGAGTCCATACTGCTCTAAGAGTATGAAAAGCACAATCTTCGATTTCTCCTAAATCGTATGGTCCTGCTAAGTTGTTGGGAGAGTTGTGAGTTTGATCTCCATTCATATTTATTGAAATGTGATCATTAAGGGGGTCGTTGTGTGCTGGGTTTTGCCAAGTATCTATAAATACGCCTATTGATGGTGAAACTCCTCCAAACCCCATTGCTCCACCTGCACTGCCAATGTTTGTGCTTATGGGTTGAAGGCCAAAAACAATTCCATCAGCTCCAACCCATTGACTTGTGTTGTTGCAGCCAAGGAAGACATCAAAACTAAAATCAAAAGGTTGTGTAAGATCTATTTGAAATGAATTCCATACCGAACCCGCTTGGTTACTAATATTAGAAGTTAATTGATAGCATTTACAATCAATTTGTGATGCAGATCCATTAATTTGAAATTGTGCTGAAACATTAAGGAATCCTATAAGAGTAGAAATAAGTGTTATTAACTTAAAA
The DNA here is from genome assembly GCA_943788115.1 of uncultured Flavobacteriales bacterium. Classification (GTDB taxonomy): domain Bacteria; phylum Bacteroidota; class Bacteroidia; order Flavobacteriales_D; family Parvicellaceae. The sequence continues at coordinate 201,332 of CALSPA010000012.1, forward strand.
GAAGTTTTTTTATTTGAGAGAATCATCTTAAATATTAATGAAGGTTCTAAATTATAACGTTAAATTATAAATTTAAATTGACAGGTTGAATTAAAAAGTCTTCTTGTTTAAAAAAAAAATCATCTACTCTGTTATATATATAGTAGAACTTTTCTTTTACATTTGCTTGAAGATACTAATAGATGAAAATTTCAATTATTGGAAACGGTAAAATGGGACAACAAATCCAAAAGATTGCTCTCGAAAGAGGACATGAAATTCATGTTGTTATAGATGAAGGTAATTGGTCTACTGATACTATTTTGGGTTCTGATGTGGCTATTGAATTTACACAGCCCAAATCTTCAAAAAAAAACATTTTAAATTGTTTTAAAGCTAATGTTCCAGTTGTTGTTGGAACTACAGGATGGTATTCTTCCTATGATGAAATTATTAATGAGTGCAAGAACCTTAATGGAACCTTGTTAGCTTCAACTAATTTTTCTTTGGGAGTTAACATTTTTTTTGAAATAAATAAGAAACTTGCTGCGTTAATGAACCTAAATAAAAATTATAATTCTTCAATTACTGAAACTCATCATTTGCAAAAGTTAGACAAACCAAGTGGAACAGCAATTTCGTTAGCTGAACAAATTATAAATAATCATGATTCTTACGAAGATTGGAAATTAGCTGACAATTTGACTAATAATAATATGGTTTCTATAAAAGCAAATAGAGCACCAAATGTTCCAGGTAAACATACTGTTGTTTATGAAAATGATATTGATGAAATATCAATTACACACAATGCTAAAAATAGAAAAGGTTTTGCTTTGGGTGCAGTTTTAGCAGCTGAGTTTGTTGCAAATAAAAAAGGCGTTTTCACAATGAAAGAAGTTTTAGGAATTCAATAAAAAAAACTATGATACCACAAATTTTACTTTACTTAATGGTCGTAATATATTTTGCATCATTATGGAAAATATTTGAAAAAGCAGGAAGGAAAAAATGGGAAGGATTTATTCCTATTTATAACATTTACATTTGGCTTAAAATAGTCAATAAGCCATGGTGGTGGGTGTTTTTCTTTTTTATTCCTTTTGTGAACTTGGTAGTTACTATTGGTTGTAATGTAGAAACAGCAAGATTGTTTGGTAAATATTCACCTAAAGATACCGTCCTTAGTGTCCTTTTACCATGGTATTTCATTCCTTTTTTAGCTTTTAATGATAAAAATATTCTTGTTAAACCAACTGATTGGACAAAAAAAGAAGATAGAGAGAAAAGAAAAATTCATGATCATCTAACCTTATTTTTTATTGCTCCATTTGTTGGTCATGCTTTGTTTATCATATTTAGAATTTTTGGTTCGAAAAACAAGCCCAATAAAAAAACAATTGCTTATGAATGGACCAATGCATTAGGTTTTGCGATTGTTGCTGCTTCAATAATTAGAACATTCTTTTTTGAAGCATTTACAATTCCAACAGGCTCTATGGAAAAAACAATGCGAGTTGGAGATTATTTGTTTGTTAACAAAATGAAATATGGAGCGAAACTTCCTCAAACCCCAATTTCAATACCTTTTGTTCACAATAGGATACCTGGAACATTTATACCATCTTTTGTTGAGTGGTTTAAAATTGATTACAATCGTTTACCTGGTTATGGTGAGATTAATAGAAATGAAATAATGGTTTTTAATTGGCCTGTTGGAGATTCTGTTATAGTACATGATGCAGTTATTGCTCACGATTATTATTCTATTTTAAGGAACGAAGCATTTATTAATTGTGCTATTGATCAAAATGCAATTGCCAATAATAGAGTTAATTTATCAAATGAAAAATATCAGAACTTTATTGATACATACATGTATCAAACTAGAAATAATTTCATAAAAGGTGGTCCAATTAATCAGTCTCCTGCTGGTAGAATTGAAAAAACAGATGGTTTAACAACATTACCCATAGATAAAAAAGAAAATTACATTAAAAGGTGTGTTGCTGTTGGAGGAGATACTTTAGAAATTATAAATAACATTATTCATATCAATGGTCAGGCAGAAGAGTTGCCTCCAGAAGCTTTATTTACATATAATTTTTATTTCAACCAAAAATCTGGTTTACCTTCATATTATGATCTATTAGATTCATATGAAGTTTACAGTGATCAACGTCATCCTATGACTTTTCAAAACGGTTCTGCTGAATGGAGGAACCCACGTGAGTTTCAAAGATCTTTTTTAGATACTACTGTAATTATTAATGATTCATTAGATAGATCTAAAGACAGTATTTCTATCCAAGAAGTGAATAGAATGGTAAAAGTAAATCTTGAGGTATTAACTTGCAGCCCATCTACAGCTGCTAAATTATCAGCTGAACCTGGTTGTGATAGTGTGGTCATGGAAATTGATCAAAAAGGAATTGATTACGCATCTATGGGGCAATATTGCCCGGTATTTCCTAATCATCCTAGCTTTGATTGGTCTAGAGATAATTTCGGTCCTTTATATATTCCAAAAGCAGGGAGTACAATTACCTTAGATGAGAATAATTGGATTATTTACAAAAGAACAATTGATGTATATGAGAATAATGATGTTGAAGAACTTGCTGATGGTTCAATTAAAATTAACGGTAAAGTTGTTTCGGAATATACTTTTAAACAAAATTACTATTGGCTAACAGGTGACAATAGACACGGTTCGGCCGACTCTAGATATTGGGGTTTTGTTCCTGAAGATCATGTAGTAGGAACTGCATCATTTGTATGGTTCTCCAAACATGCAGAAACTGGTATTCGTTGGAATAGAGTGTTTTCATTTGTTAAATAATGAATTTTTTATTGGGATCATCTTATGCTGGTAATTTAGATTACTTCTCTTGTGTTAAAAGTTCATCCAAAATTGTAATAGATTCTCATGAGTTTTTTCATAAACAATCATTTAAAAACAGGTGTCAAATTTATGGAGCAAATGGCTTACTTAATTTAACTGTTCCAATTCAAAGGAAAAAAGGTAAAACACCTGTTAAAGATGTTCAAATTGAACACAGCTTTAATTGGCAGAAAGTACATTGGAAATCTTTAGAAAGTTGCTATAGATCTACACCATATTTTGAATATTACGAACATTACTTTGCCCCATTATATGAGAAAGAAAAGCCAAAATTTTTATTAGATTTTAATACAAGTATTTTTGATTTGTTTGTTAAAATTCTTGATTTTGACCTGCAATTGTCTTTTTCAAAATCTCATCAAAATTCTTTGGAAGGTTATGTTGATAACAGAGATTTAATTCACCCAAAATTGAAGCCAACCTCCATGTTTAAGGATAAAAAATATTATCAAGTATTTGAAGATAAATATGGTTTTATACCAAATCTAAGTATGTATGATTTGATTTTTAATGAAGGGCCTAGCGCTGTACTTTATTTATAATTATTTCTTTTCTGCATTTTCTATTGCATCTATGAAAACTCTCTGTATTCTAGTCCTTATGTTCATGGTTATTAATTTTTTATTTTCCGCGTCAGGATAAACTCTGTTTGAAAGAAAAACATAAACAAAACCGTTTTCTGGATCTGCCCAAGTTAATGTTCCAGTAAATCCAGAATGTCCGAAGCTGCTGTAAGATGCACAATTGAAACATGTAGGACCTCCTGCGCTTCCTCTAACGGGTTTGTCAAAAGCAATACCTCTTCTGTTTTTATTGCTTTGATAATATGGCGAGCTTGTGAACAGTTCAACTGTTTTTTTGTCGATAAGGGTGTCACCACCATAAATCCCATTTTGCATAAATAGTTGCATCATTACCCCTAAATCGTTAGAGTTAGAGAAAAGTCCAGCATGTCCTGCAACACCGCCCATCATTGCAGCTCCCTGATCATGAACATCTCCATGAATAAGTTGTTTTCTAAATGTTTGGTCATCCTCCGTTGGAACAATTCGATCTATTGACCATTTGTTTCTAGGATTATAGCCAATGTTTTTCAAACCTAACCTTGAATAATAGGTTTTATCTACATATTCATCTTGAGTCATGTTGGTAATATCTCTTATCATTTCGTTTACGAAATAATATCCTACATCGCTGTATTTATATTTCTTTACTTTCAATAAATCAGTGTTAAGTATTCTTTTGAAAATTGTATCTCGATAGTTTTCATTTATGAATAAATTATTAGCTACACGTTTATTGAAATAAGAAGATTTTTTAATACTATATATTTCATACTTAGGTTTTCCTTTATATAATGTTTTAATGTAGAATGGTATCCAAGGTGTTAGTTTTGCTTGATGAGTTAGCATTTCTTTAAGAATAATTTTACTGTATTCAGTAGAATCTACAAGCTGCGGAAGATAATCTCCTAAAGATGAATCTAATGAGATTTTATCTTTTTGATGAAGATCCATAAGCGCAGCAGCTGAACTTGCTATTTTTGTTATGGATGCTAAATCATAAATGTCTGAATTTTCAACTGCTTTTGATGTTTGTTCATAGGTGTGTTTACCATATGATTTATGAAAGAATACTTGGCCGTCTTTTGCTGCATAAATTTGGCAACCTGGAAATACTTTTTCTTTAAAAGACTCTTCTATAATGCTGTCAATTTTTAGAAGACTTCTTGAGTCTATTCCTATAGATTCTGGATATACATAAGACAATCTATTTTTAGAAGTAGATAGCCCAAAACCTTCTTTAAAATTTTCATTAATCGAAACTGGTAACTTTCCTCTTGCTCTTATTCCTCCAAATAACAATTGTCCTGTTAATTCGTTTGGTGTTTTTTCATCTTCATATGCAATTAAAACTCCATCTACTTTAGAAATAGATTTAAATTTTGAAAGAGCGTAAGGCGAACCGAAAACATTTAATATTATTTTACTTTTATTGTCTATAGATTGACATAGCTGATCTACTACTTTTGATAGGCCAAAATTTTGATATGAATTTTGATTCATTTGGTAGACATTGAGCACAATTAAATTATAATTCCCCAAGCTCTTATTTAAAGAACTTAATTGCTCATCAGTAGCTTTTTTTGTTATAAAAAACTCGTTAGACCTACAATATTTATTTATAGAATTTTTAAATCCCTTCGAAGTTGATTTCCCGATATTTACAGTAGCTATATTTAGGGTGTCTAGTCTAGTTATTGGAATAATGTTGTTGTTTTTAATTACTGTTATTGCATTTTTGTATAGCTCATGATTTAAATAAGATGCATTGTAAGTATTTAAATCAGCAACTAAATTTTCTTTGTTTACTTTTTTTAGTGTGTTTAATTTCAACCACTTTTTAGCACTTAATATTTTTTTAACTTTTTCATCTATTTCTTTAATTGTTAGTTCTGAGTTTTCAATTGCTTTTTTAATTTCAGCTACAGCTGAAGGTATGTCTTCTGGAATTAGTAAAATGTCATTTCCTGCTATAAGAGCTTGAACATCAAGTTTCCCTTTATCGTAAAATGCACTAACTCCTCTCATGTTTAGACCATCTGTAAATATTAAACCTTTAAAGTTTAATTCTTTTTGTAGCAGGTCAGTTACTACTTTTCTGGAAAGTGTTGATGCTTTATTTGGTGTATTATCTAGTGATGGTATGTACAAATGAGCAACCATCATGGCTTTTAACCCACTATCAATTAATAATTTAAAAGGATGTAATTCAACAGAGTCTAATCTTTTTTTATTGTGATATATTATTGGGAGTGTTTTATGAGAATCGCTGTCTGTATCTCCATGACCTGGGAAATGTTTGGCATTTGCTAATATGTTTTGGCTTTGTAGTCCTTTCATATACATAAGAGATTTTTCAGCAACTTTATTTGGATTTTCTCCAAATGATCTAGAATTTATTACAGGATTATTGGGGTTGTTGTTAATGTCAACTACAGGTGCCATATTCATGTTAACACCCAACCTTCTGCATTGTTTCCCTATTTCTTGTCCCATTTGATATATGAGATTGTTACTTTGAATTGCTCCTAATGTCATTTGTTTTGGAAAAGCAGTTGTACTATCTAGTCGCATGGATAGGCCCCATTCAGCATCTATTGAAATTAGTAGTGGGATTTTAGAAACGGATTGAAACTTATTGGTTAAATGTGCTTGATTATATGGACTTCCTTGATAAAATATTAATCCTCCGATATGGAATTCTTCTATTAATCTGGAGATTTCTTTTTCGTGAGATAAATCCTTGTTAGAATAAGCAGCAACCATGAAAAGTTGACCTATTTTCTGCTCAATTGTTAGTGTGTTAAAAACACTGTCGACCCAATTGTCTTTTTCATTATTAGCTTTAATGTTAGTCAGCCAAAATAAACACATTGAAAATGAAAATGCTTTGAAAATGATATTTAATAATTTTTTGTTCATTGAGTGAAAGAGAGTGAATACATCAAAAATAATATTACCCCTAATTGAAAGATTTGATTCTTACATTTATTATTAACGTAAGAGTGTGAAGTGTATTTTGCTGTTTAATTATAAATGATAAGTCTTATTTTATTTATATTGTATAATTCTTAAAAAAAATCGATTGATAAACTATAGACCATTTATTGTTTTCTTATTCTTTTTAATCAATGTTGTTGTTTATTCACAGCATACAAATTTTGAATTCTTTAGAACAAGCCCTAATGGTTTAAGTCAATCTAGCGTTACAAATATCCTTCAAGATTCTAAAGGTGTTTTGTGGTTTTCTACATCAGATGGGTTAAATAGTTTTGATGGTGATGTCTTTAAACGTTTTTACAGAGAAGATGGATTGATGAGTCATGAAATTTTATGTGCTGCTGAAAGCCCTACTGGTGAGATATGGGTTGGTACTCGTAAAGGATTAAATCTAATAATAAATAATAAGGTGGTTCAGCTTCCATTAAAATTGATGGAGGCGTTGAAAAATTATTTACACATTAAAAATTTGTTTTTCCTTGAAGATAGCTCTCTTGTAATTGTAACAGGAAGATTGAAATCTAAAATACACATTTGGAATGGTGAATGTCTAGAAACACTTAAACTCCCCTTCGATGAAGAAACTGCTGTTAATTGTCTTTTTGAATATCAAAATTCATTGTTTATTGGTACAAATAAAGGGTTTGCTACATTAAATGATGGGGTATTTAACTTAATAAATAAATCAAATGGTCTGAAATCTAATTCTATAAATTGTTTTGCAAATTATAAAGACAATTTAATTATTGGTTCTGCTAAAGGATTAGTTTTCTATAAAAATGATAGTGTATATTATGATTCTACGTTTTTAAATTTTCAGAATAAAAACATTTCAAATTTAGCAAGCAATAAAAACACGCTTGTCTTTTCAGAAACTAAAGAGTTTATTCATCTTTATAAAGATTCCGAGTTTCAAACTTTTGACAGGTATCAAGGATTATCACCTTCGGAAATTAATGATTTGCTAATAGATAGAGAGGGGTCAATTTGGATTGCTTTTTCTTCTGGAGGGAGTAGCTAAGTTTAGAGAAAAGCCATTTATTACTTACGATGAATTTAATCACTTTAAGCTAGGCTATGTAAGTTCTATGTTTGTTGATAATGATGAAAAACTATGGGTGGGTAGTTCTGCTGGTTTACAAGTTAAATTAAAAGATGACTTGTATTTTAAAAGGTATTTACCAAAGTATGATTTTCCCAATTGTAAAATAAAGCATAATTCTGTTACTTCTATTCTTGGAGATCAAATGAATCGAATTTGGATTTGCACTCCACAATCAGCTATTGTTATTTATGAAAACGATGCTTTTAGACAACTAAGTTTAAATAAACATGAGTTATTTATTCAGGGTTTTGATGCTGAAACTGTTGAAAATATATTTAGTGTTATTAATGACCCTAGAACCTTATGTCTAGATAACAATGGTTTTATTTGGGTTGGCTCATTTTCTAATGGCATTGTTGTCTTGGATAAGAATTTAAATTGCATTAAATATTTAAGTAAAAAAGATGGACTTCGCGGCAATTTAATTCAATCCTTATTTAAGGATTCTAAGGGGAATATCTGGGTTGGCTCTTCAACTGGATTAACAAGGATAGCAGGCGATTTAACAGAAAAATTTGATGATTATGATGAGTTGAAAAAATCGACCTACTCAATAAAAGAAGATGATCTTGGAAATATTTTAGTAGCCTCAGACTTTGGATTATCTAAAATAATATTTGATGACAATCAATTGATTGATAATGTAAAACATTATGACATCAAAAATGGATTAGCTTCATCTGTAGTTTATGCAATGGAAATAGATAACTCTGGTAATATCTATCTTGGTACAACTTTAGGCGTAGATAGAGTAACTGCTGAGTCATTTAAAGACATTAATATTGTAAATAAACATTATGGCCCTGATGAAGGTTTTATAGGCGTAGAATGCAATACAAATGCAAGCTATAAGGATAGTAATGGTGATTTATGGTTTGGAACAAATTCTGTTTCTAAGCTTAGAATAAATTTTGATATTTTAGACACAGTAAAACCCAATATTTTCATTAATGATATTCGATTGAATTATTTAAATATTGATTCATGGAATATAAAAAATGGTTTTACTCAAAACATTTTAAGTTTTAAAAATCCAAAGTTTTTTTATGATCAAAATCATTTAACATTTGATTATAAGGCAATCACAAGTGTAAGTCCTAAAAACATAAAATATTCTTTTAAACTTGAGCCTATAGATACAAAATGGAGTCCTAAAACTAAACAACGATTTAGTACGTATTCAAATTTATTGCCCGGAAAATACATTTTTAATGTAAAAGCAGAGAACATTGATAAAACAGAAAGTGAAATTATTTCTTACTCTTTTCAAATTGCAAAACCTTGGTGGAATGAGTATTGGTTTTATTTAATTGAAATTTCAGCTGGCTTAATTTTTGTTTTTGGTTTTATTTCAATTAGAGAAAGAAGATTGAAATTAAATCAATTAATTCTAGAGAAAAAAGTCAAGCAGAGAACAACACAGTTAAATGCTGAAAAAGTTAAAGTTGAAAATCAAAATAAGGAAATTAAGAAAAGTATAAATTATGCAAGAAGAATTCAGAACTCTATTCTTCCAGATGATAGTTTGATGCAAGATTATTTTAAGGACTTTATGGTTTTTTATCAACCTAAGGATATTGTTGGTGGAGATTTCTATTGGTTTAGATGCTTTGGAAATATTAGTGTTATAGCTACTGTTGATTGTACTGGTCATGGAGTTCCTGGAGGATTTATGAGTATGATGGGTAGCTTATTATTAGATAAAATTATTCAGTTAAACAATTTAGATACTTCTAAAATATTGACAGATTTAAATTCTGAAATTGTTAGAGTTTTAGATCAGAAAAGTGGTGGTGAAATACAGGATGGTATGGATATTTCATTATGTGTTATTGATAAAACTAATAGAAGAGTTTCTTTTAGTGGTGCTAGGAACGGAATTACAGTAATTAAATCCAATAAAATAGATAAATATGCAGCCGACTTATTTTCTGTTGGTGGTTCGTTTACACAAACAAGTAAAAAACTAAAAAGAGATTTTAAGAGTCATTCAATTGACTTAGAACCTAATGATTGGTTATACATGTATACTGATGGTTATTATGATCAGCTTGGAAATGAAAAAATGAGATCCTTAGGTCTTGAGAAATTTGAACAAATCATAAAAGAGTGTAGTTCATACAAAGGAGATAAAAATCAATTTTTACATGAAAAATTTAATTTTTGGAAAGGGGAGTTGCCACAAATTGATGATTTACTAATTATAGGATTTAAAGTTTAAACTCCTTTAAATTCAAAAGGAACATCAACTAGTATTTCTAATTCTCTTCCTCTATCATACATAATTATATGATCTTTTGGGTATTTCCAAATTGCTTTACCTTTTCCTCCTTCAAGTTTAGATAAAAGCTGAATAAATTGTTTAGCGGATGATGAATTAAAGTATGAAAGCTCAAAAACTATTGTTAATATTTGATGCTTTGTCTTAAAATAATTGTCGATTTGATCTTTAACATCTTTATAAAAGTCTATAGCATCTTCCATCATTGAAATTCCAGAAATTGATAAGATGTTATCTTGGTTGTCTAGATTAATTAAAGTTTCCCCAAAGTTTTCCATATTTTTTTAGATGTATTTAGGTATAAAAATACCCATGTTTAAGTAAATACCATTATCAAGGTTATTAATTTTAAAGTCTATTTTTGAATGGTTATACCTTCTTATATCGATTAAACCAACTCCTGCACTGTTGTTCTCAATAAAAGCATTTTCTTTTAGGGCTTTAAGGTACTGTGTTGTTAGCTCACCAACAGAATAAGAATTTATGTGAGAGATGAATTTTTCCATTTCATCATAATCACCACTTTTAAGAAAATTACCTGTGCTCATATAAAAACCCTCTTTATTTTTAAAAATACAAAACGACCCATGAAGAACGTTGTTTACTTTTTTTCCATGTCTAGAAATATTCTGAATTAGTTCAACTCCAGTGTGAAACATTCTAAAATAATTAACGTTTTTTTTCCTTGAATATTTTGGAATATTAGCTTTTAAAATAACTAATAAAGCTTCAATATTTTCTTTAGAAAAATTACCATTATAAAAAAACATAACATCATTTTTTCTAAGCATAGAGAAAATATCAATGTTTTCTTCAATCTTATTTTCTTGAGATAGCTGTAAATTTTCAACTTTTAATTTGGCCAAATCAATTTGATAGCTAAATTGAAAAGAATCTGGACCTAACTTTTTAAAATCTTTTTGTATAGGGTTTTTTGATTTTCTAGCCATTTCTATTAAGCCTAGTCCTCCGCCCCCTTTTTCAGTGAAGTCACCATTTTTTAAAATATCTCTATATAATTCTTTTAATTGATTCTCATCAAGAGAATTCAATTCTGAGAGCTTAGAGCTTAAAAATTCATATGCAGATAGCCCAATCTTGTTTGATGAGAAAATATGGATACTTTCTTCTAAGTTCCTTACTCCAAAACAATCGTTTTTCACTTTGTCTTCTGAATGTCGGACAATATTTTGAAAAACTTCAACCATTAAAAAAGATAATTTTTTCTTTACTGCTTGACTAGATTCATGTTTGGCAAGAGATACAATGAATTCTGAAAAAGAATCATTTAGTATTCCATTGTAATAAATACTAAGATTATCTTTCCTAAAAAAATCTTTAATTTCATATATTTTGTTAAGATAATTTTTCAAATGTTGTTTTGATTCTAAATGTGATTATTTAAAATAGTTGAAAGTAATATTCTTGTTCTTTATTTATAGAGTACAATGTGTTGTCAAAAAAATCTTGTAAGAAGATTTTATTAATTTAAGAAAATATTAAATACTTATAACTTCTAGGTTTAATTTATTTATTATTTCAACCATAGCCAAGGTGTCTAATTTACAGTATTCCAGTAAATCTTTTCTTGTGTTTTCAGTGTTGCCCTTAAACGTTCCACTCATCATTTGAGCAAATGTGTGACTAGCCATACCACCTTCCTTAATTGTTAAGCTATCATACGATAGGTTATCTAACATAGCAGGTAAAACATTTTTAATTGAATGAGATCCTTTCATTTCTTTTTTATAATACCATTTTTTTTGGAATGGAACCATTAAGTCTTTTATTCTAGAAATAAGCTGTTTTAATTCTTTTTGATGTTCAGGAAATGCTACTGCTAGTTGCTCTATTTTGCTGCTTTCAAAACTTTTGTTGTACACTACAATATCTCCAGTTCCCTTACAGTATTTTATTAAATTTTCAATGAAACTTAACCTAGGGTCTGAGCCGTCTGCAACTGCCAAATGTTCATAATGAGTGGTTTCACCATTCTTATGTTTTTGAATGTGTAAAGAGAATTGAAAAACCATGTGTTCATATGGTTTTGAATTCTTGAAAATTGGTACTGCAGAGCTAAATGTTTCAAAATCAAGATAGTATAAAGGATATAGAAGCTCTGATGTGAAATTTGAAATTTTTTCTTTATTAATTATTGTTTGATTTGATTGTTCACATGAAACTTGAAGTTTTTGATTTTTACTGAGTGGATATTCTGAAGGAATATCATCTATTTTTAATATTCCCTTGTTATAAAGATCAAATTTCTTTTCTTGACTAAGATTAGAAATATTAAAAACTGAATATTCAGGAACATTTTTCCAACAATTCCCTATGAAATCACAACTGTAAGGAGAGGTACAATGAGGACCTATTTCTTTTGTAGGAATATTTTTTTGATTTAATATTTTTTTTTGACGTTCAATCTCACTAGAAATTTCAATCTCTATTTTTGAAATTTCGTCTTTAACAGATGATATTGTGAAGAGTTTAGCTAAATCAAGCTCATTTTTTTTTATGTATTTATTATTAATGTGAACAATGTAAATATCGTCTAATTTAAGACCTGAATTTTCTATGACATAAGATTGAATTGCAGCATCATTTATGTGTGTTTTAGAAATACTTGTAGAACTTTTAACTTCATAAGCTTTCCATCCATTTCCATCTTTAACTAAAATATCTAAAATTGCTAAAACTCCGTTAAATTGAAATGCAGCCTCGTATATTACTTTTTCACCTCCTTGAATACACAATTGGGTTTTTTTTATTGACTCTTCAAAATTGTAAAATGTTTTTGTGGTACAATCTGTTCCATTTGGAAATAGCTGTTGAGCTAATTGACCCACCATATCCCCTTGATTAAAAATTGCTTTCTGCATTTCAGAAAGTTCATCTTTAAGGTTTCTATTGTGTTTATTTAGATAGAGTGATTTTGAACATTTTAACCCTCTTATAAAGGTTGATTTGGACAATACATGTTTTTGCATGTATGTAATTTACAAAATCGAATAAGACTTTATTACTATTTGTTGCTAATAAATTTTGAAGAATATAGCTTACGTTTGTTATCTTCAATTAATATAAAATAGATGCCTTTTTTATAGTTGTTGTTTAGACTGATTTTGTTATTGTAAATGTCTTTCGTAACTGTAACTTCAACCCCCAAATTATTAATGATTTTTAAGTTGTAAGGCTTCTTAATCTTATTGGTTACTTCAATCACAAAATTAGTTTCAATTGGGTTGGGCATAACTTTAATATATTCAGATTTATGGATATTATTTTCATTAATCGATGCAACAATACCATTTAGTATGCTTACAGTTTCATTAGTATTTCCTAGGTCGTAAAAATCTACAGTTAAAAAATTGGGAAATTTGTTTTTTTCAATTTGACATTGAAGTGCTCTATTAATAAAAAATGGATTTGAATTAGCAACAGATGATGCGTTTTCATCTCCTGTTCCTAGTATTGTTGTTACAAAATGGTTGAAAATAAATAAGTCATTAATTGAGTCACCTCTGTTAAAGTCACAATTAAAGTCATTTTGATTGTTTACTGAATAATGTGTTTCAACCGCAAAATCCCATACGTAATGGTACCATTGTTGATTAGTTGCTGCATCATCAACATCTGAAAAAATTACTAATCTAGTGTTGTTGTTTACCATTGTTTGTAAAGTTGGCCAAGAACTTGTTGTGTCGTGTGTGTATAGATAAGTGTTTAATCCAGATTGATTAATTACATTTTCAATAGAATTAGCATCCGTGTAACATTCAAAAATAATAGTAACAATCTCATTTGGATTGATAGATAAGAACTGATTAATTTGATTTAAGTAATCAATTAATGGGTTAGAACCTAGAATTGCTGACCCATGGTATACCATGGGTGTTCCTCCACTGTCGTAAACATCAAGCATTAATGCTCTTACACCATTATTAAGTTGTGTGACAATGTTGAAATTCTGATTAGGTAGACTAAAATTTCCTTCTTCAGAATTAAATGAATTGTGAGTTGTGAGGTAAGCTACATTATTGTAAGTTTTATTACATAAAATAGAAGAGCCATTGCATTGAGCTTTGGCTGTGAAAGAAAAAATTATTGCTATGAACGATAAAGCTAATTTCATTTTATGAATTTTAAATTTCAACCCCAATAACAAGAATATCATCTAATTGTTCTTGATTTCTTTTCCAAGAATTGAACTTATCCATAAAGATATCTTTTTGTTTATTTATTGGTGTTTTGTCTAATTCTATAATCAATTCTTTAAATCTTCTAATTAAAAATTTTTTATTTTTTTCTCCTCCAAATTGATCAATATATCCATCTGAGAACATGTAAATTCTATCTCCTTTCTTAATTGGAATCTCTATCTCAACAGGTTTCTCATTTCTTTCCTTCATCTCTCCTACAGAACAAGGTATGGGTTCGAAAGTATGTATTTTTTCACCATCCCATAAAATAATGGGTCTTCTTGCTCCAGAGTAAGTAAATTTATTTTCATTTTCGTTAAATGCACAAATTGATAAATCTATACCATCTTTCTGAAAAGAATCGCCACTCCTATTAATTGAATTATAGATGCCAATATCTAATAGTTCTAAAGCCAAGCCTGGTGAGTTTACTTTTGGATCTAAAATAATTTGATTCATTAACTCACTTCCTAACATTGAAAGAAATGCACCAGGAATACCATGACCTGTACAATCGGCACAGGCAATTATAAGGTAATCACCTTTTTTCTTAAACCAATAAAAATCTCCGCTTACTATGTCTCTTGGTTTGTTGAAAATAAAAAAATCAGAAAAAAAGTTGTCCAGAATTTTAACATTTGGAAGCACTGATTCTTGAATGTTTTTAGCGTAATTAATACTATCTGTAATGTTGTTATTTTTTAGTTCTATAATTTCTTTTTGTTCAGTTACTTTTATTTTTTCTTTATTTAATTCTCTTGTCCTTAATTCTACTTCTTGTATTAATATAATACGATTCTTTTCAGCCTTTATACTTCTTAATTTAAATACCACATAAAATGAAATGATAAATACAAAAGAAATAAGCACTATGAACCATCCTCTTTCCCAAAAAGGAGGGATGATTTCAAATTCATAACTGATTAAATCAGATTCCACATTATCTCCATTAGCTCCTTTAACATGTAAAGTGTATTTCCCTGAGGGAAGGTAGGAGTAAATTGCTCTATTTCTTTTGCTCCATGGAGACCAGTCTTTATCAAAATTTTCTAATTTATAGCTGTATGACACTTGATGAGGATTTCCAAAATGTAAACCAATAAACTCAAATGAAAGGTGATTTTCTGTGTGTTTAAACTTCTTTTTTGAATTTTCAATTTCGTTTTTAAGAAACAACTTTTTACTTGTAAAATGCATTAAAGGAGCAATAGTGTCAAAAGTTAATTCTTTAGCGTTACACTTAATTGCTCCCTTAACTGTACCGAACCATAAATCACCATTTTCACTTTTAAATTTTGCATTTTGATTTGTTTCAACTCCTGTAAAACCTTGATTTATACCATAATGTTTGAATAAGTTTTTATTTCCAGTTGAATAAGAACTTGTTGTGTCAGAAATAACATCTAACCCAGAATTTGTGCCTACCCAAACTTTACCGAAATTGTCTGCAATTATTAGATAAGGATTGTTAGAGCTTAATCCGTTTTTAGAGTCAAACTGTATGAACTTTGTTCCATCATATTTGAAAATCACCTCCACCAATTGAGCCAACCCATATGTTGCCGAATGAATCTTCAGTTATCGAACCAGCTCTTAGGTTGACAAGGCCATCTTTATCATTTAAAGTTTTAAAATTCTTGCCATCCCAAACTGAAATACCAGCATCATCAGAGCCTAAATATACTAATCCCTTTTTAGAGGGGAATACTGTCCAAAAGTTATTGCTACAAAGCCCATCGGATTTAAAAAATGATTCTATTTTAAATTCTTTTTTAGAAATGTCAATTTTGTTCACACCATTATTGAAGCTTGCAAGCCAAATAAATCCTTTTGAATCTTGACATATACTTATTATATAATTATCAGATAATCCATCCTTAATTGTTAAATGTCTAACGACCTTAAAGAGTTCATCAATAATATAAACACCATCACTTGTTCCAAGCCATATGTTGTTGTTATTATCTTCAAAAATACACCTCAAGTTGTTTAATTTAAAATCGAATAAATTACTTACATGAATAATTTTATTGAAAGACCTCTTATTAATATCATTGATTAATAAAAGATCTAATTCAGATTTTCCTCCAACCCATAAATAGTTGTTATGATCCATTAATAATGTGGAGACTTGATTATTCTGCAGACCAAGTGATTTGTCGTAAGCCTTAAACTTTGCGGTAATAACTTGAGAAACACCATCTCCTTCAGAACCAATCCAGAGATTATTTTCATTGTCAAAAAGCAGGGTGTTTATCTTGTTTGAGAGTAAATTGTTTTTTGTTGATAATGCTTGTTTATTATTGTCTTTAAAAATTAGTGCACCATTTTCTTTATTTGAAATATAAATTTCATTGGTTTTAGAAATTGCAATATCTGTAAAGGTGTTTTCAAGGCTTATTTCTGAAACAATTTTATTTTCTTTAAAGAATATTAATCCTCTTGATGAAATTACTATTAATTCATTATTAGCGTCCCAATCAAAGTCATATACTATTGATTTATCTAATAGTTTTGATTTGAATTTTAAATTTTCATCTAGAATAATTAGTCCATTACTTGTGGCTATAAATAGTTGTTTGTTCTTAGATTTTATTTCATTAAGACGAGTGAGTTTATTAGTGTCAACGGAAATAATATTTTTAATGTTTATAGAGTCATTTGTTAATTCTAAATTAAAAATGCCATTAGATGAGCTTATTCCTATAACCCCATTCTTCCAATTTGTTAAAGCAATGATGTCGGAGTTTAATTCTTTAGGGTTTTTGTTAAATATGTTTTTTTTAGAAATACATGAAAACCCTTCATATCGATGACCTGTCCAAATGTTACTGTATTTATCTTCGCAAATAGCTTTAACATGATTGTCTGCCAAATTGTTTTTTTGACTAAATGTGTTAAAATCAATTCCGTTAAAACGTGAAATACCTCCTTGAGTTCCAAGCCAAATAAACCCTTTTGAATCTTGAAATATATCGTATACACTAGATTGAGGTAGACCCTCAGCTAAATTGAAGTTTTTAAAATTGAATTGTTGTGCGTATGAATTTATTATGAGATGAATACCAATAAGTATTACAAAACTTTTTTTCATAATTAATTTCCTTTAAACAATGTGGTTACTACTTTGATAATTTAATTTGTTTTTGCAATGGTTTTTGTTAGATAACCTTTGTTAGTTACAATTGAGATAATATATATTCCAGATTTATAATGCCGCAAGTTTATTTTCGAAGAATTACTGTTTAAATCTTTGAGAGTATAAATGTTTTTACCCGAAATGTCATAAATATTTAATTCGTTAATTTCTAAATTAGAACTCCAATTTATGAAAACTTCATTTTTTGTTGGATTTGGAAATACAGACCATAAGTTTTGAGTGAAATTCTCAATTCCAACTGTGTATATGTATGGATTAGATGTATATGTACAACCATCTAAATTTATAACACTCACTGTGTAGTCTCCAGTATTTTGTGGAAAATATGTTTCTGAATTAGCTCCAGCAATAGGTGAGCCATTATTGTTCCATTGTATAGTCCAACCTAATGGAGCTGATGTGTACAGTTCTAAATTAGAATTAATGTCAATAACAGGACTAGGATTAGTTGAATCACAATATACCGCATAAATAGTATCTGATGACGTTCCACATCCATAATTGTTAAAAGCAATGAGGTGGTAATATCCCGAGGTTTCAATTGTGTCAGTAGGTGAAGTGTTTCCGGCAATAATGGTGTCGTTTACATACCATTGTAAGCCATAATGAGTAGAATCCGTTGATAAAACGTATAGATTGTTGTCAAACTCAATGTTGGGTTGACCGGGAACATCATAAATCTGAATAGTGTCATTACTTAATATTGAAGGTGATGGTAAAATTTGTAAATAATCTATAGTATAAGAAACATCTGCATAGCTACCAGCCGAACAATTTGAACAAGAATTTAGATTGATGTTGTGTGATCCAATGTAGTCATCTGACCCATAAGTAAATTCAGCTGTATTTATTTGAGCAGCAGATTCATCAGCATCCATTACAGAAATTTCATATGTTTTATTTGGGTCAAGATTTATGTTCATTGTCCAAGTTATTGGTCCGTTATTATTATACTCAAATGTTGACTGGTAAATTAAATTGCCATCTTCATAAAGAATGAAATAGGGGTCTGGCATATTGCCGTTTAGTAATTCCCATCCCCATGGTGCTCCAGTCCAACTTTCAGTAACGTCTTCAATAGTAAAGCTTGTTAGAGTGTAAACATCGACAGTGTCAATACTATTGTATGCTTGATAGGTAACATGGTATTCCCCAGGGGAATTATATTGTTGAGTAGATGGGTTTTCAGCTGTTGAAGTATTGCCATTATCAAAATCCCAAAAATAAGCAGCTAATCCAGGGTTATTATTAGTAAAGTCAATACTTGCTGGATAGCAACCAGATGAATTATTCATCGAAAATCCAGAGTTGCCAGACCCAGGATTGTTTTGATTTACAGCCATAAAGACAGAAAATGAAATTGGAATGTTGTTAATTGTTTGCCCAGAAGCAACAACATTAACAAGAATACTAACTTCTATATCATAGTCACCAGCTAACAAAGGACTTCCGAAGATATTTATGCAGCCATATATATTACTCTGAGGGTCATAATTACATCCACCGGCAGAGTTGTCACATTCCCAGTCCAATCCAACAGGAAGCGCTATATTAACAATTTGGAAGTTTGTAATCGTAGCCCCCATTGTGTCTAAAATCATAACAAAAGTAACATCTTCACTATACGCATTTCCAATAAATCCATCTGGCAAAGAGTCAGGATAAATTCCAGGTTGTGTATACGTGTAATCGATGGTACATGTTTGAGAATACAATGAATTAAAATGAAAAATTGAAAAAATAAGAAGTGTAAATGCTATTAATCTTTTCATTGTTTAGAGTAATAAATTCTATATAAAGCTAAAATATTTAAAGTAAAGTAAAAAATAACAGCTATATATTTCAAAGAAATGAATTTTTTAAGCTTACAATATTTTTAGTTTGTTGACCACCTAAAATGTAACCATAAAAATGGTTTGCTGTAGCTATTATAGATTATTTGTTCTGATGAAACCTTTAGAACCTCTTGATTTAAACAGTGCATTTCTAGTATTTGCCCATTGAAATGAAATTTCAAACCCACCAGAATTTGCTTGGCTTATTTCAGAAACTGAAAGTTCGTAAAGTAATCCTATTTTACAACTTCCAAATTCAACCATTATTTGAGGTGCAATGGCATCTTTTACGCGGTGAATTAATCCGAATCCAAAGTATGATTCTGTATATATTCCTGTGTATTTAGTTCCATTTCTAAGTCTTGCTTTCATCATGGCATTTATTAAAAACATTTGATGAGGGCCTTGATTCATGAATACAAAAGATACTGCTGAAGCCCATTCCGAATTAGGTATATCCAATTGTGTGCCTGAATGAATTACAAGTTTAGCATCTAGCTTATCTTCATTACCGTTAGAGAATTTTAATTGTGGTTGAGAAACATGAAAATAGGCTAACCCTGCATAAATGTTTGATAGCTCTTTTCTATTTAATTTATTTTTCCCCCCATTGTAATTATAAAAAACTCCAGCGCCAAAATCTTCATGAAAGAATGATGTGTTTGAAGAAGATTCATTTGAGTTTATATTAGGGTCGAAAGATGTCCCATCAAACTGATTCCCCCAGCTTAAATTACCTAGTTTACCTGTTCTTTGTACCGCCCCCATTTGAATTGCAGCCGAAACAGTTTGATTCTCGGCAATTGGAATAATTCCTGAAATAGAAAAATTTAGTTGGTTAATTCCAAATTGTCCTTCACCGGCTATATCATTGAAGAAAGAGAGTCCTAAACCTAAATAGCTCTTTTGTTTTCCGTTGTCATTTTTTAAGAGATTCATGTCAAACGAAAATTGTGAAGTCATATAAGATTTATCAATGCCTAGCCACTGTTTCCTGTTTGATATTGTTACTCTTTCCCATCCATTGAAAACACCTATTGATGCTGGATTTATTAGTTGAGGAACAAAAGTACTTTGCGCAAAATGTACATCTTGAGCTTTAAAATTAAAGCTTGTGAAAATTAATAGTAAATAAATTAATTTTTTCATCTTACTAGGGTTACTGTTCCTTTTTTAACCTCATTTCCACCATCATTATAAATTACATTTGCTTTGTAAACATAAACACCTGAATTAACTGGTTGATTGTTGAAATTACCATCCCATAAAATAGATGTAGACTGAGTATTAAACATTAATTGTCCCCACCTGTCATAAATTGATAAATTGAATTTAGCTACATCAACCCCAGCAAAAATGTCTAGTAAATCATTGTTGTTGTCATTGTTTGGAGAGAATGCAGAAGGAATACTAATGCCATCATAAGTTGGAGTAGGCGGTGACCCTTCTAATCTGAAATGTCCTGTTATTGTTTGAGCTCCAGAAGCTTGAAAGTTTGCTAAAGAAGAATCAACAGCAGGGTTAAATGTTTCTGAAAGGGATGATTCCCAATAATCAAAAACATATCCAGCATTTGGACTTGAATTTAGGTTTATATCTATTCCTCCAAAATAATTGCCAATAAAGGGGTAATTATCAAGCCAAATCGAATTAACTTTTATGGTTCCAGAAAGGGGTGGGTTAACTTCATATGTTATATCATAAGGACCTAACAAATTGTAACAGTCAACTAATCCTGTGTTAAGGGCAACACATCTAGCATTTATGAAATCTTTTAAATCTTGAACATTGTTGTTCCAAGTAGCCATACTTCCGCCCCATTTTGCAACTTGGCCCGGCATTTCAGGTTCGATTAAAACAATTAGACTATCTAAATGATTTATCATGTAATCACAACTGTAAACAGTATTTCCCAAATCAATATATCTAGAAATGTAAAACTGTTCAAATGTAGGATTGTCCATTAATTTGACCAATATTTCAGTGTGACCTTGACCTCCAGGGTCGGGAAGAGATTCTGGATCACATGGGTCAGCATTTGCAGATTCATCAGGAATACCGGTGTAGTTAATATAATGACCAAATGTCGCATCCATATCCCAAAGTGTATATCTCCATTTTTTCTTGTCTCCGTCAGGGTCTAACCCTCTCCACCATGCAGTGTTCCAGTTTAACCAATCCATACAAACAGTATAGCTGTTTAAACAAAAATAATCGACTAAACTTTTCCAGTTGAACAAACTGTCGACATAGTCAAAATTGGCTTGAATTGACATGTCATTTGTTTGAATATAATTTAGAAGTGAATTCCAATCAGATTGAGCATTTGGAGATCCAAATTGTTGCCAAGTCCCTCCCCAAGTTTTAAGAAATTGAATGTACTCAGGACTATTGCTGTATTTTTCATCTTGACCATAATATCTTGAAAGAAAATCATCATCGTCAACTTTTTCACGAATTTCATAGACACCCCAATATTCTCCATTGACATACATAATACAAGGTTCATATGATCGTTCATCTAACCTTAAGCCACCGACTTGAGATAAAGAGTGTACAAAAGCATCTCTTATATGTGCACCGCCACTTTCAAATGAGATGTTATCATTTGCAGCAGCCTTAATTATTAATCGTTGGTATTTATCTCTATCTTTTGCTCTAAAAATAGGATGTTTAATAGCATAGTTATAACCCTCTTGATCTCTCATGATGAAATCAATTCCTCTTTGGTCGTAAGACCAGCTATCATTTCCGTGTTTATTGTAATCTCCTGTACCTTCATCAATTAAAATTCCTGTGCTTGCAAAATATTCAATGGCACCATTGAAATTATCTGTAAATGCATTAGAAAGGTTGTCGTTTATAAAGTCTGTAATTTCATCTCCACTGATAGAGATGATATCAATAGTATGAGTAGAATTGATAAAGTAGGTGTTTGTTTCAATAAAACTATTTGGAATATTTGGATCAGAACTAATGGCTATTGCTCTAATCACTTTAGTAGAGTTAACAGAGATTGCACCATTTGCAATATTGGAAGTGGCATTTGGAGTGCTTCCATCTGTTGTATAATGAACAGTTGAGTTAAAATCAGGGCAGGTAATGTTTAAAGAAATGGGACCGGAATGGTATCCAGGGTCTAAGTCAAAAGTTGGAGTTGTAGCATATTCCAAGGATGAATTTGAATTTGTGCCATTAGGAGTTGGATTGGTGAAAAGCGACCATGTGTTGTTTCCATCACTTGTTCTTCCCCTTGAATGGTCTAACTGACATGGCGAAATTTGTATTTGATCTATAACAACTCCATTTGGATCTGAAATTAATATTTCTTCTGGTTTGGTTTGGGTGAGTTTGAAAGATGTGTGAATGACCCCACCAGAAAACTCATCTCTTCCAGAACAAACAACCATGATTTTCCCACCAGCAGGTATTGTTCCTGAGCTAATTTGATACTTTATAATGTCTGTAGATTTGTCTGATAAATACCAACCTGTTAAATCTACAGCATTTGTAGAATTGTTGTAAAGTTCAAACCAATCTTCAAAATTCCCATAATTATCTGCATAATTAGAATTATTTGCTGCTGAATATTCGTTAATTAAAACTTGAGTGTGAGAATTAAGTAGAATAAAAAGGGAGAAAAGAATAGAGATTGTTTTTTTCATTAATAATTTGTTAATCGTTGGGGCTGTGTTTACAATTAAAAGACTTATATGTTAATTATTTAGTTGCTTTATTAGTAATGAATTTTATATGTAAATATACTATTAATTTGAAAAAGCTCTAATTGGGGAAAATTGTCATGAATTTGACTTGTAAGATTGCATTAATGTATTGATAACCACTTATTTGTTTGTTGATAGAGGTTATTAATTGGTCCAGATGGATGTCTGAACATTGATTTAAGTTGTCATTTATGCTAAACATATTCCAAAAACTCTGAATAAAAGCTATTTTTTCAAATCGTGACATAATATCTTATACGTTATTATCCTTAAAAAGGATATTGTCTGTATAATAAAAACACAATTTTTGTTGAGGTGTTGTCTGTTGTTTGTTTGAAATTTAAATTTCAGCTAAAAGATTTGCAACACTTTCTTGGGTTAATTGGGCCAGTTGCTCTGCTGAAAAATTAGGATAATCAATCGGGTCAATAGGGTCTCCAAAATTTACATTTATTTTATGAGATCGTAATTTGAAACTACTTGGAGGGTTAACTTCTAAGGTTCCTTTTATCGCTACAGGTACAATCGTTATGTTACTATTTTTTGCGATAATAAAGCTTCCTCTTTTGAATAGATTTAATTTTCCATTTTTGGAACGTGTTCCCTCAGGAAAAGTAACTACATTTCTGCCGCTTAAAATTAGTTCTCCAGCTTTTTGCATGCTAGACATGGCTTTTTCGGTGTTTGAACGATCAATAAAAATCATTCCTGCAGAACTAACATACCATCCAATAAAAGGAATTTTTTTCAACTCTTTTTTTGCGATAAAATGAATGGGTTTATCCATAGAAATGAACATGGCTGGAATGTCATACATTGATTGGTGATTTGCACAATAAATAACGGGTTTGTCAAGTTCTGATATTCTTTGTTTATTGTGCAAATAAACTGGAGAAAATACAATGGCACAGAGTAGTCTTGACCAAATATTTTTCGCTATCCAAAATGAAAGGTTCTTAGAAATAATTAAAGCCAGAATTGCTAGAATTCCAGAAAAAATAATGGCTAAAAATATAAATACCCATTGAATTAAATTAATAATTTTCCACATGAATATTATTCTGTTAACTAATTATTAGTGTCTAGGACTTTTTCTGAATGGTATTCCCCAATATCTAGTTTAGATTTTATTGCTTTAAATATTTTAATAGTGTAGTCTACATCTTCAAGAGAGTGAGCTGCTGTAGGTATTAGCCTTAATAGTATCATCCCTTTAGGAACTACAGGATATACAACAATAGAGCAGAACAAGCTGTGATTTTCTCTAAGGTCAAATGTTAGATTAGTAGCTTCACCTAAGGTTCCAGTAAGCATTACGGGTGTAACACATGAGTTTGTATTCCCTAGGCTAAAACCTGCATTTTTTAATCCACTTTGTAATGCATTGGTAATGGTCCAAAGTTTTTCTCGTTGTTCTTTTCCTTTTAATAATTCTAATCTTTTTAGGGCACCTACTACTAAAGGCATCGGAAGAGATTTTGCAAATATTTGAGATCTCATGTTGTAAGCTAGATAGTTAATGATGTCATCATTACTACAAATAAAAGCACCAACACTTGCCATAGATTTTGCAAATGTTCCAAAAAGGACATCAATTTCATCCTGAACACCTTGGTGCTCACCAGCTCCTTGTCCTTTGTCCCCTAGAGTTCCAAATCCGTGAGCATCATCAACAAATAGTCTGAATTCAAATTTCCCAGATTTTCTATATTCTATAATTTCTTTAAGTTTTCCTTGATCACCACTCATTCCAAAAACACCTTCAGTAACTACTAAAATACCACCTCCAGTTTCTTCTGCTAGTTTAGTAGCGGTAGCCATTTGCTTTTCAAAACTAACCATATCATTATGAATGAAAACCTTTCTTTTACCTTGGTGAAGTCTTACTCCATCAACCATGCAGGCGTGAGATTCACTGTCGTATACAATTACATCATTTCTATCAACAAGAGCCTCTATAGCAGACATGCAACCTTGATATCCAAAGTTCAATAAATAGCAAGCGTCTTTATCCATAAAAGAAGCTAATTCTTCTTCTAATTTTTCATGTTCACTTGTTTGTCCTGACATCATTCTTGCACCCATTGGATATCCGAGTCCCCAACGTTTAGCAGCGTCTGCATCTGCTTTTCTTACTTCAGGAAGATTTGAAAGCCCTAGGTAATTGTTAATGCTCCATGTAAGAACTTCTTTGCCTTTAAAAGTCATTCTAGGGGCAATATCGCCTTCAAGTTTAGGGAAAGTGAAATAACCGTGTGATTCCTTAGCATGCTGACCAAGAGGTCCTCTGTTAGCTTTGATTTTATCAAAAATATCTCTCATGATGTTGTTTTCTATGTGTCTTAAGTCTTGTAAGTAGTTTAATAATCGGCTAAATTAAAACACTTATATATCCCTTACAATACTATTGTCGTTTTTTATTAACATGTTGTAAATATTTATGGCTTACAATTTTATTTTCATTGGTGCGTTAGTTACTAAAAAAATTATATTTGCAGCGCATGAAATATTTCAAATTCTTATTTATCTTCTATACATTCATTTTTTTAGTGGGTTGTTCTGATTACAGTAAAATCGTAAAAGGAACTGATTACAATTTAAAATATGAAACAGCTGTAGAATGTTACAATAATGGCGATTGTTTCAAATCACTTCCTTTATTTGAGGAATTAATGTCATACTTTAAAATGACAGACAAAGGTGAAGATGTTTATTATTACTATGCCAAGACACAATTTTGTTTAAATGATTATTATTTAGCCGGTTATTATTTTAAAAGATTTTCTAAGAACTTTCCCAACAGTGATAGAGCTGAAGAATGTTCGTTTAACAGTGCAATTTGTTACATGAAAAATTCCCCTGATTTTTATTTAGATCAATCAGACACCTATAAATCCATAGATGAATTCCAACTATTCATGAATAGATATCCAGAAAGTCCTTTGGTTGATAGTTGTAATGTTTTGATTAAGGATTTGAGGGAAAAATTAGAACTTAAAAGTTTTGAGAAATCTAATTTGTATTTTAAAATGGAAAAATACCGTTCAGCAGTTATAGCTTTTAATTCAACTTTAGAAGAATTTCCAGACACAAAATTTAGAGAAAAAATACTTTTTATGATAGTCAAGGCGAATTATATGTTTGCATCTAATAGTATTGACAAGAAAAAAATAGAAAGATATGAAGCAACTATCGATTCTTATCTTACCTTTGTGGACTCTTTTGAAAAAAGTAATTATTTGAAGACAGCTGAGTCCTATTATAATTATTCAATAAGAGAAATTGAAAAACAGAATAATTTAAATTAGAATGGCATATAGAGATAACACTGCAGAAAGAACAACTATTACTAGGAATCTTAGGGATATGGAAAATCCTTTAGGAAATGTTTATGAAACAATTGTTGTACTATCTAAAAGATCTAACCAAATTAATTCTGAGCTTAATGAGGAACTGTCTCAAAAGCTAGATGAATTTGCTTCTACAACTGACAATTTAGAAGAGATTTTTGAAAATCGTGAGCAAATTGAAGTCTCAAGATTTTATGAGCGTTTACCTAAACCAGGTGCAATTGCAATTCAAGAGCTAGAATTAGACACTTTGTTCTGGAGACAACCAGAAACAGAAGAAAATTAATTTCAATAAGAATGCTGAATGGGAAGAATGTGCTTCTCGCAGTAACTGGAAGTATTGCTGCTTATAAATCAGCATTAATCGTTAGAGAATTCATTAAAAAGGGTGCTAATGTTAAGGTGGTAATGACAAATGCTGCTTGTGATTTTATAACTCCCTTAACGCTTTCAACCCTTTCTAAAAACCCCGTTTTTAAAGATTTTGTAAAAGATTCTGAAAAAGGTGTATGGAATAACCATGTAGAATTAGGTCTTTGGGCCGACTTGATGATTGTTGCCCCTGCTACTGCAAATTCAATTGCTAAATTGGTTTCAGGTCATGCAGATTCTTTTTTGTTAGCTACCTATTTATCTGCTAGATGTCCTGTTTTTGTTGCTCCAGCAATGGATTTAGATATGTTTAAGCATGAATCTACACAAGAAAACTTGTCAATTTTAACAGAAAGAAAGGTGTCAATTATTCAGCCAGAATATGGCGAATTAGCTAGTGGGTTAGAAGGTGAAGGAAGGTTAGCTGAACCAGAGCAAATTGTTAAAGCGGTAAGAGATTATCTTTTGAATATAGCGACATTAAAAGACAAAAGAATTCTAATTACAGCAGGTCCAACTCATGAGTCTATAGACCCTGTTCGTTTTATAGGAAATCATTCTTCTGGTAAAATGGGCTTTGCTTTAGCAAAGGTTGCTGCTGAAAGAGGGGCCTCAGTTCAATTAATAGCAGGTCCAGTTGTGTTGGATACTCCTTCTGGTGTTGACCGTATAAATGTTACTTCAGCAAAAGAAATGTTTGAAGCTGTAAAAGAGACTTTTGCAAACATTGATGTTGTTATTATGGCAGCAGCTGTAGCTGATTATAGAGTTAAAAGTCCAGCTTTAGAGAAAATTAAAAAGAACTCATCTGAAATGGAACTCCTACTTGAGAAAAATGAAGATATTCTTTTGTATTTGGGTAATAATAAAAAGCATCAATTGCTTATTGGTTTTGCTTTAGAAACAGAAAACGAAATTAAGAATGCTGAAAAAAAATTAATTTCAAAAAAACTTGATGCAATAGTATTGAATTCATTGAAAAATAAAGGTGCTGGTTTTGCTACAGATACTAATCAAATATCTATTCTTCAAAAAGATAATAAAATGATTAGTTTTGAGTTAAAACATAAAAACGATGTTGCTACAGATGTTTTAGATGTTATTGAAAAATTATTATGATTAAACGATTTGTATTATTTCTTATTTATTTATCATTTGTAAATGTTAATGCTCAAGAATTGAATTGTCAAGTTTCTGTAATTGCACCTACACTTCAAAGCAATCCTGCAAATCAAGAAATTATAGAATCTTTGCAATCTTCTGTTTTCGAATTTGTAAATAATACTAAGTGGACAACAGATCAATTCCAATTACATGAAAGAATAGAATGTAATATTTTGATTAATATTCAAGATAAAATTTCTAGTGATGAATTTAGAGGGAGTATTCAAATTAGTTCATCAAGACCTGTTTTCAATTCGAGCTATAAATCAAGACTTTTTAACTACAGTGATCCTAATTTACAATTTAGATATTTAAGAAATACAGCAATAATCTTTAAGCCAGATAATCATTACGATAATTTAGCTGATGTTCTTGCCTTTTATGTTTACATGATGATAGGATATGACTATGATTCATATTCTTTAGAAGGTGGAACTCCATATTTTAATAAAGCGATGCAGATTGTGTCAAATTGCCAAAATGCTCCAGAACCTGGATGGAAGCCAAGTGAAGGAAATAGGAATCGCTACTGGTTAATTCAAAATGCAACTCAAGCACTGTTTATTCCTTTAAGGAAGTGTTATTATAATTTCCATAGGTTAGGGTTTGACAATGCTTATTCAAATAGAGAGGAAAGCTTGACAACTATGTTTGAAGCTTTACAATCCTTGGATGCAATACATAAAGCACGTCCTAACTCTTTTAATATCCAACTCTTTTTCACAGCAAAAAATGATGAAATAGTTAATCTGTTTTCACCTGATCAAACTGGTCTTAGAATGCAAGTTTATAATTTGATAGTTAGACTTGATCCTGGAAACATTTCAAAATATAATAAAATTAAAGCAGGTACAAAATGAAAACAAATTTTGGTGGTGTAGGAGTAGCTTTGGTTACTCCTTTTACTGATTCTGGAATGGTAGATTTTAACGGTTTAAAGAAATTGGTTGAACATCAAGTTTCCAATGGAACAAATTATTTAGTTGTGCAAGGAACTACTGGTGAGTCAGCAACTCTTTCTGAAAAAGAAAAAATAGCAATTTTGGATTTTATTTTGGAAATAAATGCTGGAAAGCTACCTGTTGTTTTAGGAGTTGGAGGTAATGATACTCTTAATGTTGCTAATAAATTAAGTAATTTAAATCAAGATGGCTTAAGTGGAATTCTTTCTGTTAGCCCATATTATAATAAACCGTCTCAAAAAGGGATTATTGAGCATTATAAATCTCTTTCTTCTTCTACAGATTTGCCTATTATTTTGTATAATGTTCCTGGTAGAACAAGTAGTAATGTGCAGGTTGAAACTACGCTTGAATTAGCTGAAATTAAGAACATAGTTGCTGTTAAAGAGGCATCAGGAGATTTAGAACAAGTTATGTCAATAATAAACCAAAAACCGGAAGGATTTTTGGTGTTATCCGGTGATGATGCTTTAACTTTACCACATATTTCAGTTGGTGGTGATGGCGTTATTTCTGTAGTTGCGAATGCCTTTCCTAGAAGATTTTCAGATTTAGTAAATGCAGCTCTTGCTGGTGATATATCTTTAGCTAGACAGAAGCATTATGAGCTTTTTGAGATTATTCAACAACTTTTTGCTGATGGTAATCCAGGTGGTGTAAAACATGTGCTTAAACTTTTAAACATTTGTGGCGATTCAGTTAGACTTCCGTTGGTGAATGTTAACGATAAAGTAGCTGAAAAACTTTATAAATTAACTGCAAATCTTGGCGAGAAAATGATTTAGACCTCCAATTCTTGGTAGCTTAATAGTCTGTTTTTTAATTTAAGTTCTAATTCTTCCTTAATCTTTATTGGACAATCAACTTCAAATTTACAATGTATCTCCAATTCTTTTTTGAGAATAGTTAGTTTTAGCTCTTTAACTAAATTCATAATAAAACTCATGTCGCTATAATTGCATTTAATTATGAAAGTTGAAGTTATTTCTTTTGTGATAATTTTATTATTTGATATTGCATCTTTAGCTGCTTCTTTGTATGCTTTAATTAGACCTCCAACTCCTAATTTAGTTCCACCGAAATACCTTACAACAACAATCAATGTATAAGTTAATGAGAAACTGTCTATTTGTCCCAATATGGGCTTTCCTGCACTGTTATTTGGTTCACCATCATCATTGTATCGATAATTTGTTCCTTTTGGTAAAAGCCTATAAGCATAGCAGAAATGTCTAGCGTCATGGTGCTTTTTCTTAATTAGGTTAATTTTCTCCTTAAAGTCAATTTCATCTAAAATAGGTTGGCAATAGGCTATGAACTTACTTCCTTTTTCCTTATAGGTGCCAGTGGATTCTCCAATAAGTGATTTGTAATTATGCATCATAAAAAGAGTTGCATAATTTCTTTGGTGAATGTTATTAAAGAAATAGCAACAACTGCTAATAAAATTCCAAGCCAATTGCTTTTAGAAAGATATTCTCTGAAAAGAATAATTCCAGATGTTGCTGTAAGAACAATTACTCCCATATTTACGATTGGAAATACTTGTGATTTCTCGAAAATTCCAGAATCTAAAGCTTCTACAAAAAAGTAAAGTGTAAAGTAGTTAGGAATTCCTAAAATGATTCCCCATAATATGTTTTTAAATTTAAAAGAGTGTAACCCTTTAATTGATTGGTAAATAAGGAATAGTACTCCCATTAGAGCTGCTATGAAAAAAGTGGTAGCGAAAAATGTATATTTATTGTTCTGGTTTAATTTCATTTCTTGAGCCCAACTCAAGGTGCTGTCAGCTATTCCTTGGCCAATAAAAATCAAAATAATTATAAAGATGTATTTTTTGTCAAAGGATAATTTCCCGTTCTTAGAACAAGAAAAATAAATGGCTAAAATGGCCAGTAAAACACCAGTTATTTTGATTGAGTTTATAGATTCATTGAAAATAAATAATCCTACAAGAACAGGAATAACCATGGACATTTTATTGGATACGGTAGTAATGGCAATTCCTATTTTTTGAGTTCCAAATGCTACAAGGTTGAAAGTGATAATAAAAAGCACGCCAATTATGAGTGCTTGAATTATATATGCGGAGTTAATTACTTCTGTTAATGAAAAACTATTGGAGTTGTTGATGTTATCTGCTATCAAAGCTAAAAAACCAGCAGTAAAGTAGTTAACTATTATAGCTTGCAAGTTGTTGACTTTAAATAACTCAAAATATTTGAATATTATGAGCATCATTGAAAAGGTGATTATCGTTAAAATTATAGCTGTCATTTCTTCGAGTAAATAGTTAATTGGTCTTCTCCAAGTTCAGTGCTTAAAGTTGGTTTTATGTTTAGTTTAGGTGCTTCTAGCCCATTAACAAAGTAATTGTTTCCTGTTAGCACTCTTGCTTCATCCCATAAGTTTTTGTTTATGAATTGATTAATGGTAAATCTACCACCTTCAATTATTATAGATTGAATTTTGCATTTGTGTAAATAATCACAAATATCTTCTATTTCTGTGCCTTGATTTATTTTAATGAGTTTAATTTTTCCTTGTCTTGAGTTTTTTTTAAAATTGAAAATTGAAATTGGAAAATCATCTTTAAAAATTTTGTGTGATTGGTTGATTTCCAAATTTGGATCAATAACATATCTTACAGGATTTTTCCCTGAGAAAGCTCTAGTTGTTAGAGATGGATTATCTAAAATAATTGTGTTTTTGCCAACTAAAATAGCATCTTCTTCAGCTCTCCATTTGTGTGTGATTTTTTGTGTTTTTGTACTTGTTATCCAGTTTATCCCTTTCGATTTTTCATTTCTAATTTTGTCAATATAAAGATCTTTTGTTTGTGCCCATTTAAGAATTATATATGGTCTTTTTTTATTGTGAAAAGTGAAAAACCTCTTATTTATTTTTAAGCATTCTTTTTCAAGTATGCCCACTTTAACGATTATTCCTGCTTTTTTTAATGCTTTTATTCCACGACCATTTACCTCGCTAAAAGTGTCATTACAACCAATTACAACTTTAGGTATTTTATGCATAATAATTAAATCAACACATGGTGGAGTTTTCCCAGTGTGACTACAAGGTTCCAGAGAAACATATAGAGTGGATGCACTTAAATCATTTTTATTTTTAACAGAATTAATTGCATTAACTTCAGCATGATTTTGTCCGTTTTTTTGATGATATCCTTCGCCAATTATTGTGTCTTTTTCATTTACGATAACACAGCCAACCATTGGGTTAGGAGCCGTGTTTCCAAACCCTAAATAGGCTAAATCTAAACACCTTTCCATGTAAAATTCATCTACATTCATGTTGCTAATTTAATTTATGTTGTTGTATTCTTTTAAATATCTCAATTTTATTTATTTGAAAATTTAAAAAATGAGTGTTTTATATTTTGTTATTAGTTTGAAATTAATAGATAAAACGTTAAATTTGCAACCGAATTTAATAAACCTGACGGTACAGGTATGTTTAACACTCTCGAATTTACCGTTGTCGAGATACAATTAATTTAAGCCACATGGCCGAATCTAAAGAAACAAAAGCTGCAGCTAATAAGGAGAAATCTCCAGCTAAAGCTAAAACAGCTGCAAAGAAAACTACAACTGCAGCAAAAAAAACCACTACAACAGCTAAGAAAACAACAACTGCGAAGAAAGCAGCTCCTGCAAAGAAAGCAGCTCTGCAAAGAAAGCAGCTCCTGTTAAGGAAGATGTTGTTGAAAAAGTTGAGGTTACAAAAGAAGTTATTCAAGAAGTTGAAGCAACAAAAGAAGTTGTTGTTGATCAAAAAGCTAAGCCAGCAATAAAGGAATCTGTTCCTGTGAAGAATTTGACTGGGATGCTCATGAATCTGACATAGATACATATACAAAAGAAGAAAGAAAAAAGTTAAATGATATTTATGATGTTACTTTAACTCAAATCGAAGAAAAACAGCTTATTAAAGGGTTTGTTATTGCAATAAACAAAAAAGAAGTTGTAATTAATATCAATTATAAAAGTGAAGGTATTGTTCCTAATAATGAGTTTAGATACAATCCTGATTTAAAAATTGGAGATGAGGTTGATTTATACATCGACAGCATGGAAGATAAAACTGGTCAGCTAGTTGTATCTCATAAAATTGCTAGAACTCACAGAGCTTGGCAAAGAGTTAATGAAATTCTTGTTTCAGGTGAAATCATTACTGGTTTTGTTAAATGCAGAACTAAAGGTGGTTTAATTGTTGATGTTTTTGGTCTTGAAGCTTTCTTGCCTGGTTCTCAAATTGATGTTAAACCAATTAGAGATTACGATCAATTCGTAGGAAAGAACATGGAGTTTAAAGTGGTTAAGATTAACCATGAGTTTAAAAATGTTGTTGTTTCTCATAAAGCTTTAATTGAAGCTGAGATAGAAGAACAGAAAAAACAAATCATGTCTGGACTTGAAAAAGGTCAAGTTCTTGAAGGAACAGTTAAGAATATAACTTCTTATGGTGTCTTTATAGATTTAGGTGGTGTTGATGGATTAATTCACATTACTGATTTATCTTGGGGAAGAGTTAATCATCCAGAAGAAATAGTGACATTAGATGAAAAGATTAATGTTGTTATTCTTGATTTTGATGATAATAAGAAACGTATTGCTTTAGGTCTTAAACAATTAAGTGAGCATCCATGGGAAAACCTTGATGCAAATATTAATGTTGGAGATACTATTAAAGGAAAAGTTGTTGTATTGGCTGATTATGGTGCGTTTATCGAAATAGCACCTGGTGTTGAAGGTCTAGTACATGTTTCTGAAATGAGCTGGAGTCAACATTTAAGAACTGCCAATGATTTCCTTAAAGTAGGTGATGAAGTTGAATCAGTTGTTATTACTCTTGATAGAGATGAAAGAAAAATGTCTTTGGGTATTAAACAATTAATGCCAGATCCATGGGCAGATATAGAAACTAAATATCCTGTAGGTTCTAAGCACAGTTCTAAGGTTAGAAACTTTACGAATTTTGGTGTTTTTGTTGAAGTTGAAGAAGGAATAGATGGTTTAATTCATATTTCTGACCTTTCTTGGGAGAAGAAGTTTAAACATCCATCAGAATTTTGTGCAGTCGGTGATGAACTTGAAATTATAGTTTTAGAGCTTGACAAGGAAAACAGAAGATTAAGTTTAGGTTACAAACAATTGGAAGAAAATCCATGGGATGTATATGAGACTTTGTTTGAATTAGGTTCTGAACACGATGGTACAGTTGCTAAACTTAAAGATAAAGCTGGAATTATTTCTCTTCCTTATGGTGTTGAGTCTTATTGTCCTGCTAAGCACATGAAAAAAGAAGATGGAGCTGATTTAGCAATTGATGAGAAAGCTAAATTTAAAGTAATTGAGTTTAATAAAGACAGCAAGAAAATTCTTGTTTCTCACACGCAAGTTTGGGGTCAAGTTGAAGAGAAAAAAGCAAAAGCTAAATCTTCATCTACAAGTAGAGCTGTTAAGAACTTAAATAGCGCTTCTGAAAAAACAACTCTTGGAGATTTAGGTGCTTTAGCTGAATTGAAAAAAGAGATGGACAAGAAAAAGTAATTTCAGGTTCATTTATTATAATGTTTAAAAACCGCTCATAATTGAGCGGTTTTTTTTTAGTTATATAAATCCAATTTTTTACATTAGCGTTTTAATATTTTAAATTATATATTCTTGATATGAGTGTTTTAGTAAATAAGGATTCGAAAATTATTGTTCAGGGTTTTACTGGTAGTGAAGGTACTTTTCATTCAGAACAAATGATTGAATATGGAACTAATGTCGTAGGTGGTGTTACACCTGGAAAAGGTGGTAGAACACATCTAGATAAACCTGTGTTTAATACTGTTTCTGAGGCAGTTTCAAAAACTGGGGCAGATGTTTCTATTATTTTTGTTCCTCCAGCATTTGCTGCAGATGCAATATTAGAAGCTGCTAGTTCAGGAATTAAAGTTATTATATGTATCACTGAAGGTATTCCTGTTTCTGATATGATTAAAGTGAAAAATCACATTAATCAGATAGATTGCACTTTAGTTGGTCCAAATTGTCCAGGGGTTATTACTGCTGGAGAAGCAAAAGTTGGAATAATGCCAGGTTTCATTTTTCAAAAAGGAAATGTTGGAATTGTTAGTAAATCAGGAACATTAACTTATGAAGCTGTAGATCAAATTTCAAAAGTTGGTTTAGGTCAAACAACAGCTATTGGTATTGGTGGGGATCCCATTATAGGTACATCAACAAAAGAAGCTGTAGAACTGTTAATGAACGATCCAGAAACTCATGGTATAATTATGATTGGTGAGATTGGAGGGAATCTTGAGGCTGAGGCTGGTAAATGGATTATGGAACATGGTACAAAACCTGTTGTTGCTTTTATTGCAGGTGATACCGCTCCTAAAGGAAGGACTATGGGTCATGCTGGTGCAATAGTTGGTGGTGAAAGCGATACTGCTGCAGCTAAAAAACAGATATTAAGAGAGTGTGGTGTTCATGTTGTCGATTCACCTGCAGATTTAGGTTCTAAAATGTCTGAATTGTTGTCTATATCAGTTTAATTGGCTTCAACATTAAATCCTTTTCTTCTTAAGAGTTCGATTACACCATTATCACCTGGCAAATGAGCTGCTCCTATAGCTATAAAAGTGGAGTTTTCTTTAAGGTGTTTGACACACCTTTCAGCCATTTTTTTATTTCTTTTTACAATGAAAACCTCATTTATTATTGAGTTATATTCATTATTTAGGGAGTCATTTTGAGTTGTGAAAGCTAATAGCGATTCTAAATCACCTTTAACATAATATGATATTAAATCATCAATTTCGTTGTTGTTTAAATCATTTGCTTTATTTACAGCATTTACTAGTTCTTTAGCTTGTATTTCGTATGAAATACTATTTATAGCATCTATTTGTTCAATCATTTTCTCTAATCCAATTATTTTTTTCCCTTGGTTTTTAGCTTTTTTATGAAAAAATAAATCTAAAGCATCTTCTTGTTCACTACCTAGATTTTTCATTGTAATAAATTGAGAAGTATAAATAGGAGATATTTTGTCAAAGAAAAATAAACTTAAACCCATTGAATCTTTGAAATATTGATCAACTAATATGTATTCAGTTGAGGAAAGTAATTTTTTTAAATTTTGGGATGAATCCATTATTAATTCCTTTAATAGTGCTGCTTGATTAATGCTGTCTACATTTAATTCCATAGCATAGATTTTAGAACGATCAAATGCTTCTAAAACACCATTTTCAAATTGAAAAGCTCGTTTGTCTTGCGTGTGCATGGTTCCATACAGATAAGAAGTGTCTTTTAGTTTATTTCCATAAACTTTCCAGAATAAACTTTTATACTCTTTCTGGGCGTAATTAGTATAAGCTAATATGAATATTAATAATGTTAAAAAATATTTAACCATCAAAACAAGGTTTAAATTTATGATACAAAAAACCCCTTGATAAATTCAAGGGGTTAAGACAAACTATTATAATGATTAATATTTATTCACTTACAGGACCTTCTACAGGTTTTACTGGAGATGCAGAAGCATCAGGTGCTTTAATTTCACCCTTAATTCTAATAATTTTAGTTGGTTCATTTACTGCGTTAGATTGAATTGTAACAGATTTGTTAATTAAGCCAATTCTTTTAGTATCGTACTTAACTTTTAATTCACCAGTTGCTCCAGGTGCAATTGGTTCTCTTGGCCAAGAAGGAACCGTACATCCGCATGATCCTTTTGCATTAGAAATAACTAAATCTTCTGTTCCATTATTAGTGAACATAAAAACACAGGTGCCATTTGCATGCTGTTGCATTACTCCATAATCATGTGTCTCTTTGTCAAAAGATATTTCAGCGCCTCCAACTTTGGCAACGGTAACAGTTTCTTGTGCATTTATTGAAAAGCTTGAAACTAAAAGTGCCATTAGCATCATACTTATAGGTAAAGTGATTTTTTTCATCTTGTTTAAATTTGGGTTTTAATTTTTAGTTAATATATGAAATCATTTAACGTATTGTCCTTTCTTAACAATTGATTAACAAAAAGGTTGCCAAAATCATTCAGCATTTTCTTTTTCTTTTTCTTTTTCTTTTTTTGCAGCTTTTAAGACTTCTACATAGGGAAGATCAATTTTTTCAACTCTTTGAATTAAGTCTCCAAGCGTTAATGCATCAAGTTTTTTCCCTACTATTTTTTTGTTTTCATCAAGTAGGTATATTTGAGGTGTGCTAAAAATATCGTAGGTTTTTCTGAAGTTTAAGCTTGCCAAATCTGTAACTCTAAGATCATATAAGTATTTTTTTGGATTTTTATTGGCGTCTGGAAAATCAGAAATATTGAGCCATGGCAATTCATTTTCTTTGACGAATTTGATCCATTTTTCATTTTCCAAATTTGTTCCTATTCCAATAAATTCAATGTCGATATTTTTTTCTTTAAGCTCGGCATATAATTTTTTTAGTTTAGGCATTTCTTTTTTACAATGCCCACAATCTGGATCCCAAAAGATTAGCAAGTTGTATTTTTGGGGTAAATCATAGAAATTAATCCATTTTTTTTCTGATGTGTCTGCTAGAATTACTCTAGGAGCATATTTGCCTACAAGGAGTGGCTCTAGATTGTTAGCTTTGTCGCATAGCTCAACTAATTTTTCTTTTTTTAACCAATACGCCTTTGAGTTGTCTGCTGGGCAATAATAGCTTTGCGCCATGCAAACAAAGACTGCGTCCATTCCCATTATTTTAGAAGTTTCAAAATTATAAGTGATAAAATGTACCGTATATTTAAATAAATCTGTTCCCTCCTTTATTTGATCAACCACTTTGTGAGCATAGTTGCATATGGTGTCTGGATGCTGAATTAATAGCTTTTTGAAAAAGTAATTTAATTTATTGTGATAAACAGGTGAATGAACAATTCGTTCATCAGACAGGTCTATGTTGTCCCAAAAATGCTCAATGTAGAATTTGTATTTCAAAGTATCATTCTCGCTTATTTCATCTGGAATTACTGGGTCTATAGACATGTTTAATATTTTACTAATTAACATGTCTTTGTTTTCAGTAACTATTTTTTTTTGAAAAGCTTTAACCTCTTTGTCTAGGTTGGCTAGTTTTTCTTTAGCACCTTCTTTTTTATATCGTTCAGCTTCATTTTTTTTAGTGTTAATAAATTGAATATAGCTATAGAATAACTTATTTTCAATAGATTTTTTCACTTTCATGTTTGGAATGAAAGAGTTTAATGATGTTTCCATCTCTATTTCTTTGTCACCCATTAAAAATTCAAAATACTTTGGACCTGGACAAATAAGGGCGTACACTCCACCAGCGTAACTTTCTTTACTGAACTCAACTGTTCCTGCTTTAGAATATGCAGTATCAGCATAGTAAAGTCGGTCACCTAGATATCTTGCTAAAAAGATGGTAGTGTCCGAAAGACCATCTATTTTAAATTTAAGTTTTTGTGCATTTAGCTGAAAACTAAAAATAAGTAAGAATGTGAAAAGATATAATTTCATAATTTATTAGATAATTCTTGAATGTAAAAACAAAAGACGAACCAAAGTGAAGATTTGTGCCTAACTTTTGTGTTTTTAACAAAAATTTAGGAAATTTTAACTATTGTAAAGAAGTGTTTTTCAATCTTCTATTAATGTTTAGCTTGTTAATTGAAACAATTGAAAGTATAAAAAGTAGTGCTATAAGAACTGTATATACATTAATGCCATTGTTTAATTTAATTCCCTTATGATTATTTATCCAAAAATATAGGTAGCTTTTTGTGCTAATAAATAAGGTAAAACTTAAAGAGAACACAATCAGATAAGATTTTATAAATAATTTATTTATTGCTACTGAAATAGTTTTTCTGTTGTACCCAATCATTAAGAGAGTTTTTATCTCGGAATCAGATTTATTTATGATTATTCTAGCGTAGAAAATAAATAATATTATTGATTGTATAATAATTATCAGACCAATAATAAATTGATAATAAACACCATTTTTTAAAATGGATTCAAACTTGTTTCCTCTTGTTTTTTCTGAATTTGTAGTATATCTATGCTCTTCTAGAAATTTTGAAACAGCTGGATTTTTTAAATTGTTTGCAGCAATGATAACCTTATTGTGTTTGGTAGTTTCTTTATTCCCATATAGCTTATTTGTATGATTTAAAAAGTTTTCTGGAACTAGAATGCTGTTTATTCTATCAGAGAAGCTAATTACTCTTGCATAGTAATTTCCTTTTTTATTGTTCCCTTGGAGAGTTAGTTTAAAAGGAATAGAAGTTAAAAGCTTTTTACTTAATTGTGGTGTTCCCATGCTTAAAGCAATTCCAAAATTATAAGCATCAATATAAGTGCTAGGAAGTATAACAGGCAGTTCAATGTTGTTTGTGTCCCAAGCCCAGTTATTTGTTGGTACGTCAATAAATTCATCTGGAATAGACTCAAAATAAGCTAATGTTGAGAATCCAGGAAACGTTCCGCCATCTGAACTTAAATGAGCAAATACCTGATACTGACAGCCCTTAAAAATAGCTAATGATTTGACAAAAGGTTGATCAGCTATTTCTTGAATTTCTTTTTTATTAAAAGAGCTGTTAACTCCTAATATTGATAAATCTGAGATTTCTTTTTTTATTATTAGAAACTCGCTAGACATTAATTCATTTTCAACTCCTAAAAGTTCTCTAAAATCTATGTAAAGTTGTAAGGATAGGAATAGTAGGGTGAGTCCAATTATAGAGCCTATACTAGCAAGAAACATTGAGAATTGGTTGTTGTTATTCTTAAATACTTTATTGATCATAAACAGAGTTGTTCAATGTTTCTAAAAATAGTTTTATCATTTAATGATGTTATAATAAGATTGGCATTTTCTTTTTCACAAGTTAATTCTATTATTTCGCAGGCGTTTTTAAAGTTAGCTTTGTCAATGTGTGAAAAAGGTTCGTCCATAATTAAAGTCTCAAATGGCTGTATTAGTGCTCTTATTATTGCAACCCTTTGTTGTTGACCCAGTGAGATGAGATGAGGTTTTTTTTCTTTGCATTTTTCTAACCCAAAATAATTTAATAATTCATTAATCTGATCGTTGGTTTTATGATTAGTCAAGTTGTTTTTAAGTTTTAAATTCTCCCATACGGTTATTGAAGAAATCAATGATAAGTTTTGAGGAACATAAGCAAGTTGTTCGCTTCTTATTTTAGACCAATCATTCTGATTTGTTAAATGAATTGATTTATTGTTTAATAATAGCTCACCATTAAAATCTTTTCTAAATCCACAACAGAGTGATAATAGAGTTGTTTTACCTTTTCCAGATGGAGATGTAATGTTATAATTTGTACCCTCTTCAAAAGAAAATTCTTGGTTCCATACTTCTGAATCTTTTGTATTTTCTTCAACAAGTGGGTCAGGCATGATATGTTTAAAAGTCCATCTCAATTATCTAAATTTAAGTTTGCAAAATAATCAATATTGTTCTACTTTTAAAGTACGCTTTTTCTTTCTATAAGTTAGAATTTAAGTCAGGTTAATAACCGCCCACATGGTGAAGTTTTTAAACTTAACACCTTAAAAATTGGAGATAATATTTTTTTAGTAATGGCGTGCCGACCATTTTTAATGTCAGTCGGATTACAGATCTAAAAGTGAGTTTCCATACATGTTGAACTCAAGTTTAACAACCTGTCAGCTGTGTGGGTTTTTTTTATTCTATTATTACTTTTAAACTTTCTTCCTCGATTTTAAGGATGTAGATTCCTCTTTTAAGGTTAGTGATGATTTTGTTTTCACACACCCCTCTTTGAACTAATTTACCTTGAAGGTTAAATAATTGATAGGTCGATGTTTTTTCCAATCCATTGATGTTAATGATGTTGTTACATGGATTTGGATATATTGAAAGTTCGTTAAATCTAGTGTCTATAACTTTTGTTGGGTCATTAATATCTATTCTAATGTTGTCTAACCCTAAAATGAATTGATCGTTTCCGTAATGTCTAAAAACAATATTTACTGTTTGATTTTGTAATCCTAAAGTGTCTAGATCTACTGAAAAATTTGTCCAATATGGTGGTGATGCAATGGTGTCGAATAATACACCATTAGCGAGAATAGTACTAACGTTAAAATCGTTGAATGTATAAAGAACTTGAATTCCATCTGGATAAGATTGATCGATAGATTTAGTGTCAAAATAAAGTATGTTCCCCCCGCTTCCTAGGGTAACTGATGGAAGAATTAAATAATCATCAGCATCTGTAATAGGGTCTAACCAAGAAGTAGCAATTAAAATTGAATCGCCAGTTCCTGTAGAATCATAATCTTCATTTATAACAAAAGCATCGTTAATAAAGTTAACTAATGGATCATTGTATGGAGTTGCTCCATCGTTATCTATTAATAACCAATTAGCTGGTAATCCATTGTTAAAATCTTCGGATAAGACATTGGTTTGACCTGTAAGAATAATAGATGATAAGCAGAAAGTAAATAGTAATATTTTTTTCATTATAGAATTTAAAGCAGCAAATGTACTAATTTGTAAGAAGTATATTTTTTGATTTTTTAATAAATAGCTATTTGTATTTTATTATTAGGTTTTAAACGGCATGAAAATTGACTTATTATTAATTAACAATTAAAATTGAAAAAATATAAATCACCTAAGTTTTCTATTCTTGTTTTTAAAGTTAATTTGTCTATATGAAATCTATATCTATTATTTTCCTTTTCTATTTTCTTTTCCCAGCTTTTATTTTGGGGCAGAAGTTTGAGCTTAATGATTTTTTTGAATACCAACCAAGCCTTCAATTGGAAGTAGACAAGGTTTTTAATTCATTGAATGACACATTAAAAGTTGGTCAATTGATTGTGCCAGCCGTAGGTAGATTAGGTAAAACAGATAAACATGTTATTGAATTATGTGAAAAAGGAAAAATAGGAGGGGTATTACTTCTTAATGGTACAGTTGAAAGTTTTACAAATTATGTGAGTTTATTTGATAGCATTTGTTCAGCAAATGGCTATTTGCCACCAATTTATAGCGCAGATGCAGAGCCAACGTTGATTAAATATAAAATTAAAGGGTCAACTCCTGTTCCCAAAACAAATAAAATTAAATCAATAGATAAAGTGGAGCAAGTTGCTCAAGTAATTTCTGATGATTTAAATAAAATTGGAATTACTCAGAATTTTGCACCTGTAATAGATGCTTCTCCTAATGAAGTGGTTAGTAACCGTAGTTTTGGTTTAAATATGGATACTGTTATTAGTTTCTCCAATAAATTTATTGAGGTTACTCAGTCTAATGGAATTGTTGCTACGGCTAAACATTTCCCTGGTCACGGTTATGTTTCAGGAGATACCCATAAAAAGTTGGTTTATATTGATGGTGAAATGAAAGAAGTTGTCAATTATAAACCTGTAATTGATAACAATGTAATTTCTGTAATGGTAGCCCACATTGCCGTAAAAAACAATGATCAATATGGAACTAATGACATGCCGGCAACATGCTCAAGGAAAATTGTTACTGATTTATTGAAAGATTCTTTGAATTTTAGAGGATTGGTAATTACAGATGCAATGAATATGGGGGGTGTTGTAAACGTCCCTTCTTGTGGGTTAAAAGCGGTTCAGGCTGGATGCGATGTTCTATTGATGCCTGTAAATGAGGAAAAAGACATAGATGATATTCTTTCTACAATGAATAAGAATGTAGATTTTAAGCTTCAGGTTTATTCATCTGTTAAAAAAGTAATAAGGTTGAAAATTTGTTTAGGTTTACTTGAAACAGAATAGATATTCTATATCAAAGAGCTGTGTAAAATATACCTATTAGCTCTTTGTCTTCCTTTAAGCTTCTACTGATTGTAGTTTTTATAACTTCTTTATTCGATCTTTTAGTTGTCATTGGAATCGCATCTTTGTTTGAAGACACACTTGGTTCTGAAAAACCACTAAGAACTAATTCTTCAGATTCTCTTAAAATATCATCTTCTTCGTTAATAGTGAATTCTAAATCTTCAGTTGAGTTATTAAAATCAACAGACATTCCGGATTCATATTCAATAAATTCATCTAATTCTATTATTTCCACTTCTAGCTCTGCTCTTTCTTCTTCTTCAAACTCTACCAAAAACTCAGTTTCTTCTTCTAAAATTGGAATTTTTAAGGGGGCATTGATTTTGTTTATTTCTTCCTCTTTTTCATTATTTGCTAAAACCTTGTTTATAATATTTGAAGGTTCAGTTTTGTCAACTAAAGCTAAGTTGTTCATACTGTCTGAATTGGTTTCATTTTTTAGTTGTTCTACTTGATTTTCGTTAAGAGAAATTGGAGAATTTGAATTGCTGAATTCATAATTAGTATAAATAGTTAAAATTAGAATTAATGAAGCTGCTATTCCGCAAAGCTGAACTCCAGGCATTGAAATGATTTTCTTGTTTTTAGGGAAAAGTGTA
Source organism: uncultured Flavobacteriales bacterium (assembly GCA_943788115.1). Classification (GTDB taxonomy): domain Bacteria; phylum Bacteroidota; class Bacteroidia; order Flavobacteriales_D; family Parvicellaceae. The sequence goes on from CALSPA010000012.1 coordinate 244,437, forward strand.
GTGAAAACAACATTTAACCATATTTTGTTTTGATTGTTGTGTTGCCTGAATTCATTTATTAATTCGGTTTTAATAATTGGGTTAGGTTCTAAAGGGTTATTTGAAATAGTGTTACTTTCAAATGAGCTAAATAATTTTTTAAGATTATTGTATTCTTCCTCACTTTTTATTTCATTAGAGATAAATGCTTTCTCTTGAATGCTTAGCTCAGTATAATCCTTATTTATAAGGTAATATTCGATATCGTTTTTTGAGTAATTCATTATTTAAATAATTGTTGTAATCTCATTAATTAATAAAACATATGCAATTGTATTTACTGGCTTAAACTCTATTAAGCTGGTGCTAAGTTTTTTTAGCGTATAAAAGATTCTTGATTTAACGGTTCCTTCGCTAGTTTCCATTATTTCAGCAATTTCTTTTATGCTTAAATTATGCTTCATTCTCATGATGAAAACCTTTTTATGGTTGTTGCTTAAAAGGTTAAGTTCTTTGTTTAAACGAATGTTGAAAAGGTTTTCATCGTAATTTTTATCGTAATTTCCATGAGTTGATTTTACCATGTTTTCATTTAAGCTATTGTCAATTCCTTTTCTGGTTTCATTTTTTCTATATTCATTTTTGCACATATTATATGCAATAGTATAAATCCATGTTTTGAAGGACTTTTTTATGTTAAAGAGTTTTGGCTTTTGAATAATTTTTGTAAATAAATCTTGCATGAAGTCTTCTGACTTCTCTAGATCTTGCCATAGCATTTTATAGAAATAATTTAATATAGGTTTACTCCATCTATCATAGAGTTCAACAAAGGCGGTTTCATTTCCGTTAATGATTTCTGCCATTAAATCTTCATCGGATAATGAATTGTATTTAGATTTTAGTAACCTCATTTATTGCCAATGTGTTTTTGAATCAAAGTTTCTTGATTTCCTTCTTTTGCAATTTTTAAAATTATTTTTTCAACTTCTTTTTTTCTTTTTAATTTCTCCTTTAGAATCATAATATTTATAAGCTATTATTAAGGGTAATGAGTAGTTTAAATTTATTTTATTTAGCGTTAAATTTTCAGTAGGTTTATTTAACTCGCTTGCTTTAAATTTATATTCCCAGTTATTAATTAATAATTCTATGTTATTCATTTCAGCTTCGCTGTATTTAAACGCCAAACCTGTTATGTATAAATTTTCGCTTAGGTTAGATAGTAGCTTTGGATTAATTGTAATAGATAAATAGATGTTTCTGTTGGGGTTTTGCTTAATTGTTTTTTCGATTAATTCATCTATTGAGCATACGGGAGTTTTTAGGGTTAACCTTTCATAGTAATTTTTTCTATAATCTAAATTTTTAAAAATTCAAGATTCAGAATTTTAATGTCTTTTCTTATGTTTTTAACTTCTTGTTGTATTAATGCAGGGTAGGTGTCGTTGTTTCCATATGTAAATAAGATTGAGTTGTTTTCAAGTGAGTTTAATAGGTTGTAATTGTATTCTAATAGACCTTCTGAAAACACATTGCTTTCATATAGTTTTTGACAATATTGCTTTTTCTTTATTGGATTATTCGTTAATTCATAATAAGTGATATAGCTTTCATAAAGCTCAACATTATTTGGAGATATTTTTGCTGCTTTTTCTAGGTTAGAAAAAGTATTAGGTGAGTGATTTTGGTTAAGAACTTCAACGTAATTATACTCGTATGAATTAGGATCTTCAACCTTAAGTCTTTTCACAATACTATCTAAACTCTTTTTGGTCATTTGGTTTTATTTGTTTAGAATATTTTGAAGTTGATCGTTGTCTTTTTTCTAAATAGTTGTCTAACAAAACAGCATTTGATGTTTTAGCTTCAGTTTTTAAAGCTTTACCTTCACTAATCTGACTTATAAAGCCATTTGAAAAAACCAATATTAAAATGGTTAGAAATAAATTTAATTTCATCTTCATATTATATATTACAACCAATGAACCAAAAAGGTTCAAAAATTAGTTATTAAAAATCTCAGCTGTTAGAACAAGTCTTTTTGTTGTTGGAAATGCATCAGATAGAATCGTAATTGAATTCACTTGTTTTCCTATTAGATTAACTGTGTTTAATTCAACTGTGACCTTTCCATATTCTCCAGGTGCAATTGGATTGTAGTTAAAGTCGGCTATAGTGCAACCACAGCTACTTATAATTTTCCTAATATTTAATTCTTTTGATCCTGTGTTTTGAACTCTAAATGTGTGTTTTACTGTTTCCCCTTTGTTAACTTTTCCGAAGTCATGGGTTGAGATTTCAACGTTTAATTCTGCGAAATTTGAATCCGTATAATTCGCTTTTCTTGCTGTCTGTATTTCAATTCTCCTTTCTAATGCAGCAGCTCTGTTGTAAATTGAATTTCTTTGGTCGTAATAATCATCGCTTACAACCTTTTTTGAGGTGTACTCACCAAATGGTATTTTGTTGAAAATTAAATTTCCGTTAGTTATGTATTTTTTAAATTGTTGTTTGTCATATTCAAGTAAATAATTAATTAAGCTGGAAATTCTTCTCTTAGTTAAATTTACATTGTAGTCAGATTTTGCTAATGGACTTGCAAATCCTTTTACGGTAAGTTCTATTTTCTCACCTTTTTCTAGCTCATCAAGTAAGAGACTTGTGAATAAGTTTAGATCGTCAACTCCTTTATCTACATAATGTTTGAAAAAGTCATCAATGTCTAATTTGGCTTCGCTTTCTTTTGAGTCGTTTAAACCTTTTGAATATTCATTTCGATACGTTTCTTGAAGAGTTTTATAATCATCATAGCTTGTTAAATAATTTAATTTAACAACAGTATCATTACTTCTAGGACCTGGTCTGTCGTTGTGAAAATATAATGTAACAGGTAGGTATTTATTTATATCATCTAGTGTTTTTATGGTTATTTCTTGATTTTCAATTTGATCAAAAAAAGTTATTTCCCAAAGATCATTGCAACATGTAGGTCCCTTTTCGTAAATAATTCCTTTCCTGTTTGAAGAAATTACACCTTTTAATTGATCTTTAGTTGTGTTGAAATAAATGTCATTCCAAGATGAATTAATAGGTTTTAGTAAGTTTTTAGGGTTGCTAAATGAATTGTTTTCAAAAGTGCTGCTAAATACATCAAAACCACCAAATCCGTTGTGCCAAGTGCTGCTAAAATACAATTTACCCGTTTGAGAGTTAAAGAATGGAGTTATTTCTGGATCTGGGCTATTTATTTTTTTTCCAGCATTTACAGCTTTGCCAAATGTTGGGCCATCAAGAATTTCAGAATACCAAATGTCTAAACTGCCTTCACCACCTTTTCTGTTAGAACTAAAAAAAAGCAATTGTTTATTGTTGAATTGAGAAATGTTTGGATGAGTAGTATTTGATGCTTTAGAATTAATTTTTTCTGGTAATTCTATAGGTTTTGTGAATTTGTTGTTTACAATTTTTGAATAATAAAGCTTGCAATTACTAAGACTATCACACCTTGAAAATATATATAATTCTCGATTTTCTGAATAAGTGCCATTTGCATTATGAAAGTTTGAATTGTTTATTATTGAGTCAATAGGATTCGGATTAGTCCATGTATCACTGTTTGAAGAGTTGTAAATTTCAACTTTATAATTGGGTTCAAAAATCTCTAGCATTGTATTTACACTATCTGCTCTTAGGCTACTAAATTCTAATTTATCGTTTATTAGTTTTCCGCTAAATTCAGATGCTGCAGTGTTTATGGTGTTGCCAAAATTTTCTACTATACAGTTTTTTAGTGTATCATTAGTTGATCTTATGGCAAATACACAGGAATTTATTTCTTTTTTAGCTTTTAAATATTCGTATGATTTTTTGTTGTTTTTGTAAAGTGATTTTACTTTTTTCCAGCTTTTTATTGACTCCTTATAATGTTTGTTAAATTTTTGCATTGATGCTAACCAAAGTGTTGCATCTTTAAAAATCCTTCCTCCTTTATCTTTATTTGTTACTTTTTGAAAGTAATACTCGGCTAATTCATAGTTGTTATAGTTTTTTAAACTATTAGCGTAATTATAAATTATACCTATATCTGAGGAATCTTCATTAAGTGCTTTTTTATAATAAATAGATGCACCATAGTAATTTCCTTCCGCGATTAGTTCGTTGGCATATTTAACAAATTGTTTTGTTGATTGACTTACAATTGAATTTGATATAAAAAACAAAAACAGAGTAAAGAATATGTGAATATTTTGTCTTTTCATTATAAATAATCTGGACATATTCTATGAACAATTTTTTTATTTGGCGTATTGTCTATTATGTAAATAAGAGCTATTTCAAAGCCTCCTCTGTTTACAGAAGCAGGAACGAGTTTAGATAAGTTTACATCATAACTTAATCCGATTTGCAAATTGTCATATTTATATCCTGCATTTATGAAAATAGCATCTTTATTTCTATAGGCAATACCACCATAAATTGATCTGTAAGTTGTCATGAATTTTTCTAAAATAAATTCAGAATTAAGACTTAATATAAATTCTTGATGTTTTCCTTGTTTTAACCATAAAAAACTTGGGTTAAATATTAAGTTCTGAGAAAACAACCATTCGCAGTTGGAGTGAATAGATATTCTAGGGTCTAATCGAACAGATGCGTCATTAAAGTAGCTTTGTTTAGAACTGTTTAAGTTATATAAAGAGATTCCAGAAATCAGACGAATGTCTTGAGAAATTTGGATTAGATGCCCTAATCCAAAATTAAGATTTAAATAAGTGTTTGAATTTGTGGAAAAATTTTCTTGGTTGGCTAGTGAGGGGTCGTAAATATTTCCATTGTATTGAGCGTCAAAAGATAATGGATTGTAATCTAAATTTCTTTTTGTGAATCCTATTTGAATTCCTGCTGATAGATATTGATTACTGTCTATTTTAAAGACATAAGAGCTGCTTGGGTTAAATTGAAATGTATTCAATTTTGAGTCTCCTGCACGGTCTTGATTTATTTGAAATCCAATGGATAGTGGTTTTTTCAAAAGCTTATTTTTTTCAAAAGAAAAAGCAAAAGTTGCGTATGGTGTAGTTACTGAAGACCATTGGTTCCTGTGGGAACCGGTCAATCGATAATCTCCATTATAGCCGCCTGTTAAACTTGGGTTTAGGTTTAAAGGGCTTAAGTTAAATTGCGAAAAATGAATGTCTTGAGAGTGAAATTCATTTATTAAACTAAAGGTTAAAATAATATATGTTAAAAACCTGAATATCATTATTTTATTAATGTTATATTTCCTTTTTCAAAATACTTTTGATTATCTAGGCAAAGCGCCTCAAAGTAATAAACAAACACCCCAGGATCGCAAGCTTTTTCTTTGTAAGTTCCATCCCAACCTTCTGTTGGATCATATGTTTCAAAAACCAAATTACCCCATCTATCAAAAATTCGAAATATGAATTCATCATTAGAAATATAACTTCCTCTAACTTTTAAAAGTTCATTAGAATTGTCATTGTTTGGTGTGAATGCATTTGGTAAAAAGATATAGGGCGGTCCACAAATAATTTCATTCACATAAATTGTAATAGAATCTAGCTTTGAACATCCACCGCCAGTAATATTTAAGTAGTAAGTTGTGGTTGTCTCAGGGCTGGCAATGGGGTTTTCTATTGATGAATTGTCTAAGCTATTACTTGGTGACCAATTATAACTATAACCACTAGGTAGTGCATATAATCCTGTTGATCCACCCGTACCAATAGTATCATAATCGCTTGTTAATTGAATGGTTTGATTAACTAAAGTATCTACATAAACAGCAACAGAGTCATATATGAGACAACCTGTAATTAAGCTTAAAGAATGCACATAAAAAGTTGTTGATGTTAAAGGATTAACGTTAATGCTATCGTTAGTGTTAACTCCATTAATTAATGAAATTGGTTCCCAAATATGTGTTAGTGAATCTCCAGGAATTAAATTAACAATATTTAAATTGACAGAGTCTGTTAGACAAATAATAGTATCTGGTGAAATTGATGTTCCTGCGTCAGCTAAAAAAACATTAATACTATCGTAAATTGTACATCCATTGTTGTTTATTTGGATAAAATAAGTGCTGTTTATAGATGGTGAAACAGTTATAGTTGGATTGTTGTTGTTGTTGTTTATTGTATCAGTAAATGCTGCATTATTTGACCATATATAATCAATACTTGAACCAAAAGAATTGGCTGTTATCGTTAAAGTGTTTGTGTCTGAACATAAAGTGGTATCATTTGGAATAGAAAGAATAGGAGTATTGACATTAACGACTTGATTTACAGTGTCTACACATATACCATTGGAAATTAAAAGAGTATATGTTGTATTTGTTAATGGTTCGCAAAAAGGGTTTGAAACAGCCGTGTCAGTTAAAAATAATGATGGAGACCACGAATAATTAATAGTAGAATTTGGGTTAGGTAAAAGTCCGATTTGCTGTGTTTCACCAGGGCAAATGTTTATGTCATTAAGTTGGTATGATGTGTCTCCAAGAATTATAATATTTTGAGTAATGGTGTCACCTAAATTACATGTGGCTGTATCTTGTAATATAAGACTTACTTGGTAGCTTCCAGCAGAACTAAATGTATGAGTTGGGTTAAATGCATTACTTGTATTATTGTCTCCAAAATCCCAAAAATAATTAGTGTTACTTTGATAAATACTTGTATTGTTAAATGTATAGGTAAACGGTTCACATCCAATAGGTGGAATTTCAAAATCCGCTAAAACAACTGGTAAATTAAAATCCATTTTAAAAACACCAAGATTACAATTACTATTATTTGTTGGCGATAATGCATTGATGGGTTCAATAGGGAGATCTGATGAACCCCCACAACTTGCACAAATTGCTTGATATACTTTCCCTTTTCTATCAAACCTACTTGTACCACCATCAACATGTTCTGATGAGACTGCACCACCAAAGTAAGAGCCATAGACAAGACCTGAAGCATCGTCCTCTAAGACCATGATGTAAAAATCAGATCCGTCAGTTGAATTCTGGAATGCATCTGCTGTAATGGGCATGTTGAAGGTAGAGCCTGCATTGTTATTTAAAATTGATAAGTTATTTATACTGCCTCCCCAACCCGCTAAATACATTTTATTACATAAATCAACAAGAAATGCAGTAGGTGATATGTTAATGCCGTTTCCACTTCCAAAAACAGTTGAGTAAATGACAGAATCTAATGATGGAGTTAGTTTTGAAATAAATTGACCACTTCCAGGAACACTCCACTGGACATTATGAATAAATGTTGAGTCTTGGATTTCTGATTGACCTAGTAAATAAACATTGTCTGAACGATCTAATTCAACAAAATAAGCCTGGTCATAGGTTGAAGATCCGTAATATGAAGATTCTAAAATTGATTGACCATTTTGATTGATGTGAGTTATAAAACCATCAGCTCTTCCTCCTTTAAATGAGGTGTCTATGGACAAATTAGAAGTAGGGAATAGAGTAGAGGATGTGCCACCAGTAAGGTATAAATCTTGATTGTTGTCAATAGCTAAGGAATAGCCTGCATCATGATTTTCTCCGCCTAGATAACTGCTCCAAATTAAATTTTCTAAATTATTATCAAGTTTAAAAACACAAGCGTCTAAAGATCCACCACCGTAATTGGGTTGAAAAACATTTCCAGTTATTGGAAAATCAGCAGATTGAGTACAACTTATAACATAAATATTGTTGTTTTGATCAATGTCAATTTCACCTCTAATTTCATCGGCATAGTTGTATCTTAAAACATTTTGAGAAGAAATAGCACTTGTTGAGTTTAACCCATCATTTAAGCTTCCACCTACAAAAGTTGATCCCATAAGATTACTACCGTCAGTACTTAAGTGAGAAACAATAATATCAGAGCCGTTTGTATAATTAACACCTAATCCATTAGTTAAGTTGTTAGCAGTTCCTCCATTGAATGTAGAGTCAAAACAGTTGCTGCTAAAAGGAAAATTAAAGGAACTTGTTGTTCCTAAAATAAATAATTCGTCAAAACTGTTTACAATTAAACTGTGTGGAACTTCATCATTGTCACCACCTAAATATGTGGAGTAGATTAATGAAGTGCCTGTAGTATCAAATTTAGAAATAGCAATGTCTACAATTCCATTATTCCAATTTGTATTATAAGCTCCAATTGTTGTTGGATATTGATTTCCAAATGCACTGCTGCCAGAGTATAGAAAGCCTTTAGAATCGAATGTGGCAGAGTACCCAAAATTATTTGATAATGAACCAGAATAAGTAGAGAAAATTAAGGTTGGATCTATAATTAAGTTGTAATCTTCATTATAGCCATTTGGTGTTTCAAAAGATAGAATATTTCCATTTAGCTTGTAAAGGCAGTGAACTTCAATTTTTTCTCCGTCAATTAGTTGGTAGGCAAATGGTTTGTCTTCGATAACATGATTTACAGATGTATAAATGTGTAACCTTTGATTTTTAATTTCAAGTTTATCAACACCTGTGTAATTTACTTTAATGTCAGTTATATCTCCATGAGGTTTAACAATGAAATCATATTTTAGGTTAAACAACTTGGAGTAAATTTTTAAATCAATTCCATTGTATAAATTAGAGTAGTTTATGTTAAAGAAGGCTTTTGCTTTTTGGCCCCATTTAGAGGGGTTGTTGCCAATGAAATAATTGTAATATTCGTCTAACTCTTTATTTCCTGTTATTGTATTTTTTGTGTTGCAGTTTAGAAAATCTATTTTATAAGAATGCCAATTTAAGTTTCTTCTGTCAAAATTAGTTTCTTTATCGTGATGATTTTTTATGTAATTATTTACTGCATGAGCATCGTAAAGATCAAAAGTGAAACCATCTCTTTCTAGGTATAAATAACCACTTTTTAAATCAGTTTTAAAGGCAACATTTTCTGGCCATTGATTTTTATTCTCAATAAATTTATATCCTACATTTTGACACCAGTTGTACTGAGAAATTAAAATAAATAGTAGAATTAGGAGTCTATTCATTTTGCAAGATACAAATTGAAATTCAACAGATTATAATAAATAGCTGTTCTTTTTACTTGTTTTTAGAGGATTTCCCTAGAAGTATTCTTTTTTGATATTGACCTTGCACAACATCAACTAATATTAAAATTGTTAAAATAAAATAGAACGTTGTTTTATTCATTGGAACAATTTCATTTTCAAAAAGTTCAAGTTTTGCTAAATGGCCTCCTTCAGATAAAAGCATTATCCCAACAAGAAATAAAATAAACAACCCTAAGACTTCATACATTCTATTTTTCTCTAAAAAATTTGAAACCTTATCTGCTAACCATATCATTAAAACTCCACCTACAATAATTGCTGATGCCATTAACCAAAATTGGTTTTCATTTGTTAATGCCATTGCACTTAGAATAGAATCAAAGGAGAAAACAACATTCATTATTACAATTAAAATAATTGCGTTTTTAGCAGATTTTTTAGTTTTTTCTGAAGAGTTGTTTGGTTCATAAGAAATCATGTGCCAAATTTCTTTAATTGAAGTGTAAATGATGAAAATCCCACCCAATAAAACAATTAAGCTATGAATGTTGAATGAAGACGCTATATATCCTTCAATGTGAATACCAAAGACAGGATCTTCAAAATATTTAATAAGTGAAACTAAAATGAAAAGCAATACAATTCTTAATACAATAGCAATACCAATTCCAACCTTTCTAACCATTGCCTGTTTTTCTAATGGAGCTTTTTTAGACTCTAGTGAAATGTAAAGTAAGTTGTCAAAACCTAAAACTACTTGTAATAGAATTAGCATTAAGAATGTAGAGATGTTTGTTAATGTGAAAAAATCCATTTTAAATTATTTTTATGAAATATAGTACAAATCATTTATTTTAATGAAGTCAATTTTTTTCTTATTTAAAATACTCCAATTTGTAAATCGGTTTTTGTTTTAGAATTAAAAATATAGCCAGTGATATTTAGCTGTATTTCCTGTTATTTCTAAAGTTGGAAAAGGTATTTTAATAAATCCAAATGTCCCAAAAATGGAATTCATTATTTTACTTTTAAACTTTATCTTAGTTAAATCAGCATCTAAGCTTAAATAAAATTGTCGTTCTCTTTTTAGCTCTAAACAATTAGGGTTTGCAATACAAATGTTTTGTTGTCCTCCTGTCATTCCATTTGCACCATAACCAAATGCTACATTTAGCCATTTTGGAAATTTAGATTCTTTATTTAGAAAAGAATAGATATTTGTAGATAGCCAATATGTTTGACCATTGTAGTCTTTTAAAATTTGTTCGTTTAAATTATTACCTAATAATTCTGGTCGAAAATGTGCAAGTCCACTTTGGTGAAAAGAGAATTTTAGTTTTATTCTTTGTTCATCCCATAAAAGCTGTTGAGATATAAATAAACCAGTACCAATTAAATTAGAACTCATGTCTGCAATAGAAAATCCCCATTCATTGTAAAACCCATCCATAAACTCTAAAGCTGACATGTATATTAAACTTGTTGCTCCTCCAGTTAAAATAGCTTTTTTATTTTCTAAACCTGTCCATTTAAATATTTCATAGCTTAAAAAACCTAAGTAGTAGGACGTGGTTGCATGACCAATTTTATCCATTTGAAGCCATTCTTTGGAGTCGTTAAAAGTGTGAAATTTGGTCTTAGGGTATTTAGAATACCACAATTCATTTAATACAATAAATGATGTTGAAGCTAATGCTGTTTTTGATGAACTAACTAAAATCAACCTTTTTTTATTCAATGTGTCGGGTTGAATTAGAAGCCTAGAATTACTTATTCCATTATTTTGAAAGAGAAAACAAAGTGAAAAAATAAAGAATAATTTTTTTCTCATCTTCAAATATAATTTCATTCTAAAAATATTTGTTATTTAACTCAATAAGATTTTCTTATTTTGTTAAAAATTTGATTTATGGAAAAAGATTCAAAGAAATATGACATTCCTGAAGGTGGCTCATTGGGGTTACTTGCTCTAGGTGATATAGGGTTGATTAAGTGGAGAGAAAAAAAGTCCAAAATAAAATTGAAAAACAAATCAACTAATAATAGTAAGGGAAATGGGTGAGTCAAATTCAAATAAAGTTCTTTTAATTGGTTGGGATGCAGCAGATTGGAAAGTAATAATGCCTCTAATAAAACAAGGTAAGATGCCAACTCTCGCAAAATTCATAAGTGAAGGTGTCTATGGTAAAATTAAAACTTTAGACCCTCCATTGTCTCCAATGTTATGGACATCTATGGCGACTGGTTATAGAGCAGATAAGCATGGGATATTAGGTTTTATCGAGCCCTTAGCAGATAATAGCGGTATTCGTCCAGTAACATCAACATCTAGAAAAGTAAAAGCAATTTGGAATATTTTACACAGTCAGGGTAAAAAATCTAATGTTGTTGGCTGGTGGCCTAGTAACCCAGCAGAACCTATTAATGGTGTAATGGTTTCTAACTTATATCAATTAGCTAATAAACCATTTGGCGAAAAGTGGGAATTGCCCGATGGCACAATTCATCCTAAATCTTTGGAAGAAACTATCAAGGAATTTAGAGTTCATCCTCAAGAATTAACGGGAAATCACCTTATACCTTTTCTTCCAAATCTAAAAAACATGGATTTGAAGAAAGATAAGAGGGTTGCTTCAGTTGCAAAAACTTTAGCAAATGCAGCATCTATTCATGCAGCTTCTACTTATTTACAAAGAGAAACAGATTGGGATTTCATGGCTGTATATCACGATGCTATTGATCATTTTTGCCATTTGGCAATGAAGTTTCATCCTCCTCAAAGACCAGGAATATCAGATGAAATTTTCAATAATTATAAAAATGTAGTAGAAGCCGGATACATGTTTCATGATATGATGTTGGAGAGAACCTTGTCTATGGTTGATGATAATACGACCGTTGTAATTGTTTCAGATCATGGGTTTCACTCTGATAATTTAAGGCCAAAATATTTATTGAAAGAACCTGCAGCTCCAGCTCAAGAGCATAGCCCTTTTGGAATTTTTTGTGCAAAAGGCCCTGGTATTAAGAAAGGTGAGGTTATTCATGGCGCTTCAGTTTTAGACGTTACTCCGACCCTTTTGACGTTATTTGATTTGCCAATTGGAGAAAATATGGAAGGTAAACCATTGGTTCAGATTTTTAAAAATAAAACAACACCTTCTTTTATTAAAGATTGGGAGAAAGTGGAAGGCGATTTTGGAATGCATGCAAAAAATAATGTTGATGATCCATGGGCAGAGCAAGAAGCGATGCAACAATTAATTGAGCTGGGCTACATTGAAGCTCCTGACGAAAATATTGCTGGTAGAATAGAGTCTTCTAAAAATGAATCTCAGTATTATTTAGCTAGAAATTTAATTGATGCTAAAAAATTCAAGGAAGCTATTGAAATTCTAGAAACAATAGCAGATAAAAATCCTCGAGAATTAAGGTATGGTCAAAGATTGGCTTTTTGTTATTTGTCTACAAGTAGATTAAAAAAATGTAGATTACTAATTGATAGTCTTAAACAATTGCAGGTTGAAATTGAAAAAGAAGAAAAGAATTTATCTGAAGAAGAATTAAATAAAAAGAAATTAGGTTTTATTAGAGAAGCTGAACTACCCAATTATTTGAACTACATTGAAGGGTTACTTTTTATGAAAGTTAATAAATGGGGGAAAGCTTTAAAATTATTAAAGCAGGTTTCCCAGAAAGTACCAAATAATTTAGATGTTCATTTAAATATAGGTAAAGCGTGCCTTCATAGACATCTTTGGGATGAAGCAGAACAAGCATTTATTATTTGCCTTTCTATTGATGAGACCAGTGCTATTGCCCATCATGGATTAGGAATTTCATTTTTAAGAAGAGGTAAGTTTGATATAGCTTTAGATGAATTTTTTCTAGCATTAGATAATAATTATGCCTATCCAAATGCTCATTATCATATTGGAGAGACATTAGTTAGGTTAACTAAATATAAAGAAGCTGCTCAAGCATTTAAAGCTGCCATTTCTTTAGCGCCAGGAATGACAAAGGGTCACAAATGGTTAGCAGATCTATATGAAAACGAATTGTCTAACCCTGTTGAAGCAAAGGTTCATTTAGATTTTTTAGCAAATAATATTAAAGGTGAAGTAATTATAGTTTCTGGTCTTCCAAGATCTGGAACTTCTATGATGATGCAAATGTTAAGTGCTGCTAATTTAGATGTGCTAAGAGACAATAAAAGAGATGCGGATAATAATAATCCTAAAGGCTATTATGAATATGAACCGGTAAAAAAATTAATGGTAGATAAAAGCTGGATGCCAAAAGCTCAAGGTAAAGTTGTTAAAATAATTGCTCAATTATTACCTTACTTGCCTAATAATTTTAATTATAAAATTATATTTATGAGACGCCCAATGAGTGAGGTTTTAAAGAGTCAACAGATAATGCTCGGAAGAGAAAAAGACGTTAAATCTAAAGCTTTTCCAAGTGGTTTAAATGAAGCTTTTCAAAAACAATTGGATCGTGTTGATGAATGGATTGAATCACAACCTAACATCAATTTTATTAATATAAACTACAAAGAAGTTATTGAGAATCCATCAGTTGAATTAGAATCTTTAGTTTCTTTTTTGGATAAAGAAATAGATGTAAACCTTTTAAGATCTGCTATTGATGGAAAGCTCTATAGAAATAAGAGTTAATTTTTTGTATTTTAGTGAAATAATCCAAAACATTAATTATGAAAGAAAATTCTACTTTAGATTCTAAATTAAAAAAATATGCTGCTTTAGCGGGTACTGTAACTGCTGCAGTTGGTTCTGTTTCTGCTCAAGTTAATTATACAGATTTAAATCCTGATGTTTTAGTTACAGGTAATTTAGATACGTACTTATTAGATCTTAATGCTGATTTATTGCCAGATTATGGTTTTGCAACTATTGATACAGCTTTCGGTGGAACTTTTTCTGGATTTTCATATAATGTTGATTATGCTGGAGCTATTTTAAATGCTACTGGAAATGAATGGGCTGGTGAAAATGTTGTTTCAGGTACTGGAACAAGTGCTTCTTCAAATTTTGTTTTAAAAAACATCCCTCAAGGATCTTCTGTTGGTCCAGGTAATAGTTGGGGTTCTGGTTCTGCTATGTTAGGTATAAATGGTGATGTTTCTATTCCATTATTAGGATATTCACAAAATATTCAGTCTGGTCCAATGATTGGTACTACTGGCTTTATAGGTTTGAAATTTAGTGTTGGTGGTAATACACATTATGGATGGGCTAGAGTAGAGGTTACACCAAATGGTGAAATATTATCTATAAAAGATTATGCCTATGATGGAACACCTAACACACCCATTGTTGCAGGTGAAACTGGTTCAGGGCCTGTTGGAGTTAATGAAACTCAAGATTTTGTAAATGTTCAAAGCATGGGAAAATTCATTAGAATTGAATTAACTCAAAACTTAGATTTTGCTCAGGCTACAGTAACTTCATTATCTGGTCAAGAAGTTGTTAGCAAAGAATTAAATAATACAATTAGTCAGATAAATACTAGTGAAATTGCCTCTGGTATTTATGTTTTAAATATAAATTCTAATAATGGAACTTATACTAAAAAGTTATATGTTAAATAAATTAATTTAATTAGTAATTGAAGCCGTCTTATGACGGCTTTTTTTATTTTAGACAACTGATAAAAAAAATCAGAGTTTTATAAAAAAAATCTAATACAATGATTAAACACATTTTACTTTCGCTTTTAGTTTTGGCTAGCACTTCTCTTTTTTCTCAAATTGTTTATACAGATGTAAATCCTGATTTAACGCTCGAAGCCGTTAGCTCAGATTCATACGCTGTAGATTTTGATGCAGATACTAACATTGATTTAATTATTTATGAATCAGAGATTGACACTAACTTAAGTGGTTTTGTTCTAACATTTATTGGTGGAGTTGTTAATACAATAGGAAACAGTGAATTAGTTGGAGTAGATTCTTTGATTTTTGGTTCTAATGTATTGTTTGTAGACACAATTGGTGCAGGTGAATTAATTGATGGTTCATCCTCGTTTATAAATTCAGGAATGCCATCTGTTTTTGCTGGTGCTGGATTAAAAGTTACTGCTACTTCTTTAGGCACATCATTAGGTGAGTTTCAAGGCGAAGTAGATGGGTATATTGGAGCTAAATTTAATATTTCTGGTAGTGATCATTTTGGTTGGGTTAGGGTTAATGTTGCTGAGGACTGTTATTCACTTATAATAAAAGATTTTGCTTATGAGTCTGCTTCCAATACAGGTATAATTGCTGGAGATTATGGAAGTTCAGGATTAGTTGGTGTTAGTGCTTTGACTAATTCGGAAGTTCTTATTAATCAGCAAAATAGAATTATTAATGTATCTAATTTAAATGAACCCGTAACTTTTGAAATGTATAATTTAATAGGTGAAAAAATATACGAGCAAGATTGTTACAATTCTTCAAATATTTATCTAGAAAATTTTAAAAGAGGTATATATTTAATTCAAATATTTAGTAGTTTTGAAAAACAAACATTTAAAATTTACATTGATTAATTATTGTTAATATGAATCCAAAATTAAAGAAATATTTAGCGTTAGCTGGTAGTGTAACTACTGTTGTTTCAAACGCAGATGCACAAGTTGTTTACACAGATGTTAACCCCGATTATTTACTTACAGGAAATTTAAATACATACGATTTAGACTTGAATAACGATGGTGTTTCTGAATTTTCTTTAATGAGTATAGATACATTAATTAATTATGTTTCTTCTAGTTATACTTATATCAATAATGTTAGGGGTGCAGCAATAAATAATTCATCCAACTCTAACTCTTGGGTGATGTCTTCTTTTAATGTATCAAACATGCAACAAGGTGCGCTTATTTCAAGTGCAGCACAATTTGGAAATTATACTTCTTCTGGGTCTATTGGTTCTGCTTTGGGAGCTACTTTTGATTACTCTATTTTACAAAATGGGGCTCCTTTTTATACTTCCAACAGTTTCTTTGGAAATTTCAATCCAAATGAGCAAGGGATTTTGGGGTTAAGATTTAGTTTGAATAATAATTTACATTATGGATGGGCAAGAGTTGAATATCTTCCAGATGGTAGTTTGTCCATTAAAGATTATGCTTACGAAGCAATGCCTGATACACCAATAACTGCTGGTGATAATGGCACCGGTTTAGTAGGCGTTCATGAACAATTAAATGCGGTTACTATTTCCATGCTAAATAACAATATTCGTATCGAAAATAAAGGTGCTAATGATGATTGTTTAATGGTGCTAACTAATATTTCTGGTCAACAAATTCTTGATAAACAGTTGGGTAATAAAATTGAGCTAATAGATGTATCTGAAATTTCTTCTGGAATTTACTTTGTGAAAGTAATTTCAGGGCAGGAAAGTTATGTTAAGAAAGTATACATTAAATAGCTTCTTTAGTTAAGCTGTTTTTACCAAAAATTATTCTTGCAAATATACTGTGATGTAATCCGTAAGGTTTTAAATTGTCATTCATGTTTATTCTTGAGTATTGCGCATAATACCCAGCCATAAATGAAAACTGTTTATTAAATTTTACTGAACCAGTCAGTCCTATACCTAAACCTGCACCTGTTCCACCGGGGTTAGTATTAGGTTGTCCAATTTGTCCGTGATATATGTTATATGTTTGCCCATTTACTTCAATATAATTTCTTTGAAGTCTAGTGTTGGTTAATTGAGCAAAAAATGGAAATCCTACAATAATATCATTTTCATTATATAAGTCTATACTGTATCCCAAGTTAATTAATGTTCTTTTCTCTTCCCCAAATATTGGAAGAGGTTGGTATGTAGGATCTGGAGTTGAATTGTTAGGGTTGTCAATAGCAACGGTGAAATATTCTTGAACCTCAAGATTTAAAAAATTCATTTCAATAAAAAGTTCTCCGTTTTTATTTCTTTGCCCAATATGAGCTCCAACTTCAAGTCCAATCCTGTAATGAGAGTTTAATGGAGTCTCTACAACACTGTAAGGGTATTGAAAATAGTTGTCAAAATTTGTTTGGTAGTTTGGTGTATTAAAAATGGTGTAAATATTATTTGTAGTTACATCTCCTTTATATAGCCCAGCGGTGTTTTTATTAGCTGAATGAGCTCCGATGTTAATTCCTATTACAAGTTTTGATTTGTCATTTTGAGCTAGAAATAAAATTGGCGAAAATAAAAGGAGGAGTATTAATTTTTTCATTTTAGTAAGATAATAATTGGATTAACTTTTCTTCAAGCTGATTGTTGGCTAAGAATTGTTTTTCTAAATCACCAGCAAAAGGTACTGGAGAATCAATACTGGCACACCTTAAAATAGGAGCGTCTAATTTCTCAAAACAATTTTCTGAAATAAGTGAAGAAATTTCACCTCCAATACCACCAGTTAAACAATCTTCATGTAAGATAAGTACTTTTCCGGTTTTTGTAGCTGTTCTATAAATAGCTTCAGTATCTAAAGGAAGTAGCGTTCTTAAATCAAGAATATCTGCAGAAAGGTTTAATTTTCCTACTGCTTCTTTTGCCCAATGAACACCCATTCCATAAGTAACAATGCTAATGTCATTACCTTCATTAACTAAGTTGGCTTTTCCAATTTCAATTGAATAATAATTAGAAGGTACATTTCCTGATAAACTTCTGTATAAAGCTTTGTGTTCAAAAACCATAACAGGATTAGGGTCTTCTATTGCTGAAATTAACAACCCTTTTGCATCTTCTGGAGATGATGGATACACAATTTTAAGTCCTGGAGTATGAGTAAACCAAGCCTCGTTACTTTGCGAATGAAATGGTCCTGCTCCTACACCAGCTCCAGTAGGCATGCGAATAACAACATCAGCATTCTCATTCCATCTGTAGTGAAGCTTAGCTAAATTATTTATTATCTGATTAAAACCTACAGTAACAAAATCTGCAAATTGCATTTCCATAATTGCTTTTTTACCCATCATTGATAATCCAAGAGCTGCTCCTACAATTGCAGATTCGCAAAGAGGAGTATTTCTTACTCTGTCTTTCCCAAAAGCTTCTACAAAACCTTCAGTTACTTTAAATACGCCTCCATAATCAGCAATGTCTTGTCCCATAATTATCGTTTCCGGGTACTTTTCCATTGATTGCTTTAATCCTTCACTAATAGCATCGATTAAACGAAGCTTTTTTGTATTGTTAAAATCTGGAAGATTTATAGCTGGTGTAAATGGCTTATATACATCATTTAGCTCATTAGCTAAAGATGCTTTTATAGTTGGTGCATCAAATGCTTTTTTCCATTCAGTATTTATTTCTTTTTTAATACCGGATTTTATTTTTTCTGATTTTTCAGCTGAAAGAATTCCATTCTCTAATAAATAGTTTTCAAAGTTCGAAACGGGATCTTTTAAAGACCAGGTATCTTGTAACCCTTTTGGGTAGTATTTTGTTCCAGATGCTTCCTCATGTCCCCTCATTCTAAATGACATGGCTTCTACTAAAAAAGGCCTTGGGTTCTTCTGTTGTTCTTTTTTTATTTTAGAAATAGTGTGGTAAACTTCAAGTAAATTATTTCCATCTACTTGAATGGCTTCCATCCCATAGCCTATTCCTTTATCGATAAATTGCTTGCATCTAAATTGTTCTGTAGATGGAGTAGATAATCCCCATTGATTGTTTTCAATCATGAAAATAACTGGAAGATCCCAAACTGCAGCAACATTTAATGCTTCATGAAAATCCCCTTCACTGGCACCTCCATCGCCACTAAAAACAAGAGTTGATTTCCCATTGCATTCTAATTTTTGAGCAAGTGCAATTCCATCTGCAATCCCAAGTTGTGGTCCTAAATGAGAAATCATACCTACAACATGGTGTTCTTTAGTTCCAAAATGAAAAGACCGGTCTCTTCCTTTAGTAAAACCATCTAATTTCCCTTGGAATTGACAAAATAAACTATATAAAGGAAGCTTTCTCGTTGAAAAAACCCCTAAATTTCTATGCATTGGAAGAATGAATTCATCTTCTTTCATTGCCAATGTAGCACCTACAGAAATGGCTTCTTGACCAATTCCTGAAAACCACTTTGAAATTTTACCCTGCCTTAAAAGAATTAGCATTTTTTCTTCTATAAGTCTTGGTAAAACCAGTTGCTTATAAAATTCTATAAGCTGGTTATCTTTTAAATTTTCTTTTTTGAATTCCATGCTCCTTAAACGGATTTAAATAACATTGCCAAATGTAATCAATCAAAGTAAAACTAAATGTGAAGAATTAATTATTTTGATGATGCAACTCAAATTGATAACTTTACGTCAAGAAAATATTAAACAAAATTTTATAATGATTAAAAATATATTTCTGACAGTATTGTCCTTTTTTATTTTGAGTAATTCTTATGCAACACATGTTGTTGGTGGAGATTTTCATGTTCAATGGCTGAGTCAAAACAACTACAATGTGAAATTAAGGTACTACAGAGATTGTTTTAATGGTGCTGTTAATATTCCGTCAACTATGGATGTTGGTGTATACGATGCGGTTACAAATTCTTTACAAACTATAATTACATTGAACCAAATCTCTATTTCTATAGTTAATCTAGGAGATAATTGTTATCAACCTCCTGCATCTACTTGTATTGAAGAAGGCATTTTTGAAACAAATGTTTTACTTCCAGATAATCCAAATGGATATTATTTACAATCTCAAATAAATGCTAGAAATGCTTTAGCCATGAATGTTACTGGGGCTACATCTGGAAATGGAACAATGGTTTGGTTTGCCATGATTCCTGATCCTGCTATTGGACAAAATTCTTCTCCAGATTTTGGTGATTACCCAACTGATGCATATTTCTGCGCTGGTAGTAATAAATTAATTCAATATCCGGTAACTGATGCAGATGGAGATTCATTAGTTTATTCATTAGTTACTCCTTTAGATGCTTGGACTACAACCAATGGTACTGCTGCTGGTTCTGGTGCTTATCCTTTTTATCAAGATTTAAGCTACCAACCTAATCCTGCAGGAGGAATGTTTAGTTTGACAGATTTAGTTGGGGGTACAAGCCCAATGACTATAGATGTTTTCACTGGTGAAATTATAGCTGGTCCAAGTGCTATCGGGTTTTTCACTTTTGCTGTAAGAGTAGAAGAGTTTAGGAACGGTGTTAAAATTGGTGAAATAAGAAGAGATGTTCAATATGCTTCCTTGCCATGTACAAACAGCACTCCTCCATCAATAAATTTAACAGACTCTATAAGTGTTTATGTAGATGATCAAATTTGTTTTGATGTTGAAGTAACAGCATCTGTATCAGACTCTGTTTATCTACATATTACTTCTTCAAATTTCGACCTTCCAGGAAACTTTGTTCAGCCAACTATTGGCTCTTCAACATCTTCTTATTCTGATTGGGGCGGTGTTTCTGGAAACACATTGCAATTTCCAAATTTAGGTGCGAATTCAAATTCAATTGGTCCAGGAAATGCAATTACCGGTTATGGTTCTATTCCATTGAGGTATTGTTGGACCCCTCTTTGTGAAGATTTAGATTCTATTTTCCATTTAGATTTAGTAGCTCTAGTTCATGATACATGTGGTAATGGAATAGATACTGTTACAGTTAATGGAGATTTTGTTTCTGTTTTATATGAATTTAGTCAAACGGATATACACGTAGTAAATACCCCTCCACCAACACTATTAAATGTACCAGATACTTTAGTCTTAAAATTGGGCGATTATACTTGCATAGATTTAATGGCAATGGATTCTGTCAATGTAACAGATACTTTATTTCTTCAGCCTTCATCTGCAAGTTTTAATTTCTTTGAAACTTTTATAGAGCCTGAACAAAATGCCAATGGTGATTTTTATTACGATAATTTTATAACTGATGGTTCCACATTTGTTATGTCAAATTACACCTATTCTGGGTTTACACCTGGAGCGGTAGGTCAGGTTGGTTTGCGTTTTTGTTGGGAAACAAATTGTGAATCTGTTTTTATTAAAGAATTTGATTTAACCTACAATGCTTTTTCAACTGCCTGTGGATCAGATACAATTACCTTAACTTCTTTTATTGAAGTGGAACCTCCCGTAGGTATTGTAGAACAAATTCCTAATGTTTTTTCACCAAATGGTGATGGCAAGAATGATGTGTATAAACTTAGAGGTGAGAGTGATCCTTGTTACGATTTCATGAATGTTTCCATTTACAATCGTTGGGGGCAAAAAGTATTTGAATCTACAGATTCTGAATTTGAATGGGACGGCACTCACAAAGGAAAAGGAAATTGTAAGCCTGGAACATATTATGTGTTAATTGATGGTTCTTACGGCAGTACCTACACTAATGATGTGAATCCTGTTAGAGTTCCAAATCTTGTGAAAGACGAGTTATACATTCAGTTAACTAGGTAGCTTTTATGGTCTTGTTGTAAAGTTCTTCGTATAAAGGAAGAACGGTTTCAATGTCAAAATCTTTTGCTCTTTCAAAAGCTTTTTCTTTAAACATTTTTAGCGTTTCATTTGATGATAAAATTTTCAACATATTTTTAGCCATATCATCAACATCGCCAATTTTAGATAAATAGCCACTTTTGCCATCTTCTATAACTTCAGGAATTCCTCCACTGCATGTAGAAATAACAGGAACAGATGATGCCATTGCTTCTAGAGCTGCCAATCCAAAGCTTTCCTTTTCTGATGGCAGAATGAATACATCGGAAATGTTTAAAATTTCTATTGTAGACTTTAGATTTCCTAAAAACGTATAAGCTGAATTGTCAAGTTTAGCTCTACACAGTCTTTCAATTTTATTTCTTTCAGGACCATCTCCAACCAAGACTAGTTTGGCTGAAACTTTTTTAGTAATAATCTCAAACACTTTTACAACATCTTCTATTCTTTTTACTTTTCTAAAGTTTGAAACATGTGTAATTATGAACTCATTATTTGGACTTAATCTTTTTTTATATTTTTCATTATTTGGTAATTGGTATTCTTTAACACAAATAAAATTGGGTATTACTTCAATATCTTTTGTTATTTTAAATAAATCTTTAGTGTCGTTTTTTAAACTGTTAGATACTGCTGTTACAGCATTAGAATGATTTATAGAAAAAGTAATTACAGGTTCAAAAGAAGGGTCTTTTCCAACAAGTGTAATGTCAGTTCCGTGGAGTGTAGTTATAAATGGAATTTTTATTCCTTGAGATTCTAGTATTTTTTGAGCCATAAATGCTGCAGATGCGTGTGGAATAGCATAATGAACATGCAGCAGGTCTAATTTTTCATATTTTACTACATCTACTAGTTTACTAGTTAAAACTTGTTCGTATGGTGTGTAATCAAAAAGTGGGTAGTCCGAAATTCTTACCTCGTGAAAAAATATATTTTCTCTTAACTTGTCTAATCTGACGGGTTGGCTGTAAGTAATAAAATGTATTTCATGCCCTTTTCTTGAAAGCGCTTTCCCAAGTTCTGTTGCTACAATTCCACTCCCTCCAAAAGTTGGATACAATACAATACCAATTTTCATATGCTACTAACCTTAAATTCCTGTAAATATAAATGAATTGAAATGAATTATTATAATATGTAAAACTTCTAAATTCTTATATTCGCACAAGGAAAACTAATTTATGTCAAGTACTGAAAATACATTAAAAAAGGGATTGTCTTTTAATAAGAATGAAGACTCAATGAAGTTGTTAATTTCTAACCTCAATAGAAAACTTGAAGATGTTTCAATGGGAGGTGGTAAAGCTAAGATTGAAAAACATCATGCTAAAGGAAAAATGACAGCTAGAGAAAGAGTACAATTTTTATTAGATAAAGATGCTAAACAAATAGAGATTGGGGCTTTTGCAGGAGAGGGTATGTACCAAGATTATGGTGGTTGTCCTTCTGGTGGAGTAGTGGTTGTTATTGGATATGTCTCTGGTAAACAATGTATTGTTGTTGCCAATGATGCAACAGTTAAAGCTGGTGCTTGGTTTCCAATTACTGGCAAGAAAAATTTAAGAGCTCAGGAAATTGCTATTGAGAATAAAATTCCTATTATTTATTTAGTAGATAGTGCTGGTGTTTTCCTTCCTATGCAAGATGAAATATTTCCAGATAAAGAACATTTTGGAAGAATTTTCAGGAATAACGCAGTTATGAGTTCAATGGGAATTACTCAAATTGCTGCTGTTATGGGGAGTTGTGTAGCAGGTGGTGCTTATTTGCCAATTATGAGCGATGAGTCCTTAATTGTTGAGAAAACTGGAAGTATATTTCTTGCTGGTTCATATTTAGTTAAAGCAGCTATTGGTGAATCTATTGATAATGAAACTTTAGGTGGGGCTTCTACTCATTGTGAAATAAGTGGTGTAACAGATTATAAATGTAAAGATGATAGTTCCTGTCTAAATAAAATAAAAGAAATTATTGGAGGTGTCGGAGATAGTGTTAAAGTTGGATTTAATAGAAAAGAAAGTCTCTTGCCAAAATTAAATCAAGAGGATATTTATGGTATTTTCCCAGCTTTAAGAACCAAACCCTACGATGTTAGAGAAATCATTAAGAGATTAGTAGATGAATCTAAATTTACTGAGTACAAGCAAGAATATGGAAAAACTATAATTTGTTGTTATGCTAGGATTGATGGCTGGTCTGTAGGTATTGTTGCAAATCAGAGAGAGGTTGTGAAAAATGGTAAAAAAGAAATGCAATTTGGTGGAGTTATATACAGTGATTCTGCTGATAAAGCGGCTCGTTTTATTATGAATTGTAATCAAAAGAAAATACCACTGGTATTCTTACAAGACGTTACAGGTTTTATGGTTGGCAGTAGATCTGAACACGGAGGTATTATTAAAGATGGTGCTAAATTAGTTAGTGCAATGGCTAATTCTGTTGTTCCTAAGTTTACTATTATTACTGGGAACTCATATGGAGCTGGTAATTACGCAATGTGTGGAAAAGCTTACGATCCAAGATTAATAGTGGGTTGGCCTACTGCTGAGTTGGCGGTAATGGGAGGCACACAAGCAGCAAAAGTTTTACTCCAAATAGAGGTGTCTAGTTTAAAGTCAAAAGGGGAGGAAATATCTCCTGCTAGAGAAAAAGAAATTTTTAATAAAATTAAAGGCCGTTACGATGAACAAACATCTCCATATTATGCTGCAGCAAGGCTGTGGATGGATGCCATTATAGATCCTTTAGATACAAGGAAGTGGGTGTCAATGGGAATTGAAGCTGCAAATAATGGTTCAGAATTACCACCCTATAATGTTGGTGTTATTCAAACTTAAATTAAGAAATTGAAAAGAAAAATATCTTTCAAAGCTCAAAGAAAAGTCAGTGTTCTTCCAGAAAATCAGCTTGGTTTGTTAAATAAAACCAACTTCGGAGACTCAAGTATCCCAATTTTTAATGATAAACTAATTGAAAATAATTGTCAAAAACTCCCTGTTAAGGATTTAAAAGTATTTCAAATTAATCTAGGTTACATGTGTAACCAAGTTTGCGATCACTGTCATGTAGATGCAGGTCCAGACAGGAAAGAAATAATGACTTGGGATACAATTAAAGAGTGTTTGGTTGCGATTGAAGAGTCTAAGCCAGAAATTGTAGATTTAACTGGTGGTGCCCCTGAAATGAATCCAAATTTTAGAGAGTTTATTTTAGCTTTAAAAAAAATAAATATAAAGAAGATTATTGTAAGGTCTAATCTTACTATTTTTTTTGCAAATAATAATTATTCAGATCTCCCAAACTTTTTTAGAGATAATGAAATTCACGTTATTTCTTCTTTACCATGTTACACTAAAGAAAATACAGATAATCAAAGAGGAGATGGGGTTTTCAATAAATCTATTGAAGCACTTGTTGTTTTGAATAGCTTGGGTTATGGCAAAAAACCTTCTTTGAAGCTTGATTTGGTGTATAACCCAGGTGGAGCTAATTTGCCTGGCGACCAAGCTTCTCTTGAAAAAGATTATAAAAATGAGCTTTTTAAAAATTTTGGAATAGTCTTTAATGATTTATTTACAATGACAAACATGCCTATTAGTAGATTTTTAGACTACTTAATAGTAAGTGGCAACTATGAAACTTATATGAATACATTGGTGAATTCTTTTAATCCATCAACTTTGAATGAATTAATGTGCACAAATACCATTTCAGTAAGCTGGGATGGTACCCTTTACGATTGTGACTTTAATCAAATGCTAGAATTGCCAATTAAGTCACCCTTAAAACACATAAGTGAGTTTAGTGTTTCAGCACTTGCTAAAAGAGAGATTAGCACATCTCAACATTGTTATGGATGTACTGCTGGTTCTGGTTCTAGTTGTCAGGGAACTGTAGTTTAATTAGCAAAAATCAAGGGTTGTTCATGGTTTTCATCTGGACCCCATTGTATTTCTGATAGTTCATCATCTTCAAACCAGAAATTCATGTTTGATTCTATAAAGCTGTAAACATGGGTGTTGTCTTCATCATCTGAAAGATTTTCTTTCTCGCAAGTGCCTAAATTCAGATCATTAATAATACTATTAATTTCTATGATTGATTTGCCAATTAATGACACACCATTTAAAGTGTATTCTGGAGAACTTACTGCAAAGGTGTCTAATAATTCATCGTCATTATCGTCAAAAGAAAGTGATAATTCTAGATCATCATAATGCCACTGTTCAATAGAAATTTCTTCTTCATCAATAGGAACATCTACTTGATCAATTTCATTGGGTTCTCCAAGAATTTTTTCAACAGCAGCTTTACTAGATCCAAATCTAACATTACCTAAACCTATTCCTACTTTTATCTCTTTTTCCATATTTGGATTGTTGCTTTTATTTTAATAGTCTTCTTAAAATTTTACCCACATTAGATTTTGGTAATTCATCTCTAAAACTAATGCTTTTAGGAACCTTATAATTGGTGAGTTTAGTTCTGCAAAACTCTATAACTTCTTCTTCAGTAAGCGAATCATCTTTCTTTACAATAAATGCACGAACAAACTCAGTACCGTCATCGTTTTTTTCGCCTCTTACACCAACTTCCAAAACTTTAGGATTATCTGCTATGGCTTTTTCAACATCATTTGGATAAACGTTAAATCCAGAAATTAAAATCATTTCTTTTTTACGATCTACAATTTTGAAAAAACCATCTTCATCCATTGTTCCAATATCTCCTGTTAAGAAGAAATCTCCATGCATGCAATTTTTAGTCTCTTCTGGACGATTCCAGTAGCCTTTCATTACTTGTGGCCCTTTTATGCCTATTTCTCCTGGTTCTCCTGTAGCAACCTCTTTTCTATTGTCATCAAAAATTCTGACTTCAGTGTTAGGAAGAGGGAGTCCTATAGTTCCTTTCTTGTGATTACCATTATATGGGTTTATAGTTGCAGCAGGACTAGTTTCGGAAAGTCCGTATGCTTCTAAAAGTGGACATTTTGTTAACTCTTCCCATTCATCGGCTACAGCATCTTGAACAGCCATTCCACCACCAAGAGCTAACTTTAAATTACTGAAATCTAGTCCTCTAAAAGTTTCTTGATTCATTAATCCTATGAATAAAGTGTTTACACCAGTTATTGCTGAAAAAGGGTTTTTGACAAGGTCTTTACAAAAAGCCTTCATGTCTCTTGGATTGGTGATTAAAATATTTTTCGCACCATACCTAAAGAAAACAACACAATTTGCAGTAAGAGCAAAAATATGGTAAAGAGGAAGTGCTGTTATAATTGTTTCTTGTCCATCTACTATGTTTTTTCCAATCCATGCTTCAACTTGAGATACATTAGCACAGATGTTTCCATGGGTAAGTTCTGCTCCTTTGGAAACTCCTGTCGTTCCGCCTGTATATTGCAAGAAGGCAGTGTCTTCTTTGGTTAAAGAAACTTTTTCGCCCTTTTGCCCTAAGCTCTCTTTTATTATCCCCTTTAAAGGGATTGAATTTGGTAAAGAGTAGGCGGGAACCATTTTTTTGATTTTTCTAATTACAAAGTTTACTATTGTCCCCTTAAGGCCACCAAGCATATCTCCAATTGTAGTAGTAATTACCGTTTCAATTTTTGTTTTTGAGAGTATTTTTTCTAGGTTGAAAGCAAAATTTTCTAAAATAATAATTGCTTTAGCACCTGAGTCATTGTATTGGTGAAGCATTTCTTCTGCTGTATACAATGGATTTGTGTTTACTATTACTAAGCCAGCTTTTAAACAGGCGAAAATTGCAATGGGATACTGCAAGAGATTTGGCATTTGGAGTGCAATTTTATCTCCCTTTTTTAGGTTTGTTTTGTTTTGCAAGTACCAAACTAATGCGTCAACATGCTTGTTTACATCATTGAAAGATATTTCAACATCCATGTTTTTATATGCAGTTGCATCTCCAAATTGAGACACAGCTTTGTCGAAAATAGATACAAGATTTTCATGAGATAAATCTGTTTCTTTATTGACAAATTCTGGATAGCTTTTCAGCCAAGGAAAATCACTCATTTTTATTTGATTTTAGTGAATAATTGTATTTAATAAACTTGTAATATAAAACTTATAATACCTTTTGTCAAAGATATAGTTTTCAAATATGTGAATTTTTTTAGACTTTTCTTGAATATTTAAATTATTATCAATTTTAGTCGTTATTAAACTTTAATAGTAATTGTATTAATGTAATATTCATATTTAGTGAATATTTGTTTATGTTTGTTACCATATAATTGCAAATTTTAATCTTTTTAGTAACATCTTTTGATTGTTTTAGTATAAAAAGATTATTTGTAGATTTTAATACCCCCCATTTTCATCATGGGTTATTATGAACTGAAAATTGAAAGTATATTTTGATAAAAAAAATACATAAACAAACTTTGAATCTAATAATAATGACATGTTCATTGTTTTTAATTCAAACTTCAGTTTTTAGTCAAGATCCTGAGTTTACTCAATTTTATTCAAATCCTGTTTACTTAAATCCCGCTTTTGCAGGTTCTAGAATATGTCCTCGTTTTGTTATGAACCATAGAAATGAATGGCCGAACATATCAGGAAAGTTTGTAACTACTGCGGCCGCCTATGATCAAAAAGTTGATGCTTTAAGAGGTGGCTTAGGGTTGATTTTTCTAAATGATAATGCTGCTAATACATTAACTACAACACGAGCAAGCTTAATTTATTCTTACCATTTAAAAGTTACAAGAAAGTTCTCTGTTAATTTTGGTCTGGAAGGGTCTTATTATCAAAAAGCTGTTGATTGGGATCGGCTTACCTTTGGTGATATGATAGACGCAAGAAGAGGTTTTGTTTATCAAACCAATCAGGTTAGAAAAGATGAACCTGTAAATAACATGGATTTTAGTGCTGGAGTTGTAGGATATACCGAACAGTTTTATTTTGGCTTTGCGGCTCATCATTTGACAACTCCAAACGAATCTTTTATAGATAATGTAGAATCTACTCTTCCAATGAAATTGACGGGTCACATTGGTGCTATTTTACCCTTAGGTTCTGGTGGTTCTTTGTACTCTGAAAAAGAGGAATCAATATCTCCAAATATTTTATATACAAGACAAGGTACTTCACAACAATTAAATATGGGTGTCTATGTTAAAAAGGGTGCTTTGGTTGGTGGAGTTTGGTATAGAAATAAAGATGCATTTATTTTAACTTTAGGTTTAGAATCTGATATGATAAAAGTTGGATATAGCTATGATGTAACTTTATCTAAAATATCTATTATTTCTGGTGGTTCACACGAAGTTTCTTTAGCTTTAAACTTTAACTGCAAACCTAAAAAGAAACAGTTTAGACCTATTTCTTGTCCTTCTTTTTAAAGTTTTAAACTATTTGACCGTCTGACATTGTTAATTTCCTGTCTGCAAGTTCTGCAAGCTTATCGTTATGAGTAACAATTATAAATGTTTGATCAAAAGTGTCTCTAAGTTCAAAAAATATTTCATGAAGGCTTTCTGCATTTTTAGAATCTAAGTTTCCGCTTGGTTCATCTGCTAAAATTAATAGCGGATTGTTAATTAAAGCTCTTGCAACACTTACTCTTTGCTGCTCACCACCTGAAAGCTGATTTGGTTTGTGCTCTAACCTGTTTTCAAGTCCAAGTTTAATCAATAACTCTTTTGCTCTTTCTTCAACAATTTTCTTTCTTTTTTTAGCAATAAACCCAGGAATACACACATTTTCTAAGGCATTAAACTCAGGAAGTAAATGATGGAATTGGAAAACAAACCCTATGTTTTTATTTCTAAATTCTGCGAGTTCTTTTTTTTTGAAATTTGAAACATTTTGACCTTCAAAAAAAACATTTCCTGTGTCTGGTTTTTCAAGAGTTCCAATAATTTGAAGAAGTGTTGATTTTCCAGCTCCACTTGCACCAACTATCGAAATAATTTCTCTTTTATTTACAATTAAATCAACTCCTTTAAGTACATGTAAATTGCTGAATTTTTTATGAATATTTTTTGTTTCAATCATTTGTGTTTGAACTAATATGGTGTGTTTGCAAATTCAAGATTGTAAAATAAAGTTTAAATGTATGCATTATGTTAAAAACTATTTAAAAATATAATTATTTAGATTGCTTCTTTCTCAAGTATTTATATTTTTGGTGATAATTAAAATTTACTTATGAATTTACATGAATATCAGGGAAAATCCATTCTTAAAAAGTATGGTGTTTCAATTCAAGAAGGAAACGTAGTGTCTAGTTTAGAAAATGTTATTAGTTCTGCTAATAAACTTTCTGAAGAAACTGGAACTTCATGGTTTGTTGTTAAAGCTCAAATACATGCTGGTGGTAGAGGTAAAGGAACAGTAACTGAGACAGGCTCTAAGGGAGTTGTAATTGCAAAAGGTATTGATAAATTAGAAAGCGCAGTTAAAGGCATATTGGGAGGGCACCTTGTTACAGCACAAACATCTGATAAAGGTAAAAAAGTAAATAAGGTACTAATTGCTGAGGATGCTTACGCTCCTGATTTTGATAAAACTAGTGAGTTTTACATGTCTGTTCTTTTAAACAGAGATACTAGTAAAAATATTATTATGTATTCTACAGAAGGTGGAATGAATATTGAAGAAGTTGCTGAGAAAACTCCACACTTAATATTTAAAGAAGAAATTGATCCAAGTGTTGGAATTCAAGCTTTCCAGTGTAGAAACATAGCTTTTAATTTAGGTTTAGAAGGGAAAGCTTTTAAAGAGATGATGAAATTTGTTAAATCTCTTTATTCTGCTTACGAAGGGTGTGATGCTTCCCTTTTTGAAATTAATCCAGTTTTAAAAACCTGCGATGATAGAATAATTGCTGTTGATGCTAAAGTTTCTTTAGATGATAATGCTTTATATAGGCATCCTGAATATGCTCAGATGAGAGATTTAGAAGAAGAGGATCCTATTGATGTTGAAGCAGATCAAGCTGGATTAAATTATGTTAACCTTGATGGTAATGTTGGTTGTATGGTTAATGGTGCTGGTCTAGCAATGGCATCTATGGATATTATAAAACAAAGTGGTGGAGATCCTGCTAACTTTTTAGATGTAGGAGGAACAGCTAATGCTGACAGAGTCGAGAAAGCATTTAATATTATTCTAAAAGACCCTAATGTTAAAGGTATCCTTGTTAATATTTTTGGTGGAATTGTTAGATGTGATAGGGTAGCAAATGGAATTGTTCAAGCGTATAAAAACATTGGAAACATTCCAGTTCCAATTATTGTACGTCTTCAGGGAACCAATTCTGTTGAAGCAAAATCCATTATTGATAATTCTGGTTTAAATGTTCATTCAGCGATTACACTTAGAGAGGCTGCAGACAAGGTTAAAGAACTCGTTAACTAATTAAAGTTCATATACTGTTAACCCACTTCTAAGTTTTGGTTCAATCCAAGTGCTTTTTGGAGGCATTGATTTTTTTGAGTTGGAAACTCTTTTTATCTCTTCAAAAACATGAGGATAAAGAACAAATGCTACACCATTATCACTGTTGTCTACCATTTCTATTATGTTGCTAAGATCTCTTGCGCCATTCACAAAATCAACCCTGTTGTCAGTTTTTAAATCTTTTATGCCAAGAATAGGGTCTAAAATTAATTCAGATAAAATCTGTGTATCTAAGGATGAAGTCGGATGATCTTCAATGTAAGATGATGGTTTTGCAACAAGATTGTACCATTTACCATTAAAATACATACCTATTTCATGTTTTTTATTTGGTTGAAAGGCACTTTTCATTATTTCCACTGTAAAGTGTGAAGCTATTTTTGTGATAAATTCTTCAGCTTTTAAATTGCCAATTGATTTGATAAAACGATTGTATGCAAATATTTTTAGAGATTTTTCACTAATGAAAAATGATAAAAAGTGATGTGCAATTTCATTTTTAGTTTCTTTTGATTCACTGTAAAGTTTAGATGATGCAATTCTATGATGACCATCTGCAACATAGATGTCATTGATGTGTTTGAATTCTTCAATAAGAAAATTCATATCATCTTTTGAATTAATTACCCACAACTCGTGTGATTTTAAATCTGTAGTTGAAAACTCGTATTCAGGTCTTAAAGAAGTGTATTTTTTAATAATGAGGTCTATGTTTTTATTTTCAAGATAAGATAATAGAACAGGTTCTGCATGAAATTTACATGTGTCTAAGTAAAGCTTAAAAGTTTCTTCTCTCTTAGATAAAGTTTTTTCATGGGGCTTAATTGTGCCGTTCTCTATATCTTTAACAGCTGCACCACCTATTATTCCTGTAAAAACCCCAAATGAAGTTGTTTGCCTGTAAATATAAAGACTGTCTTTTTCTTCTTTTTGTAAATAAGCTAAACTTTTAAATTCATTATATTTTGAGAAAACTTTTTCAAACCTCTCTTTCGAATTTGGTTCTGTTCGATCTTCTTTGTTGAATTCAGGATTTATAACATGTAAAAAGGTGAATGGGTTTCCTTCAAGTTTAGCTTCTAATAAATGTTTTTTATATGTATAAAATGGTCTTGAAGCCAACAGATTAGCTACACTTCTTTTAGGTCTAACAGCTTTAAAAGGTAAGATTTTTGCCATTTTAATGATTTTTACATGTAAGTATCAACCAAATCGACTAATAATTTTGTCTGCAAGTTCAGTTCCAATTCTATCTTGTGCTTCTGATGTAGCGGCACCAATATGAGGTGTTAAAGATATTTTTTCGTGAGTTAATAAATCTAACCTAGGAGAAGGTTCACCAGTAAAAACATCTAAAGCAGCAGCAGCTATTTTACCGTTATTTAATGCGTTTAAAAGAGCGTCCTCATCAATAACTCCTCCTCTGGCAGCATTAACTATTTTAGCCCCATCTTTCATTTTGTCAAATTCATCGTCACCAATAATAGCTTTTCCGTCTGCAGGCATTGGAACGTGTAATGATATGTAATCGGAACTACTCAATAATTCATTCATGCCTACCATATTTATGGGGACATTTATAGTTTGATTTGCTATTTTTAGTTCAATAGAAATGTTTTCAATAAAAGGATCAAAAGCAATTACATTCATGCCACAACCTATTGCATATTGTGCAGTAAATTGACCAATCCTACCAAAACCAATTATGCCTAAAGTTTTCCCCCTAAGTTCTGCCCCTTTAGCATATTTTTTCTTTAAAACTTTAAAATCTCCATTTGAAGAGTTGGGCATATTTCTATTGGAATCAAAAACAGATCTTGAAATACTAAAAAGATGAGTCATAACAAGTTCAGCAACAGACTGAGATGAAGCTGCTGGTGTGTTTATTACTTCTATTCCTTTTTCATTTGCATATTTAACATCAATGTTGTCAAGACCAACACCGCCTCTTCCAATTAATTTTAAGTTAGGACAACCGTCAATAATATCTGATCTAACTTTTGTAGCGCTTCTAACTAATAGAACTTCAAAGTTTTGTTTGTTTATTTCTTCAATAAGATTTTCTTGAGCAATTGTATCTGTAGATACGTTAAAGCCAGCTGTTTCTAGTGCTTTCACACCCGACTTGGAGATGCCATCGTTAGCAAGTACATTCATAATTTATATTATTAAGCAAGTTTATTTTCAAATTCTTTCATTAAGTCTACTAAAACTTTAACACTTTCAAGTGGTAAAGCATTGTACATTGATGCCCTGTAGCCACCAACGGATCTGTGTCCTTTAAGACCACTAATGTTTGCTGATACTAGAGCACTGTCAAATTCAGATTTTAGATTTTCATTGTTAAGTGCAAATGTTGCATTCATGTTACTTCTGTCAGCTATGTTTGCAGTGCCTTCAAATAGTGTGTTTCTGTCTATTTCGTTGTAAATCAATGCTGCTTTTTCGTTATTTAAAGCTTCGATGTGTTTAATGCCACCATTTTTCTTAAGCCATCTCAATGTTAGCATCGATGTGTAAACTGCAAAAACAGGAGGTGTGTTGAACATTGAATCTTTAGCTGAATGAGTTTTTAAATCAAGCATTGTTGGAATAGGAACTGAAGAAGCTCCAAGAACATCTTTTTTCACAATGTATAAAGTTGTTCCAGCTGGACCCATGTTTTTTTGTGCACCAGCATAGATTAAATCGTATTTGTCAACATCAACTTTTTTAGAGAATATATCTGAAGACATGTCACAAACCAAAGGAAGACTCGGATTTGGGGAGATCTTTGAATTGAGTTCCAAAAATTGTATTGTTTGAAGTGAAATGTAAATAATCTAAATTGTTGGGAATTTCATAATTTTTAGGGATGTAGTTAAAGTTTTTATCTTCAGATGAAGCAATGATTGAGGATGTACCCATAAATGCAGCTTCTTTAGCGGCTTTTTTAGCCCATGCACCAGTAACAATATATCCACCATTTTTATTTTCTCTCATCATGTTGTAAGCAGTCATTAAAAATCCGAGACTTGCTCCACCTTGAAGGAATAAAACTTCGTAGTTTTCAGGAACGTTTAAAATTTCTTTTACTAATTCTCTAGCTTCATCCATCACTTCAACAAAATCTGCACTTCTATGAGACATCTCAATAAGAGATAAGTTTTTATTATTAAAATTTAAAACTGATTCAGCTGCTTCTTGAAATACTTCTTCTGGTAGTATGCAAGGACCAGCACTGTAATTGTGAACTTTATTCATGGTTAATAATTTTGGGCAAAGTTCATAAAAAAAGGGAATTTATAATGCTCTTTATTGTTTATTTTGCATAAAGTTTTTAAGATTTTTTTTATGTGATGTTGATTACTTAGCAACCATTGATAATTTATACGTTATATTGTTATTAAATTTCTAATTATGAATAAATTTTCAGCTTTAATTTTTCTTCTAATATTTTCCGCTATAGGCTTCTCGCAATCTTCTTCAAGCAAGCTTGTCGAAAAAAAATATGTTATTTCTAAAGGTTTGCAAAATGTGACAGAATTTTTTCTTACATCTTTTGAAAAGGCAGATTGGGACCGTTATAGATTGAAAGAAGATAGAAGAGTTTTAAATTTCGATAACGATATTGTTATTGAACTTTTATCTGCAGAAGAATTAATTGAAAGAAACATCTCATATGATGAAAGAAAAATTCAATCCAAACAAAATCAGTTTGATGATAATACATTATTTGTCATTAATTCAAATGGACATATTATTGAACAAAAAAAATCTGTATCTAAATGAAAAAAATTAAACTATTAATTTTTTGTTTTTTACTACCCTCTATATTATTAAGTCAAGTTGCCAATGATGATTGTTTTGGTGCTGTAGATCTAGGCACACTAAATACTCCATCTGGTTGTAATGGTCCAAATGGAACTGGTCTGGGAACCCCTTTAACATTCAATCTAAATAATATTGGTGCAGTAGCTGAAAACCCTTACACTACACTTGTTAATTGTCAGGGAACGGGTGTTGATATGAGTTCTCCTGCTGCAGATGTGTGGTATTCATTCACTGCTACAGGAAACAATTTAGATGTAAATATTGCTGGTTTAAATCACCCCAAATGTTGCTTTGTACTCTGGTGCATGTGGTGCCTTAACTGGTTTTGGGTGTGAAGTTGGTGCTGGGGGTAATTTAAATGTCAATTTTGATCAACTTGTTGTTGGTCAAGTTTATTACTTGCAAATTAGTGGTGGAGATGAGTTGGATCAAGGCAATTTTGATTTGACTTTACAGAATAATATTGGTTGTGATGATTGTTTAGTTTCTGGAAGTTTATCAGTAAATCCTGCTCCAGTTAACGGAACTTATTTATCTGGAACTACTGTTACTTTTTGCTACACAATTACTGAGTGGGAACAAACCAACACCAATTGGATTCATGGAGTTGTCCCAACTATGGGTGCCGGTTGGGGTCCGATTACAGTTATTAGCTCAGCAGCTACTTGTGATGGTGGTCCTGGTGTATGGGGTTGGTTTACTAATGTTACTGGTTCTAATGGGAATACTTATGATGGTTTTTTCTTTGATGGTGATCTATTTAATAATCCTAATGGTGATCCGACTGATAATTATGGTGATAACTGTCAGGGTAGTGGTCTTAATTGGCAGTTTTGTTGGGAAGCTACAGCTGGAAACTGTCCTCCTTTAGCTAATGGTGCGGATTTAGGTGCTTCAATTGATGTTCTTGCTGATGGTGAAACAGGTAGTTGGACAAATCTTGCTTGTGATAGTGATCCTGTAACAACATTTAGTTCTTCAATTGCTTGTTGTTTACCTCCCATTCTAGTTCCAGTAAATGAAATTTGTTTAGGCGATAACTCTGGTTCTATAGATGCTACAGTTCAAGGAACTGATGGTCCCTGGGATTTTATAATTACTGAAAATGCTACTGGAAACACTGTGTCAACTGATAATAATAATGCTTCTGGTAATACTTCAACATCAAACTTAGTTCCTGGTACTTATACTGTTTCGGTTACAGATGATAATGGTTGCGTTTCTTCCGCTTCTGTAACATTAGCTACTGGTCCAGTTT
The DNA here is from genome assembly GCA_943788115.1 of uncultured Flavobacteriales bacterium. Lineage (GTDB taxonomy): Bacteria > Bacteroidota > Bacteroidia > Flavobacteriales_D > Parvicellaceae. The sequence continues at coordinate 280,466 of CALSPA010000012.1, forward strand.
GTAATAATTGTACTATGGATGGAATTACTGCCCTTATGACTAACTGTTACAATACTCCGTTTTTGCAATATGACATGTCTGGTGAAGTTTCTTTTACTGATCCTCCAACAACAGGGCAGCTAATTATTCAAAATTGCTTTGGTTTTCAGGAAGTCTTTAATGCACCATTTACATCTCCTCAAACTTATTCATTCACTGGGTTAACTCAGGACGGTCAACCTTGTTCAATGACAGCGTTTTTTACTGACGAACCTTCCTGTACAATAACAGGATCTGTTCAGGCACCTCCTCCAATAACTTTCTTTTCTTCTAATTGTGTAGTAGGTGGTGGAGCAGTTGATGGAACAATTGAATTTACAAATCCAAATAATGTAGGTGGAACTTTGGTTGTTTCTATAAGCGATGGAACAAATGTAATTGATACAATTATTAACCCACCTTTCAATAGTCCTCAAGGTTGGTCCGTAAGTGGATTAAATCCTGCAGCAAATCCTTATACTATAGATTATTATTTTTCTGGGTTTCAATCATGTGCTCAGCAAACAACTATAAATTGTGGATGTGCTGCTGATGCCGGAACAACAACTGTTACACAAACAGGTGATGGAATTAACAGTTATATACTTTGTGAAAATGATCAAATAACCATTAATACCAACAATGATTTTTCAAACCCTGATGATTTGGGACCAATTAACGGTTTTTCATATCAACCTGCTCTTGTATATTTGGTTTATTCTTGTGCTCCAACTATAGGCCTTTTCCCAGGTCTTGACCCTTGTTTTTTAACTCTTATTCCAAATCCAAATAGCATCACACAAAATAATGATGGAACAACTTCTGTTTATGACTTAAATGGAGGTGCAACAACTTTTCCAACTCAAGAATTGTACTTTGCCCCAATCACTCTTTACCATTATGATCCTATTTTGGGGAATTATATTGTTAATTCAAATTGTTGGGATTTAGGGGATATTACTCAGGTTACTTTTTTAAGTCCTATTGTTAGTACTGTAACTCCTAATTGTCAGACTGGTCTAGTTGATGTGGTAATAAGTGGTGGTTACCCTGAATTATTTGGAGGTAATTTTACAGCAAGTAACTTGCAGCCTTCATCAGCATCTTTTGTTAGTAATACAGCTCCAAATGGAGGAACTATTACAATTTCTGGCTTGCAAAACGGTGACTTTTATTCCTTTGATGTTGTTGATGATAATGGATGTCCTCATACTATTAATGGTGGCCCTTTTGTTGCACTGCCTACAGCAAGTGCAGGTATAGATGATACAATATGTGGTTCTTTATCTTATACCCTTTCTGCTACACCTTCTTTTGGTATTGGTACTTGGACCGGTTCGGGAAGTTTTACACCATCACCAAACGATCCTAATGCTACTGTTACAGTTATTAACCCTGGCTCTTTTACATACATTTGGACAGAAGACAATACTTTAGGGTGTACAGATTTTGATAATGTAACAATTTCTTTTTCTAATTTATCTTATGTTGAAAATGTTATTCAATCAACTTGTGGTAATCCAGATGGTGAGATTGAATTAATTGCAAGTAATGGAGTTGCTCCTGTTCAATATTCAATTGATAACGGGAATTCTTTCCAAAATACTGGGTTATTTACGAATTTACTTTCTGGAACTTATGATGTGTTAATTGTTGATGCATTGGGTTGTCAAGTAAGTGGTCAAATTAACGTTACAGACCAGGGGGGTCCAGTAATAAATTCAACAGTTAATGTTGATGTAAATTGCTTTGGTAATTGCGATGGTTCGATTGTAATTAATGCTACTGGTGCTACATTATTTAGTGTTGACAATGGTCTTTCATTCAATGCTTCAAATACTTTTAACAACTTGTGTGCTGGAACTTACGATATTGTTGTTGAAGATAACAATGGATGCCAGGCGATTGATCAAGAGACAGTAAGTGAGCCGGTTGTTCTATCAACAAATTTTTTAACTATAGATCCCTTGTGTTTTGGTGATTGTACTGGTGAGATTGATTTTTCTGCATCTGGTGGAAATGGATCTTATCAATACAGCATTGATAATGGAGTTACATGGCTAGCAAACTCATTATTTACGGGCTTGTGTGCAGGTAATTACGATTTAATTGTGCAAGATGGTAATGGTTGTCAAACAACACCTACACCAGTTTCAATTCTTGAGCCACCTGTTCTTTCCATGATTTTAGGAGTTACAAATGAAACTTGCTTTGGTGCATGTGATGGAATGATAAACTCCATTCCATCTGGGGGCTCAGGTCCTGGTACCTATTCTTACAATTGGTCACCAAGCTTAGGTTCAAGCCCTTTAATTTCAAATTTATGTACTGGAAATTATTCATTAACAGTTACTGATGCTAATGGTTGTACAGTTGTAGAGGATACTTTGATAGCTGGCCCTCAAGCGGTTACTATTGATAATGTTATTACTACTAATGAACTTTGTGGTGGAGATTGTACAGGCTCTATTTCGATAAATGCTACTGGAGCTACTCAATATAGTTTAGATGGAGTAAATTTTCAAGCAACAAATGCTTTTTCCAATTTATGTGCTGGAAGCTACACCATATATGTTCAAGATGCCTCGGGTTGTTTGTCATCAGATACTACATCAATCACAGGGCCATCCCCGATAAATATTCAAGCGTTTAGTGATACTGTAATTTGTGTTGGAGGTACTGCTCAATTAAGCGCCCTTTGCAGCGGTGGTGCCGGTGGTTACGTTTATGATTGGGACAACGGAAGTCAAGCTCAAAATATAGCTGTGTCACCAGTAAGTGATCAAATATTTTGCGTTTCAGGAACTGATCAAAATGGGTGTGAGAGCAATCAGCTTTGTTTAACTGTTTCTGTAAATCAAGATTTATCCATTTTAGCTTTTAGTGATCAATTAATTTGTTTGGGAGACAGTACGAGTATTTCATCCCTAGCCTCTGGCGGAAATGGAGGTCCTTATGTTTATTCATGGGATCAAGGGTTAGGATCTGGGCAGAGTCATAATGTGTCTCCATCTGCAACAACTCTTTATACAGTAACTGCATCTGATGGTTGTGAAACTCCCGATGTTTCTGCCTCTGTTACAATTTCTGTTAGCCCCATTCCCTCAATTAGTTTTTCAGGTGATAATTTAAGTGGTTGTCTTCCTGTAACAACTACTTTTAATGAGTTAAATGTTCCTGCAGGTTCTCAATGTTTTTGGAATTTTGGTGATGGAAATGTTAGTACAGATTGTGGTCCTGTAAATCACTCATACAACGTTCCTGGATGTTGGGACGTTTCATTATCTATTATTACGCCAGACGGATGCTCTTCTTCATTTACTCAAACACAGTATGTATGCGTTTATGACTATCCAACAGCATCTTTTTCTTATGGTCCACAACCCACTACAATAATGAATACTACAATAGATTTTAATAATCAGAGTCTAGATGCATCTTCATATCTATGGACATTTGAAAACGGAATTGGTACATCTTCTAGTACTTCGGAAAATCCTAGCTTTACTTTCCCCAATGAAACTGAAGGTGTTTATGAAGTTTGTTTAGAAGTTGAAAATGATTTTGGTTGTACAGATGTTTCATGTAATACAGTGGTTATTAATGATGTTTTTCTTGTTTGGGTGCCAAATGCCTTTACACCCGGTGGTTCTGATTTAATTAATAATGAATTTATGCCAGTAGTAAATGGAGTAAATATTTCAGATTATGAGTTTTACGTGTTTAATAGATGGGGAGAATTGATTTATGAATCTTATTATCCTGGTGAAGGATGGGATGGAACTTATCAAGGTGCAATGTCTCAACAAGATGCCTATGTTTGGAAACTAGTTGTTACTGATGAAGCATTTGGTAATATACACGAATATGTAGGCCATGTATTGCTTTTGAAGTAGTTCAGAATATTTATTATCTTTAGTAAAAGCAGAAAGTAGCAACTTCGCCCTTTTAATTACGTCTTATTACTAAACTAAAGATGATAAATAAAGCATATTTTTTCTTATTTTTTCTTGTCCCTGTATTTAACATTTCTTACGGGCAATCCAATTTATCGGAATCTAAAGTTAAAGAATTAATAGTACTAGGTGCTTCTTTGGAAGGTACTTATCAGATTCAAATGATAGATACAAGAGTTTTACCAGCTGTTGAGCTTTCCATATATTCAATTATTCAAGAACAAAGAAGTTCAAAGAATGTTGTTTATCATTATTTAAATTCAAATACACGAATAATGATTCTTTCTTTTGAAACAATTGAAACACCAAATTTTAAAAGTTTAGATAGAATTGCTTACATCTCTTCTAAAAATATTGAGCATGAATAATAGAATATGCATATTTCTGTTTTTTATTTTATTTTCTTGGGTAAATAGTTTTTCTCAATCTGATAATTGTGCAACAGCTACAGTTTTAACACTCAACGCTGCTGGAAATGTTTGTGTAACAGGAACTACAGTCAATGCAACAAGCTCTAATACAGGTTATGCTAATTGTAACCCTTTGCCTAATGTAAATAATGAAGTTTGGTATACATATGTTTCTAACGGAGCTAACAATGTTTTTGACGTAATTCCTCAAGGATTAACTAATCCAGAAATAGTGATTTATACTGGTGGTTGTGGTGCTACACTTGAAACATGTAATACTATAGTTGGTACAGGTACTTTAACAACAGGGTGGGGAATTCCTGCTGGCACACAAGTATGGATAGGTGTTATGTCAAATCAAGGAAATGAGGGAGGTTTTGATTTTTGTGTTACTTCAACAGCACCTCAAGCTGGTGGTGGTAACGGATGTGCTGGAGCTATTCCTTTATGTGATCAAGCAGCACTTACATCTGTTGATATGACACAAATAACCCCATCTGGTGTTACACCTGATTGTTTTGGGTCTTCTGTTCAAGCCGATGTTTGGTTTACTTTTACCTGTACACAAACAGGAACCTTAGAGTTCATGGCAACTCCAACAGGTGCAGGAGCTAATGGTGTAGAATTAGATTGGGCCATGTGGAATACTTCAGCAAATGGATGTAATTCTATTGGAGGACCCACTTTAGCCTGTAATTATAATTATGATTTGGGAAGTGGTAATCCCTCTGGAATGGGACCAAGTTCTTGTGTTGCATGTCCAACTAATGGGCTTGGAGGTGCTTGTGGTGAATTTTGTAGCCCAATAGTTATTACTGCAGGACAGACCTATACAATTGTTATGGATTATTATACAGGTGGTGGTGTAGGGTTTATGGATTTTGCTTTTTTACCTGGAATGACAGCTGAGATTGCTCCTGATGCAGATTTTACTATTTCACCTACAGGAGTTACTTGTGCATCTTCTGTTACAGTTTCTATAAATGACAATTCATTGGGTGTCCCTATTTATGATTTTGGAGATGGAACAACATACACTGGAAATAATCCACCAGATCATTCCTACACAACACCAGGAACTTATGCTATAACAGCTACTATTGCAGGCCCATGTCCTTCATCTCATACTGAGTTTGTACAATTGTTTGGTCCCTTGTCATCAGTTCCGATATCTAATGATGAAACATGTCCTGGAGCTTGTGATGGATCTGCGTCAATACAACCTTCTGGAGGAAGTGGTATATATACTTATTCTTGGAACCCAGGAAATCAGTCAACAACTTCAATTTCAAATCTTTGTCAAGGAAACTTCAGTGTGACAGTTAATGATGCTATTTGTAATTCTTCTATAACTGAAAATATTGTTATTAATTCTGGTAGTTCAGGTTCAGTTTCTGCAGGAACGAATCAAATTGTTTGTGATGATGGAACAACTGTAACATTAACGGGCTCAGGGGCTGTTAGCTATACTTGGGATAATGGAGTTGTCGATGGAGTTCCATTTATACCATCAATAGGTACAACTTCATTTACTGTAATAGGAACAGATGCCAATGGTTGTTCAAATACAGATCAGGTGGATGTAACAGTCAATGCACTTCCTGTAGTTAGTGCAGGAACAGATCAGGCAGTTTGTAATGATGGGACTATGGTAACACTTATTGGTACAGGATCTGTTACTTACTCTTGGGATAATGGTATTACTGATGGTGCACCTTTCTTACCATCTCTTGGAACAACAACATATACAGTAACAGGAACTGACGTTAATAACTGTACTAATACAGATCAAGTAGACGTAACAGTTAATGCCTTGCCTACAGTAATAGCGGGAACTGACCAAACTGTATGTGATGATGGTACAATGGTAACACTAAATGGTGCAGGAGCTGTTAATTATTCTTGGGATAATGGTATAACAGATGGTATACCTTTCTTACCATCTCTTGGAATAACAACCTATACAGTCACAGGAACTGACCTTAATAACTGTACTAATATAGATCAGTTAGATGTTTCAGTAATTACTATGCCAAGTATTACTCCTTTTCCTACAATACTAACATGTGGACAGTATAGTCTTCCCTCAATTTTTGGATCAAATTTATCAGGAAATCAACAGTACTATAGTGCCTCTAATGGTACTGGAACAATATACCAACCAGGAGATATTATAAGCTCAGATATTATTTTGTATGCTTATGATAATTTCTTGACTTGTTCAGATGAAGAACCAATAACAATCACTATAAATTCATCATCCATTAGTTTGGGAAATGACACAACTATTTGTTTAGGTAATTCAGTTACTTTAGACCCAGGTTCGGGATTTACAAGTTATTTGTGGAGTGATAACTCAACTAACCAAACTTTAAATGTTAGTTCAAGTGGGACTTATTCTGTTGATGTTACAAACTATGGATTAAACATGGTTTCTAATGGCGATTTTGAGTTAGGTTCTCAAAACTTTAACACGAGTTATATTCCAGGAACTGGCGGGGCATGGGGATTGCTTTCTGATCCTGGCACTTACGCTGTTACAACCTCTCCAAGCTTAGTTCATAATAATTTTTCACCTTGTACAGATCATACAACTGGAACAGGAAACATGTTAGTTGTTAATGGTTCATCTATAGCTAATCAAGATGTTTGGTGCCAAACATTTAATGTTACTCCAAATACCGACTTTGAATTTTCAACATGGTTAATGAATTTTGATGCTACAAATCCTGCTGAGCTTTCTTTTTACATTAATGGTATTCAAATAGGAGCTAATTTTAACCCTGTAAATGCTGGATGTATTTGGGAAAATTTCTTTGAAACATGGAATTCTGGTGCAAATACAAGTGCAACAATATGTATTGTTAATCAAAGTACTGCATCTGGTGGAAACGATTTTGCATTAGATGATATTTCTTTCACCCCTCTTTGTGTTTATACTGATGATCTTGTTGTTACAGTGCAGCAATTGCCTATTGTTTCTGCTGGAAATGATTTACAGGTTTGTGATGATGGTTCATTAGTAACTTTGATTGGGGCTGGTGCAACTACCTATTCTTGGGATAATGGCGTTTTAAATAATACTCCATTCACACCAGTATTAGCAACAACAACCTATACACTAACTGGTACTGATTTGCTTGGATGTGTTAATACAGATCAAGTTGATGTTGTTGTTACCTCTCTTCCATCTATTGATGCTGGTTTAGATCAAATAGTTTGTGATGGTTTTTCTGTTCTCGTTAGTGGGTCAGGGGGCTTAAATTATTCATGGAATAATTCGGTTCTAGATAATGTTTTATTTACCCCTCCTTTGGGAACTACAACGTATACTGTTACAGGTACAGACGCAAACGGTTGTGATAATACTGATAACTTAATCATTACTGTAAACCCTTTACCAATTATTGACATGAGTTTAGATACTTCTATTTGTATTGGAAATACTGTAGAATTATTTGCTGATACAAATGGCTTATTAGTAGAACAATTCACAATGACTTTTGATGCTGCCTTTTCTTATTCTACAATAAACACCAGTTTACCTGGGAATTATTATATAGTTGTAAGTGGGACTTTATACTGCAGGTAGCAGGATGCCTTGTGAAGTTAGAGATGGCGGGCTTTCGTTTTATCAAGGATGTAATAATATTCCTCCTATTCCTGCTTTTCCATTGGCAATGGAATGGAACCAGTCCAGCATACTCAATCTCACAGTTCCACCAGCTTCTTATAATCCTAATCATGTTTATGAGTTCTATTTTAATGGTGGTTCTTCTCAAGCTTTTCTCTTTTTCAGGAACAGAATGCAAGTTTCTTGGTACGGACGATAATTCTGGTAGTCTTGACTTTTCAGAGTTTTTTATTTAGGAAATGTTCTGTGGTCTAATGGAGTTACAACTTCTTCTACTAATACATGTTTCACCATCCCAAACAACAACATATACTGTAAGTCTAGATTATGGAAGTGGCTGTTTAGCTACAGACAGTGTTGTTGTATCTGTTTCAGACCCTAGTCTATGTTGAAAACATAGTGCAGTCTACATGTGGTAATTCTAATGGTGAGATTTCTCTTGCAGCTAGTAATGGAATTGCTCCTTATCAATTTTCTATTGACAATGGGTTAAGTTTTCAATCCAGCGGCTTGTTTACTGCTTTAATGGCTAATTCCTATGATGTTTTAATAGTAGATTATATAGGTTGTCAAGTAGCTGGGCAGATAAATTTAACAGATCAGTCAGGCCCAGTAATTAATTCAATAAATGCTTCTGATGTTTCTTGTCAAGGTTTATGTGATGGAATTAATTCAATAAATGCTTCGGGTGCAACTATGTATAGTATAGATAACGGAACTAATTTTCAAAATCAAAATATTTTCACATCATTGTGTGCCGGAATTTATGATGTTTTAGTTGAAGATAATAATGGGTGTCAGGCAACAGCTCAAGTGGTTGTTAATGAACCACAAGGGTTAACAGCTAACATTACAAAAGTGGATTTAAATTGCTATCAAGAATGTATAGGTCAAATAAATGTTGTGTCTCAAGGAGGTACAGGTTTACATGAGTATAGTATAGACAATGGTGTGAATTTTCAAGTCTCTGGAGATTTCCTAAATCTATGTGCAGGTAATTATAGTGTAGTTGTACAGGACTTAAATAATTGTCAAACAACTCCACAACCAATACTTGTTTCTGAACCTCCGCAGTTAATTTTAACTTTAGGTGTTACAGATGAAACTTGTGCTGGTGCTTGCGATGGAGTTATTAATTCTATTCCATCTGGAGGAACTGGTCCCGGAACGTATAATTACAGTTGGGTACCCTCTCAACCAACACCCAATTTACCTATAGCTCTAAACTTGTGTTCTGGTAATTATTCTCTAACAGTTTCAGATGCTAATGGGTGTGCAATAACAACAGATACAGTCGTTGTTGGTCCTCAATCAATTGTAATAGATAACGTTACTATTGTTGATGAATTATGCCCAGGAGATTGTTCGGGTAGCTTAACTATTTTTGCACCTAACGCAACACTATTTAGCATGGATGGAATTAACTATCAGCCTACAAATAGTTTTAATAATCTATGTTCAGGAATATATACACTTTATGCTAAAGATGCTATTGGTTGTGAGGTTATAGTTGTAGATACATTGAGTTCACCTGATCCTGTAGTTATTCAAGCTACATCTAGTGCTACTATTTGTATTGGAGCATCAGCTCAATTAAACGCAACTTGCACTGGTGGTTCAGGTGGTTATACTTATAGTTGGGATAATGGGATTAATACTCAATCTATGACTGTTTCTCCCACAACAACTCAGGTTTATTGTGTTACAGCTATAGATCAAAACAATTGTCCTTCATCAGATGATTGTGTGACAATAACCGTTAACCCACCTTTAAATGTACAAGCTCAATCAGATCAAACAATTTGTATGGACGATTATGCCGCTATTTCGGCTCTTGCAAATGGTGGAGATGGAGGTCCTTACACATATACTTGGAATCAAGGAGTTGGTCTTGGTCAGAATCAAAATGTTAATCCAACAGCTACTACAACATATGTTGTTACAGTAACGGATGGATGTCAAACACCCTCAGTTAGTGATAGTGTTGCAATAACTGTTATTCCAATACCTGTTATTAGTTTTAGTGGCGATAATCTTGAAGGGTGTACTCCTCTAGAAGTTACATTTATAGATACTGGATTACCAGCTGGTAGTCAGTGTAATTGGGACTTTGGTGATGGAAATACAAGTAATGATTGTGGTCCGGTATCACATACTTTTACAACTCCTGGTTGTTGGGATGTAGGTTTAAGCATTACAACTACAGAAGGTTGTCTTGCAAGTGTTGATTTAGCTCAATATATATGTGTCTTTGATTATCCAAATGCATCATTTACTTATGGACCTCAACCTACAACAATTATGGATTCTGAAATTCATTTTACTAATAATAGTACCGGAGCAACTAATTATTTGTGGAGTTTCGACACTCAAGGTTCTACAGCTACTAGCACGCAAGAAAATCCAAGTTATACTTTTGATGGATCTCAAGAAGGAACATATGAAGTTTGTCTTGATGCAACTAGTATTGAGGGGTGTTTGTCTACTACCTGTAATGTAGTAGAAATAAATGATGTCTTTTTAGTATATGTTCCAAATGCTTTTACACCTGGAGGTGATGACAATATTAATGATATATTTTTACCTGTTGTAAATGGAGTAGAAGTTCAAGAGTTTGAATTTTATATTTTTAATAGATGGGGAGAGCTCATTTTTGAATCTCACCATATCAATGATGGTTGGGATGGTAGATATAAAGGAGAAATAGTTCAACAAGATGCATATGTTTGGAAATTACAAGTGGTTGACCAGCTAACAAACAGTATTCATCAATACACTGGTCATGTGCTTTTACTTGGGAATCAGTAATAGATTAAGGAGAATTATAAGGCCTATCTTTATAGGGTTTTAATGTGTTAGCATCAATGTCTTTTAAGTATTTCCATTTCCCGTTTTCTAATTTAAAAGCATCAAAACTAAGGTCAGTTACATACCAATCTTTCATGCCTTCTAATTGGGGAGATTTTGGTGAAAGATGGTCAAAAATTATTAATTCTTTTTTCCTGTCTTTAGCGTATTTTAAAGACATGTAAGAGTTTTTGTTGTATTGAAAAATAACTCTTCTTTTTGTTTTAGATTCTTCAGATTTAAAAATTGGCAATCCAAATTTGACATTGTCTTTTTTCTGAAACTCCATTGATTCAATAATTTTTTTATTAGAAAATTGATTGTTTCCATCCCAACCGAGTAGAGTGTAAATTGTGCCACTTGCATTTTTTATTGGTATAATTGAATAATATAAAGCACCGTACCAATTATTTATTGAGTATGAAAGATATTCCGGATCAAAGGCAGAAGCTGATTTGTCGATAAGTTTAAGAGTAATAAATTCTTCTTTCTTATTGTCATATTTCATTATTAAACAGCAGTAAAATTGTTCTTGTTTAGGTTTCTCAATGTTCCAATTAAATATTCTAAAAGAATTATCTGGAGACTTTACAGTACTTATTAGTTTTGATAACGAATCAAAAGGGAAATTAAAAGCTTCGTCATATCTTAGTACTTTTCTCAAATGAGCTTCAAAATCATTGTTTAAAATAAATGCTTTTTTGAAATCTGTTTCTGACCTTGTTTTGTTAATTAGGTTAATTAAAGTGTCTTCGTGAGCCTTTAATGATTTTATATTTTGACCAAAAAATTGAAGTCCAAGAAAAATAATTATTGATAAAAAATAAACTTTCATAAGTTTTTTATTTCAAAAAATGTGCCTAAAATAAACAAACGAGATTTTGAAAAAGAAGTTACCTAAGATATGTGAAGACTGTCTTTTTTATTTAACAACTCTTGATCTGTTTCCACCCATTTCTCATCATCAACACAGCAATCTACAGGGCAAACAGCAGCACATTGAGGTTCATCATGGAAACCTTTACATTCGGTACATTTATCTGTAACAATGTAATATACATCCATGTCAACAGGTTCGTTTACAGCATCTGCATCTATTTCTATTTTTGAATTCTTTCCGGTATAAGTCCCTTTAAGGGATGTGCCTTCAGAAAACTTCCATTCAGCCCCACCTTCATATATTGCATTGTTAGGACATTCTGGTTCACAGGCCCCACAATTAATACATTCATCTGTAATTTTGATTGCCATTTATAAATGTTATTAAATTTGTTGGTGCAAAGTTAATTTGAAAAATGAAAACAACATCTTTAAATCAAAAAAAAGAAACCCTTGTTCAACTTGGAAATATATTTGAATCATTAGTAAAAGATGGTAATTGGCCTGGCTACTCAATTGGATTAAATGAAAATGAATACAATGATTTTAAAAGTTTATTACCGACATTAAAAAATCATAATGGATGGTTTTCTTATGACATGATTATTATAGCACTAAATGCATGGGCTAATGCTTTTAAGATGGATAACCTTTCAATTTGGTTAAATAAGTATTCAATAGACAACAATTCAGACGCAAAGAAAGTAGCCATAATTTGTGCAGGAAATATACCGATGGTAGGTTTTCACGATATAATTTGTGGATATATTTCAGGTCATTCTCTTTTAATAAAGTTGTCTTCAGACGATGCAGTTTTAATACCAGCGGTTATAGAATTAATGTCAAAATTTGATGATAATATAATTAATCAAATAAGCTTTGTTTCAACTAAATTAAAGGATTTTAATGCTGTTATTGCAACAGGAAGTAACAATACTTCTAGATATTTTAACGATTATTTTAGTAAATACCCGAACATAATTAGAAAAAGTCGAACTTCAGTTGCTGTTCTTAATGGCGAAGAAAATGATGAGCAATTAGTTGAATTAGCAAAAGATGTTTTCACATATTATGGCTTAGGTTGTAGAAATGTTACTAAATTATTTTTACCTGTAGGATATGATTTAAATAAACTTTTTAAAGCGTTTTTTTTCATGCAAGATGTGATTAACAATAACAAGTATGCTAATAATTATGATTATCATAAAGCAATATTTTTATTAGACAAATTTGAAATTATTGAAAATGGTTTTTTAATTTTAAAGGAAGATAAAGAGATTTTTTCTCCAATTGGAACATTGTACTATGAGTTTTATAACCAAACAGAAGAGGTGAATAAAATTCTTAGTCATCATGAAAATCAAATTCAATGTATAGTTGGTTTAAATGGAGTTCCATTTGGTAAAGCACAAGAACCTTTTTTATGGGATTACGCAGACAATATAGATACATTAAATTTTTTGAATAAATTATAAATTAACAATTATGAATAAAGGACAAATAGAATCTAGACTTATTGAAGGAAACAATAGATATATTAAAGATGAAGAAGATTTAAAAAGTGATGTTTTATTGAGACAAAAATTAACCGATGGTCAACACCCTTTTGCCATTGTACTTAGCTGTGCAGACTCTAGAGTAGTTCCAGAAATGATTTTTGATTGTAATATTGGTGAATTATTTGTTGTTAGGGTAGCTGGAAATATTGCTAATTCTAGCTCTATTGCTAGTATTGAATACGCTGTTGCAAATATAGGTTGCGAGTTAATTGTTGTTTTAGGGCACGAAAGCTGTGGTGCTGTTACAGCTACAATTAAAGGTGGCGATAATGGTAAGAATTTGAACCATTTATGTAGCTATATATCTCCCTCAATTGAGTTGGCTGATGATGTTCAAGTAAATAGTGTTGTTAAGGCAAATGCTAAATACAATGCAGAATTACTAGTTAAAAACAGTGAAATTATCAGTGGTTTTGTAAACTCGGGTAAATTAAAAATTCAACCAGCTTATTATTCACTAGCTAACGGAAAAGTAGATTTTTTGTAGCATTAATGAAGGTAAGCTTCAATTTTGTTTTCTGTAAATTCTACACTAATGTGTTCCTGAAGGGTAGTTGATAGAGTTAACCCAACCCAATCTGCCCTAATGGGGAACTTTCTGTGTCGTCTGTCAATCAAAACAATTGTATTTAATTGCTTAGCTCCCTGAGAGGTTATGAAACTTGCTGCGTGCATTAAAGTTCTTCCAGAATTTAAAACATCATCTATTAAAATTATTGTTTTATTGTTGAAGTCAATTTCTGGCAGTATTGAAATAGCATCATTAAGTGGATTTTTTTTATTGACTTTAAGAGCTGTTAATTCAACCTCAATCTCACATATAAGAGAGAATTTATGTTGTAGTCTTTTAGCTAATAAAAACCCTTTATTAGATATCCCGACAAAAGTTAATTTTTCTTCATTGTGATAATTTTCAACAATTTGATAAGCTATACGATTAATTTTTTGAGAAGCTTTGCTACTGTCTAAAATTAAAGTTTTGGTTTCTTGCATTGATTAAAAATTATAAATTCTAAAGTTAGTTTATTATTTTTTAATAAAAATGAAATCAACATCATAACCAGAAGGGATTTTTGGAACTAAAATCCAGTTGTCTATTTTGTTTTGCTCAACACAATTTCCACATTGTAAAAGTTCAATGGTGTAAGTGTATTTTTTTTGTGTTTCATTCTTATCAACAGATCTAATTATTTTAAACTTACATGATGCTAAAATTGTCTTACCTAAAAGTGAGTAATTGTTGAAGTTTATTTCATTGAATTGACATATTGCAATATTACTATGTGCAAGGTTTGAAAGCTGTTGATATTCTTCTAATGAATTAATAACATATGAACTGTCAGGATTTACAATTACATTGCAGTTGTCACAAGGATTGAAAGAACGAACAATAATGCCAGAATTTTTCTCTTTATCTCCCCAGCATTTGGGAGACTTATGACAATTTGTTATAAATATAATCAGTATTAGAAATGCTATGGATTTTATTAAGGATTTCAAAATTGAACGACTAATTTTAGGTTTAATCTTCTAGAGGTTAAAAAATTTGGAATGGAATATTGTCTTCCCGTAACATCTTTTATCCATGTGTAATTCGTTGTATTTGAAATGTCTAGCAGGTTAAACACTTCAAATGCGATCCACATGTGATTAATCTTATGTAAAATTGATTTTTCTTTGAATTTAGACCTATCTGTTTCATTGTTTATTAAGTCTTTAGAGAAGCCAATGTCAAGTCTTCTGTACAATGCTGTTCTTAGTGTGTCTGAGAATCGTTGAGCGCTAGGTGGGCCATATGGGAGTCTTGTTCCGAAAACCATGTTTAAATTAACTTTAAAAGTGCTCCATTTTATTTTTTCTGTATTCCACTCTACAGGCATTTGGTCTTGAAAGAATAATGCAAATGAGACTCTTTGATCTGTGGGTCTTGCTATAAAACCAGGATATGTTATTACACTGTCAACAGCTATGTTGTCTGTTGTGAACCCGTTTATTATTTCCTGGTTTTGAGCATTGTAATATGTCCAATAATAGTCATCCAAAATATCCTCTTCTGTTTTCATCCAGCTTAAAGATGCATAAGATTCAATTCCTTTGACAAATTCACCATTTAGTTTTAAATCTATTCCAGTTGCATAACCTTTAGCGTTGTTTTCACCATAATAGCGAACTCTAATGTTATCAATTTTATATGGAATAATGTCACTTAAGTGTTTGTAATAAATTTCAGTTCCAAATTTAAACGGTCGGTCCCACATTTTAAAAATGTAGTCTCCCCCTAATACAAAATGAATTGATTCTTGGGCTCTAATGTTAGGGTTTAACTCTCCTTGTAGATTTCGAATAGCTCTGTAAAATGGCGGTTGGTAATAATATCCAGTAGCAAACCTAAATACAACATTCTCTCTAAAAATTTTACCATTTTTATAAGAATACCAGGCGGGTTTCAGTTGGAAACTAATTCTTGGTGAGATTACAGCTTTGTTATTGTAACTCCAATAATTGGCTCTAACACCTGCTGTAAATGAAAAGTATCTGTATCCATTGAACAGGGTGTCAGTGCTAGAGTTGTTTGTTGCGCTGGTGTCTGTTAATCTAATTTGTTTTTGTTTGGAAAATTTAACTCTATCTTGAAAATATCCAGAAACTCTGTTGCTTTCTATTGCATTTGAAGCTTTAATGTTATTGCTAAGAGTTAAATATTGATAGGGTATTGTTGAAGGATCTGTATAGCCAATACTGTCTTGAGGATGACTAAGACTAAACCTTGCAGAATCTATGAAATTCCATTCGTTTATTTGGTCGGAAATTATTTCATGTTGCACTTTTGCACCCCAATCAAAAGTTTGGTTGTATTTGATTAGATGACCCTTATGATAGGCATTAATTACTGTAGCATCTATTTTATTGCGGGCGTGATTCAAAAATGCACCAACTCCTCTGTTAAAAGCAACATCGCCATATTCATCGCTTCCTAAATCTCTTTCTAATTCATCAAGGAAATATTCTCCTAAGACATCAAAATATTCAGTTTCGTGAGTTTCATAAATTGATGATATAAACTTTAGTTTTAAATTGTCATTGGGTTCATTTGATATAGATATTGCACCCATATATGTTTCATATTGGGTTACTTCTTGACCTTCATAGTAAACTGTGAACCTTAATGCTTCATTGATACTTCCCCAGTTTGTTTCTCTATTTGAAGGAATAACTCTAAATTTGTTATTAGAGTAGGTTCCAAAAAAGCTCATTTTCCAATTTTCGTTTAAATAAAAGTTGAATAAACCTTGATAATCTAAAAAAGTTGGTTTGTAATCACCTTTAGTATCTAAAGAGTTTAATAGGTATGAATTTTTTCGATAACGAAGACTTGTGTTGTAATTAAATCTTGTAGAAACTCTATCTTGAATATGAATCTGTGTGCCAAGTAAACTTGTGATGAATGATGAGTTAAATTTTCTAGCTTCTGTGTATTCGATGTCTAAAACACTGGATAGCTTGTCTCCATATTTCGCATCAAAACCTCCAGCGGAAAATAAAATATTATTGACCATACTTGGATTGATAAAACTCAACCCTTCTTGTTGACCTGATCTGGCAAGAAATGGTCTGTAAACTTCTATGTCGTTTACATATATAAGGTTTTCATCAAAATTACCTCCTCTAACATTATAACCAGCAGATAGTTCATTGTTTTGAGAAACACCAAAACCTAGTGCAGGTAGTAAGCTTTCGATGTTTGAAGATGGAAGAGAAATTGTTGCAGCATCTATGTTGTTTATGGATTCAATAGGAGATGTTCCTTGTTCTGTATACCTAATCTCAACTTCATCTAAAGTTGGTATTGCTAATTGAATTTGCACTTCTTTTTGTTCTCCTTTTTCAAGTACAATGTTTATTCTCTTGGGCAGAAATTTAACATGGGAAACTCTAATAGTGAATTTGCCATCTATAGGGGTGTTAAGCTCAAATCCACCATCTTTATTAGAAATAGTACCTAATCTTGTTCCAGTTATAATTATGTTAGCATCCTGTACAGGTCTTAAGTTGTCATCAACAATTCGTCCATAAACTTTACTAATTTCTTGAGAAAAAGTTGGGTTAATTGATAAGCCTAATAAAATTAATATGGATATTAAAAACCTCATTTATCTTTTCTCTTAAAGTCTCCATTTTTCCATGCTTTTATGAATTTAGCCCATGCAATTGGATTCATTAAATTATTTGGTGGGTATTGCCCAGCATAATAAAGCTTACTTTGAATTTGTTGTTGCTGCCACTTAAAGTTCATTGCTCCGTTCATTGGAATAGCATCCATTCTTTCCTTCATCTCAGCTCTTTCTAAATTTGCTAGGGCTCTTTTGTAATCATCGTTTGGTATTTTAGTGTTTACAAATGCGTCTGCAAACTGTTCTTTTGAAGGCCAAGGATAAATAACTGCAGTTTTTAGTAGAATAGTGTCTTCATACATGAGTTGAATAAGTGAATATTTGTTGGTTGATAAAGTGTCCGGAATAATGAATTTTGATTTTTTGTAACCAACACTACTAAATTTCAAGGTGTCACCTTTTCTAGCTACAAATGAAAAATATCCAAAATGATCAGATGTAGTTCCTCTCAATGTAGCTATGTCAATTATACTACAATAGGGAACAGGCTTTAGACTGTCACTAGATATAACAACCCCGCTAAATTGAATTAAATCGTTAGATTTGAAATTATCTTGACTTTTTAAAGAAATAATAAAAAGTAATGATAAAAATGTTAAACAAATTTTCTTAAACATACCCATATAAACTCTATAAGCTTTCCATTTATTATAAATGCAGGCAGCTAAAATAAGAAAAAGTAATAGTCGTATATTTACGTTTAATAAAATACCTATGAAACTATTTTTATTTAGTTTGTTTATTCCCTGTTATTTTTCAAGTCAAATCAATGTAAATGATGCTGATTTACCTGTAAGTGGTCAAAGCTATTATTACACAAGTATTTTAAACCCTGTTTTTGATGCAACTCAAACTGGACCTAATTTTTCGTGGGATATATCTAATTTAGACTACAGTTCACAAGATTCAGTAAATACTGTTACGGTTAGTAGTACTCCAATTGCATATCAATTTTTCTTTAATAACCCTCTTTTGTATTCAGACTATTTAGCAACTTATGCTCAACAAGCAGAAGATATTTCTGCTATGGGGACAATAGAAGTGTCTGAAAGGTATGATTACTATAAGGTTTCAAATACATCGTTTAGTGTCGTAGGTTTTGGAGCAAATGTTAATGGAGTCCCAGCATCAGTTAAATATGACGTTATAGATCAAATTTTCCCGTTGCCACTTGTTTATGGGTTTTCAGATTCTACAACTTCCAATTATTTAACAACAATTCCTTCATTAGGATCTTATGGTCAGTGGATTGATAGGAAAATTGAAGTTGATGGTTGGGGACAGCTATATACTCCATATTCATCATTCGATGTAATTAGGCTTAAAACAACTCTTTACCAAGAAGATACTGTCTTTATTGATCAGTTTGGAATAGGTTCTTCTTTTGATCGACCAATTTTAACAATTTACGAATGGTATGCAAATGGTGAGGGTGTTCCTGTTTTAGTAGTTAAAATGCAAGCTGGAATAATAATCGAGATGAAATATCTAGACCAATTACATGTCTCTAAGCCTAATGTTGAGGATTTAAATTTTCGTTATTACCCTAATCCCGTAAACGATTTTATTTTTTTTGAAACGAATTTGAGGGATCCTAAGCTTTTGAAAATTTATAATATTGAAGGTGCTTTAATTGAGCAAATGAAATATGAAAATAAGGTGTTTTTAGGCCACCTGAAAAAAGGATTTTACTTATTAAGAATATACGGTAATGAAAAATCGTTAAGTAAGTTAATCGTTAAAAACTAATAATAGAAAATTACTCCTAGAGCTAATCCTCCTAGTATTAAAAAAATATTTATCATTTTTTCTTTGTGATCGTGGTATTTCTCAAAAACTAATAATGTTGCTATATGTAGCAGCATTCCTGTTGAAAGAGATAATAATAACATACTTAGCTCGTTAAAGTCGCTGGAACTAGATAGTATATATCCTGATAAAGCCCCAAGTGGAGCTGTAAGTGCAAAAATTATAAGCATTAAATACCTTATCCAAGATTTTGTAATATGCTTTATAAAGAAAAACATTAAAATAGCTGCTATAGGTAATTTGTGCACAATTATCATCATAAAATAAATACCGCTTATTTCATTTGAATGATGATGATGTCCTTGGTGAATATGAGCTGTTTTTTCAATAGAAATTAAAGGCATGCCTTCAATAAATGAATGTAGGCAAAGACCAAGCATTAATGGTAATAATAATTTAGCGCCAACTCGATTTTTAGGGGCGTGTATATGCCCATGTTCTATGCCTTTAGACAATAATTCTAATAACAATTGTAGTGCAAATCCTATTACAAAAAACAAACCGATTAATTTATTGTTAGTGTGAAAAAGCTCAGGTAGAATGTGAATAAAAATTAAAGAGAGCACAAAAGAAATTCCAAAAGGTATAATGTATTTATTAAGATAATTGACTTTTCTTTGAAAGAAATCTGCTAAAACTCCAACAGCTAAAACTGAAAAAAATATTATATATAAAGTTGAGGTGTTCATTTTTTCTCAGCTAGTAAAATGAGTCTGTCAGATTGGTTTATATTGAATTCTGTCAATTGATAACTTCCAAAAGTTTTAATTAATTTAAAATTAGTTTTATTTAAGAGTGATTTGAAATTTTCTAACGTTAAAAGTTGGACTTTTTCCTGGAAATAAAAGTTTTTGTTTTTGTCATTAAAAGCTATTGTTTTAATAATTTTATTATCATCTATTTCTCTTTTAATGTTGAATTCAATGCTGTCAATGTTTTTTATTTCTTGTTTAACTAGGTTTTTGGCTACTTTGTGAGCGTTAAAAAAATCAATTAATACAATACCGTTTTTATTAAGATGCTGATGGCAGTTTAATAAAATTTTCAGGTTGTCATTCGTTTCTTTAAAATATCCAAAGCTTGTAAATAAGTTAAATATTACATTGAATTTATAATCTAAGTTGAAAAATCTCATGTCTTGTTGAGTGAAGAGTAACCCTTCTAGATTATGTTTTTTTGCTTCATCAATACTGTTTTTTGACAAATCTAAACCAGTAACTGATTTGAAGTGTTTTTTTAGCTCAAAGGAGTGTCTCCCTTTTCCACATCCAAGATCTAAAGCAGAAGATTCAAAGCTTAAATTTAGGAAATTAACTAAATTCAAAATAAAATCTTTAGCCTCCTTGTCATTTCTATTTTTATATAGAAGATGATAGTAATAGGAATTGAACCAATCTATAAACCATTCTTTTTTATTCATCGGATTGCAAATATAATTGTTTGAATACTTAAATTCTTAGTAATTTTATTGGATGAACAATTTTTTTATTGGTCTACTGTTTTTACTTCTTTTTTCCTCTTGTAGGAATGAGACATCGTTAAGTATTCAGTCTGCTAAAGATTATTTATTAATAGCGAATGATATTTCCTGTGTTGTTCCATTAGTCGTTAATGTGAGTAAAAACCCTCAATATTTGAAAAAATTATTGATGAAAAAAACTGACACGAGCAATACCTGTGCATCATTTAATTATGTAGCTGGAGATACTTCTTGTATGCTTGGATTGATAACTTTTGAAATTGATTTCTTTCAAGGATGCGTTGATAAAGATGGATTAAATAAGGCTGGTATTATAAAGTGTGAACTAACTAATTCTTTAAATGTTGTTAATGCCATTTGTAAAGTTGACTTTGATGGATTTAGAATCTCAAATGATTTTATTTGGGGAGGTTTATCTGTTGAAAATAAAGGATTGAACAAATGGAAAGTTGTTACTGATGATTTTCTTTTACAGTCAGGAAAAGAATCTCTTGTTTTTATTGATACACTTTTATTTGAGAAAAAAGCTGGTATTTTATCGGCTAAATTTAGTGATGATGAATTTGTTTTTTCTTCAAAAGGAGAGCTTAATGACAATGTGTCTGGGTATTCTCATGACTTGCGCAAAAATTATAGTTGCAGTTGGCTTTCTAAAGGTGTTTTGGAAATTAATATATACGATCAAACCAAACAAATTATAAATTTAGGTCAAGATGAATGTAACAACGAAGCTGTTCTGCAAATAGGGGGAAAAGAGTATTTGTTAGAAATGCATTGAATAAATTATTTTATATGTCTAAATGATTATATTTGTTGAGTAATGCATTGCAGTTAATGGACGCTTTTAATTTATATACTCAAATGGAACGTGATGACGTTCTAATAGCATTTAAAGGTTCTATAACTTCTGAGCTTTTAACATCTATTCTTCAAATCATGGAGACAAAAATGGAAGACCTCCATGAAGCTCCAAGAACAAGAAAAAAAGTATTTAATGTTCTTGTAGAATGTCTTCAGAATTTATACCATCACATTGATGAGTTTGAGGTTGAAGGTAGTGCATTAGAAATCTCAGAAAAAAAATCTGCAATATTCAGTATCAGTAGAAATTTTGAACGTTACAACATTGTTACAGGGAATTTCGTTTCTACTGAAAATGTTGAAAAATTGACTAATAGAATCAATATGGTCAATGGTTTGACGAGAGAGGAATTAAAAGCTTACTATAAGAAAATATTAAATAATGGTGAGATTAGTGATAAAGGTGGTGGTGGTTTAGGCTTTATTGATATTGCTAAAAAATCGGGAGAGAAATTAGAATATAGTATAAGAGAAATAGATGAAAATTATTCATTTTTTACGTTAACAGTTAAAATATCACAAAATTAGTACAATGAAAGATTTAAGTTTAGAAGGATCAGCTAAAACCCCAACAATTGATTTTAAATCTGCAGGGGAATTATTAATAAAAGGAAGGTCTATTCCAGAAAATTCTATTGAATTTTATAAACCTTTAATTGATTGGATTTCAGAATATAGTGATAATCCTAAAGGACAAACTTTAGTAAACATACAATTGGAATATTTTAATACAAGTTCTTCAAAATGTATACTAGATGTATTCAAAAAATTAGAATCAATTGCTGATAGTGAAGTTTCTATTAAATGGTTTTATGAAGAAGATGATGAAGACATGTTAGAAGCGGGAGAGGATTACGAAGCTATTATTGACTTGAAGTTTGAAATGATTGAAGTTGAAGAGCTTTAATTAATTAAATTAATTAAAATAAGGCTGTTCTTTTTTTGAACGGCCTTTTTTTTTGCTAATGGATAAAATAATTATAACGTTAGACGGTCACTCTGGGTGTGGTAAAAGTACTTTGGCTAAATTAATTGCTCAAAAATTAAATTACACCTATGTAGATACTGGTGCAATGTATAGAGCAATAACCTATTTCTTTTTATCCAAAAATATGATAACGGATAACCGACTTGTTATTGGTTGGGAAGATTTGTTAGACACTATCGAAATTTCGTTTCAAAAAAATGATAAGTTTTTGGGTAGTGTTATTCACTTAAATGGCTTATGTATTGAGAATGAGATTAGAACTATGAGAATCTCTTCATTAGTTAGTGTTGTAAGTAAAGAACGTGAGATAAGAAGCAAGCTGGTTGATTATCAACAGCAAATAGGAATTCAAAAAGGAATTGTAATGGACGGTAGAGATATAGGTACCGTTGTTTTTCCGTTAGCTGAAATAAAGTTATGGGTTACAGCAAGTGTAACTGTTCGAGCTAAGAGAAGATATGATGAGATGAAAAAGGTTAATAATGACATTACTTTGTTACAGGTTTCTGAGAATCTTCAGAGTCGTGATTTTGAAGATTCAAATAGAAAAATAAGTCCATTAAAAAGGCCTGAAAAATCTCATATAATTGACAGTTCTTCTATGACTATTTCTGAGACTTTTGATTATTCGATGGAAGTTATAAATAACTATTTCAGTGTTAATAAAGAATGAGATATTTTTTTGAAATAGCTTATGATGGCACAAATTATCATGGATGGCAAAAGCAAGAAAATGCTGTTTCTGTTCAAGAAATAGTTTCTCAAAAGATTGCAAAGTATTTAAATCATAAAGATATTTCTGTTTTAGGCTGTGGTAGAACTGATGCTGGAGTTCACGCTAGTCAATTTTATTTCCATACTGATATTGATCAGTTAGATGTTTCTAAGGCAATATTTAATTTAAATAATATGCTGCCTAGT
Source organism: uncultured Flavobacteriales bacterium (assembly GCA_943788115.1). Taxonomy (GTDB): domain Bacteria; phylum Bacteroidota; class Bacteroidia; order Flavobacteriales_D; family Parvicellaceae. The sequence goes on from CALSPA010000012.1 coordinate 304,000, forward strand.
GACATTAGTATTTCATCGATTTTAAAAATGAAAGAAAATGTACATGCTCGATTTGATGCATCAAGTAGAAAATATTGCTATTATATTCATCAGAAAAAAAATCCATTTAGAGATAAATTTTCATTGTATTACAAGAAGGAACTTGACGTTGATGCTATGAATGCAGCTTGTTTATTTTTTATAGGCACACAAGATTTCACTTCTTTTAGTAAGCTTCATACGGGAGCTAAAACTAATATTTGCACTATTTCTGAAATAAATTGGTGTAAATCCAATGATGATTTAATCTTTACCATTACCGCAAATAGATTTCTTAGAAATATGGTTCGATCAATTGTAGGTACTATGTTTGAAGTGGGTGTTGGTAAAATACCTTCTAGTGAAATTCTAAGAATCATTGAATCTAAAAATCGAAATTCTGCAGGTTGTTCTGTTCCTGCTCACGGATTGTTTTTGGAAAAAGTTAATTATCCTTATTTGTAATTTCTGCACATATAGGTGCTTTTTTAAATGTAATTATTAATTTCACTGACTTAATGAGTGATGTTACTGGTAAAGCATGGGATAGTAAATTGTTTAGAAGGGTATTAGCGTATTCACTTCCTCATAAAAAATTACTTTTCACTGGACTTACCATGACAGTGATTTTGGCGTTACTCTCTTCGCTTCGACCATACATTATTGGTATGATGGTTGGTTCATTTGTTAATCTAGGACTTAAAGATGATCTTCTTTATTGGACATTACTTATTGTATTGATGCTTGTAATGGAGTCTTTAGGACAGTTTTTTTTCTCTTATCGAGCTAATGAGTTGGGGCAATTTGTTATAAAAGACCTTAGAGTAGAATTGTTTAATCATATAACTAAACTTCGTTTAAAGTATTTTGATCAGCACCCAATAGGAATGTTAGTTACTAGGGCAATTAGTGATATAGAGACAGTTGCTGAAATATTTTCTCAGGGAATTCTTATAATCTTAGGAGATTTATTAAAGTTAACGGCAGTTTTAAGTGTCATGTTTTTCATGAACTGGGAATTGACTTTAGTTGTTCTAATTCCTATTCCATTGCTTCTATTTTCTACTAATGTTTTCAAAAAGGTAATTAAGCGATCCTTTCAGGAGGTAAGGAATCAAGTTTCTATTTTAAATTCATTTGTACAAGAGCACATAACAGGAATGAATATAGTTCAAATCTTTAGTCGTGAAAAAGAGGAAGCTAGACTTTTTAGAGAAATTAATTATAAACATAAGAAAGCTCATATAAAGAGCATTATGGCATATTCTATATTTTTTCCTGTTGTTGAAAATTTAAGTGCAATATCAATCGCATTATTAATTCTTTTTTCGATCTATAAAATTGGTGATGCTGATGCAAATTTTATCGAGATAAGTGGTGATATGACTGCTTTCATTCTTTATGTACACATGCTCTTTAGACCTATAAGAATGCTTGCGGATCGTTTCAATACGCTGCAAATGGGAATGGTTGGTTCATCTAGAGTTTTTAAAGTTTTAGATACAGAAGATAATATAGTGCAAAAAGGAAATTTAGAACCCAATGTCTTTTCAGGTGAGATTTCTTTTAAAGACGTAACTTTTGCCTATAAGGAAGGGTATCCAATTTTAAACAACATTTCTTTCGATATCAAGGAAGGTCAAACTTTGGCAATTGTTGGTGCTACAGGCTCGGGTAAGACTTCTATTATAAATTTATTTTGCCGCTTTTATGAATATCAATCGGGTCAAATTTTATTGGATAATAATGATTTAAGAAATTACAGTATTTCTAATTTAAGGTCTAAAATAGCTGTGGTTTTACAAGATGTTTTTCTCTATTCTGATACGGTTTTAAATAACATAACTTTAGGAGATCCAGCTATTAGTCTAGAAAAAGTTAAAGAAGCAGCCAAAATTATTGGAGCTGAGAGCTTCATAGAAAATTTACCTGGAAAATATGATTTTGATGTAAGGGAGAGGGGAGGGGTGTTGTCAACTGGTCAAAGACAATTGTTATCTTTTATGCGTTCTTATGTATATAATCCAGATATTTTAATCCTAGATGAAGCTACGTCTTCTATTGATACTGAAACAGAAGAATTGATTCAGTCTGCTATAAAGAAAATAACAAAAGGTCGAACATCAATTATTATTGCTCATCGACTTTCTACAATTAAAAATGCAGATCAAATTTTAGTGCTTGATAAGGGGAGAGTTGCAGAAATGGGAACACACAAGGAATTACTTTCAAAAAAGAATATTTACAGTAAGTTATATGAAATTCAATTTGTTGAATGAAACTTATAACTTATTCTTAAGAAATTGTCCTGTGTAAGATGCTTTGCATGAGATTAATTTTTCTGGAGTTCCCTCAAAAACTATGTTCCCTCCTTTTTCTCCTCCTTCAGGACCTATGTCAATTATCCAGTCAGCAGATTTAATTATCTCGGCATTGTGTTCAATAATAATGACATGATTTCCTTTTTCTATTAATGCGTTAAGCGCTTTTAAAAGTGTTTTAATATCATGAAAATGAAGTCCAGTTGTAGGTTCGTCAAAAATAAATAATGTTTTTTTGCTATTGTTTTTTAAACCCAAAAACGAAGCCATTTTAATTCTTTGTGATTCCCCTCCACTAAGAGTGCTTGAAGATTGACCAAGCTTAACATATCCTAATCCTACTTCTTGAAGAGGTTTTATTCTTTCATGAATTTTAGCAACTATTTTGTCTTCTAAATTGTTGAAAAATAAAAGAGAATCATCTACTGTCATATCTAAAACATCTGAAATGTTCTTCTCATTATATTTTACTTCAAGTACTTCTTCCTTGTACCTTTTTCCGTTACAACTCTCACAGGTTAGCAATACATCAGCCATAAACTGCATGCCTATTTTTAGTGTGCCTTCTCCTTCACATTCATCACACCTTCCACCTTCCACATTAAAGCTGAAGTGTTTAGATTTAAAACCATTTATTTTTGATAGCTGTTGGGTTGAAAATAAAGCTCTAATTTCATCAAATGCCTTTAAGTAGGTCACAGGATTAGATCTTGAGCTTTTCCCAATTGGGTTCTGGTTTATGAACTCAACTTGATCAACCAGTTGCAAATCTCCATCAATGTTAATGCATTTGTCATATTTCCTTAACCCAGATTCAATGTATTTTTTTAAAAACGAAAACAATACTCCGTTAATAATAGATGATTTCCCACTTCCACTTACACCTGTTACTACAGTCATAATCTCAAGTGGAATTTTCACATCTACATTCTTAAGGTTGTTTTTATTAGCCCCTTCTATTTGAAGAAAGTTTTTCCATTTTCTTCTGAATTTTGGAGTTTCAATTTGTAGTTTTTTAGTAAGATATTTAGCAGTAAGACTTTCTTTCGAGTTGATTAAATCATTATTGTTTCCCTGAAAAATTATTTCACCACCATTTGATCCTGCAAAAGGTCCAATGTCAATAATTTCATCTGCAGAACGCATAATTTCTTCTTCATGTTCAACAATTATTACTGAATTCCCTATTGAATTTAATTTTTTCAATACGCTTATTAGACGATGTGTGTCTCTTGGGTGAAGGCCGATTGATGGTTCGTCAAGAATATACATGGATCCAATAAGACTACTTCCTAATGAGGTGGCAAGGTTAATTCGTTGAGACTCTCCTCCAGAAAGTGAGTTCGATAATCTATTTAAAGATAAATATCCAAGTCCTACATTGTTTAGGTATTCTAATCTATTTTTAAGTTCTATAATTATTCTTTTTGCAATTGTTGCATCATGTTTATTAAGTACTAATGATTCAAAAAATGATTGAGCTTCTAAAATAGAATAACTCGCAAATTTCTGTAATTGATTTATTGTCAACTTTAACATGTTGGGCATCTTTTCTTAGTCTTGTCCCTTTACAATCATTACAAATGGTTTTACCACGATACCTAGCCAACATTACTCGATACTGAATTTTATAACTTTTACTTTCGATGTAGTTGAAGAAGCTATTAATTCCTCCAAAATGGTTGTTGCCATTCCATAATAAGCTGTATTGCTCTTTTGTAAGCTTATTAATTGGTTGATGAATGGGGAAGTTGAATTCGTTTGCAGTTTGAATCAAGTCATCTTTCCATTTGCTCATTTTTTCACCTCTCCAGCAGACAACTCCATTTTCATAGATTGATAAGTGTTTGTTAGGAATAACTAGATCTTCATCTATTCCCATAACTTTCCCGTATCCTTCACAGGTAGGACAAGCTCCTAGTGGATTATTAAAAGAAAAGAAGTCTAATGTGGGTTCTGTGTACTGAATGCCATTTTCTTCGAAACTATTGTTTAGAATATGTTTTTCTTTTTTTTCATTAAAAATAATAGCAGCACAAATTCCATTTCCTTCAGAAAAAGCATTTACAGTAGACTCTAATACTCTTGTTTGATTTTGTTCAGTAGAAGAACATGTGATTCGGTCTACTATTAGCCAAATGTCACTTTTTGTTTTTAATTTGCTTGAATCTTCAATAGATACAATTTCATTGTCAATGTAAAGTTTATTAAACCCTTGTTCCTTTGTTATTTTTAACTGAGTTTCTAAATTCCTTCCATTGGGAATAATAAGTGGGCAAATTATTAAAGCTTTAGTTTCTTTTGAATATTGATTTATAATTTCTAATATTTCTTCGGGTTGATCTTTTTTTATTTGATTTCCTGTAATAGGAGATATAGTTTTGCCAATTCTTGCGTAAAGTAATTTTAAATAGTCATAAATTTCAGTACTTGTTCCAACTGTACTTCTTGGGTTTGTAGTATTTACTTTTTGCTCTATAGCAATTGCTGGTGAAATTCCTTTTATTTGATCAACATCAGGTTTGTCTAATCTACCTAGAAATAACCTGGCGTAAGCGCTTAAACTTTCAACATATCTTCTTTGTCCTTCTGCGTACAATGTATCAAAAGCTAAAGATGATTTACCTGATCCGGAAACTCCTGTAATAACTGTTATTTTATTTCGTTTTATGGCAACATCAATATTTTTTAAGTTGTGTACTCTTGCTCCTTTAATAATAATATGTGACTTTGTACTTATGCCTTTCATCCCATAGGATTAATTTACAGGTTATGAATTCCTGTTATTTTCAAAAAATGCTAAAATAAGTTAAATTATATAACAGACTTAATCTGTTTTTTTATATTTGATCTAGAAAAATTAACAAAACAGGAAACCTTTATGAACTTTTTAAGTTTATATAGTGTACCTTAACTAAAAAATTGCCTATAGAATAATATCTACTTTTTATTAACATAAGTCTTTATAGACTATTTAAATGTAGATGCTATGGCAACTGATAAACTAGCGGATCAACAATTAATTCGCAATTACCTCGAGGGTAACGACTATTCTTTTGAAATTTTATTAAAAAGACATCAAGATCGTGTATTTAACTATATCAACAAACTGGTTAAAAATACTGATGTAGCAAATGATGTTTTTCAAGACACTTTTATTAAAGTAATATCCACTCTAAAGAGAGGAATGTACAATGAAGAGGGTAAATTCTTGCCTTGGGTAATGAGAATTGCCCACAATTTAGTCATTGATTATTTTAGGAATTCTTCTAAGATGCCTATTGTAGGCAGGAAAAATAATTCGGATAGTGATGAGTTTGATATTTTTCAAATTTTAAAGTTAGAAGATTGTACTGTTGAAGATGAAATTGTAGAAGGTCAAATTCATGAAGATTTAAGAGCTCTTGTTGAATTACTTCCTCAGGAACAAAGACAAGTGGTTAAAATGAGGCACTTTATGGGGATGAGCTTTAAAGATATAGCTGACTCTAGTGATGTTAGTATTAATACAGCATTAGGTAGAATGCGTTACGCTTTAATCAACTTAAGAAAGATGATTAAAGAAAACGATATTATGCTTACAGTATCTTAATTATTTAATCCTCACAATAAATGTTAATTAGTAGCGTTAAGTTGATATGTTTAATTAAAAATATATTCGCCTATGCTAAGAGCATCTACTCGTTATAATTCGAAAGAATTAACAATTAAAAGTCAAAAAAAATCTACCCAATTAAAAAAAGAAATCGTAATTAGTGTTTTGAATTTCTCAAAATCTTTTAAAGTTGAAAATTGCGGTGAAAACTCTAAAATAGAGTACAATATGAATTAACAAAAAAAGGAGAGCTATTTAGCTCTCCTTTTTTTATTTGAAATTTTCAGATACAATAAGCTCTTTTGTACCATGACTCCATGAATAAAAACCTTCTTTAGATTTTATTCCTAATTTTCCAGCTGTAACCATGTTTACTAAAAGTGGGCAAGGGGCATATTTAGGGTTCCCGAATCCATCTTGAAGTACTCTAAGAATTGCAAGGCAAACATCCAAACCAATAAAATCTGCTAATTGTAATGGGCCCATTGGATGAGCCATTCCAAGTTTCATCACTGTATCTATTTCTTCAACTCCAGCTACACCTTCATATAAAGTAATAATTGCCTCATTTATCATGGGCATTAATATTTTATTTGCAACAAATCCAGGATAATCATTTACTTCCACAGGCTGTTTTGCCGAGCTTTTTAGAAAGAGTCATTATTGTGTTTAGGACGCTTTCTGAAGTTGAATAACCTTTAATTACCTCTATTAGCTTCATTACAGGCACTGGATTCATAAAATGCATTCCAATTACTTTGTCAGGTCTATTTGTAATTGCCGCAATTTTTGTAATGGAAATAGATGATGTGTTGGTTGCTAAAATTGTTTTTTTAGGTGAAAAATGTCTAAATCTTTGAATATTTTGAGTTTTAATTCAGTATTTTCTGTAGCTGCTTCAACAACAAGATCAGCATCTTTTACACCAACCTCTATGGATGTTTCAGTGAGTTAAATTATTAAGCGTGTTTGTTTTATCAGTTTCAGATATTTTATCCTTGCTAACCATTCTGTCTAAATTCTTTGAGATGGTGTTTATCGCTTTTTGAAGAGCATCTTCAGAAACGTCTACAAGATTTACTTTAAAACCATTTTGAGCAAAGACATGAGCAATTCCATTTCCCATGGTACCCGCTCCAATAACTGTAATATTGTTCATTTTATAATTTATTTTTATTTGTTTTATTTCCCAGAACCTTTTGAAATAATGATTAGTGTGTAAAACATGATTTTAATATCTAAAGAAATAGACATGTTTTCTACATAAAGTACGTCATATTTTAGTCTCGAAATCATTTCATCTACGTTTTCGGCATATCCATATTTAACCTGACCCCAACTTGTAATTCCAGGTTTAACTTTTTCTAAATGCTTATAGTGTGGTGCTCTAGCTTTAATCTTGTCAATGAAATATTGTCTTTCAGGTCTTGGTCCAACAATTGACATTTCACCTTTTAAGACATTAATGAATTGAGGAATTTCATCTAGTCTTGTCTTTCTCATTATTCGACCAATATTAGTGATTCTAGGGTCTGTTGAGCTAGATAGCTGAGGCCCATCTTTTTCAGCATTTTGAACCATGGATCTAAACTTATAAATAAAGAATTCTTTTCTGAGTCTGCCAACTCTTTCTTGTTTGTATAAAATAGGGCCTTTGGATGAGTACCAAACCATTATTGCTAGAATTAAAAATACAGGTAGTAAAATGATTAGTGCAATGATTGAAATAAAAACATCCATGAATCTTTTAGTTGTTTTTTGCCATGCTGGCATTATTTCAGGGTTGACTTCAATTAATAAAGCACCAAAAATAGCAGTCATTTTAACAGATCCCATTAGGATGTTGTACATGTCTGGTATTATTTTAATTCTAACATTTAAATCACTTAAATCATTAATTATTTTGTTAATGTTTTCATGTTCAGAAGATTCTACAGCAATAATAACTTCTTCAATCTCTTGATTGGTTATTGTTTGTTTTAAAAGTTTATAATTTCCATAATGTTCAATCGGAGCATCTGATAGTGACCTGTCTATTCCATTTGTACTTAAGAAACCTTTAAATAAATATCCTGGAGAGTTTTTAATTCCTTCGATTTCACGATAAATCTTAAGTGCTTTTTCGTTTCCACCAATAATTAAGGTGTTAAATCCGATCTCTCTTCTGTGAATTCTTTTTACTGTTGAAGAGGTAAGTAGAAACCTTGGGGTTAATGTTAAACTGGTGTGTGCTAGTATTAGAAAACCTAGAAGGTTGTAGTAATCTTGATAGGTGTTTATTTCATCATCTAAAATTAAAAGAAAGAAGAGTAATAAGTTGCCAATTATTGAAGTTAAAACTGTTTGTCCGATTTCTTTAATTCTATGTTTTTTATATACATTTTTATAATTCCCAGTAGCAGCGTAAAAAAGTAACCAGAAAAGAGGAATTAAAGCCAGTCCTAAATAAAAATTATTATCCATTACGAATTCAGAAGATTCAATTACAGTTTTTCTGAAATAGTAAAAACAAACCCATGATAAAATGGCAGATGTTAAATCTGAAATCATGTATTTGATTGATAATATTCTTCTGTTAATCATTAATTTCTATAAATCACTTTTATGTTATCTAGTCTAATTTCAATGTCATCTTTTTGGTTAGGGTTAATTGTTGAGATAAAAAGATCGAATTCTTGGGCGTTAGGGAAAAAAATTAGTTACATCTGATAAATACAAGTATGTTTTATTCCATTGGGCTAATCCATTTTCATCTTCAGTTGGAGATAATGTAATTAGTGCTTCCTTTGAATATGGTAGTGTACCGTATTTGTGAAGAATTCCTACAGTGAATTCATGGTTGCACTTATAATTTAGCTCCATGTAACAGGGGGTGTTAATGTTTTTTGGGAATGAATTAAAGTTTAATTCATCAGTTCTTAGCTCACAAAAGTAATTTGAACTTTTCATGCTGATTGCACCTGCATCTCCCTCAATTAAGTCAGCTAAAGGATTGTCGATTATATAAATGGTTGTATCGCTTATAGAGGTGCTTTCAAATTTAGTTGATGGATCTTCGAAGTCTTCAATCCAAATGTATAGGTCTTGTTCATATTCAACTATAGGATTGATAGGAATAATGCTGTCAGGAAATAGTTCTATGTTTTGGGTGTAAGATGTGAAAAAATCGTAAATATCTCTGTCTCCAGAAACTCCGTTTTTTTTAATTCCAGCATAAATTTTTAAATCTTGATTTCCTGTGTAATGAAGAGGTATTTTTTCTGCTGGTAATTCATAAACTCCTTCTAAATTTCCGTTTATATAAACCCAAGCATCAGTAATAGCATGAAGATTAGTTCCTTCATTGGAATTGTTTATTTGCAAATCAATTTCGTTTATACTTATGAAAGATGGGATGTTCTCGGGAGGGTCAATTGTTGAGCAACCGGATACAACAGCTAAAATGAATATAAAAAAGGTGGATTTAAACATTTCTCTAAAAATCGAACGTAAAATTAGAATTATTATTGCAGGAATACTATAGAATTCTTATCTGTTTTTAACGATACGAATTAATAGAAGTGTTTTTAGATATTTTTAAAGAAATTTCATTTGCAATTGAAAGTGCTTGCTGAGCAGAATAAAGATCCACTATGGGGTCTTCATTGTTGTTTATTGCATTAATAAAAGATTTAAGTTCTTCTTTAATAGCATTTTCTTCTGGAGCATCTTCTTTTATGACATGTAATTGTTTTTTTCCTAACTCACCTAAATCAATTGTGGGAATAAGGGGGTCAGGGTTGGTAATATCTTTCATTTGAATAACCTCAAAATTCTTTTTCAGAAAATCTACGGCTACGTAAGCGTTTTTTTGAAAAAATCTTGATTTTCTCATTTTTTTCATTGAAAACCTGCTTGCAGTTAAGTTGGCAACACATCCGTTGCTAAATTCTATTCTAGCATTAGCTATGTCTGGAGTTTTACTAGCTATCGACACGCCACTTGCTTGAATGTTGTTAACAGAGCTGTCGACAACACTTAAAACGATGTCTATATCATGTATCATTAAATCTAATACAACTGAAACATCAGTTCCTCTGGGGTTAAATTGAGCTAATCTATGGGTTTCAATAAACAGTGGGTTGTCTATGTGTTTAATTGCTTTTTTAAAAGCAGGGTTAAATCTTTCAACATGACCTACTTGAACTTTTGTTCCAGCTTCTTCAACAAGTTTTACTAAAGATTTGGATTCTTCTAGGGTTTGTGTTACCGGTTTTTCAATGAATACATGTTTAGTAGCTTGAAGTGCTTTTTTTGCACATTCGTAATGAGAAAGTGTTGGTGTAACTACATCAACAATGTCACAATTCTCTATGAGTTCTTCTAAGTTTTCATATGCTTTAACACCATACAGTGATGCAACTTCCTCTCGTGTTTGCGGATTAGTGTCATAAAATCCAATTAATTCAGTGAAGTCAACTTCCTTTAGAATGTTGATGTGAATCTTACCTAAATGACCTGCACCAATGACACCTGTTTTGAACATTACTTTTTTGAATTATGATTTTTATACTACAAAAGTAATATTCATTTTAGTTGTCTATTTCTTGTTGTAGCCTATTTATTAACACAAGATGTTAGGAAGATTTTCGCATATACCTTTGATTGTATTGATAGACTTAACACTTTTGTAAAGTGAATGATAATTTTAGACACAAAGGTTTGAGGACACAATTGATTAATCAATTGCGTGAAAAAGGCATTACAGATGAGAATGTTTTAAGAGTAATGAATAAAATACCTCGTCACTTGTTTTTTGACAAGGTTTTTCACGATAAGTTTGCTTATGATGATGTCGCTTTTCCAATTGGAGCAGGTCAAACAATAAGTCAACCATACACTGTAGCTTTTCAATCCTCTTTGCTGCAAATAGCTAAAAGAGATAAGATTTTAGAAATTGGTACTGGATGCGGTTATCAAACAGCTGTTTTGTGTGAGTTAGAGGCAAGAGTTTTTACTATTGAAAGACAGCTGTTGTTGTTTAAGCAAACTAATAATTTGCTTGACCAAATGGGTTACAGGGCGAAGACTTTCTTTGGGGATGGGTTTGAAGGAAAAAAAGTTTTTGCTCCATATGATGGGATTATTGTTACTTGCGGAGCTCCTTTTGTTCCCGAAAAATTAAAATATCAGCTTAAGGTAAACGGCAGGATGGTTATTCCAGTTGGGGAAGGTGATACACAACAAATGAAGCTGATTGTACGTTTAGGTGAGGATGATTTTTCGGCAATGGATTATGGAGATTTTAGTTTTGTACCCATGTTGAAAAATAAATCTAAATAACTATAATTCAGATAATTAAATAATTTTAACTAAAGTAAAGATTAACATGAAAAATTACATTATTATTTTAATATTATTAGTTGTTTCAAATGCTTTTTATTCTCAAAAAGATTCTTCTATAAATGAGAAAAATGTGAAAACAGCACTAGAGACTCAATTTTATCCTCGTTTAAACTCTGGAGTTTTTGAACCCAATATTAAAGCGAGATTTATTTTTTCTGATCATCATGTATTGCGTTCTAATTTGATGTTTAATTATGCAAATAGTAAAAGAGAAATTTTAGAATCTAATGGTAATGGAGTTGGGTCAGTTGAAAATGTGAGTCAGAATTTATTAATGTCCTTAGGTTATGAATATGTTTTTAATGTTCACAAATTAAGACCTTATTTAGGCGTTGAATTATTACTTGGAGTTGGTAAAGATGAGGTTTATGGTTCTAGAACAGATTCAATTATTTTTGTATCGGATTTTAATTACAGTTCTAAAGTTGCTTCAAATAATATTGGTATCGGAGTTTTTTCTGGATTTGATTTTGTCATATATGACGGTCTGTATATAGGTACAGAATTTGGTTTTCAATTTTTGTCAACAAAGTTTTCCAGAGGAGAATTTAAACAAATGGATGCAAGCTCTACTACAGCGCCAGAAATTGTAACGGCTATTCCTGAGAATAAGAATTCTGTCTTTGGTTCTTCAGGGATAGGGGTGATTAGAGTAGGTTGGTTTTTTTGAATAAAATGTTTATTTATGAAAACCAAAATCTACATGATAATGGTCATCATGTAAATTATCAACTATTTTAGGGAGCTTTCTTGCAAAGTATATTTTTTTTCTCTTTAATTTCTTTCCAGACTTTGTATTAAACAGGTTATCCTTAAGGTTAATTTTAAATATCACTTTTTTAACATACATGTTGTTTTTCCTTGCTATTTTATCTAAAATTAAAATATGCTGAGCCATCGATTCAAAATCGATGGTTACTCTTTTGTTGTTGGTCCAATTACCTTTTTCATCGAATGTCATTAAGTAATGGTATAATCCTAAACTGTTGTGTATTTTATATGGTTTTCCATCTTTGAGTAGAGGTGTCCCAAAATCTATTGAGGTACCATTTTGGTGAGTTCGATGAGGTTTCATTTTACCACCATTTTTTTTAGAACATTCCATGAGCAAAAAATGGTGATGTGGGATTTTCTTCTCACATTCTTTATATGTTTCTAAAGTGATGTCTACTATTTTTGAGTGTGTCCAAGCTCTATTTAGAATGTAGTATGAGAAAGGAGAGAAATATTGATAATTTTCTCCATTGTATGGGAATTTTCTTCCATTTACGAGTTTCCCATTATTTACTTTTCCTACAGATTTACTTTCTCCTTCAAATTTTTGTGATAAAATAAAAGAATGGAAACAAACTAAGATTATAATTAAGATTCTATACATGTATATGTAATTGAACCTATTGAATTTGGTACATTTTTATACCTTTTATTTTCAGAGTAGTTCTATTTATTAAAAAAGTTTATATTTGCACCGCATTTAGCATAACAATAACTAAAAAAGTGTTGGACATGTATTTAGATTCAAAAACAAAAAAAGAAATTTTTAAGAAGCACGGTAAGGGGGAGTCCGATACCGGCACAGCAGAAGGTCAGATTGCATTATTTTCACATAGAATTAAACATTTAACTGATCATCTTAAGTCTAATAAAAAAGACTTTAACACACAGAGGTCTTTAATTAGATTGGTTGGTAAAAGAAGAAACCAATTAGATTATTTAAAAAATAAAGATATCGAAAGATACAGAGTCATTATCAAAAAATTGGATATTAGAAGGTAATAGGCTTTGAACAAACGTATTGGAGGGGACTATTGCGCTAGCGTGATGGTCCTTTTTTATAAAATTAAAATAGAAAAATGAATATAATAAATGAAAAAATAAGTCTTCCAAATGGAAAAGAGATTTCCATAGAAACAGGAAAGTTGGCCAAACAAGCCGACGGATCTGTAGTGGTAAGAATGGGAGACACAATGATATTGGCAACAGCTGTTGCTAATGTAGATGTAAGAGATGGTGTAGATTTTATGCCACTTACAGTAGATTATAGAGAGAAATTTGCTTCAACAGGTAAATTTCCAGGTGGCTTCCTTAAACGAGAAGCTAGACCATCGGATGAAGAAATATTAACTATGAGGTTAGTGGATAGAGCATTAAGACCACTTTTCCCAGATGATTACCATGCTGAAACTCAGGTAATGATGCAGTTGATGTCTTCAGATAAAGAAAATATGCCAGATGCACTGGCTTGTTTGGCTGCATCTGCTTGTTTGGCAGTTTCAGATATTCCATTTAATGGACCAGTTTCTGAAGTTAGAGTTGCTAGAATTGATGGAGAGTTTTCTATCAATCCAACTTTTGAGGAAATGAAAAGTGCAGATATGGATATGATGATTGCTGGAACATTGGACAGTATCGTAATGGTAGAAGGGGAGATGAACGAAGTTTCTGAGGCAGAGATGCTAGATGCGATAAAGGCAGCACATGTTGTTATAAAGAGCAGTGCCAGTTGCAGTTGGATATTGCTTCTAAAGTTGCTAAAGCAAATCCAAAAAGAGAATACTCTCATGAAACCCATAACGATGAATTAAGAAAAAGAATTCACGATTTTGCTTACCAGAGATGTTACGATGTAGCGAAGCAAGGGTTGGCAGATAAGCATAAAAGAGCAGAGTTATTTGGAGAAATAAAAGAAGATTTTAAAGCCTCAATGTCTGAAGAAGATATGGAAGAACTAGGATTTTTGGTTGGTCCATATTTTAAAGCTGCACAAAAAGAAGCAGTAAGAAGAGTAGTATTAGATGAAAAAATAAGATTGGACGGAAGAAAGACCACAGAAATTAGACCTATCTCGTCTGAAGCTGGATATTTGCCAGGATTTGTACATGGTTCTGCTTTGTTTACAAGAGGAGAAACACAGTCGCTTACTACTTTAACTTTAGGTAGCACATTAGATGTTCAAAGAAAAGATGGCGCATTGGCTAATGACGATTTAGATTTCTTACTGCATTACAATTTCCCTCCATTCTCTACCGGAGAAGCTAGAATGAAATTTAGTGTAAGTAGAAGAGAAATTGGTCATGGTAACCTAGCTTTGAGAGCATTGAAGCCAATGATTCCTGGTAAGCCAGAGAATCCTTACACTATAAGATTGGTTTCAGAAATTTTAGAATCAAACGGTTCTTCTTCTATGGCAACTGTTTGTGCAGGTACACTTGCGCTTATGGATGGTGGTATAAAAATGAAAAGACCTGTTTCAGGAATTGCAATGGGATTGATTCAAGATGATGCAGGTAAATATGCAGTTCTCTCTGATATTTTAGGAGATGAAGATCATCTTAGGAGATATGGATTTCAAAGTAACAGGTACTGAAAAAGGTATTACTGCTTGCCAAATGGATATTAAGGTCGACGGATTGGATTACAAGGTTCTAGAAGAAGCTTTGAGCCAAGCTAAAGATGGTAGAATGCATATTCTAGGGGAGATGATGAAAACATTAACAGAGCCAAGAGAGGATTTCAAAGCACATGTTCCAAGAATAGAAAATATTTCTGTTCCTGAAGATGCTATTGGAGGAATCATTGGTAAGGGTGGAGAAACCATTCAAACTATTCAAGCAGAAACCAAAACATCTATTGGAATAGGTGATGCTGTTGATGGGATGGCCAATGTTGAAGTTTTTGCAGAAGAGAAAGAGGGTATGGACGAAGCATTGAGAAGAATTAACCTTATTGCTTATCCACCAACTGCAGAAGTTGGAGAGACTTATGAAGGAAAAGTGAAAAATATTGTAGCATTTGGTGCATTTTTAGAAATTCTTCCAGGTGTAGATGCATTACTTCACATTTCTGAAATTGCGCATGAAAGAGTAGAGAAGGCAGAAGAGTATTTAAAGTCTGGTCAAATACTAGAAGTTAAGGTTATTGGAAAAGATCCAAGAAGTGGAAAATTAAAAATTTCAAGGAAAGCTTTATTAGAAAAGCCAGCAAAACCTTCTAACGATTAAATATTTCGTAAAGCCCACATAATGTGGGCCTTATGTTTATTTTTAATATTATGTAACTTTAGTTTGTAACATTACGTTATAGCTCATGAGTTAAACAACGTTAAGAAACCATAAATACATAAATGAGACAATTAAAGATAACCAAACAAGTTACCAACAGGGAAACAGCCTCCTTAGATAAATATCTTCAGGAAATAGGTCGAGTAGACTTAATTACTGCTGAAGAAGAAGTAGAGCTGGCAAAAAGAATTAAGGAAGGAGATCATCCTGCTTTAGAAAGATTGGTGAAGGCTAACTTGCGTTTTGTTGTTTCGGTTTCTAAACAATATCAAAATCAAGGATTAACTCTACCAGATTTAATTAACGAAGGTAATTTAGGCTTGATTAAAGCCGCCCAAAGATTTGATGAAACTAGAGGGTTTAAGTTTATATCCTATGCAGTATGGTGGATTAGACAATCTATTCTTCAAGCTTTGGCAGAGCAATCTAGAATTGTAAGATTGCCACTAAACAAGATTGGTTCTATTAATAAAATAAACCGTGCCTTCTCTGACTTAGAGCAGAAGTATGGTAGACCACCAACCCCTGAAGAAATTGCGGAATCTTTAGATATCACTATTGAGGAAGTGAAGCAGTCTATAAAAAATAATGGTAGACATCTTTCTATGGATGCACCTTTAAAAGATTCTGAAGATAGCAACAACATGTATGAAGTTATGTCCTTCTGAGTCATCTCCTAAGCCAGATAAGCAGCTAATGAAAGAGTCTTTAAGAAGAGAAATCGAAAGATCTTTATCTACCTTAACTCCTAGAGAGGCAGATGTTATTCGTTTGTACTTTGGACTAAGTGGAAAACATCCTATGACACTGGAAGAGATAGGAGAAAAGTTTGACTTAACTAGAGAAAGAGTTCGTCAGATAAAGGAAAAGTCTATTAGAAGATTAAAGCATACTTCAAGAAGTAAATTGTTGAAATCTTACTTAGGATAATAATCCAATTCCAACTTTGTTTTTGTTTATTTGTGGTGAATTAAAATTTCTAATTGATGAGCCATTTAATTGCCCCTTCTTTATTAGCTTCAGACTTTGCCAACTTACAAAGTGAGTGTGAAATGATTAATAAAAGTGACGCCGATTGGTACCACTTAGATGTTATGGATGGTGTTTTTGTTCCCAATATATCCTTTGGAATTCCCATTATAAAATACATTAATAAACATACTTTAAAGCCATTGGATGTGCATTTAATGATAGTTGAACCAGAACGTTATATAAAAGACTTTAAAAACGTGGGTGCCAATATTTTAACTGTTCATATAGAAGCGTCTAAACACTTGCATAGAACCCTTCAAGCTATTAAAGCAAGAAGACATGAAGGCTGGCGTTGCGGTTAACCCACATACTGCTGTGGAATTGCTAGAACCTACATTGGAAGAAACAGACTTGGTTTGTATGATGTCTGTTAATCCAGGTTTTGGTGGTCAGGCTTTTATTGAAGGCACTTATCGCAAAGTTGAAAAGCTAAAATCTATGATTGTAAAGCTGGACTAGATACCAAAATTGAAATTGATGGTGGGGTAACTTCTGCCAATGCTAGAAAACTGATAGACTGTGGTGCAGATGTTCTTGGTTGCAGGAAGTTTTGTATTTAAGTCTGAAGATCCTACTAAAACCATAGCAGAACTAAAAAAGATTTAATCTTTACCTTCTAAGTAGTCTCTCTAAGTAATCAAAGTGAGGGGTTAGCTTTCCCATCTAATAGTTTCTGATGCTCTAGCTATAATGTATATCCTCGGGATCGTTACCTCTAAGTGGTTCTAATCACGTGTTCGATAAACATCTTTCCAAACTCTACAGATGCATCTTTTGGTAACTCACATGGCAGATTGTCTACTGCCATTACCCCAACAGTATTCATTCAGAATGAAAAGTCTATCTTCTTGTTCTGTGACTTTGGATCGTATAACCGTAAAGTGGATCGGCGATGGTGGATGGTCGGAAGTGTACTAGCTACAGCGTCCGTCAATATCGCAAGCTAACATCGGCAACTACACTGATATGTTCCAATCTTGGGTGCTAGCATATCTTCTCTAGTGAAAATAAAAGGTGACTCTGCTGTCCCAATAGTGACAGGCTACATACATGTCTAGCCACTTTTGCATATTTCATGAAAATCTGGAGTCGTAGTTCCAGTGGATCATTAAAGAATGCTGTTTTGTCATTAAACTGAGTTTCCATCTTTCCTCTCTTGATTCGTAGTCTCCTACATCTAGTTGAGTATAATACAGGTTCGTTGAAAGATTCTGGTTACAAGAAAATCTTCAGCGGAGATACTTCTTTGCATATTCGTTTTATGAATGACTTCTAGAGCACCTTTCCACCAACTCTTCCTCCTCCAGTAATTACCAGCTTAAAATCCTTGAAGGAAGATTTAATGTTCTCTAGTTCTGCTTCCATTTCAGCTCTGACGGTCTTCACACTCGATTAGCTCTTTTAAGACTGTATAAGCTCGTGGATTTAACGTCCGTAAGCACAGATAATCCGTTGTAGCACCCTACAATGCCTGCATATCGACCGAAATGCGATTAATCGTTGGCCTTTAGCATTGGTAATGGTACTTCCCAGTCTATTAGCTGAATCTTTTTTGCTAGAATTGCTTGCAGTAATTCTCTATTGTAAGGTTGCTCTTTGAACGTGTGAGAAAAGAAAATGTACTTTTTATTTGGAATGAGTTCATTTATTGGAACTTCTTTTACTCCGATAAGAACATCGCAATCTTCTACTGAGTCAACCACCTGCAATTCCTTCGTTTAGCGTACTGCTCGATCTTTGTATTTTCTGATTTGCGCTTTTTTGAACGACCAGCTTCAACATCTGGGATAGTTGTTCAGTTTATCCACTTCACACTGCTTCTGGAGATAATGCTACACGTTTGTCTGGTGGAGTTTTCCTTCTCTAATTATAGCCTAGCTTTATCACAAAAATAATTTTTGGCAAATATAACATGGTGTAACACGATGATAATTTCGCTTAAGGTTTCGAATTAACTTTGTATTTTCTTGATGGGGCCGACTTTGGATTTGACAGCAGGAGAAATTAGTTAAGTAAGCATGTCGAGTGTTGGGAGTACTCTCGTAAATCGGAATTTCCAAGTCTATAAACGACAATAACAACTACGCGCTTGCAGCTTAATCACTAGGTGATTAACCTTAATCCTGCATGATAAGATCGGTCGGACAAGCTACCCAGCTTTGACTACCTGTTCAGCGGTTATAGTAATTGGGTACCGTTGGTCTGAACTAAGTGATGTAAAGTCTTGGTGCATCAACTAAAATTTAAGAGACTAAGGGTAGAGTTAGGGTGTTTGTGCTCAGATTTATTTCGAAAACCAATCACAAAATAAACATGTAGAAATCTTAGTTGTTCCTTGTTTGGACGAGGGTTCGAAACCCTCCGGCTCCACTTTTTTATGCATTATATTATGATTTACCTCTAAGATTGTCAATTAGCGAATCTGCTTCGTGCCATGTCGCAACAACTTTGAAATATCCTAGTCTTTCATCATATCTTATTATAGTTGAAACAGTGGTAGAATTATACCAATCCTTTGAGATAGCTATCCTATGGCTTTCTGATCCTACCCAACCATTGAATATTTTTTGAGCTATTGCTTCTAAATTACCATTTTTTATGTAATCAATCCATTCGTTTTCATGAGAAGCAGTCATTTTAAAAGAATATATGCATTCTCCACCGCTATATTTAATGATACTATCGTTGCTACTATGTCTAGTTTCAGCATTTTTTGGAATCATTCTTTCACAAGCTCTCATACCAAAGGCTTTCATTTCACCTTGTTCATATACAATAATCGGATTTTTACCTAATGAAATTAATCTATCGTTTATTTTGTTCCAAATTAGTTTGTTTAATTCTTCTGATTTCACTTCTACTTCTTGAGAAAATGAATTGAATGATGTAATAGTCAAAATTATAATTAAGCTTATTGTTTTCTTCATTCTTGTTTATTTAATTATGCTTAGCATTGCGTTAAACTTAGTGCGTTTATTTTTTTCTATTAAGTTAGGTTGTGAATTCCCCTAAATCTTGGTGTTGATCTATGTTTTCAGCTGTTAGTATATGTATTTCAACCCCATTTTTTTTGCAAAAGTCAAGGAAGAATTGAGGAACTGGTATAGTTCCACCTCCTGGTAAAAAAACAATTTTAATTCCTTTTCGCTGAATAATTCCCATCAAGGTTTTAAAGAATTTTTCAATTTCACTCTCTAAAGTTTTAATAGAATTAATTCTTATTGGCTTTACAGCTGCTATATGTATCCCATTTCTTTCTAGTACTCTTGTAGAGTCTTTTTGTCCATAACCCCTATTTTGATTCCATCCTTTAGTAAGTAATCTTTTCATGAAGATTCCTGTAATATCAATTTGTATCATTTTTAGCTTTTAGTTTTTGTGAATATAATTTATTTTGAATTTTTTAATGTTTTAGCTAGTCTTTTTAACGCTAAACTCACCATCTTTTTATCTTCTTCTGTAGCTGGTGGTCCTTCTCCAGTAATTAATGCCATGCAAGAGTCCTCACTTAAATAGATTCTGCCATCTAAATATGCTTTTCTGTTGTAATTATCCCAAGCTACATGGTGAGGTAGATCTTTCGGCTTTTCCATTTCCAATAGTTCTTTGGTGTTGTGTGATCCTACTAATTTATATTGACTAGTCCATCCATGAGGGAAGTGTCCTATTTTAAATTTTATTATTTCTCCTGTTGCTTTGTTTTTGAATGTATATATACCTGGATAATTTTGTTGTTCATCAAAATAATTGATTGTTAAAACACCTATTATAATAACAGATAGAATTGTTGATAGGATTTTTATTGATTTTTTCATAATGATTTAGTTTTTGTTAATGGCTACTGTATTATACAACGGCTTCTTGTCCAAATTGGACAAGAAGCCGTTGTATAATGGGTTAAACCATTTAATTAAAAGCCATGAAAACAATAACAAACATTTCCATTCCAGATTTTGTATTAAAACATAAAAGAGTACTATCCAATCACCCTCAAAAAAAATACAAAACCATTAAAGATCTCTCTAAAAACAAACAACTTTATAATAACATTATCAAACAAATACCCACATATTCAAAAAGCTTAGTTCTTATAGGGTACACAAAAGATTCATCTAAAGTTTTAGATTTTATCTCAACTAATTATAATTTAAAAGAGGTTTTTAGTAAAACAAAAAAGACAATCAAAAATCAAGAATTTAACAGGTTTGAGTGGCTCAATTTTATATTAGAAAATAAAGGGTTCCAAAAAATTAAATTTTTCATTACCTAAAAGCATTATTTTTTTTTGAAAAGCCAACATCATAGAAGTAAAACTTTGTATTCTTTACTTTTAAAAGTGTTGCCCTCTTGGTCGTCAATACACAGATGAAGTTTATATTCACTTACACTGTTTTGATTTGTTATACTAGATATTGAGGGTATAAAGTATAATCGATTGCCTCGACTTGCTTGTCTTGAATTTTCAGGTGCACTGTATGAATCGAATCTTTTTTCAAAATACACTCTATTATTATCATCAAATACCCTCAAGTAAATGTGTTTTTCATATATGTAATATTGGTCTCTGTAATCAATAAATAAATTATAACCATTTCCTACAGCTATTGGGTTCCAGCGCATTCTGCAAACTAACTCACACAATCTTTTAAATGTGTATTTCTTTTTTAGAAATTGCCAAGATACAAGCACCTTTTTGGTATGTCTAAATTGATAATTATCGAATGCTTGCTTAATGATTTCATATAAATCATTGTCTTCGTAGCTTTCAAGATCAAAAAATAATGTTTCGCATTTTAAATGTTTTTCATTAGCCTCAAAACAATCTGTTATGTTTTTGACACTAAGTTCTATAGGAACTACTGTTAGAGGATTGGGAGCAAGAGTTACGGTTTCTTTTTTGTTTTGTAGTGTATCATAGAATAGACTCCCTTTGTCTTCAGGTATCTGTATTTCTAGCTCCATCATGTATGCTGTAGCAGGAGAAATTCCTCTTGGCATAGAAGCTACAAGATGCATTTTTTTATTCTTTATTTCATCGATTGGGAGACGTTCTTCGTATCTTATTTCTAGTTCCATGATTTCTAAAATTACTTAAAAATTCTGAGAATTGTAATCTTAATTTTGAAGTTAATTCATCAACATTTATAGATTCATTTTTGATTATAATTCGTTCCCCTCTTGTATATTCAATATTTTCAGAATGTGGATATAAACTCCTAATATAATTTTTAAAATCTCTCTCAATATTTTTTCTTAATTCACGGTATTTAAAATCTTTGAAATCCACCAAAAGGTGAAGTTTGGTTCCTATACTACCAATTCTGTGATTTTTATAATCGGAATTAAAAATGTTAGGAATATATGTTTCATTACCAATACCAAATCTATGATGGTAGTGATTTCTAAAATCATCACGTCTTCTAACTAGTATACCGTTTTTACATATTCCAAATTTTATCATACATGAATTTGAATTCATGATTTTATTTGCTGTAGGATTATTATTGTCAAATATTGGGTGATCGGTGTTGTTTTCCATCATATGTAAATATAAAACTTGTTTATAATTTTCCTGAGGAAACCTATATTCACTGTCTATGTGATATAATTGGTTACATATTGATTCATCTCTTAGCTTTTCTATAAAATCCCATTGCTCTTGAGAGGTACCTTGAATTTCTTTTGTAATATCTATAATTTCCATAATTTTAATTTTTAACTAGCAAATCCAATGCTTCTTATTTTTCCACTTAAACTTGCATTGCTTTTTAAATTTAAGGAAAAAAGATCGGCTATTGGAGTGGGCTCATTTATTATTTTATTTAATTGGTGTTTTTTAATTAATGCATTGGCTTTCATAGTGCAAAGAGGTTTAAATTCATAAGCGCCAAGTAATCTTCCAGCTCTCAAAAAGGCATGGTCAACTTCAAAAATGGAAATGTTGAATGTGCATATGACTTGTATATTCAAGCAATCTGAAAGTAATCCATCTGAAATGTTGAGTAAATTCGATATTGTGTTAGACCTGTTTTTTTCCCTGCTTGAGATTACACTTTCAGCGTCTTCAATTATTAAAATGGAATTTTTATTGTTGGCCATAAAATCTAAAAACTTTGGGTCTGCTAGTTGATGAGCCATATTTGAAGGAATGTAAATGATTTTTTTGTCTATTTGCTCAACAAGGTGTCTTATATAGGTGGTTTTACCAGTTCCTGGTTTTCCATGAAGAAAAACAATTCCTTTGCTGTTTTTTTCTTTTAGTTTTTTAGTCAGTTCCATATTAAATGGAATAATGTCATCGTTGTAATATTCTTCTAAAACTGTTGGGTTGCTTTCAATTTTGAATTTGCTTGTGTAAAAGCCTACCGAATCGTTCATCAATAAATTTATATTTCCTTTATTTTCTGACTGTTTACTAATGCATTTTAGTAAAGAGGAGCGTATAGCTCCAACAGTTTGTTTGAATTCGGCATCATTCGTCACTAATTTTTCGTTAGCGTATCCGATTGAAATGTTGTTTCTAAGATGATTGAATCTGATGTCAAGAAGTATGCATTGGTTCAATAAAACAAGCATTTTTGATGGAGTTGTTTTAGACGGAGTTTTAAGGTTTTCTTGCTTTTCTTCATTTACAAGAGTTACAAATGATTTAATGGATTTGTGATTTTTTAGAATCTTAATAAATAAATTCGGTTGTGTTGTTTTTAAGTAATTTACTGAGACCCCTTTATTTGATGCCGATGCTATAAGAGCTTCAAATTTATTTGGCGATTCGCTTTTTAAATAGTTAGGTAATAAATTAATTACATTCTTTATGTACATAAGTGTGTTTTTAATTAGTTCAATCGAATTATACAAAAGTTTATTATCCGTTTTGGACAATAAGTTTTATATATTTAGTTCATGAACAAAATTTTTTCTCAAATCATTTCTGAAAAACAACAGAACTTATTTACCATTTGTAAAATATTGAGTTATGGAAAACCCAAAAGCGCATCTGAAATAAACTTTCATTTAGGAAAAGGGGGCATCTATCTTCATCAGAATAGTCATGTGCTTTATAAATACCTAAATCAACTTTTAGAAATGGAACTTATAGAAATAGTTGAGGTGGTTAAAAAAAAGAAATTTTATGCCTTAAAAAGAGAATATCATGTTGATGCTCCTGTTAAGGTTTCTGAACATGATACACCAGCATTATTAAGTTTGCAAAAAACATTAAATAAATATCAAAACCTTCCAATTAACGACTTTGTTGATGGTTTAATTAAAAAATCAAAAATTGAAATTAATGAGAATGCTTTTATGATTATTGATTTTGAAACGCCTGATAATTATGTAGGCCATGAGCATTTAGACTTTTTTTATTGGAAGATTGATGAATGCGAGACAGTAAAATTTAATTATAAAAAATTTGAAGATGAAGTTGGAAAAGAGGTTTTGTTGAAACCTTATTTGTTAAAAGAACACAACAAGAGGTGGTATTTAGTAGGGCAGTGGGCAGATCAGAAGCCTGGCGAAAATAAATTTGTAACTTATCCATTGGATAGAATCACTTCTGTAGATCATATTTATTATGGTAAGAATTTCAAAAGAGATTCTACTTTTAATCCAATTAAAAGATGGAAAAATAGTATTGGTATTTTCACAGGAGATCCATCCAATGTTTCTTTTGAAGTGCAAGATTCAAAAATGAATAATATTGATTTTCTAAAAACTTCAAAAATACATTCATCTCAAAAAGAAACCATTATTGACGACAATTGGTTAAAAGTTGAATTCAATGTGTTAATAAGCTTTGAATTAGTTAGAGAAGTAAGAAAATTAGGCATACATAACCTTCGTAACATCATGCCCAAAGAATTAGATAAAATGATAAGAAAAGATTAAATATTAAACTTTCTGTTTATTAAACTGTTCTCACTACTTATTGTCCATTATAGATAATATAATTCTGTTTCTTTCTTAAAACATTTAATTATACATAATATGAAAACAATAATAGTAACATTAGTATTTATTCCATTTTATTTTTTTGGTCAAATAGAAGTGGTAGAGTCGATAAAGTTAGATTCTTTAATTTTTAATAAAATAAATGAATATAGAAAAACCAAGGGCGTTGATGACTTTGAAGCTTTTGAAGATTCATTAATGAGAGAATTCAGTTATAATTTAACTAGAGAAAATTCTAAAAAAACAATGATAGAACACTCCAAAGACAATAAGTTTGAATACTATAATGCAGAGTGCATTTATTCACATAGAATACATTGCTCATCATTAGAAAGAATCAAGTACTATAAAGATATTGAAATAAACTATTGGGCTAAGGAAGCGGTGGAAGCTTGGATTAATTCTCCAAGTCATGAACATGCCATTTCAAATAAATATTACACAGTTGCTACTGTTACCACAAGAATTGAGTTTAATAAAAACACTTCAGAAGTGTTTCTTGTGGCAAGTTTTCACGCATTAATAAATGATGATTATGCTACAAGTGCTAATTATGTATATAAAAGATGATTTAGAGAGTGGACTAATTACTGCCAACGGTTTGGCTAAACTGCGTTTTAATGTAGTTTAGGTTTTGTTAACCTTTTAATTATCAAGATGACTACCACACTGGCGTGAACAATACCAGTCTTGATGATTAATTCCGATCGCATTTTGTCTTTCTAACTCAGTATACCATTCTAACCAAGATGCTTTGTCTAAATTTGCTCTAATATCGTCTTGCAATTTACCATTATAGTCTATATAGAATGCGAATGCTTCTTTCAGTGAAATCTTTTTATTACACCATTTACAAATCACCTTAGCCTTTTCAACATTTGGAAATTTTGTGCTGCCATTTGAATGTTCTTCTCCAGAAAGCGAATATTTTTTTTGAGAAATTGGAATTAATTCTAAAACTTGAAAATCAAACCTGAAACGTGTATAGACGGTTTCAAGATCATCAGTGGGTATTTCGAAGGTGCCGTCATTTAACATAGTCAGACCATCAGATGCAAGTTCTGTTATATCTTGAATGACATCTATTACTTTATTTTTGTCCTTTTCAATTCTTGCAATATTATTCTCTAACTCTTGAATTCTGATCTCTAACTCTTTGATATGGTTACTTTGCTCCTTGATATGGTTACTTTGCTCCTTGATATGGTTACTTTGCTCCTTGATATGGTTACTTTGCTCTTGATTATTTTTGTTACTGCAACTAATTAAGAGAATTAGCAGCCAAAGTATAAGGCAGTTATATTTCATGCTTTTAATTAAGGTTAACGGTGCGTGTAAAATGCGTTTTATGCAATTTACACATTGTTATGTGTTCTTATTTTTTTAATCTGTAAAAATCATTTATTGATTTATCAGGGTTGGTTTTTTTCCATTCAGTGAATTCATTAACACTTTTATTGTTTTCTGAAGAATTTGTGTTTGTATTTTTTTCGAAAATAATTGAAAATCCATGCCAGTAACTTATAAAACCTAATGAAAAAAATGTAATTAAAAATATAATTATTCTTTTAAAAATAGAATCTTTAGATAATGACCATTGAAATTGAGTGATATTCCAACCTTCTTTGTTGTATTTAGTAATGAATTTTTGTATTTCTTCTTCTTCATTAAGAAAAATACCCCACATTAAAGTCCACTTTGAATGTTCTACGTATTTGTTAGATATCATTATTTGCTATTCTAGTTACACATAACGTAAGGATAAACGTATTACGTTTATTTCTGTTAAGTTATGATTTAAATTTATAAATAAAACGCATAAGTCTTTTCAAATCAGATCTAAAAGAGTTCGAGAACTGTAATTTTGGCTCCACCATTAAATCAACAACCTACCAAGCAAGTTGTGAATAAGCCAAAAACTTTAGCTCTTGCTATAGCGCTCTTTTATTCACTCGCTCAATTATTAATTTCCAACAGTTGGGCAGGTTTGTTGTGAAGTTTGAAAATGTAAAGTCCAGCTGATAGGTTGGGTAGTTTTATGCTTCTATTTTTGGAATTAATGATTCCTGATAAAACCATTTTTCCAGATATTGAATATATATTATACTGAGTTTCTTCCTTTAAATCTATTTCAATATTAATGAAATCTTTAGCTGGATTTGGATAAATTAAGATTTCCTTATTATCTTCAAGTTCGGAAATTTCAACTGTTGGAGAACAGGGGATGATGCTATTGTTAAAATTCATGCTTAATGCATGATCATATAAAGCATCGCAAATGTAAAGCCCATCACCTTCCCCATTAGTTAAAACACAGATACCTACATCATTTGATGGGTCAATTAATAAATTAGTATTCACCCCGCTTTCTCCACCGTTATGGCTCCATAGCATTGCTTCTCCACCGCTATAATAGAGCTTAGTGCGGTACCAGTTTAGTCCTTGAGTAGTATCTAGGTTAGGGATTTGAAAAGATAACATGTCGTTTACAGTAGAAGGACTTAATATCGAATTGTTGCCTAGGTTACCCCCATTTAGAAAAGCAATCATGAAATTACCCAAATCAAGAATGGTGCTTCTTAATTGACCATTTGGATAGTCTGCAAAACCGTAATGATTATAAGGTGTGTAGTTTCCGTTTTGATAAGAATATGGAATAGCAACCTGATCTGGATTAAAATCAGAAAAATGCCATGCTGTATTCTCCATGCAAAGTTCATTAAATAGGTTGTTATCGCAATAATCATCAAATGCAACCCCAGTACTAGCTTCAATAATATATCCATTAAGTGCAGATGCCATATTCGAGTATTGGTATGAAGAACCTGGAGCTGAATTTATAAAATTCCCTGTAGCATTGTAATTAGAACCTGATGTTGGAAAGTAGCTTTCCATACAATTGGCTAAGGAGATGGTCGGGTCGGGATAGCCATAAAAGGAACTCATTACTCCCCAATTGTCTTTTATAGATGAGGTGTGTGTCATTAATTGACGAATAGTTATTGAATCATTAGAGAAATTTGGAATTTCAACTGTCCAAGGAAGGTAGTTGTTGATGTCAGTGTCTAGATCGACAGTTCCTGCTTCGTATAGCTGCATTGCTGCAGTTCCAGTAAATAATTTAGAAACAGAAGCCAGTAGAAATACTGTTGTATCTTCCACTTGTAACGAATTGGCAATATCAGCATATCCGTAGGATTCTACCCAAACAATTTTGTTATTTTTCACAATTATTGTGGATACTCCGGGGAAATGTCGAACACTCATTTCACTTTGAATTGCAGCATCAAGCGATGAGCTTGGGTTTGGGTTTTGTGTAAAACAGTTTATTTGGATACAATGAAATAAAAAAATCAAAAGTATGAGCTTAATAAACTTTTGACTCATAAGAATAGGTGTCGAATTGGTATTTTTTTTTACAAGATTCATTTTAGAACTTTTTTGGTATCTTTTTTTAATCACGTAAACATACAAACAATCAACAAAGCTTACTTTAGGTTTTTGTAAGTTTCTTACAAAACCATAATTCAAACATGACATTTAGCAGACGGTATTTTTTTATTTTATTTAAAATTATTTTTAATAAAACATGCATTATTCTAAATAGCACAATTAAATCCAGAAATTTTTTAAACTATGTTTAAATTTCGTTAGTAATTATTTTGTCATTCATTAATGACTTTAATTTCATTTTTCTTTTTACCTCCAATAGTCCATCTATATGCTACAGTTGAGATTAGACCAGCGTCAAAGCTAATTTCCGAATCAGTTCCAACTTCAAAACTAAAAGTGAAATTTCCAATTTTAGCTTGAGGTCCAATTAATAGCGGCCAAGGTCGAACTGCTAATGCTATGTTGTTTTTTAGGTTTCCATAACCAACAGCCACTTTTCCAGTAATAATGCTGGGAGCTGCAATTCCTACTTGGTATTCAAAAATCCCATTATCTGAAAATTGTTTTGTTTGACCAAATAAAAAACTGGCTCCCGGAAAACCATCTGAAAAGTCATAGCCGTCAATTGCCGCAATGCCAATATTTAGTTCTAAAAATTTCACTTTATTATTTTCTTGTCCAAATAGTACTATTGGAACCAAGGCAAATAGAATAATTAATTTTTTCATACAGCTAATGTACTATTGTTGTAAAGATTTAAGAAATCAAATATCTTAGAAAAAGTATTTTTAAAAATGAATATAATTTTTATAATAAACTAATAATGAGTGTTTTGTGATATTTAAAAAGGATTCTTATTGTGGTTTAATTATTGAATTATTACTGAAAGATCTTTTATGGCTACAATTATTTTATCTTTTTCTTGTGGCTTGTCCTTTATAGCACCTAAGTTATCTACAAATTCCCAACCTAAATTTTTAAACGATGTGCAATCTTCTTTTTCAAGCTGATGTATTATCATAATCTGCTTACCAACACAAAATCCGGGATTCGTTGTTTTAAATCCATTTATGGTGTGATCTATTTCCCTGAAAATGGGTTTTCCTGTTTTATTTCTTTCTTTGATAAGCTGCTTAAAATAGGGGATTAGCTTGTGATTAATGGTAGAGAATTTTTTAAATGCTTGAATAATCGATGAATCTGAATAGACTTGTAAATTATCTTCAGGAAGTAATCCTTCGTGAGTTCTAAATACTGGAGTAAAAGCCTCAAGTAGCATCCAATCTTTAAGAAGATTTTCTTTTCTAATGCAGTTTTTAATTAGCGGTTTTTTTACAGACGTATAGCCACCAACATCGCTGTGAATAATTGGAATCCCGGAATAAGATGCGCTTAAATAGGCGTCAAAAACACTGCCTAACCCATCTTCAACAGTATAGTCTACCATTTGGTCTCCAGCCCACATCATAGACGAGTACTGTTCAATTTTTTTGCCGCCAGAGCGATTAAAAAAGAACAGTTCTTTTGCAGGATTTTCTATAATTATCTCGTAATTTAATTTTGCCCATAGAACAGGGTATTCATTGTGTTTTTTAAGGTCATTGATGAGCTGTTTAACATGTTCTCTTACTGGATACCACTCTGCAAAATCTGCCATCCATCCCGAAAACCCTGCATCTACCAAATTGATTTGAATAATCTGCTTCATCCAATTGTAAGCGTCTTTATTGAATAAATCTATCATGTAGCCTTTAATACCTCCAAATTTGAATTTGATGACTTCTCCATTCTTAGAAATAAAGTACCCATTTGAAATACCTTCATTTACATAGGGACCATCTTCAGCAAAAAATGGATTAATGTATCCAAGTAGTTTAATGTTTTTTTCTTTTAATTCGGATTTAAAAATCTCAAATTTTAAGTAATGGTCTTTATCTAATTGCCATCTCCATTTTAATCGGCTGCCAAATTTTGTAGGCTGTTTACCCACCCAATCCTGTATCCAAATCGCATTTACTTTTACGCCTTGCTTTAGAAGGCTATTTAGTTTTTTTTGTACCTCTTGTGACCCCCCTTGTACGCCTAATATTGTTCCCAAAGCCCAAGCGGGTAGCTTGTAGGGTAATGGTTTGTTGATTGCATGAATTTCTTTTAACGATTCATCGAAGCTTAAAGTAAATGATGCCGCTTGGTCAAAAATATCGAAGCTAATAAAGTCGTCACTGAATTTAACTTCGGAATAGGCATAATCGTTCCAAGAAAAAGATCGATATAAGCTAGTAGTAAATTGGGTTAAAGGACAATAGGTGGCATAGCTTTCTCCTTTAGCTCCTACCAATGATGTCCATTTGCTAATGCTACCCCCTCCTCTTCCTATTCCATTTTCCTGAGTTAGGTTGATGATGGATTTATTGTATTGTTTGTATTTCGAAAATTGGATACCTCCTCCGTAAATTTCTTCTAAATTTTTTCTTTTAAAGGGAATGTGCCAATGGTTGGTTTTAACGTTAGAAGAAACGGTAAGTTCTAATTTTCCTGAACTATTTGTGCCAATTTCTAATTGAATTTCTTTGTTTCCTTTTTTCCAAACAACAGCTTGGTTATCATACTTTATGATTTTAAACCCATCTATGGATGTTGATTCTTTGAAAGAAACATGGAACGTCCCTAATTTTTCTTTGACCTTAACTTTACTAGTTTGGAAATACACTTTTTTAAAATCTATTATAAACAGTTCCTTTTTAGTGGAAAGTTCTCTGATTGTAATAGTTCCTCCAGTTGTGTCTAAAAGCTGAGTTTTTAACGGATTTAAAATCCACAGAAATAATATAAAAACTAAGTAGCGCAAATCTATTAAGAGTCTTAAATCTAATATACTGCTTTTAAATCTTAGGTGATAATTTAGATTCTAAATTATATGGAAAAAGAACCTTTTAGATATAGTTTTGCTTGTCCTGCGATAATTACTCTTTCCCCAATGTTTTCACAATACAACTCGCCAACTCTTTGAGAAAGCTGCAACGCATTTAATTGGTTTTTAGCTAGTTTTTTGGCCCAATAGGGAATTAACGTACAATGAGCAGATCCAGTAACAGGATCTTCTAATATGGTGGCTTGAGGAGTGAAAAATCTAGAAACAAAATCTGATGAATCTCCTTTTGCAGTAACAATTACCCCTCCGAATCCTAAATTAATGGTGTCGAAAATTTGTCTGTCAATTTTGATGTTTTCAATTTCCTGCTGATTGTCATAAACAAGTAAGTAATCTCTTGCTTTGTATATTTCTTTAGGTTGTATATTTAATGCAGACTTTATTGCGGTTGGTAGCTCAGTAGGGATAGGTTTTCTAGATGGGAAATTTAAGTGGTAATAATCATTTTTGAAAATTACTTCAAGCTTTCCGCTTTGGGTGTTAAATAGTAGTGGGTTAGCAGGGTGTTTGAGCACTGATTTTAACACATAAGCAGCAGCTAAAGTAGCGTGACCACATAAATCAATCTCAAGATCTGGTGTGAACCATCTTAGCTGAATTTCTTTTCCATTGTCAATAAAAAATGCGGTTTCAGCAACTGCATTTTCCTTGGCAATTTTTAAAAGTAAATCATCGGCTAGCCATTTTTTTAGAGTAACTACACAAGCTGGATTTCCTGAAAATAGCTTAGTTGTGAATGCGTCAACTTGATAAATGGGATAATTCATTGTTTGATTAGTAAATTTAAATAAGCTAAATAGTTAACCATTAATCTGGAAATAGTTGGTTACAAAAAATTAATGCTAATTATTGAGTAACAAAGATTTTTCCTATGGACCCGTCATTGTAAGTGATTATGTACATTTGACTGGGAGTAAATTCATGTACAAGTTGACCATTTAAGTTGTAGATGTATTTGATTTGTTTCTTGTTAGAATTAACATAGCTGTTGATGATTCCAACAGAACCTGCAATTCCATACCAAGTAACTTGTTGTATAGTTCCGTTTCCATCGTCAATTTCCATAATCATTTTTCCTTCTCCAGCTATGTTGTTGGGGTAGAAATGACCATTTAGATAGTAGCTATCCCCTTGAACCATATTTAGTGTCCCATTTGTTATTCCAATAGGATAACAGCTAGGAAAACAATTAGAGAACTCCCACCCTTGAGGAATAGAATCCAAGACAATTGACCAAAAAATGGTGCCGTTATTCAAGGCATCTAAATAGGTGTTTTCAGCAAATTCATTATCTGTTGAGCTTCCACTTGCTGTCATGTAATTATTTTGAATAGTAAAGCTTTGAGCTGTTGATGAAAATAAACAGATAATAAGCAGTAAAGTGAGTAGGTTTTTCATGATTGATTTAATTTGTGTTAAGATATTGAAACACAACCAATTATTAAAGTTTTTTTTTAGTTGCCTTCTAAAATACCACCAGAAATAGTAAATTCAACAATCCCTTCAAGACCTTTGTTTTCCCATGAGCCAGAAAATTTTTGAGCTTTAAAAATTCCAGATAATGTTCCCTTTTTTTGATATGAACCAGCTGCTTTACCTTCTTCATCAATAGTAAGATCCATTAAGCCAAAATTTCCTTTAAAAGTATATTTCATGGGATCTGTAAGTTATGGGCTATTAGAATTAGTATTTCAAAAGGGTGATGATTTTAGATACAATAGTCAAAATAAATTAAATTTATATTTTGGGTGGTTTATTTAATCGAATACGTCAATTTAAAGATATTAAAAATATATATGCATTTAATACCATGTAAAAAAAGGCTGGTAAAATAATCCAAATATTATCTTTCACCTTTATTCTTATAATTATGCCAGCTAACATTAGTAATGCAAGTCCAAAAGATGAAATAATTAAAGCCAAATAAATCTTTAGTCCTATAAGCAGACCTAGAGCTCCTATGATTTCTAATAATGTAATTGTTAATCCCATTTTTTCAAGCCCGAATCTCTTAAATTCATTTTTCATATGAGGTGCTTTAAAATAGGAAAAAGCATAAGCGAAAAAAGAAAAACTTGATATTAAAACACATATTGTAAATAAGTCCATACTTATTTATCAAATTGATAAATATGCTGTTGCAGCACAAAGGGTCAATAGAATTAGAGATGGTAAATGTTTAACAAATGGATTACCAATTTTGAAATGAAAATATTGAGCAGCAATCATCAAAAGCCCCATAATAATGGATGGAATAAGAACTAATGATGTGTGCCAAACACTAACAATAAGCAACGTAGCTAAAGATATTTTAGAGGCTCCTATAAGATTTCGGGTTAAATCACTTAATCCAAATTGTTCGAATTCTTTTAATACGTTATGAAACCTAAAAGTCCAAACATATAAAACAGATGTTGCAATAATTATCAGTAAAAGAGGTGTTAAATTTTCCATTTTTTTGTTTTTATTTAATACTATTCATTGGCTTTTCAAAAGTCGCCATGTTGTAAATAGGGTCAGATTTTATAAAATGTCATTTCATACAATTTAAGTTAACGCTGTGCCTAAGCTAAGTTATTCAATTTAGTTTGTCTATTGTTGTTCATAGAATTTTAAGTTATAAAAATAACTGAGATTAAAATTAAAGGTAATTGTAGAACTATTTGAGTTAATAAATTCCGCTATAAACTTAATTTCAATAACAAATATATTTTTAGTCATATTCTGAATTAATTGCTCCCCATTTCTAGAGTGTTCGATGTTTTTTGCTGACGACTCTATTTTGAAAATTGAAAATTCTGTATAATTCATCACTATTTTGATGTATTTCGTAACATCCTTTTCAGTTTGATGATATTAATTAAATGTCTTTAGATATTTGTAACCAAAAAGTATTTAAATGAATACTTTATATATAGATTTCAATTGTAATAAATTAATATATTTGAAATCTTATTAACCCCAATTTAAGAAAATTAAATCTAAAATTAACTCAATGATTTCTAAAAATAAATTTGCAGGACTTATTATTCTTGCCCTAATGTTAAATTCTTGTGTAACTGTTTTTTTACCTAATAAACAAAAAGTAACTATACTAACTAATTCTGATGATGCTAAAATTTATTTAGACAATGAAAAATTTGGAGAAGGTAAAATAGCGACAAAAAAAATTAAAAAAGGGAAAGTATACGATGTTGCAATTAATTATGGTGATGATTATATGCAGTACAATGATGTTTTGTATCCTAATTTGAAAAAATCTCCAGGATATTATGTGCTTCAAGGAGTTAATGTGCCTTTTTGTTTTGTTTTATATGGTTTTTATGCTGTATGGTTAGATAGCCAAATTGCAAAATCTCATCCATTTCCAAAAGAAGTTAAATTTGAATCTACACTGAAAAAAGTTCTCAAGAGATCTGAAGATTCCAAGTATGTTAACCTAACAAATATTAGTCTTGATATTAATGATGTTGATAAAGATTTTGTTTCTCACTATGCAACAATTGAAAAACGTGATAATGGTGATTTAGATGCTACTAAATTAAGAGCTGAAAAAATGACCAAAGACCAACAATTGAAAGCAGAGATTCGAGAAAAGAAAAAAAAGAAAAAGGGAAAAAAAGCTGAGCTTTTAGTTGAAGAACAAAAAGATTTTAAATTTCATGATGTTGTCTTTACTGATGAATTATTGCAAATGCTTTATAATGGTGGGTATATGGATACTATAAATGATGTCTTTTCTGACAATAATAATTCTTTGTTTATTCAGGGGAAAATGGATGGAGTAGATATGTTTAGTATTAGTCCTGTTAAGGGTCATTCTTGGACTTCATTTGGCAAGATAACTCAAACAAGAACAAGTTTAGTTTGGTATATTAAGAATTCTTATGGAGAAGTGCTAGATTCAGTAGTTGATTTGGCATTTTCTGAAAAATTTAAATATGATTATAAAAATGGTTCAGTTAAGAAGACTGTTGGTAATTCTATTGCGCATTCATTTTACAATCTTTTAGAAGGTGATTTGTTTAAAAAATATGCAAAGATTGAAACTGATTTTAACCCAAACATTGAAGTTTCTAATCTAAATAAACCAACAGGAATAGTTAAAGAAAAAGTTGATGCTGCTGAAGCAACCGTAATTATAAAAACTAGTAAAGGTCACGGTAGTGGCTTTTTAATTACTAATGATGGATATATCGTAACTAACTATCACGTAATAGCTTCAAAAAACGTTTCAAAAACACATGAAATAACAGTAATTGATTCAGACGGTAATGAAATGGATTGTAGTGTGGTTAAGGTCAATAAATTTCAGGATTTAGCTTTGCTAAAAGTAGATAAGCAATTTAAAAAGGCATTTGTTTGTAGTGATCAGAAGACCTTTAGGAAAATGGAGGATGTGTTTACAATTGGGGCGCCAAAATCTATTTCTTTAGGGCAGTCAATATCAACTGGAATAATTTCTAATGAACGAAAAATAAATAATAATAATTTAATTCAGCTTAATATGTCTATAAACTCTGGTAATAGTGGTGGCCCTGTATTTGATTCTAAAGGTAATTTACATGGGGTGGTTGTTTCCAAGTTAGTTGGTAGAAATACAGAAGGGGTTGGCTTTGCTGTTCCAAGTTATTTACTCCAAGAGTATTTGAATATTAAATTTTAGTTAATTTTTCTTTAGCTGTTTGTCGGAATAGTAATTTTAACATTGTCAAGTTCTATTTTTAGACTCTTGAGAAAATTAGGCTTTTACTCCCATTATACAAACATCATCAATTTGTTCAAAATTCCCTTTCCATTGATTAAACTCTTCCTTTATTAAGTTTAATTGAGTATTCATATCATGATCTTGAATAGAGAGTAAAAAGTGTTTAAATTTTGCAGTCTTATATTTTTTCCCTTTAATCCCACCAAATTGATCAGCAAACCCATCTGTAAAAAGATAAATTGTATCTCCCTCATTTAGTTTTGTATTATGAGAAGTGAAAGGTTCATGTGTAACATATCTTCCTATGGGTTGTTTATCTGCTTTAATTATTTCAATTTCTTTACCATCCTTGCGAATTATCCAAAGTGCATTATTTGCTCCAGCCCAATTTAAATTACCTGTTAGCGGATTAAAGGCGCAAAGAGAAATATCCATTCCATCGTTAATTTGTTTGTCTGTTCTGTCAAACCGTTCAATTACTAAATCTCTTGTTCTATTAAGGACTTCAGCAGGATTTTCTTTCATTTCTTCAACAACAACTTTGCTTAATGCACTAGAACAAATTACAGAAACTAAGGCCCCAGGTACTCCATGTCCAGTACAATCTGCAGCTGCGAAGAAAATACAATCATTAACATTTTCCATCCAATAAAAATCTCCAGCAACAATGTCTTTTGGAAGGTAAAGGATAAATTTATTTTTTAAATACTTGTTAAGCTTTAAATCCGATGGAAGAATAGCTTGTTGAATTCTACTGGCATAATTAATAGAATCAGTAATTTCTTTGTTTTTAATTTCAAGTTTTAATTTTTGTTGTTTGATTTTGTTATTTGAATGAACTAGATTTTCGTTCTTAGTAATAATTATGTTTTCATAATTGGCATTTAAATTTTTAAAATACCACATCATTAGAAATGATGCGATTATTACCCCCATTGTTCCAGAAAACTGATAAGTCACTTTTATTTCATCAGTTAACACAATATAAGGGTCTATGGATTGAATAACCCAAAATAGCACACAGAAAAGACTAATAATTAAAGTTGATAAAGTAAGTACTAATTTTTTATTGTAAAAAATAACAGTTGGGAATAATGCACCAGGAATAAAGTAAATAATAGTTCCAGTATTTTTTCCTGTTAAAATTGTTAGAGTTGAGATGTACATAATAATAAAAACAAGAGAAAGCCATTTAGCTAAAGTGTGTTTTTTATTACGAATTAGAATTAGAATGATGAAATTTGTAAAAATGACTGTGAAAGTAATAGCTACACCTTCATAAACTTGATTTGTAAAGTCAACAATTAAAAGAATAAAGAAAGAATGATGATAATAACAAGCATTCTATTTAGAATCCTAATTCTTTTTTTCTCATGTTCATCCATTTCTATTGGAATCCCATTTTCAGAAATTTTATGCCAAATATTATTCAAAATATATTTTTCAAATAGATGATTTTATAAATATAGGTCAAGTATATTTAAGATTGCGCTAATCTTTAACAAACTAAATTTACGGTTATTAGAACTTAAATGGGGTCTTTATTCTGGTTTAATCTCTAAACCACTTTTTATCTGCATAAAATGTTCCAAAAGGTATAAATGAAGCGATAAATGCTTTAATGGAAATTAATAATTTCCATTTATATTAGAAATGTGCTAACTAACCAATAAATGTGTTGAGTTGATTCGTTCTATTTTTTAATTATTAAATTTAATTTTTCACAATCTTAATTCTACTAAAATTACCGTCATTATTTATAAGTTCAAGAATATATATTCCTGATTTCACTTTTAAATCGTAATTAATAATTTTAGTTGATTTATAACTTTGAATTGAAATTAATTTACCGCTAAGGTCTCTCAGGTTAACGATTAAATTAGCTTGAACATTTTCAAATTTTAATGATAAATTCCCATATGTTGGATTTGGATAAATATTAACTTTTTGTTTTAAATTATCTAATATATTGTTAGTAGAGATGTTAAATGGCGAAGATGTAGTAGGGCAGCCCATCTAGAAAACTTACTTCTACAGTATAATTACCATTAATTGATGGTGCTAAATTAATACTATTGGCCCCATTAATAATGTTGTTGTCTAGATACCACTGGTATCCAATTCCTGAAATATTGCAAGTTAAAATCCCTCCATTTTCTGTAATATTGGGAATTGGATTTTGTGAACATATTTGCTCATTTGTAATTCTGTTTGAATTGGATAAAGAATCTTGAAAAGTATTGAAATCAATGCAATCATTTTTAAGCGTATAATTAAGCCATAGGTTTAAAAAATCAAAAGTTACATCATGTTGCTCAGCTCTACTTAAAGAAATGCCTGAAGAGGAAGTGCTTTCACCAAAATCACAATTGAAATTCGAATTAGCAAAATAGCAATGTCCTCCTCCTGTGATAGATATAAATGTTTTGCAATCAGAAGATAGTGAATTGTATATAGGTAAATGATGGTCGTTAGGTGGTGTTACTCCATCTTGACTTCCTGAAAAAATTAATGCTGGAACCGTAATACTTGATGCAGAATTAATTGACGAAACTCCATTAGAAGTAGATTCTGCAGGTGCTAAACCTATAATTGTTTTCAGCTGATTATTAGCGTTTATACACAAAGAATCTGCAGCTAAAAATGATGCTCCACCTCCCATAGAATGCCCCATTAGTGCGGTATTGTTATTAACTCCATTAAAAAGTGGTGATGAAGAGTTGTTTCCTTCATTTTGTAGTTTTGTTACTAGAAATTGTAAGTCCCAACCAAATTGTTGGTGATCAGTTGAAAAAATATTCCCTTCAGTTTTTGGAAATGCCATTATGTATCCTCTAGGAACAAGCTCTTCCCATAAATTTTCGTAAGAGTCCCAAGACATTACAAAACCATGTCCAAATACAATAACTGGGAAATCTCCGATAGCAATTGGTGAATTAATTGTAGATGAAGATGCTGGATAATAAATTTCTGTTTCAATAGATCTGTTTGCTCTGTCGGGATCTTGGAAAGTTACATTGTAATGCCCAACTGGATACTGAGCAAAAGTTGGAAAAGAAAAAAACAGAGTAATAAAAATTAGATTTAGTTTTATGTGGTTATTCATACAGATGAGAATTTGATTACTAAGTGTTAAAAATTGTAAAACTTTTAGTTTTTTTAAAAATATAGTAGTAAATTAAGTCTTGAATAAAAATCAACACAAGGTAATTAAATTTATTTTTTTGATTTTTTTAAAAAAAATGTTAGGACTTTTTTGATTAATTACAATTAGGATACGATATATTAAAAAAAGAATTAACTCATCTGTTTACGTGAATTTCTGAACCACTTTTTATCTGCATAAAATGTCCCAAATGGGATAAAAGAGGCCCCCTATAAAAGCTTTAATAGAAATAAGGAGATTCCATTTATATTGGAAATGTACAATTCCTAGGTTTATAACGTATAAAACAAACAATATTCCGTGTGCCATCCCAATAGATTTCACTAATGAAGGGTCATCATATGCGTATTTCATAGGCATTGCAACACCTAGCAATAAAAGAAAAGAAATGCCTTCAAAAAATGCAAAAATACGAAGTAGGAGAAGTAAGGTTTTTTTCATTGTAGGGTTGATTCTTTTATAAGTTTGTTAATGCAGCAGCTTTTTATATGAGCCCCTTTAACGTAGCCTGTACTCATAAGAAATTCTTTGGTTATTTCTCCACCTGTAAATTTAAAATTGGCTTTAAAAAGCTTTATCCAGCTTTCTAAATCAAGATTTTTTTGCTCATTTAACCAGCCTTTAAAAGAGCCGTATTTTTTTTGAATTTCAATTATTTTATTTGCATTGTGAATAACTGCATTAATCTTTAATTTGTTTCTAATAATTCCAGAATTTGCTAGTAAGCGTTCAATATCTTTTTCTTTGTAGTTTGCAATTTTTTTGATGTTAAAATTTGAGAAAGCAACCCTGAAATTATCTTGTTTTTTTAGTATGGTAGTCCACGAAAGCCCTGCTTGGTTAATTTCTAAAATTAACCGACCAAACAATTCATCATCACATTCAACCTCAAATCCATACTCCGTATCATGATAAATTCGATGAAGATTTTCTTCTTTAAGAGTGTTTACATATTCACAATAAGACGTTGGTTTTTCCATTTTATATTAAGCCGTTAACATCGTATCTTGATAGAAAATTCCAAATAAGCTCCCCAGTATTATTACCCTGGAAATTCATTTCAAACCAAACGTGATCACCATTAATAACTTTGTAGTGTTCTACAGAAACATTGTTAGTTCCTTGATTGTACTGATAATGTTCAATTGTTGTTCCATTGTCGGTATAACTGTTAACAACAGGATTTTGTTGGGTATTGTTGAAATTAATCCAATAATTAAGTGCTATATCAGTAGAGTAAAAGTCATTGTTACCGTTGTATGGAAGAACATTGTCAGCTGTTCCATGAATGTTAATAATAGCAGTAGGGTGAACGGGAGAACAAAAACTTGAAGTATCCAGCATTGCACCTGAAACAGATCCAACTGCAGCTATTAAATTACTCTTATAGCAAGCCAATGCATGGCTAAACATGGCTCCATTAGAATAGCCACAAGCATAAACTCGTTCTAAATCTAAATTGTATTGAGTTGAAAGTTCAATAATAAGGGCTTCAATAAACCCTAAGTCATCTGCATCACTTTTGTTATCTGGTGTATCTAATCCTGCATTCCAATGTGAAGAACCATCTAAAAGAGTTCCTTGAGGGTAAACCAAAATAAAATTTTCAGCATTAGCTAAAGATTGCATGTTGGTTTCATTCATAAAATCTGAAGCTGTCCCTCCAAATCCATGAAAATTAAAAAGTAAAGGAAGAGCTGTAGATCCATCGTGATTTTCTGGAACATGAATTAGATATTCTCTATCTTGATTGTTGTGTGAAAAAACTAATCCGTTAGGATTATTGTTTTTTCTACAGCCAATAATCAATAAACAAATTATAAAAAAGAAAATATTTTTTTTGAACATAGTTTTAAAATTACTGAATTATTAGATTAACGAATTGATGTTTTAAATAGTATTTATAATTAGTAATTAATAGTTTAAAATTAAGATTTTAAAGTCAATTAAAACAGTTTAATCACAGCACTATTTCAAGATAAAAATCTGTCGTATAATTAATCTGATGGCAAGTATTTAATTATTTTTTTTTAAATATTGAGCATCAAGCCAATAAATCACTTTTAAAGAAATGGTGTTCACAGGTCCATTTTTCAAAGTGTTGTTTAAAGTTAGCCAATAATCATCATTGACATTTTTGTCAGAGCTGAAAATAGAATTTTTCCATACTAAATTAATTTCACTTCCTGGCAAAAACACCCATCTGAAAAGCATGTCAATGGTAAATGCATTGTAGTTTATATCATAAGCAGAATTACCAGAGTTATCTAATCCAGAATAATCTTCCAGAGGGTTTAACCTCCCGTTTTCTAGTAGTTCTGAGAAGCTGTTGTATTCTATTTTTGCATTGTAATGTCGTAACCTAAAAGTCATTCCAATGCGATTGGTTATAGTATAATCAATTCCTAACGATTGTGTTGTAGTTAAACGATCTCTATTTCCAAATAAAATCCCATCAAAAGTTTCTGTAGGAGAGCTAAAATTAACTGCATAACCTTCACTATTGAATTGAATTTGCTGATTCCACCCATGAATAATATTTAACTGGTTACTAATTCTGAATCTAAATTCTAAATCATAATTCCATTCCCACCAATTTCCTCTTTCTACTGACACATAACCGATACCTGCATCTACTGCAATTCTTTTTTGGTAATTAGATGAAAACCAGGTCCTCATTGTAGTCCAAACTGGACGGATAAACCGTTCTCCCCCATTCTCTTGGTTCAAAGTAATCGTTACTTTCGTTAATAGTACCGCTAAAACGAATTCCTGCAGCATTAAAAGATTTTGAAATTAATGTGCCATTTGCCTCCCAATATGTTCCTCCATGAAGGTTGGGTGCGAAAAGTCGCTCATTTGAAATAGATACTTCGCTGAAAATCTTATTGATTTTTTTGTTTTTGGGATTAAAGTCTCTAAATCCAATGTAAATTTCTGTTACTCTACTATTGTTTGCTCTTAGAAAACCGAGGTCGTTTGGATTGTAAGTATCTGACTCTTCGTAGTACTCAGCTCCAAATGTAAATTGTCCTCTTTGTTTTCCAGCTTCAAGCCCCCAACTGTGTCCTAATTCTAAAGAAGAATTTTCGATAATGTTAGAAATAACTCCTTCAGTTTCTAAGAAATAATCGTTGTCTTTTGTATTTAACTTCATGCT
Source organism: uncultured Flavobacteriales bacterium (assembly GCA_943788115.1). Classification (GTDB taxonomy): domain Bacteria; phylum Bacteroidota; class Bacteroidia; order Flavobacteriales_D; family Parvicellaceae. The sequence continues at coordinate 345,724 of CALSPA010000012.1, forward strand.
CAATCCTGAAACATTTGCATCATAAAATGCTCCTGAACGAAGAACGTTAGTATTGGTGAAAGTTAAAAAACCGTTGTTTTTTAAGTTTTGATCTAGCACTAATACATTGTAGTTTGTTAATGGGCTAATTATTATGTCTCTAGTTGTATTGTTAAGAATATTTTCTGCTTTAGAATTTTGTTGAGCTGTTACAGCATTGAAAACACCAATTCCTAAACCGTTCTTAAGCCTACCTGAAATTTTACTGGCATTAATTAAAGGAACTGAGCTAGGGATTTCTGTTATTTGTTCATTTTCATTTAGTTGACTTTCGTAAACTCTATCAGAAGTTTGAATGCCTATTCTTCTACTGTAGAATAAATCAGATTTTGTGAATAGTTCTGTTCCCTCAGTAAAGAATTGACGATTTTCGTTAAACTCAATTTCATAAGGACTTATGTTAAGCACCTGATTGTCAAATACAACTTGTCCAAAGTCTGGAAGTAAGGTTACATCTAAAGTGAAAGCTTCATTTATGCCGTATTTAATATCCATTCCTCCGTTAAAAGTGGAGAATAAATCTTCAGTTTTTGAAAAACTGACATAATTAGAAAGAAATGGTATAAATGCCAATCTAAGAGGAGGAGTAATGTTTTTTATTCCTGTAATTTCACCACTTTCTAATAGATAGTTTTCTAAATCTGGATTTACTTCGTTCCAAGTGTTTTCTTCTCTTAAGCGGCTAATTTGTCTTCCAAAATTAATATTCCAATCTTGAACTTCAGCTTTTGGGAAACGTAATGCAGAGTAAGGTATTTTAATTTCTGCGCACCATCCATCTTTATTGATTTTAGTTTTGCTATTCCAGACTAGATTTAATAAATCATTAAAGTCTTCATTAAATATTTTTGCATCTAGCTGAACACCTCTACTTGTAATGCCAAAGAAAAAACCATTTTGATTGTCGTTATAAGTATCGATAAAAATGGCAAATAAATCTAAATTAGGGTTGAAATCATCTCTATTTGACAGAACTCTTGATACAGAGTCTGGGTTGTCAAAACATTTCACCCCGATATATATTGCTTCTTGATCATATACAAGAGCCACTTGAGTTTTCTTAGAAGGCTTAGCTCCTGGTACAGGTTTCATTTGAGTGAAATTGGACGTCCATTTAGAAAAAACCCAATCTGATTCAATCAATTCTCCATCTAAAGAAATCTCGTTAGTTCTTATTGTGGCTTTAATTTCTCTTTGTCCATAACTACATGATGTAATTAATACTAAAAGAAATAGAAATATATTTTTCATTGTTTAAATATAATATTTCAACTTATATCTTTATTTACCTTTGATGTAATTGTTTAACAAAAAAAGCTTTATTAAAATTTAATTTGAATTCAACACTTAAAAATGAATACATACGAAATAGAATATAATGGTAACTTAAGAACTAAAGCTAAGCACATGGCTTCAGGAGAGGTTATTTATACAGATGCTCCAAAAGACAATCACGGCCTAGGAGAGACTTTTTCTCCAACAGATATGGTGTGCTCAGCTTTAGCAAGTTGTATGCTAACCATAATGGCAATAGCAGTTGAGAAAAATGGAGTTAATATAATAGGGACAAAAGTAATTGTAAAAAAAACTATGACTAGTAACCCAAGAATGATAGCTCAAATTGATACAGCTATTTATTTCCCAAAAAATTATGACGAAAAAACAAAACTTATATTAGAACGTTCAGCATTCAATTGTCCTGTTCATAAAAGCTTATCAGATAAAATGATAAAAAACATTTCATTTAGCTATAATCAATTAGACTGATTTTATTTAAATGGCAACGCTCTTAATATTTTAGAGTTATTAAAATAATTAATAAACTTCCATTAAATAAAAAAATATTTTTCTATGAATATAAAATACATTTTAAGCGTTTTCTTAGTTATTAATTTTCTTTTTAATTGTTTAAAAGCCCAAGATTTCGATGATTTATTTTTACTAAAAGGTGAAGTTTATTTTTCTTTTGATTATAAAAATAAAAATCAATTAAATCATTTGTCTAATATTATTTCAATAGATCATAAAACAAATATTAGTACTGCTTATGCTTACGCTAACAAAGAAGAGTTTTTAGAATTCCTTAAAATGGATATTCCTTTCAACGTAGTTAAAAAACCTATAGGTTATAAAGCTAATAGTTTTGGTGATTCTAAAAGTAGTTGGAATTCCTATCCTTCCTATCAAGAATACACAGATATGATGCAAGCATTTGCAGATTCTTTCCCTAACATATGTAAACTACATTCATTAGGGACATTAAGTTCTGGAAGAGAAATATTAATTGTTCAAATTTCTGATAATGTTGGACAAAAGGAAAATGAACCTTCATTTTTATATACTTCGTCAATGCATGGAGATGAATTGGCTGGTTATATTCTTTCTTTAAGATTAATTGATGAAATTTTAAATGGTTATGGAAACAACACAAGATATACGAACCTGATAAATGAAATTGATATCTGGATTAATCCTCTAGCAAATCCTGATGGAGCATATGCAGGTGGGAATCAAGATGTATGGGGTGCATCTAGGTACAATGCCAATTGGAAAGATTTAAATAGAAATTATCCTGATCCTCAGGATGGACAACATCCAGATGGCAATGCGTGGCAAGATGAAACAATAATTTTCATGGGTTTAGCTGATACGGTAGACTTTACCATTTCGGCAAATATGCATGGTGGTGCTGAGGTATGTAATTATCCTTGGGATACTTGGGGAAACCTAACTGCAGATGACAATTGGTGGCAATATGTTTCTAGCGAATATGCTGACTCTTGTCAGGCAAATAGTGGTAACGGTTACTTTACTTATTTAAATGGTGTAACTAATGGTTGGGATTGGTATGAAGTTGATGGTGGAAGACAAGATTACATGAATTATTATAAATGTTGTAGAGAGCTTACATTAGAATTGTCAGATGATAAAACACCAAATCCAAATGATTTACCAGCATTATGGGATGCAAATGCACCTTCTTTAATTAATTATTTGGAGCAATCACTTTATGGAATTAGAGGTATAGTTACAGATAGTATTACTGGAGATCCATTGAAAGCTAAAGTTGAAATCGTGGGTCATGATGTTGATAATTCTTTTATTTACTCTTCTTTACCTGTGGGTAATTATCACAGGTATTTGCATCAAGGAAGTTATGATTTAACTTTTAGTAAAGCAGGTTATTACAGTAAGACTGTTTCTGCTACCATTACTAATAATTCTGTTGTTGTAGAGGATGTACAACTTGCTCAAAATGTTTTTGTTGATGTAACTCAAATTAGCAAGCTTAATAATTTCGTAAATGCTATTCCTAACCCAGCAAAGGACTATTTGAATTTTGAATATTCTATTTCACATCTAAGTCAAAATACGGAATTAATTATTTGGGATGAAATAGGAAAAGTGGTTGAAAGAATAAAGTTGGATTCTAAAAATACTCTATTGAACTTTTCAACTAAGAATTTTTCTTCAGGAATTTATTATTACAGTTTAAATATTAACGATCAACTTAGTGAAGGAAAGAAGCTTATTGTTTTAAAATAAGTTTGAGTGAGTTAATTTTTGATATTCAAAGTAAATTTTCTTTAGTATTCGCTTTCTTAACATATGTTAGGTACACAATATACATCGAATATAACCAAACATAAATAGGGAAAATAGCATAAATAACATCATGGTTAAAGCTGATGGAAACTGTTAATGTCCAAGTTGATAAAGAAATTATCCAAGCTTTGCTTTTTTCATTTTTCGGTTCCTTGATTGCTTTAATAATGGTAGGTATTCCAATGATTAAATCTGAGACAACAGCATAAAAAGTTGTTAACCAAGGATCTTCAGAAATAACGTACAATACGCCACAAAATAACCCTAGACCAAGAAACCACCAATCTCTATTTAAAAGCAAATAATTTTTCTTAATTAGCGAAGCAGTAGCAATGGCAATGCATCCAAAAGTGCAACTAGTTAGACTTGTTAAGCTCCAATCCCAACCAACACTAACAAGTTGAGCGATAATAAGTGTGCCCATAAGAAGAGCCCATCCATACCAGGTAAGTATTGACGGTTCTATTCTGTTGTTCCAAACATCTTGGAAATAGGTATATTGTCCTATGAGTATTAAAATAGATGCAATAATACCTATTGGTTGTTCAAGTATAATTAAGAGATCTGCCAATTTTTTTTGGCAAATATCGTTTTTATTTAGAATTAAAAGTTGTTTACTACTTGTTAAAAATTAGCTCCATAGTCTCATGGTGCTTTTCATTGGTGTTAAATATAAATTTATCTTTTCGCCCTCCATGTTTTACAATAACTGCACATGTGTTTTCACCAAATAATCCTCTGTTGTGAGCCATAATTGTAAGGTCGTTAATCCCTTCTTTAAGTTTTAGGTGTAATACTTTTTTCTTTCTAACAAGTTCATGCTCAATAAGAATAATATTATTGTTGTGCTTAACAGAAATAATATCTCCATCTATTCTACTGTGGTCCCAAATTTTAATTTTCACATATTGATCTTTTATTTCTAAATGTTTTTCTTTAACAGTAGGCCTTTCAATTATTTCTATATCAATCTCTTTTTTGTTTATGCTTGGAGTAGTGCGATCTTTTTTGTTTAAGTGATAATCGAACTTTAAGTAGACCCCCAAATAGCTTCCATGAAATGAGTAATTTGCTCTAGCATTATTTGCTGTAAGATCAGCTTCCATTAGTGGTTTGGGAGCTATGTGTCGCTTAAAAGTGGCGGCAACAGTTAAATGATTTCCTTTTATTTCTTGTTGTAAACCAAAGTGAGGTGCAACAAAGTATCGAAGTCCCTTATTTGTATATAGGGATACAGTTACATCTCTTTCATTGTGTTCTAATGTTGTTTGACCAACATTGTTTATTCCAGCTCCAAAACCAATACTTAAATCACTTTTTTTTGTTTCTCTAGGAATAATCAACTGCAAATCGGCCCTTAAAATTAATCCCAAGTAGGAAACATCATAAGTAAAATTATCTAAATAATAGTTTTGTAAATAAGATTCAATACCAGCTCCAATAGAAAAATCTATTTTTTCTTTCCATAAGTAACCAAATTCAGGAATAAATTCAACACCACTGCTCTGTCCTAGTCTAAATTTACTAGGTTCTTGATTTTTTATTATACCTAAAGATGGACCTGCACCCATAACTCCTGAAAAATGAAATGGACTTTTTTGTTGACCATTAGTGTATAAGCAGCAAAGTATAAATAGAAATGTAATGTTGTTTTTCATTTAGAAAATATGACAGTGTTAATAGCAATTACACTACCAATAATTGTACCAAATAAGGAGATGGAAATAGATTAAATAATTAAAAAAAGTAATACTGTAACTGAAAGAATACCAAGTACAAGTCCAGAAATATATAATGTTTTTGAGAGTTCGAGATTGTTATTTTGGTAGTAACAGCTCATACTTAAATAGCCAAAAGCAAAGGTGATAATCCCGATACCAAAAAACACTGTGATGGTTCCAATAATCATGTTTGTAATGCTGATGCCTTTGTGAAATTTCTTCTCTTTATTAGATAAATTAGTTGGGTTTTTTTCTAACGAAATTTGTTGTTGTCGTTGTTGTTGTTGTCTTTTTTTTATGATATTTTTAGCTTTTATTGGGAGTTTATTTTTGAAAATAGAAATTTCATTTTTTTGTTTTTCAGAATTAGAAACCGATTTTAATATTGCTTTTTCTTTTATTGTCTTCTGAGATGTTTTTGAAGTGCTGTTTTTATTTTCCAGAACAACATTTTTAATTTTATGATTAGCTAAGATTAACTTTTTATTATGAGTTCTAGTTTTAGTGTATCTTTTAGTATGGAATTGCTTTTTTGAAGAGATATTACATGAGTTTAGTAATACTGTGATTATTAGTAAGCCAATATAAGGGTAGATACTATTCATATTTAAGAGCTATAAATTCTAATTGTTAAAAAAGTTACAGCTTTAAAAAAATAGTAGCGTTCAATTCCCCGCCACTTAACCTATGTATTCTCCCTTTAAACTGTTAGGAGTTCCGATAATTAAATAAACACACCCGTAAAAATGTTTTAAAAAAATAATTTAACTGAAACGATGTTCTTTATTTTTCAAAATATAAATCAAGAATTTTAATGGCTTATTAATTCGCTCTGATCAACTCAATTTATATTGTTTTAGTTGTTTGTTCATTAAAGGAATAAACAAAAAAGGGAAATAGGAGAGTATAAGCATGGCTGGATAACCGAATGGTAGTATTGGACTGTCAGCTTTTGATTCTAGTATCTGATAATTTTTAGCTCCATTGTAATGATGGTCTGAATGTCGAGTGAGTTCGAATAATAAAATTCTACCTAAAACATGATCAGAATTCCAAGAATGATGAGCTTTAACTTTTTCATAAGAACCATATTCGGTTTTTTTACGAGACAATCCATAGTGGGAAAAATAATTTTGAGCTTCTAAAATAGAAATTCCATAAATACTGGATATAAAATAGAGTAGTGCGATATATTCTCCAAAAAAGAAATAGATTAATCCTACAAATGTCCAAGGTAGAAGTGTATGAAGAATCATGGGGTTTATTAGTGCGCTCTTGTTTTTAATTTTAAGTATTTGAGCTTCTAATCTCCAGGTTTTAAAATAACCTCCAATTTGCGAGCGTATAGCAAAGAAATAAAAGATTGAACCTTTTTTTGCAGAAGAGAAATCATTAGGTGTAGCTACATCTTTATGGTGTCCACTGTTGTGGTAGGTCATGAAATGATTTTGAAAGCTTGTAGTAAGTAGAATGTGTGCGAAAAACACTTTTAATGAGTTCTCAGTTTTATGACCTAATTCATGACCACCATTAATACCGTTTATTCCAAGTACAGTTCCCATCATAAAGAGATAGGCAATTAGATCGAAAAGTAAAATTTCAGGATTAGAAATAGCAATTAAAAAATTATAAATAACAAATAAATGAATGGGAACTAAAAGGTAAAGAACCAAATCATAAAAGAAGTCTTTCTTAGCAAGCTCTTTTTCATTTTTAGAGAAATTGTAAGTGTTTTTAGGCATAATGTTTTCTAAAATAGGTACAAGAATATACAATGTAAAAACGCCTATGTATGCAAAAAAGCCTGTACTGTTGAAAGTTAATAAAGCAAGCAAAGGGGTGAGGTAAACTCCTATGTATTTAAGTTTATTCATCTTATAAAGAGTTCATTAATTTAAAACACATTTGATCTATTAGTACGGCTTCTTTGTGTTCCATATTAATATTAGATAATACTATTACGCCAGTTTTATTAGTTGTGCTAAAAGCCAAGCAAGATGTAAACCCTCCAGTTCCACCATTATGCCAACATATTTCTTTATCGCTTAAAGGGTTTTTTATGAACCAACCCAATCCAATAGCCATTTCTTTATTAATGTAATGTGTTGGTTTTCTTGTAAGAGATAAAACTTTATTATCAGAATTAAAATGTGCATGAATATATTTACTTAAATCATGAGTGTTTGAAACTATTCCTCCTGCTGCTTTTAATGCGTTCATGTTCCAATTAACAGTAGCGTTGCTGTTTTTATCTAACCCTGTTATTGAAGTATTTACATTGTAAGAGGTTGCATTCATTCCATATTTAGATAATATTTTTTCTTGGGTGAGTTGCTCAATAGATTTCTTAGTTTTTTTGGATAATGTCTGACCCAATAATCCTGCTCCTAAATTAGAATAAGAAAATTTTGAAATGTTTTTTTTGTCTAAAACAAGTTCATTTTTTAAATATTGCTCTAATTCTTTAATGGAGTACTTTAAATATGGGTTTTCAGGGTTTTCAAATATTAGCATAGCAATATTAGATGGTAACCTATAAAGTCCCGAAGTGTGATTGGCTAATGTTACATAACTAAGCTTTGTTTTGTTTTTAAACTTAAAAGAAAATTGTTTGTTAATGAAGTCTGTTTCTTTTAAGTTATTGTTTACAATTTCTTCAGCTAGAAGAGAAGAAGTAAATGTTTTGGTGATTGACCCAATCTCAAATAAAGAGTCTTTTAAATCACATCTGTAAACGGAATCATTTAGCTTTTTAAATCCTATGTGATATAACTCCTGCTTATTAACAATAGCAACTGATAAATAAAAATTGTTGGGGAAAGAGTCTAATTTATACTTGTAATTATTGAAAATAGAATCAATATTAAATTGAGCTGTGAAATTCAAAGAAATTGTGAGTAAAAAAAATATGGTAGATACTTTTTGGAACATTTTATTTATAGCATAAATAACAGATTAAATGTAAGATACGAATTAATAATCTCTAATTCCTGAGAGCTTGTATTTTTTTAAAACAGCTGAATTGTGAGCGCTAATTTCAATGTAACTAACTTTACTCTTATTAGTATTTGAAAAAATATATACAATGTGATTTTTTGAAAACCCTAATTCATAATTCTTAGTGCTATAGCCCAAACTATTAACTATAGAGAAAATGGTGTCTACAGGAACGAAATTAGCGTTTAAATTATTTTTTTTAAAACTTGGGAATTCAATATCTCTAATTACATTTCCTAAACTATCTAAGACAATTCTAGAACAACAATAATTAATTCCATAGTTTTTTTCTTTTATATAAAAACTCAAATCATATTTTGGGATTTCCCACTTATAATTAACAACTTGGGGGTCAAGTCTTACAAGCTCACTATAATTAATAATTTCTCCGTGATCAAAAATGAGCTTGTCATAAAACTTTATACCTAGTTTATCTTTTAAATGGTTATTTACAGATACTTGAACGGAAATAGGGATTAGGTTTAATGAGTCAATCTTCTTAGGGAAATATTTCATGGAATAGTGAGTTGAGCTACAATTTTTCACTCCGTTTTGTGCATTTATTTCCCATATAAATATTGATAAAAACATCATTGCTATAATTACAAAAATATGTTCCTTTATTAGCTTCATAATTTTAAGAAATTAGAATACTTGAAATCAATTTAATAAATGTAAAAAATTAAATTTCAGATTTTATTTTATTAAATGGTGATATAAATTTATTAACATCTTGTTGAAAATTTAGATTTTTTAGCAACTTTGAAAAAAAATCTCGTCCATATATTAAATAAAAATTTAATTAATGAAGTTTGTTTATAGATGTTTGTTCTTTGTATTGCTGTTCTTAACATCTATTGATGGTCATTCTTCTCATGTTTCTGGAGGAAACATTACATGGACTTGTACAGGGACAAATACTTATTTGCTAACCTTAACTTTGTATAGAGATTGTGACGGTATCTCTATGCCTAATACCATTAATACTAACGTTACTGCTAATCCTACTTTTACTTCTAGCTCTTTTTCAATTTCAAATTCATGTGGTTTGAATCCTACATTTACTGGTGCAACAACCTTGAATTTAGTTTCGAATACTGAAGTTTCTCAACTATGCCCTCCTCAAATTGCTCAAAGTGAATGTAGCGGAGGAACCCTTCCAGGTATGGAGGAGTATGTTTATCAGACAGAAATAATTTTGCCTGATTGTGATTGTTGGACTTTTTCATACACCCTTTGTTGTAGAAATAATGCAATTACTAATCTTGCTAATCCAGCATCAGATTATTCAACCATTCAAAGCACACTTTGTAACGGAAATGGTCCGTCTTGTAATAATAGTCCAGATTTTACAGCTCAACCCATTCCTTATATATGCAATAACACCCCGTTTTGTTATGATTACGGAGTAGTTGAACCAGATGGAAATACATTATCATATGCTTTTACTTCTGCATTAAATAGTGGTAACCCAAGTGGTTATTCTGCTGGTTATAATTTTAATGCTCCAATTCCAGGAATTACAATAGATCCATTAACTGGTCAAATTTGTTTTACACCAACTACAAATGGAAATTTTGTAGTTACAATAATGGTTACTGAATCAGATGCTGCAGGAAATGTAATAGGAACTTACATGCAGGATATTCAATTTGTAATTATGAATTGCCCAAACGCACCGCCTTCTGCACCAAATAATTTAACAAACGTAACCGGAAGTGGGTCTGTCACTGGAAATACTTCAATTCAGCTCTGTGAAAATGATAATTTTTGTGCAGAATTAGTTTTTACAGATGCTAATGCTGTTGATATAATTACTCTTAGCTCAAATATTGCTGCAGTATTGCCGGGCGCAACAATAACTATTAATAACGGAAGTCCCGCTTCTGCCACTGTTTGTTGGACTGAGAATGTTGGAGGCCCTGCTTTTTATTCATTTTCTGTTGATGCAATTGACGATGCATGTCCCATTCCTGGAATTAATTCTTTTACAGTTGATGTTACTGTGCTGAGTGCTACTGATCCGGCTTGTTTTAACTGTAATTTAACAGCCAGTATTTTAGCACAAGATAACGTGAGTTGTAGTGGCTTAAATGATGGTTCATTGTCTGTAACTCAATCTTCAGGAACGCCAAACTATCAATATTCTTTAGATGGTGGAATTTCATGGCAGAATTCATCTGTTTTTAATGGTCTTTCAGCAGGGAATTACACAATTACAGTTGAAGATGCTACGCCTTGTCAGGCAACAGTTACGGCAACAGTTACTGAGCCAACACCAGTTAGTGTATCAATAAGTAATACTGTAAACACAACCTGTAACGGCTCAAGTGATGGATCTCTAACGGCAGTTGGGTCAGGTGGAACCCCAAACTATCAATATTCGATAGATGGAGTAACATTTCAGAGTGCAGGAGATTTTACTGGTTTAACAGTAGGGAATTATACAATTACAGTTCAAGATGACAATGGATGCCAAAATACAGTAAGTGGAACAGTAACAGAACCTACATTACTAACAGGTACTATAAATACAACAACAGATGCAACTTGTGGATTAGCAAACGGTTCATTTACAGTGCAGGGTGTAGATGGTACACCAGGGTACCAATATTCAACAGATGGAGGTGTCTACGTGGCAAGCGTCTGGGACTTTTTCTGCAGTAAATGCCGGGTAATTATTTAGTAAATATCGAAGATGCAAACAATTGTGGAACTACGTTAAACGTAGTGATTAATGATTTAAGTGGAATAACGGCAAGTATAAGCTCACAGGCAGCCGTGTCATGTAATGGATTTAATGATGGAGATGTAACGGTGATAGCAAGTGGAAGTACTGCACCGTATCAATATTCGATAGATGGAGTAACATTTCAGAGCACAGGAGCTTTTACTGGTTTAACAGCAGGTAATTATACAGTTGTGTCAGAGGATGCCAATGGGTGTCAGTTTCCTGTTACAGTATTAATAACAGAACCTACATTGCTTACAGGATCCTTAGCTAACAGCACTGCTGTAAATTGTAATGGATCAAGTGATGGAGGTCTTACAGTTTCAGCATCGGGTGGAACGCCAAACTATCAGTATTCAATAGACGGAGTAACATTTCAAAGCACAGGAGATTTCACAGGTTTAACAGCAGGGAATTATACAATTACAATTGAAGATGCTAACGATTGTCAGGCAACAGTTACGGCAACAGTTATTGAGCCAACACCAGTTAGTGTATCAATAAGTAATACAGTAAACACAACCTGTAATGGATCAAGTGATGGATCTCTTACAGCTGTTCGGCGTCAGGTGGTACTCCAAACTATCAATATTCGATAGATGGAGTAACATTTCAGAGCGCAGGAGATTTCACTGGTTTAACAGCAGGGACTTATACAATTACAGTTCAAGATGACAATGGCTGCCAAAGCACAGTAAGCGGAACGGTAACAGAGCCTACATTACTAACAGGTACTATAAATACAACAACAGATGCAACTTGTGGTTTAGCAAACGGTTCATTTACAGTACAGGGTGTAGATGGTACACCAGGGTTACCAATATTCAACAGATGGAGGAGCTACTTGGCAAGCGTCTGGGACTTTTGCTGCAGTAATGCCGGGTAATTATTTAGTAAATATCGAAGATGCAAACAATTGTGGAACTACGTTAAACGTAGTGATAAATGATTTAAGTGGAATAACGGCAAGTATAAGTTCACAGGCAGCCGTGTCATGTAATGGATTTAATGATGGAGATGTAACGGTGATAGCAAGTGGAAGTACTGCACCGTATCAATATTCGATAGATGGAGTAACATTTCAGAGCACAGGAGCTTTTACTGGTTTAACAGCAGGTAATTATACAGTTGTGTCAGAGGATGCCAATGGGTGTCAGTTTCCTGTTACAGTATTAATAACAGAACCTACATTGCTTACAGGATCTTTAGCTAACAGCACTGCTGTAAATTGTAATGGATCAAGTGATGGAGCTCTTACAGTTTCAGCATCGGGTGGTACGCCAAACTATCAGTATTCGATAGACGGAGTAACATTTCAGAGCACAGGAGATTTCACTGGTTTAACAGCAGGCAATTATACAATTACAGTTGAAGATGCTAACGATTGTCAGGCAACAGTGACGGCAACAGTTACTGAGCCAACACCAGTTAGTGTGTCAATAAGTAGTACAGTAAACACAACCTGTAACGGCTCAAGTGATGGATCTCTAACGGCAGTTGGTTCAGGTGGAACCCCAAACTATCAATATTCGATAGATGGAGTAACATTTCAGAGTGTAGGAGATTTTACTGGTTTAACAGTAGGGAATTATACAATTACAGTTGAAGATGACAATGGATGCCAAAATACAGTAAGTGGAACAGTAACAGAACCTACATTACTAACAGGTACTATAAATACAACAACAGATGCAACATGTGGATTAGCAAACGGTTCATTTACAGTACAGGGTGTAGATGGTACACCAGGGTACCAATATTCAACAGATGGAGGAGTTACTTGGCAAGCATCTGGGACTTTTTCTGCAGTAATGCCGGGTAATTATTTAGTAAATATCGAAGATGCAAACAATTGTGGAACTACGTTAAACGTAGTGATAAATGATTTAAGTGGAATAACGGCAAGTATAAGTTCACAGACAGCCGTGTCATGTAATGGATTTAATGATGGAGATGTAACGGTGATAGCAAGTGGAAGTACTGCACCGTATCAATATTCGATAGATGGAGTAACATTTCAGAGCACAGGAGCTTTTACTGGTTTAACAGCAGGTAATTATACAGTTGTTTCAGAGGATGCCAATGGGTGTCAGTTTCCTGTTACAGTATTAATAACAGAACCTACATTGCTCATAAGTAATGTCGTTACTAGTAACAATACACAATGTTTTAATTCTTGTGATGGCGCTGTTGATATCTCTATTTCTGGTGGTTCATCTCCCTATGTTTTTTCATGGACTGGGCCTAATTCATTTTCTGAAATTACAGAAGATATCGGCAGTTTATGTGCAGGTACCTATGATGTTTTGGTAAGCGACAATAATTCCTGTACAACATCATTGTCTGTAACCATTAATGAACCTTCAGAAGTTTTACTTACTACTAGTTCTGTTAATTCTAATTGTGGGCAATCAGATGGTGCGGTAAGTGTTTCAGCTTCTGGTGGAACAATTTCTACAGACTATAATTATGAATGGTACCAAGCAGGTTCGCTCATAGGCTCAACTGCTGTTTTACCAAATTTAGCTGCTGGATCTTATGATGTAGTTGTTATTGATGATAATAATTGTTCTGCTTCAGCTAACCAAACAATAACTGATTTAGCTAGTGGAACAGCATCTGCTATTGAAGATGCTATGGCGTCTTGCTATGGCTTATGTAATGCTCAAGGAACTGCTTCTATTTCTGGCGGAACAGCTCCTTTTACTTATTTATGGAATTCTGGCTCAACACCAACACAACCAACTACATCAGGACTTTGCCCTGGTTTAAATACGGTTACTATTACAGATGGTATTGGGTGTGTGTCAGTAGCAACTTTAGTTATTAATGAACCAGATAGCATTAATGCTACAATAAATATAGTTAATGAAACTTGTGTTGGAGATTGTCAGGGTTCATTAGATGTAACAACTCTTGGAGGTACACCACCATATTTATATTCGTTTGATAATGGAGCTACATTTGGTAATGTAAGTTCACTAAACTCTTTGTGTGCAAATAATTACAACATTGAAATTAAAGATTTTAACGGATGCTCATACGCTATTAGTGTTGAAGTTTTACCTGGTATGCAATATTCTAATGCTACTATTTCTAATGTTGCTCCTGTTTGTGAAAATGTACCTTCTTTTATTTTAAGCGCTGTTGATCCTGGTGGTGTTTGGGTAGGTCCCGGAATACAAAATAACGAATTTAATCCATTGGTTGTTGGAGATGGCGTTTATACCATTAGTTATGAAATATCTTCTGTATGTGGAGACACAGGTTATATTGATGTTGTTGTGAACCCTCTACCTGAAGTTTCTTTTGTAGCTGATATATATGATGGTTGCGAACCTCTCGAAGTGAATTTCACAAATACTGGTACATTAGGAATAAGTTGTTTATGGGATTTTGGTGACGGAGGAACTTCTTCTAATTGTGGTTTAGCAACAAATAATTATCTTTCAGCTGGCACATATGATGTTTCTCTTACAGTTGTAGATACCAACAATTGCGAGAGTTCATATATTGAATCAGCCATGATAAATGTTTATCCTTTGCCAGATGCAAACTTTACATTTACTCCTCAACCGACAACTATTGTAGATCCTCTAATTAATTTCACTGATCAGTCTATTAATGCAAGTCAATGGAATTGGGATTTTCAAATTGGTTCTTCGATTATCCAAAACCCAACTTTCGATTTTGAAACTGCCGGAACATTTCAGGTTGAACTTCTTGTAACATCAATTTATGGATGTACAGATGTTGCTTATAATACTGTTTTAATTGAAGATCAATTTTTAGTTTATGTTCCTAATGCATTTACCCCTAATGATAATGGTGTAAATGAAATGTTTTTACCAGTTTTTTATGGTTTAGATCCTGTTAATTATGATTTTTACATCTTTAACAGATGGGGGGAGCTTATTTTTGATGCTCACCATCCAGATATTGGATGGGACGGAACTTATAATGGGGTTAAATCTCCTGAAGGCGTGTATGTTTATAAGATTATTGCAAGAGATCAAATAAACGGAGAGATGCGAGAGTTTGTTGGTCACATTAATCTAATTAGATAATTTAGGTTCTCTACTCATTTTAAAAATAATTTCACCGCAATTAATTATGTAATTGTGGTTTAATTTATATCCTCTTATTATTGCCGGTATATGTTAGTGCTTTTATATATAAAAATAAATTATATCGATTTTTAGTAAATGGAAGGACTGGTGAATTACAAGGTGAGAGATCTTACAGTTGGATTAAAATTTCACTTACTGTTTTGCTAATATTTATTCTTGTCGGTGCTATTTACCTCTATTTAGAAATTAATAGTGGATAATTGTTTTTTCTTCTTGCTATGCTGTTAATTACAATGGGCCTAATTTACCTTTAATAAGGTATGCGTTTTAAGTGTTTTTCCCGCCATGATAACACTTGAACTCCCTTAGAATAGCTTATTTTGTGTGGTTCACCATTAAGTAACGTGTCGAATCTTGGATAGTTGAAATCAATAACATATGTTTTAATAGCATTTGATGGCCACGCTAGATGATGGATCTCAAATTCGTTAATTTGATTTTTATGTTTTTGAAACAAAGCATATCTTTCTGTTAACCAGCTGTCTAAGCTTGTTTTTTCTACTTGTTTTTTTTCAATTGAAAAGTTGATTTTTAAGTTCTCATTGTGTTGCTTGTTGTGAGATTCGAAGGAGTTGTGGCTTCTTTTTATTTTTGAATATCGATAAGGAAGTTTTGAAATTTTTCTAGCTACTAAACATGATAGTCTTTTAGCGGCTTCTATGCTTAAAAAGTAAACACCTGTTTTTCCGTTGGCTTTAACATATGTTCTAATATTAATTTCATGAAAATTTGAAATAGGGTTGAAATACGGTAAGTTTTTAGGTCTTATTTTCTCCATGGTAAATGCAACAACAGAAACCCAAGGCTTTCCTTGTAAAGTGTCAATTTGAAGTTCTTTTGGCACATACTTTTTTAGCTCGCTCAACTCCACTTCCCAGTGTAAGAAAATAGCATTGTTCCATTCTTGATAATAACTCCAGCTGTTCGCGGGAATTGGCCACGGTCTATGATCAGTAGAGCGTAGTATATTCTCAATATTCATATAAGCTACTCATTTTAGTTTTATATACCAGGATTGCTAATTACTACAAGAATTTCTTCATTGTTCTCGTTTATGCTAGGCATGTAGTAAATTTCATCGAGCTCATAGTAGATTTCTCCATTAAAAGTTACGGTATTATATCCATCAGGCAATGATCCTATTTCTGCACCAATTGGAGCTTGAACTACTTCATATTCATTTTTTGATTGTACATAGTATGTTCCGTAGTAGTAATAATAGGTTCTAGAACCTAAAATACATCTTCTATAACCTATAGGTAAAACTTTTACTCTAACCCCAAATGGAGAGCGAATAACTACCCATTTATTACCTTTTGGTTTATACCAAACACCAGAGTTATATCTATATCCAAACCCTCCAAAGTTTATAGCTATTGCATTTTTATTCATGCTTGATACTAAAGCTCCTCTTCTTGGTAGGTGTTTGTAATGATGGTGTATCAATCTAGTTCTTTTAACTCTTTTTCTAGGTTTTTTAGCAACCACCACTTTTTTTCCTTTAGGGCCTTTGTGAACTAGGGCAACCTTGTTATTACTTCTTTTGTGAACAATTTTTTTATTTTGAGCAGCTGAATCAAAACAAATTAATGTTATTAATAATGATAATGTAAGTAGAAATAATTTTTTCATGATTAAACTTTTTTATGGTTTATTGTTTTGATGATGAAAAAGTTAAAAGGTTTAATGCTTATTTTTTATATTTATAGAAATCTAAAATTTTATTAATATGAATTCTAAAAAAATAATTTTATCTCTTTTCATTGTCTTATGTGTTGGTATTTTTTCTTCATGTAAAAAATGTAAAGACTGTACGTGTCAACAAACTATTTCTCAAACTGGTATGCCTGACATGAATCAAACAGTAGAAATGGAAGGTGTTTGTGATGAGGATTTAGAAGAAATTGAAGGTACTACTACTGTAACACAAAATGTTGGAGGAATAAATCAAACTGTTGTTCAAACTTGTGAATGTAATTAATTTTCAATTTTGGCATAATTTTAGCTAATAGCATTGAATTAATAATTAATAATTTAAAATGAAAAAATATATATCTATTCTTTTACTATCCTTTTTTTTACTTAACCAATTTGTTGCCCAAACTAACAACGATATTGTTGTTTTTGCCGAAGACCCGATTCCGTTTTATTTAATTTTAAATGGTGTTAAACAAAACGATAAAGCCGAAACTAATGTTAAAATAGTTGGCTTAAACATTGATAGAGCTAATCTTAAGGTAGTTTTTGAGAATAATACAATAGCTCCCATTTCTAAAAATGTATGGTTAGCAGGAGCTGAAGGCCAGGAGCACGATAATATGATTGTAACTTTAAGAATTGTTAAAACTAAGAAATCTTATAAGCTAAAATGGTTTGGAGAGGTTGAAAAAAATAATGTAACAACAGTAAACTCACAACCTCCTGTTGTAACCCAAACTGTTCAAAGCCCTCCTCCTACAACAACTACTGTTGTAACTCAAACTGTTCAAAGCCCTCCTCCTACAACAACCGTAGTTCAGGAGACTGTAACTACTACCACAACTACTGATACGCCTGAAAATGCTAATGTAAATGTTAGTATGGGCGGTGCTGGTATTAACATGAGTGTTAATGTTAACGAAAACACCAATCAACAACATGTTCAGCAAACAAATACTAACCCAGATAATGTAAGTTTTAACATGAATGTTAATATAAATGATAATATGGGTGTTGAAAATAATGCAAATACTAATATGAACATGAATGTTAATGATGGTATGGCTATTGAAGATGAGACTAATATGAACATGAACATGAATATGAATATGAATGTTTCTGACAATGACATGGGTAGTGTTAATTCAACATCACACAGCTCAACAACTACAACTACCACCACTACCACCACATCAGGTTGGGATGGAAATACTCAAACTAATACAAGTAATAGTACTAATAATAGTGGTTGGGAAAATACTTCAACATCTTCTAACTCAACACCTACATATGCTGTTGATTGTGAAGTTCAAAATTTAAATTCTATACTTAATGCTGTTGAAAATGAGAGCTTTAAAAGTGACAAGATGATGGTGGCAAAGCAAGCGACAAAAAACAAATGTCTCTCAGTTAATCAGATTAAGCAGGTAATGGATAAATTTACCTTTGATGATGGTAAATTAGAGTTTGCTAAATTGGCTTACTCAAAATGTTCCAACAAAGATGATTATTATATGTTAAATGAGACTTTTTCTTTTTCATCGTCTAAAAGTGAATTAAACGAATATATTTCTAATCATTAAAATAATTCAAAACTTTCTTCAATTGCGCTGTATATTTTTTGCAGCTGATTTTTCGAAATCACAAATGGGGCGAGAATATAAACAGTATTTCCAAGGGGTCTTAAATAGACCCCTTTTTGCATGTAAAAATTAAATAGTTTATACCTTAACTCTCCATATCTTTTCATTTCAACATTTAAGTCCAAAGCAAAAATTATTCCCTGCTGTCTAGTGCTTTTAACCTTTACATGGTATTTGATTTTGGAGTTAAATTCTTTATGAGAGTCAATTATCATTTTAATGTTATTTTGAATTTCATTAGAATTTAATAATTCGATACTTGCAAGTGCAGCGGTGCAAGCTGTTGGATTAGCAGAGTAGGTGTGTCCATGAAAAAATCCTTTTTCCATTTTAGTGCTCAAAAAAGCATCGTATATATGTTCTGAGCAACTGGTTATTGCCATAGGAACTAAGCCACCTGTAAGCGATTTAGATAGACAAATTATATCTGGTAGGTTAGTCATGTGTTCAGATGCAAAATTCTTTCCGGTTTTACCAAAACCAGTCATTACTTCATCTGCAATAGTTATTATTTTATTGTCTTTAAAAATCTTTAATAGCTGATTTAAATGTTCTGCTTCATGCATTATCATTCCTGCAGCCCC
Organism: uncultured Flavobacteriales bacterium; assembly: GCA_943788115.1. Lineage (GTDB taxonomy): Bacteria > Bacteroidota > Bacteroidia > Flavobacteriales_D > Parvicellaceae. The sequence goes on from CALSPA010000012.1 coordinate 364,873, forward strand.
TTGAACTAATGGTTCGTAAATAAAAGCAGCAACATCATTATTTTTTGTTAATGAGGTTATTTTGTTTTTTAAATCTTCAATATTTAGTTGAGTTGGAACAGGTATTCTTTCAACATCTATGAAAAATTTTTCAAAGGGTCCATTGTAAATGGATAATCCTGATACAGACATGGCTCCAAATGTGTCTCCATGAAAACTATCTTCGAAAGCAATTATCTTTTTTCTTTGCTCTTTATTGTTAAAGTGAAATTGAAAAGCCATTTTCATAGCAATATCAACAGATGTAGATCCGTTATCTGAAAAAAATAATTTTTGTTGATTTTTTGGGAGAATATTAATTAATGCTTTAGCAAGATTAGTAGCTGGTTCATGCGTGAACCCAGTGAAAACAACATGATCTAATTGCTTCATCTGTTGAAAAACTTTATTTATGATGTAATCATTGCAATGACCATACATGCAGGTGTACCATGAAGCTATCCCGTCAATGTATTTATTACCATTAAAATCCTCTATGAACACTCCTTTAGCACTTTTAATGGGGATGTGTTCAGGGTAAAGTTTGTGTTGTGTTAATGGGTGCCAAAGATGATTTTTATCGATTTCATTTAAATCCATATTTATTTTATTAAAGCTTTATATTCTTTAATTGAAGCATTTAAAATTATTAAAGCTTCTTTTTGATCGCCATAACCCTGAGAAATAACTTTGTTGCTTCCCTTGTAATTGCTAAACCATATTTCTAAAATTTTAGAAATACCATTATTTTTTTCATTTAATTCTTCCATAGAATTAATAGAAGATAAGCTAGAGTTTTCTGCAATTGCTATTAATTTATCATCTTTTTCATTTCTGTCTAAAAGTTTTAAAACTCCAATAATTTTACATTTAATTATTTCTCCTTTTAATACGGGTTCTCCAATTACAATTATATCTAAAGGGTCTCCATCGCCTCCTTTTTCTTTAGTTAATATTGTTTGAGGAACCATTCCATAATTTGCAGGATACCCTAAATAATTTATTGTTCTTGGTAAACCATCTATAGAGTCTCTTTCTATTTCTCCAGATTTTTTATTTAGCTCCCATTTTTCTATTTCTCCAGACGATATTTCAATGATTGCGTTTACACATCCGTCATTTATTGCTGGAGTATTATTAAAAATATTACTGTTGTTATTACAGGAAAATAGAGCTGATAAAAGAACTATAATACTAAATAATGGTTTAAATAAATTCATTTACAAGGAATGCATAACGAAAGTTCGTTACTGTTTGTAGTTTGTAAAAATAATAAACTTTCCAGTGATTAGTATTTAGTATTGGTATACAATTGCATTAATATTCATTCCAGCTCCAACCGATGCTAAGAGAATAATGTCTCCCTCATTTATCTCATGGTTCTTTAGTTTGCCATTAAGTATTAAATCAAATAATGTTGGTACAGTTGCTACTGAACTATTTCCAAGTTTATGAATACTCATAGGCATTATTCCCTCAGGCATTTCAATGTTGTAGAGTTTGTAAAATCTATCAATAATTGCTTCATCCATCTTTTCATTTGCTTGATGAATTAAAATCTTTTTAATTTGATTAATATGAATTTTACTTTTGTCAACGGCAGCTTTCATTGCAAGAGGAACATTGTTTAATGCAAACTCGTAAATTTTTCTGCCGTGCATTTTAATGTAATTGGTTGTTTGAGTTTCATTTGGGTTGTATGAGCTCCCATAAAATAAAAAATAGGCTTCTTCAAAAGTGTAGCTTTGATCTGCATAGCTTATTATTCCTTTATTTTTGGTGTTATTAGCTTCTAATACACATGCTCCGGCACCATCTGAATAAATCATTGAATCTCGATCATAAGGATCGACAACTCTAGATAAGGTTTCCGAACCTATTATTAAACATTTCTTCGCTAAACCAGCTTTTATGAACGCATCTGCCTGTATAATTCCTTGAACCCATCCTGGACACCCAAATATGATGTCAAATGCTACACAATTATTGTTTTTAATTTTTAATTCATGTTTAACTCTTGATGCTATACTTGGAAGCATGTCACATTGAGTGAAACCATTTCTAACATCGCCAAAGTTTTGAGCAACTATTATGTAATCTAAATCTTCTGGATTAATCGCTGCTTTTTTAATAGCTTTTTGAGCTGCAAATGTTGCTATGTCACTATTTCTTAACTTACTACTAACGTATCTTCTTTCTTCTATTCCTGTAATTGCTTTGAATTTCTTAATAATTACTTCATTTGAATTAGGTAACTTTTTTTGTTCATCATTGTAGAAGTCATATGATAAGAAATCTTCATTTTTTTTGACAATTTTAGGTATATAGCTTCCTGTTCCTGTAATTATATTTTGCATTTAGTAAATGTAGTTTAATGATCCAAGGTGGTGACTTAAATGTTTGGTTTCTTTAAAAGAATAAAATTATCAAAACTTTATTCCAGCAATTGTAATGTCATCTATTTGCTCTTGATCGCCAATCCAGTCTAAAGTGAATTTAGATAGAGATTTTTTTTGATCTTTTGATGGTAATTCGTTTATGTTTTGTAATAATTCATAAAACTTTAAATACTTGAGTTTTTTTCTTTTTTCACCACCAAATTGATCTGCTAAACCATCTGAAAAGATGTACATATTCATGTTTTCTTTGATGTCAATTTTTTTATTTGTAAAGTTGGTATTGTCATCAGAAAGCCAATAACCTATAGGTTTAGAGTCTCCATTGATTAAGGTTCTTTCATTATTGTTAATTAAAAGTATTTTAGAGTTGGCTCCTGAAAAAGTTAATTTTGATTTTTTCTTATTATAAGTTACAACAGAAATATCCATCCCATCCCTTACAAGAAAATCTCCTTGCTTGAAACTGTTTTTTAGTAATTCATTTACTTTCTCAAGAATTAAGTTTGGAATAGTTAATTTATATGTGTTTATAGCATTGTCTAAAAATGTCATGCAAAGTAAGCTTAGCATTGCTCCAGGTACTCCGTGTCCTGTGCAATCGGCAACTCCAAAAATCAGTTCATCTTCTAATTGATAGGTGAAATAAAAATCTCCACCAACAATATCTTTTGGATAATAATAGATGAAAGAATCTTTAAATACATTTTTAGTTAAGTTTTGGTGAGCTATAACGGCATTTTGGAGTTTCTTAGCGTAAGAAATACTTGATCTTAATTCGTTGTTTATTTTAGATATTTCTAATGTTCTTTCTTCAACATTTTTCTCTAGAATTAAATTATATGTTTTTAATTTTTTATTTAGGTCTAATAAGTCATGTTGTTGTTGATTTATTTTTCTTCTAAAATCTGTTACATCAAATCCATAAATGTTAACATATTTGTTTTCAATAATTGGGACAAAACTTATGTCAAAAGTAAAGTTGTTAAACTCAACGTCTCTTCTTATTGTTTTTTTCTTTTTAATAGCTTCCTTTACAAAAGGAATTATAGTTTTGTTGAATTCACTAATGGTTTTTTCTGAATTTTTAACAAACAAAATACTTATTGGGTTTAAGTAGATAGATTCTAATTCAAAGTTAAACCGGCAAACTATATTGGGATTTTCCTTTGGGTATTGAGAAAGCTTAATTATCTGTTCATCTTTTTGGATTCTTTCTGTTATGTCTAACCCAAATCCAATGGCTATTTCAAGCTCATTTCCTTCATTTAAAACCGGAAAAAACTTTCTAAGTACTGTGTGTTTTTCGCCATCTTTAGATTCAATAGTATCCTCCCATTCAAGAATTTTTTTCTCATTCTTAATTTTGTTGAATTGCTTTTTTCTTAGCTCAGCAATACTTTTATCTCTGCCAACGTAATTGCAATATTCAAAATCATCTTTACCAATAATAAAAGATCTTAGTTCATCATCTTTAATTGCTTGTGGGTTGACGAATAAATATTTATGATTTTTATCGAAAACGGCAATATCAGCTGGAATTTCATTAAGTATGTTTTCATAAAAATCTTTTTGTTCTTTAACCTTTTTAAACAAGTAATCTCTTTGCTTTTTAGATTCTAAAATGGATGTAAGGTCTTGAATTTCTCCTGAATAATAGATTTTGTTGTTGTGAGAAAATGAACTGAGAATTAAATCCATTGGAAATACTGTTCCATCTTTTTTTTGTCCTTCTAATCTAACTTTTCCTTTACCAATAACATTTTGCTGTCCTGTAGTTTTATGCTTTTTCATTCCTTTGGTGTGCATCTGCGCATACTTTTCAGGCATTAAAATTGTTAAATTTTTATTTGCTAACTCGGTATCTTCATAACCAAAAAGCTCCTTTGTTGCGTTATTTACATAGATAATTTTCCCATTATTATTAGCCACTACAATTGAATTAAAACTGTTAGTAATTATTTTCTCATTTAGTGCCTCTATGTATTTTAATTTGTTTTGTCTTTTTTCAAAATAATAGTCTAGTATTAAAACTAAACCAACAAGCACAATAGGAGCAGAGTCAATTATGTATAAAAGGTTAAATCGATCGTGGAACTTGACAATGTTTATTTCATAGATGTTGAACTCTGCTAAAAAAAGCACAGAAAAAATTGGGAAAAGCAACCCAAAGAGAAATACATATAGATATTTAAGGTAAAAATCTTTCAATTGAAAAGTGATTTTCTATTTAAGATAGAGATAAATAACAGATTATAATAATAATAATTAAAGAATTAGTACTTTAATTTTCAGTATTACAATTTTCTTTAAGTTGATTTGTTTTTTTTGCTAAAAAACGATAGTTAATTCCTGTAGTTATTTGCAGTTGAGAGCCTACTTGTGTACCTCTTACGTATTGGTATATAGGGATCTCACTTGTTGTGAAAAACACAAATGATTTATGTGTGTAGCTCAATTGTGGAACAAGAAAAAGTTTTCTACTTCCAGTTGATTCTTGTTCTATGTTGTAATTTCCTAGAAGATCAATGTTTTTTGCAGCTTTCATTTTTCCAATCAATTCGCCTCTTAATTGACCTGTTATTCCAATCTTTCTGAAAAAAGTTTTACTCACAAAAATCCCAATACTTGTATAGTCTCCAAATTTTTGTCCTAAAGAATTGTAGCCTCTTTTGACATAAAGTGTATTGGCAAAAATTCTCAGTTTTTGTTTAATGTAAGTTCTTATGAAAAATGAATAAAGCATAAGGTCTATAGAACCATTTGTAGTTTGAACAGTTGGTGGGTTGGTTGAATAGATGTCGCCTACAATTGGGTGTGAAAAAATTAATGTTGAATCTGCATGACTTCCAATAGGAATCTTTATTCCTAATCCTAAAGTAAGTTCCGATTTCACATTTCCATTAGTTTTATTAAACACATCATATCTTGGTAATATAATTAAATCTGAAAAACCTTTAGAAAATGTGGTGTCTTCTTGTTCAAGCTCAATAAGTGACTTGTTGAGAAAATAACCGCTAGCAACAGAAAGAGTTAGTCTGTCTGATAAGCCGTAATCAACTCTTAAAAATAAATAGTTGCTATTTAAATTATCAAATAGGGCGGTAGTGTCTCTGTTTTGTGAATAAAACTTATTGGAGCTCATGAATTGGTGGTTTGCAGAAATTTCAAATTGATTTTTCTGTAAAACACCTGTTGCTGCTCCTCCTGCTATAGGATTACTTCCACCACCTGAACAACATCCTTGAGAGAAAGATGAGTTAATCAAAAGCAAGCAAAGATTTAGAGCTAAAAGTCGTAAAAGCATAGACTAATGTGAAACTGAAAATTTCATTGCTTTTTGACCATTTTCTGTACTTGTTTTCAATATGTAAACCCCGTTTTTTAAATGACTAACATTTAAATTATAATCTCCAGAGAGTTGGTTTATCGCAATTGTATTTGTAATTACATTAGCACCTAATAGGTTGTAAATTTCAAATGTTAAATTAGATTTTTGAGCTAAATTATAATTGATATTTAGAGAGTTATTGGCAGGATTGGGGAAGGTGCTTATTGTAAAATCAGGATTTGACTTTAGAGATGTAGTGCTTTCGGAAAGAGCTAAATCAATTGCTAAATCAATGCCTTGAGAAGAGCTGTTTTGATTGTAATATATTTTATGATCAGCTCCTGCTAATACGACAACCTTAGGCATTCCAGGCTGACCATAGTCTCCCATGTCTACAGCGGCATCTGAAAATTTAGTAGTGTTTCCTAATCCAAAATTATTAGCCCAGGTCGTAAGCTCTAGACATGTTTGATCTGCATAGTCGTCAGCTAAATAAAAATTTACTCTTCCTGGGTGGCTCACTGAATAGCTTTCTACGGCAACATATGCATTTAAAGGGTCGGTAATACAGGTGTTACAAGGCATAACCCATGCAATAACTACAACTTTTCCATTGTCAAGTTCTGAAAAAAGGTGATGTGAAACACCGTCACAATCGTTTGCTGTAAAATCAGTAGCGTTAGTTTGGGCTATTAGTCCAAAAGTATTTAGAATCAAAAATGTGAATGTTAGGATTTGTTTTTTCATTATTTTAAAATTTAATCTCGTTTGTATTTACAACAGTGATGTAAGTTGTTGTAGGTTTCATCTTTAGCTTTGTATGTCCCTGTATCATAGCCTACATTAGCTATAGACTCTTGAATTAATGAAACAGTTGTTTTGTCTGTAATGTATTTTACTGTCATTTTTTGGGTTACCATGTTCCATTTAGCAGATTTAACACCTTCAATTGAATTTGCTGCTTTTTCAATTTTAGATTTGCACATTTCACAATTCCCAGAAACTTTAAAGGAATTTTTAATGAAATTATTTTCTTGACAAATAATAGAATTAAGGCATAGAATTATGATTACAGTTGAAAATAATATTGATTTTTTCATAATTTAAGCTTAATGTGAAGGTAGTTAATTCTTTATTATCTTAAATACATTAGTTCCTATTTTTAAGAAATAAATATTAGAAGATAGTTGAGATATGTTTATGGTAAATAAGCTGTTGTTTATTTGCCCATTCTCTATCTGTTGACCTATTGAATTGAATAAAGTGTAACTTGTTAACTCAGTAAAGTTATTTTCAATAGTAATTTGATTTTTTGATGGGTTAGGATAGATCTGAATTTGGTTATCGTTAAATGTGTTTGAAGTTGAATTGGAAATGATGTAGTATTCATATTCAGCTCTCTGGGGAGACAATGTCAGTGCGTTATTATTTTCTGCTTTGATATAAAATTTAATGTCGGCATTGGTGTTTAAGTAGGGAAGTAAGCACGAAAAAGTACCATCAGAAGAGACTAAATCACCATTTGTACCATTGTCATTCATTACAAAAGATTTAAACTTAGAGCTGTAGGGGTTTATGGTTGCCATTAAATTTACACTACTTGCATTTTGAATTTCTGCAGTTAGAATATCATCATTTAAGCTTACATTATTAATGGTTGGAGCTTGATAGTTGATTTCTGAATGATTGTTTAAAAAATCCAATCTTTTAATTAATGTAGACATAATCCCTCCAAAACCATACCCGCCCCATGCTCCAAAAGAAAGGTCGTTTTCAACGTTAAATGAGAAATTATTAATGGAAAATAATTTATAAATATCTGATAATACAGCAGGGTAAGCTAAATTCTGAATCTCATTAATTTTAGACCTCAAAAGAGTACTGTCTAGTTCATCAATAATTGTTCTTATATGAGCTGTATATTGCTTTCTATATGATGGGTTGTTGAGAAGCTTGGCTGTTAAAGGCCTTCCTATAGAGGGTGCATCTCCAAAGAACGGGTCGAATTCGATGGGATCAGGATCTCCAGGTTGAAGAAAAATATCCCAGCCAAGAAGGGCGTTTAAGAAGCTTTGACTAAGATCCCAAGGAATCATCTGAAACAAGCCATCTTCAGATTGATAGAGATAATAATTGTGTACATAATAACCGTTGTATGTGTCAAAATTAGCAATCACAGTGTTCACAGCAAATGCCCATAATACTCTATCAACATTAAGTATACTGTCAATTTCATTAGTGTTGAAATTAAGAGTGTAAATTAGTTCTTGAAGCTCTTGCCATCCGTGATCAGATTTAATGGTGTAGGTGTCGTAATATGTTGTGCTGTCTGTTCCTAACCAAGATAAATTAGGTTCGGTAGCATTGTTGTTGTTGTTTCCACAAAAAACATCTGCATTATCACATTTAAATAGTACACCGTTTTTTTCATTAAAATGCTTTTCTAAAAATTGTTTATTAATGGATTCGGTATTTACATATAATCCAAGGTAACTCCCTTGCACATTTAGTTTTAGTAGATTTACTTCTGATGAAGGAAGGTAGTTTTGATATATTTCAGATGCTAAATATTCTCTTGCAAACGTAGCGTCCATGTAGGCGTTGGCTAGTTTAAGTTTCTTGTAGTCCATTATTTTTTGACCGGAAACCCAATAGTTCATGTCTATGTTGTAAGGAACTTTAGGTATGTTATCATCATTAGGAATGCAAAAAGTTGAATTTCCTTTATATCGAACACCAACACTATCATAAGTTTCACCATTAATCGTTAGTGTAGCTGGAATCCTGTAAGAAGGGTTGTTGAAGAATGAAGAAACTAATGTGTTGTGATAATTTGAATTGTAAAAATTTAAATCTAATTCCCTTAGTGAGTCAACATCAAATAAGCTGCCTTGATTATTGTAGTTAATTTGTGGGTTAAATACACTTATGGTTTGAGCTGTTCCATTAAGTGTGAATAATAGATATAAAATAAAAAGCTTTTTCAATGTTAAAAAATTCGTTATAAAATTAATTAAATATTACTATATAACCATTAAGTGAGGTAGCTATGATAAGCCATAAAAAATAGGGGAGAATTAGAATAGAAAAATATTTAATTCTTTTGCGATTGAACATTAATATGTATCCAACTATTCCCGTGAGAATTATAATTACTATAAGTCCTAGATTTGGATTTTGGAAATAAAAAAAGATTGGATTCCATGAAACATTTAAAATCCATTGTAAGCTAAATAGGCTAATTAATTGTTTTGTTTTATTAGATTTTGACATTGAAAAGCTCATGTAAATCGAAAAACAAATCATGATGATAGTCCAAGCAGCTCCAAATACCCACCCTGGGGGTGTCCAAGGAGCTTTGTTTGCCATTTGATACCAGCTAGAAAATGCTCCTTCTCCAGAAAGAAGCATTCCTAAATAGAGGGCTCCGAAATTAAGCGTGAAAAATAGTATAAGTGTTATTATGAGTCTTGTTTTTTTCAAATTGGAATGATTTATATAGTAAATATAGCATTGGATTTTTATATTCCTATTTTGTTTATTTTAGATTTTAATTATGAATTTATTCAGATTTTTAATAAAGTTACTTTGTTTATTTTCTTTATTAAGTAGTAATGCTCAGTCAATTTTAGTAAAACCTTATTTGCAAAATGTTTCTGCTAATTCAATAACTATTATGTGGGAGGCAAATGGTTGTAATTCGGGGTTAGTAAATTGGGGAGTGACTAATTCACTTGGAAATATCACTGTTGCTTCTTCTTTAAGTAGTGAGGGAACTGCTTGTGTGTATACTGCAAAATTAACCGGTCTTCTAGAGCAGACAAAATATTATTACAATGTTGCTTCTGGATCAAACTTTTCAAGCACTTATAATTTTTTCACCTCTGCTTTGGCTGAAATGGAAGTATCTGTAAATCTAGTTGCTATGAGTGATATGCAAAAAGACAATTCCAATTCAACAAAGTTTAATGAAATTGTCAATGATGGAATTTTAGAATATGTATCATCAAGATATGCAGGTGATGTTAATGAAAACCTTCAGCTAGTTTTAATTCCAGGTGACTTAGTTGATGATGGAAATAATCATAATGAATGGGTGGATGATTTTTTTGGTCAAGGGGCTAATCTCTTTAGCTATGTGCCTTTTTATCCAGTTCCTGGAAATCACGAAAATAACTCACATTTCTTCTTTGATTATTTTGATTTGCCAAAAAATGGTTCTAATGGCTTTATGGAGCATTGGTGGTTTAAAGATATCTCTAATGTTAGAATTATTGGATTAGATTCTAATCATGATTATCAGATTTCTCAGCAGTTGGATTGGTTAGATAGTATTTTAAGTGTTACAGCGTTAGATACTCTTGTAGATTTTGTTTTTGCTCAGCTTCATCATCCTCATCATTCTGAGCTTTGGCCACCTGGAAATACCGACTTCACTGGAGATGTTATTACTTTGTTGGAGGATTTTTCCAGTTCTAGTGGAAAGCCCTCTATTCATTTTTTTGGTCATACTCATGGTTATTCTAGAGGGCAGTCTAGAGACCACAATCACCTTATGGTAAATGTAGCTACTGCAGGGGGTAATATTGACTATTGGGATGAGTACTCTCAGATAGATTACCAAGAGTATACCGTAAGCCATGATGATTATGGATATGTTTTTGTTGAAGTTGGAGCGGGTCAGAATCCTAAGTTTACAATAAAAAGATTTAGTCTTGGTGATGAAAATACAACACTTTCGAACTCTTTGCGAGACAGTGTAACCATTAAGCTTAATAATATTCTACCAAACAAGCCACTTCCTGTTTACCCTTTAAATGGAGATGTGGTTAGTCCTGATGGGTTTTCCATTTTGGGAAGTCCATTTATAGATGCTGATTTAGATGGCCACGGAGCTACTCAGTGGCAAATAAGTACAGATTGTAATAATTTCACCAACTCTGTATTGGATCGTTGGATACAACATGAGAATTGGTTTAAAGAAGAAAATTTACAAGAAGATGACAATTTGTTGAATGTGGAGGTTTTTAATTTAATTCCTGATGTTAATTATTGCTGGAGAGCAAGGTATAGAGATAAAGGTCTTGGTTGGAGTGATTGGTCAGACCCTATTTCTTTTAAAACAGATTCTGTATTTGAGAATTGGAAGATCTATCCGAATCCAGTTGTAGAATCAGCAACTTTAAATATTCCTTATCCTGAAACTGAACACTTAGCTATTCGTATGTTTTCTATTAACGGCAAATTAATAAAAGAATTTAGCCATGTTCATCCTCCAGTATTTAATTTTAATAAAGGGAGTCTTAATAAAGGAGCATATTATTTGCAAGTTATTAAAAACAACGAGCTGATAAAAACCGTTAAATTTATTGTTGCTAAAGATGGCTAGAAATTAACCATTAGTCTTAGGAATAAACCTGTTCCTAAAGGATTTATTTTATTGTTTGTAAGCCTTGCTGCTGTTTGGCTAAGCAACATGATTTCCCAATTTTCTGCAATAGAATAACTGATTGAAGGCATGATAAGTAAAACATTAAGTCCTAGCATATAAAAACCTGAAAAAGAGTAGTTTAAAGATGGGTTAATATTGCTGCTTATTTGAGTGAAATAAGTGAATTTAGATGGCATTAAGTTTTTTGGTGATAGCTCGTAGAAAAAGCTTTGAAATGGGTTCCCATTAGTATTTATTGAACTAATTCCGGAGCTGTTGTAAAGAAAAGAATTGTTTAGATAAAGACCGTTTTTGAAAGAATGATCTATTGTAATAGAAGTGCTTAAAGATCCAATAGTATCAGTTAAGTTTTCTTTTGGATGAAAATAGGTTAGCTCACCTTTTAACCCACTTTCTTTGATGTTTCCTGCCCATCCTCCACCAATAGCAATGTCGTTATTGTAATTTCCGGTAAGTAATTGTATGTCGTATTTATATTTATTGAATTTCCATAATCCTGCAATTATGGATTCATTTAAGTTTTTTCCTGGTTGTATTGCTAATTCAATACTTGATAAGTCCCCTGTGTAGTATTGAAACCTTAATGCATCAGCACCCGGTCTTTCTTGATAATCGAAGTCAATTAAGCTATAAGCGTTAAATAAATCATTTGGGTTCCATGCAAGATTAACTCCCCAGTTTATTCTTTGTCTTCCCACTCTTAATTCCCATTTGTCACCCATATATTTTATAAAAGCTCTATCGAAAATTGAGTGAATAACAAATGATTTATTATTCACAGGAATAAAAGATAAATCAACCTGACCTAAATCATTGTCTAATAAAGCTCCTAAATTTGGATTTAACCTTGTAGCTTCTCCATAAAATATTCTATTACGCATTTCAATAACTGTCGTTATTTTTGGTGATAAGAATGCTTTTATTTTGATTCTGTTATGAATGAGATTGTCTCCTATAATAGAATCTAAGCTTAAAACAGATGCGCTATTCATGTATTTAACATAACCTTCAACAACTATTATGTCTTTAAGTTTTGTTTTTTTTTCTTCTTGCTGTGCAATAAAGATTAGTTGGGTTAAGCAAAGAGATGTAATTAAAAAATACTTCAGCATATTTCTATTGTATAACATCCGAAATTACTTTGCCATCTTCTAAAGTGATTATTCTTTTAGCTCTATCAATAACCCTTTGGTCGTGAGTAGAGAATATAAAAGTCATCTTTTCCTCTTTGTTTAATCGATGCATTATGTCCAGTAGATTTGATGTAGAAGTAGAGTCTAAGTTCGCTGTTGGTTCATCTGCTAAAACAAACTGTGGTTTTGATGCTAGAGCCCTTGCTACAGCCACTCTTTGTTGTTGCCCTCCAGAAAGCTGACCGGGTCTTCTGTTTATTTGATCTGATAAGCCGACAGCGTTTAATAAATCTTCTGTTCTTGACTTTCTATTCTTAGGTATTTCTCCTTGCATTAGCATAATGAACTCCACATTTTCTTTAGCTGTTAAAACAGGAATTAAGTTATAAGCCTGAAATACAAAACCAATGTTGTGTAATCTAAAGTCTATCAATTGATTTGATTTTAGCTGTGTGATGTCTGTATTGTTAATAATCACCTTTCCTGTATCTGGTGTGTCTAAACCTCCAATTGCATTTAGAAACGTTGTTTTACCAGACCCCGATGGTCCAACAATTGCAGTAAATTCTCCTTGCTGAAAATTGATGGAAACATCATTTAAAGCATTTACTTTAATATCTCCTTGGCTGTATGTTTTAAATAGTTTAGTGGTTTCAATTACATTCATAGTTCGAAAATTTATAATGCTCTAACTGCTTCAGCTGGATTAAGTTTTAATGCTCTTCTAGCTGGAATTAATGAAGAAAGAAAAGTTACGATTAAAGTAAGGACGGAAATGGTCCAATAATTATTCAGAGATAATTTTGTATATATTCTGGTTCCAATTCCAAACTCTTCTAGTCCCTCTCCTACAACAGATAGGTCTATACCATGAATTCCAAAATAAGAAATTAGCAAATAAGAAAGTAATATACCGATTGGAGCAGCTACCAAAGAAATGAAAATAGTTTCGAATACTATCATTAAAAATACTTTCCTTTTATTGAGGCCAACAGACATTAGCATGCCAAGCTCTTTTTTTCTTTCTAATACAGCCATGAGCATGGTGTTTATTATTCCGAAAGAAAGTGCTATTAAAATGATTCCCATAAAGATGTAAATAACACTGCCCATAATTTCTTGTGCATAACCAAGTTCAGGTGCTATTTCACTCCAAGATTCAGCTTTATTTTTTTTGAATTTAGTATTAATATTATCAGCTATTTTATCTACAACATCTAAATTTTCACAGATAATACCTATTTCATGAACGGCAGATGAATTGTGTAATATCTTCTGAAGATCTTGCTTTTTCATGTAGATGTTTGTTCTATCAAATAAAGAACTTGCTGTTTTGAAAACTCCCTCAATTTTCAATTTAATACGTTGTTGGTTACCATCTTTGTCAACAAAAGTGAGGTAGATTTTCTTCTTCACATCAAGCTTTAATTTCTCTGCTAATTTTTTTCCAATAATTGCAGGTTTACTTTTAATACTGTTAAAGTAAGTGCCCTTAACCATGCTTTTATGAACAGTTGTGATTTTCATCTCATCTTCTGGATCTATGCCAATTAAACGTACACCAGCAGAACCGTGAGCGGTCGATGCCATTGCTGAAATAATTGTTCTAGAACTAAAATTCTTTACACTTTGTTCTTTTTTTAAAAAGTAGGATAGTGAATCATAATCATTAATGGTAAGCTCCGAATCGTAATTTTCTGTAAAAGAAGGGTGATGTATTTGAATATGAGAAAGATAAGAATCAATGGCGCTATCCATTCTCTGGTCATTTAGACCCAACATCATAGAAACGGTAAATAATCCAGACCACAATCCTAAAATCATGGATAAAATAACTGTTAAACTCCTTAACTTATTTCTCCAGACATTACGCCATGCTATTTTAAAAACAGTTTTCATGCTATCTTTTCATGGCTTTTATTGGGTTTAACTTATAAATTGTAATGATAGGATAGATGCAAATAATTAATGAAATGAAGAAAATTATTAATCCATGTGTAATTGGAATATCATAAGAGCTCATAAATGGAATGACAGCTTCAAACCCTTGGCTTTCCATCATTTCAGCTTCTTCAGCTGGAAACTCTAAAGGGTTGTTGTAATAGTGCAAAACAATTGGTCTTGATAACAGTATTCCTAGTAAAATTCCAATAGAAGTTAAAAAGATAGTTTCATATACCATTGAAATCATCAGTTTTACTTTTTTCATTCCTATAGAAACAACTACTCCAAACTCATATTTTCTTTCTTGAGTCATCATAAGAACAGTTCCGAAAATTCCAAATGTAATTATCATGTATAGAATGAAGATCATAATTAAACCACCAGCACTATCGGCTTGTATTACTTGTTCAATTTCAGGCATCATTTCCTGCCAAGACATTATTTCATAATTTTCATTTAAATCTTTTTGTAAGGAAGCGACTATTTCTTTTTCATCACTGTATTCTTTTTTATTTATTACTAAATGAGTCATTAAGCCTTCTGCTGAAAGAAATTCTTGAGCGCTAGATAAAGACATGAAAACACTTATGTTGTTAAGAGCAGGGTTTTTCATGTCCAAAATACCACTTACTTGGAAAGCACCTACTGCTTGCATTCCATGGTATCCTTGACCAATGAAAATTAATGTGTCTCCAATCTGTAGGTCATAATATTTTGCTATCCCTTTACCTATGTTTATAGATTGACTATTTGCTTTTAATAATTCACCATCTATTAACCTTTTATTCCAATCGGTCATTAATTGTTCCTTTTGTGGTTCAATTCCAGTAACAAAAACAAATTTTGATAAATCACTATTTGAAGAAAGGCAACCACTTTGAATACGTTTGGTTGTGTTGGTAACGTCTACATTGGTTTCAATTTTCTGAATAAGCGAATCATTATATTCAAAAGCATTGTCAATGGTTTGTTCTTCCCAATAACCATTCGAATGAACTTGAACATGTCCAGAATAAGATCCTACCACATTTTGAATCATGTTGTCATACATTCCTAGCTGTAAAGAACGCATGATAATGGCTAAAAAAACAGCAATTAAAATAGCTGTAATGGTTATAAAGCTTCTCTTTTTGTTACGCCATATGTTTCGCCAAGCTAATTTTAGTAACATTTTTTTATTTTAACCTTGATACATATTGAGTGGTAAAATAATTTGATGGAATTTCTAAATCAAACTCCCATGACGTGTATTCGATAATGGTTTTATTTCCTTGATTTTCTAATGGAATAAATTCTATTTTAGATGGGAGGTTTTTACCACTAAATGATTTTACATTATATCCCTCCATTAAATTAACCAATTCTTCATCTTCATCATAGAACTCTACTTTTAACTGCATAAAATCTTCTCTTTCTATCCAAACTATTAATTTACCCCAAACTACAGTAGCATCTTCATTGGGAAGTAATTCTAATTTCCAACAATCGAATCCTCTAACGTTTTCTTGACTTAGAATTTTGTGTGTATAGTCAACTACCATAGATGATTGTTTAACTAAGTCATCATTAGTTAAATCCGTTCCCATAAAGCTTTGGGTCATCATGGAAGGTGGTAGTTTAATGGTTCTTTCCAATGAAGGAATGTAGTTCCAAACCTGATTTTCTCTTTTCAAAAATACAGAGCCTTTTTCCTTTGCAGGACTTGTTACTAAAGAAACCGCATAATTGTCTCCCTTGGACCAGTTTTTCATGGTCATGGTTTTTTGCCACTTAGGTCTAACAATGGTAATGCTCATCTGCGAAAAAGAGGATTTACCTCTTAATTTTTCATCGGCTTTTTGTATAATTTCTAATGGAGATTGAGCATGGTAAAGATTGAAAAATAGAATTGAAAATACTAGTAATAATTTTCTCATAAAAAATATATATAAGTAAAAATACTATTAATTAATGTCGTTTAAAACACTTTTATAATATTACTTAGAACATTAAAGTTGTTAATGCTACCCTTTCTTTTTTTAGATGTTTTTATTTAGTACGTTTATCGTCTATGAATTATCTTTCTGTAGAAAATGTTAAAAGATCTTATGGCGAAAGAGTACTATTCGAGCACTTAACTTTTGGTTTAAGTAAAGGTGATAGAATGGCTTTAATTGCCAATAATGGCACAGGGAAAACAAGTCTCTTAAAAATAATTGCTGGAGATGATGTAGCTGAGGAGGGTAAAATTACTTTAAGAAAAGGAATTAGGGTTGGGTATTTAAATCAAGACCCTCATTTTGATGATAATCAAACCGTAAAGCAATTAATTGATGGTTCAAATTCAAAATTTATAGCTGTAATAAGAGAATATGAAGATGCTTTAGCTGCTCAGTCATTAGCTTATAATGAAGAGAATATTGCTCGTTTTGATGAAGCAACTTCAAAAATGGATGAGATAAATGGTTGGAATTATGAACAGCTAATGAAGCAAGTTTTGTCCAAGTTCAGAATTGATGATCTTAATCAACAGGCAAAAAACCTTTCAGGTGGACAAAAAAAAAGATTGTCTCTTGCAATGCTTCTTTTGGATGAGCCAGAACTCTTACTTTTAGATGAGCCAACAAATCATTTAGATGTTGAAATGATTGAATGGTTGGAGAAGTATTTGCAACAACAGAGGATTACTTTGCTAATGATAACTCACGATCGTTATTTCTTAGATAGAGTTTGTAATCATATTTTAGAATTAGAAGATGGTAACCTTTACCATCATAAGGGTAATTACAGTTATTTTTTAGAGAAAAGAGCTCAGCGAGAAGAGGTGTTTAATACTGAAATTTCAAAAGCTGGAAGATTAATGAAAAAAGAACTGGATTGGATTAGAAGATCTCCAAAAGCCAGGACAACAAAATCTAAATCTAGGGTCAACAATTTCGATAAAATAAAAGAGAAAGCAAATAGTAAGAAAATTAAGCAAGAGCTTAACCTAGAGGTTAAAATGAGTAGGGTAGGAGGTAAAATTTTAGAGTTAAAAAAGGTTTATAAATCCTATGATGATTTGAAAATTTTAAATGGTTTTGATTATACATTTAAAAAAGGTGAAAGAATAGGTATTATTGGTGAAAATGGTGTGGGTAAAAGCACCTTTTTAAATATAATTACTCAAAAAGAAAAGGCAGATAGTGGTAAGATTAATACAGGAGAAACTATTATTTACGGCTATTTTACTCAAGCTGGTATTAAGCTTAAAGAAGATAAAAGAGTTATAGATGTTCTAAAAGATATTGCTGAGGTTATTGTGATGGCTGATGGAAGAAAAGTTAGTGCATCGCAACTGCTGGAGCATTTTATGTTTTCACCACAAATGCAGTACACTTATGTTTCAAAACTTAGTGGGGGAGAAAAAAGAAGGTTGTATTTGTTAACTGTTCTAATAAGAAATCCAAATTTTCTAATTCTTGATGAACCTACGAATGATTTAGACTTGTTAACACTGAATAAGCTTGAAGAGTTTTTGCTGCAATTTAAAGGCTGTTTAATGATTGTTTCTCATGATCGTTATTTTATGGACAAATTAGTGGAACATTTATTTGTTTTTAAGGGTGGAGGAGAAATTCAAGATCATTATTGTACTTATTCAGACTATCGAAAATCTGAAACTAAGTCTTCCAAAGAAGTTCAAAATAAACCCGAAAAGAAAAAATTAAAACAATTAGAATCAGATCAGCCTAAAAAAAGAACTTTTTCTCAAAGAATTGAATACGAGAAATTAGAAAAAGAAATTGAAAAGCTTGAGAAAGAGAAAGCTGAGATCGAAAATGCATTAATGGATAGCAAAATGGATTATGACCTCATGATTTCAAAAAGTAATCGTTTAGGAGATGTTATGAATTTAATTGATGAGAAATCTTTTAGATGGATGGAGCTTGATGAAATTGGTAGTTGAGTGAAATTTTTAAATTTTAGTAAAAACCCATTATAAAACAGTTTAGTTATATATTCTTTACTTCTTTTTGCAATAAATTTTTGCAATAAACCACTGTTTTTTTTAACACTAAATTCCATTAAATATTTTCTTTTTATCATATAAAAACTAACATTATTCAAATAATGTTATTTCTTTCATTGCTTTGCCTACTTTTGCGCCTTTAAAATATAGATATGAATATCAGAAACATAGCCATCATTGCCCACGTAGATCACGGTAAAACCACATTAGTAGATAAGCTTATATATGCTTGTGAAGCCGCTGACGACAGAAAGGAAACTAAAGAATTGATCTTGGATAATAATGACTTAGAGAAGGAAAGAGGCATTACTATTTTGTCTAAAAATGTTTCAGTTTCATATAAAAACACAAAGATTAACATAATAGATACACCTGGTCACGCAGATTTTGGTGGTGAAGTTGAGAGAGTTCTTAACATGGCAGATGGGGTGCTCTTACTTGTGGATGCTTTTGAAGGACCTATGCCTCAAACAAGATTTGTATTGCAAAAAGCAATTGAATTGGGCCTTAAACCAATAGTTGTAATAAATAAAGTTGATAAAGAAAATTGTACTCCAGACGAAGTTCAAGAAAAAGTTTTTGATTTAATGTTCAATCTTGATGCTGAAGAAGAACAGTTAGATTTTCCTACAGTATATGGCTCAGCCAAGAATGGATGGATGAGTACAGACCATAATAAGCCAACTACTAATATTATTCCACTTTTAGATGCAATTGTTGAATATATTCCATCTCCAAAAATTAAAGAAGGAACTACTCAGTTGTTAATTACATCACTTGATTTTTCCTCTTTTATAGGAAGGATTGCAATTGGAAGATTGCAAAGAGGTACTATGAAAGTAGGTCAGCAATTATCTCTTATTAAAAGAGATGGCAGTGTTGTTAAAAGTAGACTTAAAGAATTATATGTTTTTGAAGGACTTGGAAAAGTTAAAGTTGATTTAGTAAATGCGGGTGATATCTGTGCAATGGTAGGGATTGAAGGGTTTGAAATCGGAGATACACTAGCAGATATTGAAAATCCTGAAGCATTACCTACAATTAACATTGATGAGCCTACAATGAGTATGCTATTTACTATTAATGACTCACCATTTTTTGGTAAAGAAGGTAAATACGTTACTTCTAGACACATTAAGGATAGGTTAGAAAAAGAATTAGAAAAAAACTTAGCATTGAAAGTGGAAGACACTGGCTCTGCAGATTCATTTAATGTTTTTGGAAGAGGAGTACTTCATTTATCTGTGTTGATTGAAACCATGAGAAGAGAAGGTTATGAGTTACAAGTTGGTCAACCTCAAGTTATTATAAAAGAAATTGATGGTGTTAAATGTGAGCCAATTGAAGAGTTAACTATTGATTTGCCTGAAAATGTTTCTGGAAAAGCCATTGAAATGGTGAACATTAGAAAAGGGGAGATGTTAAGCATGGAACCCAAAGGAGATCGAATGATATTAGAATTTGTTATTCCTTCTAGAGGAATAATTGGGTTAAGAAATTATTTGTTAACAGCAACTGCTGGTGAAGCAATCATGTCTCATAGATTTGTTGAGTTTCAACCCTATAAGGGTGATATTCCAGGGAGACAGAATGGTTCTCTTATTTCTATGGAGAAAGGGCAGTCTATTCCCTTTAGTTTAAGTAATCTTCAAGATAGAGGGAAGTTTTTTGTTGATCCTAATTTAGACATCTACGAAGGTCAAGTAGTTGGGGAGCACAATCGAGCTAATGACTTGGTTGTTAATATTACAAAAACAAAAAAAATGTCGAACATGCGTTCTTCAGGTGCTGATGAAAAAGTTAAGATTGCACCAGCTATTAAATTCACATTAGAAGAAGCATTAGAATATATCCAAGCTGATGAATACGTAGAGGTAACTCCTTCATCAATAAGGTTAAGGAAAGTGTTTCTTAAAGAAGTTGAAAGAAAAAGAGGGGCTAAAATTTAAATTTGTATATTTAATAGAAGATTTTAATAAAAAACAAAAATGAAAAAAATCAGTTTAATAATCGTCTTGGTGCTAAGTATTCTATTTCTTGATTCATGTAAAAAAGGTTGTACAGACCCTTATGCATCTAATTATAATCCAAATAGAGAGATTGACAACGGATCTTGTAACATGTATAGCCATGTGGTTTTACATTCAGTAGATATTCAGAGTATTCCTGAATTTAATTCTTTGGGTTATCCCTGGGATGCAGGATTTGGTGATGATTTAGATAACGACAATACTTATCCAGATTTGTTTATTCATTTTAGAGCAGATAGTGGTTATTCTTATAGTTCTTCTTCATGGAATAGATATGATGTTAATTTTAATAATACTAATATTAATCAGTATTTAAGTGTTCCATTAAGTTTGACAGCATGGAGAACTGGTGGATTTTGGGTTTACATTGAAGAGGTTGATAACGGTTGGTATTATGAAAATATAGATTCTGTATTTGTAGATCCTTTTGATTATGATGCTTCATATAATAGATTTAAAGATACTATAGTTGTAAATAAAGGAGAGATTCAACTTACAGCTAATATGGAATGGTTTTATTAGGCCAGATTTCTAATTCATGAATTTATTGCGAGCTTTTTTTTAAATGCTCG
>CALSPA010000013.1 GCA_943788115.1 uncultured Flavobacteriales bacterium
ATTTTGAAGAAATAAATCCCTCTATTTAAACCTTCCTTATTAATGGTGATTTGATCTCCAAAAACACCTTCCTGAGTCTTAGCTACTCTTCCATACAGATCATAAATTACTAAGGTGTGGAAAGATTCTACAGGGTTATAAAACTTAAGAACACTTGTGTTACTAAGTGGGTTGGGGTATAAGCTGTAATTGTTGGTGCCTACAAAATCTTCAAATACTTCAATTGGTCCTGAGCATTCGTTGTTGCAACTACAGAAAGCGTTGCGTTAGTTCCCATTGCGTTTGGATAGTTTTGATCGAGATTCCTCCACTATGGATTACCTTGTATCACATATAGTCTAAATAGCTATTATCTGTTCCCACATCACCTCCAGTAACTTGTGATATGTCCCGATTACCTTAAATCCTCCACAGCTGTTTTGTAAAGGCCCTGTGAGTGTTTCCATGTATTTGACCTGCAGTCTCCTCCTATAGGGATCATACAATCGGTATAAAAGTCTCCACTAATTACTAAATACTCCCTGCTACTCTCATTTGCACCTGTATTGATAAATATCCTGCACCTTGAATGATTTTGGAAATTGGAAAATAGAGAAGGATGGATAGATGTACTCCATGTATAGCATCTCCAATGGATATGATTACCGCTGATTTTCAAAAGTTACATCTGATGAAGATGGCTTGCTTACGTGTGAATTTATATGAATTGATCCCCTGAATTATATGATATTGTAGCGAGAAGCTTGTATCTATTGTATGGACTTTGAAAGTTCTTTCTCCATTATTATTGCCCTCCATTGTTAATTGTGTAGCTTCCCGTATTCCCATTAATTTCTATTGGACATTACGATCTATGTTTCCAATAGTGTAATTGTTAATGAAATCTCCTGCTTTCCATGTCCATATACTTGCAGCATTTATGATACCATGATGTTAGTATTTGCTCCTCCTCTAAACATTAAACTACCATTTTCGATGTCTGGGGTCCCGTTATTAATTTCGGTCGCTCCATAGTTCATCAATATTCCTCCATTTTGGATTGACATGTCATTGCTAGAAATGGTTCCGTTGTTGCATACTGCTGCCTCCCATTTTTTATATGAAGGTCCTCTAGTTAAGCTCTCCCTCCAGGTTTTATGCAAAAAACTTCATCCTTAGCTTCTACTCGATCTTATCATATGAGCATCATTGAGTGCTCCTGAAAGGGTGGAGGTGCAGCTAGTGCATTGAGCTATAATAATTGTTGGAAAATAAAGCCAGAATAATGGTGCAGGTAATTAACTGATATTTAATCTGAAAAAGATTCTGGGGTAGTCTTGTTTTCATAGTTTCTGTTTTAGTAATTTAACAAAAAATTAACAAATACTGTGCCGAAATCCTTTTGAAGCCTGTTGATCTTGATTTTATATTCTAAATATTTTAAAAATTAATTAGCTACTACACTAGTAATTTTTAAGTATAAATTTGGCTTATCTTGATAATAGCTCACATCATTTACTGTTTTACTTACTCCACCTGCTCCAGCAGAACACGTAGCATCTATGGAAGCTTGATCTAGTTCTGGTCCGTATTCTGTCCAATTGAATGAGGTACTCTCGTTATCAAATGATACTTCGTCTGCAGCATTGTAATGTAAATGAGAGGAAGAAGAGTGGCTATCTGCACCAACTGTTCGGCTCCAAGTTTGGCATTGTTCATGAGAATCGAAAGTAAGGGTGTTTCCTGTGGTAATGTAGTTTCCTGAATTATCTAGCGTATATGCATCAATGGTTATTGTGTAAGTAATAGAACTGTCTTCTACTTTATTACAGCAAGTGAAAATCAAAATAATCACTAAACTTAATAAATGGTTTGTGTAATTTATTGATTTTTTTTTCATGATTATTTTTTTCTTTAATTGCGTACGTACTAGCACATGTTAATTTTTTTGAGCCTCTATTAATATATTACCATTTTGCTGGTTAGAAACTAAAGCTCCTGGATTTTTGGAATAGCCAACATACTTGACTTTCGTAACCTTTAATCCACATTTTTTCATTAATAAGTTAATTTCGTTTAAAGTGAAATAATGAATAAAAGCAATTTCATTTAGCCCTTTTTTTCTGTAAAAAATGTCTCCTCGTTGATAGCCAAATTCTTTCATGTTTTTTTCGTCAAATGATTGATCTGCAAGTCTTCCCCATTCATTTGTATTTTTTAGACTGAAAACATCAAAGTAGATTGTTCCATTATCTGTTAAATAGGATGCTATTTTTTTAAGAGTAGTAATTCGTGCCTCTTCAGAAGCTAGGTGACCAAAAGCATATAAAAAGGTGATTACATCAAAAAATTCTCCTATATGAGTATCGTCATTTGCCCAATCTTGATGGAAAGTCCTTAATCCTCTTGATTCGGCTATTTTACACATGTCTTTACTAATGTCCACACCAAAAATTTCGTAAGCTCTATTTGATAATTCTTTTATGCGTAAAGCTCTTCTTCCAGTGCCAGTAGCAATATCTAGGTGTTTTAAGACTTCTTTTTTCTCTTTAATGCTGCTGGCAATAATTTGGTCTATAGAATCGATGTATAGTTTACGGTTGGGTTGGTTGAAATCTGAAAAATCATATTTCATAGATTGCTCACCAAAGTAGGCGGCATTCATTTTATTTATTTGAAAATCCGATGGTTTCGGGTTAAGATACGTAATGTGATGGCTTTTATTGTCGTTGAGTTTTTCAAATGATATAAATTCAAAAGCTTTCTCACGTATTTCCTTAAAGTGCCCCTGCTCTTGACTCCATTTGGCAGTTTTGGCATTTTTACTAAGAACTCCCATTGCACATTTTTCCAAATTGAAAATTTCCATTCCTTCAAAACTGTGAATTGCAGGATAATAAAAATGCAATGTAATTGCTCTTTTGTTTTTAGAATTGTTTCTGAGCTTATGAATAATTCCATCTGGCTCTGGTGCTATTCCCTTTCTCCTGAACCTTTCTATAGAATGTTCTATAAGTTGATTATTTTTTAGCTCATAGCTTATATTATCTAATTCTCCTTCTAAAACCAAAACATAACCAAATAAACCTTTATGGTAATGAACAGCGCTTTCCACTTCTGCAGGCCAATTAATAAGCACACATTCAAATGGTTCTAAAGTATGAATATATCTTCCGTAATCTCCTTGGCTTTGAGGTTCATTAATAAAAGATTCATAATTGAGCTGATCTATATTAATTGATTTAACAAATTCTCCTAATTTCTCAAAGGTGACTTCTTTATTAAATAGACTGATTTTTTCTTTAAGATTGTTCATATTTTATAAAGTATTCAAAAAAGCTATAGCGTTTTAAATTTTTCTAATTCTAATGTTTATTAGCCTATTTTCTAAATATAGCTATACAATTTAATTTATGACAGAGCGTCTTATTAAGATTTTGAAAAATAATTGAAGTTTCGTACCATTTTTCACTTTTCACTTTATATGAATGAATCTTAACCTTTATCATAATGAAAAAAGTAATCTTTACTTTCTGGTAATCCCAACTCCATTGTTATTGTAGAAGATGCCGAAAACATTCTTATGGAAAGAAGCCCACACAGAAGTGGTGATAATTTCTAACATTCTA
This sequence comes from uncultured Flavobacteriales bacterium, assembly GCA_943788115.1. Classification (GTDB taxonomy): domain Bacteria; phylum Bacteroidota; class Bacteroidia; order Flavobacteriales_D; family Parvicellaceae. The sequence goes on from CALSPA010000013.1 coordinate 3,609, forward strand.
AACATTGCAGATGGTCTACTTGCAGATTGCCTAAACATACAAATGATTTGTACCTTTAATACCAACATAGCTGCTATTGACAGGGCACTGCTAAGAAAAGGGAGGATAATAGCTAGCTATGAGTTTGATTGCCTTACCATAGACAAAACTCTTCAGCTTATAAAAGATAAGAACATAGATTATGTAACAGAGAAGGGTTTAACGCTTGCAGAAATATTTAACACACACACAAAGCAAGACAAAAACTTAAAACAACCTTCTCTAATAGGTTTTAGAAATTAAAAAAAATGATTATACTGTATTTATACTTATTAATTGGCCTAGTTTGGTTTTTAACTATAACTATTTACAACAGAAAAGAATTTAATGGTCTTAAATTTCTAGTTGGTATTCTTGCTTATCCTTTGTTGTTTCCAGTGTTCTTTCACTTGCAATTCAAAAAGGCCCTTCTTTTTAGAAAGACTTTAAAGGGCTTTAATGCTTTTAAGATTTTTACTCTTTAATGATTATGGTTTTAGGGAAAAAGAAGTGAACTATCATTTTTCAGAAAATGACTTTAACCCTAAAATAGATGAGGATGTTTTTTAGCTTACTTTTTTCTTTTGAATAATATATAAAACAACGCTGTTATTGTTGATCCAATCATGGCAAGAGCCATGTCTTTTTTGGGCATCCCATACATCACCCTGCTGTCCGTTATAATCTATTGCTAAATCTCCATTTATAAGAGTAAGTATCCACTCAAAAATTTCGTAAAAAACACTTAGAGATTGTAAGAGTGCCCATGCAATAATTACTTTAGTTACTTTCTTAATTTTTAGAGATGAAAAGAGCTCAAATAAATAGGGTAGTATAAGTATTCCAAATGAGAAATGAACAAATCGATCGTAATGGTTTCTAGAACTGTTTAATTCCCACCCAAGAATTGTATTCAACCAATCCTCATAAGGTACAAATGAGTAAATCCATCTTGCACCTATAATATGAATTAAAATAAAAAGAGCTACTCCGATAAATGGTGCTATGCTAAGCTTGTTTCTTTTTAGATCTACCAGTAATATTAGGCTTATTAGTAATGTGCCTAAGTGTTGTAAAAATTGTTCGTTTGGATAAACAGGATTTATTGTAGTAATGATTGTTGCTATTACAAGGACAGCAATAATAATTAGTTTTATTTTATTGATTTTAATCAAGGTGGTCATGGTAGCTTTATTTAACATATTATATAATGCTAATATTATAGAAAAGGAACTGAAATGTTAAAGTTGTTTTATGAACAATCAATTTAACACAATTTTTTTTGTGTCGTAATTATAAAAACATAAAAGAAAAATCTCAAAAGTGATTATTATAAAAGACACTATTTCTGTAGCTGTTCCATATACTTCTCTTGCATTAGAAATAAATAGATTTTAAATTCAAATGATACAAATTGTAGTTAAATTTTCATTCCAAGTACACAAACATCGTCAACTTGTTCTAGGTCTTTTTTCCAGCTTTCAAGTCGTTCTAAAATAATTTGTTTTTGTTCTTGCATGGGTTGTTCGTAGATACTCAATAGAAGTTTCTTAAAAGGAGAATACATGAATTTTTTTCCTTTTACTCCTCCAAATTGATCTACATATCCATCGGAAAATAGATATATTATATCATTCGATTCTGTTTCAATACTATGAGTAGTGAAAGGCGTGCTTTTTTGGTGTTTACCTATAGGTTGTTTATCTCCTTTTGTTACCATTAATTTACCTTTTCTGATGAGCCAAAGTGGATTGTTTGCACCAGCAAAAGTTAACTTGTTTGTTTTGTTATTGATGCTACAAATCGAAATGTCCATACCATCTTTAACATCTTGATCAGATTTTTCAAACTGTTGAATAACTAAATCTCTAGCTTTATCTAAAATTTCTCCAGGAGAAGTAAGTTTAAATTCTTTTATACATCGGTTTAAAGCATTATGACAAATTACACTTACAATAGCACCAGGAACACCATGACCTGTGCAATCAGCTACAGCAATAAATGTGAATCCATTGGCTTTTTCATTCCAATAAAAATCTCCGCTAACAACATCTTTTGGTTTAAATAATATAAAGTGGTTTTTTAAATTTTCCGAAAGCATTTTTTCAGTAGGTAAAATAGCGTTTTGAATACGCTGTGCATAGTTGATACTTGCATTAATATTAGAATTTTTCTCTTCAATTTCTTCATAAGCAAGCTGAGTCTTTTGCTTTTGCTTTTCTATAATTATTTTTTGTTTATTACTAAGCTTCAAACGATTATATATAAAAAATCCAAATGCTAGTGCTAAGACTAATATGAAGAGTAAGAAATAGATAAAATGAGTCTCTTTTTCATTTTTTATCATCTCAGAATTGATTTGTTCTTGTTGAAATTTTATTTGTTCTTGTTGTAGTGCTTTATCTTTTTCAAGAACTTCCATTTTTTTTTTGTTCAATTCACTCTCTAGAGATTCAAGTTTAGTTGAACTTTCCTGGTTAATGGAACTAGATTTTAAATCCGAATATTGTATGTATGCATCTAATGCTTTTCTATATTTTTTTGTCTTCAATGTAAAAATCTGAAAGAACTTTGTTGGCATTCCATTCCCATCTTTTAAGCTTGTTGTCTTTAGCCATTTTTAGCCCATCATTTACTGATTTATAAGCAAGTTCTTTCTTATTTAAAACCCAATAGCTACCAGCCATATTTATCCTAACAATAGTCATTCCTGAAAGATCATTAATAGAATCAAATCTATTTTTAGCAATTAAATTATATTCTAATGCTTTTTTATATTTTTTATTTTTAGAACTAATATTAGCTAGCATAGAAAGATTATTGTTAATGAATGGGCCGTAATTTAGTATTGAATTTAAACGATAAGCTTCTTTAATTAATGAGTCTGCACTTTTATAGTCTTCCTTTTTATAGTAACTAATTCCTATGTTATGCAGCGAAGTTGATAAGAAAAGGGTGTCATTAATTTCTATTGATTTTGCAATTAGTTTTTTATATATTTTGATGGCTTTATCGAATTTTTCAACTCTATTAAAATAATCGGCTTCTGCATTATAAAGTCTCATGCTATATTTGTCTGGTGTACTATCGTTTAGGTATTTTTTTCCATTATGAATGTGTTCTGCAGTAGTTATCATATCACCATTTGCAGAAGTTTCATAGCTCATATAGCTATATAGCATTGCAATTATTGATTTGTCTTTAGTTTTTTTTGCTAGCTCAATTGCCTTTTTATACCAAAAACAAAACTCATCAAGATTTGAATAAGAATGAGCATCTCCCTGATCTATGCAGAAAGATATTTTATCACTTGTATCTTTTATGTTGTGAAAATCTATAAGTAAACTGTCTTTATGATTGTCTTGCGATAAAAAGAAAAACACAAATGAATTAAATAGAATCGTAATTAATAGTCTTGACATATAGTGGAGTAATTAAAAGAAAACAATGGTTTTTAAGATAGTTCAAAAATATAACTCATTTAGTTAAAAGAAAATTCAATATTATTTCTTCAAAATTTTAATTATAGCTTTTTTATCTTCATTATCTCTTATTTCAATGTAATAATAACCAGGTGCTAAATCAATATTTAGATCAAGCATTTGAGTGTTATTAAATGAATTTTCATTAATAAGTTGTCCATTTAAGCTTAATGTTTTTGTGAGAATTGTAGAGTGAATTTCACCAAGATCTATAGTTAAATCACCAGCTGTTGGATTAGGGAAAACAATAATTTCTTGTCCAAAAGTATTCTCGATTACGCCAATATTTGAAATTGAAATACAATCAGAAATAGAGTTGCAGCCATTTTGGGTAACCTTAACTGCGTAATTTCCATTGGTTGAGGCGGTAAAACTTTGGTTGGTTTCACCATTAATTAGAGAAAAACCATTGTCACAATCTAACCATTGATATGCAGCCCCGCCTTAAATTTGCGGATAGCACATTTCCATTTGCAGAAATTGAGTTGTCAATTACAATAATTGTTATAGAATCTGTAGACGAATTAGAACAAGGCCCAGGTGTAGTATAAGTAATGGCGTGAGGGCCACCTGCAGAGTTTAGTAAATCAACTACACCAGTATTTGGATCTAGAGTTAATCCAAAAGATGTTGTAGTGAATGTGCCACCGGGAAGACCCGTGATAACAGGAGTTGTTATTCCTAGGTTTGCACAATAAGTTGAGCTAGAATAGCTGAAATCTGCGTTATCAGTAGGTTCAATTACTACAGTGAATTGTGTAGTTCCCCCAGAATATGAATAGGTGATAATGTAAACTCCAGGTGTTGATAATGAAAGGTCAATTTCTCCACTATTTGAATCTATTGATAGACCTGTAGATGAAGAGAAAGTTCCACCACTATTACCATTTATTGTAGGTGATGGGTCAGTTTCATTTTGACAATAAATACCTTGAGCATATGTTATTGATGTAGAAACACTTTCTGGAATGGTTAATGAAACTGCAGGTGATGCATTGTCACCAGATGTACTTCCGTTTCCATTTACTGCTAATCCTACTCCATAAAAAGTTACATCTCCAATTCCTGAATTTGGAGCAGTCCAAGGAAGTGCAAAAATGCCTGTACTTGATGTTCCTAAATGTTCTGCATATTGTAACCCTCCACCAGTAGATACTAAATTTGTAACCTGCGTATTGGATGTTGATGGTGTACCCATTAATCCAGCTTGCCAGTTATTACTTGTTAGAGCAACCCCCTGGAAACCGTAAGAACTGGAAGAGTTACTTGTAACTTCAAAATTTAACGTATAAGAAGTTCCTGGATTATAAGCAGTAATAATATTTCCATTTGCATCAGAAACAGTAATTGATAGAGCGGTATTTAAACTGGCTCCACCATGACATCCTGCACAAGTTGCACCTGCAGAAATTGGACTGCCTGTTTTGTCTCCTAAGCCCATAGCAGCTGCACCATTTGATCGAGGCTTAAAGTCCTCAATTAAACATCTTTCAGAATTTGTTTTAAAGCTGAATATAAAAGCAGTTGCTAGAATGATAAGAACGAGAAAACTATTTTTTAATATAATTTTTTTATTTACAATGTAATTCATGAGTTTCTAAGTTTATTCTTTAATAAGTTACTAAACTTTTAGTTGATGCTATAAATTTAAATAAGTATTTGATTACTGAATAGTCAAAAGTCTTATTTTTCAAATAATATAACATCACACTTTAGGGTGAAAGCTATAATTGTTAGCTGTTCTGGTAAATGTGTTCTGCTAGCTAAAATTTTAGTAACAGAAAGAATGTATTGTGTAGGAAAAAATATGGATTATTTATTGCTAAAAAGTATCCAAGATGGAGCTATAAAAAGAGCATAAATTTTTTGATGGATCTTTAAGAATTGATTGAAAAGGTATAATTAGAAATTTCTAGTGACAAACTTTTTTTCAGTTGTTCCATCAGAATAGAAGTAAAGCTGTATTGTGTTGGGTTTGAAATTAGTTTCACGGCCCAATAAATCAACAATTTTCACAAGTTCTTTTTCCATAGCATTGTTTTCATTTATTCCAACGCCCCAAAATCCGTTGTTTCCTAGAATGTTGATAATGTCATTAGATAAATCATTTGTTGATAATCCAAGGCCAGTTATATAATTTAAAACCAATGTGCTTGATCCTGGATTATTTTCATTTGGGAGAAATAATAAGATTAATGGAATAGCACTTGCACCATATTCTGCATCATAAATCCCGTATTCATTATAGCAGTCATTAAACGTAGGGAATGTTAAATTGTGATTCTGATCCCATTGATTAATGTCTGCACAGTCAGCAACATTCCCTTGGAAGTCCTCAATTAGAAAACCAAAAACTTTTACGTTCGCTGTACCTGCTCCAAAAGCTTGATGAACTTGCTCTATTTCAGGAGCTAACTGATTACAAGAGCCACACCACATTGCAGAGAAGTCCAATAAAATAGCGTTGCCATTGGCAAGCTCTGAATGCATGTTATATTGTACCCCATCACAAGAAGTCTTGGTCCAGTCTGGAACTTGAGCAAAATAAAAAGCAATTGTAAGAGTAAATAATAATGTAAAAGTAGATTTCATTTTTTTGTTAAATGATTAAGAGCACGAAATTAATATTTTTAAGTCCTGATTATGTTTTTTTTAAGAATTATGAAAATAATCTATTTATTAAATCTTTACTCCCATTACACAAACATCATCAATTTGTTCAAGATCACTTTTCCATGAAATAAACTCATTTCTAATTTCATTTTTTTGATCTTCAAGTTTTTAGAGCATTGATTTCTTGTTTTTCAAATATTTCAACTTCAAAATCTCTTTCAATGAGCTCGTGTACTGCGCTTAATCCTTCAGCACCTCCAACAAGAATAATCACTTTCATTTAATGGGTTTTAGGGTGTTTATTTTGATAATCTAAATTAATATTAATTGAGAAATATAAAGTTACAGATGAATTTATTTAAAAAAGGTTGCTAAAGTTTTAAAATTAAATTAATGATTCACCATTTAGATCAGTTGTTAGTACTTCACTCATGTAATTTAAAAAAGGGTAAATGCTTTTAAATTCATTAATTAGAAATTTGTCAAATTTAGTATTAAGTAATTCACTGTCTGATATTTCCTGTGAATATATAAATTGCTTAAATCTAAGTGATTTAATTGCCGGGTGATTTTTGTCAAAACCTTTTGGGGTAGTTATTAATTGTTCTCCCCTTTAGTATGTTCCAACTCTTTATAAGTGATTTCTCAGCAGTTACTTTAATAAAATTTTCATGGTCTAATTCAATTTCTTTTCTAATACGCAATAAGTCATCTTTATTTGGTTGCCAAAAACCAGCAGCTATAAACGAATTTCCAGGTTCTAAATGTAGGTAATAACCACCACGAAATTTTGGTTTCTCTCTGTGGAAACCAATTCCGAAATGAGTTTTATATGGAGTTTTATTTTTAGAGAAAACGAATGTCTCTATAGATTTCTAAAAACTTTAAAGGAGTCTAAATTGTTTTCTTTTTTTAATTGATGAAAAAGTTGTTCAGAGAATTTTAGTACAGCTTTTTTGGAATTATCGTGTAGGTTTTTATTGTCCTTGAACCAATCTCTATTGTTGTTTTGAGCTAGTTGCTTTAAAAAAATCAAATACTTCTTTATTTGGCATAATTATTAAAGCTAATAAAAAGTAATTTTCAAAACCTAATTTTCAACTTTAGATTTCAGTTTTGTTAAAGAGAATTTTAAGTTAAATATTAATTTAATAAAATCAATGATTGACCAAAAGATTAACATTATTCCAAAAAGCATTATTGAATTTAAAAAAAACTTCAGAAAATAGGGTTGTTCAATTAATTGCCATTTTAAGTTTGGCAGCTGTATCTCTTTAATAAGCACAAGCACAACTAAAACAATATATGTGTAAAAAGAAAAGAGAATATTTTTTTTTAATTCAGGTGTTATCACTAAGCTGTGTAAACGATAAGTGAATTTGTTTTTCTTTTTCTTTTTAGAATTGGCTTTAATTTTTATGAGTTGTGGTTTTGAAATAAATTTTCAAAAAAAATGACAATAAAAATTTCATTCCTAAAAAAATAGAAATTGAATTGAATAGAATTTTCTCTAAAATAGGATCTAAAGTGTTTGTAGGCGTGAAATAATTTATTGCAATAGAAAGCTCTATCAGCATTAAATAAAGAATTATTTTATTTGTTTTCTTTTTCAACTTTTTTGCTGTTATAATGAATAACATTGAATTGGTTGAAAAGTGTGTATTTGTTTTTTTGATTTCAGACTTTTAGCAATTCGGGGTTCTTAATTAAATTAAGAAAATTAACTCATATGAAAAAAATTGTAAACAACTTTATTTTAGAAAATCTGAATTTGGCTTGCATACTTTGCAAGGGGAGAGGTGTTGTTTTTTTATGTTTTCAAAAGATATTGAGAATTTGTTTTTTCTTAAGTACCTGCAATTTGCAGTATGGTATTTTTCCCCCAGATTTTTGTCTTAAATAGGGTGTGGTTATTGTCAGCTGATTTAAATTCATTTTCTGTAGTTTGAAATTTTTCATTTTCAAATTTGGGTTTGTAGCTTTTATTCCAATTCCACAAGTCATTATGTGTTTTTGACTCTATCTTATTTTGAATGGTTGAGTCTATATTATGAAAAAAGTCAATTCCAGTAAAGTTTTCTAAACTATCTACAGAAATAACGGAATTAATAATGGGTTGTTTACTGCTTTTATTTTCTATTAGAATGGCAATATTTCTGTTGTAATTAATAGGGTCAATGGCAACTTTGTAATAATATTTCGGAACTGTTATGCTGTTTCTACCTATTGTCTCCACACACTCTTTTTCTAAAACTCCTCCTGTAATTATTATTAGTTCTCCATACTCACTTGCCCAATCTCTAAATTTCTTTTCAATCATCCTCCAAATTTGCCTGTTGAAACTTGGCTTTTGAGGAGAGATGTTGCTCAAGTAAAAGCTTTCACTCATGGATTCAGTATTGTACTTCATGTCACCAGCTGGTGCTAAGTGTCCCCTGTCATATCCACTGCCTTTGTAGTCTTTAAGCTGAGCTGAATTGTTTTTCACAAAAGGGTCTTTACGAAAATTATCAGCCCTTGAAATAGTTGAGTTAAACAAATGTGGCTTTAATCTGTACTGAACCCATTCGGCTTGTTTGTGTTTTTCTGAATATGATAATGTGTAATAACTGTGTTTAATTATATGGCTTGTTTGACCTTTAGGTTCCCAACTTTGGGCATGATAATAATTTATATTGAAAATTATAATGCTAAAACTTAAAAGCAAATTGAAAATACATTTCATTTAATAAAAATAAGAATTTGTACCTTTTAAAAGTAATTGTATTATAGATGATATAAATGTTAAGTTATGAGTAAAAATCTTAGTCCTTCAAGTTTTTCGTCTAAAGTTAGTTTTGGTTTAATTAGCGCCTCAATTTCCCTTCTAATAATTGGGCTAATTTTTAAATTTATGTTTTGGCCTGGTGCAGCATTTACAATTGTTTTAGGGCTTACAATTATTGCTTTATTATTGGTAGGTGGTTCAATAAAAAAAATCTTAAATAAAGCACTTTTTTATAAAACCTTATATCCTTTATTAGGTGCATTTTTTACAATGGGAGTTCAATTCAAAATTATGCATTGGCCTGGTGCGGATATTATGATAATTAGCTCTATGGTTGGATTGTCTTTTGCATTTTTAGAATTTGCTTTTAGAATGAGAAAAACAGTTCTATCGCTTGTTCCAGCTTTGTTTTCTTTTTCTATAATAATGATGCTTTTTAAGATAATGCACTGGCCATTTGCTAGTGAATTACTAATATTCACTTTTTTGTTTTTTGCACTAATTACAACCTGTGTAATTTTTTATAGAGGTTTTAGATTGAAAAGTTCAACCCCTCTAGGATCAAATTTTTTAGTTATAGGTGTTTTGTCTTTACTGTATTTTATTGTTGAATGTGCTACTATTTTGAAATTTCAATTTTTTGGTTTTGAACATTTCCAACTCAGATTAATTATTGTTAGTTTACTTTTCTTATTGTTTGTTTTTAGTCTTTTTATAATTTATTTTAAAACTGAAGAATTTCAAAAGAAGTTTGAATTTGAGTTTCAGTTTTTACAATCCTTGTCAATTATCTACGCTTTTATGCTTGTAATTCAGGTGCTTGTTTCTGCACAAGCTTAATTTAGTTTTCCTGCAATGAAACCTGTTGTCCAAGCTGCTTGGAAGTTATATCCTCCAGTAATTGCATCTATATCTAATACTTCACCTGCAAAGTATAAATTCTTAATTGATTTGCTTTGCATAGTCTTTAAATCTATGCTTTCTAAACTAACACCTCCGCATGTTACAAACTCTTCTTTAAATGTTGTTTTGCCTTTAATAGAGTAGATGTCGTTGGTAAGTTGGTTTATTAGTTTGTTTATTGATTTTTTGCCAAGTTCATTCCATTTTTTTGAATTTGATATTTCACTTTTATTAATTAAGTAGATCCACAATCTTTCTGGAATGTAATTGAATTTAGTGGAGGAAACTTTTTTGTTTGGATTCTTTAAAGCACATTCTTTTAGTGCTTTTTCTACTATTGAATTGTTAGTTTGATTTACCCAGTTGAGCTGTATTTTAAAATTGTATTCCAATTCATTTAAAGATCTTGCTCCTAAAGATGATAGTTTTAAAATTGCAGGTCCACTCATTCCCCAGTGAGTAATTAAAAGAGGTCCAGAAGATTTTAGTTTTGTTCCTTCAACTTTCACGATTACATTCTTTAATGAAATGCCCATAAGTTTTGTAATCTGTTCATGAGGCATATTAAATGTGAATAATGAGGGGACAGGTGGTGTTATTTCATGGTTTAAACGAGCTAACCAATGTAGACCCTCAATTTTAGGGCTTCCACCACTTGCTATAATAACATGAGAATAAAGTTCTTTTTTTTGCTCAGATTTAATAGTTAGTTCAAGTAATTCATTTTTCTCTTTGATTGCAATTATAGGGCTGCCAAGCACAATTTCAATTTTCAATTTATAAATCTCTTTTTCTAAGCAATCTATAATGCTAGATGATGAATTTGATTTTGGAAAAACTCTTAAATCTTCCTGAATATATAAGGGAACCCCTCTGTTCTTCGAACCACTCAAAAGTATCTTTGGTGTTGAATACATGAAATGCTTTTTTTAATTGTTTTCCTCCTCTCGGATATGCTTTACAAAGTTCATTGATTGAAAAACACCCACTGGTGACATTGCACCTTCCACCACCAGAAATTTTCACTTTTGATAAGGTCTTGTTAGATTTTTCAAAAATTGTAACACTAGAATTTGGGTGATTTTTTTTCACATTAATTGCTGAGAAAAACCCAGCAGCTCCTCCTCCTATAATTGCAACTTTCATTTGATTACTCTAGTTTATAATTTAAAAACGACATTAGCTTTTCATCTAAAAAATAATTTGTGGTTTCTAGTTTTGTTTTGTTGTAGTTGTTTAAATATTTTTTCTTGGTGTAAAATTCTTTTTTCTCTTTAGAAAATTTTTCAGATACTTTAACTTTATCTAGAGCAGTTTTTAAACCATTTCTTCTTGTTTTCCATCTTTTTTTAAGGGAAAATTTGTCTTCTATTTTAGTTAACTCTATTTCGGGCTGTACAAGTAAGTCAATGTATCTTATGAAAAGTATCTCATTACTTTGTTGCGCAAAAACTCTCCATTTATCTAGAAATAGGTTGTACTCCTCAATGTATTGATAAGAAGGAGTAGGCCAATTACATTTCTTCGCCCATTTTTCGTAGCTTAATAACCAGCTGTAGGGGTCTTTTGAAATTACAATAACCCCATTGATTTCAGTGTTTAATTCCCAAGATTTTTTAAAATCAGCATAGGATTCGAAATTGTAATTATTTAAATATTTTGATTCTGGTATTTTAGTTTTGTCATCGTACAGTCTAAAATGCTTTTGTAGGGGATGATCTCTTTCTTTTCTTAAGCTATGAATTTTGATGTCGAAGTTATTAACCAAAAGTGATTCTAAAAAATTTGTTCCACTTCTTTGTAAACCGTAATGAAGTAATTTTTTTTTCATAAGGTCACTAATCTATTTTACGATAATCTTTACAATATTCATTTGAATTCTCAATGCTTTTTAATTCATTTAAATTAACATCATTGTAGCTATTTGACTTTCCCCAAAAAAACAGTTTTTGGAATAATGGTAATAGTTTACTGTCTTTAATTTCATTTAGGAAATAATCTTCATGCTCTTTTTCTTTAACGCCCATTTCATACAGCTCTTTGTCATGAGATTTAATCCCTGTTTTGTGGAAATATTTAAGGATTATAAAATATTCGCATACGTTTCCACTCTCCAGTTTACCTGCAAAAAAATAAGGCATGAACCATCCAATTACATAACAACTAAACGCTATGAATTTTCCTATAACAGCATATTTAAATTCATAATATTTTGAGACTTTTATGTGGTAAGTGTTCATGATTTTCAGAACTTCTTCTCTGTGATTCCATTCATCATTTTCAATTACTTTAATTTCTTTCTTCTTTGTTGAAGAGTTTAATGATCCAGCATGTCCAATGTATGCATATGCGGCAGCTTTTTCAGCAGAATATGCTTTTTGAAGTAATTTAGATAATTTAGAATTTAACAAAACCTATTATTAAAAGATTAATTGAATGTATTAAATCTTGACTAAAAATTGTGTCTTACGATAAATTAAATGATGAAATATTCTGAGTTTATTAGTAGAATAGTTAGTGTTTAGCGCTGATAATTAATTCTCTTTTTAAATAATTTATGTGCTAACTTTTACTTACAAATATTGGTAAAAAAAAAGCCTGAATAATTTCAGGCTTTTAATTGATAAATTAACGAGTTTATTGAACTTTTTTTGGACAATCTTTATCTATCCATTTAGAGTTTTTAGATTCACCTAGTATAGTTACATCTTTAACTTTTTTGTATTCTTCAACAGCTTGCATCATCTCTTTCCTTGTATCTCTTCTAAGTTTAATTCCAGAGTTGGTTCCTTTGTTTCTAACTTCTAAATAGTAACCATCTTTCAGGTCTGTTGGTCTTGTTGGAGGTCTTCCCATAATTTCAAGTATATAAATCAAAAAAAGACTTCAATTCAGTTGATAATTTTAAACTGAAAGGAAATCTTGTGGATGATCATTAATTAATAATTACAAAGCTAAATATTCTTTCCAATTTAACGCAATTATTAAGAATTTATTTTATCTCTAATTATTGAATTCTTATTTTCTCGCCTAGTCTTAAAATTTTTGACGGTTTAATCTTATTTAATTTACATATTTTGTTTAATGAGGTGCCGTATTTCAGGGCTAGTCCATAAAGCGTGTCTCCACTTTTTATTTTATGATATTTTGCTTTCGAGGAATAAACTCCTCCATATTTCTTAGCGTAACTAAATGTATTTTTATGTATAAATAAATTATCTGAAACAAGACAATTGTTTTTAAAATCAAAAACTAATTCTGGGTCAATTGCATTTCCGTAAAAACGAATTTCAAAATGCAAGTGTGGACCAGATACCTTTCCTGTAGAACCGCCTTTGCCAATATAATCTCCAGCTTTTATTTTTTGATTTTTGGAGATTTTAATTTTTTTCAGGTGGGCGTAAAATGTTTCTAGGCCATTATAATGCCTAATTATTACTAGGTTTCCATATCCTCCACTGTTGTATTTAGCGTATCTAACTACTCCGTCAAAAGCACAAAAAATAGAATCACTGTTGTTAAACCCTAAATCTATTCCTCTATGATATCTACCTCCTCTTGGTCCAAATCTTGAATTTGTTTTACCTGGACTAGGAAGGTGATAGTTAGGGTGATTTTCATCAACATTACATAACCAAATACTGTCCTTTATAATTGATAAGTCGTTCGAAATAACATACGGTTCATAATTGTCCCATGGTTGGATTATTTTATTTTTAAATTCATTTTTGATGAAACTGTCAAGTTCAACATTTAATATCCCGTTAAAATTTAACATGGATAAATATTCCCAACTTTTATCATGGTAGATAACGATAGAGTCTGTTTCTAATGAAAGTGTGTCAAGTATTAATTTATCTTGAGCACTTAGATTTAAAGATGAAATTAAGAATACAATAAAAAAAAGTCTCATTTTTAATTGCTTTTAGGTAAGAAAATATAGTTATGATAGTTGATGTCTTTAGAGCTGAAATCTTTAATATTTCCTTTTTCGTCAATGTTGTAGGGTACGTAATTTAAATCAAATAAGAAATCATAAATAGCATTTGATTTAACACTTGAGTTTTCAAGAATCCCATCACTTATTTCAATAATTAGCGTTGGTTTAAACTTAACTAGGCTTTGTTTCATTCCTTTTAAGGCATGTATTTCCGCTCCTTCAATATCAATTTTAACTAAATCAATTTTAGCTAGCTTTTTTAATTGTACGTAATTGTCTAATGTGATTGCCTCAATTTTTTGTTTTTCTCCACTCTCATGACTGTGATTTAAAATTGAAGACATACCCATGTTTTGTTCGTTTGAAATAAAAAGCTCAAGGTTGGTGTTTTGGTCATAAACTGCCTTTTTTTCAACAGTAATGTTAGTTAAATCATTCATCATAATGTTTTCAATTAACATTTTGTTAATTGTGTTAACTGGCTCAAATGCTATTACCATTCCTGTTTTTTCTACAAGTTTAGATGCAATTAGGGTGTAGGCTCCTATGTTTGCTCCAATATCAATAAAGACATTGTCTTTTTTAAGTGTTTTTTTTAAAAAAGAGATTCCATTTATATCTGAATAATCCAGAAAAAATATTTGTTGTTGAATCCAATCAGAAAGGTTGACTTTTATTTTTAATGTCGTATCATATTTTGTGATAAAGTTTGTTTTACTGAATATTTTCTTTGGTAAAATAAACTTCTTGTAAATTCCAAAATAATGTTTTCTTAAAGGTTTAATTTTAAGAATGAATTTAAAAACTATAGCTAATAATTTCACTTATATACTGATTTGTTGATGCAAAATTAAATTATAATTTGAATTTCGCTTTTAGTTTAAAACTTCATTTGCAATTCTTTTGGGTTTCCAATATTAGCTTTTAAATAATTGTATTTTTTTAAATATAACTTGTAAATTACAACAAAAATATACTATGAAATATTATTACTGTTCCCTGCTTTTACTTTTGTCTCTTTCAATTAACATTTTAGCTCAAAAAATAGATTTATCTGCAGAGAAAACATCATTCTCAGTTGTTGATTTATCATCTAATAAAATTTCCGTCAAAGCCTCAATTAATGAATTGAATTTTTCAATTGTAAAATCTAATTATAATATTTTTTCTTCGATTTTAATTAATGAATATGTTACCAACCATAAAATTGGATCTCCAGATTTACCAACGTTAAATAAGTTAATTGATATGCCTTACGGGGCTAATGTTGAGATAAATATTCTTTCTAAGACTGAACAATTGATTGATTTATCAGCTGAGCTATTAAATCAAATCGCTCCTGCACAGCCCTCATTATCTAAAGGTGATGATGCTTCTTCAGTTCCATTTATTTTAGATGAATCTGTTTACAGTTCAAATTCATTCATAACACCTGATATTGCTAAAGTTATTCCACTGGGTACAATGAGGGGTCATAAACTTGGAAGATTAGAGTTTTGTCCTTTTCAATACAACCCTGTTACAAATGTTTTAAAAGTATTGACAGAAATTAAATTTGAAATTAACTTCATTGGTGCTGATCATGAATTGACAAACGAAATACATTCTAAGTTTAATTCTAATCATTTTAACACTTCATTCAACAGTTTAATAAATACTAAGATGAATCAAAATAAAGACATGTTAATGACTTATCCAGTTAAGTATGTAATTGTTTCAGACCCATCTTTTCAAGCAGCCCTTCAACCTTTAGTTGAATGGAAAACTAAAAAGGGGTTTACCGTTATTGAGGCATATACTAATGACCCTGCAGTTGGTAATACAACAACATCTATTAAAAATTATCTCCAAAATTTATATAATGCTGGAACAGCAACTGATCCAGCTCCATCTTACCTTTTAATTGTTGGAGATGTAGCTCAAGTACCTTCATTTAATGGGACAACTGGTTCTCATGTTTCAGACCTTTACTATTGTGAGTATGACGGTGGTGGTGATTTTTATCCTGAGCTTTATTATGGAAGATTTTCAGCTACTAATGTAAGTGAAGTAACAAATATGGTAGATAAAACACTAGAGTATGAGAAGTATCTTTTCCCAAATCCAAGTTTTTTAGAACATGCTGTTATGATTTCTGGAGTTGATGCATCTATGGCACCAACTTATGGAAATGGGCAGATTAATTATGGTAATATGTATTATACCAATCCAGCGCACAATATTATCTCTCATACCTATTTATATCCTGCTTCAGGAAGTAGTTCTTCGCAAATACTTCAGGATGCTAATAATGGTTCTTGTTTTATTAACTATACCGCTCATGGTTATTCTGCCGGTTGGGGAGATCCTTCTTTTACCTGTACAGATGTTTATAACATGACTAATGAACATATGACACCATTAATGATAGGGAATTGTTGTCAGTCAAATAAATTTGATGATCCTGAATGTTTTGGTGAAGCTTTGTTAAGAGTCCAAAATAAGGGTGCTATCGGATATATAGGTGGGTCGAATAATACGTATTGGAACGAAGATTATTGGTGGGGAGTAGGAGCGGGTTCAATTTCTGCTAACCCAATTTACTCTTCTGCTGATCTTGGGGTTTATGATAAAACTTGGCACGACAATGGAGAGCCTGGATCAGAGTGGCATGTAACAAATGCTCAAATGATGGTAGGTGGTAATCTTGCTGTAACTCAAGCGGGTGGTGCTGAGGATTATTATTACGAAATTTATCATTTAATGGGTGATCCTTCATTAATGACCTATTTCGGAATTCCAGCTCCTATGAATGTTACTCATATGTCAGCTGTTCCTGTTGGAACTTCAAGTCTTTCTGTTATGGCAGAGGCAGATGCTTATGTTGCAATTTCTATGAATGGAATATTGCTAGACGCTCAATTAACAGATCCATCAGGGTCAGTTACTTTAAGTTTTAATGCTTTTTCTAGTTTAGGTACTGCAGATTTGGTAGTTACAAAGCAAAATAAACAGCCATACATTGGAACGGTTCAGGTGATAAATACAAATGCTCCCTTTGTTGCATATGATACTCATGTTAATCTTGATGCAACAGGTAATAATGATGGTATAGTTGATTATGGGGAATTAATAGAAATGGATGTTACTTTAAGTAATTTTGGGATGCTTGATGCCTCTGGAGTAACAGCTCAATTAACTAGCTCTAACCCAAACATAAATTTAGTTGATGATAATGATAATTGGGGAAACATATTGGCAAACAATTCGGAAACTATATTAAGCGCTTTTTCTGTTTTAATTGCTAATGACATTTCGGATTTAGAAATAATAAATTACGAAATTACTGTAGCAGATAACAATTCAAATTCTTGGGTTTCTTATTTTACAATGACTGCACATGCTCCTGTTCTTGAAATAGGAGACCTTACTGTTGATGATGCTTTAGGTAATAATAATGGAAGAATTGAAGCTGGTGAGACTGTTAATTTTTTATTGCCTTCAAATAATAATGGAACCAGTGGGTGTAACTCTTTAACAGGTAATTTAACTTCTTCTAGCTCCTATGTTAGTATAACAAATAGCTCAGTTTCTTTTGGCTCTTTAGCTGCTAATACAACTGATGTTGGTTCTTTTGAAATAGTTGTAGATCAAAATACACCATTTGGCGAACCATTGGAATTCACTTACAACTTAGAGGATGGGCAGTATACTGAATCTATTACATTTACTGAAGTAGCTGGGATTTTTTCTGAAGATTTTGAAACAGGTGATTATAGTCTCTACAACTGGAATGTTATTTCTTCAAATCCTTGGTCTATTGATCCAAATGAAGTTTATGAAGGCGCTTTTTCTTCTGTTTCAGCAAATATTTCTGACAACCAAATGTCAACTATGGAAATTGATGTCGATGTTACAACGGATGGTGAAATTAGTTACATGAAAAAAGTTTCGTCTGAATCTAATTATGATTTTCTTAAATTTTATATTGATGGGCAATTGCAGGGTGAGTGGTCTGGTGAAGTAAGCTGGTCCGCAGAAACTTTTTTAGTTAATGCTGGTCAACATACTTTTTCTTGGATCTATTCTAAAGATGCTTCGGTTAGTGATGGGTCTGATAAAGCTTGGATAGATTACATTCTTTTCCCTCCTATGAACAGTACAGTTGATCTGCAAAATCAAGATTTGTTTTCTGAATTTAATATTTATCCAAACCCATCTGCTGGGTTGTTTAACCTTGGACTAAATTCGAATTTTAATAGTGATGTTACCATTGCTTTATACGATACAAAAGGGATGCTGGTAAAGCTTAAAAGGGAACATATTAACACTGGTTCAAACTTAATTGAATTCAATGCTAATAATCTTGCAGAAGGATTGTATTTAATCAATCTAACAGATGGAATAAATTCTATTTCACGACAAATTGTTATTAGATAGTACTCTTTTGTTTTAGAGTTTTTTTTCAATTATTTTATTTAATTGTTAACATTTTTAAGTAGACATTTTATTAAATAAGTTAAAAATGGTTTAGATTTAGTTTATATTTTTCAGATATGAAACTTAAATTTTGTCTATTTATAGCCTGTGTTCTTACTTTTTCTATCTATCATTCTCAATCTAATGAAATAAGTATTTCAGGCTCTGTTATCGATTCTATTTCTAATGAAGTTCTAATTGGAGTAAATGTTTTAGTTGATGATTCCTTGGGTGTAATTACCGATTTGGAAGGTAATTTTAACATTAAGGTTCCAAAACAAAGTAAACAAATGAAAGTTTCTTATGTTGGTTATGGAACTCAAATCATTTTATTAGATAATAAAATTTTAAATTCTTTCAACTTATCTCTTGTTGAAGTTGATAATGAGCTAGATGTTGTTGTTGTTTCAGCTTCAAGATTTAAACAAAAGCTTGAAGAAGTTACCGTCTCAGTTGATGTGATTAATGCTCGTATTATTGAAAGTAAAAACTGTATTACTTTAACTGATGTTCTTAAAAATGCCCCTGGAGTTCAAATTACAGATGGACAGTTAAATATTCGTGCTGGTAGTGGTTGGAGCTATGGAGCTGGTAGTAGAGTACTAGTAATGATTGATGATATGCCTCTTCTTTCTGCCGATCAAGGTGAAGTGCTTGTTTAACATGGTTCCCTTAGAAAATGTAGAACAAATTGAGATTATTAAAGGAGCATCATCTGCTTTATACGGCTCCTCTGCATTAAATGGAATTGTTAATGTAAGGTCTAAAATGCCTGGATTAAAACCTGAAACTCATGTGAGCTATTTTCATGGCTTTTGGGATGCGCCTAAAAATCCAACTATTAAATGGTGGGGAGACAGTACAAGATGGAAAAGAGGGTTAAATTTTACGCATTTAAGGAAAATTGGAAAACTAGATTTGGTAGTTTCTGCTAATCATTTTAATGATATGGGTTTTATTAAAGATGGTGTAAATGAACAGACAAGATTCATTATTAATACCAGATATAATTTTAAAAATGTTACAATTGGATTAAGTGCGAATTACATGAATAGGAGTAATGGTAAGTTTGTTATGTGGTCTTCTGACTCTACAGCATATACTCCTTTGGAAGGAACCATGCTTATCAATTACGGTAGAAGATTTTATATAGACCCCTCAATTGTTTATTTAGGTGAAAATTCAAAGCATACACTTAGAAGTAGAATTCTTTCCAGGAATGTTTTCTATAATGATGTTTTAATTGAATCTTTTTTAACCTACTCAGAATATCAACATCAATATAAAAAGAAAAATACATCCTTAACAAGTGGTTTTGTAGCAACAACATTTATGGGCGAAACGGGTTCTTATGGAGGTAGATTAGAAGGTGTTAACTACAGTTTTTATACTCAATATGATCAGAAATTTGGAGATTTTAACATTTCAACTGGAGCTAGGTATGAAATTTTTGATTTAGATACAATTCGGATTGCAAAACCAGTTTTTAGAGGTGGGCTAAATTATGAAGTTATAGAAGGATTAAACCTCAGAACATCTTACGGACAAGGCTTTCGATTTCCATCTATAGCAGAAATGTTTATGCAAGGAGAAATTGGGCCAATTAATTTATATAATAATCCAAATCTTCAAGCAGAGTCAGGCTGGACTTCTGAGCTGGGATTAAAAAAATCATTTACTTTTTCTAAATGGAAAGGATATATAGATTTGGTTGGTTTTTTAATGGAATACAACAACATGATGGAGTTTACTTTTGGTTCTTGGGGGCCATCTACTGATCCAATGTTTGGTTTAGGTTTTAGATCTGTAAATGTTGGGAAAACTAGAATTTCAGGTTTAGAGTTTACTTTTAATGGAGAGGGTTCAATAAATGAGAATTGGGGAATTGGATTGTTAAGTGGTTTTAATATTTCAAACCCCGTTTCAGTTTACCCGGATTCAATTTTCGCATATAATAATTCAAATACATTTGGATATACTTTTAATAACACTAGCTCAGATACTTCAGGAAAGTATTATTTAAAATATAGATCTAGGATGTCTGCAAGATTAGATTTAGAGTTCTCTTTTAAGAAAAAAATATCTATAGGTTTTTCATACCAATACAATTCAAAGATGAATAATGTTGACTCTGTTTTCACCACTACTTTATTTAATTCAAATTCTGCTTTTGGAGGAAGTGCAGTGGATCTAGGAATTAACAATTCAATGGAAAAGCTTAATAGGGGTTATCATCTAATGGATTTCAGAATTAGGTTTAAAATTTTAAAATCAACCACTCTAGCATTAATGGCTGAGAATATTTTTAATACAGAATACCTTGTTAGACCAGCGAGTTTTGGTTCTCCTAGAACTTTTATGGCTCAGGTTAAAGTAGATTTTTAATTACACCCACTTTCCTCTTACCATTACTCGATCTATGTTGTTTTCACCAAATGAATAGGGTATGAAATTATAAGAAGATATATTTTCAGTAACAATAATGTTTGCAAGTTTTCCCTTGGTTATACTACCTGTTATGTTTTCTAATTCCATAGCATGAGCCCCCATTATTGTAGCCGCATTAATTGCTGCTTCTGGGTTTATTTTCATATTTATACATGCTAATGCAACTACTAAATTCATGTTCCCACTTGGTGTTGAGCCTGGATTGTAATCACTAGCTAGTGCAAAAGGAATGTCATTTTCAATTAATTTTTTACCATTTGCATAAGGAATGTTAATGAATAAAGAGCAGGAGGGTAAAAGTGTGGGTATTGTTGAAGAACCTTTTAAAGAGTTAATATCATTTTGTGATAGAACTTCTAAGTGGTCTACAGAAACGGCTTTCATTTCAACAGCTTTTTGAATTCCTCCAATGCTGTTGAACTGGTTGACATGAACCTTAGCTTTTAGATTGTATTTCATGCCAGCTTCAATTATTCGTTGCATGTCTTGAACGGTGAAATAATTTTTTTCGCAAAAAACATCTATGTAATCTGCTAAATTTTCAGCAGATATGTTCGGTATCATTTCTTTAATGATTAAATCAATATATTTTGATTTGTTATTTTTATATTCATTTGGAACAGCATGAGCTCCTAAAAAAGTGGCTTTTATTGGTAGATTGTAATTTTCTTTTAAAAGGGCAATAGCTCTGAGAATTTTGATTTCATTTTTTAAGGAAAGCCCATAACCACTTTTAATTTCTATAGCACCTGTTCCCATCTTCATTACTTTCTCTAGTCTATAAGCAGAGCTTTCGTAAAGTTGGTCAATAGGGGTGTTAGCTAATTTTTCAGCTGAATTTAAAATTCCACCTCCATTTTTTGCGATCTGTTCATAACTTAATCCATTTATTCTATCAACAAATTCTTGCTCCCTAGATCCTGCGAAAACAAGGTGGGTATGAGAATCATTCCAAGCAGGTAAAACGGATTTGTTATTTAAATCTATTATTTCATCGAATTTTTGATCAACCAAATCCAACTCGTCCATTTTTCCAAAATCTAATATTTTGTCGTTTTCAATTACTAAAAATGCATTTTTAATAACATTAAGTTTCTTTAATAATTGAATTGATTTTATATTTTTAAACTCCTGTTGAACACCAATAAGCTCTTTAATATTTGTAAAAATTGTTTTAGAAATCATTGTTTAGAGAATTTATATGCGAATTTATAAAACAAATTAAGCTATTCATCTAATATTCTTTGCTTATGCATTATATATTGCTAAATTGCTACTTCATTTATGGAAGATATTAACTTAGAAAGAACCGTTAAAACTCCTGAAGTTCATTTTGTTGCTTCAAAAGGTGAGCTAATGATTGGGGGTATTTCTATTCCAGAAAATACTGTTGACTTTTATCACCCGCTTATTTATTGGATTACGCAGTACGCTATGAATCCTTTGAGTAAAACAAGATTTGTTGTGAAGTTTGAATACTTTAATACAAGTTCATCCGTTGTAATTCTAAATATTTTCAGAATGCTTTCAGATATCAAATCTGATGTTCAAATAGATTGGTTTTATGAAAGCGATGATTCAGAAATGCAGGAATTAGGAGACGATTATAAGCGGATGTTAGGTAATGAAACTGCTTTTAACCTTATTCCAATTCAATCTTTTTAATATTCTTTATTTCCTTTGTTCAGGTTTTTTCTTCGTTCATTTAATACAATGTTGTAAATACTTAAATTTGTATTAGTAATTTTTTGTAAATTATGAAATAATCATATTTTATAAGTGAGATTTAAAACATACATATTATTATTTTCTAACCTTCTTGTTCTCAATGTATTGTTTTTCTCAGGTGAAGTATTCTTCAGTTTCTGAGTGGTTCCTGGGCTAGTTCAATTCGACTTGGGATAATGGAGTTCCACCAAACCCGTTGTCAGAATTCGATACAATTGTTGTGAGCCATGATGTTTATTTATAACCTCGACCAATCAGGTAGTTCATGGTGTTATAATAATTGATAAATCCGAATGCAACAGTGTCTACAACTCATTACGGATCTGATTTGTTTATTGGTAAAAACGTTTCTAACAAAGGTGAGTTTATTGAATTATGGAGTTGCTTCATTTAAATTCTATTTGATTTCAGCCGCAGAGCTGTGGTAATGCTATTGATTCAAAACCTGTTGGTCACAATTTCGGGTACTCTTACATTAGATAACGATGAGTTTATTGTATAGGTATCTGGTTGTGGTTCAGGTTTTTTCTTTCAATCATTATAACTCAAACTTTTCGATAAACAATGAGCTTCAATTTAGTCTGGTTATTTATGCAATGAAGACACCATCGTTGTTACAATACCCTTATTTAGAAATCATGGTGGAATTGTTGACTGCTGTGGTTATATTCAGACTCCTCAAATTATTGCTGATCAAAACGACATAGTACATCCTGCTATATTTCATGTGTGTCAATCTGTGCACATCTTACTGGGTCCATACTCCTGTTATTTCTGTTGGTGGTTCAAACTATAGCTTTATGCCTCCTTCTGATAGCTGTGGATTTAGTGGTAGATGATGACAGTACTTTGATTTGTAATGTGAATCAAATTGGTGACACTATTAAATAGTTCTGCTTGTAATGCTTCTTTTGGATTTTCTTCGAGTTCTTTTTGTTTAGATGGGCTCTAATATTAGTTCCTTCTTTTGTTGAGGATACTTATAGGGTTTTTTAGTAGCTCTTCATCTTTGCAATTTATTGACTCTATTTCTGGGCTAATAAATATTTCATCTTTAGATACAGGTTTCTATAAAATATATCATAATCTTCCCAGTTGTATAGATTCAGCATCATTCAATTTATATTCAGCATCATTTAATTATTTAAATACAATTTTCTGTGATTCAGATACTTTTGCATCGCCTTCCATTAATGGATCAATTGGTGGAGTTTTTAGTTCAAATTTAAACTCGTTAATTAATTTCCAAGACTCTTTAATGGGTGAAATTGATTTGATTAATAGTTATGATACATCTTACAGTATTTATTATGAGGTTTTTGGATGTGTAGATACATTTTCAATTGATTTATATTCTAACGAATTTTCTTATTCTAATTCTTCTTTTTGTGAGGGTGGAGTTAATCCAGTCCCTACAATTTCTGGTAATTTAGGGGGGCTTTTTTCTTCTAATTTGCCACTTTCAATTAACTCTGTTTCTGGTGAGATTAATCTTATGAATGCCCTTGATTCGTCTTATGTTATCTATTACGATATTCTTTCTTGTCGAGATTCATTTGCATTAGATATTTTATCTTCAAATTTTAATTACGATTCCAGTTATTATTGCATGTATGATAATAACCCTATTGCAAACATTAACGGCTCAATTAATGGTGTCTTCTCATCAAATTCAGCTCTAGACATTGACTTCAAATACAGGAACTATAAACCTTCTAAATTCTTTAGACTCCAATTTTATTGTATACTATCAGGTTGGGAGTTGTATAGATTCATCCTCAGTTCAGCTAATAAATACCTCTTTTAATTATTTAGATACTGTATTTTGTATTGGTGAACAGTTAGATACTTTAGTTTTTGACGGTCTTGCTCAAGGTGTTTTTAGTGTTAATCCTAACGACATTACTATTGATCAAAATACTGGTTTTATAAATACTTCAGGAGCAACTAAATTCCTCTTACTTTGTGTCTCATCAAATAGGAGGTTGTCAATCCACACTTTCTATTAGTATAGATGATCCATCATTTAGTTATTTGAATTCCATTTATTGTTCTACAGATTTACCAGACTCTGCGATAATAGTCTCAAATATTCCTGGTTTTTTCTCTTCTGACCCAGCCGGCTTAAATTTTATTAATCCAGTTTCTGGCCTAATTGATTTTAGTAATTCTTTAGATACTATTTACAACGTTATTCATTCGCTTAACAATTGTACCGATACAATTAGTTTAAATGTTGTAAACCTTGCTAATTCAATTGGCTCTGATGATTCTGTATGTGGATTGTCTACTCAAATTGAGAACTTATTTGATCCTGATGTTAACTATCTATGGAGTCCTTTAAGTTTGGAGATGTTTTTATCATCTGATACTATTAACAACCCTTTAATTACTGTTTCTCTTGAGGGAGATTATTTGCTTGTTTGTGATGTTGCAAAGTTAGGTTGTGTTTTAAAAGATACTATTGGTTTACGTTTTGTGGATTCTATTTCCCTTGACTTAGGCCCAGATTTAATTGTGAATCAATCTTCTATTGAATTAATGGTGAATTCAAATGCTGCCTTTTATTTTTGGGAAGAATTATCAGTGAATCAGGCTGAAATTCAAAGTCCAACAGACAATTTTACCACTATATCTAATTTAATCACAGGAGATTACCTGTTTAGATTAACAGGATCTAATGATGTTTGTCCAGAAAAATATGATGAAATAGCTTTGTTTGTGGACTGGGTTTTTATTCCAAATGGTTTTTCACCTAATGGTGACGGTATTAATGATTTTTTTGGAATTGATGGTACTAGAGAAGGTGTTGCTTTTGAAATTCAAATTGTAAATAGATGGGGCGAATTGGTGTTTGCTTCTTCTGATGCTTTTAATAAATGGAATGGAACTTATAATGGCTTTGATATACCAGAGGATACTTACTTTTATTTTATCGATTTAGCTGGTTTTAAATACAAGGGTTCAGTTGAATTAAGAAGATGATAAAGTATTATTTCATATGGTCTTTTTTGTTGATAAATATTTCTTATTTAGACGCTCAATACATACCTGAATTTTCAAATTTTAACGAAGCTGGACTTCTCTACAATCCGGCCTTGGCTGGAAGGAACGAAAATTTATCAGCATCTTTAGGAGTAAGAACACAATGGTTAGGTTTACAAGGTGCTCCAACTTATGTGTTCTTTAGCTCAGACCTTCCCACTAAACGAAAGCAGGTAGGAATAGGAGTGAACTTCTTAAATGAATCTATTGGGCTAAATAGCAACAACATGATTAATACTAATTTTGCCTATAAATTTTTACTTTCTAAAGGTGTTTGTTCTATGGGATTATCTCTTGGAGTTAAAAATTCAAGACTTAACCAATCTCAACTACAGCTACTTGAAAACAATGATCCAACATTTAGTGGTATAAATAATAATGAAATTAATCCTTATTTAGGATTTGGGTTCTCATATGTGTTAAATGATTTATCGATAAGTATGGGTTTTATGGATTTGTTAAATCAAAGCTATTCGAGAAATATTAATTTATCTGCTTTTTATAAATATGAGCTTAATGAGAGACTTTTATTGAAATCTTACGTCTTTTACAAAAGAAGTGTAGCAAAAGTTAATCAAATAGAGATTGGTACGGCAATTGAATATAATCGTAAATTAGGTTTCTATTTTGGTTATAGAACCAACCAAGATTTTATTTTGGGATTAAATGTTGCCATTTCTAAACAATTAATGATGATTTACTCCTATGACTTCACAACCAGATATTTCAGTGATTTCAATAATGGTTCAAATGAGTTGGTTTTAAGGTTTAATTTTATTGAAGAAAAACAAGCATATAGCCCTAAGGATTTTTAATTTATTATTAATAATAAATTTTATTCATCTTATAAATGCTCAAGATTACAATGTGCAAAATCTTGATTTAGGTAAGCTTAGAGAAAATGTTTATGCGCCTTTTTTAAGAAATGGAGTTTTATATTTTGCATCTGATGTGAAATCAAATGCTTTTAAGTCTGTCAAAAATCAAAATGGTTCAAATTTTTTTGACATCTATTTTGTTCCAATTGAAAAAGCAGATTTAAAAGGCAAACCAAAACGTTTAAATAATGTGATAAATACAACTTTAAATGATGGTCCTTTAACCTTCAATATTAAAGACTCTTCAATTTACTATACTAGATCTTTAAATTTAAATGACGATTTTTCTAGTTTAGGTATTTATAAATCTACTTTAAGTAATGACACTTTTAGTAACCCTGTGCCATTTATTTACAATAACGTAAATTATAATGTGGGTCATCCATCAATTAATGAGGCTGGAGATCTGTTGGTTTTCGCAAGTGATATGCCTGAGGGTAAAGGTAAGTCAGATTTGTATTTTTGTACGCTAAACACGAATGGTATATGGAATCCCCCTATTTCAGTAGGGGACTCTGTAAATTCCAGATTTAAGGAGTCTTTTCCTTTTCTACATAAAAATCAGCTCTATTTTTGTTCTGATCGAGAAGGTGGGTATGGAGGAATTGATGTGTATAGAAGTATCTATTTTAAAAATAAATGGACAAAACCTATTCTTCTTCCAGAACCTATAAATTCACCTTCGAATGATTTTTCAATTTTTTTGATTGATGGTATTCAAGAAGGATATATTTCAACAAATAGAGATGGTTATAGTAGTGATTACATCTTGTATTTTAATGTTAATCACCCTAGGCCTGATTCTTATATAGAAGTTGAGCCCAATTTTTGTTTTGAATTTAAAGATGAACAATTTTCAGATTTAAAAAATGTATCATTTGAATGGGAATTTGGTGACGGAACATCTTTAAATGGCAATAATGTGAATCATTGTTTTGATCGACTTGGGTCTTACAATGTTAGTTTGCATATAACGGATAATTACATTGATTTTACTTATAAAAATTTATATGTAGATACTTTAGAAATTAAAACCGATAATCTTCCATATTTAGATTATAAAACTGTTGAGGGTGGTTTAGAGTTTTTTGTGGACTTTTATTCATGTGATATTCCTTATGACAAGCATTATTGGTTAGTTGATGGTGTTGTTTATTATGATGATAAACTTCGCTTTGTAAACAAAGTTAAAGAATTGAAATATGTAACTTGGTCTTCTTCTAATCCCAAAAACATTATTGGTATAATTAAGAAACTTTAGAGCTGAAAAATCATTTAATGAAATTAATTTTTACAATAGCAAGTTTTATGTCAATTCTTTTGTGTTACTGTCAGCCAGTACCTGCGAAAGAAGAAAACATTCCATTTTTAGTGACTTTTGGTGCTGATGCTCATCCTTCCTACGGAGATGATGATCATTGTCAAACATTTTTCTTTAGTATTCCAGAAGATTATAAAAAGCCATTCTATATTAGAATTTTTGATCCAGATACTGGTGGTGAAAACGATGAGAAAAACAATGTTGGTGGTACCTTTAATACGATTACAAATTTCAGTCTTTATGGTGGGGTAGGATGTATTTCTGAAAAAGATGCAATCGGAGTTGATCCTATTGGAAATTATAGGAGTGGAAACCTAATTGTATCTAAAGATTTTGGTGTAAACCCTTCGTTAGATAATAAATGGATTACTTTGGGTCCATTTAACCCAGCAGAGGGAGAATTAGCAAAAGGATATTATGGTTATGTTTTTAAATTGATAGCTCAAGGCTTAAAAGGAAACGATGGTAATTTGTACAGGTATTTCCTGAGTTCAAATTTTGATAAAAATGTGCCGATTGAGGGAGGTAATTCATTTACTTTTGAATATTCTTTTAGACTTCCACAAAATCCTTTAGAGGTTAGTCATATATATCCTTTTATAAATGAACATGTTATTTCTGTTAAACAAGCTAATTTCGACTTAGATGATGGAGCTTTAATGAAACTTTTTTCAGCTGCTACTCTTTCTTTTCCATTAGATGTTTCTGGTGATAATTTATTAGCTGAAAGTTTATATTATATTAAGGATCCTGAAAAGGGCAAGTCTTTAGACATTCAGTTTATTATTAAAAAGTCTTCTAAAGTTAATAACAATAACATGGTTTTTTACATCACAAATCAATATGGCGAATCACTTCCTTTCTTTTCTATACCCATTGGTGGTGTTCCTAAATACCAACCAAAAGTATCCATTACTCCTAAAACTGATTAATCTTGAAAAAAAATAAATTTTTAATAATTATTTATTTGTTGATTTTTTCTGGGCCTCTCATTAAATCTCAAGAATATAAGTTTAAACATCTTGGCGTTAACCAGGGCTTGAATCATTCTTTTATTTATACACTTGATCAGGATAAAAATGGATTACTGTTAGTGGGAACAGGTGAGGGTGTTGGTGTATATGATGGTAAATCTTTTCAGATGTTTAATTCTAGAAATAGGCTTGCAGAAAATTTTGTTTCAAGTTCATATACTGACTCTAAGGGTATTATATGGTTTGGTCATAAAAAGGGTGGGTCATCTATATATAAAGATAAAGCATTTGACGTTGTGCATACTGGGGATGGAATTAATTCTATTGTAAATGATATCGCAGAAGATTCAAAAGGTCGAATTTGGTTTGCAACACAAAACAGAGGACTTTATTTTGTTAATTCATCCGGTGAATTTCAGTTTTTTTTAGAATCTTTTCCATCGTATTTATTAGAAACTATCTTTTTTTACAATGATTTTCTTTTTATAGGTTCAGATAAAGGATTACAGGTTTATAAGTATTTTGAAGATGAAAATACGCTTTCAAAAGTTCAAGATGTTACAGAGCTATCAAATTTTTCTGTTGTAGATATAGTTTT
Organism: uncultured Flavobacteriales bacterium; assembly: GCA_943788115.1. Lineage (GTDB taxonomy): Bacteria > Bacteroidota > Bacteroidia > Flavobacteriales_D > Parvicellaceae. The sequence continues at coordinate 32,782 of CALSPA010000013.1, forward strand.
ATTGAAAACAGAAATTTTAATTGTATCTAATGATGGTAAATTATTTAAATTATTTAATTCTAATGGAGTTTTTGTTTCAGAAGAATTCGATGTTAAAAATTTGCCTAATGATATTGTGGTTAGAGAATTGTCAGTAAATGAAAAAAACCTTTATATAAGTACATTAAATAGTGGGTTGTTAAAAGTTTCTTTAGATGGATTGTATCCTAAGCTTATTAATAATTACAATTATAAAAGTGGGTTAAATTCTAATTCTGTTAACACTTGTTTTATTGATAGGGAAGGAGTTTTGTGGGTAGGGACTTATGGTGCAGGTTTAGCTTCAAAAGCAAATAATTATTTCTCATTTTATTTTCGTGATAAGTTTGAGCCAAAAGAGTATAGCTATTTTTCTGTAAATGATGATTTTATTTACACTTCTAGTGAGTCACAAATTTTTAAATTTAGAAAACATGATTTTAAAATTCTAGATGTTTATTCTGATCAAAACAAGCTGCCTGTTGATAAAATTATTTGTTTCATTTTTACGGATGATAGCTCTCTATTTGTAGGCTTTGAGGAAAAGGGATTGTATGTTAAAAAAAATGGTGGGCAATTTTTTAAGAAAATAGAGCTTTCAAGCGATCGTCTAAGTGATAATGTCACTTGTATAAAGGAAATAGCTGATAAAGTTTGGATTGGTACTTTAAATGGCGTTTTTAAATTGGATAAGGTTACTTATGGAATCAGCTCGTACAATTTATATAGTGGATTGTCTCACAATAATGTGGGCAATATATTTAATGTTCAGGATTCTATTTATGTGGGGACTAAAAGTGCTTTTTTAACAAAGTTTGTTGATAATCAAATTGAGGATATTCAGCTTTCTAAGAACTTAAACTTGGTTAATATCAACATGATAGACGCTAATGATAAAGGAGAGTTGTGGCTTTCTTCATACGATAATGGTATTTTTCATATTAAATCTGACACTATCGTTCAATACACTGTAAATGATGGCTTGTTTTCTAATTATTGTTATGGTATAGTAGTTGATTCAAAAAATAATACTTGGGTATCTCATAATGGAGGAATAAGTAGATTTAATACTCTATACAATAGCTTCGAAGTTTATGATGATAAAAATGGACTTAATGTGAAGTTTTTAAAATCTGCAATATGTGATTGGGAAAATGAACTTTGGTTTGGTTCAGATAATGGGATTATAAAATATGATTCTAAAGAAGAGTTTAGGAACTTAATCCCTCCAATAACAACTATTAACAGTATTGTGATTAATGATAGTGTGTTTGAAATTACAGATAATATTTCTTTACCATATGGGCAGTATGAAGTTGTTATAGAAAACAAAGGTCTAAGTTTAAGAAAGTCGAAAGAAGTTACTTATAGTTATTTTCTTGAAGGTTACGAGCAAGATTGGTCTAAAAATTTAAGTTCAAATTTTGTTAAATATCCAAAGTTATCAGATGGAGATTATATGTATTATGTGAAATCTTATAATTCTGATGGTGTTGAAGGAAATATGGTGCAGTTTAATCTTCAAATTAGGCCTCCATTTTGGAAGAAATCCTGGTTTTTTATTCTTATTATAATTTTAGTGTTCGTAATTGTTGCTGTTGTTATTAAGGTCCGGGAAAGTAACCTTATTAAAATTCAAAAAACTCTTGAATATGAATTGGATTTAAGAACTAAAGAAGTTGTTCGTCAGAAAGAAAGAATAGAGTTAATTAACAAGGATTTGACAGATAGTATTAATTACGCAAAAAGAATTCAAATTCAATTGTTACCTGAGAAAGAAGATTTTTTGACAATCTTCCCTAAAAGCTTTGTAATGTATAAGCCTAAAGATATTGTTAGTGGAGATTTTTATTGGATAAAAGATTTAGGAGATCAGGTGATTGTTGTTTGTGCAGATTGTACTGGACATGGAGTTCCTGGTGGATTTGTTAGTATGATTGGTTCCATTTTAATACATGAATCAATTGTTTTTCATAAGCAAAGAGATCCTGCTGCTATTTTAAAAGAAATTGATATTAATATTAAAACTGTTTTGCATCAAAAGGATGATTACGAGTCTAATAAAGACGGTATGGATTTAGCAATTTTGAATTTAAATAAAAAGACAGGATTAATGAAGTTTGCTGGTGCTATTAGACCGTGTTATATTTTTAGAGATAAAAAATTGAATTTACTTAAAGGCAGTCGTTTTTCAATTGGTGGGTTCTCACTTTCAGAAAAGATTTTTGAAACACAGGAATTTCAATTGAAAAAAGGAGATATGATTTATTTGTTCTCTGATGGCTTTCCTGACCAATTTGGAGGCAGAGAAAATAAGAAATTAAAAATGTCAGGCTTTCACCAAATCATGGAAAGTATTGTTCAATTCCCTATGGATCAGCAATATAAGATGTATAGCGAGGCTTTGAATCAGTGGATGGGTGATAATCCTCAAATGGATGATATTCTACTTATGGCTTTTCAATACGATTGATTTGATCTAATGACCACGCTTGTGCTTTTTTATTAAAAAACGGTTTAACAGTAGACCAAATTCCCTTGAAAATAGTTGAGTTTCTATAGTTTTCAATAGAATTTAAGTTTTCCCATTTACTGTAAGTGAAGAAAATTGATTCGTTGCTTTTGTCTTGTAATAAATCAACGTTAATACATCCTTTAAAACCAATAATCTTATTTCTGTTTTTATTAAATGTGTTTTTGAAATTTTGAATTTCAGGGGCTTTAATGTTAAGCTTAACTATTCGAATGATCATCTTGTTTAAATTCTATGGTAATTGTATCGTTAATCTTTAATCCAAACAATTGATTTGCTCCTCCTCCAGAACCAATTACCCCTTTGTTAATGGCTATCTCTAAAAATCCACTGCTGCTAAATAGTGCAACTCTTTCTCCTTCTGGAACATCCCCATAAGCTTTGTGAATTTTGTTAATTGAATAACCAGATCTAGTTAAGAAAATTTTAAAACTTTTATTTTTACCTATTTCATTAAATAGCTCTTTAGTGACATTAGTAATTACGTTGCCATAAGTGTCTATATAATTAACAGTTCCTTTTATACTGTTGTTGTCAACTATTGCTCTAAAAAGCTCTTTTTTATTGAAAGAATCTATCTGGTTTCCAATTAGAGCAGGAACTCCACCTCTGGCAATATGACATGCTGCTTTAACAAAAATGTTTTTTGTTGGAAATGAATGAGATTCTAAATCTTCATCAAAATTAATAGACCAGATACCATCTGGATTCTTGTTGAATAAAAGAGAAAAAATACCGTTGTCAGCACCAATAAAAAACTGACCATAATTTTCTACTATCAGATGACCATTGATTTTATCTGGCTCGGGGTTAATTCCAATTATATGAATTGTTCCTTTAGGGAAATCCTGAAAACAATTTTTAATAACAAAAGAGGCATGAGAGATGTCAAACGGTCTAATTACATGACTTATATCTACTATATTAGCATTAGGAAGCTCTTTAAGAATATTTCCTTTTATTGAAGCAACATAGAAGTCGCTTAGGCCCATGTCAGTAGTGAGTGTAATTATCATGTAAATTGGATAATTATATGTTCCTATATTTTTTAAATTTGCAATTCAAAAGTAATTAATTTATTACCAATAAACATTATCAATGGATAAGGATAATTTAATTGATATAAGTTCTGTAGATCAAACTGAGCTTTTAGGAGTTCGAGAGAGTAAACTTAAGCTTATACGAACATTTTTCCCTAAATTAAAAATAGTAGTTAGAGGAGGGTTTGTTAAATTGATAGGAGATGATGAAACAATTTTATCTTTTCGGGAGTGTTTTAATTTATTGTTAATTCATTTAGAAAGATACAACAGTCTTTCTATTAATGATATTGAGAGCTTGTTTAGTGACAAAGGCAAACAGATTATCGATTCTAACCAACCAGACCATGTACTTGTTTACGGTAATAAGGGGATAGTTGTAAAGGCAAGAACACATAATCAGAGAAAATTAGTTTCTTCTAATGAAGAAAATGATTTATTATTTGCAATAGGTCCTGCTGGAACTGGTAAAACATATACAGCGGTTGCATTAGCTGTTAGGGCATTAAAGGCAAGAAAGGTTAAAAAAATAATATTAACTAGACCAGCTGTTGAAGCAGGTGAGAATTTAGGTTTTCTTCCAGGAGATCTTAAAGAGAAGCTGGACCCGTATTTACAACCATTATATGATGCCTTGCAAGACATGATAAAATCAGAGAAGCTAGTTGAGTTTTTAGAAACTGGAGTTATACAGATTGCTCCTTTAGGTTTTATGAGGGGCAGAACTCTAGACAATGCTTTTGTGATTTTAGATGAAGGTCAAAATACGACAGAAAGTCAAATGAAAATGTTTCTAACAAGAATGGGGCAGTCTGCAAAATTTATTATCACTGGGGATATAACTCAAGTTGATTTGCCGAAGAATCAAAAAAGCGGATTAAAACGTGCGATACAAGTTTTGGATGATACTCCTGGCATAGGTCTTGTGTTTTTGGACGAAAATGACGTAATTCGTCACCCGTTAGTTAAAAAAATAATTAAAGCTTTTAAAGATTGAAAAATATGACAGCAATTACAAAAACAGCGTTTAAATTTCCAAAACAAGTTAGCCATTATAAAGGAAAGGTTAGAGATGTGTATAACATTGATAATGAATGTTTAGTTATGGTTGTAAGTGACAGAATATCAGCGTTTGATGTAGTTTTACCTAAAGGAATACCTTATAAAGGTCAGGTCTTAAATCAGTTGGCGGATAAATTTTTAAAAGCCACTGAAGATATTTTGCCTAATTGGAGTTTAGCCTCACCAGATCCAAATGTAACTATTGGTCATTATTGTAAACCATTTAAGGTTGAAATGGTTATTAGAGGTTATTTAACTGGTCATGCATGGAGAACTTATAAATCTGGAAAAAGAATGATTTGTGGTGTTCAAATTCCAGATGGTATGAAAGAGCATCAAAAATTTCCTGTTCCAATTATTACCCCATCTACTAAAGCTGATCAAGGACATGATGAAGATATTTCTAGAGAAGAGATAATCAGTCAAGGTTTGGTTAGTGAACATGACTATCTGAAATTGGAAGATTACACTCATAGAATTTTCAAGAGAGGAACTGAAATGGCTAAGGAGAGAGGCTTGATTTTGGTTGATACTAAATACGAATTTGGTGAAAAAGATGGTCAGATTTATTTAATTGATGAAATACATACACCAGATTCTAGTAGGTACTTTTACGAAGAAGGGTATCAAGAAAGATTAGACAATAACGAAAACCAGAAGCAATTAAGTAAAGAGTTTGTTAGAGAATGGTTAATGGAAAATGGTTTTCAAGGAAAAGAAGGTCAAACTATTCCAGAGATGAATGATGATTTTGTTGAATCAGTTTCCAGTAGATATATCGAACTATTTGAAAAAGTATCAGGTGAAAAATTTGTTAAAGCTGAAAATATAAATTCGGTAGAGAGAATAGAAAAGAATGTTTTAAACTACTTGGGTTAAATTTACTTTGGATCATTAAGTTTTAATTTATGGCCCATTTTATCTTTTTTGGTTTTTAAATATTTTTCATTGTGAATATTGCAATCAACTTCAATAGGAACTATTTCAGTTATTTCTAAACCATAACCTATAAGACCTGTTCTCTTTTTAGGATTATTACTTAGAAGTTTCATTTTCTTAATTCCAGTTGATCTTAAAATCTGTGCACCAACTCCATAATCTCTAGCGTCTCCTTTGAATCCTAGCTTTAAGTTTGCATCTAAGGTATCGTAACCTTCTTCTTGAAGTTTGTATGCTTTGAGCTTATTAATAAGTCCAATTCCTCTTCCTTCTTGATTCATATATATAATTACTCCTTTACCTTGTTTTTCAATCATTTTCATGGCGGCAGAAAGCTGATCACCACAATCACACCTAAGAGAGCCTATTATGTCGCCTGTGAAGCAAGATGAGTGAACTCTAACAAGTACACATTCATCTTTGTCCCATTCCCCTTTAATCAGCGCTAAATGTTCTTCTCCAGTTGTAGTTTGTTTAAATGCTTTTAATCTGAAATCTCCATATTTTGTAGGCATGTTCACTTCTACTAATTCTTCAATTAGCGTTTCATGTTTCATTCTATATGCAATTAAATCTTCAATTGTAATAATACTTAGATTAAATTTAGATGCTATTTCAATTAACTGAGGAAGCCTGGCCATAGAACCATCTTCATTCATTATTTCTACAATTAATCCTGCAGGTTCAAAACCAGCAAGTCTACTTAAATCAACTGCAGCTTCTGTGTGTCCAGCTCTTCTTAAAACTCCACCTTTTTTTGCTCTTAGTGGAAATATATGTCCTGGTTTACCTAAATCTTTTGGTTTTGTGCTAGGATCTATCAGGGCTTGAACTGTTTTCGCTCTGTCTGTAGCAGAGATTCCTGTCGAACATCCTTTACCAATAAGGTCAATTGATACTGTAAATGGTGTGTCAAAATGAGAATTATTTGAATCTACCATCATTTCAAGGCCTAGTTCATCACATCTTTCCTCTATAAGAGGGGTGCATATTAGTCCTCTTCCATGTGTGGCCATGAAATTGATTAATTCTGGAGTTGCGTTTTTAGCAGCAGTAATAAAATCACCCTCATTTTCTCTGTCTTCATCATCAACAACAATTACTATTTTGCCATTTTTAATGTCTTCAAGCGCCTCTTCAATGGTGTTCATTTTGTAATCCATATTCAATATTCTTTAAGTATCTGGTGTAAAATTATAACAATTTAATCAAAATGTATTTTCTTGACTAAACATTAATTTATGTAATTCTTTAGATGTTGTTTCCCAATTAAAACTTTCTCTAATGTATTTTCTCCCTTCATTACCAATGTTTAACCTTAATTGTTCGTCAATTAGTAGGTTTGAAATGTGCTCAATGTATTGATCTGGGTTATTTCCAATTAGAATTTGATGTCCATCCTTAGCTTTTAAAGCTTGATTGGCAAGTTCTGAAGTAATACATGGAATATTTAGAGCCATAGCTTCTAATAATTTATTTTGTAATCCCGTTCCAATTCTCATTGGAGCTATGAAAATTTTCGCAGATAAATAAGATTCTCTAATATCATTGGTCCATCCTAAGATGTCTAAATTTGTGTTTTTAAGTTTTAAAAGCTGATTGGTAGGGTTTGCACCATTAATTAAAATTTTAATTTGGGAATTTGTTTTAATTAACCTTGGCAGAAGTTCATGTGCTATAAATAATGCAGCATCAACATTAGGAGCATAGCTTAGGTTTCCGATGAAAACTAAATCGTATTTTTTTTCAATTTTTTTGGGCTTAAAAAAATCATAATCTATTCCATTTGTAATTATTTTTATACTCTCTTTTTTTTCATGAAAAATAAATGATCTGTCATTTTCAGAAATAATACAATGATGATCAAAATATTCAAAAGCTAGATTTTCATATTTAACTAATCTTATTGATTCAATTTTTAAAAGTTGTTTTAACCATCCGCCATTTTTAATTCTGCGTTCAATTCCTTTAGAAAAAGCATCCATGTAGTCCAAAGTTTTGGAGTAGTGGTGTTCATGTTGAACATATGGAACACACCTAATAAGCTGGCATAGAATGTGGTCGGGAGTAATTTTATTTATAAGTTTTTTTATCTTTAGGTGAATTGCTCTTTGATAAAAATATTTAATCTGAAACGGTTTGTTACTGAATAAACCTAAAAAAAGATTGATTAAAATTTTCCATTTTTTTAGTTTAAACACATTCACTGAATGGCAGTATTTTTCTAGTTCTAATATTTGCTTGGTTGTGACTTTATTATCAGAAATGGAGATTAGATGAACCTCATTGAGCTTACTTAATTGTTTTATATGGTGGAAAGCTCTTAGTTTATCTCCTTTGTCTAAAGGAAATGGAAATCTTGAAGTCAGTATTATAATTCGCATGTTATACTGATTTGTAAAATTCTAATAAGTTAGAATTTATGATTTTATTGTTGTAATAATCACTTACAAATTCTCTTGCATTATTTCCAATAACGTTTATCATTTCAGGGTTTTCAATTAGCATATTTATTACTTGCTTAAACTCTTGTAAAGTATTAGCAATAAGTATGTTGTCACCATCTTTGTAATTTATTCCTTCTGCACCAATTTTAGTTGATATAATGGTTTTTCCAAGAGCCATTCCTTCAATAATTTTAACACGCATACCACCAGCAGATAAAAGGGGAACAATCATTACATCATTATTGTTCATGAAATCAATAGCAGAATCTACTTCTCCATGATTAATTATTTGTTCATTATTTTTTTCTAATATCCAATCTGGCATTTTTCTTCCTGCTAAATGTAGGCTTATGTTATTATTTTCTGTAATCATTGTTGGCCATATTTCTTCAAACAACCAAGTAACTGCTTCTAAATTTGGTTTCCAGTCCATAGATCCAATATGAAAAAAACGAATGTCTTCCTTATTGATTTTCTTTTTAATAAAGTCATAGTTTTTTATGTCTATACCAAATGGTATAGTTGAAATTGGTTTTTTGCAACCTAGATTTTCATACTTAACTCTGTCTTCTATACTAATAGCGGCTATGCCATCGATAGTGTTTAATACATTAGTTTCATATTCTTTTAACTGTTTAGAAAGAATATTAAGGTAAATTTTCTTAGCTGGATTTACTGTTTTTCTAGCTAACCTTTCCCATATCATATATTCTAAATTATGAGATCTTAAAATTATTTTAGAATTAGAAAATTTTCTTAATGTATGAATGTATGGAGTCATAAATAAACTCTCTAAATGAATTATATCAAACTCATTTTCTTTTAATGTTTTAATAAGAAGTGTGTCGAAATCAGGCGAGAAAAATCTGGATATGTTGTAAGAATCTGAAGTTACTAGATTTGAAAAAGCATCAACTATGTTGAGTTTAGTATCTACAAAAACTCCTTCAATAGCTGTTCTTTGTAAATAGTTTTTAGATAGTTTACTTGAGTTAAAAGGATGTTTAATGGTACTTATGGTTAATATCTTAACCTTGCATTTGTTTTTTAATAATCCTTCTGTTGTGTTGTTCATAGATATACAACCTCCATCAATAGAGGGTTGAGGTGGTTTATGACACAATTGAAGAATTTTCATTTATTTTTCTTTTTTGCGAAAATAGAATTAAAAAACTTTAGGTAAAATTCAAAGTCAAACAATCTTGAATCTTGGTTAGATTTATAGAAAATAAAAATGGTTATAGGTGTAATTATAAAAGCACTTAGCCACATACCAGTTATGGGCTGTAAACTTCCGTTTTCAGCCATTTCTTCTCCAGAACGAGTAAGTATAAAATAAATTAAGAAAAATAATATTGCAATTAGTACAGGCCATCCCAATCCACCTTTTTTTACAATTGCTCCTAGAGGTGCTCCAAGGAAAAATAGCATTAATACGGCATAAGAAAGAGTGAATTTCCTGTTCCATTCAATACTCATGTCTGTTAAATAATTTTGTGTTGATTTATCTTTTTGAATTTCAATTTTAATATGATTTAAAATTTGGTCTGTTCTTCTAATGGCTTTTTTAACTTTTTTATCTGTTTTATATGCTAATAATATTGAAGAACTATCTGCAATAATTGGTTTAGCTTTTTTCGATGTGCTGTCTTGAAGCCTAAAAGGACTAAATGAATTTTTCACGTAGGTGTCTAAACTTTCTTTTCTCAAAAAGATTTCTTTTTCTACAGAATCGTTTAAAACAATAATTTGGTTGATGGAAAGTAAGTATTGTTCTTTTTGGTATGCATCTTCATTTGATCGTTCAAATTCAAAAGAATTTAAATTAAAATTTAGAGAGGCAGAATCAAAATAGTAACGCATAAACGGCAATTTTGATTTATCCATTTTAGAGGGGTTCCACTCTTGTATTATTACACCATTTCTTAGCTCAAGTTGTAATTTTGATTTTTTAGCAGAATTTATGATTTTACCACTTTTAGCCCTAATTATTCTTTTGTAATCTCTAGGGTCTTTTTTGTACGACCAAGCACCTATGGTTTGCTTTTTCATATCTGAATGGTCGTAAATTAGGATGTCTTTAAATGTGTCTCCTTTTTTATCTTTTTCTTTAACTCTAATTGAGAAATTATCTGATTTGAAAAAAACTCCTGGTTGTAGAGCCAATGAAACTTTCGTGTTTTGAATATCAGAAATTAATACCCGCATCTTAAAGTTTGCCATGGGCCACAAGTTGTTGGAGAAATAGAAAGCAAAAACAGAAATAAATACCACTAATACGGTTAAGGGCTTCATTATTTTAAACAATGAAAGTCCACTCGATTTCATGGCTACTAATTCGTTATGCTCACCTAGACTTCCAAAAGTCATAATAGATGCCATTAGAATAGAAAGAGGAAGAGCTACTGGCACCCAATTAGCAGACGCGTAAATCATCAATTCTAAAATGATGTACCATTCAAGTCCTTTACCCATTAAATCATCAACATACAACCATAGAAATTGCATGTCTAGGATAAGCATCCAAATAATAAAATTTAAGATAAATGGACCTAAGAATGATTTAATAACAACCCAGCCTAGTTTTTTCAATACGTTTATTTAGAAATGATAACGAAAGATAGCGGATATTTGTTATCCACCAATGGCTTGCTTTAGCTTACTTATGCTATTGTCCCACATTAAAGCAACTTCATCAACTTCATCATCTTCAGCGAAATCGGTAATTAAAAGAGCAACATCTTTAGTAAGGTCATCTATTTTAATAGCCATTTGGAAATAATAATCTTCACCCTCATCATCTTCCCATTGAAAACGAATTGAATCTTTTTTAGATTTCATAAGCTTAGCATTTTCTTCGCTTCTGTCCCAAAAGAAAGTAAAGGTGTCATCTTTGATGTTAACATCATTAGCAAACCATTCAGATAAACCGCTAGGAGTGCTTAAGCAAGTAAATAATATATTAGGAGAAGTATTAATTATGTACTCCAATTCTACTTTAATTTTTTGCATTGTATTCATTGTTCAAATTTCTTTTGAAAAACTCAAAAAGTGAATATAGAAAAAAAATGAAGTCACAAAAATATATTTTAAGAAAAAGTTAAATAAACTTCAATTTATTAAGATGAAAATTTAGGAAAAACAAAACTGAATTATATATATTTGCGCCCTTAATGATTAGGCGCGGTAGCTCAGTTGGTTAGAGCGCAGGATTCATAACCCTGAGGTCGGGAGTTCAAATCTCCCTCGCGCCACCAAGACAATCACTTGTAAATGAAGGTTTTAAGATGTTTCTTAGAACCTTTTTTGTTTTTAGGATCCTCTTGTGCTAGGAATTGTGGTAGGTCTTGTGCTAGGAGTTATTTTTAATCTGATGCTATAATCTTTAATAAAAAGTCAAGCCAAATTGATTATTACAGCCTAACCTTTCCAATTTTCTTTTGTTTTTTTTGGGGATATTAATTTCAATTATATCTCCTGTTTTGCAATGACAAGCAAAACACAATTCTACTTTTGAAGAATCAAATTTAGATGAAATATAATTTGCTGTAATTCCCTCGTGTGTTAGGTATTCATAAATTCCTTGATGATATCCCTCAATAGTAAACGTGTCTAGATTAATGTGTTCGTCCCAAGGGTTAGAACAACCTGTTTGATCCCAGCGTAGCGTTACTGCTTCGTTTTTGTTACAGGAAGAAATTAAGAAAGTAATAGAAATTAATGGTATAAATAATTTTGAAATTTTCATATTATAATAACGTTTTTAGTGTTAAATTATTATATAAAACTTTAAATAAAAAAAATGATATTTTTTAGTTTAAAAATAGGTCAACTCGAGATTCACAACCCTGAGTTCGGGAGTTCAAATTTCCCTCGCGCCATGAGTTATGGAGAGATAACAGAAGAGATTAGGGTAGTGAGGGATTAGTAAAAATTTTGCTGTGAATTATCTCTATTTCAACCTCAGCTGTCCATTTCTAACTCTTTGAGGGTGGTTCCCTACAGAAATTTCAGCAATTACTTTTGCCGTAGTGTAATCAACTACCGAAACTTTGTCAAGACCGCTTATTGAAACGTAAGCTTTTGTTCCGTCTTTACTAGAAGTTGTCCAATAGGGCTTTGCTGCTTTGGGATCATCAGAAAGTGTAATAATTTGGTATTCAAAGCTCTCTCTCTCTATTACAGCTATGTAGCCATCCATAGTGCCAGCTACACATATGGTTTTATCATCTCCGCTAATGGCAATACCATGATGTCCAGAATTTAAAACATGGTCTCCAAGTGCTAGGTCTTTATTTGCTTCTGGGATTGGTAGTTCTAGTTTTCGAGTTATTTTATCATTTTCTATATCGTACTCGAAAAAACCATGGAACAAGGAAATTTGTAAATAGGCAAATTTTTCATCTTTAGTAATGGCCATAGGGCGTACAGCTCTATCGATCCAATCAAACCCAGCTTCTTCGAGCTTTTCTTTCATGTCTACTCTACGAATAACCTCATAGGTTTTGGCATCAACAATCTGAAACCAACGATCACCTTTCATGAAATCTAAAAGTGGTGAAGCTATAAAGACTTTACCGATACAGGCATGGTATATTTTTTTACCATCTTCAGAATACGTGTTTTCATGAGGTTGGTCTCCAGACTCAAATTCACCTACAATTTTTCCTATTGAAACATCAATGGCATGTACCTTTCTTGCTGTTGATGCAGAAACTAAAAATGTTTTTCCATCTGGAGATATGGCCGAATGATCGGCTCTAAGCCCATCTACTGGACATCGCCAAGCAATTTCACCAGAATTAATATCTAAGGCAACAACGTCTGCAAAACTTGGTCTTGATGCATAAATGTACCTGCCATCGTTTGATGTAAACATGTCGTCTACTAGTTGATCATTGCCCTGACCAATAAATTCGCGGATGAAACCTGCAGTAATCCTGCGTTTAAATCCAGAATAGATTTCCTCAAACCGTTCTTCTCGGTCGGGCATAACGCTTATTTTTTTTATAATCTGGTAGGTTTTTGGATCGAAAATGGTAATTACCCCATCCCAGTTGTTTCCTGTTACTACAACATCTTTTAAAGGGATGCTGTCATGAATTGTTGCAGCATTTTTTTCTGGGCTAATGGGGAATGAAGGATATTCTCTTTCAGGTCTTTGACCTAAGTTGTAAAGAAAGATGGCAAAAATTACCAATACGATAAATAATAATCCTAAAAGTTTTTTTTTCATATGAGTAAATTGTTATTGCCTACAATTCATTTAAAAGAGTATTAGAAATATTGTGAAGTTATGAAATTTTCAATTTGTTCAATCGAATTGGTTTCCACATTATTAAATTTTCATATGAAGATGTGTTTGTATAGTTTAAGGGAGTTTTAGTTTAGTATAAGCTAATTTTCATTTAACTTATAGTACCCTTTTCAATTGTTTTTATTACATAAAGTATGAGAGCTGTTCTTATACTTTTATTTATTGCTGTTTGTTCTTTTGGTCTAAAGGCGCAATCTAAAATTTCTGTAAAGCTCAATAGCGTTTATGAAACGGGTAATTATAAAAAGCTCCATAAAAGAGCAGTAAGGGCAGCTCAAAAAAATAAAAAAGACCCAGTAGCTTATTATTACATTTCTTTGGCCAACTACGGGCTTTACAAACAATTCAATTACAGATCTAATTTGAGTTATTCAATTGTTAATTTAAAAAAGGCTAGGAAATACGATAAAAACGCATTTTACTGGAAAGCTCTTGAGAATAATTTTTCTGCATTAAAAAAATCAATGGCTTCTCAAGCAACTTTTTACTTTAGAAAAAACAAAAATAAATCTTTACAGTTTTGTAAGAACTACACATTAATTTTTGGAGACTCTCTAGCAGAGCATGCTAATCTTGAGGAATTAAGTAATCAACCCATAAAAAGAAGAAGTACATTAAACCCCTCACTATCCATAATTAAAAGCTCGTCTGCAAAGAGAGATTCCATGAAATACATTGCCCATTCTTGCATAGGAATACCATATAAATGGGCAGGGGAGTCCAAAAAAGGATTTGACTGTTCGGGCTTTGTTAAATACGTATATGATTATGTAGGTGTAAAGCTTCCTCATAATGCCACCAAAATTGCTCATTTAGGAAAAGAAGTTTCAGGAAAATCGGCTCAAACCGGAGATGTTATTTTATTTGGATCTAAAAATGAAAATGGTTTTAGAGCCTACCATTCTGGGATAATATATGAGAATGAAAATGGTGAAATCAAGTTAATTCATTCCATTACTAAAGGGGTGCATATTACTTCAGATTATGATAGGTATTGGAAAGAACGAACTCTTTTTATAAAAAATATAATTGACTACCCAAAATTAAACAATGAGCTTACGCTGAAATCCTATTAATTTTTAAAATTAATTTAATTAAAAATGTTCCTTTTTAGTATTGATGCATTACACTACAAAACAAACGCCTATAGAGAAATCATTACGCTTACCATTATTCACTTAAACATTAAGCTATGATTTTATATTCTAAAAAATGGATTGTTTTTTCAATTTCTCTTCTTCTAATTTGTCTTTTTTGCTCCTTTATTTCCTACTTAGATTCAAATAAGAGATATGAGTTTTTTGGTGTTGCCTTTGGCACTGAAAATGTTCCGAGTACTAATACAATGTTTGAGAAACAGTTCTTAAATATTTTAAACAAAGCACGTAAAGATTCTCTTTTAGAACCAGTTATGATAGATAAGGATCTTTCAAGAGCTGCAAGGTATCATTCTTATGATCAGGCAACACAAAATTACATTGGCCACGATACGTATGATAGAAACCCAGAAACAGATAGTTTGGAATTTGTGTGTGATGTGCATGCTAGAACTGAAAAATTTCTAATTTATGAGTCTAAAGACAAGGTCTGGAGAGTTTCTGGAGGTGTGTATGAGAATTGTGCTTACGGACCATCTACAGCAATGAAAGCGTTTATTTCTTGGTTTAATTCACCAGGACACTGCAAAAACATGTTTAATCCAGACCATAGGTTGGTGGGGATTGGTTACATCCATATTCCTGGCTCTGTGAACCCACATTGTTGGACAACAGACTTTAGTAGATAAATAAAAAATGTTCCTTTTTTTTATTTTGTAATTATACATGTATGAACCTTAAATAACAGAACTATAGATAAATATTTACTCTTAATCATTTAATACTTTAAAATATGAATGCATCTAGTGTATATAAATCAATTGTTACCACTTTTTTTCTTACTATTTCTTTAACCTACAGTGCTGGTCAGCCTGTTTTATACAAAATGGGGAAGTACTATTTTAAGAAAAATAAATACGATTTATCGCTCTGGTTTATGAATCAATCGAGAAACAAAATCTCTAGAGATATTAGAGCAGAGTATTACGATATACTTTTTGAAATTTACCTTAAAAAACAAAAACACACAATTAAAGAATCGGCATCTAATCTCTCCTATGCCAATAGATATTTAAAAAGAGCCTATAAATACAAGAGATACTCAGATTTGGAGTATAACCAGAAAGCTCAAGAGCTGTACGATTCTAGTTTGTGTAACATGATCTCAATTATAAAAAATGGATCTAAGACTAGGTTGGTAAAGTATTTTCAATCTCATAACGATGAGCTCAGTCAGTTTTTATTATCATCTTATAATTTAGAAACCAATGATTATAATAGTGAACACATCGGATTATATACTTATAGTCTTAAAAAGCTTATTAATACCCATAAGAATAATCGTTTAGAGCTTTCAGAAAAAAGCAAAACCCAATTGGATGAACTTCTAGAAAAACAGTTTTTAAGATTATTTAATTCCAATAATTATAAAGTGCTTAAAAATTTCATGCATTCAGAAATTGGAATGAATTCTTTTAAGAAAAACATTGCTAGTCAGTCTAATGTTTTTCAACAATTACTTTCCGATACCCTTTCAACTATATCTTCTATTGATGTGGCTTTATCTAAAGATTTTTACGATAAAATAAATGTTATTGATCCTTCTCTAGTTAGTGCTGATCCATAGTAAAAGTGCATTTATTCACTACCACTATGCTAATTTATATGATACTGGCGATTTAGCAGTTAAGTTGAATTCCCAGAGATCATACAATCAAATGCCATTTAATGGAGATTCTATAACGCTTGTTGTTCCATACGGAGAATACTTTAAAAAGAAAGTTTTTGCCTTTAAAGATAACCTATGGGCAGAGTTGTTTTTATCTCGATCTATGGGTGCCCTTGAATCAGGAAATGTTAAAAACATTAAGCGAGAAATAAAAAATTGGAATACCATTTTAAATTATGACTCTTCCTTTTACAAACAACAGATTAAAAGCATTTGCTTTGATAATTTTGAAGCCATATGTGATGTTATTCCTGAGCTGGTGACTAATGACCCTTGGGATGCGTACCATAAAGAAGATTTTTCGAATTTCATTGAGCTTGTAGATGAAATTTATGAGGATAAAATAAGTAAAGATGTGCAGTCCAATAAATTTGAGTCTGCAGCAAAACAATTGTTGGCCGTTAGCTATTTAAATCCTCATCAAGAAAAGAGCCCATCATTCGCTGTGGTTTATGCCATATTTTAAAAAGCTGTTAGATAGTAACAAGACCAAAAGTATGAGCAACGAAATGGTGCTGGCAAATCACCTTTTTTCCAAGAATAAAAAATTGATGGAGCTTAGAAAACAATACCTCCTTAAGGATTATGTTATTTCTCACCATACCAGCTCTTTGACTGCCGATGATGTGAATTGGTCTGGTGATTTATCGCATTGTAATGCAGGCACGCTTTCACAGAAATATTACGATAATATGTTGGAGAGAATTAAATTCTTTAGAAGAATGATAGGGGTTTCTGATGATGTGACTTTTAAGCAAGAGTACAACCAACAAGCACAGGATGCTGCATTAATTATGAATGCTAATAGTTTATTGAGCCATCATCCTAAAAAAAGCTATAGCTGTTATTCTGAAAGTGGTTATAAAGGTGCTTCTCATGGTAATCTTTATGCAGGTAGGTGGAGCTCAGATTGTATAGATGGTTATATTAAAGATTCTGGTGTGGAAGGAGTTGGTCACAGAAGATGGATTTTTAATCCTTTTAATACCCATTTTGGTACAGGTTCTACATTAGGTAAATCGAGTAATGGATACGCACATGGTTACAATTGTTTAGTGGTAATTACTGATGAGGGTGATTTTGACTCGGGTGACTTTTACAATACGTATCCAATAACCTGGCCAATGAACGGCTATTTCCCAGATGAGTTTTTATACCACTGCCCTTGGTCTTTTACATTAGTGGGTGCAGACTTTTCTAAAGTTAAAATTATTCTAAAGCAGGGTGGAGTAAATAAAAAAGTTAAAAAAGAATCCTTACATGGAGGTTATGGACCAAATACAATAAGCTGGAACGTTAAATCGGAGCTCAATAGCACTATGCCAATAACAGTGGTACTATTAGGATGTATATAATAAGAAAGGGGATAGAATGAATTATGAATATGAAGTAATTCCCTTTTCAATCAAAAAAGAAAATGAATACACTAATAATTAATTATAAATCAATAAAATAAACAACTATGAAACAGACAAGCGCACTTATTTTTTCAATAGCATTAATTGTAGCAACCGTAATTCTATCTTATACTTATTTAAACAGATACCCTAAAGATCATACAGGATATGTAGAAGTGAAAGGAATGGGACAAACCAATTTTGACTCAGATTTAATAGTTTGGGAAGGTAAATTCACTAAAGAAAACAGTAATCTCAAAGATGCTTATTCTCAGATAAACAAAGATAAAAGTATTGTGCAAAATTTTTTAGTTTCTAAAGGCTTAACAGATGCAGAAATTATTTTTGGTGCCGTTAGAACTAGCGAAATTAACAAGACCTTATATTCCAATGAAGGTAAAATTATAGGGGATGAGTTTTTGGGCTACGAGCTAAGCCAGCAGGTGATGATCGAATCTAATGATGTAGATAAGGTAGAGAAAGTTTCTAGATTAATTACTGAAGTTTTAAATAGTGGTGTACGTTTTTATTCTTTTGAGCCTAGGTATTATTTTAGTGGCCTTTCTAACCTTAAAATAGACCTAATCTCTAAGGCAACAGAAGATGCAAGAATTAGAGCTGAAAAAATAGCAATGAATTCTGGTGCAGAGCTAGGAGATTTAATTAGTGCAGATATGGGAGTATTGCAAATAGTCGGTCAGAATAGTGGAGAAAGCTATTCTTGGGGAGGCACATTTAATACTTCATCTAGAAAAAAGACTGCATCAATTACAATGGATCTAGACTATAAAATTGAAAATTAGTTGCTAAAAGGTTTTAATATTTATTAATTTAAATCTAAAATGAATATGCTAAAGCTATTAAAGTCATTATTTGGAGAGCCCGTTAATTATAAAGAGCTTTTAGAAACTGGAGCAGTTGTTATTGATGTTAGAACACCTTCAGAATTTAAAGCAGGGCATTTAAAATCAAGTGAAAATATTCCATTAAATACTCTTGAAATGAAGCTTGAAAAAATTAAGAATAAAGAAGTTATTCTTGTTTGTAAATCTGGAGCAAGAGCGGCAAGAGCAAAATCTATTTTAAAACAAAATGATATTGTTGCTCATAATGCTGGTGCTTGGCAAAATTTAAGCAGTTTTGAATAAACAATATTGGTCTAATCGTTATATCCAAAACACTACAGGTTGGGATTTAGGAAAGGTGTCTCCACCCATAAAAGTTTTTGTAGATAAGCTAATTAATAAAAAACTCAAAATTCTCATCCCAGGTTCCGGTTACGGGTATGAAGCAGAATATCTTTTTTTAAATGGTTATTTAAATACTTCAGTTGTTGATCTAGCCAAAGAACCTTTACAAAACATAAAAAAACGTGTTGCTAATTTCCCTGAAAAACAGTTAATTGAAGCTAATTTTTTTAATCTTTCAAAGAATCAAAAATTTGATCTAATAATTGAACAAACATTCTTTTGCGCCATAAATCCAAAACTAAGAGAACAATATGTTAAGATGTGTTATAGCTTGCTTAATAACGGTGGTAGAATTGTTGGCTTACTTTTTTATGATATTCCCCTAAAAGAAGACCCACCATTTGGAGGTGATAAATTCGAATACTTAAAACTCTTTGAACCTTTTTTTGAAATTTTAATTTTTGAAAAATGCATGAATTCACATTCCTCTAGAATGGGTAAGGAATATTGGATTGAATTTACTAAAAGAGCTTAATTTTATTATTACACAGCTTTTTAATATGTTAAAATCTTTATTTAAATTTAATAAATGAGGTGTTTTAGTTTACTCTTTTTAATATTTGTTTTTAGTTCATTCAAAACTCAAATAAACTCTTCTATTCAGCACAATGGAGTTACTAGAGATTTTGTTTATTATACTCCATCAAACTGGAATTCTTCGGATCCACTTCCTTTGTTAGTTGTAATGCACGGTCTAACTCAAACTGGAAACGGCATTATGAACATTACTGGCTTTAATGACATTGCTGAAGACAATAATTTTATTGTTTGTTATCCAGATGGAGTTAACAATTCATTCAATGCCAACATGAATGTTACAGTTTCAACAGCAGATGATCTTGGCTTCATTGAATCTCTCTATACATATTTTGAAACCAACTTCAACTCAGACCCAAACAAAAGATATTTGTGTGGTTTCTCTACAGGAGGATTCATGTCGCATAAATTAGCTTGCGAGTCTTCTTTCTGTTTTGCAGCAATAGCTACAGTTTCTGGAAACATGAGTGATACTGTTTATAATAACTGTTCTCCTAGTCATCCTACATCTGTGTTACACATACACGGAACATCAGACCCTGTAGTAAGCTATAATGGTAGTGCAACTTCTGGGGTTTCAGTGGACGCAAGTATAGAAAAATGGCGAATTCATTTGGGGTGTAATTTATCACCTCAGATAACACCAATGCCAGACAATAATATTTTTGATTTTTCATCTCCAGAAAGACACATGTATTTCGGTTGTTCAAATAGCTCATTAGAGTTAATTAAAATTAATGGGGGTGGACACCAATGGCCAGGAATACCAACCTTAATAGGTGGTTTAGGAAACATCAACATGGATTTTTATTCTCCAGAGCTTATTTGGGATTTTTTGAATGGTAAAAGCTGTCCAGAAAGCACACATGTTTCTAAATCTGACATGGTTGAAGTAAATGTTTTTCCTAACCCTACAAATAATACTGTTTCATTTTCTGTAAGTGATTATTCAGGATCTTTTAATGTTAATGTATTCGATTTAAACGGAAGGTTGCTTAAATCGTTAAATGATTATTCAATATCATTAGAAAGCTTTGAAAAAGGTGTTTATTTAATTTCTCTTAGCTTTTCGAACAAAACTACTATGGTTAAGGTAATAAAGCAGTAGAGTAATTTATTTAGATTTTGAAATCTTATTATTAGAAATATCTCTTTGAGATTTACTTTTAAATCTTACAATTTTACTTTTTAATAATGATAAATGCTTGGTTTTTCTTCCATTAACTCTTTTTCTCCATCTCTTAAAACTAGACGATTTTAATTCTAATCGCATTAATTTTATAACACTTGATTCATCTAAATTAAATTGATTTTTAATGGCTTCAAAAGGTGTTCTGTCTTCCCAAGCCATAGATATTACTCTGTCTATATCCCGAGTGTCAAGAGTTCTAATTTTTTGTTTTTTTTTCATTTTTGCATTTATTACTACAGTAAATAACGTATGGCCATACTGTTTTCCATTTTTTCCTTTTATTAAAGAGTTGCTTGCAAACAGGACAAATTTTGTAATAATCAGAATTTTGTTTGTCTTCCCTAATTTGCATTAAAATTTGGTAGATTTTCTATTCTTGCATATGGATGTTCTTCTTTTAGTTTTAAAGTATAGTATGAGTTTAGTCCTCCAACACCAACAGTATTAAGGCTTTCAAGATTTAAATATCCCTCATTACTTACTGCCAAGTCTGGAATACTTAATTGAACAATTTCACCAACAATAAGCTTAGTTCCATTAGCTTTAATATTAATTTCTTCTTTGAATTGCATTCCAATTTTAATAAATGATTCCTTTAAAAAAGGGGCAAAAAAACCATTTAAATATTCTTCATTTAGATTTAGCTCATTGAATTCAGATATGTTTTTGTTGAATTTTATAGAGCTGAAGTGTGCTTTTTCAATAATATCATTATTAATGTGGTTTATGGTATAAAATCCAGTTTCTAAAATATTTTCATAGGTATCTCTTCTAATTTTATTAGCTGGTCGTACAATAAAACCTAATAATGGAGGATGACTTCCTAAATGAATTACAGAACTAAATATTGCTAGGTTGGTTTTGTTGTTTGAAGATTTACTTCCAATTAAGTTTCCAGGTTTAATTCCAGAAATTGAATTAATAATATTTAGTCTTTTTATTCTATCTAAATTTTCTATTTCAGTTTTGGATAATTCCATGGTTAATTTAGTTTGTTAATAAAGTCATTACCATTATTTATTAAGTTATTGCGTTTGGTTTGATCCATCTTGTCAAACGTTCTAATTAGCATTCCCATTCTTGGGTTTTTCAAGAAAAAATCACGATGTTTATTCATGAACCTCCAAAATAGCCCGTCCCATATTTCTTGCCAATCTCCTTTCTTGTAATTACTCATTTTAATAATGTAATTACTACTACTTATATATGGTTTTGTGGTCATTAATCCACCATCGGCATAAAGGCTCATGCCATACACGTTTGGAACCATAACCCAATCATATGCATCTATGAAAAGTTCCATAAACCAACGATGTACACTGTCTGGATTAAACTCACATAACATCATGAAATTTGAGATTATCATTAATCGTTCTATGTGGTGACAATAACCAGTCTTTAAAACTTTTTTTATGGTGTCATCTAATGGATCAATACCAGTTGTCCCATCATAAAAACTAGCTGGAATTTCTCTTTTAAAATTCCAAAAATTTGTTGTTCTTTGTTTAGTGCCTTTACATTTGTAAATGCCTCTTATAAATTCTCTCCAACCTATAAGTTGTCTGATGAAACCTTCAATCGAATTGATTGGTATGTTATGCTTTTCTCCAAAATTAAGTGCTTTGTCTAATACACTTACAGGGTCTAATAACCCAATATTCAACATTGGAGAAATTACACTGTGATTTAAAAATATTTCATCTTTTACAATAGCATCCTCATAAATCCCAAAGTCATTAAATTTGGTGTTTAAAAAATTATCTAACCATTTGTCTGCTTCATCAAAATTAATTGGGTAGTTTTTATTAACATCAATTTCTCCAATATTATTTGGGAAATGTTTTTCTATGTATTGTACTGCAAGTTTGTAGTTTTTATTTTCACAAAAGTTAGTGTTAGGTGGCAACAACTTTGAAGGGTATTTCTTTCTGTTTTCATTGTCAAAGGTCCATTTACCTCCGATAGGTTTGTTGTCTTTATCAATTAGTATTTCTAATTTTTTTCTCTGGTTTTTATAAAAAGTTGTTTGATGAAATTTCTTGTTTTCAGGTTTGAAGTAATTTTCGTTTTCTTTTTCTGAATTTATAAAAAGTGAATTATCATACCAGTTTATTTGAATTTCAAATTTTTTACAACAATTTGAAATTCTCTTAAGAAGCCAATTGTCTTCAGGATGATAAATATTAATTGTATTAATTTTTCTTTCAGATAAATGAGAAATTAAATTTCTTATATCCGAAAGATTACTATTTGTTTCAATGTAGTTGACATTAAATTTCTTGTCTAGAAGAAAAGATTCATATTCTTTTAATGTTGCTCGATGATAGGCTAGCTTTTGTTTGTGGAAATTAAGTTCTTTAAAGAATAGATGTTCTTCAATTAAATACGTAGGGAACTCATTGGATAATTGAAAGTTTTTAAATAACTGATTGGGAAGAATAAAATTTACTGAACTCAATGTTGTGGATTTTCTTCTTTTTCAATTAAATCTATCTTTTTCAATATTTCATGAGCTTCTACTTCAAGTCTATCGCTTTCTTTTCTATTAATTTTAGATTGTTCGAATGCTTTCTTCTTAATTTTATTGTAAATAAGAATTAATTTATCTTTTTCAGATTTTTTTTTGAAGAGTCCAAACATATTGTTTAATTTTTTTTATTAAAACATAAACAATATTACAAATTAAACAAGTAAATTATTTTTTGTTTAACATTGATTCATTCTTTATCTAATGAAATGACAATTGGTTATTTTTGAGAAATTTTTTAAAAATGATAGAAACCATTAACAAAGTTGAGAAACCTAAAAGAAGATACATCTCCGATAATCTAAAAATTGATTCTTGGGATACAATTGATTCAATTTTCATTGAACTATTAAACCGTGAAATTAATTCAGTTTCTGATTTAGAAAAATGGTTACTAGATAATAGTGAGCTTTCTGCAGTTTTGGAAGAAGACATGGCTTGGAGGTATATTAAAATGAACATTGATACCACTAATGTTGAATTACAAAATGATTTTAATTTTTGGATTAAAGAAATTTCTCCAAATGTTGCTCCTTACGCACAAAAGCTAAATTTAAAACTCATTAATTCTTCTTATTTAGATTTGCTCGATAATAATAAATACCGAATTTATTTAAGAGGGGTTAAAAATCAAATTGAAATTTATAGGGAAGAAAATATTCCTTTGTTAGTTAAGCTTCAAGAAAAACAACAACTTTTTGGTGCTACAAGTGCTAAAATGACCATTGAACACAACGGTGAAACATTGACTCTTCAACAAGCGGCTCAACATTTGAAATCTAACGATAGGCAACTTCGCGAAACTGTTTTTGTGAAAATAAATGAACGTAGACATCAAGATGTTCAAGCTTTAGATGATTTATTTGATGAATTAATTGCTCTTAGACAAAACATTGCAAAAAATTCAGGTTTCGATAATTATCGAGATTACATGTTTGCAGCAATGGGAAGATTTGATTATTCTGTTTCAGATTGTATGAAATTTCATTCGTCTGTTGAGGAGTTTATTGTTCCAATTATTTCTAAAATTGAGAACGATAGAAAAACTAACTTAAATGTTTCATCTTATAGACCATGGGATACTCAAGTAGATGCTAATGGGAATGTTCCTCTTAAACCTTTTGATAAGTCTGAAGATTTAATTGAAAAATCTATTAAATGCTTCAATTATTTAGATCCATTTTTTGGTTCCTGTTTAAGTATTATGAATAACATGGAACACTTGGATCTAGAATCTAAGATTGGAAAAGCTCCAGGTGGTTTTATGTATCCTCTTTACGAAATTGGTGTTCCTTTTATTTTTATGAACGCTGTAGGGTCTCAAAGAGATGTTGTAACTATGATTCATGAAGGAGGACATGCAGTTCATTCATTTTTAAGTAGAGATTTAGAATTAACTGAATTTAAAAGTACTCCTTCCGAAGTTGCAGAACTAGCATCCATGTCTATGGAACTTTTAACTATGGATAATTGGAATGTTTTTTATGCTAATTCAGCAGAACTTAAAAGAGCAAAAATTGAACAATTAGAAAAAGCATTAGAAGGTTTGCCTTGGATTGCAGCAATAGATCAATTTCAACATTGGATATATACCAATAATCATACTGCAAATCAAAGGAGAGAGAAGTGGCTTGAAATTAACAATAAGCTTGGTAATCAAGTAATAGATTGGAACGGTTATGAATCGGCATTGTCTAATCAGTGGCAAAAACAATTGCATTTATTTGAAGTGCCATTTTATTACATAGAATACGGAATGGCTCAGCTTGGAGCAATTGCAGTTTGGAGAAATTATAAACAAAATGGGAAAGTTGCTTTAGAGCAATATAAAGATGCTTTAAAATTAGGCTATACTAAGAGTATCGGAGAAATATATGAAACAGCCGGAATTAAATTTGACTTTTCATCTGCTTACATTAAAGAACTCGCTAGCTTTATTGTTAAAGAATTAGATGCAATTATTAATCAAACTGATTAAAAAGTTCTTTTTTCTTTTTTTTCTTTTTCCCCTTTTTTATGTAATTCACATAATATGGCATAAAAACCCAGCTAGTTTTCGGGTTCCAATAAACCCATTGCTTTTCTCTAATAATACTTAACCCAAGTTTTCCCTTTTTAGACAACTTATATTCTCCGCCAAATAATATTCTATACTTATTAAACCCATTAATGGCACCTGTTTCGAAATGTTGAAAGACCTCAAAGCCTAGGTAGGGCCTTAGTTTTGTTGTGGGGAATTTAAATTTTACTTTAGCTCTATACCTTAAATCGTTTTCAGGATAGTCACCATCATTTTTGGTAACCCCCATCTTGTTTTTGGTTTGAAATCTTAGCCTTAATGTTAATGTAGACATGTCAAAATCAGTAACATATGCATAATCAATATGATACCTTAAATGATTTTCGATTTTCGATTTAAATTCCTGAATTAATCTAAATCCTGTATTAATTTTAGCTTGTTTGTTTTCGTACTTTATAGAGCCTTGTGTGAAAAATTGATTGATATTCAAAGAGCTAAGGTTTGATCTGAATTGGTTTTCAATGTCAAATTTAAAATCATTATTAATTTTAAATCGAAATGTATTTGATGTCCAACATTCAAATTCTTTATTTTGAGCAGAAATTATAACTGCTAAAAAAAATAGTGTTATAAATAAATTGATTTTTTTATTCATAAACTTAGTTTGTACATCTTGAAGATGATTCATTATGACCTTTCGTTATGCCATCAATCAGTAACGATTCAATTATACCTTTTCTGCTTAATATCCAATTGTTTAATTTAATTAGTTTGTCTTGGTACTCTGGATCATCTTGTGCATTCTCAATTAGAAAAGAAGCATTATTTATAAAACCCATAAATAATGCTTCATCCCAAACATCATCAATTAAACGTTGCATTTCATTATTGAATTTTGTTGCTGTTTCATCAATTCTTGATAATCTCCTAGGTAATTCAGCACTTACGTAAACTTCGAAGGTGTTTTCCCAACCGTAATGATCAAGACCCCAAGGAATAAATGTTGCTCTGTTGTTGTCATTTGGGTCAAAATAGATGAAGAAATTATTTCTGTTAGCACAATATCCATCACTACTAGCTAAAAGTGTTTCAAGAGCCCAAAAAGTAATAAAATTGTCAATATTTAAATGTTGATTTAGTGCGCTAAGTAGCTGGTCATCTGGCAATTCTAAATCTTCGCATATTGCTTTAATTGGATTTCCAATTGGATCGGTGTTTGCAGTTTTAGCATCCCATCTAGGAAGCCATTCCTTGTTGAAATCAATTACCTGCCCTTCATAAAGGTGTCCGTTACTGTTGCCAAATTCTCTAATTAAGAATTTTTCATCTATAGTTTCAATATGAGAATAAACACCAAATGGTTCACTATTAATGGTTACGTTTGAAAGATTACAAAGTGGAGCAGGGTAATTTGCAAGCTCATAAATTTTCAGTGCTAATGTTGTCCATATTCTAGTTTCATTTTGCGAATTATTATTGAGCGTAATGTTTTTTGAAAGATTGAAACTAGAATTTTGAACATACTTTTCAGTTTCTATTTTAACAGAGGGAGCAGTGGAGAATATAGAGCCTAGAAAACCTTTTTTTCTTATTCCTGCATTTTGAACTAAGACACCATCTATTTCAATATTTCCGCTATACCAATTATACTCATTTGGAAATGGAACATCGCAATCATTTGCATATTGAACTAAAACTGCACATGCAGCATTACCATTGTCATCATTTATGTCAGGACCAAATCTAGATTCATTTCGCATTGTTTGAAAATCGTTTTCATTCATTTCAATATTAACACATAACATGTGGTTATTATCAAAAGTAAGTTCACCATTTTGGTAAGTAGCATTTGATGTGTTTTGATTACAAGAGATTCCGGGTGGGCGATCTTCCCACAAATCGAAAGCATCCATTAAAATTCCAGCAGAAACTTCTAATATTAATTTTCTACAAGAAATTGATACAAATACAATCGATATACAAAGAATAAATGAGTGTAATTTTTTAAGTTTCATTTCTCTGAAAATAGAATGTTTTAAACCAGTTATTGTAAATATACTATCAATTAATTGAAATATAATTCAACATTTACTATTGTTTGTATTGATTTTTTATCTTCATCTTCTTTTAAATTCATCTTATGATTAAGTTTCTTTTATCTTTTGTTATCTGCTTTTGTATTAACATTGTTTATTCTCAAGTTAATCCTAATAATATTGATATTGTTAGAGGTCAATATGGAACTCCTCATATTTTTTCTAAAACAGATAAAGAAGCTGCATATGGACTTGCTTGGGCTCATTCAGAAGATGATTTTAAGACAATTCAAGAAACATTCTTGCCTGTAAAAGGGTTTTTGGGTAAATATCAAGGTAAAGAAGGAGCCCAATTGGATTATGTTATTCAACTTCTTAAGTGTAAAGAAACTGTTGAGAAACAATTTGAAAATCTATCTAGTGAAGTGGTTGAAGTTATTAAAGGTTATGTTGAAGGTTTAAATGCTTATGCCTTAGCTCATCCAAATGAAGTTTTGATAAAGAAAACATTTCCTATTACAATAAAAGAGTATTTAACTGGCTATAACTTAGTTATTCACTTCTTTTCAGATACTGGTGATGTTTTAAAAGATTTATTTGGCAATAAGGTTGCTCCGTTAAATAGATGTTTCTTTAAATACAATAGGCTCAAATGGTTTTGCATTTAGAAGACAAAAGACAAAAGGAAAATAAAACCTATTTAAAACGTAAATACTCACCCAGCCCTTGGAAGGGGCCATTTGCTTGGTATGAAGCCCACATGGTAAGTGAACAAGGTTGGAACATGTTAGGTGGTCTTTTCCCTGGTTCACCTTTTCCTTTTATTGGAACAAATGAAAATTTAGGTTGGACACATACCTATAATTATCCAGATTTGATTGATCTTATTTCAGTTAGAAATGCATCCAAGAAAAAAGTATCAATATAAATTTGATGGTGAATGGGTGAAACTAGAAAAAATCTAAAGCTAAACTCAAGGTTAAGTTAAAGTCTGGTATAGTCTTGCCAATTAGAAAAAAAGTACTTTGGAGCAAGTATGGTCCTGTAGTTAAGAATGATAGTGGTTCTTTTACTTTTCGATCCAATGCATTTGAAAACATTTCATCTATAGATCAATGGTATAAAAATGAATAAGGCATCCAATTTCAATGAATTTAAAGCTGCTCTAGAACTCATTGGAGTTCCTAGGTTTTATGTCATTTATGCAGACAAAAATGATAATATATTTTATCTAAGTAATGCCAAGACTTCCTGTTAGAGATACTCTTTTTAAATTGGGATGAGTTACTTCCTGGGAATACATCTAAAACCTTGACTAATTCTTACCATAAATTAGCCGATTTGCCACAATTATTAAATCCATCTAAAGGGTATTTGTTTAATACTAATAATAGTCCTTTTAATTGTACACATTCAGATGATAATCTTCTTAAGGAAAATTATTCTACAACTTTTTCATACCGTGAAAATCTAAATAATAGAAGCTTAAGGTTTGAGGAGCTAATTGAACAATATGATAAAATTTCTTATGAAGATTTTAAAAGAATTAAGTATGATCAGCAATATCCTAATCCTATCTTCTGTCCTTTTGAAGTCAATGGAATTTTTCAAATTAATGCATCAGATTACCCAGATTTAGAATCTTTAATTAACATAATTCAAAAATGGGACAGAAAAGCTGATTTATCTAATTTAGGTTCTG
The DNA here is from genome assembly GCA_943788115.1 of uncultured Flavobacteriales bacterium. Classification (GTDB taxonomy): domain Bacteria; phylum Bacteroidota; class Bacteroidia; order Flavobacteriales_D; family Parvicellaceae. The sequence goes on from CALSPA010000013.1 coordinate 61,625, forward strand.
CTCAGTGGAGTGTTTATTACAAGCACTTAAAAAAGAGTGTTAAAAAACTTAATTTAAACAAAGAATTACCTATTGAAGATTCTATTTTAATTAAATCTGTAAGTTATACTTTCGATTATTTGATTAAACATTTTGATAAAATTGAAGTTTTACACAGTGAGTTTCAAAAACATGTTAGGGGAGATGAAGAATTAGGTGTTCCTGGCTTAGTAGATATGATTGCAGCAACTTCTTCTAGGAATTACAAAGATGGAATGGTGAAAGCTGTTTCTGGTGATTCTTACATAATGTTGGTTAGGTATGGCAATGAGACTGTTGAAATTGAAACTGTTCTTCCATATGGTATTAGCAATCGTCCAGATTCACCTCATTATACTGATCAAATGAATTTATATGTTAACCAACAACGAAAAAAAATGACTTTAGATAAAACTGAAATTTATAAATCAGCTATTAAAATTTATCATCCAAAATAAATTTTAATGTTTAATTATATTAGATTTTTATCTGTTGTTTACTTTGAAACCTGATATTTTTTATATACTATTATACAAAATTCTAAATCAGTAAAATAACTATGGCCAGATCACAAGAAACATTTAATAAGAAAGATAAAGAAAAAAAACGCCTTAAAAAAAGACAGGATAAGCAGCTTAAAAAAGAAGAAAGAAGAGCTAATTCTAATAAAGGTGCTGGTTTAGAAAGCATGCTTGCTTATGTAGATGAGAACGGTCATTTAACTGATACTCCACCAGATGTTACTAAGAAGAAAAAAGAAATAAAAGCTGAAAATATTGAGCTTGGAGTTCCTAAAAAAGAAGTAATTGAAGATGATGTAATTAGAAAAGGTAAAGTTGCCTTTTTTGATACATCTAAAGGTTATGGTTTTATTAGAGATTTAGCTAATGAAGAAAAGTATTTTGTTCACATTAGTGGTACTCTAGATGAAATTGGAGAGAATGATTCAGTTACATTTGAACTTGAAAAAGGCATGAAAGGTTTAAACGCAGTTCGTGTTAAGAAAACCTAATTAATCTACGAAAGTATAAGCCTCTCCAGTCTTTCCAGCTCTTCCTGTTCTCCCAATTCTATGTATGTATGAATCAAAAGATTCAGGAACCTGATAATTTATTACATGAGTAATGTCAGAAATGTCTATTCCTCTAGCTGCAACATCAGTTGCGACTAAAACTTTTACTTCTCCTTTTTTAAATCTATCAAGAGCTTTTTGTCTAGCGTTTTGACTTTTGTTTCCCTGAATTTGATCGGATTTTATTCCTGCTTTATTGAGTTTTGCACACAATCTATTTACACGATGTTTAGTTTCTTCAAAAACTAGAATTTTTTTGAAGTTTGTTCGGTTTAACATTTCAAGAAGAATTCCGAATTTATCATCTTCAGAAGATATTTTTATTATGTCTTGATTTATATTGTCTCCAGTGCTTGTTCCATTGCTAATTTTCACTGTAACTGGCCTAGTTAATATCTCTTTTATTAATTTATTCTGTTTGTCATTTAGAGTGGCAGAAAATAATAGGGTATGCTTTCTATTTTGCATTCCGTAAAGAATCTTTTTCACATCATGAACAAAACCCATGTCTAACATACGATCAAATTCATCAAGGATTAAGGTGTTTAATTTCCTTAAATCCAATGCTTTTCTGTTAACTAAATCAAGTATCCTTCCAGGTGTTCCAATTACAAGGTGGCTATCTCTTCTTAAGATTTGTAAGTCTTTATTTATGTTTGTTCCTCCAATAAAACAAGCAGAAAATAATTTTAAACCCTTAGTCATGCTTTTAAACTCTTGCTGAACTTGTATTGCTAATTCTCTAGTTGGAACTACAACTAAAGCGAAGGGGTTTGAATTATTCTCAATTAGTTGATTTATTATAGGAATAAGAAAGGCACCAGTTTTACCTGTTCCAGTTTGTGCAATTCCTAGTACGTCTTTTTTATCTAAAAGAGCTTCAAGTGTTCGGTCTTGAATTTCGGTTGGCTTTACATAACCTTTTATAGCTAATGCATCTTTAAGCTGTTGATGTATAGGCATAGAATTGTAATCTCTATCAGAAACGTAATCTTTAAGCTCACTTATAACTGCTTTTTTTATAAGAAGTTGAGGGTCTAATGTTGATTTTTTTCTTCTATTTCTATTACCAGAATGGTTTTTTCTATTGTTTTTTGATGAATACTTCTTGTATACTGGTTTCATATTTATTATTAAGGTTAGTTGTCAATTACTGTGGCTGACTATTTTAATAACTTCTTTAATAGATGTTAACCCAGACAAACATGTATTTTCTCTACAAATATAAACATAGGTTTCACCTTTTTTAAATTTGTTTTTTATTATAGGTAAATCAGATTCTTTTTCCGAGCCTGAAAGAATAACATTTGGAAGGTAATAATCGTTGATTTTATTTTTTAAAGCTATTGCATTTTCACCAACTATTATCAACTGATAGGGCTCTTTAATTAGCCAATTAATTAAAATCCCCCAATTTGCATAATGAGCACCATTTTCCTTGAAAAAAGGGTGTACATATTCGCTCATTATTTTAGCTCTTTCTATGTGTTTTTGATTTTGGCTGTGAAGACCTAAAACATATAAGTTAATTGCCATTTGAGAATTAGAACTGGGCATTACATTATCTGTAATTTCCATTTTTCTAGTGATTAAAGATTCTTCTTTTATAGCAGTGTAATAAAAAAGATGTTTTTTTTCATCTGAAAAATTCTTAATGGTGTAATCCAATAATAAAAGAGCTTTTGTTAACCAAATTTCATTAAATGTTGCTGTATATAGTGAAATAAAAGCCTTAATTGTATTTGCATAATCGTCTAAAAAACCATCTAGATTACTTTTTTTTGCATTTAATGAACGAATAACACTACCATCACTTTTAATGATTGAATTTTTAAAATACTCCCCCATGTTAATAGCTAAGTTAAAAGCTAATTCATTTTTTGTTGCTTTATAGCTATCTAGAAGGCCTACTATTAGTAATGCATTCCATGAAGTAATAATTTTGTTGTCTAAGTTTGGTTTAGTTCTACTATTTCTTAATGCTAGTAGCTTGCTTTTAGATTTAATTATCTGTTGATTAGCTTGACTTTCTTCAAGGTTATGTTTTATAACTAATTCATTTTTTGGTTTTGTAATATGTAATATATTTTCTCCATTCTCCCAATTTCCTTCTTTACTAATATTGTATAATTCTAAAATGAAATCATTGTTAATGGTTTTAGAAAATTCATTGTGTTTCCAAACATAATATTTCCCTTCAACACCTTCAGAGTCAGCATCTAATGCGCAATAGAAAAGTCCATTTTCATCTTGCATTTCAGAGGTTAAAAAATTAATTGTTTCATGAATGACTGTTGTGTAATTGTAGTTGCCACTTAAAATAAATGCATTTGAATATGTGCTCAATAGCTGTGCATTGTCATATAACATTTTTTCAAAATGAGGAACTATCCATTTTTTGTCAACAGTGTATCTTGAGAACCCTCCTTGAATCTGATCATAAATACCTCCATGCATCATTTTTTCTAATTGAATAGAAAGTGCTGAAAATATCTTTTTATCATTTGATAAATGATAATAGGAGAGCAGGTAATCGATGGATGCCGGCATGGGGAATTTTTGTTGACCCTTTAGTCCACCATACAAAGGATCCAATTTATCTTTCCATATTTCAATTGAATCTTGTATATAGTTGTTGTTAAATAGAGCTGTTTGTTTTTTAATACTGATAAATTCATTTTTGGAAAGTGCATTTGTCAGCTTTTTAGCTTGAGATGATATTTTTTCTTTATCATTTTTATAAAGATCTGCTATTTGATTAAGCACATAATCCCATTGTTTTTTATTGAAATATGTTCCTCCATAAAATGGTCTTCCATCAGGTGTAGCGAAACAATTTAAAGGCCATCCACCTTGACCAGAAATTAACTGAACAGCCTCCATATATATTAAATCAATATCTGGTCTTTCTTCTTTGTCAACTTTAATACATATAAAGTTATCATTCATTAAGCTAGCAATTTCTGGGTCTTCAAAGCTTTCGCTCTCCATAACATGGCACCAATGACATGCTGAATAACCAATGCTAATAATCAGCATTTTGTTTTGTTTTTTAGCTAACTCTAAAGCTTCTTTATTCCATGGATACCAATTTACAGGGTTGTAAGCGTGTTGAAGTAAATAGGGGCTAGTTTCATAAATTAATTGATTTTTAAATTTCACGAAAATTAAGTTTTATATAAAGATATGTCTTATTAATAATGAATGTTATTCTGCCTTGTTTTATATTTATTTAATAAAATAATTTCGATGAATTATTAATTATTGTCGATATTATTATATTTGCAGTCAATAATTTAATTTTTGTTTAAATTTTTAATAGACATATCGAAAAGTTTTAAATTCTTTATAATCTTAAAGAAACTAATTTTATGTTCTATATTTTTATTATTTCTTTCAAATTTTTTATTTCCAGAATTAATCAAATCTTTTTCTAATAATATTTATTTGACAGAACATATTATTGATATGGATATAGAGGGTGAACTTGAAACTGAAGGTGAATCAGAAGAACTTGAGGAACTTGAATCTGATGAACTATTTCAAGATGAAATTAATCAACCAATTAACTTCTCTTCTAATCATAATATTAATCTATTCACTCAAATCATTCCTTCTACATCTATTAAGGATATTTGCACTCCTCCTCCTAAAAGAGTGTAAATTTTTAATGGTCTATTCTTAGTCCTCTTTGTTTAGAACAAAGTATTAACATCAAAGTCTTTTAATTATAATTATTTGTTTGCATTCAAACAACAATTTTATTTTATCATGTTTAATAAAAAAAATAAAAATTTTAGTTTCTCATATTTTAAAAATGACTTCCCAGCATCTATTGTTGTTTGGTTAGTTGCTCTCCCATTATGTATTGGGATAGCCCAAGGCTCAGGAGTAAATGCTTTTTCTGGAATTATTGCAGGAATTATTGGTGGTATTATAGTTACTCTTTTTAGTAGTTCTAAATTTGGTGTTAGTGGTCCTGCTGCTGGTTTAATTACCATAGTTGTAGCAGGAATAGGAACCTTAGATGGAGACAATCCTGCATCTATATTTTTTCTGGCCGTATTTCTTTCAGGAGTTATTCAATTCCTACTAGGGGTATTTAGATTAGGAGTTATTGGATACTTTGTCCCCACATCTGTAATTAATGGAATGTTGGCGTCAATTGGTCTAATTCTTATGCTTAAACAAATTCCATCAATTATTGGTGGTTTTAAAGGTTCTAAATTGAGTGAAACGGCATATAAAACTTTTATGTCTTCTAATGGCATTGAAAGTAAAACAGATTTACATTTACTAACTAAACTTTGGATTGATACTAAATCAGCTTTAATGGATCCTAGCTATGGATCACTTATTATTTTTATTGCTTGTGTTGCAATAATGCTGTTGTGGGAGCTTAAATTTTTCAAGTCTAAAAAAATATTTCAGTACTTACCAGGATCTTTAGTTGCAGTTATTCTGGGGGGTGTTTTAGCCTATTTATTTTCATTAATCGGAGCTGATTCTGGTTCGTCATTAGCTATTTTGACAGAACAAAAAGTAGGCCTTCCATTAGAAGTTAAGTCTTGGGATTTCAAAAATTTGATTCGACTCCCAGATTTCTCGAACCTTGCTAACCCTCAGGTTTGGCTAGTAGCATTGACAATAGCAATTGTTGGAAGTATAGAAACACTTTTAAGTGTTGAAGCTACTGATAAGCTTGATCCAGATAAAAATATATCTCCAACTAATAAAGAACTAAAAGCACAAGGTATTGGTAATGCAATTTCTGGATTGATTGGAGGTCTTCCCATAACTATGGTTATTGTTAGAAGCTCAGCAAATATCAATGCAAAAGCAAAAACACAGCTATCTGCTGTTTATCATGGTATTTTACTGCTTATTTCTGTTTTTGCTTTTCCTCATCTTTTAGAAATGATTCCAACAGCTTCTCTTGCAGCAATATTATGTATTCTAGGATTTAAATTATTGAAGCTAAATTCACTTATTAAAATGTTTAAAACAGATCCTCAAAGTAGTATTGTTATTTTGGTAACAATTGCTTCAGTTTTGGCAACAGACTTACTTAAAGGAGTTGGAATAGGATTTGCTTTAGCCATGTTCTTTATTCTTCGAAAAAATTATGAGCTTGCTTTAATCTCTCATACTGATGAAAAAGAAAAGGTGACAGTTATTTCTTTTGCTCAAATTGTTTCTTTTTTGAATAAGGGAGCATTAATGCAAACCTTACAAAAAATACCAAGCGGTTCTAAGGTGAAAATGAGTGCAGTAAAATGCCATACTATGAGTAAAGAAATTCAGGAAGTTATTGTAGACTTTAGAGATATTACAAGTAAAAAAAATAACATTGAATTAGAATTAATTGGTTTTGAAAAGTTTGACTTTATTTCTTCTAAGAAGACATAAAATGAAAAGTTATAATTTTTTTAAACTTTAGAGTTTTAAATCAAAAAAGTTAATAATTGTTTTTCATTTCCATCAAGGCTTCTAATGCTGCGCTTGTTTGATCCTCTTTTATTACAATAGAGAGTTCATTTGTTGTTGAGATTACTTCAACTATATTAATTCCTCTCCAAGCGATTTGTCCAAGTAACGAGTAATATAAGCCATATGTTTCTGTGTTTTGAACAGGTAATTGAATTGTGATACTAGAAAGATTTTCTTTTTTTGACTCATATTTTATTCCTTTTAATTTTTTCTCAAAAAATAATTGAAGATTTTCACTTATGACAATAGTGGTTTCATTGATTCCTTTGGAGAGTGTATGAAATCCATCTGATTTGGCAAGTACACCCAAGTTTAATTTTGAAGATATTTTTTCAAATTCAATAGTGTTTTTAAAGCAATAGTCAATTAGTCCAGATTTTATTGTTAAGTCACCTATTTTTTTATTTCCTTTTTTATTCTTCTCGATTTATTAATCTCTTTTATTTCTATTCTTTTAATTGCCATAATAATAGCATTTGTATTTATTTTTCTTCCAATTTTCATTGAGAGTTCAGGTTCTATTTTTCTTGCAAGTGCAGAGATATTTATCATACCATTTTTTATATTTTCTAACATAAATGGTTGGTTTTTTAATCTTTTTTCAATGTGGCTTTTTATAGTAATCATGTTAAAATTTTAACAATTAGTTAATTTTTTGACAAATATATCGTATTTATTTATTCGTTTGTTTACTTAATATATGTTCGCTAAAAAATAAATAAATGAGAACTCCATACTATTTGTACGATTTGAAATTATTAGATAAAACCTTACAACAACTTGTATTTGAATCTAACAACTATAAAATACATTATGCCATTAAAGCAAATACTGACATCAGAATAAATAAAATAATTGCTAGTTATGGTTTAGGTGCAGATTGTGTAAGTGGCAATGAAATAAAACATGCTCTGAAATGTGGATTTAAAGCTGAAAGTATTGTTTTTGCTGGTGTAGGTAAAACAGATCAAGAGATTGAAATTGGCTTAAATAATGATATCTCATGTTTTAACGTGGAGTCTATTCAAGAAATTGAAGTAATAAATTCAATCGCCAAAAAAATGAATAAATTGGCTAGAATAGCTATAAGAGTCAATCCTAATGTTGATGTAGATACACACCAATACATAAAAACAGGAGTTAATGAAAATAAATTTGGTATTTCAATTGAAAATCTAATTGATGCAGTAAGTCAAATTGATCTTTGTAGATGTGTTGAGTTAGTTGGTCTTCATTTCCACATAGGAAGCCAAATAACTAATTTTAGAAATTTTGAATTTCTTGCTAAAAAAGTGAACTATATACTTGATTATTTATATAATGAAGGTGTTGATATTGAACATGTAAATTTAGGAGGTGGATTAGGAATAGATTATGAAAATCCACAACAAAATTCTTTTCCAGATTTCCACAATTATTTTAATGTTTTTAGAGATAATTTAAAAATTTCTAGTCATCAAAAGGTTCATTTTGAATTAGGAAGGTCAATTGTTGGTCAATGTGGAGATTTAGTAACAACAGTTTTATATGTAAAGGAAGGAGCATCTAAAAAATTTGCTATTGTTGATGCAGGTATGACAGAATTATTAAGACCTGCTCTATATGGAGCTAAACATTCAATTGAGAAGTGCTTACCAATAAATTTAAAAAAGGAGAAATATGATATTGTTGGTCCTATTTGTGAATCAAGTGATTCGTTTAGAAAAGGTTATATAATTGAAAGATTAAGCAGGGGAGATCAACTTAGAATTAAATCTGTTGGTGCTTATGGTCAAGTAATGGTAAGCAGTTATAATTTAAGAGATAACCCTAAGGTGTTTTATCAAAATGAAGGAGTTTCAAATGATTATCCCTTAAAGCAAACTATTGTTATGAACTAAAAAAAGCCCGTTAATACGGGCTTTTTAAAAGAGAATAATTATAGAATTATTTAATTACAACAAACTTCATGGTTTTTTTATCACTTCCATTAGAAAGGGAAATACTATAACTTCCATTTGAGTAATCAGTAAGGTCAATTACAAAATTGTTAGTATTATATGAAGAAAGATTATTAGCTTCAATAAGTTTTCCGTTTAAGTTGTAAATTTCATAGGTAGTCCAATTTTTTGAAGAAGTAATGTTTAATTTGTTACTAGCCGGATTTGGATAATGTTTAGTGATGTCGTTTAATGTCATTTCGTCAGAAGAAATTATTCCATAAAACCAATCATGAGAGGTTTTAATGATGTCAAACATTGCAGTTTGGTCATCAACCATTTCTAATGAGATACCAAGATATACCACTTTATAAGTTGAGTTCTCAAATCTTGTAGCACCAACTTTACTTGGATCTCCGTTATAATTAAATATTGCTTGAGCACCATTAATTGGATTTAATTGATCTGGATACATATATCCACCATAAGGATCTGTTATTGCAGATGATGAATTTGACCCAAAAACATTGTCTGATGTTACCGTTGAGAATTGAGAATTAGCAGTACTTCCATCATCAACATATGAAGTGTTTAAATAAGTTGTGTAAAAGTTTTGTGTTGTAGGAGTTCCATAACCGCTACCAGATTCGATATCCCATCCAATATCTTGACCAGCTACAAATAAATTACCTCCGTTGTCTAGAAAAGTAGCTAAAGAATTAGCATCTTCATCAGCTAGAGAAGGGAAGGTCCAACCAATATTTAAGTAAACGTTATTCACACTGTTTAGAGCTAAGTTGTCTGAGAAAATATTAAACGTGTTGGCACTTGTAATATCATAAGTTGTGTTGTTTGAATAACCTAAACCATCACGATAATTAACTTGATAATCAGAAGCACCATTACCATTGCCAGCACCATTATTCCCAGAACCATTAACAATTAAATCTGTTACTCCGCTTATTACATAAACTTTTTGAGTTTGAACTGCTATTGGATTTGATGTTAAATACATCGTTAATGTGTATGAAGAAACAGCTGCCGTAGTACCGGGGAAAACTTCAATTCCTAAAGCTGTAGTTGAACCACTTGTTAAACTAATTGTTTGATTAGTTGAATATGGACTACCATTCACAGAGTAAGATGAACTCCAATCTCCAGGCTGGTCACTCGTTAATTCAAAATTATAATCATTACTACCTGCAATTAATGGGTCAATTGTAAAAGAGAAGTTTGTAGGAGAACCAACAGCTCCTTCTAAACCTTGACCAACAAGGCCATTGAAATCTCCAATAAAAGGTGCGTTATTACCATCATTACTTCCGCCATCTGCTGAAATTGAAACACCTGTATATATTTCTTGAGTAGTTTCAGTCACAAAAACAACAATGTGGCAATTAGAAACATCAATAGGTAAACCGTTAACATCTGCTGGAACTGTATATACATATTGATTTTGGTATAAACTTCCTTGGGTTGTTGTTGATATAACATCACCCCATTGTCCAGTAATAAAATCTCTTAACATGTGGCTATGAACATAATCAGATCCTACATAATTAGTTGGATTGTAATTTGTTCCTCCTGTTTGAGGCCCTAATAATGAATCTTGTATTAATGCTACATTCAAGTAGTTAGTGGCTGCTGAACTATTGGATGTGTAAAAAGCTTCAACATCAATGGTAAGTTCATTTGTTGCAGCGTTAAATGTTGATGTTGCTCCAACATTAACAGGTGAAACTTCTTGCATTATTTCATCTGCCATTGTTGTCCATGATGTACGACCACTCGCTGTTCCTCCTGCTGTCATAGCAGTGGCAAACGCATGTCTGTTAACCGATCCTGCTGGATAGCCAGTTAATCCGGTTTGACCAGCGATTGCAGACCCCCATGATGTTTGAAAATCTGGCTCACCTGCAGATGGTGTAGCGTAACCACCAGTGTGTATATTTATTAGAACTACTCTGTTAGGGTTGTTGTTGTATAGCGTAGATCCAATTAGGTGTCCATCTGGACAATAAGTACAATGAATACCTGTAAACTCTTCTAAAATAGCAGATTTGTATTGAGGACTTGTTGTAACTATACTTTGTCCAATTAATGAACCAACAGAAATAGTTATTATTGATAGAATTGATAATATTTTTCTCATGTTTTTTAAATTAATTTTATTAAAAATACACCAATTTAATTTATTGATGTATTAAATAATTATGAATAATTGGAAACCTAACATGTCTAATGTTAAGTGAAAAGCAAGCTTTGGGTTATTAAAATGTTAATTTTTTAAAACTCTGTCTTTACCAACAAATTCAGGAGACTGAATAGAGATAACTCTTAAAGGAATTGTTGAAGTAACTTCAATACCGTGCCATGTATTTTTTGGAACTATAATTAAGTCACCAGGTTCAACATGATAGGTAGTTGCTCCTAAATGAAAACGACCTTCTCCTTGAGTTATATAAATGTTTTCTACATGATTTTCATGTTTGTGAATTTTAACTTTTCTTTTCACCCAAATTGCAAAAGTTGTTGAATTCACATTAGATGATATTTGATGAACATGAATGTTTTCAAAAGCAGAATCTGGCCTTACTTTGTTAAATTCACCTACAAATTCTTGAGTGTAAATTAGTGAAAAAAATAAATTGAATAATATGAATAATGTTATTTTCATAAACATTTTGAATTTGTTATTCTAGCGCCTTTAATAAATTCTTTAGCAGGCATTCTTTTTTTTCCTTCCAGCTGAATTTCTGCTAAATTAAGACTTCCAAATGAACAACCAATATGAAGTTCATTATTTATTATTTTAATTTCTCCTGTGTTTAATTTGGAATTTAATGGAATAGCACTGAAAATTTTAAGAATTAATTTTTTTTCATCAATCATAACATGAGTCCATGCTCCAGGATATGGAGATAATCCTCTTATTAAATTATTTATTTCAGTATTAGTCTTAGACCAATCTATTTTCCCTGTTAATTTATTAATTTTTGGAGCTGATTTTAATAGCTTATTATCTTCTTGTTTATATGCTTGAATATTATTATTCTCAATGTCATTAATGGTGTTTAATAATAGTGTAGCACCTTGATGCATTAACTTGTTATGAAGTGTGCCAACATTATCTAATTCATCAATTAGAACAGTTTTGTTTTGAATTATTTTTCCTGTATCAATTTCTTTCTCAATAAAAAATGTGGAAACTCCAGTAATTTTTTCACCATTAATAATAGCCCAATTAATAGGAGCTGCTCCTCTATAATTAGGGAGTAGTGATGCGTGTAAATTTATTGTTCCTAATTTAGGCATACTCCATACTATTTCAGGTAACATCCTAAAAGCTACTACAACAAATAAATCTGCATCAATGGTCTTTAATTCATTTATGAAAATTGAGTCTTTAAGGTTTGGTGGCTGTAGAACTTTTATGTTGTTAGATAAAGCAAATTCTTTAACGGCAGAAGATTTAAGCTTTTTACCTCTTCCAGCAGGCCTGTCAGGGGCTGTCACAACTGCTTCAAGTTGATGAGAGCTAGTTAAAATTTTTCCTAAACTTTCAATTGCAAATTCAGGGGTTCCCATAAAAATTATTCTCATACTGTAAATTTAAAATACTTGAATTACTAGACCTTTTAAATATTCACTTTCTGGATGAAAAATGTTAATTGGATGATCTGCTGGTTGGTGAAGCTGATTTAGAATTTTAATTTTTCTTTCTAAAGCAATACCGACTGAAAGTATGGTGTTTCTAAATAGCTCTTTACTAATTACTTGTGAGCAAGAAAAGGTAAATATAATTCCCCCAGGTTTTATTTTTTCTATTGCTCTAGAATTTAATCTTTTATAACCTTGAATGGCTTTGTGTTTAGCGCTCATGTGTTTTGCAAATGCTGGTGGGTCAAGTATTATAATGTCATAATCTTCATTTATGTCTTTAATGTATTCCATTGCATCTGCTACAATAGATTTATGCTTAATATTTTTGTTATTAATAAGTGCTATATTTTTTTCTAATAAATCGATTGCTTTTTTAGAACTATCTAAAGAATGAACTTCTTTAGCGCCATTGTTAAGTGCGTATATAGAAAATCCACCGGAATAGCAAAATGTATTTAATATTTTTTTGTCTTTTGAAATCTCACCTAATAATTTTCTATTTTCTCTCTGATCAATAAAGAACCCAGTTTTTTGGCCATTAATCCAATTAATAGAAAATGAATTGTTGTTTTCTTTTGCAGGTGCTCTATTTATATCGTTTCCGAATAAATAAGTGTTTTCAATTGAGTAATTGGTTTGATATTTTTGATCTAATGAATCTGAACTTTTATCATAAATTGCATCTATATTAGGTAATCTTTCTCTTAAAATAGTGCAAATTAAATCCTTGATTAACCACATTCCAATAGAATGACATTGAATTACAGCTGTACCATTGTAAAAATCAATTATTAAACCAGAAAGATCATCTCCTTCAGCATGAATTAAACGAAATATTGTTGTATTGGCATTATCTATAAATTCTTTTCGATTATTAATGGCTAATTCAATCTTTAACTTCCAATATTTTTCATCTATTGGTTGTTGTCTAAATTCAAAAATACGTACGCATAAGTTTTCCTGTTGATAATGACCAGTACCTAAATATTTTCCTTTATTAGAAAAAACTTCAACAGCATCTCCATCTTTTACACCTTGCTGTATTTCTTTTATTGCATTAGAAAAAATCCATGGGTGAAATCGTTTTATTGATTTGTCTTTTGCCGGCTTTAAAATAACTTTTCCTAAATTCATTATAAATTATATCAGTCGACAAAATAACAATTAATATTTTAAAGAATAAAGAGTGAAATTCGGACATTTAGAAATACTTGACAATGTAGACTTTACTTTGCCAGCTTTTGAAAATAATTTTGGAGTTAAATCTAAGATAGATTTTAAAGAGCTTAATTTTCACTTTGGAGCACCTGTTTGGGGAGATAAAGATTATATAGGTGTTTTATATCCAAAAGGAACCAAACAAAATAAATTTCTTAATGAATATGCAAAACAATTTAACAGTATTGAAGTTAACGCAACTCGTTTTGGAACACCAAAGTCTGTTGTATTAGATAATTGGAAAAGTGCTGTTAGTAATGAGTTTAAGTTTTCATTGAAAGTTCCTCAAGTTATTACTCATAGAAAAGACATTAACGACATTAAAGCCAGACATCAAATAGATAAATTTATTCTTGCTATTGATCATTTAGGCAATAATTCAGGAATTAGTTTTGCTGTTATGGCAAATTATTTTAAAGCAAGTCAATTTAAAATGCTTGTAGAATTCGTCCAAAACATTCCAATCGACATGCCTTTTTCTATTGAGTTTAGGGATCCATCTTGGTTTGCGCCATCGTTAATGAATGAATGGCAATCGCTTTTCGTAGAAAATAATATTGGTACTGTTATAACTGACACTCCAGGAAGGAGAGATGTGGCACATTGTAGATTATCTGGTGATAATTTATTTGTTAGATATGTTGGGAATTTCAATCATATTAGCGATACTCATAGAATTAAGATTTGGGTAGATAAAATAATAGAAAGTACAAATTTTGGTATTAAAAATGTTTGGTTTTATGTTCATCAACCGGGAGATGACAGAGGAAGGGTGGTTGATTTTTTTAACACATTTATTAATGAGTTAAAATTGAAAAATAGTAAGGAAATAACCTTGCTAAAAGATTATAGACTCTAAAATTATAATTAAATGTAATTACTTGCTTTGTATGAAATATAACCAATCATTTCATGAAGTAATATTCTCCATTGAAACAAAACGCTTGATTGAGGAATAACAAAGCTTTCCCAATAGATGTGTTTTTCTTCCAATTTAATTATATAAGGATCAACATTTAATTTATTTTTCTTAAAACACGCCATGGCTCTTCTTTGATGATAATCTGAAGTGATTAAGAGGCATTTAGGAGACGGTTTTTTCGAATTTTTAAAGATGTAGTTGGATGTGAATAATGCATTCTGGTAAGTGTTTTGAGAGTTTTTCTCACAAATTATATCATAATTAGGGATGCCAATTCCTACTAAATATTTTTTAAGGTAGTCAGCTTCTATAAGCTCGGATTGTAAACTTCCAGATGCGCCACTAATTATAATTTTATTTATTTTGTTTGCCTTGTAAAGTTTAATAGTATTCAACATTCGATTGCTACTATATCCAAATTTCATGTCTTTTTTGGTAGAGTTTAAGCTAATAATACCACCTAGTAAAATTCCATAATCATATTCTTCTTGTAATTCAACTTGTTTAAGATTCCACAAATCAGAACTCAATTTATGGATGTAACTGTTTGAGAAAAAAAGTAACAGTAAAAAACTAATTAATAAATGTTTTCTTCTTCGGTATTTTCTCTTGCTGAATAATCCTAGAAAGAAAAAAAGACCAATAATAACCAATGGATCTGCTATGAATCCTAATATTTTAGATAAAATAAAAAACAAAAATTTTAATTTTTTATAAAGCTATTTATTTTCTATTAAATGGATTTGAATTTGACAACCTAAATCAAAAATGTATTTTTGTTTCAAATCATAGATTTAAATGGATTCAAAAATATATAAACCCGTAAATAAGATTAGAATTGTTACAGCAGCATCACTTTTCGATGGTCATGATGCAGCAATTAATATAATGAGAAGAATAATTCAGTCTACTGGATGTGAGGTTATTCATCTAGGTCATGACAGGAGTGTTGAAGAAGTTGTTAATTGTGCTATTCAAGAAGATGCTCAGGCTATTGCAATGACATCTTATCAAGGAGGCCATAATGAATATTTTAAATACATGTATGACCTTTTAAAAGAAAAAGGAGCCAGTGATATTAAAATATTTGGTGGAGGTGGTGGAACAATTCTTCCTTCTGAGATTGAAGAATTGCAGGATTATGGTATTGAAAGAATATATCATCCAGATGATGGTAGAACATTGGGTCTTCAAGGAATGATTAATGACTTAGTTGAAAGATGTGATTTTCCTACCGGTAAAAATCAGAAGAAAGAGCTCTCAAAAAAGTCGTTCGATAAAAATCCACTTACAATTGGTAAGATGATATCTGCTGCTGAAAATTTCATGGATGAAAATGAAAAGGAGCTTCAGATGATTCACGAAAATGCTGAAAAATTAAGCATACCGATACTTGGTATCACAGGAACTGGTGGTGCTGGTAAATCTTCTTTAGTTGATGAATTAGTTAGGCGATTTTTGGATGATTTCTCCAATAAACAAATTGCAATTGTTTCTGTTGATCCATCAAAGAGAAGAACCGGGGGCGCTCTTCTTGGAGATAGAATACGTATGAATTCAATAAACGATGATCGTGTGTACATGCGTTCATTGGCGACTCGACAAAGTAATCTTGCATTTCTAAATATGTTTCAAATGCATTAGACATATTAAAGCTTGCTAAGTACGATTTAATAATTTTAGAAACTTCTGGAATTGGTCAATCAGATACAGAAATTTTAGATCACAGTGATGTTTCTCTTTATGTGATGACACCTGAGTTTGGAGCAGCAACACAACTAGAGAAAATTGACATGCTTGACTTTGCAGATATAGTTGCGCTAAATAAATTTGACAAAAGAGGTGCTTTAGATGCTGTTAGAGATGTCAAGAAACAGTATAAACGTAATCATAATTTATGGGATATTAAAGATGACGAAATTCCAGTTTTTGGAACTATTGCGTCTCAATTTAATGATCCTGGAATGAATACGCTTTATCGTTCTTTAATGGATGAAATTGAGTTAAAAACAAAAGCAGGTTTGAAATCATCTTTTTCTATTTCTAAAGAAATGTCTGAAAAGATATTTGTTATTCCTCCAAATAGAATTCGTTATTTGTCAGAAATTTCTGAAAACAACAGAGCCTACGATTCTTGGGTTAACTCTCAAGTTGAAGTTGCTAATAAATTAGATGCATTGTTAAGAACATTGTCTCTCTATTCAAAGGATAATTCAAATGAAACAGTTGTACTACTTTAAGCTCAACTTATGAAAAGCTTAAAATGGATCTTGATCCACATAACTTTCAAATCTCTTCAAGATTGGGAGGGTAAATTAGGTAAATACAAATCTCCTGTTTTTAAGTTTAAAGTTAGAGACAAAGAGTTGTCTGTTAAAACTCATTCAGAATCATTGTCTCATTTGTCAATTCCTAAAGTAGCTGTACCAAGATATTCTAACTGGGGAGATCGACTTAAGTGGTCACTTCAAGAAAATTTCCCTGGTAGAATTTCCATTATACAGCTGGTCTGTTTCCTTTTAAAAGAGAGGGTGAAGATCCCTACAAGAATGTTTGCTGGTGAAGGTGGTCCTGAAAGAACAAATAGACGATTTCATTATGTTAGCTTGGGAATGCCAGCAAAAAGACTTGTCTACTGCTTTTGATTCGGTTACTCTATATGGAAATGATCCTCATATTCGACCAGATATTTATGGTAAAATAGGAAATGCGGGAGTTTCAATTTGTTGTTTAGATGATGCAAAAAATTATATTCAGGTTTTGATCTTATCCGAACCATCTACATCTGTTAGTATGACAATTAATGGTCCTGCTCCTATGCTACTTGGTTTCTTTATGAATGCTGCAATTGATCAAAATTGTGAGAAATACATCATGAGATAATGTTGAATAAAGAAGTTAGAAAAAAATTCAGAATATATATACAGAATTCAAGCAGGCCATCATATCAAGGTGATTTACCAGAAGGGAATAATGGTTTAGGTTTAATGCTTCTTGGAATTACAGGAGATCAAGTCCTTCCGAAAGATAGTTTATAATCAAATTAAAAAAGAAACATTAACAAAAGTTAGAGGAACTGTTCAAGCGGATATTCTTAAAGAAGATCAAGCTCAAAATACTTGTATTTTTTCTACAGAGTTTGCATTAGGTTAATGGGAGATGTTCAAGAATATTTTATAAATAATGAAGTTCGTAATTTTTATTCTGTTTCTATTTCTGGTTACCATATTGCAGAAGCAGGTGCTAATCCAATTTCACAATTAGCATTTACATTATCCAATGGATTTACTTATGTGGAATATTACCTTAGCTAGAGGTATGGACATTAATAACTTTGGTCCTAATTTATCTTTTTTCTTCTCAAATGGAATAGATCCTGAATATGCAGTAATTGGAAGAGTAGCAAGAAGAATTTGGGCAAAAGCTATGAAAAAGAAATATGGTGCGGATAAAAGAGCTCAAATGTTGAAATATCATATTCAAACATCTGGTAGATCTTTACATGCTCAAGAAATAGATTTTAATGATATTAGAACAACTCTTCAGGCATTGTATGCTATTTATGATAATTGTAATTCATTACATACCAATGCTTATGATGAGGCAATTACAACACCAACAGAAGAGTCTGTAAGAAGGGCGATGGCAATTCAATTAATAATTAACAAGGAGCTAGGTCTTACAAAAAATGAAAACCCATTACAAGGTTCTTTTATTGTTGATGAATTAACTGATTTGGTTGAAGAGGCGGTTTTAATTGAATTTGACAGAATAAATGAAAGAGGTGGTGTTCTTGGTGCTATGGAAACAATGTATCAAAGAAGTAAAATTCAAGAAGAATCTCTTTATTATGAAACCTTAAAACATACTGGCGATTTTCCAATAATTGGGGTTAACACATTTTTAAGTTCTAAGGGTTCTCCAACTGTAATTCCTGGTGAAGTAATTCGTGCAACAAAAAAAGAAAAGGAATATCAAATTAGTATGCTTTCCAATCTTCAAGATAACAATAAGGATAAATCCAAAATAGCTATTGAGAAAATAAAACATGCGTCTATTCATAATGATAATATTTTTGAGCAGATGATGGAGGCTTCTAAAACTTGTTCTTTAGGTCAGATTACCAATGCATTGTTTCAGGTAGGTGGCCAATATAGGAGAAATATGTAGTTAAATGTCAAAAGATAATCATCTAATTATTTTTGCGAGAAATCCAGAATTGGGGAAAATTAAAACTCGATTAGCTAAATCGGTAGGAGATAAAAATGCGCTAAAAGTTTACCTTCATTTATTGGAGCACACTGCACAAATTTGTTCACCCATTGAAGTCCATAAACACATTTACTACGATTCATTCATAGAAATTGATGATATTTTCCCGGAAAATAGTTTTCAAAAAAGTATTCAATCTGGTGAAGATTTAGGAGTTAGAATGTATAATGCATTTAAAGATATTTTTGGCCAATGGGCAAAAAAAATTATTTTAATTGGTACAGATTGTTTTGAACTTAACTCATCAGTTATAGAAAATGCTTTTAATCAATTAGATACTAGCGATGCTGTTATTGGTCCAGCAAAAGATGGTGGATATTATTTAATTGGAATAAGAAATTTAAAAAAGGATTATTTTATTAATAAGACTTGGGGAGGTGAAAATGTTCTACTTGACACTCTCATAGATTTTAAAAAATTAGAAATCAATTATTCACTCCTTCCTGTTCTTAATGATGTGGATCACAAAGAGGATTTAGGAGATTTAGAAAAATTAATTGAATGAATTTAATAGAAATAAAAGAAGCAGTAGATTTCTTAAATAGTAGGGGAGTTTACAAGGTGGAAAATGCAATAATTTTGGGAACTGGATTGGGTAAGTTAGCTGATTTAGTTACAAATAGTATTGTTATTCCATATTCTGAAATCCCTCATTTTCCTTTAAGTACAGTAGAGTCTCATTCAGGTAATTTAATTTTAGGAAAACTTGAAAATATTAATGTCATAATTTTTCAAGGAAGATTTCATTTTTACGAAGGTTATTCAATGGAAGAAATTGTTTTTCCTGTTAGAGTTTTGAAGTTTTTAGAAGTTAAAAATCTGTTTATTTCAAATGCTGCAGGGGCCATTAATTTGAGTTTTAAAAAAGGTGAATTAATGCTAATTAAAGATCACATTAATCTTTTCCCTAAGCACCCATTAAGAGGTTCGAACAGTGACGAGCTTGGTGTGAGGTTTCCAGATATGAGTGACGCATATGATGGTGCTCTTAATGAACTTGTCTTGAGTTCTGCAAAAAAATTAAATATTAATTTAAATCAAGGTGTTTATATTTCTGCTCAAGGTCCCATGCTGGAAACACCAGCAGAATATAGGATGCTTGTGAAATTAGGTGGTGATGCAGTAGGTATGAGTACCATTCCAGAAGTAATTGCGGCACGTCACGTTGGAATTAAATGTTGTGCTATTTCTGTTCTCACAGACGAATGTGATCCAGATGATTTAAAACCTATTGATATTGAAGAAATCATACGTATTGCAGGAATGGCCGAAAAGAAATTAATTGATTTATTACTAGCTGCTTTGAGTGGTTTAAAGATCTTGTGAATAACGGATGTCTCAGATTGATTAGATACAATTCCTATTTACATAGGAAAAGAAGCGTTACTCTTCTTTAAGAGATGTTGTTTTGAAAAATTTACCAATCGGATTTAAAGAGGTGATAAATTATGGAGTGTTAGGTTATGTCGTTCCACATGAATTGTATCCATTCGGGTTATCATGTTATCCCTCTATCACCATTGCCTTTCATTAATCTTAGCTTCTCAAAAGAAACACACTGCATTATTTCATACGGGTATTTATAGTGATGCCAAACTTTTAGATTGGTTTGTTGGTCAATACGCTCAATTATCTGATCAATAAATTAAGCATGGGTAAGAGTTGTATTAGGTTCTCAAAAATTGATGAAATTCCTTATGAATTAATTGGAGAATTGTGCTCAAAGATGTCAGTAGAAGATTGGGTGGGTCATCTATGAAAATGCAATTAAAAAAAAGTAGTATTACACTAATTTCCTTTTTTCTAGAGCTATTAATGGAGAAATAGCATCTAAAAGTCGACTAGCATTAGCTAAATTTAATTGTTGCTCAGCATCTGATAAAGCTTTAGATGGGTCGGGGTGAATTTCTATTAATAAACCATCAATTCCCATTGCTACAGCAGCCTTACTTAAGTCAGTGATTCCATAGCTATATCCTAATGCATGACTTGGGTCAATAATTATAGGGAGGTTAATGTGTTCTTTAAGCCAAGCAACACCACATAAATCAAGGGTGAATCTTGTTTTATCTTCAAAAGTTCGAATGCCTCTTTCACAAAGAATTACATTTTCATTGCCACCACTTAATATAAATTCAGCAGCTTGAACAAATTCTTGAACAGTAGAAGAGAAACCTCTTTTCAATAAAACAGGCTTATTACTTTTACTTAATGCTTTTAAAATCCCTTGATCATACATGGATTTTGTTCCTACTTGTACCACATCAGCATAGGAAATTAATTCTTGAATATGAGTAGCATCTTTAGCTTCACTAAAAGTGATTAGATTGTTCTTTTTTGAGATTTTTTTGAGAATTTTTAAACCCTCATTTTCTAATCCTTGAAATGAATACGGAGAGGTACGAGGTTTGTAAGCACCGGCTCTAATGCATTTTAAATTATTCTTAGTTAAGAAATTAGCAATTTCATTAATTTGATTCTCGTTTTCTACAGAACAGGGCCCCATTATTATTGGAAAATCAACACATTTTCTTCCAATATTTATGTTTTTAATTTTAATG
Organism: uncultured Flavobacteriales bacterium; assembly: GCA_943788115.1. Classification (GTDB taxonomy): domain Bacteria; phylum Bacteroidota; class Bacteroidia; order Flavobacteriales_D; family Parvicellaceae. The sequence continues at coordinate 82,760 of CALSPA010000013.1, forward strand.
GATTTATGTTGTTTATAATCTATAGAAGCTAGTTGAATGTCATTTTTAAAAATGAATTTATCAATGACAAAAGGGGTTAGATTTTCTGGAACAGTTTTATAATTTGAGGAATTTACAAGTTGTAAAAAACTTTCTTTTTTATTCACGAAAGAGTTGGTGCTCTTGGTGTATTCTAATAGGATTTTTTCTGGAGTGTTGTTGTCTATGTGTAGAATCATAATTATTGAGCTTCATAACAGCCAAGATCATTAAATGCACCTGTTCTTGGGTTTCCTATAATATCTATCATTATTGAAGAAGTTGTTCCCTTATCTACTACAAAGGAGTTGTTAGGAATGCTGAAATTCCAATTTATAGGGTCGTTAAAAAGAGGTTCGTGGTTGTTAAAACAGTTGATGAAAAAAGAAGAGTTATTAATTGAGTCTTCAGATTTCACCAGGCAATTAGTGAAATTAAAAACAGGGGTTGATCCACTCGGATGGTTTCTGCCTAGTGTGTCGATGAATAGTTCATTAGAATTGGATCCATGAAAAATACAATTGGTGAAAGATGCAGAATTAAATGGTCTAAATTCAATCGAAGTAGATTCGTAATAGTCTTTGAAAACCATTAATGCAGAATTTCTTTGTCCTTGCCAGTAATTCCCAAAAGTACATTGCTGGAAATCTACATTTCCACCTATACTTATAAATGCTGAGTGCTGAGAAGAGTTTCCAAATAAACAGTTTGTGGCGTTAATGTTACCTCCTTGGGTTAATATGTTTGCGTAGAGAGAGTTGTGAACAGAGACGCTGTTTAAGTTAACATTGTTGCCGGATTCTAAAGTATCGACTTGAATCCCTATTGTAGCATTTTTTATTTCTGTGTAATTGATGTTACTCTCTAAAGGTTGAAAAAACCAAATCCCTCTCCATTGTCCGCTAGTGCTATCAGAACTATAGAGTAGAAAATCTTCCATCCTGTCTTGTTGGAATATAACAGGATTATTTAATGTTCCATTGACTTGTAAAGAGCTTTTGTATATATATAAAATGGAATTAGGGTGTCCATGTATTGTAGTGCCTTCTGGGATAGTTAGAGTATTATTCTCATCAACAGCACAATAGTTATAAATAACGTGAGGTTTGTCGTTGTTCCAGGTTTCATCTTGAGTTATTACCTCGTTAACATGAAAATAAGCATCTTGGCCCCATGCGTTAAGAACGGTTTTTTGAACATTGTTATTGGTTAAAAACAAAATGGAATCTTCAACAATTAATGGAGAAGATGTATTATTTGGATCTATAGTAACTTCAATAAAAATGAACATGCTATCACCAGTTTCAAGTTCAATGTTTTCAAATTGAACTCCAGCATCTCCATTAACATTAATTCTAAATTGAGAGTCGGTTCCGTTTGCTAAATTTATTGAGCTAATATTAATAGGGCCATTGTTATTATTGTATATTTTATAATATTTAGTTGTTGAACCTATTGTTGTGAAAATGGTGTCAAATAAAATAGTGTCTTCTGAAAAGGAAAGCATTGCACTTGAATTTGTGAGGATGTTTTGTTTTCTGCAATTCACAAAATTTAAACAAATACTTAATGTAATAATTCCTATTAAAAGAGTGTATATACTTTTATTGAACATCTAATTTAATTAAGGTGCAAGTTTATTAACTAATTATCATTTAAAATATTTTATGGTAATATTTTATTTCTTCTTTTGAAAGAAGAAAAAGAAAATATATATTTGCACGCTTGAAAGTAAAAGACTTAGATTAATGAAAAAAGGAATACACCCAGAGAATTATAGATTAGTTGTTTTTAAAGATATGTCTAATGACTACTCTTTTTTAAGCAAAAGTTGTGCAAACACTAAAGACTCAGTTAAATGGGAAGATGGTAATGAGTACCCGCTAATTAAATTAGAAATATCTCACAAATCTCACCCGTTCTTCACAGGGAAACAACAACTTATTGATACTGCTGGTAGAATTGATAAATTCAAAAGCAGGTATTCTTCTCAAAAGAAATAATAATATTATAACATCTTTTAACCCTCGACATTGTTCGGGGGTTTTTTTTATCCTTACATTTGAGTAACAACTAATTACTATGAAAAAAATAGTCTTATTTGATGGTCAATGCCATAAATCCTTACTCCCATTAACATTTACTCGTCCAGTTTCTCAGCTTAGGGTAGGTATATTTACTATTCATGAAAAATGGACTCGTTTTTTTGATCAAGATGTTAATGTCAGAACTAAAGATTATTTAGCAGATAAGTTTAATTCTTTCGAATCTGAAGCAGATTTAGGAGTTTTAGGAGGTTTGTTACCAGATGAGGATCTTTTCAGTGTAATTGAATCATTAACGCCAAATACAATTTTAATGAAAGATGGAAATGTTTTAGCCATTTCTCCACTTCCAAAGAATGATGATTCAATAGAAAGTTCTTTAAGTAATTACGCTATTATTGAATACGACTCTTCAGTATCTATAGTGTTTCGTCCGCAAGATATTTTTTTAAAGAACAGTAATGAAATTTTAAAAGATTATAGTTGGATAAAGAAAAATACAAAGTCTATTAAATGCCATGAGTCAAATACTGTATTTGGTAATGATATATTTATCGAGGAAGGCGCCTCTGTAAGAGGTTCTATGATTAACTGTGAGCAAGGTCCAGTATATATTGGTAAAAATGCTCAGGTTATGGAGGGTTCGGTAATTAGGGGCCCTTTTGCATTATTGGACTATTCTATTGTTAAAATGGGTGCTAAAATTTATGGTCCAACTACTTTTGGTCCTCATTGTAAAGTTGGTGGTGAAGTTGGTAATTCTGTAATTCAAGGTTTTTCTAATAAGGCACACGATGGATATTTAGGGAATAGTGTGATTGGTGAATGGTGTAATCTGGGTGCAGATACTAATACATCAAATCTTAAAAACAATTACAGTTTTGTTAAGAATTGGGATTATTCCACAGAATCTATGCAAAATACTGGAACTCAATATTGTGGATTAATAATGGGTGATCACTCTAAATGTGGGATTAACACCATGTTTAATACTGGGACTGTTGTTGGTGTTTCTGCAAATATATTTGGTGGTGGATTCCCTTCAAAGTTTATTCCTTCTTATAGTTGGGGTGGTAGTGATGGTTTTGTTGATTATGAGCTTGAAAAGGCCATTGAACTGGCCGTTGTTGTGATGAAAAGAAGGGAAGTTGATTTTTCACCAGTTGATAAAAAAATTCTTGAATACGTTTTTAAATCTACAGCTGTTCATAGGAATTAAAATAAATCTTTTTTCTTTTTTTCTTATTTGGCATTTCTATTGATGTATATATAATGTAAATAATTGACTATTTACTTTATGTTCTGAATTTCAAGTAGTTACATTTCTATTTGTTTTTATTCATTTCATAATGACTTTTTAAATAAACAAATTAGTGTCAAAATGACAATATAAATATATTATGAGTGACTTTTTTGCAGAATCAGATTGGTTAGATTTTTCTAATGTAATTGACCAAGAAACAGAATTTATCCCCTTAATATCTCCTGAAGAAGAAGATAGAATGAATACAGAAGAAGTCCCTGAAAAGCTTTCTATTCTACCGTTAAGAAATAATGTGCTTTTCCCTGGTGTTGTTATGCCAATAACTGTGGGTAGAGATAAAAGTATTAAGCTTATTCAAGATGCTTATAAAGGAAATAAAATTATTGGTGTAGTTTCTCAGAAAGATTCATCTATTGAAGAGCCCGTTTATGAAGATTTATATAGTGTGGGTACTGTTGCTCAAATTATACGATTATTGAAGATGCCTGATGGTAGCAGTACTGTAATACTTCAGGGTAAAAAGAGAATGAATTTAGTTGGCTTTGTTCAGTCAGAACCCTATTTAATTGCAAATGTTAAACCTTTTAACGATAAAAGAGAAAAGAATTTATCTAAAGAATCTCATGCGTTATTTGATTCTTTAAAGGATATGGCATTAAGCATTATTAAACAATCTCCGAATATTCCTTCAGAAGCATCATTTGCCATTAAAAATATTGAAAGTCCAACTTTTTTAGTGAATTTTATTTCATCTCATATGCAAGCAGATGTTGTGGATAAACAAAAAATGCTTGAAGAAACTGGGGTTATGGAACGGGCAAATTCATTGCTTAAGCATTTAGATAAAGAACTTCAGATATTAAAATTAAAAAATGATATTCAGTCTAGGGTTAGGGTAGATATAGATCAGCAACAAAAAGAATATTTCCTTCATCAACAGATGAAAGAAATACAAAATGAATTGGGAGAGAATCCGGTTCAACAAGAAATAAATGAGCTTAGATCAAACGCTAAGAATAAAAAGTGGGTTGATAAAGTTGGTAAAACATTTCATAAAGAAGTTGATAAGTTAGAAAGAATGAACCCATCTGGAGCTGAGTATGGGATTCAGCTAAACTATTGTCAATTGCTATTAGATTTGCCTTGGGGAGAATTTACTAAAGATAAGTTCAATTTAAAAAGAGCCCAGCGTATTCTAGATCGAGATCATTTTGGTCTTGAAAAAGTAAAGCAAAGAATAATAGAATACTTAGCTGTTCTTAAGCTAAAAGGTGACATGAAGTCTCCAATTTTGTGTTTGTATGGCCCTCCGGGTGTTGGTAAAACATCACTAGGTAAGTCTGTTGCAGAAGCAATTGGAAGAGAGTATGTTAGAATGTCTCTTGGAGGTTTGCATGATGAATCAGAGGTTAGGGGCCATAGAAAAACATATATAGGTGCTATGCCGGGAAGAATAATATCAAACATTAAAAAAGCTGGTAAGTCTAATCCTGTTTTTGTGTTGGATGAGATTGATAAGGTAGGTCGTTCAAATCATGGAGACCCATCATCTGCTTTATTAGAGGTTTTAGATCCAGAACAAAATGATACTTTTCAAGACAATTTTGTTGATATTGAATACGATTTATCTAAAGTTTTATTTATTGCAACAGCAAATGAACTCTCAACAATTCAGCCTGCTTTAAGAGATCGAATGGAGATAATTGAGATCAATGGATATACCATTGAGGAGAAATTAGAGATAGCTCGTAAACACTTAGTTCCTAAGCAATTAAGTGAGCTTGGATTAACTAATACTCAAATAAAACTTTCAAAATCATTAATCGAAAAAATAATTTCTTCATATACCAATGAAAGTGGAGTTAGAGGTCTTGAAAAATTAATTGCAAAAGTGATTAGAAATAGAGCAAAGCAAATTGCTTTTAACGAAAGTTTCAAAGCAAATATTGATATTTCAGAATTGGCAAAAATCTTAGGTCCTGCGTTTGATAGAAATAAATACAAAAATAATGATGTTCCTGGTGTAGTAACTGGTTTAGCATGGACTAGAACGGGTGGTGATATTTTATTTATTGAAACTTCTCTAACTAAAGGTAAAGGTAAATTGACTCTTACGGGTAATTTAGGAGATGTTATGAAGGAGTCTGCTATTCTAGCTTTGGAGTTTTTAAAGTCTAATCATGATATTTTAGGTATGACACAAGAAGAAATGGACGGTTATAATGTTCATGTTCATGTTCCTGAAGGTGCAACTCCCAAAGATGGGCCCTCGGCAGGTGTGTCAATGTTAACAGCTCTTGCATCTGTATACTCTAAAAGAAAAGTTAAAAAATTCTTGGCCATGACAGGAGAAATAACTTTGAGAGGAGAAGTACTTGCAGTAGGTGGAATTAAGGAAAAGATTTTAGCAGCTAAAAGAGCTGGAATCAAAGAAATTGTACTTCCTGCTTCAAATAAAAAAGACATTGATGACATTAATCCTCTTTATTTAGAAGGTTTGAAATTCCATTTTCTTAAAACTATGAAAGAAGTCCTTGCAGTTTCACTTTTAAAGTAAGCATACTCTTCCATTTTCAACAATTTAAACCATAATTCAGTTATGGTTGTTGATAAGTCATTTTCATTCTTTCAATTCTTACTCAAGTAATTGCATATTTTTACCCATAACCCAAGTTTTTTTGTTGATGGCTGAAGATAAAGTTGAATATACTGAAGATAACATTAGGTCTCTTGATTGGAAAGAGCACATTAGGATGCGTCCTGGGATGTACATTGGTAAATTGGGTGATGGCTCTGCTCCCGATGATGGTGTCTATGTTCTTGTTAAAGAAGTAATGGATAACTCCATTGATGAATTTGTAATGGGCAATGGTAAAAAAATTGAGATTAAGATTGAAGGGGATGAAGTTCTGATAAGAGATTTTGGTAGGGGAATTCCTTTAGGTAAAGTTAAAGATGTTGTTTCCAAAATGAATACTGGTGGGAAATACGACTCCAAAGCATTTAAAAAATCTGTTGGTTTAAATGGTGTTGGAACAAAAGCTGTGAATGCTTTGTCAAATTATTTTAAAGTAGAATCTATTAGAGATGGTAAGCTAAAGGGAGTGGAGTTTCAAAGAGGAAATGTTGTTGAAGAACACGACTTAATTGATACTCAAGAAGTTAATGGAACATTTGTAAAGTTTATTCCTGATAATGAAATTTTTAAGAAATTTAATTTTAGAGCTAATTATCTAGAGCAAATGTTCTGGAATTATTGTTATTTAAATAGAGGTTTAACAATAAATTTCAATGGAAATAAACTTTATTCTAAAAATGGATTAAAAGATCTTCTTGAAAATAACATGGATGGAGATCCTTTGTATCCTATTGTTCATATTGAAGGAGAAGACATTGAAGTAGCTTTTACTCATGCTAGAGGATATGGAGAAGATTACTCCTCTTTTGTTAATGGACAGCACACAACTCAAGGTGGTACTCACCTTAGTGCTTTTAGAGAAGCAATTGCAAAAGTGATAAAAGATTTTTTTAATAAGTATGAACCCGTAGATATTCGGCAAGGAATTGTTGCTGCTGTAAGTATTAAGGTGATAGAACCTATTTTCGAATCTCAAACAAAAACTAAATTAGGATCTCTTGAAATTGAGCCCAATGGTAAATCTGTTCGTGCATTTGTAATGGATTTTCTCAAAGAAAAATTGGATAATTTTCTTCATAGAAACCCTGAAATAGTTAAAGATTTAGAAAATAAAATAAAACAATCTGAAAAGGAAAGAAAAGAATTAGCTGGAATTAGAAAAATTGCAAGAGAAAGAGCTAAAAAATCGAATCTTCATAATAAGAAACTAAGAGATTGTAAAATACATTATAATGACATTAAAAATGATAGAAGAGCGGAAACTTCAATCTTTATTACTGAGGGTGATTCGGCAAGTGGATCAATAACTAAATGTAGAGATGTCAGAACTCAAGCAGTTTTTAGTTTAAGAGGAAAGCCATTAAATTCTTATGGTTTAACTAAGAAAATAGTTTATGAAAATGAAGAATTTAATTTAATACAGGCAGCTCTAAATATTGAGGATGATATGGATTCTCTTAGATATAATAAAATTATTATTGCAACTGATGCAGATGTTGATGGAATGCACATTCGTCTTTTATTATTAACTTTTTTCTTGCGTTTTTTTCCTGATTTAGTTAAGAAAAAGCATGTATTTATTCTACAAACACCATTATTTAGAGTTAGAAATAAAAAAGAAACAAGGTATTGTTATTCAGACGAAGAAAAATCTAAAGCACTTAAAGAGCTAGGTAAAAATCCTGAAATCACCCGATTTAAAGGTTTAGGTGAGATATCACCTGATGAGTTTAAATACTTTATTGGTGAAGATATGAGACTGGAACCTGTAATATTGACAAAAGATTATACCATTGAAGAGATTCTTTCTTTTTATATGGGAAAAAACACCCCTAATAGACAAGAATTTATTATTGAGAATCTTAAGGTTGAATTGGACCTTATTGAAGATGAGATTGAGGATTAATTATGAGTAACGAAGAAATAGAAGAAAATAACTTACCTGAAGATTTGAATCACAATAATGATGGTCATGATTTAATCAATCAAGATCAAATCATTTCTCTTTCAGGAATGTATAAAGAATGGTTTTTAGACTATGCTTCTTATGTTATACTAGAAAGAGCTGTTCCTGCTCTTGAAGATGGATTAAAGCCTGTTCAGCGAAGAATACTTCATTCTTTAAATGAACTCGATGATGGCCGATATAATAAAGTCGCCAATGTTATTGGTAACACCATGAAATACCATCCTCATGGTGATGCTTCTATTGGCGATGCCATGGTGCAGATTGGTCAAAAGGACTTATTGATAGATTGTCAAGGTAACTGGGGAAACGTTCTTACTGGTGATGGAGCTGCAGCCGCAAGGTATATTGAAGCAAGATTAACCAAATTAGGAAACCATATTTTGTTCAATCCCAAAACGACAAATTGGTTAAGCTCTTACGATGGTAGAAATAAAGAACCTCAATATTTACCTGTTAAATTTCCACTATTATTAGCTCATGGTGGTGAAGGTATTGCAGTAGGGTTAGCTTGTAAATTTCTTCCCCATAATTTTATTGAAATAATTGATGGCTGTGTTAATTATTTAAAAGGTAAAAAGGTCGAGTTGTATCCAGATTTCATGAATGGAGGTATGGCTGATTTTACTCAGTATAATGATGGATTAAAAGGTGGAAAGGTTAGGGTAAGGGCTTCAATTAAAAAAGTTAATAACAAAACATTAATGATTGATCAAATTCCTTATGGAACCACAACAGATCAATTGATTGAATCTATTGTAAAAGCAACAGAAAAAAACAAAATAAAGGTTAAGAAAATTGAAGACAATACTGCTGCAGTAGCTGAAATTCTTATTCATCTACCAAGTGGTGTTTCACCTGACAAGATGATTGATGCATTATTTGCATTCACTAATTGTGAAATGTCAATATCTCCTAATTCTTGTCTGATAGAGGATAATAAGCCTGTTTTTTTAGGAGTTACTGAGATTTTAAAACGATCAACTGATCGTACAGTAGAATTGCTTAAACAAGAGCTAGAGATAAAATTAAATGAATTAGAAAATGCTTGGCATTGGATGTCTTTGGAACGAATTTTTATTGAGAATAAAATATACAGAGACATTGAAGATCAAGAAACTTGGGAAGGTGTACTAAAAGCAATTGATAAAGGTTTAAAACCTCATGTTAAAGTATTGAAACGACCCGTTAAAGAAGAAGACATTGTCCGATTAACTGAAATTAAAATTAAAAGGATTTCTAAGTTTGACGGTTTTAAAGCTGATGAGAATATTGTCAAGGTTGAAGATCAAATTAAGATTGTTAAAGATAATTTAGATCATCTAATTGAGTTTGCCATTGACTATTTTAAAGATTTAAAATCTAAGTTTAGCGAAGGAAAAGAAAGAAAAACTGAAATTCGAGTTTTTGATAGTATTTCAGCATCAAAGGTTATTGTCTCAAATAAGAAATTATACATTAATAGAGAAGAAGGTTTTGTAGGGTGGTCTTTAAGAAAAGATGAATTTATTTCAGAATGTTCTGATTTAGATGACATTATAATTTTCTTTTCTACAGGGAAATTAATGGTGACTAAAATTTCAGACAAAAAATTTGTAGGTAAAGGCATTATTCATGCTTCCGTATGGAAAAAAGGAGATTTAAGAACCATTTATCACATGATATATCAGCACTCTAAAGGAGGTCCGTCTTACATGAAAAGATTTGCTGTAAATGCAATTACTAGAGACAAGGAATATGACTTAACTAGTGGCGGGAAAGAGTCGAAAATTCATTACTTCTCTGTTAACCCTAATGGTAGGAGAGAGATTGTTTCTGTAAAACTGAGACCTAGGCCAAAGCTTAAAAAATTGAAATTTGATATTGATTTTGGTGATCTAATGATTAAGGGTAGAGGTTCCAAGGGGAATCAAACTACTAAACATTTTATTTCTAAAGTAGAATTAAAAGAAACAGGTGGGTCAACACTTGCTGCTAGAGAAATTTGGTGGGATGATGTAGTTAGAAGGCTTAACAACGAAGGAAGAGGTAAGTCTCTAGGGACTTTTAAAGGAGACGATAAAATTTTAACTGTTTACGAATCGGGTCATTTTAAACTTTCTGGTTTTGAGCTTACCAATAAATTTGATGATGATTTAATGCAAATTGAAAAATGGTATCCAAACAGACCTTTATCTTGTATTTATTTTAACGGTGATAAAGAAATATTTTATGTTAAACGTTTTTTAATTGAGACAACTTCAAAGAAAACACTCTTTATTCCTGAAAGTGCTAAATCTGAGTTAACTATAGCATCTACTCAATACTTACCTAAAGTTAAAATTGAGTTTAATAAGCGTTTAAAAGAAACTAAAGATTTAGAAGATAAGGTTGAAAACCTTAATGATTTAATTGATGTTAAAGGAATGAAAGCTCAGGGAAATCAATTAACCAGGCTGAAGGTTAAAGAAATATCCTTGTTGCCTGTTGTTGATGGTGAAGAGTGGCCAATTGAAGAACCGACTGAACAAGAAGTTGTTGAAATTAGCGATGATAAGTTAAATAAAGGAACTAGTGAAGTTATAGGTTCGGTAAATGAAGATAAAAGTGTTGAAATTGACCTTGATGTTAATGTTAAAAAAAATACTGAATCTGATGGTCAAATAAACTTATTCTAATGAAAAAAACAATAATATTAATCACATCGATTTTCTTTTTATCATGCCCTTTTAACCTCATTTCTCAAGATGAAATTCTTAATAATGATACAATACCTTTTGAAGAATTTCGTAATTATTTAGGTTCTAATATTTCACCTTTATTAATGGGAGTAGTTTCAGGGAAAGATAATTTTAATGTGAAGGTTAATTTGAGTTACAAAAGAAATTTTAGGGATAAAAACTTAAGATTAAGTCTTAACTATTTAACAGAGGGTAATGTATTGTTATATGACTACTTTGTGCCTGTTTCAACTACTGATACATCTTTGGTAAACCGATATTTTGACAATTCATTCAATTATTATGATTTCCGTTTTGGATTAGAGGAATTAAGAGGCTACAATGGTGCTAGAGTGCATGTTGGTATAGATGCAATTTTGGGTTATGGTTCAAATAACTCGTCATATTTCGATAGAAAATTCAATTTTTTAGATAGTAGCGGAAATTACATGCTAGATACAGTTTCAAATAATCTTGCTTTATTCGAGGGAACTCATAATAAGAATTATCTTGTAACTGGAATAGATGTTTCTTTTGGAGTTGACTGGATGTTAAATGAAAATTTCATGTTTACCTTTCAGATTACACCTCAATTTAATTACTACATATTTTTAAATGAAAAAATAGTAGATGCTCAAAATGAATATTTACCAGCTAGTAATTATGCAGATTTTAGATTAGGGTATTTTGATCTAATCTTATACTACAGGTTTTAAACGTGTTGCTTAACTTTTGGTGCTGCTGCTAATATTTCTTCATTTGCATTTTCTGCAAATTGTTCAAAATTCTTAACAAACTGTTCAGCTAGATGATATGCTTTTTTATCGTAAGCTGCTTTATCTTCCCACGTGTTTTTTGGACTTAATATTTCACTTGGGACATTAGGACAAGATAATGGCATGTCTAAACCAAAGACTTCATGAGTTTTATATTCAACATTTTCAAGCTCATCATTAAGCGCAGCAGTAATCATAGCTCTTGTATGCTTAAGACTCATTCTGTTTCCAACGCCATATGCACCACCAGTCCAACCGGTATTAATAAGCCAAACATTCACATTGTTTTCTGTCATCTTTTTACCAAGCATTTCAGCATATTTAGTTGGGTGTAAAGGTAAGAAAGGAGCTCCAAAACAAGCAGAAAAAGCAGTTACTGGTTCTGTAATACCAGCTTCAGTACCAGCTACTTTAGCCGTGTATCCAGAAATGAAATGAAACATTGCTTGGCCTTTATTCAGCTTTGAAATCGGAGGTAATACTCCAAATGCATCTGCAGTTAAGAAAAATATATTTTTAGGATTAGTTCCTTTAGATCCTTCAGCAATATTGTCGATGAAATTAATTGGATAGCTTACTCTTGTGTTTTCTGTTTTAGATTTGTCAGAAAAGTCAACTGTAGAAGTGTTTTCAATGAAATTAATATTCTCAAGAATAGAACCGAATTTTATAGCATCCCAAATTTGAGGTTCTTTTTCTTTTGAAAGATCAATGCATTTTGCATAACATCCTCCTTCAAAATTAAATACAGAACCGTCAGCCCAACCATGCTCATCGTCTCCAATAAGTTTTCTTTGAGGATCTGCAGATAATGTTGTTTTTCCTGTTCCTGAAAGGCCAAAGAAAACAGCAGTGTCACCTTTTTCACCAACATTAGCAGAGCAATGCATAGATAATGTATTCTTTTCGTATGGTAAAATAAAGTTTAGAACTGAGAATATTCCTTTTTTAATCTCACCAGTATAGCCAGTTCCGCCTATGATAATCATTTTCTTAGTGAAATTAATTACTGCGAAATTATGTTGTCTTGTACCATCTTTTTCAGGGTCTGCATAAAAACCAGGTGCATTTACAATGTGCCATTCTGGATTAAAATCTTTTAATTCATTTATCTCTGGAGAAATAAACATGTTGTCTGCAAAATGATTAGACCAAGGGTATTCATTAATTACCCTAATGTTTAATTTATATCTGTCATCAGAACATGCGTAAGAGTCTCTTACAAACACATCTTTGTTCTGAAGATAAGAAGTCATCTTGTCGTAAAGTTTGTCGAATTTTTCAGAAGAAAATTTTATGTTAATATCTCCCCACCAAACAGCATCTTCTGTGTAACTGTCACATACAATAAATCTGTCTTTAGGAGATCTACCTGTAAATTCACCAGTATCAATAGCAACGGCTCCAGTGTCTGCTAAAACACCCATTCCTCTAATTATTGTTTCTTCTACAAGTTCTGCTGGGGAAAGGTTCCAATATGCATTGGATAAATTAGTTAACCCTAATTGTTTTAAATTAGCGGTTTCGGGTCTTAGACCATATTCATTCATTTCTTTTGATTTGAATTATGCCGTAAAATTAAATAATATAGATGGTTATCTAGACAACATTTGTTCTATTTATTCACAAAAAATATAGTTATTAAGAAATTCTTATTAACTAAATTTAAAATTTAGATTAAATAATTCCGTATAATGAAAATGCCTCAATTATTTAGAAAAGAAATATCATTAAAACCTAAAAGAATAAAGATTAATCATTCTAATGATTTTCTATTATTGGGGTCTTGCTTTACTCAAAACATAAGAAAACACCTTTCTTTTAATGGTTTCGGAAATTATTATCCTTTTGGCACATTGTATAATCCAACTACCATACTTAATAATCTAAATATTATTATTGAAAATCAACAATTTAACAATAACGATATCATTAAAAGTAATGGGTTGTTCTATTGCTGGAATCATTCGGGACTTTACTCTTCGAAGAGTGAAAATGAACTATTAGATGAAATTAATTTAGAAGTTTCAAAATTGAACAACCAAATTTCAGAGAATACAGTAGTTATAATAACTTTAGGAACATCATTTGTTTATGAACATATTAGTTATGGGTTAGTTGGTAATTGTCATAAAATTTCTGGTTCTGAATTTTCCAAAAGATTTTTACAATTTGATGAAATGCTTTCTTCTTGGAAAGAGGTTATTTCTAGATTAAAATCAAAACATGTAATTTTTACAGTTAGTCCTGTTCGCCACTGGTCTGATGGAGCAGTTCAGAATAACAGAAGTAAATCACTCTTACATTTGTTGGTAGGTGAACTAGAGGATTCTTTCGAAAATGTTTCTTATTTCCCTAGCTATGAAATTATGATGGATGAATTAAGAGATTATCGTTTTTATAAAAAAGACATGCTTCATCCTTCGGATGAAGCTGTTGAATTTATTTGGAATAAATTTAAAGCCTATTGTTTCTCTAATGATTCAATTCAAACAATTGATTTAGTGCAGGACATTAGAAAGTCAATGGCACATGTGCCTTTTAATCCAACTTCAAAACAACACATAATTTTTTTAGAAAATCTTCTTGATAAAATTAAAGATGTGATTGATAAAACACCTAATTACAATTGGGATTTAGAGATAGAGGAGGTTAAGAAAATGATAGCTGCTGCAAATTAAAATCTTTTAAAGAACTCAGGGTTCTATCTGCTTCTTTAGCCCATGTTGGCTTTGTTCCATTTTCTGGAATTACAATTACTTTCATACCAGCATTTATCGCTGCTAACATACCAAATTTTGAATCTTCTAAAACCAAGCAGTTCTCATTATTAAACCCAAGCATTTTTGCTGTTGAATTAAATACAGCAGGATTTGGCTTTCCTTGTTTTTCATTTTCAGCAGAATGAATGATGTCAAAATAGCTTTCAATTGCAAGTTTTTTAGTCACGGCAGAAATTATCTTAAATGATGATGATGATGCAATTGCTATTGGAATGTTTGATTCTTTAAGAAGTTTTATTGTTTCAATTACTCCCTCTAATGGTTCTCCAAAGTTATTTACATTTTCTATTAGCTTGTTCTGAATATTTTGAACAACCTCTTCAATAGATGGGTTAGACCATTTTAATTTTTCGTGCCAAAACTTAACAACAGTATCGAGTCTCATACCCATAGTTTGTATACACATTTCTTCTGTGAAATCGTATCCCATGGACTTGAAAACAGCCATTTCTGCTTTTCTCCAAAGTGGTTCAGAATCAATTATTAAGCCGTCCATGTCAAAAATAACGGCTTTTATATTGGTGCTCATTATCCTAAAAAAGGATAACGATAATCTGTTGCAGGAACTAAAGCTTCTTTTATTGTTCTAGGCGATACCCATCTTATTAAGTTTAAATAAGAACCAGCTTTGTCATTTGTTCCAGAACCTCTTGCACCTCCAAATGGTTGTTGACCAACTACTGCTCCAGTAGGTTTGTCATTTATGTAGAAATTACCTGCAGCATTTTCTAATTTTTTCATTGCACTTACTATTGCATATCTATCGGTTGAATAGATTGCACCAGTTAATGCATAATCTGAAGTAGAATCAACTAAATCTAGTGTAGATTCAAATTCATTTTCATCATAAACGTATATAGTAATAACTGGTCCAAATATTTCTTCACACATTGTTCTGAATTTTGGATTAGATGTTTTTACTACAGTTGGTTCAATGAAATATCCTTTAGATTTATCGTAACCGCCACCAGCAACTATTTCTGCATCATTTTGTTCTTTTACAAAGTCAATATAGCTTGCAATTTTGTCAAATGAAACTTCAGAAATAACAGCATTTATAAAATTCGAAGGATCTTCTGTTGTGCCCATTTTAAATGAAGCAATGTCTTCTTTAACTCTAGAAATAATTTGATCTGCCAAGTTGCTTGGTAAATATGCTCTTGATGCTGCTGAACATTTTTGTCCTTGAAATTCGAAGGCTCCTCTTGAAATTCCTGCAGCAACCTGTAGAGGGTCTGAAGATGGGTGAGCAACAATAAAATCTTTACCGCCCGTTTCACCAACTATTCTTGGATAAGTTCTGTATTTATCTATGTTATTACCAATGGTTTTCCATAAGTGTTTAAATACACCTGTAGATCCTGTGAAATGAAGACCAGCAAAATCTTTATGATTAAAAACTACCTCACCAGCTTCAGGACCATCAGCAACAACCATGTTAATTACACCATCTGGCACACCAGCTTCTTTAAATAATTTCATAATAACTTGAGCAGAATACATTTGGCTTTCTGCAGGTTTCCAAACTACCACATTTCCCATCATTGCAGGTGCTGCACAAAGGTTAGCCGCAATTGCAGTGAAATTAAAAGGGGTAATTGCAAATACAAAACCTTCAAGTGGTCGATATTCTAAACGGTTAAGAATGCCATCTGCAGATTCGGGTTGCTCATCATATATTTGTTGTACGTAAGCAACGTTAAATCTTAAAAAATCTATTAATTCACATGAAGCATCTATTTCAGCTTGGAAAACATTTTTAGATTGTCCTAGCATTGTAGCAGCATTCATTTCATCTCTGTATGGACCGGCTAATAAATCAGCAGCTTTTAAAAAGATAGTTGCTCTGTGTTCCCAAGGCATGTTAGACCACTGTTCTCTGGCTGCTAGTGCAGTATCTATTGCTTTGCTTACATGCTCTTTTGTTCCAACACTAAAGTGTCCAAGAGTATGCTTGTGATCATGGGGAGGAGACATTTTTAACTTATTGTCAGTTTCTATTTCTTCACCTCCTATGTATAGAGGAACATGTATAGGTTTCTGATTATACATTTCCTTGTATTTGTTAAGAAGATTTTCTCTTTCAATTGTTCCAGGAGCGTAGCTATTAACAGGCTCATTAGAAGGGTAAGGCATGGTGAAGATTCCTTTTGACATGTTCTTTTAGTTTAATTTTTCACGAATTTATAATTTAAGTTTAAATTAAGTTTATCATATACAAATTATTTTATTTAATATGATTTCATATATTTAAACAATGCGAAATATTATTTCATTTTTATTGTTTTTCCTTATTAATTTTACCTTATCTGCTAACTTAAATTTAGATTCTCTTAAAAATCTTTGGAATAACACATCTTTGCCTGACACTTCTCGTTTAAATGCTGTAAATGAAATTGCCAAAAGCTATTTAAACCTTGATATGCCAGATAGTGCTTTATGTTTTGCCAAATTTCAATATGATTTTTCAGTGGCTATTTCTAATAAAAAGCAAATGGCTAATGCGCTTAATTATCAAGGAAATGCTTATTCTAAACAATCTAATTTCGATAAGTCTTTAGCCTGTTCTAATAAAAGTATTAAAATAAAACAGGAAATAGGAGATCTTAAAAATTTGAGTAGTATATATATTTCTATTGGAAATGTCTATGCAGGTAAAGGAGATAATACAAAAGGCTTAGAATATTATAAAATGGCTTTAGATATTTCTATGGATAATAATAAAGTTCAAGCAGCTGTCTTCAATAATATGGGAAGTTTATCTAGAAGACAAGGGAATTATGAGCAAGCACTTATTTATTATAAAAGAAGTTTAAAACTTAAGAAAACTATTGGTGACAAGAAAGGTATTGGCAATACTTTAAATAACATCGGTAATATTTATTTCACTCGAAAGAACTATGAGCAGGCAATTTCTTATTATCAAAAAAGTTTAACGTTACAGCAAGAATTAGATATTGTGAATCCTGCAGCCTTATGTAATATTGGAAATGTATATTTTGAAATGGGTGATTATGAAAAGGCATTAACATATTGTAATAAAAGTTTATCCCAGGATATTAAAATGGGAAATAAAAGTGGTATTGCTTTATTATGTATTGGGAAAATATACTTAGCTCAAGGCAATCATAAAGATGCATTAAACTATTTTAAAAGGAGTGTTAATATTAATTTACAAAAAGGAGCTTCGCCAGTAGCTGCCGAATCTTTAATTTGTTTAGGAAAAGTTTATTTAATTAAAGGTGACATAAAAAAAGCGAAAGCTAATTACACAGATGCTTTTGAGATAGCTCAAGAAATTGGAGCATTTAAAGAGCTTAAAGAGATAAGTGAAGCTTTATATAAGATTTATAAAGATTTGGGTGATAAGAACAATGCATTGATAATGCATGAAACATTTGTTTTAGCTAATGATTCGTTAGCTAAAATGACGGCCGAACAAGAACTTTATAAATTTGAAATAGATAAAGATTATGAACTGAAAAAACAAGCAGATAGCATTAAGCACTTAAGTGAACTATTAATACATCAAAAAGATATTATTATTAAAGATGAAAAATTAAAAAGCATTTACACTTTTGTTTCTGGTTTAACATTAATAGGAATTCTTGCAGTTGCTTTTGTGATATTTTTAATTAATCGATTTTTGCATTCGAATAACCAGAAAAGAATTATAGAAAATCAGCATTTTAAGTTAGATGAATCTCATAAAGAATTAACAGATTCAATTAAATATGCTCAGCAAATTCAAAAGGCTATTTTAACTTCAGATAATTACATTGCTAATAGTTTACAAGAGTGTTTTATTTTGTTTAAGCCCAAAGATGTTGTTTCTGGTGATTTTTATTGGGTGTATAAAGAAGAAGGTTTTACATTTTTTACAGTTGCTGACTGTACTGGACATGGTGTTCCTGGTGCATTTATGAGTATGCTAGGAATTTCATTTTTAAATGAAATAATTATTGAGAAAGGAATAAAAAAAACTGACGAAATACTAAATCAATTAAGCGGTAAAATTAAGTCTGCTCTTAATCAAAAAGGAGTTTCAGGTGAAAGAAGAGATGGTATGGATATTGCTTTTTGCTGTTTAAATACAAAAACAAATGAGCTGTTTTTTTCTGGTGCAAGAAACCCTTTAATTCTTATTAGAAATAATGAAATATTGGAATTCAAATCTGATAAAAGACCTGTTGGGTATTATTTAGGTAAAAACATACCTTTTACCTCCAAAAAGGTGAAGTTACAGGAAGGTGATGTTATTCATATTTATTCCGATGGTTTTTCAGATCAGTTTGGAGGTAAATCTGGAAAAAAATACAAGTCTGCTAACTTTAAGAAATTGCTCCTTTCTATTTCTGATAAATCGATGAATCAACAAAACCAATTGTTATCTAAAGAGTTTGACTCTTGGAAAGGTGATTTAGAGCAAATAGACGATGTATGCGTTATGGGAGTTAGGATTTAATGGTCTATTAATTGTATTTTGAGCAATATAAATTGGGATAAAGTGTTTAATTTGAATATTCATAATGAAAAAAATATTTTTTATACTATCTCTTTGTTTTCCAATAGGTCTATTTGGACAAGTTTTTTTAAAAAAAGTTCAGCGCGAAATAGATAGTTTAAATGTAATTATATCTAATGTAAATACTGCTGATACTATTTTAGCTGAAAGCTATTTAGGTTTATCGGGGCTACTTTATGTTCAAAATATTGACACAATGATTCCATTGTGTAATAAAGTTATTGAAATTGCAGAAAAAAAATTAGCGAATTCTCCAAGTGAAAGTGAAGAGAGGGCAATGTTAAACCACTATTCAGGAGCTTTAAATAATATCGCGTTTGTTTATATGAGTAAAGGTGATATTAATAAATGCCTCAATTATTTAAACAAAAGCCTTGCGATTTATGAAAAGACAGGCAATAAAGAGGAGTTAGCAACCGCAATCGGTAATATTGGACATGTATTGCAAAATCAAGGTAATGCTCCAAAGGCTTTGGAATACTTTCAGCGTAGTCTTGAGATAGAAAAAGAATTCGGCAATAATTTAAACATAGGATTGAGTTTGTCTAATATTGCTTCCATTTATAGTGACCAAAAGGAGCTTGATAAGGCTTTAGAGTATTATCAAAAGAGTTTGTCTTTTATTGAAAAAGATGGGAATGAACACTTTATTGCAAATGTAAAATTACGTATTGGAGGAGTTTTGCACGGTCAAGGTAATAGAGAGCTTGCATTGAATTATTATTTCAATTCGCTCAAACTTAGTACTAAGCTAGATGCTCAAAAACCTGTATCGAATTGCCTTAATTATTTAGGAGATTATCATCTTAATCAAAATAATTTAGACAGTGCTCTGTTTTATTTCAAAAAAAGCTATTCCATTAGAAAGGAGATTGACTTTAAACAAGGAATTGCAATTTCAAGTATGGGAATCTCAAAAGTTTTATACGAAAAAGAAGAATTACAAGCTGCTAAAAAATACGCTTTAGAAGCTTTGGGGATTGCTCAAGGTTTAGGTTATCCAAGCGAGATTAATGCTGTAGCGAAATTACTCAGCGATATTTATGAAAAAGAAAACAATAACAGAGCATCTCTAGAAATGTTGAAGCTGCACATTCAAATGAAAGATAGTATAAGTGCTCAAGAGTCAAAAAAATCATTGATACAACAACAATTCAAATATGAATACGAAACAAAAAAGAAAGAAGACAGTTTACAACATGAATTACAAATAGCTGTTACAGATGAAAAATTAAAAAGTGAAGAGTCATTCAATAAATTGCTAATTTTTTTACTGTTGGTTGTTGTATTAGGGTTGATTTTTATTGTTGAGAGGTTAATTAAAATCAATAGTCAAAATAAATTGATAGAACATCAGAAAGCAGTAGTTCAACAAAAGAATAAAATACTTGAGCGACTTTCTCTAGTTGTGAGTAAAACTGAAAATATAATTTTAATTCTTGATGCTAACGGAAATGTTGAATGGGTGAATGACAGTTTTGAAAAGCTTAATAACTTAACTTTTGATCAATTATTAATTGAAAGAGGGAGGAATATTGTTGATGTAAGTAATTATAAAGAAATAGGTGAAATACTTAATATTTGTAAAAGCACAAAAAAGCCATATAAATATGATTCTTTAAATGTTACTGCTAATGGTGAACATGTTTGGGAGTCCTCAACCATAACTCCTATTTATGATAGTGATGGTCTTCTTTCAAACTATATTATCATTGATGTTGATATTTCTTTGCGAAAAAATGCTGAAGATCTAGTGATGCAAAAAAATAAAGACATTACTGATAGCATTAATTATGCAAAAAGACTACAAAATGCTATTCTTCCTAATATAAATTCATTAACAAACTTTCAGTTAGAAAATTTTATTCTTTATCTACCAAAGGGTATTTTGTCTGGTGATTTTTACTGGATTGAAAAATACAATGGGAAAATATATTTTGCAGTTGCCGATTGTACTGGTCATGGTGTTCCAGGAGCTATGGTTTCTGTAATATGCTCCAACGTATTGTCTAAAGCACTTTTAGAAGAAGGAATTACTAAGCCATCTTTGATTTTAAACCGTACCAGAGACTTAGTTGTTAAAAGGTTTGGTAATTCAGATCAAGAAATAAGAGATGGGATGGATATTTCACTTTGTTCTATAGATATAGAAAGTGGAGATTTAGAATGGTCTGGAGCTAATAATCCTTTATGGATAATTAGATCTGGTAATGATACTATTGAAGAAATAGTTCCAGATAAACAGCCCATTGGAATGTTTGTGACAAAAGAACCGTTTACTAACAATTACCTGAAAGTAAATAAAGGAGATTTGTTGTATTTATTCTCCGATGGATTTGTAGATCAGTTTGGTGGTGTTAATGGTAAAAAATATAAATCTCCCAACTTTCAGAAATTTATACTTTCAATAAAAGATAATCAAATGGATAAGCAACTTATTGCTTTAAGAAATGAGTTTAACTCTTGGAAAGGAGATTTAGAGCAAATAGACGATGTTTGTGTAATGGGAGTTAGGATTTAGTCGTTACTTTATATTTGTATTACATTTTAGTTTTAGATGTCAAATGACCACTTAGCATATACCACACCATTTCCAATGGGAATCGAAATCGCTTCAGCAAATGGTATTTATCTTTTTGATAAACAAGGAAAAAAATATACCGATTTAATTTCAGGAATTGCAGTTTCTAATTTAGGACACAATAATTTAGAAATTAATAAAGCCATAAAAAATCAGGTAGATGAGCATCTTCATGTTATGGTTTACGGAGAATATAAACAATCTGTTCAGAATGAACTTGCCAACAAGCTATGTAGTTTACTTCCTAATGAATTAGATGTTTTTTACCCTGTTAATTCTGGTACTGAAGCCAATGAGGCAGCACTCAAGTTAGTGAAAAGAGTAACTGGTAGAAAAGAAATCATTTCTTTTAATGGAGCCTACCATGGCTCTACTCATGGTTCTTTAAGTGTAACTGGTAATGAACAGAAAAAAAGTGCATTTTATCCCTTACTTCCAGAAATAAGGTTTATCGACTTCAATAATTTAAATCAACTGAATACAATTTCAACAAAAACAGCAGGTGTTATTATTGAACCTATTCAAGGAGATGCGGGTGTTAGAATTCCTTCTTTAGAATTTATTAATGCGTTAAGAGCTAGGTGCAATGAAGTTGGGGCAATGCTTATTTTTGATGAAATACAAACCGGTTTTGGGAGAACGGGTAAACTTTTTGCATTTGAGCATTACAATGTAATTCCCGATGTATTAACTATAGGTAAAGCTTTAGGTGGAGGAATGCCAATGGGTGGTTTTGTTTCTTCGAAAGAAAATATGAATGAGTTAACCCATAATCCAAAATTAGGTCACATAACAACTTTTGGTGGTCATCCTGTTTGTTGTGCAGCAGCATTAGCAGTCTTTAAATATTCTCACTTCTAATTCTATTTTAGATCAAATCGAAAGTAAAGGTCAATTGTTTGAATCTTTATTAAATCACCGTTTAGTAAAAGAAATAAGAAGAAAGGGCTTGTTTTTCGCTATTGAAATGGAAAACGATGATGTGGTTCAAAAAGTAGTTGATGGTTGTAAGGAAAGGGGAGTGCTTGCATTTTGGTTTTTATCAAACCCTCAAAGCTTTAGAATTGCACCTCCTTTAATAATAACAGACAAAGAAATCGAAGAATCTTGTAAAGTAATTATTAAGGTTATGGATTCTATATGATAGATTTACCAGATTAAATCTGTTGTTTTTTTGAATTCTTTTAGACTTGTTGTTTTAAATTTTAAGTCAGATACTACTTTATCTTTTCCTGTTTCCAACTCTTTAATTGCCCAAATAATTATGTCTTTATCTTTTACTAATTGAAAGACAAGTAAAGATGTTTTCCTTGCTGTCGGTAGATTAGTGAATTTAACTTTAGAACGATCATTGTTTGTATAATATCCTGGTAATACAGATTTAATATCATGAAAAATTAAACGAAAAGCAGTTGAGTTTTCAACTTTCTCTTTTAAATTAACTACTAGCTCAGTTCTTGGGCCTTTGTCATCTACAAAAGCATCACAATTTATCCATCCAAATTTATCAGTAAGAACTTTTAATCCTCCCTCTTCTTCTGTTTCTTCATCAAAATCAAACGGATTTAAAATCGTTTCAATACTTTCATCTATCTCCCAATCTATTAGGCCACTTTTTTTATTTCCAAAAAAGATTCCATATGACTCAGTAAAATTTAGGAATTTAATTTCTGCTTTGGTTCCCCTTTTAAGCGGAATTTCTTTTCCGTTGCAATAAGCCATTATGTGTATCATCCCTCCAGTTCTTAACATTTTATCTCCGCTTGTAGTAGTTAATCCTGCAAGTAAAATTTCAGATGGGGTGAAAAATTCTTTTAATTCAATGGTTATTTCCTTACAATCCGAATTAAATGCTTGAGGGGGAATAAAACCTGTTGTATAATCTCCATGAAAATACGTTCCATATTTATTGTTGTACTTTATTATTTGAACACCATTTATTGTGTCGTTAACATTTCCAGTTGCGGTAAGCATTTCTTCTTTTATAATAACAAGTTGATAAATGCCACTTCTATTAGATATTTTTTTGAAATTATCTCTTGTCCATGTAACTCCAGTTAAAGGATGGCCATTTCCTTTATTCTTTTTATCATCAAAAGGTTTAAATTGGGTGAGAATATTATGAGCTTCAACTCCTAATGTGTCTTTAAAGTAAGCGGCTAATTTTTTTACTCTAACTCTTGAAAAATTGACTTTTTCTCTATCTTTAAGCTTCTTGTTTTCTTTTCTAGTTAATACATTGATTATTAACTCATTACCATAATTTGTTTCATTGTATAATTTACAGGCTGAGATTGCAACTTGATTTGTAATTACAATTGATTTCTCATCGAATTTAATCATCTCTTGAGAGAAAATGATTGAATAAGTACAGAATACAAGCGATAATAGTAAGGATGGTTTTCTCATAATATACATCAATGGTATATCATATATAATGCAAATTTTATTAAATGGAACATTTTGAATAAAAAAAAAGCTGTATTAAAATACAGCTTTTAAAAGTTGGTAAGTAATTTTTTTACACTAGCTCTGCTACTTCAAAATGAAAATTACACTCAATATTAGCATTTTCATCACTATCAGATCCGTGTACTGCATTTCTGCCTTTAGATTCAGCATATGCTTTTCTAATTGTTCCTTCTTCTGCTTCAGCTGGATCAGTAGCACCAA
>CALSPA010000014.1 GCA_943788115.1 uncultured Flavobacteriales bacterium
GTAGATTTGGTTCAGCCTGCAATTGATTTAGCTCAATTTGGATTTTCGCTTACTCAATTAGAGGCTGAAGGTTTAAATTATTACATAAAATCTAAATTGAAATTTAACAGTTTGTCACCTTCTTTTATTAATAAAGATATTTGGAATGAAGGCGATACAATTGTTTTGACTGATTTAGCCCATACATTATCACTTATAAAGAATGCTAAAAGAGCAGGTTTTTATGAAGGTGAAACAGCTTTAAAAATTACTCAAGAAATGGAAAGGAGTAAAGGTTTAATTACACTAAAAGATTTAAAAGATTACCAAAGTGTATGGAGAGAGCCTTTAATAGGTGATTTTAAGAATTACAAGTTAATTTCCATGGGTCCTCCATCAAGCGGAGGTGCTTGTCTTTTACAAATGTTGAAAATGCTAGAACCCTATAAATTAAAACAAATGGGTTTACATTCTTCTGAAGCTATTCATTGTATTGTTGAAGCAGAGAAGAGAGCTTTTGCTGATCGTTCAAAATATTATGGAGATCCAGATTTTATAAAAATACCTTTAGATAGTTTATTAGACTCTTCGTATTTAATTCAAAGAATGTCAAATTATTGTTCTAGTGTTGCAACAAGTTGCGATTCTATTGATCCAGGAAATTTTGTGTCTAGTGAAAGTGAAGAAACTACTCATTATTCAATAGTTGATCCTTATGGTAATGCTGTTTCAGTAACTACCACTCTAAATTCATCTTATGGTTCTGGTGTAATAGTGGGAGATGCAGGTTTTTTGTTGAATAATGAAATGGATGATTTTAGTTCTAAACCAGGGCATCCTAATCTTTACGGTTTAATTGGTGGGGAAGCTAATTCAATTCAACCTAACAAAAGAATGTTAAGTTCAATGACTCCTTCAATATTAGAAAAGAATGGAAAGTTGTTTATGGTTGTTGGTACTCCTGGCGGTTCTACAATTATAACAGGAGTTTTACAAACGATTTTAAATGTTGTTGAGTATGATTTGTCAATTCAAGACGCAGTAACAGTTGGAAGATTTCATCATCAATGGAAACCAGATGAGATTAAAATTGAAGCTAATAAATTCGATAGTTTGGCTGTTCAAAAATTAAAGCAAATGGGTCACTCTTTCAAAAGTGTGAATTCAATGAATAGAGTAGATGCAATCCTAATAAAAGATGATGGATCTATTGAGGCAGGGGCAGACCCAAGGGGTGATGATGCTTTTTCAGGCTTTTAAAGGTGAGTAAAATTATTAAAATAGCACTTTGGTCTGGGCCAAGAAATATTTCAACAGCATTGATGTATTCTTTTGCAAATAGAAATGATGCTAAAGTAGTTGATGAGCCTCTTTTTGGATATTTTTTAAACTATTCAGGAGTTTGGAGACCCTCAAGAAAAGAAGTACTTGAGTCAATGGAGCTAATTCCAGAAAACATTATTGAACAGATAGTAAATCCAACAATAAATAAGCCAGTGTTTTTTATTAAAAACATGGCTAATCATTTAATTGATTTGAATTGGAGTTTTCTTGATAATTTTTATAACATTATTTTAACCAGGGATCCTAGAGACATGTTGATGTCTTACTCTAAACATGTAGGAAATCCAACTATGCTAGATACTTGTTATGAAATTCAACTCGAGTTAATAGAATATTTAACAAATAAAGCTATTCCATTTGTTGTAGTTGATTCTAAAGAAATTTTACAAAACCCAGAAAAAGCTTTAAAAAGGATTTGCTCATTGGCTTCTATTCCTTTTTCTGTTGAAATGCTCAATTGGGAAAAAGGGCCATTAAAAGAAGACGGTATTTGGGCAAAATACTGGTATAATAACGTTCATTCTAGTAATTCTTTTGGTAAGTATGTTTCTAATGATCAAAAATTACCTATTCACTTAATTGACATTTATGAGAAATGTTTAATACATTATAATCAAATTCTAAAATTCCAATCTTAATTCTATGTCTAAATTTAATCAGCCTAACCCTAAAAATGACGGAACCCTAATTTATGTTGGAGATGAATTAATATTAAGAGAAGATGCCAAAATCTCAGTTTTGGATAGTTTAGTTCAAGGAGGAGACGGTGTTTGGGAGGGATTAAGAGTTTATAAAGGAAAGATATTTCAATTAGAAGCGCATTTAAATCGTTTATTCGATTCAGCAAAAGCCATGCATTTTAAAAATATTCCTTCAAGAGATTTTATTAAAGAAGCTATTTTCTCTTGTCTTAATGCCAATGAAATGTATGATGGTGTTCACATAAGGTTAACTCTTTCAAGGGGCCTGAAAACAACATCTGGAATGAATCCAGAATTAAATATATATGGCTGCACTCTAATTGTTTTACCAGAATTTAAGCCTCCTGTTTATGGAAATGAAGGTATTAAGCTAGTAACTTCATCTATAAGAAGAAATTCACCTCAATGCTTGGATTCAAAAATCCATCACAATAATTTAATAAATAATATTTTAGCAAAAATTGAGTCTAATATTTATGGGGCAGATGATGCATTGATGTTGGATTTAGACGGCATGGTTTCTGAAACCAATGCAACAAATGTTTTTTATGTTAAAAATAAAGTTTTAGTTACACCTTATGCAGACAGTTGCCTTCCAGGACTTACTCGAGAAAAAGTTATTGAAATCGCAAAAGATACAGGTGTTCAATTCAGAGAGAAGAGGTGCTCACTTACTGAATTCTATACTGCTGATGAAGTTTTTACCACAGGAACAATGGGTGAGTTAAGCCATGTGATAGCTATTGATGAAAGAGTAATAGGAAAGGGGTTGATTGGGGAAATTACTCAAAATTTACAGGTTGAGTACACCGAAAGAACAAAAAATATTGGCTATTCAATTCCGAGAAATTAAATTTTAAAACTTAACCAAACACAATCATCTGTTTGTTCTTCCTTGTCTTTGTAATTGTTGAAAAGCTCTTCGATAAAGCATTTGTTTTCTTTAAAAACTTTAGATGATGTAATCCATTGGTATAGATATCTTCTTTTTAATTTTTTTTGTTTTTCACCACCAAATTGATTGATTATCCCATCACTAAATAAAATTAGTTGTTTGTTTTGTGCATTGAAATTTCCACTTTTTATTTTTTTCGAATTAATTCTAGATTTAATACCAGCAAAAGTAGTGTCATTTGTAGGTTCATAAATTTCATTAATTGTACTATCGTAAGAAATGAAGTTTTGATTATTTGAAGCAAATTCAACATTTTTAGTAATAGTATTAATTCTAATTATTGTAAAATCTGTTGATGTGAAGCTGTCAATTTTTGAATAAAATTCACTTGAAAAAACATTGTGTTCAATTTTATTAAAAATTGAAATTAATGAAGAATCTATTTCATATTTCTTAAGTGCGTTCTTAACCTCATTTGCAAAAAATATTGACAAAAAAGCTCCTGGTAAACCATGACCTACACAGTCGCCAACAACTACATAAATATAGTTTTCTATGTCTGTAGGTTCAATCAGAAAGAAATCAGCAGATGCAATGTGTTTTGGTTTGAAAAATATTTCTAGATCATCAAGGTTTGATGAATTGTCCAAGAAAATGTTTTGAATTATTGCTACTTGTTTTAAGTTTTCATGTGAATCGATTTTAGATAACTCCAATTTGCTTGTTTGAAAACTTATTGTTTCCTCTAAATTGTCTTTCACCAAACTAAGCTCCGATTGTAGGTTTTGAAGTTGATTTTTTTCCTGATGTATTTCATTTTTGGAGTTGGTTGTTTCTAGGGCATATAGGTTGAAATAATTTCTATTCGCTACTTTGATTATGGTTATAGAATATGTTTTTGGCCCTAATTCAATGGTTTTGTCAAAAATGCCATTTCTGGAGGAATATGCTTGATTTAATAGAATGTTGAAGCTGTCTGGAACAGGGTCTCCTATTTTTAAGTCTAAATAATCCAGAAAACTTTCTAAAGATGATTCATTGGCGTATATAACAATACCCTCATCATTAATTCTAATTACAGGGTTAGGGATTTTCTGATGGTAGTCTTGAAATGTTTTCAACTTCGCTGTATGATTTTTGTAGATCTTTATTTTGTTTTTGAAAATTTGCTATAATCTTATTGGCTTCTTCTATGCCACTCCTTTTACTTTCAATAAGAAATAAATATTCCGCCATCACAGAATTTTCTGGGAAATCGGATAAAGTTAACCCTGATGTTGATAGTGTGTCTTGATCAGTGAATATGGGGACAAATAAAAATAGAATAATTCGTTCTTTATTGTAGATGTGAGCATTTCCTTTTAAAACAGTGGTTTTGTTCTTAATATTTGTTCTAATAAGTTTGTTCTCGTTTGTAATTTTAATACAATCATTAAATGAATTAGGGTGTGAGAAATTGAAATAATCATCTACATGATTGTAATGAATGTCTTCTCCGATGAGTTTTATTAAACCTTTACCTATAGACATTACTTTACCATTAAACCCTACTGCCAAAAGAAATGGTAGGATGGTGTCTTTTAATCGGTCTATATTTTTTAATTGAGAATCCATTAATGACTTCGCAATTTGTTTGCTTAATTAATTTAACGTTAAATTATTTGTAAATCTAATTTTTTAATATTATATTATTTTACAATAACTTCCCAACGTTTCAGATGGTTTTCACTGAATTTCAACTCTTTTTTGAAAAAATAGATAAAAAAAAAACCACCCGAAGGTGGTCTTAAAAAGAGTTGTAAAAGTTTTATTTCACCATAAATTTCTTACTTGAAATAGTGTTTTCATTAGATAATGTAACCGTATACATTCCTGATTCAACATTAAGATTGATTTCTTTAGATAATACATCTGAAGTATAGATTTCTTGAGATAAAACCAATTTACCAGTAATGTCAAAAATTTCAAGATTGTAATTTCCAGCATTAATGTTTTTAGCGTTAATGAAAAGTGAATTTTCTACAGGGTTTGGATAAACATTGAAATTGAAAGCGTTATTTTCTTCAAGCCCAACACCAGTTACATCTACTAACATAACATCGTCTATGAAATATTCTGCAGCCTCTGGTGTAGCTGATGTTCCTCCGAATGCAAAGTAGTTTATTCCTCCAAACGATGCATTTGTTCCTGTTCCATCAGATCCACTTGAAAATACATATGAATGAACCATGTTTCCATCTAAATAAACATCTGCATTATCAGTATCTAAATTAATTACAACCTTAACATCTACCCAAGTGTTTTGTTGGTATTGAGCTGATCCAGGTGTGCTTCCACCTAAAATTTCAACCACTCCACCAGAGCTGAAAAACACGTCTAATTTCCAACCTTGTCCTGCAGTCTGAGTTTCTTGAATGTTGAAATACCCCCCTCTTCCAGTTGTCACAAAAAATTTCATTGAAAACTCATATTTACCTGAAGTGTAAATTGATGGAAAAGTCATCATTACATCTGTAGGTCCGGTGTTTCCTTGTATTTGAACTGAATTACTTGGGCTACTTGAGTTTGTATTTACAACAAATGCATCTTCAGGTGTTCCTGGAGCGTTAGTCCATGTGGTAAAATTAGTTGATTCGTTTCCTATATAGTTGCCAGCTGTATAGTTGTCAAAGTCTTCTGATAAGAGCGTGTTTTGAGCAATGAAAAACACGGGTAAAAAGAAGGTTAGCAATAGTATTATTTTTTTCATAATGGTTGTTTTTTCTGTTTTGTTTAAGTTTAAATATAAAGATTTTAAAATGATTTTAAGATTTATTCTTTTAAATGAAACAGCAAATAATAAATTTGTGAATTATGAAAGTAGTAGTTCTTGGAGCTGGAATAGGGGGCCTTTCTATAGCTTGTAGGTTATCATCATTAGGACACGATGTTATTCTTATCGAGAAAAACAATTATACTGGTGGTAAAGCAGGTGTTGTTAAATTTAATGGCTATACTTTTGATGCTGGTCCGAGTTTATTCACTTATCCAGAATGGTTAGATGATGTTTTTGTTTCTTGCAACAAAAATCCAAGAGATTATTACACATATAAAAAGCTAGATTTAGTTACTCGTTATTTTTTCAATGATAAATCGTATTTTGATGTTTTTGACGATGTTAATAAAACTGCAAAATCAATAGAAAATGTTGCAAATTTTTCTAGCTCAAAATTTATAAAGCTGATTAAGCCATTGGGAATTAGTGTACCAACTTTCTGAAGAGACGTTTTTATCCGGAAAAATTAAGTTCAACCTTCCATTTTTGAAAGCTGCCATGAAATGGTTTTTAAAGTTAGGGGTTTTTTCAATTTTCACTTCAATGGCTAAATACAACAAGAAAGTGATTAATAATGATAAAGTTGAGTTGTTGTTTAACCGATTTGCTACCTATACTGGTTCATCACCTTTCAAAACACCTGCTTTTATGAATCAGCTTTCAGTAGTTGAGCTTTGTAAAGGTGCATATTACCCAGATAATGGGATGAATTCTATTCCAAAGGGTTTAGAGAAGTTGGCTGTTGATTTGGGAGTTGATATTAGATTAAATAATCAAGTTAGTGCTATCAGTAAGCAACAATGATTCATGGTTAATTAAGACTTCTAATTCTCACTTGTCTGCTGATATAGTTGTTTCCAATATTGATTATTGCTTTACTCGTAAATTAATGGGCGATATATTTAATTTACCAACAAGCAAATTATCTACTTCTGGAATTGTTTTTTACTGGGGAGTTTCAAAAGTATTTAAAGATTTAAAACTCCATAATGTTTTTTTCTCAGATGATTATCAAAAAGAATTCAGTCAGATTATTGATGATGTTGTTTTTCCTGATAAACCAACTGTATATGTAAACGTTAGTTCCAAAATTGATAGTCATCACGCTAAAAACAACTGTGAAAACTGGTTTGTAATGGTTAATGTTCCTGCAAGTTTAGAATTAACAGCTGAAAAAAGTGTAAATAAGCTAAGGGAGGCTGTCATTAATTTGCTGTCTGATAAGTTGAATGAACCTATAAAAGAACATATAGAATGTGAGAGAATACTAACACCAAACACTCTAGTTGAAGATACAGGAGCTTATAAGGGTTCCATTTATGGAATAAATCAAAATTCTTTATTTAAAATAATGAATAGGAAAGATAATAAGGATAAATTTGATAAAGGGTTGTATTATGTAGGTGGAACAGTTCATCCAGGTGGGGGTATCCCTTTAGCTTTACTTTCTTCAAAAAATACAGTTAATCAAATCATGAAAGATTATTAATTGAAAGGGTTTATTAAATATAAGTTTGAGCTTGTTTTTTGTTTCATAGTTTATTTAGCTGGGATTATTGGCATTAAATGGATTAATGAAGAACTGTTTTTGCAACTATCGTTTGTTTCTTTAATAATTCCACTTCTTATCATTCTTTTTACGATTAAAGATTAGCTCTAAAGATTATCTTTTGTTGATAGCTGTTTTTTTTGTCAGTTTCACTGCTGAATGGTTGGGTGTAAATGGCGGTTATCTATTTGGCGATTATGTGTATGGAAAATCTTTGGGTTTTAAAATTAATGGTGTTCCTCCTTTAATTGGAATTAATTGGGGTTCTGTTGTGCTTGGTGTCTAGAGAAATTTCTATTCGTTTTGTTTCTTCACCTGTCTTAATTGTTATAGTTTCTTCTTTGTTAATGCTTGTATTAGACTTTGTAATTGAGCCAGTTGCTCATAAGCTTGACTTTTGGACTTGGTCAGCTGATCAAATTCCACTTTCGAATTATAGAGATTGGTTTATAGTAGCTATTATAAATCAGGTAATTTTTATTGTTTTTTAAACCAAAAGAAAAAGTTTTCTTTTTGACTGCAGGTTATTACATTATACTTTCTTTGTTTTTTTTGTGTTTTTATTAACCAATTATCTTATTACTAATGTCTTTACCATTCCATTTAATTTCAGAAAAAACAGGCTTTGATTTAGCTCAAGTGGAAGCTGTTTCAGTTTTGTTAAAGGAAGGTGCAACCTTGCCATTTATTGCTAGGATACAGGAAGGATCAAACTGGTGGATTAGATGAAATAGCTATAGAGCTTATTTCAGATGAAATTAATTTGTTAGAGAAGATTGATCTTAAAAAAAAGAATATTTTAAAGGTTTTAAAAAAGAGAACAGAAGTTGATCCTAAAATTGATCTTGAACATAAATTCGTCTTGGAATTTGACTGAAATTGAGGACTTGTATTTGCCTTTTAAACAACAAAAGGTAAATAAAGCAACACTAGCTATTAATTCAGGTTTAGATGGATTGGCAAAAATAATATTGTCTCAAAAAGAAGTTGTCTCTAAGGGTCAAATTTTATCTTTTAAATGTGAACTTTATAACAATGAGGCTTTAATAATTGATGGAGTTATTGAAGTTCTTGTAAAATGGATTGGAGAAAGAAAACAAATTAGACACCTGCTTAGACAAGAGATTTCAAGAAATGGTTTTTTTGATTTCAAAAATCAAAAAAAGTAGTAAAGATGAAGAAGGTGTAGAGAAATATAAAGACTACATCGATTATTCTGAAGCACTTTCTAGAATTAAATCGCAATCGATTTATGGCTATTCAAAGAGCTGCAAACGAAGGTTTCTTAACAGTTAGTTTGAAATTAGATAAGAAAAAAGTTGTAGAAATTATTTCAAGTAAAGTTATTTCTAATCAAGGAAGCTTAAAATTCTTAAATAAAGGCCATACAATTAGCTTGGTCAAAATCTTTAAAGCCTTCATTGCAAAAAGAGATTTTCAAATCAACAAAGGAGAAAAGTGATTTAAAAGCCATAGCTGTTTTTTCTGATAATTTACGTCAACTCTTAATGCAGCCTCCTCTTAGAGCTAAGCGAATATTGGCTATTGATCCTGGATTCAAATCTGGTTGCAAATTAGTTTGTCTTTCTGATAAAGGCGATCTTTTGAATAATGCCACTATTTATCCACATCCTCCTCAAAATCAATTTGGTGATGCAAAGAAAAAAATTGCTGGACTAATTGAACAATACAAATTAGATGGTATTGCAATAGGTAATGGAAACAGCATCCAGAGAAACTGAAAGACTTATAAAAGGAACAAGATTTAATAGAAAAGTTAATGTGTATGTTGTAAATGAAGCTGGGGCATCTGTTTATTCAGCTTCATCAATTGCGAGAAAAGAATTTCCTAATTACGATGTAACTGTAAGAGGAGCCATTTCAATTGGTAGAAGGTTGATAGATCCATTAGCTGAGTTGGTTAAAATAGATCCCAAAAGTATTGGAGTTGGACAGTATCAACACGATGTTGATCAAGTTTTGCTTTCAAAAAAATTAGATAATGTAGTTGTAAGTGCAGTAAATAAGGTAGGTGTTGATTTAAATACTGCAAGTGAATATTTACTTGAACATGTTTCTGGAATTGGAAAGAAAATTTCAGAAAACATTGTGAAATATAGAAAAGAGCATGGATCATTTAATTCTAGAGAGGAATTAAAAAATGTGCCAAAATTAGGTGCTAAATGTTTTGAACAATCTGCTGGTTTTCTAAGAGTTAAAAATGGTTTGAACCCGCTAGATGATAGTGCTGTTCATCCTGATTATTATAACATTATTAATAAGGTTTGTGTTAAGGAGAAAGTTAAGATTGAAGATTTAATTGGTAATACCCAAAGGGTAGAGGAGATTAATTGGGAGCAACATTTAGCTTCCACTTTAGGGTATCAAACTATTAATGATATTAAGTCAGAATTGATTAAGCCAGGTTTAGATCCTAGAAAAATCATTTACCAATTAGAGTTCGATCCAACTATAAGAACAATTAATGATTTATCTGTTGGTCAAATTTTATCTGGAATTGTTAACAATGTAACCAATTTTGGTGCTTTTGTTGATATTGGTATTAAAGAAAACGGGTTAATTCATATCTCACATTTAGCAGATGAATATATCGATAATCCATCAGATTTTATTAAAGTTCATCAACATGTAAAAGCAAAGGTTGTTTCTGTTGATGTGGAAAGAAAAAGAATTGGATTAAGCTTAAAAGGTATATGATAATTGCTTAATTTTATTGTCATGATTTTTCTAAAAACTAAAC
The DNA here is from genome assembly GCA_943788115.1 of uncultured Flavobacteriales bacterium. Lineage (GTDB taxonomy): Bacteria > Bacteroidota > Bacteroidia > Flavobacteriales_D > Parvicellaceae. Next base: position 10,045 of record CALSPA010000014.1, read on the forward strand.
TATCTAAATCTATGCCTTGGGTTCTTACACCAGGGCTGTAGTTTGTTTTTCATTTCTTATTAGTTTCTATTTTTTTAAATTTTAAATTATTTTATATGAGTAAAGTTATTGTTTTAGGTGGTGGTATGGTTGGAAGTGCTATGGCGATTGATATGGTTAAAAACCATGATGTTTTATTAACTGATATAAGTCTCCAGGTGTTGGATTCAACAAAAGCAAAATGTTCTGAATTAGACATTATGGTTTTAGATGTTACTGATGAGCAACTTTTAAAAAAAACCATTATTAGTTTTGATTTAGTTATTTCAGCTGTTCCTGGTTTTCTAGGTTATCGAACTTTAGAAAATATTATTAAAGCAGAAGTGAATGTTGTAGATATATCATTTTTCCCTGAAAATTCTTTGGATTTAGATGATTTGGCAAAAGCTAATGGAGTTACTGCAATAGTTGATTGTGGTGTTGCTCCTGGAATGGATAACGTGATATTAGGTTATTATAATGAAAAGTATAAGTTAACAGATTTTGAATGTTTAGTTGGTGGACTTCCAAAAGTGAAAAAGTGGCCATTTTGTTACAAAGCACCATTTTCACCTGTTGATGTAATTGAAGAATATACTAGGCCTGCTAGATATGTGGAAAACAGTAAGCTAATTATTAGAGAACCTTTAACGGATTGTGAATATATAGAATTTGATGGGGTTGGTACTTTAGAATCTTTTAATTCCGATGGTCTACGTTCAATAATCTTTACAATGCCTCATATTCCAAACATGAAAGAAAAAACACTGAGGTATCCAGGACATGTAGAATACATTAGGGTGCTAAAAGAAACTGGTTTTTTCGATGAAGATGAAATTGAAGTTAATGGTAATATGGTTTCTAAATTAGATTTCACAAGTAAGATGTTGTTTAAGGAATGGAAATTGGGAGAAAACGAACAAGAGATTACTGTAATGAGGGTAAGCTTAAAAGGGGAAAATGAAAAGGGAAAAGTAGAAGAAATTATTTATCATTTACACGATCAATATGATAACCAGACAAAAACTTCATCTATGGCACGAACAACTGGATATACTGCAACAGCAGCAGCTAATTTGTTTTTAGATGGTTTATTTCGGGAAAAAGGTGTTTTTCCACCAGAATTAGTTGGGAAGCATGAAGAATGTTTTCATTATTTTATGAATTATTTAAAAGATAGAAACATTCACTATATAAAAGAAAAAGTGGTTGATTGAATTACCTAAAAACTTTTTCTTGAATTAGCTATGTGATAGAGTAGGAGCCGATCGTAAAAATCTCCAGGATCAGAATAATAAACTTTAAATAGGTATTCATTTTCAGTGTCAAAATGAGACCCTTCAATGTGTCTAATATCAGCACTTTTAGCAGTGTCATTAACATATAAATAAAGGTAGTTGTAATATCCTTGTTTTAAATACAATTCTTTTTCATAGCTTCCTTTACTTGTGTTGTATTTCATTTGAAATTCCGGGTCAATTTTCCAATTACTAATCTGCCCGAAGATGTACAAATCTCCTTGGTTCAATGTACTTCTGTATGTAAGATTGAATTTCACATGAGCATAATCCCCTTCAGTGTTCCAATCATTTCCATCTACTGTTTTAATTAATAGCTTGCCATTAATGTCAGGCTTTTCTAAGTACCTTTTGTAGGTTCTTTTTTCATCAGCCATAAGTGTAATTTTATAAGTGCTATCTGTAAGTTCAGATTTTTCAACTCTATCTATTTCAGATTGAAAACTTGTAAGATTGATGTATCTAAATTCATTTCCACCATCAAAAACGTTTTCATCATCATAATTATATACTAGCTTGTTTTCTCTTACAAAATTCGGTTCAATATTAGAAATCATGTTATCTGTTCTATGATTTTGTTCAACAAAAACATTTACATTCGAATATGGGTCAATAATCTGATTAGGTGAATATATAAAATTGAAATCTACTTCTTGTTGATAATATTTTTGATCTATGTTAGAAGGGTAGGAGATGTTTATTTCTGGTTGAATATTTTGCTCAGATATGTAGAATTTTTTTGAAAAAATAGGTTCTTTAGGATTGCCTTCTTCAAAAACGTTTACAATGTAATTTCCTGAAATCAAAAAACTTACATCCTCATTAGGGAAAGATGCCCAATAATGTGTGTAGGCCTGGTGCGTGTTAAATGACTTTTCAGAGTTTTCAAAATAATTATCGTTAAATCCATTTATATAATCCATCTCATTGAGATTGCTTATCTCCCAACTTGAATTGCAATGAATAAATTGGTACTGATACGTATTAAAGTCTGCGTTTAAATCATCAAACCTTAAAACAAGTTGATCATTGCTGTTTAGAATTATATAGGGTTCTGCCAGTTCTACACCTCTTTTATGAAGTATTACGCTTTTTATGTTTTTGTCATATATATAATCTTCAAAACGTATAGTTTCTTCTGAATAAAAGTCATTTTCTTTTTTAATGGATGATTTTTTCTCTAACGAAATATTATTTCCATCATTACTAGTTGCATTATTGTTTATTGAGCAGCTAAAAAAAATAATTTGTAATGCAACAGTGTTGTAAATCAGTTGAATCCCCTTTTTCTTATTTATAATCATTCTAAATTGTGATATAGTCTAAATATATGTAAACAGTCTATTTATTTGATGGCACAAATTTATAAATTTGCTCCGCTTAATAACAACTATTTATGTCTCAAACGATAACCATTCGTAAAGGTTTAGATGTCAACATGAAAGGGAAAGCTGAAAAAGTCCTTGTTGAAGCTGCTAAATCGAAACTGTTTTCTATTCAACCTCCAAACTTTACAGGACTAACGCCAAAATTGGTTGTAAAAGTTGGTGATAAAGTAAAAGCTGGCTCACCAGTTTTTTTCGATAAATATAGAGACTCTATTTATTATGTTTCTCCAGTATCTGGTGTTGTAAAAGATATTGTTCGAGGTGCCAAGAGAAGAATTCTTGATGTTATTATTGAAGCAGATACAGAAATTTCATATTTGGAAACTACTGTTAATGATGTTAAAAATTTAGATCGAGAAGCTGTCAAATCAATGATGCTTTCTTCTGGTTTGTGGCCTTTTCTTAGAATGAGACCTATTGATATTGTCGCAAACCCAACAGATACTCCAAAGGCTATCTTTATTTCTTCTTTTGATTCTAATCCTCTTGCACCTGATAATGACTTTATCCTTGATGGTAAAGATGCTGAGTTTAATGCTGGGATTGAGTTGTTAAACAAACTTACTGATGGTAATGTTCACCTTCAAACTAGAAAGTCGTCTAGCGCAGTTTTTAAAAATGCAAAAGATGTTCAAATTACTAATGTAAAAGGTGCTCATCCTGCTGGAAACGTAGGGGTTCAAATACATCATATTAACCCCATTAATAAGGGTGAAATTGTTTGGTATATTAATCCTCAAGATGTTTTAATTCTTGGAAGGTATGCACTTACAGGTAAGTATGATGCAACTAAAGTTGTTGCAGTTACAGGTGAAAATGCATCTGATAAAAAATATTTTAAAACAATTATTGGAAGTAGTATTAATTCTATTATTCCTAAAACTATTAAAGAAAATAGTAGAATTATTTCTGGGAATCCACTTACAGGTTTGCAAGTTAGTTCTGATAATTTCTTATCTTTTTATGATTCTCAAATAACTATTCTTCCTGAAGGAGACAATTATAAGTTTTTTTTAACGGAAGGTTGGTTAAGTGCCGGGTTTAAAAGATTTTCAGCATCTCGAGCTTATCCATCTTGGATGATGCCTAAATCCAAAGAATATGCAATAGATACAAATATTAATGGTGAAGAAAGAGCTTATGTTGTTTCAGGTCAATATGAGAAAGTTTTTCCATTTGATATTTATCCTGTTTATTTAATTAAATCTATCCTCTCTAACGATATAGAAAGAATGGAGAACCTAGGTATTTATGAAGTAGCACCTGAAGATTTTGCGCTTTGTGAATTTGTTTGTACATCTAAAATTAATGTTCAGCAAATCGTTCGTGACGGTTTAGACATGATTTATGATGAGTGTATGTAATTTAAAATTGAATTAAGTGAAGTTTTTAAGAAAAATATTTGATAACGCACATGCTAAGCTTAACAAGAGTGAAAAAACTAAAAAGTTTTTTCCTCTAGTAGATGCTATTGAGACGTTAATGTTTACTCCAAATCATGTTACGAAAAATGGAACTCATGTTAGAGATTCTATAGATTTGAAAAGAACAATGATGATTGTGATAATTGCACTAATTCCATGTTTGCTTTTTGGAATTTACAATACTGGCTATCAGCATTTTTTACTTACAGGTGAAGCTGTTTCATTTTGGGAAATAGTAGGTAAAGGTGCCTTAGTTGTTCTACCGTTAGTGGCTGTTTCTTACGGAGCAGGACTATTTGTTGAGTTTATTTTTGCTATCAAGAATGGTCACTCTGTTCAAGAAGGGTTTTTAGTTTCAGGAATGTTAATTCCTCTAATTATGCCTGCTGATGTTCCTTTGTGGATGGTTGCTATTGCAACAATTTTTGCTGTTGTTATTGGTAAAGAAGTGTTTGGTGGTACAGGTATGAATATTCTAAATGTTGCTTTAACTGCCAGAGCATTTTTATTCTTTGCATACCCAACTAAGATGTCTGGTAATGAAGTTTGGATTACTGGTTTTGATAAAATGGAAGGTGTTGATGCTTCTAGTGGAGCTACTGCTTTAGGAGATCTAGCTTCATTTATGCAAGAAACACCAGCACTTGAAAATGTCGCCCAATTCCAGCAAAAATACAGTATGATGGATTCGTTTCTTGGTTTCATTCCAGGATCTGTTGGTGAAACATCTGTTCTTATGTGTTTAATAGGTGCTGGATTATTATTGTGGACTGGCATTGCAAGTTGGAGAATTATGATTTCCTTTTTCTTTGGTGGCTTTGTAATGGCTTCTATTCTTAATTTAGTTGGTGGTAATGGTTATTTTGAATTGCCTGCCCTTCATCAGTTAATGGTAGGTGGTTTTATGTTTGGTTTAGTGTTTATGGCTACCGATCCAGTAACTGCTTCACAAACAAATTCTGGAAAACTTATTTACGGATTTCTAGCTGGCTTTTTAGGTATTTTAATTAGAATGGTTAATCCTGCTTATCCTGAGGGAATAATGTTGGCAATTTTGATTGCTAATGTATTTGCTCCACTTATTGATCATATGGTGATTAGAGTAATGTAAATAGAAGAAATAAACGATTAAAAACAGCTTAAAATGGCAATAAACAAAGACAGTAACGCATACACTATTTCTTTTGCAATTATTCTTGTTGTACTTGTAGGTGGACTTTTAGCATTTGTTTCTACATCTTTAAAACCAATGCAGCTAAGCAATGTGAAAAATGAAAAGAAGCAAAATATATTAAATTCTCTTCCAGGAATTAATTTTGAGAGATCCGAAGCTGAAGGGAATTTTAATAAATATGTGAAAAAGCGAGTAATATTAGATTATAGTGGTGAAGTGGTTGAAGGATCTGTTAAAACATCTGAAGACGATATTAAAGATAAAGACACTTTAGATGCTTTTAATATTGATCTTCAAAAAGAATATAGAAATATTGTTGTCGAGAAAAGAAATTATCCATTGTTTGAATGTGAAATTGATGGTAAAACTTTTTATGTATTACCAGTTACAGGTAAAGGCCTTTGGGATGCGATTTGGGGTTATATTAGTGTGGAGAGTGATGGAGAGAGTATTGCTGGTGCAGTTTTTGACCATAAAGCTGAAACCCCAGGATTAGGAGCAGAAATTAATAAAGATGAATTTGAAGATCAGTTTGATGCATTAAAGATTGGTAGAATAAAATCTAATTCTGAATTATCTGCTGCTAATTTTAGATCTATCAAAGTTGTGAAGCCTGGAAGTTTATCTGATAAATTGACTCAGGTTGATGGTATTAGTGGTGGGACATTTACAAGCGTTGGTGTTCAAGAAATGTTGAAAAGAACTTTTTATGTTTATTATAAACATTTCAACGAAAATAAATTAGAAACAGCTAATCTATAAAAAGCTTAATACGATAAAATTATGAGCGAAGTTGCTGAAATAGAAAAACAGGTTGTCAAGAAAGATAGAGAACCCTTGTTTTCAAAGAAAAACAAAAAATTAATAACAGATCCATTAAATGATAACAACCCCGTTACCATTCAGGTCTTGGGTATTTGTTCCGCATTGGCCGTAACAGTACAGATGGAACCATCTGTTGTAATGTGTGTTTCTGTACTTTTTGTACTAGTATCTGCAAATGTTTTAATCTCCTTAATTAGAAACCTTATTCCAAATAGAATACGAATCATTGTTCAATTGGTAGTAGTTGCAGCATTGGTTATTATTGTAGATCAGGTGCTTAAAGCATATTTATATGATGTTTCTAAATCACTTTCTGTATTTGTTGGTCTAATCATTACCAACTGTATTATAATGGGAAGGTTAGAAGCTTTTGCTCTAGCAAATAAACCATGGGCAGCAGCATTAGACGGTGTTGGTAATGCTATTGGTTACGCAATGGTACTTGTGGTAGTATCCTTTTTTAAAGAGCTTTTTGGCTCCGGAAAATTATTTGGTGTTGAGGTGATAGGAGATTCTATCTATGAAATGGGATACATGAATAACGGTCTTATGTTATTTCCTCCTTCATCATTAATTCTAGTTGCTATTTACATTTGGATTCAAAAATCAAGAAACCCTAAATTAATTGAAACTCATTAATAGTTAAAAAATATAGAAATGGATTTACTTAAACTATTTATAAAAAGTGCCTTTGTAGACAACATGATTTTCGCCTTTTTCTTTGGCATGTGTTCTTATTTGGCTGTATCTAAAACTGTTAAAACAGCTTTTGGATTAGGAATGGCAGTTATTTTTGTTTTAACTGTTACAATACCTGTGAATTATCTACTAGAAAACTATGTTTTAAAAGAAGGAGCATTGGCTTGGTTAGGACCAGATTATGCAGCGCATGATTTAAGTTTTTTAAGCTTTATTATGTTTATAGCAGTTATTGCATCAATTGTTCAACTAGTCGAAATGATTGTGAAAGATTTTCTCCTGCTCTTTATGGTGCATTGGGTATATTTCTTCCTTTGATCGCAGTTAACTGCGCTATTTTAGGCGGTGCTTTATTTATGCAACAAGAACAATATGGAACTACTGTTGAAGCAACAGTTTATGGTTTTGGTTCTGGAGTAGGATGGTTTATTGCAGTTGTATTAATTGCTGCAATTAGAGAAAAAATTAGATACTCTAATGTTCCTGCTCCGCTTAGGGGTGTGGGTATGGCCTTTTTAATAACAGGTCTTATGGGATTAGCGTTTTTAGGATTTATGGGATTTGAAATATAATATTTGAATTTATAAAAATTATGGATTACTCAATTATAATATTAGCGATAACTGTTTTTTTAGTTGTTGTTCTTAGTTTAACATTAATACTACTTTTTGCCAAAGCAAAATTAATGCCTTCTGGTAAAGTGAAAATTACCATTAATGGCGATCAAACTTTGGAAGTTGATGGTGGTTCAACATTGCTTTCAACATTAAGTAGCCAAGGTATCTTTTTGCCTTCTGCATGTGGTGGTGGGGGTACCTGTGTTCAATGTACTTGCCAAGTACATACTGGTGGTGGTAGCATACTACCAACAGAAGTGCCTCATTTCTCAAGAAAACAAATAGCTGATAATTTTAGACTAGGTTGTCAAGTGAAAGTAAAAGAAGACATGGAAATTGAGGTGGAAGAAGAGGTAATGGGTGTTAAAGAATGGAAGGCGGTAGTTTCATCTAATTACAATGTTGCTACTTACATAAAAGAATTCATAGTTGATATTCCTGAAGACATGGACTATAAAGCTGGTGGTTATATTCAAATTAATATTCCTAAAACTGAAGTTAAATTTTCAGATATGGATATTAAAGCACATCCTCAAGATCACCCAGGAGAACCTGATAAATTCGAAAAAGATTGGGCAGAGGGTAAATTTGCCATTAGAGATTTGGTCATGAAAAATGATGATGATGTTGTCCGTGCTTATTCTATGGCTTCGTATCCTGCTGAAGGACGTAAAATAATGTTAAATGTTAGAGTTGCAGCTCCACCTTGGGATAGAGCTAAAGATTCTTGGGCAGATATTAACCCAGGAATTGCTTCTTCATATATTTTTGGATTAAAAGAAGGAGATGAAGTTACTATTTCAGGTCCTTATGGTGAGTTCTTCATTAATGAATCTGATTCAGAGATGTTGTATATTGGTGGTGGTGCAGGAATGGCACCTATGCGTTCTCACTTGTATGAACTTTTTAAAACTTTAAAAACAGGAAGGAAAGTTACTTATTGGTATGGTGGTAGATCTAGAGCAGAACTTTTCTACATTCATTACTTTAGAGATCTTGAAAAAGAATTTCCAAATTTCAAATTTTATCTAGTTCTTTCCGATGCGTTACCTGAAGATAATTGGGTTGATAAAAAAGATGTAAATGATTCTGAAGGTGACGGTTTTACAGGTTTTGTTCATCAGGTAGTTATTGATCAATATTTAACTAATCATGAAGCGCCTGAAGATTTAGAAGTTTACTTCTGTGGTCCTCCTATGATGAATCAGGCGGTTATCAAAATGTGTGATGACTGGGGTGTTCCACCAGAAAACGTAAGGTTTGATGACTTTGGTGGGTAAAAGACAAATCCCATTAATTTTTTTAGCTTTTTATTTTTTTACAGCTTGTGATAATTTAGATGATGGAAACAATTCAAATTATCTAGAATGTTCAGGATACGCTCAAGGAACAACTTTTTCCATTATTTATGATGATGATTCTTTAAGAGATTTCTCAATTGAATTTGATTCGATTTTAAATGCTTTTGATTCTGAATTATCTCTTTATATTGATTCTAGTGATATCTCAAAATTCAATAATGGAAGTGCTCATTTTTATTTAGGAAATAAATCTTCGTACATTAAAAACTGTTTCCAAAAAGCAAAAGATGTATATAATGTAACAAATGGAGTATTTAATCCAGCCATTTTCCCTTTGGTTAATTATTGGGGCTTTTACAATGATAAATTAAATATAGATTCTATTGATGATCATGTTATAGATTCACTACTTAAATTAATTTCTTTTAGTGATTCAGCCTTTTGTTTAGTAAATGATACATTGTCAAATGATGATGAACTTAAACAAATCGAACCTTTTTTTTATAAAGTAAATCCAGATGCCATGTTAGATTTTAATGGGATAGCTCAAGGTCTTTCGGTTGATGTAATTGCCAACTATTTATTAAGTAAAGGCTTAGATAATTACATGGTTGAAATTGGTGGAGAGGTTAGAGTTTCTGGCTTAAATCCCTCAGGTGATTTATGGAAGATAGGTGTTGACAGACCAGTTGAAAATTCTTCTCCTGGAGAAAATGAATTTCAACTAATAGTTGGGCTTAGTGATAATGCATTGGCAACATCTGGTAATTATAGAAAATTTTATAAAAAGAATGGTGTCAAATATTCACATACAATTAATCCTGTGAGCGGATATCCGGTCGATCATAGCTTGTTGAGTGTTACTGTTATTTCAAATGATGCAGCTTCTGCTGATGCTTTTGCAACAGCATTTATGGTAATGGGTGTAGATAAATCGTTAGTTTTTATTTCTGAACATCCAGAGCTCAAATTGGTTGCTTATTTTGTTTATGATGAAAATGGAAACAATTTATCTGTTCAGAGCAAGGGAATGAGTGATTTTATTTTGAATTAGCCTTTCTCTTTACATTTTTCTTCTGGTCTAGCACCACATATTCCACAGGATTCCCCCTCTTTGTTTAGTAATGGGTTGTTACTTGCGCAAGTTCCAGCAAATTCTCCGTTTTTTTTTAATAGTATTTTGACTGCAATTCCTGCAAATGCAAGAGCTAGTAAAGCAATAGATAATAAAAATAAATTCATGTTGTAAAATTAGTGATTTTAAGGGATAATAATTTATAAGTGAATGATTTTCCCTTCTCCTGTAATTGAAAAACTTGTTATTAAAGGGTTTCCGCTGTAGTAAACATTTCCATAGCTCCTAATTTCAGCATTAAGGGTTTCAATTACTTTTATGTCTGTTCTAGCTATTGAATTTGAATTTACATGAACTTGTTTTGATGTTAATAATGAAGAGTTAAAAGGAGCAATGCCACTATTATAACCGTATAGATAATTGCAAAAACCGGTAAGCGATAATGAGGTTGATCCCTTTAATAAATAAATTTCAACTGAATCCGAATTAATTGTCAAATTGATGTTAGAATATGCGCTGTTAGCTTTGATTATAATATTATGTTTTAGTGTGTCGAAGTTTGATAGGGTCCCGTATCCAGAAAGATTAACTTCTTTGAGTTGTGTGTAGTGGAAATAGATATCTATTTCTTTTTTAGTTCTTAAAAAATCACATTTATTTAAATTTTTAATGGATATTTTATTGCTTTCTGTTTTTAGGTCAATGAAGTCAAGTAAATTAATTGGCCCGTTTATAGATATAAAATTTAAAGAATCATTGATGAGAATTAGATTTACATCATCAAATAGGTCAATTTCATTTATTGAATTGTCATATTCAATTTCAATGGATGAATATTCGCCATTACCTTTTAAGCAAGTTCTTTCATTAGCTTTTTGACAGCCTATAATTAAGATGGTAGATAATATAAATAAGATGTAGTATTTCATAATTATATTTTATATCCTATTCCTAAGCTAAAGAAATCTGCTTTTGCCCAATGAGATTTGAGCGTTAACCTTGCAGATAGTTTATTTGTAAAATGATATTCAGTAAATAATTTATGATATAGGGTTTCAGATTTATCTTTCCTGTTATAAAAGTAGGTTCCCATTAATAGTCCAATTTTTAATTTATCTAAATGTAAAAGGTGGCCTACAAACAATCCGCATTGGGATCTTTTGTTTGTAAAGTCTTCTAAACTAGGGTTGTATAAAATGTCAAAACCTGAAATTATCCCACTTTTATAACCTAATCTGTATTGGTGTTGAATACAAGTTTCATTTATGTAGTATTTTTTTAATGTTGGAGTTTGGTTCTCTTTAAATGCTGATGAGTTATAGATTGTTAAATTTTGTTTTTTAAAGATTGAATTCTTCAAGTTTGTAGAATCGGCAATTTGTTTTTTTAATCCAAGAGAATAACTAAGTTGAAGTTGTGTTAAGTTTAGTCCAAGATTAGGTGTTTGAAAAGAACCATTAGATAAATGATTGAATAGAATGGCCCCTTTTAAAAAATGCTGATTTTTTAATTTAAACGAGCGCTCAATTTTTAATTGAACATTTGCGTTTAAGTGGGTGCTTATGGCTAGACTTTGAAAATTATTATCTAAATCAAATGTTTTTTCAACCCATCCCATTCCTAAGCCAATTTTAAAATGAAATGGATTTTTATTTTTATTGATTGGTAGAGAAACAAAACCATACGAGCATATTATATTTCCAATGTCTGTTTTGTTTCCAGGGTTGGAGTAATTTATCGTGAAACCATAGCTAGGATAATTGTATTCTTTATGGTGATGTTTAACTCCATTAGTATGCAGGTTAAAGGTGATTTCTGCTGAATATGAATTTTTGTCAACCATTCTTCTCATGCTATTTCTATGAGCAAGAAGTCTACCGAAACTTAATGAACCATCAAAGGAATATTTATAAGGATTTTGAGATAGGGAATTAAAGTTAAGTAAAACACTTAGAATGAAAATTATAAAAAATCTAATGGTCATAGATGAGTTCTTCAAAAGCTATATATATTTGAATTTACAAAAATTGTAATCAATGAATAGCAAATTAAAAGCATTTGAACGTCTTCTTTCAATAATGGATGAATTGAGAGATAAGTGTCCTTGGGATAAGAAACAAACAATTAAAAGTTTAAGATATTTAACTATTGAAGAAACTTATGAATTAGCAGACGCTATTTTAGAGGAAGACATGGAAGAAATAAAAGGTGAATTAGGAGATCTAATGCTGCACCTGGTTTTTTATTCGAAAATTGCATCAGAAACTAATGAATTTGATATTGAAGATGTTTTAAACACAGTTTGTGATAAGTTAATTGAAAGACATCCTCATATATATGGAGATGTTGAAGTTCAGAATGAAGAAGATGTGAAAAGAAATTGGGAGAATATAAAATTAAAATCAGGTAGAAAATCTGTGCTTGATGGTGTTCCTAAGTCTCTTCCTGCTATGGTTAAGGCAACAAGAATTCAAGAAAAAGTTAAAGGAGTTGGTTTTGATTGGGACAATAAGAATCAAGTCTTTGACAAAGTTAAAGAAGAGATTGAAGAGTTAAATGTTGAGGTTCAAAGGAATTCTGATAAAATTGAAGATGAGTTTGGAGATGTCTTGTTTTCTATTATTAATTATGCTCGTTTTCTTAATGTAGACCCCGAAATGGCTCTAGAAAAAACCAATAAAAAATTTATTAAAAGATTTCAATATTTAGAAAAGGAATCAAAAAATGATGGTAAGAAACTTTCAGAAATGTCTTTGAGTGAAATGGATGAATATTGGAATAAAGCAAAATCCATGTTAAATAAGAATTAAATAAATTATTTATTAGTTAACTTTTTTTTGTAACTTATTAAAATATCTTAAAAAAACATCAATTGACATGAAAAAATTAATTTTTTTAGCCCTTTTGATTGCCTCTACCTTTAATGGATATTCTACTCACCTTATGGGGGGAGAAATAGTTGTTTTGAACGATAGTCAAAACAGTTATTATGTCTTGCTTACTCTTTACAGAGACACTATAGGGATAGACATTAGTGCTACACAAGATTTTGCTGTAACCGATTCCCAAGGTAATGTCGTGGCAAATTTAACTTCTACTATAGATTCTTCTGCAACTCATCCGATATTTGGAACAGTTCAAGGTGGTTTAATGCCAATGTTTCCTTATGGAGTTGAAATTTATTTTTATTCAGTATCTATAAACCTACCTAATCCTGGTGAATACACTGTCAGTTGGGAGAGTTGTTGTAGAAATGAAATTATCGGAAATATAACGAATGCTAGTTCCGAAAATATGAGTTTGCATACAACTTTTACAAATGATGTGTCTCAAAATGATTCCTCGCCTTATTTTTTAGTTAAACCAGTAGTCTATTTACCTGTAAATACACCTTGGCAGTACAACCCTTTGCCTATAGATCCAGATGGAGATTCTTTAAATTGGTTTATTGGAACACCAAATAATGCTTTGGGTACTCCTATTGCAACTTATGTAGACCCTCCTTCAGACCCATCAAATGTTCTTTCAATGGATCCTGTTTCTGGTACAATTACATGGACAGCATCTGTCACTGGAAATTGGGTTTACACTATTGTATGTGAGGAATTTAGAGGTGGAATCAAGATTGGAGAAATAAGAAGAGACATGCAAGTTATTGTTGTTCCATCAGGTTCATTACCAAGTTTTTCAAATATTGGAACCGTTGTTCCAATTGTAGGGGGATATCCTCAATGGTCTATTCCTGCTGGTCAAAATTCTGAGCTAAGATTGTTAGGTAGCAATCCAGGAACTTCAAATAGTCTTCTTTTTGAAGCTTATGGAGAACCCTTTTTGTCAACAACTCCAGCAGTTTACAGTCAGGATCCAACTGGATTTGATAATGAGATTGAAGCAATTATTAATTGGAATCCTTCATCAAATGATGTAAGAGATGAACCTTACTTAACAGTTTTAAGATTAATGGATGGGTTTTTCATGAATGATGAAGCAATTTTTATTCAGGTTGTTTCTGGTGTTAACGTTGAAAATAATTCCAGATTAAATTTTTCACCATTGTATCCAAACCCTTCAAATGGTACCATACACATACCAATTACAATAGATCAAGCGAGTAATGTTGAGTTAAAAATATTTAATTTATATGGTCAGCTAGTTTACTCCAATATTGATCATTTTAATGCTGGAGAAAGTTTAGCTATTCTACCCACTTCTCTTAAATCTGGACAATATTATGTTATTGCCGAAATGAATGGTAAGAGATTAAGCACCCATGATGTTATCATTGTTAAGTAAATGCTTTTTGTTCGTAATTATTTTTAGCTTTATCCCTTGTTATGGGGTTGTTTAATTTTTTTTCTTCAAAAGAGGTATCTACAATTAAAATTGATGAGGTTGATTTTGCCCAATTAGATAGAGCTAAGTTTCTTTCTGACTATTTTATTCCAAGAAAACCAGTTCTTATAAAAGGAGGTGCTCAAAATTGGCCTTTAGTGAATCATTGGACCAAAGACTTTATTATTGCTAATTATGGTGACTATAACTGTACAGTAATTACAGATTCTAGGCCTGCATATGCTAAATTAAAAACAACTCTTGAAGATTATTTTTTAAATCACAAAGGTAAAAGCACATTAACTTTAGATTTTGACCCTCTCAAATCTATTTTTTTTCTAAAAGGATTGAGTTTCCCAAATTCATTTTTTTCTAAAAAGGAAATTAATCGGTTTTTCTTTTATCATTCTGTTAAAGATGCGGGAACATTACCTCATGTTCATAAGGATGCATTTAATATTTTAAGAAAAGGTATTAAGAGATGGATTATGATAGATGCAGATAAAGAAAAGTCTCCATTGGGTTATAATGTACTACTAGATTCTTATAAGAAATACCCTTCTGGTTCACATGCAAAAGATTGGTTTAGAAAGGAATTACCAAAAGTAGCTAGAAAGGTAAATCTTTTAGAATGTTATCAAACTGATAGTGATATAATGTTTATTCCTGAAAGTTTTTGTCATACTGTAGTCAATATTAGTGATGAGGTTTTAGGCATTGTGGTTGAAACAAATAGAAAATAATGAATGATGTTTTTTAATATTTTCAATAAATCTAAATTACCAAGTCAAGAAATAGTCTTCCTTCATGTTCCAAAAACAGGTGGTTCGACATTTGTAGGGCTTTTAAAAGATTCAATTAAAATAAGTAATGAACAGCGAAAACAACCTTCTCACATAATCGATCAAATAGGTGATGTCCAGGTAAAACATATAGATTTTACTACAGTAGAACGAAAATTTCAATTCCCTGAATTGTTCAAAGTTCAGAAAGATTTAACCCTTACTAAAAACCTTAAAATTTTCATGTTAATTAGAAATCCAATTGATAGAATGATTTCTGAATTTAACTTTCAATATCACATGCTTAAGGGGAAAGACGGAAATAAAAATGCTGCAATAATTTCTAAACTAAAACCAACACCTGATTCTTTAAAAGCGTATGTTAATTTTCCGCATACTCAAAATTATCAAGTTAAGTTTTTGTTGGGTAGGAAAATAGCTGATCCTAGTCCTGTAAAGCTAGAAGAATTTAATAGAGTTCTAAGTGTTATAGATAATATGCCTATTTATTGTGGATTAACAGAAGATTACTCCAATTTTTTAAGCTTATTTCAAATTAAAACAGGAATTAAATTAAAAAAGAAAATAATTGTTAGAAAGAAAACACCTTTAGAGTTGAAATTGGAGCCAACAAAAGAGATTGAAGATGAAATTCTGGCTCGTAATAAATATGATCAAAAGTTATATGAGTTTGTTAAAAATAAGCTTAAAGAGGGTAGTGGGGCTGTAAATTCAAATTATAATTACAATGATGATGGCGGGTTTGTTGTTTGAACAATTAGTTTCTTTTTGTAACTAAATTAAAAGAATCTTTTATCCATTTTTTTAAATCTTTTGTATTTATATTATCTAATGTTGATATTGAATTCCAATGTTTTTTGTTCATGTGATAACCTGGATTTACTCCTTTGTATTCTTCTCTCAGTACAATTGCCTGTTCTGGATTGCATTTGACATTGAAAAATAAGAATTCATCGATATTTGTTAATGCAAATATTTTTTTATTCACTTTGAAAACTAATGTTTTTTCATCAAATGGAAATGATTCGGTAACATTCCCAAGTGATAGGCAATAAGTTCTAAAGTCTTCAATATTCATAATTGAGTTCTTGCAATTTTTTTGAATTTCCAATAAAGTGAGCCTCCTCTAAAAATCATCCACCCCATCATGGATAGCCATACTGCTGTTAGCTTTAAGTCAAAATGATCCAAAATATAAAGTAATGGCATGAAGATGAATAAAGAGCCTATAATTAAAGTATTTCTTAAATAAACAGCTTCTCCAAGTCCCTTGAAAATACCGTCAAAAGTAAATGCGATAGAATTAAATGGTTGAGCTATAATGATAATCCAAAATGTAGCTTTAAAGAATTTATTCACTTCAGGGTCATTGTTGAATAAGCTGCCTATAACAGGGTAGAAAATAAAATAAACCAATGCAAGTAATAGTGATATTGATAAATTAATTCGTAATAGTTTATCTCCTAAGAGGCTTAGATTTTTTCTGTCCTTTGCTCCAAGGAATTTTCCTGCAAGTGCATTTCCTGCATTTGAAAATCCATCAATAAAAAATGAAGAAAAAATCCAAATATTATATCCGATTGTATATGCAGTTAATTGTATATCTCCATTTTTGTTAGCAAATCTATTGGCAAGAATAAATACAATGTTTAAAACTATCGTTCGAATGAACATGTTCCAAAATATATGTATCATTTCATTAAAGAATGGGTTCTTTTTAATCGAAAAACTTAATGTAAAGGGTGTTTTTTTATAGAGAACAATAATGCTTAAAATGAACATTGTCGCTTGTGCTATTATTGAAGCAGTTGCAGCTCCTTTGACTCCCATTCCATTAAATAAGCCATCAATTCCAAGGATTAAAATAAAGTCAAGAACGATGTTGATGGCACCGCCAATTAAGCAGATATACATGGCCCACGTTGTATTTTGTATGCCTCTGAAAATACCGAAAAACAAAGCTATTCCTAAGCTAAAGGGAAGTCCTAAGCTTCTAATTAAATAATAAGACTCTGAATATAAATATGTTTTTGGAGATATTTTTCCGTATATAAAATTGGTGATGGTGTCGTAAAAACATGCAGTAAGGATGGATACAATAATTCCGATTAATAGAGTTAAAACTAATGTTTGTGGTACTAAGGAGAATGTAGGTTTTAAATTGTTTTGCCCAAAATGTCTACTAATAATAGCTGAAAGAGCTGTTCTCATTTGTGCAAAACCCCAAACTAAAGTTGCAAATAAGCCTGCAGCTAATCCAACACCTCCTTGAGCTTGAGTCACATCATTTTCAAGTTGACCAAGAATAGCTATGTCTGCTAAGCCTATAAGGGGTTCTGTAATGTTGAAAAGGATTGCTGGAATGGCAAGTCTGTTAATTTCTTTTGCGTTAAGCATTGCTGTTATAAAATGTCTTTTAAATTAAAACATTTGTCGAGTCTAATGCCTTTTTCAGTTTTTTTAACTGTACAGCATTCATTTATTGGATCATGCTCCAAAAATAAAATGTAATTTTTTTCTGCTGCCAATTCTAAAAATAATTGTTTTTCATCTAGAGTTAATAGAGGCCTAGTGTCATATCCCATTACATAAGGTAGTGGTATGTGACCAGTGGAAGGAAGAAGGTCTGCCATAAAAGCTATTTTGTTTCCTTTGTAGTTAATTATTGGAATCATTTGGCTTTCTGTGTGACCGTCTGCAAAAAACACATCAAAATTTTCAAATACATTTTTAACAATTCTATCGGTTCTTTTAATAAAGTTTAATTGGCCACTTTCTTTAATTGGTTTTATGTTGTTGCTTAAAAATGATGCTTTTTCTCTATTGTTTGGTTTTGTTGCCCAATTCCAATGATTTTCATTACTCCAAAATTTAGCATTGCTAAAAACGGGTTGTAAAATCGTTTTTTCTGTATTTGCCCATTCAATACTTCCACCACAATGGTCGAAGTGAAGATGGGTAAGAAATACATCAGTAATGTCATCTTTTGAGAAGCCACATTCCTTTAATGAGTTTTCTAAATTGTGATTTCCATGAAGAAAGTAGTAGCTGAAAAATTTAGCTGTCTGCTTGTTTCCAATTCCTGTGTCAATAAGAATTAGTCTATTTCCGTCTTCAATTAATAAACTTCTCATGGCCCAATTACACATGTTGTTACTATCTGATGGGTTTGTTTTTTGCCATAAAGATTTCGGTACTACTCCAAACATTGCGCCTCCATCTAGCTTAAAAAAGCCTGTGTTAATTGAATATAACGTCATTATATATAAATATTTAATGTAAAATTATAAAACATCACTTATCATAAAGATTTTATGTAATTTCTTTTAATTAGATTTATTGATAAAATTAAACGGCATGAATTTTTTTAAATTATTTTTTTTTCTTCTGATCTTTTTCACAGTTGAATTGTCTTATTGTCAAGATATATCTTCCTTATCCAATTATGTTATAATATTACAAGATAATATTGTTCAAAAATCTTTTGTTAAGGATTGGAAAAAAGAAAAAAAGAAATTTGAAAAAGAATGTAAAAATGCTAGTTCTGAAAAACAGCTTATTGTATTAATGAATAAGATGGTTTCTTCGTACAATTCATCAACAAGCTCAGCTCTTTTTGAAATTCCTGATCTTAAATACGATGCATTTTGTAATGCCTTGTTAAACATGGTTGATCAATTTCCAATTGAAAGTATTTCATTTACATCAGAGTCATTAATTGATTGGAAAAATGCCGTTAACGAATTAATGAACAATGAAAAGATTAGAGTTGCTAAAATTGAAGAGCAAGTAGAGTTGCAAAGAAATAATGAACGAATTGTAATTAGAGATAGTATTATAGAGTTGTTTCAAAAGCACTATCAATTAGTTTTTGATCAGGCAAATAAAGGAAGTTTTTCTTCTTTGATCGCATCTGATAAAAAAATAAAATATGAGGTGAGCCTTAATTTTGGTTCTATTGCCAGTTGTTTTGTTGTTGTTGATCAAGATGATGTTTATCAATTCAAACTTTTATACAATACTTCTAAAGATAAAGAGCTTGCAAAGCTTATTTCGGACGGTTTGCACAGTGTGATCAGTGGTAATCTCGCTAATGGGTTTAAAGAAAGTAAAATGTTTGATGGTAGTTTTGTTTCTAGTTTTTTGAAGGTTTTTGATTTTCAGGGTCAAAAGTTTGCAGATACGGCAAAACATCCTAGAGTAGAGTTGGGCGTTAGAAATGATACTTACGATGTGTATTTTTCAGTTGTAGAGCCTTTATTTAAAAGGTAAAATACTATTTAATTTAATGCACTCTTGAGCTTCTTTGATGTCATGTACTCTCAATATTTTAGCTCCATTTTCTAATGCTAACATGTTTAAAGCGGTTGTTCCGTTTATTGATTCTATAGAATTGGTTTTCAATGATTTATATATCATAGATTTTCTGCTTAGTCCTACTAGTATAGGTTTGTTTAGAACACTGAGTTCATTTAAATCTTTAAGTAATGTAAAGTTGTGATTTATGTTTTTTCCAAATCCAAAACCAGGATCAATTATAACATCCTTAATTCCGTTTAGATTGAGTTGCTGAATCTTTAAAGAAAAATACAATATTAACTCTTCAATAATATTTTCGTATTGCGGATTTTTCTGCATATTTGATGGATTTCCTTTCATGTGCATTAATATATATGGAACATTAAATTCTCTAATTATATTAAATAATTTTTTGTCCATCTCCCATGCGGAAATATCATTAATTAGGGAAGCTCCTTCATTTAATGCTGCTCTTGCAACTTCATGTCGAAATGTATCAACTGAAATAACAGCTTCAGGAATTCTTTTGTTAATGCTTTTTATTGTTGGAATAATTCTGTCAATTTCTGTTTTTGAGTCTATATTTTTTGCGCCTGGTTTAGATGAATAGCCACCAATATCTAAGAAAGTAGCTCCATCGCTCATGTGTTTTTCTGCTAATTCTGTTGCTTTCTTTACAGAATTGTTTATGCCACCATCGTAAAAAGAATCAGGTGTGGCATTAATAATGCCCATGGTTTTTGGTGTAGACAAATTGATAAGTTTACCTTTGCAATTAATTAAGAATTTTGATTTGAAATAATTATCTTTCACCCTTGTTAATTTGAAATTGATAAATGAAACTTACAATAGAACAATATAATTTTGCCATAGACAAATGTAAAGACATTTTTAAGAAGAAAACTATAGATTATGGAACAGCTTGGAGAATACTAAGAACAAGTTCCTTGACAGATCAAATTTTTATTAAAGCAAATAGAATTAGAACTATTCAAGAAAATGGTCAATCTAAAATTAATGAAGGTGTTGAAGATGAGTTTATTGGCATAATTAATTATTGTGTAATGGCATTAATTCAGCTTCACTTAAAAGATGATAATCGTTTGGAGTTAAATTCTGATGAAACAGTTAGTTTATACATTGACTTCATAAATAATGCACGTACTTTAATGGAGCAGAAAAACCATGATTATGGTGAGGCTTGGCGAGACATGCGTGTTTCATCATTAACAGACTTAATTTTAATGAAAATTTTAAGAGTAAAACAGATAGAAAATAACAAAGGAAAGACGTTGATTTCAGAAGGTATTGATGCGAACTATTACGACATGCTTAACTATGCTGTTTTTGCTTTGATTCACCTTGAGATTCTTCTGAAGTTATACATCAACTTATTTTCACTATTCACCTATGCTAATTTATAAATAGAAGATTAATTGCACTACGATGAACACGAAAACTACCTTTGTTTCACTTGGACTAATTAGAATTATTAATTTCATCTTCTTGTTTATTCTCTCTGCTGTTGCTAAGGTCTACCCTTCGTTATTTGGTGACCAGTATCCTTCGCCTTATTTTGCCATAACAACTTTTGAGGCGAAACAGCTGGTCCCTTTAGGTTTTGATCAGTGCTATGGTGCCTACTTTTCAAGGTTACTGATTTCATTTGAATTTGCTCTAGGGTATTCTCATTCTTCTGCCTTTTTATTTAAAGCGAATTGTTATACCAGCTACAATTTTGTTGCTCAGTGTTTTTTGTGTTCACCTCTCTCTTTCTGTTTTCGGAATTATGGAAGGTGCTGCGAATTGTGGTTGCTTTGGTGAGCTCATTCCAATGTCTCCAACTTTGAGGCGCTTATTAAAAACTTATTGTCTATTGGGCTGTTGATTGGTGTTGATTTAAGCTAATTAAAAAGTGATCAGCCTAAACGCTTTTTTCATGTCTGAGTTCTTATTTATTTATGTTCTCTTGGCGCCTTGTTTTATGTTGCTCCTAATAAATCGTGTAACATTGATGTTAGCTAGCCCTAAAAGTTGGAAAGAGCATGTGGTGGGTGGGGAGAAAGCTCCTTTGCTTTTTTCGCTCCGGGCTGTGATCATTGTATGGCTTCGGCTAGATCACTGGACTCTTTAATGTTGCTAAATCCAAGTTTCCCGAATACGTACATTATTTTCATGGATGAAGAACCCGATAAAATCCCTGCTTTTTTTGAATTTGCTGGTAGAGAGTTTTCTTACGAAGTCATGGATGTTGCTGAGTTTTGGAATGTTCTTGGTTTTGATAATGACACTCCAGGCGTTTATTATTATATCGATGGTATTAAGAAAAGCTATTATCAGGGAATCAACGAAAATAGATTCCAGCCGAACTTATTGTTAAATGATATTAAAAGCGGCAATAATTAATTGTTAATTCCTTGTTTTGTTTAGATATATAATAAGAAAAATAGCATATGGTTTTTTTGTTCTCTTTGGAGTTGTAACTGTAATATTTATTCTTTTTAATATTAAACCAGGGGATCCAGCTTTGATGCTTGGTGGCCAGCATTCAACAAAAGAAATTGTTGAAACAATTCGGAAAGATTTAGGTTTAGACCTTCCTTTTCACAAAAGGTATGGATTTTACCTAAATGATTTATCTCCTGTTTCGATTCATAATGTAAAAGAAAAAGAAAGCATTATTTATTTGGATTCTTCTAAATATTCAGCTGTTCAATTATTTAATGTGAGCTCTAATAAATCTATAGTTCTAAAATACCCATATTTAAGAAAGTCTTATCAAAATAAGAGAAGTGTAGCACAAATTATAAGGGAAAAACTTCCAGATACTTTTGTCTTAGCTTTGTCAGCTATATTAATTGCAACTTTTTTAGGAATTACCTTTGGTGTAATTAGTGCAGTAAACAAGGGGAAGTTTTTCGATAATATTTCTTTTATTGCTGCTGTTTCTGGAATGTCCGCACCTTCCTTTTTCATGGCTGCTATTATTTCTGTTGTTGGTGGATATACCTGGTCTAATCAAATGGATTTACCTGTTTTACCTTTTGTTTTTTCATTACTGGCTATTATAATTGGTTTGTTATCCATTTTAATAAAAAGCAATAAATTAATTAATCTTAAAACTATAGTTACTTGGTCGATAAAAGGATTCATAATAGGTTCAGGATGTTGGTTAGTATATATTGGCTTTTATAGCATTTTCAGCCTTTCTGATTGGCCAATTATAAGTTCTACATTTGCTTTTCCAGGTACAGGTTTAAATCCTAACGGATCTTTAGTTGAATTGAATGATTATACTGGTGATGAAGAATATCATTGGGAGAACTTAATATTGCCTGCTATAACTTTGGGTATTCGACCATTAGCAATTGTTATTCAGTTGACTAGAAGTTCTTTACTTGATGAATTGTCTCAAGACTATATAAGAACAGCAAGGTCTAAAGGCTTGTCAAAATATAAAGTAATTGTTAATCATGCGTTAATTAACTCATTAAACCCTGTAATAACGGCTATTTCGGGCTGGTTTGCTTCTTTATTGGCAGGAGCAGTATTTGTAGAACAAATTTTTGATTGGAATGGCATAGGTCATGAGTTGGTATCTGCTTTAAAAAATGATGATTTTCCTTTAGTAATTGGGGTTACGATTGTTGTTGCTTGTTTTTTTGTGTTAATTAATATTATTGTTGACATTGTTTATGGATATTTGGACCCTAGGGTTCGTTTAAATTAATTTTATAAAATGAAAGTTGTTGCCGGAAATTGGAAAATGAATATGAATTATAAAGATGCGTTTGCTTTATTTCATTCATTAAACAATAGATTAAATAATAATGAGGTGGAAGTGATTTTATGCCCACCCTCAATTTATCTTTCTGAATTTTCAAATAAATTGAAAAACGTTAAACTAGCTGCTCAAAATGTTTCTAGTTTTGAATCTGGTGCTTATACAGGAGAAATTTCAGCACAAATGCTTAAAAGTATTGATGTAGATTATTGTCTTGTTGGCCATTCAGAAAGAAGAGCTCTGTTTAGTGATTCTAGCGAAGTTATTAATACTAAAATACATTTATTACTTGAAAATGAAATTTCTCCTATTTTCTGTTGTGGTGAATCTTTATCAGATAGAGAAAGTGGTATTCAAAATGAAATAATTCATAATCAACTTGAATCGGGTCTTAATGGTATAGATTTATCTCAGTTAAAAAATTGCATTATTGCATATGAACCTGTTTGGGCAATAGGAACGGGTTTAACAGCTAGCTCAGATCAAGCTCAAGAAATGCATTTTTTTATAAGAAATTATTTAAAAACAAGATTTAAAATTGAAAATGACATTGCAAGCCAAATTCCAATTTTATACGGTGGTAGCTGCAATGCTAAAAATGCATCTGATATATTTAGTAAAAATGATGTGAATGGAGGTTTAATTGGAGGAGCTGCTTTAAAGGAAGATACTTTTTCGTCAATTATACAATCATTTTAAATGAATTATATTGAGCTAAGTATAAAATTTGAAAGTTCTTTTTTACATAAAGATGTCTTGATTTTTAATTTAGCTGAAATTGGTTTTGAGTCTTTCCAAGAATTAGAAAACGAATTGAAAGCTTTTGTTCCAGAAGACTTATACAACCAAAACAGCATAAATACTATTAAAATTTTATGTGGATCATCGACCAAAACAGATGTTATTTTTCATGAGTCCAAAAACTGGAATAAGGAATGGGAGTCAAATTTCAGCCCAATAGAAGTTAACGACAAATGCATTATTAGAACATCTTTTCATGAAAATAAAAATTATCAATTCGATGTTGTTATTAATCCTGCAATGACATTTGGAACAGGACATCATGAAACAACTTTGTTAATGGCCCAAGCATTATTTAAGGAAACTATTACTAAAGCAAATGTTCTAGATATGGGGACAGGAACTGGAGTATTGGCTATAATTTGTTCTAAATTAAACGCTAAAAATATTCTGGCAATTGATATAGATCCAATAGCTGTTCAAAACACAAATGATAATTTGCTTTTGAATAGAATAGATGATGTAAAAGTCAAAGAAGGTGATTCATCTTTAATAGAGCTAAATGAATACGATTTTGTACTTGCTAATATTAATAAAAATATTTTATTAGCTGATTTATCTACATATTCAAATAGTCTAAGAAAAGGTGGTAAGTTAATGATGTCAGGTTTTTTTAACATTGATAATGAAGAGATTTTAAGTGAAGCATCAAAAAATGGTTTAAATTTTGTTGAGTCTAAAGAATTAAATAAATGGAGTTTGCTAATTTTAAGTAAGTAATGTTATATGAATAAATTTTCAATTATTGTCATATTGGTTTTTTGTAGCTTTTTTAATCTTAATGCTCAAATAATGTCTTTTTCTTCAGAACCAGAAAAATACTTAAAAGAAGTTCAATCTTATCTTGGTGTTGTTAATAAAGTTGATGCCAAACAATTTGCTAAAGAATTTGAGCCAATATGGTTAGGTAATAATTTTTCTGCAGATCAAAGAGCTCAAATATATAGCACATCAAATTTGATGGCTCAAAAAAGATTAAAAGCGTATCCTGATTTTAGAAATTATCTAGATGCTGTGAAGAATTTCGCTGTTTCTGGAAGAGATGAGCAAGATTTCAATCAATGGCACGAAACCATTAATAAGGTAATGGGTGGAAGAGAAAAGAAACGAATTGCTAAATATATTGAAACCTGTTCTAATCTTTTTTCTGACAATACTGTTTTTAAATCTTCCTCTACAACATGGAAGGCTAATTCAAGTAATTATACTTTCAAGTTTACAAAAGAACCTGTTATTGAATTTGGAGAGACAAATTTGCGGTGTTATTCTAAAAGGGATAGCTCGGTAATTTATAAAACTTCAGGATTATTTTACCCACTTACAAATAAATGGGTGGGAACAGGTGGTGTTGTAACTTGGGAAAGAGCTGGCCTTTCAAAAGATACTGTCTATGCAGAGTTAAGTAAATATTATATTTCTCTTAAAACAGCTGGCTTTGTCTGTGATTCGACTAAATATCATAGTAGGTATTTTCAGGCTCCTATTCTTGGTAAACTTTCTGAAAAAGTTTTGTCCAACCTTGGTGAAAACAAGGTTAAATATCCAAGTTTTGAATCCTATGATAAACGATTAGTTATTAAAAATATTTTTGAAAATGTTGATTACGATGGTGGTTTTACAATAAGAGGAAAAAATCTACAAGGTTCTGGAACAATAGATAACCTAGCAAGATTGATTTTTAGATATAAAAACGAAGATTTTTTAGTGGTTGAGTCAATTAATTTTACAATCAATGATGATCTTGTTTCTTCAGAAAAATCTAAAATTAAAATTTACATTGATAAAGATTCTATAATTCACCCAGGAACTCAGTTTAAATACGTTAACAAAAATGGAAAAGTAACAATAATCAGAGGTGGGTCTGGTATATCAGATTCTCCTTTTTATAATAGCTATCATCAACTAGATATGTACACAGAGGCAATTTATTGGAATATAGGTGACCCTGTTTTGAATTTCGCTCCTCTATTTGGAAGTACAGATATTAGTGCTCATTTTGATTCATTTGATTTCTTTGACAAAAATATTTACGACCAATTAACAGGAATGGGTTTAAATCCTTTAGTTCAAATAAATAATTTTTCTAACCAATACGGAAGCACAACTTTTCCTGTAGCAGATCTAGCTTCTTTTATGCGAAGCACAAAGTCCGATCTAGAATTTATGCTTTTTAACCTTACTACGAAAGGTTTTGTGGATTTTGATGTTGACAGACAGTTAGTTACAATAAAAACTAAACTTTATAATTATATCGAATCTAGAAAAGGCGAGAGAGATTTTGATGTTATTGTTATAAATTCTGACAATAAAAAAAATGCTCAACTCAACCTGCTTTCACTTGACTTAACCATTAATGGAGTGAAAAAAATAGCTTTAAGTAATGCTCAGTTTGTAAGAATATATCCAGATAAGGAAGTTATAACTGTAAAGAAAAATAGAGATATGGTTTTTTCTGGTATTATTAACTCAGGAAGAACAGAATATTTTGGTAACGAGTTTTCTTTTAATTACGATGAATTTAAAATTAATTTAATTCAATGTGATTCTATGCGTTTAAGAGCCATAAATGAAGAATCTAGTGGCGGTAATCAAATTCGATTATTATCAACTATTGAAAACTTGAAGGGTGATATTTTAATTGATTTGCCAACCAATAAATGTGGTCTTGATACTTCTAGTCATGATTATCCGCTTTTAAGTACAACTGAAAAGTCTTATGTCTATTATGATAAATCTACAATTCAAGGCGGGTTATACAAAAGGGACAGTTTTCTTTTTATTATTGAACCTTTTAACATGGATAGCTTAGATGATTTTACAAATGATGGTATTAATTTCCCAGGTTTATTTAAGTCTGCTGGTATATTTCCTGATTTCGAAGAAGTGTTGACTCTTCAAGAAGATTATTCTTTGGGTTTCAAAAGAGAAACTCCATCCGATGGATTTAATATTTATGGTGTTATAGCTAATTATAACAATAAAATTAAACTCTCAAACAAAGGGTTGCAGGGTGAAGGATCCATTAGTTATTTAACTTCTATCGCAGAATCTGAAGAAATAACATTTTATCCCGATTCAGTTACAGCAATTGCTCATAATTACACCAACCAACCCAATGAAATTGATCCTGTAGTCCCATTAGTAAGAGGTAAAGACTGTTTTGTTTCTTATGTCCCAAAAAAAGAAGTTCTTTATGCTTCCAGTAATAAGGATGACATTGTGTTTTTTGAAAATGAGGATGCTACTTTACATGGTCGTTTAGCTTTAAGGCCTAACGGAATGACAGGAGAAGGGCTAATGTACTTTGGAAAAGGAGAAATGCTATCTTATACTTATAAATATCTTCTAAATGCAATTAATGCCGACACTTCCGAATTTAAATTAAATACAATGGAAGAGCAGGTTAAGGAAATGGCATTTAAAACCGAAAATGTTAATGCTCATGTCGATTTCACTACAAGAAAAGGTGAGTTTAAATCTAATTCAGGTGAAAGTTTTGTTGAATTTCCAGATAATCAATACATCTGTTACATGGACCAATTTAACTGGTACATGGATAATGATGACTTAGAAATGGAATCTAGATCTGCAGGAGACATTAACATAGATACTGATTTAGACTTATCTGGTTCGAATTTTTTCTCAATTCATCCAGATCAAGATTCTTTGAACTTTAAATCTCCAAAAGCAAGGTTTGATATTAAGAAAAAAAGAATTACTTGTGATAGAGTTCAATTTGTTACCGTTGCAGATGCTCAAGTTTTTCCAGATTCTAACCGTTTGATAATTAAAAAGAGAGCAAAAATTAAAACACTTAATAATGCAAAAATTGTTGCTAATTACATTACCAAATACCATGAAATATATGATGCTAAGGTAGATATTAAGGCAAGAAGAGATTATGTTGCCTCAGGAACTCTTGACTATACTGATGAAAATGATAAGAAACAACCAATTTATTTTTCATACATTCATCCTGATACAAGTTTTACAACTACGGCAAAAGGTTCTATTAAAGAAGATGTTGAGTTTACGTTAAGTCCGTATTTCGAATATCATGGAGATGTTGAAATGTATGCTTCTGTCAAAAACTTATCGTTTAAAGGGGAAACTAGGATTGTTCATTCTTGTGAAAATATTCAAAGAAGTTGGATCAAATTTGATGGTGCTGTAGATCCTAATGAAGTTTATATTCCTATTGATACTGTGTTAGTAGATACTGAAGGAGATGTTATTGGAACTGGAATAATTTTAAATAATACAGATTCTATTTCATTATACACTACTTTTTTGTCAAAGAAATTAAATGCTAAACATTTAGATATTATTTCTTCATTTGGATTTATCTATTTCAATAAGAAGGAAAATGAATACCAAATCTCAAACAAGGAAAAGCTGGCTGAAAGATCGCTTCCAGGAAATTTCATTTCTTTAAATATTAATAATTGTAAAATAGAAGGAGCAGGTCAATTTGATTTTGGTAGTGATTTAGGTCAAGTTGTGGTTAAACCAGTTGGTGAAATAAAGTATAACCCTGCAATGTTTTCAACAGATATTAAATCTTCATTAATGGTTAATTTTCCATTCAGTGAAGATGCGTTTAATAAGTTAGCTAAAGAGCTTAATGAAAAACCAAATTTAAGAACCATTGATTTAATTAATTCAACCTATGAATATTCTTTAAGAGAATTAGTTGGACTAAAGCAAGCTGATAAAATGATTTCCGACCTCACTATTCAAGGAAAGGTAAAGAAATTTCCAGAAAGTTTAGAAACCTCTTTTTACTTTGGAGACATTAGATTTAGATGGGATTTCAATAAAAAAGCATACGTCTCATATGGTGATATTGGAATAGCTAATATTAAAAATAAACAAGTAATGAGGTATGTCAAAGGAAAGGTCGTTATTTTTAAACGAGTAACTGGAGATGAAATTTCCATTTATCTTGAACCAGAAGATGATGAGTACTATTTCTTTAATTATAAAAGAGGCTTAATGCAGGTTTTTACTAGTAATGAAGAATTTAATACTATCATTTTAGAAACAAAAAAGGATGATACTAAGTTTAAAGGGGGTAAAGAAGTTGAAGATTATCAATTTATGATGGGTTCTAAAACATTTGTGACTGCTTTTAGACGATCATTTTTTGAACAATAATTGTTAAATGAAAGAAGTATTTGAATTTAATAACATTATTTCTGTTGTTATCGCTTATTTGATTGGATCAGTACCATCAGCAATATGGGTTAGTAAGTGGTTTTTTGGAGTAGATGTTAGAGATTACGGGAGTAAAAATGCTGGTGCAACGAATACATTTAGAGTTATTGGCAAAAAAGCGGGTTTTCCAGTTTTGTTTTTTGATATTCTTAAAGGTTGGGGGTCGGTGAAAGGATTATCTCTTATCTTCTCATCCTATTTAGTTGGTTCAGATCAATTTGTAAACCTTGAACTTGCTATTGGTGTAGCAGCAGTTTTTGGACATGTTTTCCCAGTTTACGAAGGTTTCAAAGGTGGTAAGGGTGTCGCAACTCTTTTAGGTATTATTCTGGCAGTTAGTTTTCCTGCAGCTTCAATCTGTTTTCTAGTCTTTGTTTTAATATTTGTTTTAACCCAATATGTTTCTTTAGGAGCTATTTGTGCAGCTTTCATATATCCATTCTTAACTATTTATGTTTTTAAGGCAGAAACTCCCTCTCTCATCTTTTTTTCTATTGTTATTTCTTCTTTAGTTATCTTAACACATAAAAAGAATATTGAACGGTTATTGAATAAACAAGAGAGTAAAATGCCGTTAAACCTAAAATTCAAAAATAAACCCTGAACTAATTAGCGAATGCTTTGTATTAAGGTTAAAGGTGAAGTTTAAATTCAAATATCAATTATTAATTGGACTTATTTTTATAGTCCTTTTTTCTTATGGCCAGTTCCAAACTGAACAAGAAAGAAAAGTGTATGCAAATAATCTATTTGAACAAGGTGAGTTCATTGAAGCTGAACCTCATATGCTTCACTTTTTAAGTTTAGAGAATACTACTGAATACAGTTACAAGTACGGAGTCTGTGCATTATATACTTATGCTGACAAAAGTAAGGCCATACGTTTTTTAACATATGCCGTTAAAGATAAAGAGGTCGATGTAGAAGCGTTTTTTTATTTAGGAAAAGCGTATCATCTAAACTATCTTTTTAATGATGCAATTAGAAATTACGAACTTTTTAAATCTAAATCAACTTCTAAAATTCAAAAAGAATTTTTAATTGAAATGCATCTATCAATGTGTGTTAGCGGTAAGTCATTAATGCAAAATCTTACTGACTTAGTTGTTGAAGATAAGATTGAATCTAGTTCAGATCGTTTTCAATACAGCTATGATTTCTCTAAAATTGGAGGCAGAATTTTAGTTACTGATGAATTTCAATCTAAGTACGATAAAAAAGTGGGGTATAGATCTGTAATTTATTTCCCGCCTCTTAATCAAAAT
Organism: uncultured Flavobacteriales bacterium; assembly: GCA_943788115.1. Classification (GTDB taxonomy): domain Bacteria; phylum Bacteroidota; class Bacteroidia; order Flavobacteriales_D; family Parvicellaceae. Next base: position 40,365 of record CALSPA010000014.1, read on the forward strand.
TTAATTTTCTTTTCCAGCTATGGTAAGGACGGTTCTAATGGATTAGACCTGTATAAAGTATATAGATTACCTGAAGGCGGTTGGTCTGAGCCAGTTCGTTTACCCAATCATATCAATACTCAATATGACGATGCGTTTCCTTTTTTACACTCCGATGGAAAAACATTTTATTTTTCTTCCATGGGTCATTCTTCCATGGGTGGGTATGATATTTTTAGAACCTTTTATGAAGAAGAAACTAATTCATTTGGACCGCCATCAAACATGGATTATAAAATCAATACACCAAGTGATGATATAATGTATGTTGTTGATTCTTTAAATCAAAATGCTTTTTTCTCATCATCAAGAGCATCTAAAGGTGATTTCTTAGATGTTTATAAGGTTAGAGTAGAGGTGTTTCCAATTCAAAATGTAATTATTGCTGGTGAATTTTTTAATGAAATAGATAATACAGATATTGATGCAAAAATTCAAATAGTTGATTTAATAACAGAAGAAGTAATTGGGATTTTCCATCCTAACGATCAAAGAAAATATACAATTATACTTCCTAAAAGTGGGAAATATAAATTTTTGGTTGAGACTCCTAAAAGTGAAAGGATACATGCAGGAATGGTTGAAGTAATGCCTCAAAAAGAGTTGAAACTATTAAAACAAGAGATTCTATTAGCGAGTAATGATGGTAATGAGCAATTAATTATTAAAAATTTATTTGATCAGACTGTTGAAAATGAAAGCGAAATTTTGGCTGAAGTAATGAGGGAATTATCAACACCTGAAATTAATTTTGATGAATTTCCAGATAGTCTTTTTATTGAGGATTTATCAATAGATGAAGATTTAATTATTACAGACCCTTTAAATAGTAATGAAGATGTTGATTTAGTTTCTATAAGTAATGAAATAGCATTAGAGGCAAGAAATGAAGCTGATGAAATTGAAAACAAAATGAATGCTTCATTTTTAGTTGCTCAGAAAAAGAGTGATGACTCCAAAGCAGCTTCAAAGCAAGCGCAAGAAATATTGAAGAATATAGATGAGATTGAAAATCCTTTAGAAAGACAACAGCAGGCTGATTTAGCAAATGAATATCATGAGAAATCAAAAGAATTAAACCAACAAGCTGTAACAGCAATTAACGTTGCTAATTCTTTAAAAACACAACACGATAAAAAGGAAAAAGAGGCTGAGGAGTCTCAGGAAATTGCCAATGCAATATCAAAAGCTATTCAGGATGATTCGCATGAAGAAGCTCTTGCTCATTTAAGTGAATTGCAAAATAAAATTAATGATATTATAGAGGAAGATAACGAGTTGAATAATTCAATTGATGAAAAAGAGATTCAAGCAAAATCATTAGAATTGAAAGCTAAAGAACATCTTAAAGTAGGACAAGAATTAAGAGAAGAACAAGAGCTAATTCAAGTTAAGTTAGCCAATGCGGAAAGAGAGAAAAACACTGCTAAAAAGCAAAAAGATAAAGATGAAATACAGCTTAAAATTAATCAGTTTCAGGAAGAATTGGCGCTAAACAATCAAATGGCTGATGACGAATTTTTAAAATATGAACAGTTAATTGATGATTCTAAAAACATAAATGCTGAAGTAGAGATGCTTGCTGAATTGGATGAAATTGTTGAAACAAATCCAATTGTTGAAATTTCAGAAGAACAAAAAGAAATTGTTGAGCAGCAAGTACTCTCTGATGATGTTTCTCAAGAGATAGAAGATAACGAGAAATTACTTTCTGAAATACCAAATAAAAATACACTTTCTGAAAGTGAGAATCTAGAGACTAATGAAGCTGACATTGTTGAAGATGTTTCTTTATTAAATCAATCTGAGAATATTCAAAATCAATCTGAACTGAATTCTAATGAAGAAGAAATTGTAATAAATATTAATGATCAGCGTGTTGTTAATGATAACTCTAGCAATGAGTTAATTAACAAGCAAGAAGTAGCCTATAAAGAAGTTATTGCTGTTTTGGAAAATTCAGAATCAACGAACTATGATTATTCAGACTCTTTTAATGAGTCAATCTCTTATAACAGTAAATCTTCAACAGAAAAACTCGAGAACATTGATAATGATCTTGAAATGCTAATGGTAGCAAAGCAGGAGTTGGCTTCTTTAGAATATGAAAGCCAAAACGAAGTTAAAGAGTCTAAAAAGGTAGAAAACCAAAAAGACATTGATAATAAAAAAGAAATTATTAGTGAAATGGAAACCAATTTATCTTCAAGTTTTGAACAAGTAATGGTTGCTGAAAAGCAAAATAATGATTCATTGTTTTCATCTGTTGAAGATGTTTTAACTCCCGAATTGTTAGTTGATGAAGATTTTTTAAGTGCTAAATATTACAATGATCAAGCTCAGAAACAATATGTTTTGGCTCAGAATTTAAAAAAGGAAGCTCAAAATCAAAATGATAATAATAAAAAAGCTGAACTTCTCAGAGAAGCACATCAATACGAATTGGCAGCAGTTGAAAATCAACAAGATGCACTTAATTTATTAGATGAAATTGAAGTTCCTGCTCAATCAATTGATTTAGCTCAAGAAAATGAAAATTCAGCTGAAATTGATGAGACACCAATTGATAATCCAACACAGGATGTTTCGGAAGAAAATACAGCTAATTTACCTTCAAATGAAACAGATGAGCAAGAGCTAGCTATTGAGAATGAAAGCTCAGCTGAAATGGATAAGACACCAATTGATAATCCAATACAGGATGTTTCTGAAGAAAATACAGCTAATTTACCTTCAAATGAAACAGATGAGCAAGAGCTAGCTATTGAGAATGAAAACTCAGCTGAAATGGATAAGACACCAATTGATAATCCAATACAGGATGTTTCTGAAGAAAATACAGCTAATTTACCTTCAAATGAAACAGATGAGCAAGAGCTAGCTATTGAGAATGAAAACTCAGCTGAAATGGATAAGACACCAATTGATAATCCAATACAGGATGTTTCGGAAGAAAATACAGCTAAATTACCTTCAAATGAAACAGATGAGCAAGAGCTAGCTATTGAGAATGAAAACTCAGCAGAAATTGATGAGACACCAATTGATAAACCAACACAGGATGTTGTGGAAGAAAATATATCTACTTCAAATTCAAATGAAACAGATGAGCAAGGGCTAGCTATTAAGAATGAAAACTCAGCAGAAATTGATGAGACACCAATTGATAAACCAACACAGGATGTTTCTGAAGAAAATACAGCTAATTTACCTTCAAATGAAACAGATGAACAAGACCTAGCTATTGAGAATGAAAACTCAGCAGAAATTGATGAGACACCAATTGATAAACCAACACAGGATGTTTCTGAAGAAAATACAGCTAATTTACCTTCAAATGAAACAGATGAACAAGACCTAGCTATTGAGAATGAAAACTCAGCAGAAATTGATGAGACACCAATTGATAATCCAACACAGGATGTTTCTGAAGAAAATACAGCTAATTCAACTTCAAATGAAACAGATGAGCAAGAGTTAGCTAGTGAGAATGAAAATAGAACTGAAGTTACTAATGATGCTACTGTTAAAAGGTCATCACAAGAAAATTTAAATAACAATTCTATAACTGTAGAAGTAGTGAAACAAACTGTTGCAGGAGAAGAGTTTGAGAGTGATTCAGATCCTGAGGTTTATCAAGTTGCTGCTGTTTTTAACGAAGATTCTCCAATAACTATAGACAATTATTCAAATAGCTTTTCCACAAATAAATTACAAACTGTTCAGCAGGATGTTAATGAAGTGATTGAGTTGGAAAAAGAAATAAGTGTATTAAATAAAGAATTAGCTGCAACTGAAGATGAAAAGCAAATAAAAAAAATAGCTAAGAAAATAGAATCACTTAAAGCTGAAAAGATTGAAAATGAGCTTGAGTTGGCTGATGTTTACAAGGAAGTTAATCAAAGTGAATTAGAAATAGCAAAGGCTAAAGTTGATGTTGTTAAGGAACAATCAATGGCACTTGTTAATAATTCTTATGAGTTTAAACAAGCTAACGAGTATGAAAAAGCTGGTGACTTTCTTGAAGAAAAAGCTATAGGTTTAAGAAAAGAAGCAGAAAACGAAAATGATATTAATAAGAAAAATGAACTTCTTTTAAAAGCATCAAATGCTGAGCTTTCTGCCTTAGATAAACTTGAAACAGCAAAGAAATTATATGCTGAAGCATTAGTAGAAGATGTGTCTGTTTCATCTGCTATTTCACCAAAGCAACTTAATACAAGTTTCACATCAATCGAAGTTGCTACTAAGGCAAATGATGTTAATGAAAATGCATTAGTAAATGAAAATAGAGCTGTTGAGTTAAGAGCAGCTGCAGAAAATGCAAAACCAAATGAGAAATCAGCTTTGCTTTATGAAGCTACAAAATTAGAAGAGCTAGCTAGAAGAAGAAAAAGCACTTGCTAATCAATTATTTAATAAATCAAATAGAATAAAGTTATATGAAGATGCAATAGTTGAACAACAAGATTTAGCTGCAAACTTAAGTGAAGCTGATGCTGCTGAGGTTGTTACCACAAAAGAGTATGAACAATATTACAATCAGGAGCTGGAAATTAATGATTTATCTACTCAATTAAGAACCATAGAAGAAGAGTCTAACGCCTATGATGCCTTATTTAAACAGCAAACTACAAAAGCAAATTCTTACTTTAATAAAGCTCTTTCAGAACAAGATCCTGTAAAGAGACAGGATTATATTTCTAAAGCTAAGGAGCTGAAAGAGAATGCTTTAATTAATAAATCAAAAGCTGATGAAATCCAAGAAGATGTGGTTGTTTTGGCACAAGAGGTTAAAGAGAAAAAAGTTGCTCAAGCTCAAGTGATTTCATCTTTGGATAAAGAAACCGCAAACGATATTAAGGCTGTAGTTATCTCAGATTATAATAAAACGCCTAAATCGGAAATTGTAACAATAAATGATTTGGTTTCAACAAATTATAAAGCACCTTCTGAAGTTAAAAGCGATATTTTTGTTGTTAGTGAGCAGACGACCTATTCTGTCAGCAATCCAATTCCTGTTAACCCGCCTCATCCAGAAGGTTTAATTTTTAAGGTTCAAGTTGGAGCATTTAGAAAACCAATTCCTCAAGATTTATTTAAAGGTTTTGCTCCAATTAGCGCAGAAAAAGTCCGAGATGATATTACTAGATACAGAGTGGGGTATTTTAAGAATGAAAATACTGCTACAAGTTCTAGAAATACAATTAGAGGTCTAGGATATAGAGATGCTTTTGTTGTTGCTATTTATAATGGTGAGAGAATACCAATTTCTAACGCTCGAAATTTAATTGTAAATAATCCGCAACTAGCAAATAACACTAGCGCAGAAATTGAAGATGAAATTTCAATTCCAAATAATAATGAATTTCAAACTTCAAACAATTCATCTAATTCAAGTTCATCTGAAAGAAACCCAACTGCTGAGACTACAGATGATAGAACATTAGACAATAATGAATTAGCTAATGAAACACCAGAGTACGTAGCTAATTTAAATGAAAACGCAGCTGAAGTAAATCCCCTTGAGAATATCAAAGGGTTGTTTTATTCAATTCAAATAGGGGCTTTTTCAAAGCCACTTTCTAAGAATGATGCATTTAATGTTTCGCCATTGGTAATACAAAATGTAAATAACTTATATAAGTATTCAACAGGTATTTTCAATACCATTGAAGATGCAAAGTCACGTAAAATAGAAATGAATGAGATTGGTTTGTCAGATGCTTTTGTAGTTGCCTTTTTTGATGGAGAAAGAGTTTCCATTGCAAGGTCTTTAGAATTAGCAGCTAATGTTAAGCCTGTTGTTAATAAAACTGAAGATAATGGGGTAACTGTTTTACCAGTAAACCAGGGAAAAGAATATTATGTAAATCTTGGAATTTTTAATGATTCAGTTCCTAAAGCGATAAGTAATGCGCTATTGTCTATGCGAGAGTTTAGAATTAAACCTGTTTCTATCGGTGAGTACAGGCAATATCTTAGTGGTGTGTTTAAAACATTAGAAAAAGCAAATCTTGCGACTCAAACTTTTAAAGAAATTGGAATCAAAGATGCTGAGGTTATAGAGTTTATTGACGGTAAGGTTGCCAAAGGTCAACCAAGAGTATGTAAAGGTTTGTATTATACTATACATTTAGGTACTTACTATGAAAAAGTTCCAAGAAAGCTTCGAGATGTATTTATGAGATTAGATTATTTAGATATTGAAACGAAAAAATCTGATCAACAAGAAGATTATTACGCGTCAAAAGAAGATTTATATTTAGATGCTGAGGAAGTTTTAAAAGATTGTTTAGAAAATGGAGTTGTTGTTTCTAAAATTGTAGCTTTTAAAGATGGTGTAGAAATAGATATTGATGTGGCTAAACAATTTACAAGAGAATAATTTATTTATTTTTGATAAAAACTACTTATAAATGTCAGTACAAGAAAAACAACAAGGAATTATAGATGTTTTAACTTTAGAAATTGATCAGAAAGATCTAGTACTCTATAATGATGACCATAATACATTTGATCATGTTATTTCTTGTTTGCAAAAATACTGTGATCATTCTTCCATACAAGCTGAACAGTGCTCTTGGATCGTTCATAACAATGGTAAATGTGGAGTTAAAAAAGGTGTTTTTAATAAATTAAAGCCAATTTGTGAAGCACTAGTAGACGCAGGTTTATCTGCAGTAATTGAATAAACCCTTTATTTCATGAAATTTATAGTACCCCTTTCTTTAGCAATTGTTCTTCTGTTTTCTTGTATAAGAGTTCCTGTTTCTAATAGAAGACAGATGAATCTTCTAAATGAAAAACAGCTTATCGAAATGGCAGAGTTACAGTACTCAGCGTTTAAAGATTCTGTAAAAGTCTTGCCTTACACTAATTCTAAAGCCAAAAGAGTTAAAAATATTGGAGAGAAGATTCAATTTTCAGTAGAGAAATTTTTAACAGAAAAAGGTTATGAGAAAAGAATTCAAGGTTTTAAATGGGAGTTTATTACTGTTGAAAATAAACAATTAAATGCTTGGTGTATGCCGGGGGGGAAGGTTTGTTTTTATACTGGTATTTTAGATATTATGGATAGCGATGATGAAATTGCTGTTGTAATGGGACATGAAATAGCTCATGCTATTGCTAGACATGGAAATGAAAGAATGAGTCAGCAGATGACCTTAGCAGGGCTAGTTAATCTTTCTGGGTCAGGAGCTTCAGATTCAACAGAAACAATTAACATTTATCAAAGAGTTTTTATGGGATCTGCAACACTAGGGATGTTGAAGTTTAGTAGAATGCACGAAACAGAATCAGATAAATTAGGATTAGTTTTCATGAAACTAGCTGGATATAACCCAGAAAAAGCAATAGGCTTTTGGGAGAAAATGGCTGCTCAAGGTGGTTTCGTTCCTGAAATTATAAGTACTCATCCAAGTGATCAACGTAGAATCAGTGATATAAAAGAATTTTTGAAAGATATCGATAGTTATATACAATAGTTAATATTGAGTTTAGATTTATTCCCAATGAAAAGAGTGTTAGTTGTCATATTTGTATTTTTTAGTTCCCTGATTTTTTCTCAAGATTTAAGTTATAAACATTTTTCTACTCACAATGGGTTACCTAGTAATCAGGTTTATAACATCTATCAAGATAATAATGGATTTGTTTGGTTTGCTACAGATAGAGGGATCGCAAAGTATGATGGTGATAAATTTACTTTATATGATCAGAGTGATGGATTGACTTCTAGTACAATTTTCAGATTTTTCCCACAAAAAAATGGAGATGTTTGGTGTTCAACATTTCAAAATAAATGGTTTTATTTTAATCCAGATAACATCAAATTTACACCATATGCTTTTAATGATACTATAGTTAAGTATTCTAAAGGAGGATTAAATGAAAACTTTTATTTATCTAGTAATGGTACAATTTACATTGGTTATCAAAATGCAAATGGTTTTTTAGCCATTTCTAAAAATGGAGAATTGTTACATTCCTTAGAAGAAAATAACGATATGTATATACAAGATAGTAGTAATTGCATTGTAGAATACGATGATAAGGCTTTCTTTAATTATATTTCTTTAAAATCTTTAGATGAAATTTCTGAAAGGTTCAGAGTTTTAAAACATGTTGAATTACATCGTTTTCCTTCTTCAAACTATCATAAAGAATTTAAAATTGGTGATTGTGTTGTTTTTTCAAATGGTAATGATTTAGTTATAAATAATTCAAAAGAATCTACTATTTCTAAAACATATGAAAATAGAATTATTGGTTTAGGAAAATATGATGATAAGCACATCTGGGTTGGTTTTGTAAAAGGTGGTTTAAAGATTATTTCTTTAAATGGAGAATTAGTTAATCATTATTTGGATAATAAATCTGTTACATTTTGTAGTCAAGACTTTCATGGAGGCCTTTGGATATCAACATTGTCAAATGGTGTTTTTTATTCTAGAAATAGTCGTATCAAAAAATATACATTTACTGATGATGATATTTATTTTGTTGGAAATGGAAATGGAGATAAGGTTATTGTAGGCACAATTGTGGGTGATAATTATGAAATTAATAATGAATCAATTAAATTATTTTCGTCTGTCAAAATAAAATCACCTGACATAATTAATTACAATAAATTTCACTCTTCATATATTTCAGCTTATCAAGGATTTAATGATAGATATTCATTTAATAATAAGGATTTTACAGATAATTCTAATGTGATTTCATTAGTTAATAATTTGATTACTATTTCTAATGATATTAATAAGCCTTTTTTAGCTGGTGGAACTGTTAAATTTATGTATTGGAATAAATCCATAAATTCCATTTCAAGTGTTTATATAAATAATAGAATTAGATCAGTTTCATGGTGTGATAAAGCAATATTTATTGGAACATTAAATGGTCTTTTTAAATATGACACCATTAATTTTGAAATAAAACCATTTAATAATCCATTGCTAAAAAATAGAATAGAAGTTGTTGAAACCCTTAATAATAAAGCTTATATCGGAACAATGGGTGAAGGCTTGGTGGTTTTAGAAAATGATTCTATCATTCAAATTTCTAAAAAAGATGGTCTTTCTAGTAATTTAGTAAATAAACTTTTTGTTGAGAATGATTCTATAATTTGGCTGGCAACAAATAACGGTCTTAATAGAGTGTTAATTTCAAATCCTCAAATTTCAGTTAAAACCTTTAATGAAGATGATGGGTTAGTTGATAGTTATATAAATGATGTATTCATTAAGGGGGAAACGGTTTGGGTTGCTACTAGATCTGGTTTGTGTTCCATGTCTAATAATGATTTTGTAAAAGATTCAACTGTGAATTTATTCTTAAAATGGGCTTTTGTTGAAAGTGAAAATACTTTTTTAAGTGATTCGTTACTAATGAATTTAGATTATAAAAAAAACAACTTAAATTTTCATTTTAATGCTGCTTATTTTAGTGCCGATAATGGAATTGATTTTAGGTATAAATTAGTAGGGCAAGAAGATAGTTGGAATTATACATCCTTAAGGGAAATTAAATATTTCTCTCTTGTTGCTGGTAGCTATGAAATTAAAGTTCAAGCAAGTATTAATGGATCTGATTGGTCTGTCAATGAAATAACAAAATCATTTGTAATCTACCCCCCATTTTATCAAACCAATTGGTTTTATTTACTTATTGCTATTTCTATATCTAGTCTTATTTATTTGTTCTTTAAAATTAGAGTTCTTACATATAACAGAGATATAGTTAGAGAGCTTTTGCGATTGCTATTAAAAAAAATTACTCCTAAATCTTCCCATTTCACTGTTAAAGATCAAGGTTTAGATGTTAAAGTTAATTCTCATGATGTTTTGTATGTAAAAGCATCTGGTAATTATTTAGAACTTTATACTTTGAACAAAAGATATTTGATTAGATGTAAACTTGGAGATTTTTTAACAATGGTACCTGATAAGATTGAATATGTTAAAATAAATAGATCTCACATAGTTAGAAAAGATAAAATTCAGGGTAAAAGTTCTAAATCTATTCAAATAGCAGGTGAGGAATTTGTTGTAAGTAAAACATATCAAAAAGAAGTTAATGAAATAGTTCTCTAGAGCTATAAAATTTATTTTCAAGTATTCTTTATAAGTTCTATTTTTGAATTATAATTGGCCTCGTAGTTCAACTGAATAGAATACCTGATTACGGCTCAGGCGGTTACAGGTTTGAATCCTGTCGAGGTCACAAGTGAAAGCCTCAAGTTTCTGATAAATAGATTCTTGAGGCTTTTTTGTTTTAGTATTGTGACAACATATGTGACAACATTTGCACTAAAACCTTAAAAATTCTGCCCTGACCCATTTAAAACCAACGATTAAAATTTAAGAAAAAGATATTGTCCGCTTTATACTTATTTTTGCCAAATGGAAAATTTCACAGCATTAGGAATAAAATCTGATTTTATTAAAGGGTTGAATGAATTAGGAATCATTAATCCCACTGAAATACAAGCCCAAGTTATTCCTTTATTATTAGCAGGTAATACTGATTTGGTTGGACAAGCCCAAACAGGAACAGGAAAAACAGCTGCTTTTGGTTTGCCAATTTTGCATAAAATTGATCCTAAAAAAAAACATGTGCAAGGTTTAATATTGTGTCCTACCCGTGAGCTGGGCAAGCAAGTAGCCAAGCAATTATTTCGATTTACTAAATATTCTGATAATATTTTTGTAGAAGCGGTATATGGAGGCAGCAGTATTGACAAGCAAATTGCAAACCTTAATCGAACGACACATATAGTAGTAGCTACACCTGGTCGTTTGATTGATTTGGTGAAAAGAAAAGCAGTCGATTTACAAAAAGTAAAAACAGTTATCTTAGATGAAGCAGATGAAATGCTAAGCATGGGATTCAAAAAAGAGTTGGATGAAATTTTAGAATTTTTATCTGAAGCAGAAAGTAAATGGCTTTTTTCTGCCACTATGCCAGATGGCATTAAGCAAATTGTAAATGAACATATGAATGCTAATGCACACAGAATTACTGTGAGTGGGAGTAATGTTGTGAATACAAAAATTGACCATAAGTTTGTGTTATGTGAGGATGCAGAAAAATTCAATATCCTTTTGCAATTTTTGAATTCAGTAAAAGGACAAAGAGGAATTATTTTTTGCAGGACTCGAAAAGAAACCCAAAAACTAGCCGCTAAATTGATTGCCAAAAATATGTCTTCTGATGCAATTCATGGTGATTTGTTGCAAAAGGAAAGAGATAAAGTTATGCGTGCTTTCAAAAATGAAACTCTAAGCACTATTGTTGCAACTGATATTGCCGCAAGAGGAATTGATATGGTGGATTTAACTTTTGTAGTGCATTATCAACTCCCTGACCAAGATGAATATTATACCCATAGAAGTGGTAGAACGGCTCGTGCCGGTAAAGAAGGAATCTCTTTGGTTTTAGCCAATACTTATGAGATTAAAAAAATTAGAAATTATGAGAAATATTTAAGAATCTCATTCTCAAAAGTAAAAGTTATTAAGTAGTTTTTCTTCTAATAATTTCTTTAGTTAGATTAGTGGCGGCAATGTTATAAATGAGAGCTGGTACTATTGATGAATCTTTGTTTAAGTGTATTGGTCACTGAGTACTCCTCAATAGGAGACTTAAGAGGGTTTGAATACTAAGTTTTGATAAGCATGATTTAAGTCATTCAAAAATTCGAACTATTTCCACTTGAATTCACAATAAATTAAAAATTTTGTCCCCTTTTTCTGTCAATGTAATAAAAGATCATCCTACTTATCTTCGGGTTTTTTTTTTTTTTTGTTTAAAATTAGTTTTCTAGGTAATGTAAATGTTCATTTTTGTTGCTGTAAGGTTATTGTATTATTACATTTGAAATGTTTGAATAATTTACATGATAATAGTTTTAGATCAGTATACACCAACAGAAGACTTTATTAATATTCTAACCAAGTCATTTAATAAGCAGTTAGAACTTAAAAGTACTATCGCACAAAAAATTATTTCTACTAGAGGAGGAGAGCAGCTTTCTTGGATTAAGAAGTATAACGGTCTTTTTATACATCAATGGGGTTATAAAGAAAAACCTAGCTATTAATTGTTACACTAATAACTAAAATTTTAAATTGAATTGCTGTCCAATAAAAAATGTCTAATTTGAGATTCATGAATATTAAAAAGAAATTATATAAGCTATTTTTATTTTTAGGAATAATCTTGACTTTCGGGTTGATTTCCGTTTTTGTATTAGTAAACAATAGTCTTCCCCAAGACAATGGTGAATTATCCTGTTCTTTTTTAAAAAGTGAGGTTAATATTTATAAAGACAATTGGGGTATTCCTCATATTGAAGCTGCAAATGAACACGATGCAATTTTTGCATATGGTTACACAGTTGCAAAAGATAGGTTGTTTCAAATGGATTTACAAAGACGTTTATCTCAAGGGCGTTTAGCTGAAATTCTTGGTGATGATTTAATAGAAATAGACGCGATGTTTAGAACTTATTTGTTTAAAAATTGGTCAGAAAATTACATCAAAGATTCAACTATAAATTCTTCAGCCCTGGCTTATGTAGATGCTTATATTGAAGGTGTGAATTATTTTATTGCTACTGGTCCAAAACCCATTGAATATCATTTAATAGGTGCGGAAATCAAACCTTTTAATAGGGTTGATGTAACTAGTATGATTGCGTACATGGCTTTTACATTTATGGATGGAATCCGTTTTGATGGTCTTTATTCAATATTAAAAGAGAAAATAGGGGAGAATAACCTAGAAATTTTATTTCCAGATTATGCAGATAATAATCATTTAACAATCAAAGAAGAAAAAGTTGATTCTATACCTTCAAGGGATTATAAAAAGGATTCAGCTGCAAATTTAACTAGCAGTCTAAATCAATTGTCCTATTTTTTTGATTTAAACAAAAAGTCAGAACAATGGAATCCTCCCTTTCATGGAAGTAATTCTTGGATTCTAGGTCCAAGCCGAACTAATACTGGAAAACCCATATTGGCAAATGACCCTCATATTGGTATATCTAAGCCTGATGTATGGTATGAAGCACACATCTCTTATCCAGGTTATAACAATTATGGTTATTACGTTCCTATGATACCATTTCCTTTAATTGGTCACGATCAATTTAAGGCTTGGGGATTAACCATGTTTGAAAATGACGAACTAGATCTTTATAAAGAAACTTTTCACCCTGATAAAGATAACTTAGTTCGATACAACAATCAGTGGGTTGAGTACCAATCAATTTACGATACCATTTTTAATAAAGAACAAAAGGATACTGTAATTCAAATTAAGGTAACCTCACATGGCCCTATTGTAACAGATAATATTCCTTATTACAATGGTGATCCTATAGCTATGTTTTGGGTTTTTTACCAGCAAAAAAATCCAATTTTTGATATATTATATCAACTTTCACATGCAATGGACATGAGAACTTTTGAAGATAACCTTTCGAACTTAGTTTCCCCAGGGTTAAATTTTTCATATGTAGACACAACTGGTAACATTGCTTGGTGGGCCTCTGGTAAAATTCCTTATCGTCATTCATCAATTAATGCCAAAGAGATTTTAGATGGTAATAATCCAAAGCATGAAGTTATTTCTTATGTCCCATTTGAAGATAACCCTCATTTAGTAAACCCACCAAATGGTGTAATAGTAACGGCTAATAATTTATCAACGATAGATAGTGTTGGAAATATACCTCGATTAGACGGTTATTTTAGGTCAACAGATCGTGCAGAACGAATTTTAGAGTTACTTACAACGAAAAGTGATACTTGGACTGTGGAACAATTGCAGCTTGTACAAACCGATGTCAAGCTGTGGAGTGGTCCCAAGATGAATGAAATTTTGTGTGAATCTTTAGAGAAAAAACAATCTTCTTTTAATCTTTTAGAAAACGAAGCTTTTTCAAAACTAACCAATTGGAATGCTCAAATGACTACATCATCTATTGGTACTAGTGTTTTTATGTTCACTAATTACCACATTATGAAAAACCTTATTGGTGATTCTCTAGATAAAGAAAATGTTAGGCTTTATTTAAACATTATTGATCACTGGGATTTTTACAGAAATTTTTTATATCAAAAAATTACTCCATTTGATAATAAAGCTGATTTTGATGACATTGTTTTACAAGGTTTTAGAGACGCTGTAAATGAGCTGGAAACTAAATTTGGAAGCTCTAGTGAGTCTTGGTCTTGGGGAGAGGTGCATCAAATTGAATTTGAACACCCTCTTGGTAAGCAGAAACCGTTAAATCTTTTGTTTAACCTTGGTCCTTACGGAGTTAATGGTGGTTTTAATGCGGTAAATAAAATAATGTCTCATCAAGGAGATCATACCTATAAGGTGAGCTCTCTACCATCAACTAGAAGATTAATTAACTTAGGGAATCAAGAAAATAGTTATTCAATACTTCCTAGTGGAAATTCTGGGCACTTTCAAAGTGATCATTATGATGACCAGCTAGACCTATTCTTAAATGGAGAATATCGTAAATTAAATTACACTTCAGCTCAAATTCAATCCAATAAAAAGAAACATTTTAAATTAACTCCTATTGGTAAATAACTAAAGCTCTATCTAATGTTAATGTTTAATTAGTTGGCTTAAAATTCAGCTCTTAATTTAGTTAAAAGAAATATTTAGTGTATTTTTAACACTAATATTATTTCTTTCAGATTATGTTTAGATTATCCGCTTGCTTTACTGCTGCAATGTATTTTTATGTTTTTGATAAATCCCATTGCTCAAAATACTGTTTCTGTTAACGCATCAGACAACTGGACTGGTTATGTTAATGTTTTTGATCTTAGCAGGTAATTATCAATTTGGTAGCGGTTGGGGAGTTTCTGACCTACAGACCACAATTACCCCTTCTGCTTAACACCATTGAGTTGCAACCTAATTTCAATACTTATGCAGATAATCCTGGTGATCCGTATTGGCAAAATGGTGCAACTGGAGCTAAAATATTGGATGCATCTACTTATGTAGAACCTGGAGCTTCTTTTAATGGAGTTGATTTAACTTTTTCGGGTTCTGTTGTTTCTAATACCATTGATTTGAATTTATATTCAGCAAAGTATTTTATAAAAGCATTAGACCCTAATAATGGTTATTCAGATGCATTAGGTGGTTCTGCCATGTATGATTTACCTGCTACTGGAAATTTTACAGCTTTTGTGCCAGCAGCGAGTTTGTCAACTGGTTTAGTTATTCAGTATGGTTTCGTTATTTATGGAATCAATGCTAATCCAGCTGATATGACAACATTAGGTAGTGTAATTGTTACTGGAGCTACATCAAATCCTTCAAATTTTACTGAATTAGTTTGGTCAGATGAATTTAACGTTGATGGTGCAGTTGATCCAACTAAATGGTATCATCAAACTATTCTGCCTAATGGGGTGGGTTGGTTCAATGGTGAACTTCAACATTATACTGATAGAACAGACAATTCATATGTGGATAATGGTTCGTTATATATTGTAGCTAAAAAAGAAAATTTCACAGATCAAGGACAAACCAAGCAATATACATCGGCAAGGTTAAATTCAAAATTTGCATTTACAAATGGTAGGATTGAGGTTCGTGCAAAATTACCTATGGGAATAGGTACTTGGCCAGCTATATGGATGTTAGGGAAAAACATCAATGAGAATGGAGCATATTGGCAAACACAAGGCTTTGGTACTACAAATTGGCCAGATTGCGGAGAAATTGATATAATGGAACATTGGGGGAGTAATCAAAATTATGTTCAAAGTGCTCTTCACACACCATCTTCTTTTGGAGCAACTGTTAATCACGGTGGATTGTTAGCTTCTAATGTTTCTTCAACATTTCATGAATATTCTATGGAATGGTCAGAAGATGAAATAGTTTTTAGTTTAGACGGAGTTGTTTACTATACTTACTCTCCGCCAAATCAAAACATGTCAACATGGCCTTTTGTAGCAGAACAATTTTTACTTCTTAATATTGCAATAGAACCTTCAATTGATCCTAATTTTAGTTCTAGCCCAATGGTAATAGATTATGTTAGAGTTTATCAAGAGCCGACTTCAACTTTAATTAAGGATAATTATGAAAATAATAATTTTCATGTTTTTCCTAACCCTGCTTTAGATGAAATAACTGTAACTCAAATATCAGGTGAAATTATACTTACTAAATTCCTTTTATTAGATATTTCAGGTAAAAAAGTGAAATCAGCTCTAATTAACAGTGATAACTTCAATGTTAATTTATCAGAACTTCCAAATGGGATTTATCATTTGCAGCTTAAAACTGATAACCAAACAATAAAATCTTTTCCTGTTTTAAAGCAATAAGTTTCGTTTAATTAATTACGATACATTAATGCGAGGACTCATAATCAAATACAGCTATTAACTGAAATGATAGAATTTATTTAAAACACTTCATTTGTATTGCTGAGTAGAAGAAAATGGTTTCTTCATTTTTCATGATTTCTTCATAATCACTTTTGAAATTAGCTAACAATTTTTGATCGATTAAGTTGTTTGTTAAAAGGTTTTGTTTAGCACTTAAAAGTAAATTTCTCCAATATTCTAAAGCTTCAAATCTTTCTTTTTTATTTCGTTTGTCTACGTGTATAATTAGCGGTTTTGTAGAAATATTTTTAAAACCACAATTACTAAGTATTTGACCTAATTCAATGCCAATATTTGGATTGCCACCATTGTTAATTTGATATTCATTGTAACAGTTCCAATATTGAAGTATACTTGGTGTAATGGTGTTTAAAAAAAAAGATCGATTATAAACTTCGGTTACATATAAAACAGCATTTTTTTGCAATACTCTATGTGTTTCTTTAATCACTTGAGTAGGATTTTTAGCATGTTCTAAGACCCAACATATAAAAGCACTGTCAAATCGATTGTTTTCTAATGGAAACTTGTTCTGAGTTATTTGCTTAAATGATGTTCTTTTTTTAAGCTCAATGCTTTCGAAAATTTTAGATGCTTTATTAATTTGAATTGTAGAAATATCAATTCCAGTATATTTAAGTTCAGAGAATTTTTCAAGTATCACTCTGCCTTGTGCACCTGTTCCGCAACCAATTTCTAACAAACTTTTTCTATTAGAAAAATCTACAGTTTCATGAATGGCCTCTTGCAAGTAGTTTGCTTGATTTTCTAGTCTTTCATGTTCTTCAGCTTTATATCCGTGTAAATAACTCATTAAGCTTCTTTAAATGGTCTTCTTTGAATCCAAGATTTAGGTTTAATTTTTTTAATAATTGGGTTAAATAAAAAATTTAGAAAATTATTCGCAATAAAAACAGAGCTTTTAGATTCTGTAGGAATTGCCCCAATTGTGCTTTTAAATTCTGCAGCAGTTCTGCCGAATTTGATTTGATTTACTTTAAGCTTTATTCCTTGTTGAATGGTATGTATTAGTATTCTATTGTATAAGTCAAATTCTCTATTGAATTCATAATTTAACCCTATAAAATAAGATTGTAAGCTTTTGTTGTCAAGGAAATCAGATGAAAAACCAATGAGTTCTTTTTTGTAGAAAAATCCAAATACATAAAACTTTATATTTTCATCCTTCATAAAGTCAAGGTAAATAGAAAGGTCAAATTTTGGTCCTGAAAAGGATGATTTACTATATACATTATTGTATAAGTTTTTCATTTTCTCTAGGTTTTCTTTTAAATCGGTAAGTTTAAATTCTTTTATTTTAAGATTTTTACTTTTTTTAAAAACTTTACGCAACCTTTTTTTGTATTTAGATTGGATAGCTTCTGAATAATCATCTATCGACTCCCATTTTGGATTTATTTTAAGCACCATGTCTGGATCAATAGTTAATGAGTTGAATTTAGCACTTAAGTTTGTTGTTGACGGTGTTATTTTTGAATGAAAATGGTCTGGTAATAAGAAAAAATTAACCTTAAAGTCTTTTTTTATTTTACTTATTATTTCCAATACCAATTTTTCATTTAGCAGTTTTTTTGAGTTTGAAAATGTTGCTGTATTTGAAAAATGGGTATTTCCAAAACAGAAAAATTTAAAATCTATTTTCTTAAGGATGCTTTTCTTTAAGCTGAAACCTTTATTGTTTTGCAAATAATTAGCTGCTTTTTGCCCCTTTATTGTTATTAAATGACCGTAAATTATTGATTCTTTGGTTGATATGTAAAAAGGTAATAGTTCACTTTTATTTAGTTTTTCAAAATGCTGTAAAAAAGAAAGAGCTAAGAATTTTGAATTACTTTGAACAATGTTATTCCACTTATGAGCATCTAAATTAGCTACAGAATGATGAATGTTAATTAGGGTCATTACTATGCAGAAATTTCAATAATAGCAATTTCAGGCATTATTCCAACTCTTCCTGGATAACCTAAGTGACCAATGCCTCTGTTAACATATATTTGATGATTTCCTTTACTATATAACCCTGCCCATTGTTTATACTTCCATTTTGCAGGACTCCATTTGAATTTTCCAATTTCGATTCCGAATTGCATTCCATGGGTATGACCAGCAAATTGAATGTCTATTTTTTTTGGATGTTTTTGTACTTTTTCTTCCCAATGCGAAGGGTCATGAGAAAGTAAAATAGTAGGGTGTTTGTCATCTACGTTATCCATAGCTAAATCTAAGTCTCCATATTTAGAGAAATTTCCATTCCCCCAATTTTCTACTCCTACAATATTTATTTTTTTGTTGTTAATGGTAATGGTTTTATGTTGGTTTAATAACAAATTAAAACCAATTGTTTTGTGCATTTGAATCATGTTGTTAAGGTGGTCATTCCATTGCTTTTTTCCTTCAGGAGATTTTTTATTTATACCTGTGTAGTCACTGTAATCGTGATTCCCTAAAACAGAATAAATACCGTTTTTAGATTTTATTTTTTTAAGTGTTTCTATATATGGATCTGTTTCCCAATAAAAATTATTCACTAAATCTCCTGTAAATAGAATTAAGTCAGCATCTTCTTCATTTATAAGCTTTACAGCTTCTTCTAATTTCTTAACTGATCCGAAACCTCCTAAATGTAAATCAGAAATCTGAACAATTTTAAAAGCTGCTATTGATTTAGACCATTTATCTAACCTCACTTTTAATCTGTGTTTTTTGAAATTATATCTTCCAAAAAGTACTCCGTAGCTTAAGGTGCTAAACATTAAGCCAGCTAGAACAATTGCAGCTCTTTTTAAAAATTCAATTCTTGAAATGGGACTTCCTTTAAATTCAATTGGATCTGTAAACAATCCATTAACGGTTTGGAATATGAGTTTAAATATTCGAATGATGTCATCAATTAAAAGTGGTAAAATGCCAAGAAATTTGCAGATAAAAAGTGCGAAAACCAAACCTCTTAAAGAGGTTAGAAATACAGACATTGTAGGTTGCTGAAAATTATTAAATCCATAGAAAGTTGCAACAATAGTAATTACAGAGAAAGTCCAATAGATAGTTGGTATTAAATAATAATTTTTACCTCTATTGTTAATGTTTATTCTAAATGCTTGCCAAAAATAAGCATCAATTAAAAGCATTATTGTTGTAATTGTTAGAAAAAATATAATTCTATTCATTTGACGTTAAGTGGTTGAATATGAATAAATTGACTATTTTATTTTAATTAATTTCTGAGTTTTATTTGCTACTTTAAAATAATAAGTAGCTGGAGCTAATTTGGAAACATCTATTGAGAAATTTGATGATCTAATGATTCCTTTTTTAATTAGGTTCCCATTTAATGATAAAATTTCGTAGCTCGTTTCTTTATTAAAATTAGAAGAAACATTAATTGTATTTGAAGCAGGAATAGGGTAGATGCTAAATTCATTATCAACAATTGACTCAACTGTTAAAGGGAGACCAATTGCCCCTTGAATATCATATTTAGAAAAGAATTTCCATATTTCAATACTGGAGTTGATGTCTTGATTTCCCCAAACATCTGGCCAGTCATGATCTCCTCCAATAACTTTAAAATGTTCTGTTTTTACTCCATTAGCTCCCCCAGAATATACAATGTGTTCAACAGTACTTCCATCTGAAGTGTTTAGGTCAGGAATTTGAGTTGTTGTTGGATTAGGGTTGCAATTATTATAATTTGTCCAATATTGAAGTACATCTGCAATAGAAAGAGTCCATAAAGGGTCTCCTGTATAGGGAACAGTTCCATCTAAGGTTCCGTGTATTTGCAATATTGGAGTAGGATGTTGAGGATTACATGCACTGAAAGTTTGTGGTGTCATAGATCCAGTTACAGATGCAACTGCAGCAAACCTATCACTAAGCTGGCAAGCGATTAGAAAGCTCATGTAGCCTCCATTAGACATTCCTGTACTGTAAACTCTTTCGGGATTAATGTTGTAGTCGCTAGAGATGGTGTCTAAAAGAGCTTCAGCAAATCCAACATCATCAATAGTACTTCCAATAGTCCAACCACCAACATTCCAATGAGTAGTTCCGTTATTGTCGATTGTTCCTTGAGGATGAGCAACAATAAAACCAGCTGTATCGGCTATTGATCTAAAGTTTGTATATGCGAAATTAGTATTTGCATTACTTCCATATCCGTGAAAACAAAAAATTAAAGGTACAGCAGTAGTAGGATTATATGACGCAGGAACATAAAGAATGTAACTTCTTTGAATGTTATCGTGTGTTAATGTTGCATTAATTGTTTGCTGAGAATAAGAAACAAATGGTAAACAAATAAAGGAAATGATGATTTTTAAAGATTTCATAAATTAAAGTATTTTTAACACCTACAATTTAAGACATTAATCAGTAAGAAATATTTTGTTTACACTAATGGTAAATAAATAATTTAAAATGGAAATTTAAAGTGTTGAAAGCTATTTATTGATTAGTGAAATAAATAGTCATTGATTAAATCTTTTTTTTCTGGATGAACAAAGAAACAATTTCTAACTCCGTTGTCTTGTTCACGAATAATGGATTTGGTTTGTTTTAAACCGTTGTCATAGTGGTTGTAAAATTCATATCCATGATTTGACATTATTTTTTCAAGTTCTGGTTCAATAGTGTTGAAAAGTGTTTCGCAAATAATAATGGGTTTGTGTTCTTTGAGAACATTTTGAGCGTGTTCTAAAATGAAATGCTCAGTACCTTCGGTATCCATTTTTATTAAATCTATGCTTTTATCTAAGTTATCGTTTACATAATTATCTAGTGTAGTTGTTTTTACATTGTTTTGAACAAAATTCCTACCCTCAGTATTACTACCAGCATTACTTTCACCAGCTAAATTGTGTTCTAAATAGCTGTATTTTTTATTTTTAATTTCATGGAATATTATTTCACCTTCTTTATGAGACAAAGCAATTGACTCAATTTTTATGTTTTTATAATTGTTAATTCTAACATTTTCTTTAAAATAATGTAAAGGTCCGGTTGCAGGTTCAAAACCAACAACTTTAATACTTTTATTTTCCATTTCTGCTAGTAGAGAATAATAACCTATGTTGGCTCCTATATCATAAAAAGTGTTTATTTTTTTTATTAGTGAAATGAAGATATCTGTATACTCAAAATTCTCATATCCTTCCCAATAAAGTAATTGAGTTAAATAGTTTGTTTGGTTAGTACAGATTTTAAGTTGAACTCCATTTTTGTTTTTAATTTTCATTGTCCCAGATGGAGGAAGCTTAACTTTATTTGGTAGAATAGGGTAAAGTGCTTTATTTATTTTTCTTAAAATAGGGTTGATAGAACTATTGTAGATAAGCTTAAATAAAAATTGTTTCATTATTATAGTTTAAAAAATTGATTTATTCTTTTAAAACCATATCAATACACATGACTGCAGCAAGTATTAACAATCGAATAGGGTCGTCTTTTTCCACATTTTCGTTTATACTAAGCATGTAGTTATCTGCAGTAGTAAATAGCTCTTTTCCAAATCCAGACCATTTTTTACTAACATGAGCATATTCCATTTTGTCGTTTAAAAATTTAAAATCCCAACTTGTCCATTTGCCTTTTAAATGACATAGAACATTGTCTTTTGTGTCTAAAACATCAAACTTACCACCAATGGAAAAAAACTTTTGCTTAAAACTACCTACAAGTTTATTATTATGATCTAAAACTTCAACTTTAGACAGAAAAAGAGAAACACCTCTTTTTACGGTAAGAACATTTTCACCAGTTTTAGTTTTAATTTCAATTTCAAAAGGGGTCATTCTTTTATAATCTGTAAAACGCAAAATTTTTGTAAATCCACCAAGCTTTTCTTCTCTACATGTCATTATTAATTCTTGGTTATTGGGGTCTAATATGTCGTAATTATTTGCTGCTTTAAACATGCCAACATGTTCTTTGACAAAAAATAAGTTCCTATTGAGAATTTCGTTCATAATGTTTAGTTATTTGACTAAATTAAATGAAATAACTTAATTAATGGTTTTTTATTTATGTAATGATTTCAATAATCGAATTGTCCAATTCTACAAGATCTCCTTTTCTTAATTTTTTCCTTTTTCTAAATTCAATTTCCCCATTAACTTTTACCAATCCATTTTCGATTATTATTTTAGCATGCCCTCCTGTTTGTGCCATTTGCTTGATTTTTAAAAGCATTAATAACTGGATGTAGTCTTCTCCGTTTTTAAGTTTAAAAGTTATTTTATCCATAATGTTTTTGAAATTAATAATGTTTCGACTGATAAATAAGATATGTTTTATTGAGTTTTTTTTCTTGGCACAGTGTTTGTTAATTTTTTGTTAAAATTTAAAAATATGCATTATGAAAAAACTACTCTCCAACAAATTTAAAAGTTCACTATTTATTTCTCTTTGTTTTTCAGTTTTATTCACTTCTTGTTATAAGGATAAGGGTTCTGTTACCATGACGTATTATAAGGGAGCAGCAATTTATGGTAATGTTGAAACATTAAGAAATACTCCGTTAATATCTTCTGCTGAAACTATTGAAAACCCCGGTAAAATATTTATTGGAGAAGATTTCATTTTAATTGGAGAAGAGCATAAAGGAATTCATGTTTTTGACAATTCAAATCCAAATTCTCCAGTTAATGTATCATTTTTGGATATTCCATTTTCAAAAGAGTTTTTTGTAGAAGACAATGTTATTTATGCAGAATCGCATTATGATTTTTTGAAAATAGATATTTCAAATATTTATTCCCCATCAATATTGTTTAGGTATGAAAACACTTTTGGGTCACCACTTTTAAATAATTCTGGTGAGCAACTTTTGGGTTTTGATTTTGAATTAGTTACAGAAACTTTAAAATTAAATAGTCCTGAGCTTAATGCTCTCAATGAATCCTTTAATCTTTATTATGACTATTCAGATCAGCTTATTCCTGCATCTAAAGTTCCATCTTCATTTGCTGGTAGTAGTTCTCAAGATGTTGGTACTTTAAATAAAATAGCAATTTATGACAAGTTTATATACATGATTGGTAAATCTAAATTGCTTTATTTTGAAGACAATCAATCGAGTTTTGTAAATGTGCAAGAGCTTTTGCTTGAAGATGGATTAGAGACTATTTATTTAGAAGATGATAATTTATTTATTGGTTCGGATAATTCAATGACAATTGTAAATGTTAGCACTCCTTCTGCTCCAAATTATGTGTCAGAATACTTCCATTCTGTTTCTTGTGATCCAGTGCTTCCATTTAAGGATGTTGCTTATCTTACTCTTAGATCTAATGATGATGGTTGTAACGGCACTATAAATTCTTTAGATGTAATAGATATAAATAACATTAATAATCCAATACCATTAACTTCAATTCCTATGTCTAGTCCATATGGTTTGAGAATAGTAAATAATTATTTATTTATTGGTGAGGGAATTAATGGCCTTACTGTTTTTGATGCAAACTCTCCTGAGAATTTAGTCTATATAAACAATTATGAAAATATTCATGCTTACGATATTATGATGCATCCTACAATCTCGGATCGACTTCTAACAACAAATCAAAATGGATTACAACAATATGCTATTGATTTTACTACTATGGAAGTTTACCATTTAAGTACAATTGGGTATTAGTATTTTTTTAAATTCTTGAGTCATGAAACATAAGTTAATTTCACTATCTGTACTATTACTATTATCGGTATTCTCTTTTGCTCAGCATAAGAGAATACATGATGGGGCCATTATTTATTTAATAGATGGATCAAAACTTGTTGGTGAGTTAGTTGAAAACAACAAGTCTGATTTAAAGCTGAAATTAATTTCTGGCGATGTGGTTACTCTTTTACCTAAACATCGAAGGAAAACATATTTACCTGAAGAAATTGTCTTGTTTAATGGTTCTAAATTTCACTATCAAAAAGGTTTTTTTTTTGAGATGTCTTATGGCACAAATTGGGTAGGTAATGCACTAGATTTTTCTACCAATTGGAAGTTTAAAGATGTTGAATTAGGTTTAGGAACTGGTATACACAATAATTCAATACCAATTAAGATTCAAGATATTGACTTGATAATCGACCCCACTACTAGTCCACAATATTTACAAGCAAAATATAATTTAACAGATTCATACATGCGGTTTTATTTAAAAGGTGTAGTGGGGTTAATATTATCCAATCCATTTTCTAATCAATCCTCCACTTCATCTTCCTCAATTATAACCTCAAATAATAATACAACTGTAGTGAATAACAATTCGTTAAATAATTTTGGAACAAGAGTCGATAACGGAGTTTTATTGGAAGGAGCAATTGGTGTTACATTCCCAAGTAAAAAGAAAGTGAAACACTATTTAGAGTTGTCTCAATATTCACAAAGGATTTCAGGAGTTCATAATGATGCTTTTAATTCAAATGTTTCGGATGTTAATTTTAATATTTGGATAAATAGAATTCAATTAACATATGGAATAACAATTGGCCGGTAGTATTTTATTTAAGCCAGTAAAAATTTAAATTCCAGTTTCCTATTTTTTTTCTAGAAATAGAATCTGTTAATTGAATGACTTTTTCTTTTTCAAGATTTTTATAGATAATTGTGTCATTAGTTTCTAGTACAATTAATTTTGGATTGTATTTTGAAATAATTTGTTTATAGTTGAAATAATTATCCCATATAGGATATGAGTTGGTTTTTGTTTCCCAAGAAATTGTGGGTCCCCAAGCACCCATAATAGGTCTTCCCTGAAAGTCATATTTTTTTAATTCTTGACTAATTTTAGATATCTGATATGTTCTTCTATTTATTGAACTAAAGAAAAAGAAATTATTAATAGAAATAATTAAAACAAGAGATATGCTTAGAGGAACAAACAAAAATGCCTTATTTTTTTGTTTAGAAATTAGTAATTGATAGCATTCTAAGATTGTGATGCATATTATTAAGCCCATTGAGAAATACATACTCACTAGGTATCTATTTGGTAAATATAACATGCTAAATTTATGAGTTTCAATTATGAACCAGGACAATGAAATTAAAAAGAGAATTTTGAAATTTTTATTGATTGATTTTTTTAATGATAATAGTATTCCAATTAAGGTAGATACGCAAAAAGTTAAAAAGAATGCTCTTAATTCTGTAACAGCTATTGTTTTGTAATAAAATGTGAATAAAAAATCTAAAATAACCCCTTTAAAGTTTAAGCTGTTTAAATCTATAAATCGACCAGCAGTCTGATTGTCCATCACGTATTCAAGTAGATCCTTATTAGGCAAATACCAGCATAGAAAATATAATAATCCAAATAATAAAAAATAAAAGAAAAACAGCTTAAAAGTTTCTTTTGAAGATTTGAAAGATTGACTTTCAGTGAATTTTGAAAACAATAAAATTAGCAATAGAAATACTGGTGCTATCAGTGTAACATATAAGAATTGGATTTTCAGGAAATAAGAGATGGAGAAACATAATGCTGAAACAAATAAATTTGAATTCTTATTGTTGTTTGCTGTAATTCCTAGGTAAAGAAATGTTACTCCCCCCAATATTGAAAGGGTAGAAGGCATTTCAGACATGCTAAAGTGTGTGAAATGATAAATGTGGTATTGAAAAAAAACTACAGGTATTAAAAGAAAAGCCAGCTTTTTAAAGTAGTTGTTTATTCTACTAATAAATAATATTGATAAGATAGAAATAATTAAAACTGACAACCTTCCTACTGGCTGACTAGTTCCAAATGCTTTAAATGGTATATAAAGCATTAAACCGAATAAAGGTGTCTTTACAAGGTTGTCTGAACTGTCAATTAAAAGTTCATTGTTTTGTGAATAGCTTCTGATTTGGCAAGTGTTTAAACCCTCGTCAGACCATGGTCCCCTGGAGTCTGAGATGTTGATGTCTGGATCTGAATAAATGAAGTTTAATTGACTTATAAATAGAAATAAGAGCAACAAGTAGACTATGTTTTTTTTAATTAATTGCATGTGTTTTGATAGAATAAATTCTTTCTATTCTTACTGAACTGATAGTGTCTATTTTTATAATTCTTTAAACCTATAATTGGCAATTTAATCAATTAGTTTTAGTGATGTCTTTAAACTAAGTTATTCAATTTATTTCAGGCGTTATTATGGAGATCATAAATAAATGGTTCATTAGATTGAGCTTGTTCTTTAATTCCTAATATCGCTTTTTTCATAATGCCTTTAATCTGAATTTTAACTAGAAACCATGTTAAAGAGTTGTACAGAAAATTTTTAGAATAATAAGTGTAGGCATAAGTGACTTCTATTTTACCATCATTTAATTTTCTTACACTCCATTCTCCAACGGCTTTGCTTATGAAAAAAAGTGTTTTGAATTCGAAATCATAAATTGTCCATTTCCAATATTTATTTTCAATTCGTTCTAGAATTACATCTTTAAACATTCTTCCTTTTTTAACGAGTAAATTTCCATTGTTTATTGGGTACCTTTTCCCATTAATTTGCCCCCAAGTTTTATCGTCTTCAAATCCAGTTACTGGAGGTTGAAATAAATATCCTTTCATAAATTTTGTAGCATCTCCTAGAATTGGGGCTTTAAATGCTCTTTCTAATGAACAATCAAAAACATCTTTTATTTTGAAGCTAAATTTCATTTATTAATTCTCTGTAATGTTAACTCTATAATAAGTTATTCAATTTAGTTTAGACTGTATTGTAAAGGGTTGAAAATTTATGATTCTACATATTACGAAGGATTTCTTGGCTTAAACTAAATAGATGTAATAATTATATCATAAAATCATTGTTAACATTTATTAAATGCAATATTGTTGCATGTGCGAATCATTTATTTTTGATAATATAAAAAGTTAAAATTATGATAAGTTTAATCTCAAATTTATAAATTACACTAAACATTTATA
This sequence comes from uncultured Flavobacteriales bacterium, assembly GCA_943788115.1. GTDB lineage: Bacteria > Bacteroidota > Bacteroidia > Flavobacteriales_D > Parvicellaceae. Next base: position 67,798 of record CALSPA010000014.1, read on the forward strand.
TTTCATTAATTACTCACAATAGTTATTTTAAAATGCGTTATTATACAATTTATACATTGTTGGGTATTGTTTTAACCACAAAACATCCAAAATCGAATGTGTTTATGATTTCCTTTCTTTTTTTCCTTACAAGCTTTTAGGCCTCTTTTATACTTTGCAGCGTGAACTTCAAATATTTCTAATCCAATTTTAATTCGATTTTTATTGATTTGTTCAATTTCGTTTTCGTTTTTTGAGCGATTCCATTCGTTGTAATGCAAGCCTTTATAGTATTTTCCTTTTCCACATTTCGCTTGAAAATCTATTAATGAGGCATACTGTCTAGGATGAATATTTCCTGATTTAATTTGTGATAACAACAACTCGTTAAATTCAGAGATCCTTGGAGTGCTGAAATAATGTATTAAAATCATAAATGCGTAATTACTTTTTAAATGGTCATGTTTTTGTTTGTGGTGAAATGAGGATTCATCTATACCAATCAACTTTTCATTTGGGAAACCATACTTTCTGATAAAAGGAATAAGTTCGTTCTCAACAATCTTTTTAGTTGTTTTTTTCCATTTAATCCATATGAAAGGACGCCAAAGGAAATTCCATGGATGTAGCTCATGTTTGTCTCTATACTTTTGATCTAAGTCATATATTTTATTGATCTTTTGTCTCAAATTCCAATCAATAGCAGCTATATATTCATCTCTAATGGAGTCGTAATTATTTTCAAATATTGACCAATATTTCATCCGTTTTAAATCGATTAAAATTGAGTCATTAACGATACTTTCTTTTGTTAAACCTTGATGAACAGCACGTTCTAAAAATAAAAATGAGTTTACTGAATCATTGCTCAATGTAGCTGTCTGAGCAGCTCTGAAACAGTCTTCTGCAAAAACAAAATCATATTTGGAGAAAAGATTTTTATATAGCTGTACGGCTTTTACATAAGATGTATCTAAAATGTAGGATTCAATAAATCTAGCTTCTTTATGGTATTCAATATAATTTGATTGACTATAGATGTTAGTAGCAGAAAGTATGAAAAAGTATAGAGATAGAGTTTTTTTCATAATTATACTCATCGTTGCTTGTAAATTGCGTTTAAATCCAATTTATACATTGTTATTCTCATATTAATAGTTAATTCTATGATTGTATTTTCCATCTAGTTTCTATCCACTCTTTTTGTTCTTCAATAGAAAGGAATGTCCAGGCTACAATTCGGCTAGATTTATTACCTGTTTCCATGGGAATCATTTTGATCTGATTAGCTTCAATATTTTCTAATAATTTATAAATTCCTTTAAGATTAGATTGTTTTGATACTAAAGTTGAAAACCAGTAACAGTTTTTAGAGAACTTTTTGCTTTCCCTTATCATATTCTGAATAAATTGATATTCCCCGCCCTCACATATAAGTTCATTGCTGATTCCAGCAAAATTGAGTTCAGGCGTTTTCACTTTCTTTCCAGAAAGATTCTTTATTTTTCTTCTAGTACCTTTTTGAGCATCTTCGATTGAAGCATGAAAAGGGGGGTTACATATAATTAATTCAATTTTATCTTCTTTGCCTATAATACCATGAAAAACGTCTTCTGAATTTTTTTGCAATCGACATTCAATCTTATCCTTAATCGCTGAATTAGAATTGATAATATTCTGGGCTGAAGCAATCGACTTTGGATCAATATCAGATCCAATAAACTTCCAGTCGTATTCTAGAACTCCAATAATTGGGTAAATGCAACTAGCCCCTATACCTACATCAAGACAAGTAATTTTATTGCCAATTGGGATTGTGCCAAAATTGTTTTCGCCTAATAAATCAGCTATATGATGAATGTAATCTGCTCTTCCAGGTATTGGTGGGCATAAATTTTTATCTGGAAATTCCCAGTTCTTTATTCCATAATAATGATGTAGTAAAGCTTTATTTAAAATTTTAACAGCAAGTGGGTTTGAAAAGTCGACTGATTTCATCCCAAATTTGTTTGTAATTATATAATTTTTCAATTCAGGATTAGAAGTTGTTAATGCACTTAAATCATATTTTCTCGGTTTTTGTTTCGATAATGTAACCTAGATTTTTTTTGTTGATTTTTTTCTGAAGACATAATTTACTATGGTTTCATTTATAGATTTTTAAAAATTCCCCCACTTAATATCTTAATTGAGTATAACGGCCTTGCAAGCCAAGTTATACAATTTGGTTTAGGTTTTGGTGTGTGGCGTTTTTATTCCAATTTAATTGAGTCAATACCTGTTTCAATTAAGTCGCAAATTTCTTTTTTGATTCATCATTCCGAGCGAGAATTGGCAGTAGATTAAAGGCGATGAAATACGCATCAAAAAAGCCCTCCAATTTTAATCAAGTTTATACTTCTTTATTAGATTCGAAATAATATCATCCTCTTTAATTTTTTTATCAGCTGCATTATTAGTTGTCATTAACCAATTAAATTCATTTTGAATATTTACTGCCAACAGGGTGTCTTGCCAATTAATATTGCTGCTTGAACAGTGTTCTTGGACAAGATTTTTAAACTGCTTAATATACTTGTGTTCAGTAGTTTTTTTTGTAAACAATCGAAGTGTCCATGTTGAAACATTCTTAATAACAATGCTCTTTGCACCTTTTTCTCCTATTCTCCAATCAATTGTATTGCCTATCTTTTTAATTGGGATTCTGTACGAAAAATCCATCTTATTAATAGAAATATATATTAGGTTGTCTTTGATTGAGTGTTTTATCATGATACTACTTTTGTTTCAATATTTTATCAGCAATCTGCTTAGCGTCTAGACAATATTTGTCATCACCTTGTAATTTCCATTCGCCAGTTTTTTCAATGTAAAACCTAACTGTTTTCTCTACGACTTCCGAATAACCACCATATAATGTTAACATGTTTTGCACCGCTTCCATATAGTCACTTTTACTTAATTCGTCAATTTTTACCAGGTCCCAGAGTCTATTAATACGTCTAGCTTTATCTTTATAAATAGGGCTTTTCGTTTTATAGGCCATTAAAAAGAGAGAAAGCGCTTTAGCCTCTGGTGATGGTTTTTCTATGATTTTTTTCATGCCATTCGTTGTTTATCAAAATAAGTGGTTAAATGTAATTTAATATGGTCAATCGATTCTTTGATCATTGGTTTTTTCGTTTGACACACAACGTTTATAATACTCGAACTGTTTTATAACACTATTTAGGTAATCATTCATAATATTAATTAAATACAACGTAACGGCTAAATGTCGTGCGTTGGTATGGGTAGGTTAGGGCATGCATTTTAGACTGTGTTGTATTTAGTTAAATTTATAAATCATCCGTAAAATGCACAATTCTTTTTTCTTTAGAAAATTTCTCATCATTATAACTTGAAGATTTTCCTTTTGGTATTGACAATGAATTCCAGTCATTGTTTTGTGCCATTTTCCCGATAAAAACAATTTGACCAATATGGTATGGATAATGCGCCAATTGTCTATTAATTGCCTCAGTTACTGAATGTCCCATATTTCTTATGTAGACAATTTTATTCAAATCATCTTCATTTAAGCTTTTTAAGGTGTCAAAGAGACATTTCCATGCATTACCCCATTTAGAAAGTAATTCTTCCTTAGACTTAATTAGATCTTCAAATTCACTATCTCTATTACGCCATTCTTTTTCGCCATCTGAATTCAAAAAATCTGTCCATCTAGAAAGCATGTTTCCAGAAATATGATTCACAATAATTCCAATGCTATTACTTTCGTTATTGTATTTCCAGAATAGTTTGTCTTCTGGTAATTGTTCAAATGTTTTTTCAGCAAGTGATTTATAATACTCAAACTGTTTTATCACACTATTTAGGTAGTCATTCATAATATTAATTAAATACAACGGCCTTGCAAACGTAGTTCTTGGTTGAGTAGGGAAATTACAAAAGATGAATGACAATGCGAAATGATAACAATCATACAGCATCATGAGTATTGGCTATCTTGACTTTCATATAATCAAAGAATCAAGTCATCATTTAGTAATTTATAGAGTACGAAGCCAAGGTCCAAATTTCGTTTGCATTATGTTAGCTAGAGTTTTGACTCGATGTCCCACTTTGTGGATTAGAAACATTAAGATTGGCAATTTGGTTTGCAAGGCCGTTAGCTCCAATTTACTTGAAGACTGAGAAGGCGATAGCCTGAAAGGATTTAAGTTCCACAAAGTGGAATTGGAGCTAACGGCTTCGTGTATGATGTCGCAGCTGACGATAGGAAGCTATGCATTATACACAATGTTATAGGTATACCTTATTTTATTAAATAATCTTCCAATTGAGAATCTAAAGACTTTGCTTTGTCTTCATTGAATCCGATTTCACTATACAAAATATTGCCTTCATGATCTACTAAATAGAAAGTAGGATATGCAGGAATCTGAAATAGTCCAATAGAATCACGATCCACAAATAAAATTGGATATTCAATGTTGTTTCGCGTCAAGAAACCAGGCATTCGATTTAAGTCTTTTTCATTGTAATTGAAAGGGTTTACACCGACAACCTTTAACCCTTTATCACCATATTTCATATGCAATTCATTTAAGAGGGGAATCGCTTTAATACAGGGCGGACAATCCATATACCAAAAATCATATAAAGTAAGCTTGTCGAGAAAATCATCCATTTTAGCACTGGATTTATCAGAATAGATGATGCCTTCCAAGTTTGGCATCCTTGTTCCATTCGGTAATCCTTTTTTGGGTTCCTCTTTATATTCTTCAACTTCATATTCTTCTAAAAACCTTTTCAGTCTGTTTTCTAAATAATCAACTGTAATTGAATCAAATGATACATTGAATAAATCCCATTGGTTGTATTGATGTTCTCCCTGTGATTCTGCGTGATAGTTTATTTTTATCACAACAAAGTTTTCTTTGTCTATCCAGATGTTTTTCCATAAATCTGTAACATCTTTATTACCTTCAATATCATAGTTGACTTTCCAAGTATCTCGACTGGAAATCCTTTCCTCTGATATTGTCACTGTAACCGCAGAATCGGTAACACCTCTTAGTAGTCTTTCAGGTTTTAAAAAGTAAGTTTTGTAAATTTCCCAATGATAGTTCCTGTTAAAGGAGATGTTTTCTCTTTAGGAATTTGATGATTTTATTGTGTCGCATGATTTATCGAATACAATGCTTCTCTATTGTAATAGGTGGATACCGAGTCGGCTGTGACCCAAATATATCCGCCAAAAATAGAATCATTGGTTTCTCGGATTAAATCAACCTTTGCATTTACTTTAGTCGTGTCTTGGATTTGGTTAAAAAATTTTATTTGATAGTCAATGTCATAGGATACAGAACTATGCTGATTATTCTCCTCAAGAAATTGATTTGCTAGTTCTATGGATGTAATGGGGTTATTTTTACACCCTAATAAAAGTAGAGCTCCAAGAAATAACATCATTATAGCTTTATTCTGCATTTAAGTCTTTTTTGTTTTGGTTACCTATAACGGTGCGTGTAAATTGCGTTATTATGCAATTTACACATTGTTACCGTGCGTTTTAGTTTTCATAAATTGTTTCCAATAAATCTGAGTTATAAATAGATTCAGGAGAAATTACAACTTCATCCATTGGGATATTATTGCCATATCTTTCTTTTAATATTTCTCTAACAATATTGTTTGTAAGATCAAAATCAGATAATTTTTCTAATTCACCAATTTCAATGTTTGCAGCTTCTTTATATATCTTCCAAACTAATTCAGAGCAGTAGATTTTATCATCAGTCCATTCGAAGTAGATATCATAATTTTTATTTAGATATTTTTCTCCTGCTTGTTTCATTTTTGAAATTGTTTTTGAATCTAGAACATCATTTGAATTAATCAATCTTTTGACAACATAATGCTTATTTTTTCCTCTGTTAATCCAGCTTTCTAATGGTGTGATTTTTACAGGTTGAACAGCTTCAAAAACATATAGTTTATTTGAATTATTGTAAATAATACCAACATGACTATACTTTGAATTTGTAGCAAGCTGAATTGCTTTACTTTGTCTAGATTGAGAGGTCTGAAAAATTACATCTCCATTTTGAAATTCAAACTTTTCTTGACTGTTGTAATTTGTCTTAGAGTTGGAATCTTTTGAATTACATGAAATGAAAATTCCGAAACAGATTGTTATTAATATTAGAGTAGTCTTTTTCATTTTATAATTATGTACGGTAACGGTGCGTATAAACTAAGTTATTCAATTTAGTTTATACAGTGTTGTGACTAGGTTTAACTTTTGTTAAATCTTCAATTAATTCAAGTTCATATAATGTTTCGATAGAATTACATGATTCTTTCATTAAGTTTACTTATCTCATTTGATTTCTCTGGTAGTTTGTTAGAAGATTTCTCCCAAGTTTCTTTATTTGGCCATTGAGCGTAAGCAATATAATTACATTCATCTTTTTTGTGAAGTCTTGAACCTAGACTACCAGCATAATCATAAATTAAATGAGTTAAATCTTTCCACGATTTTTCAAAAGAATCCTTTCTATCTGGTTTAATCTCAAATTTATAAATTACACTAAACATTTATATTTATTTAATTAGTCACAACGTTCTCAGCTAAACTGTGTTTTAATGCAGTTTAGGTTTTGTTGGTAAATCGTGTTATTCATTTATTAATCGAATAATAGCTTTTTTATCGTCTGTCTTAATTGTCAGTATATAAACTCCACCAGGTTCTTCTATTTTCAAGTTTAGCAGTTGACTTTCATTATATGTCTTAGACAGAACTAGTCTTCCGCTTAAATCTGTTAAAGAAACCATAACAGTTTGATAAGCATCACCTAAATTAATTGAAATAATGCCATTTGTTGGGTTCGGGTAAACAATAAGCTTATTTCTAAAGCTATACTCTTGTACTTCAACAGCAATGTCCGCACTTGAATTGCATAAACCGTATAAGGATCCTCCGCTTAAATCACTATTGATTCCACTTTCGATAATTAAGGAAGTAAATGATGTTACTGAGGATACGGTAACAATGGAGCTTACCCCATCTAAAATTGAAGGGCTGGTAATTTGGTTACCAGAAACTGTCCAAGGCGAACATGTTCCTGAATCTACTGTTAAACCGGGGATAGAGGAATTAGTTGAAAATGTGAAGATTTCTGGAGTTATTCCCCCCATTGAACCAGCATTAGCAACAAAAAACTTTAATGAATTAACGGGAGCTGAAAATGTGTATGTCACAGTACCTACTGCACCAGAATTACCGCTCCATGGAGCGGTAATTGCTGGGAATGTAAACCCGCAAAGAGTAGAGGCTGAAAACGTAACAAAGGATGCTGAGCCAGAAACAGAAACGGAATAACTTACCGAGTCAGTAGATGTAAAGTTCTCTATCACGCCTGATGAATCGCTGACAATACTGCATTGAGCAATAGAACTTAAATAAAAGAGGATATTTCCTAGTATGGTGAATAGAAGTTTTCTCATGCCCTGCTTTTGTGTTATAAATGTTTACCAACGGTGCGGCTAAACTAAGTTATCCAATTTAGTTTAGCCATTGTTAGGCAACGTAGGTTTAAATTTGGGGTACAGTATTATACTTTTTTCATCTTCAAAAAATGTATGTTGTTTTTTATTATTCCCTTCAATGTCTATGGAATAGATATTTAAACTTGGGGAAATAGTGTCATGTGAAGAATAAAAAATTCTTTTATTGTTGATTGTCGAGAAAAATGGAAAGTATTCTCCAATATCTTTTGATTGAGTTAAATTTTTAAGATTTGAACCATCCATGTTTATACTATATAAATCCAGATTCATCATAAAAACATATGTTTTACCATCTGGTGATATGGCTGGAAAAATCCCATTCCCAACACTTTCATTAGTCATCTCTGATATTTGGAATTTTTTAGTCAAATTAGATCCATCTGTATTAACTGTATAAACAGATTGATAGTCATATTGCTTACTATCTTTAAGCGAGTCATCTCTTGAAGACCAAAAGGAAATTATATTTTCAGAATGACTTAAAGGAAAAAAATCCCAATGTTTATGATTGGTTATATTTTTCATGTTAGTACTATCGATAACTGTATATATTTCTGCATTACCATCTAAATTTTTAGTAACACAAATTAAACTTCCATCAGTATGCCAGTCTAAAACCCCTTCATGAAGTTCACCCTTTGGGCTAGTTATTATTTTTAAATCTTTACCATTCTCTGCATTTATAGTGTAAGTCGCATGTACACCTTTGATAGTTCCTGTAAAAGCTATTCTGTTGCCATCTGGAGAATAAATTGGCCATGTAATGTTCCCGTCTTCAACAGTGATAAGCTTTTTCTTATATTTAAAATCAGTGAGAATATAAATACTCTTATCTGGTTGGTTGAAGTAAGCAATAACACTTTTGTTTAAAGAGACTGATGAATTTGTCGGTTCGATAGAAGTTTGGATTTCTTCCCCTTTATTGTTTACACAACTAATGAGTGTGATTATTGAAATCCAAATAAGGCTTAGTTGTATTAATCTTTTCAAATCTTTATTTTAATGTTGCCTAACGGTGATGGCTAAACCAAGTTGTGCAATTTGGTTTAGACTATGTTGTGTTGACGTTTTATTTATCGGTAATAAACTTAGCCCCCATTACATTTGCTTTAATAGTAGCTTCTTGAGTCCATATTTTGTTTTTAAAATCAATGTTGTATTTAGGGTTTAAAAAGACATCTATTTCTGGATTTTCTTCAATTAATCTAGCATTTATTTTTCTTATTGCAAGGTCTTGCGCAGATTTGTAAAATATCATATTATTAAGAGTTCCAGCAATTGGTAAAGCTATTACAAAAGATGTAGGAAGTGGTACTGACTCTGGTAATGCGTAATCAATAGCTAAACCAATACCTGCTGTATTTAACAGTAATGAAAATATTGGAACTAATTGACTTGTAGAAACGCCTAAAAATCTTGAGTCTGAATTAAGTTGCATTCCATTAAATCTTACAACAAAACCTGTTTTCTTAACAGGTTTGTCAGGAATGCCCCAAAAAGACCAACCATCGGTTTCAATTTCATTTAATCTATTGAGTTCATACTTTTCAGAATCTACATTTATTGAAATATCCGAAAAAGCACCATTTCCAATTGATTTTTGGACAGAACAGCTACTTAATACAATAACTGAGATTATTAAAACAATTTTTTTCATTTATATATATTTTGAATATTAAATCTAATTCTTTTTAAATTAATAAATTAAGTTGATATATAACTTTATGCAACACAACGTTGCGTGTAAATTGCGTTATTATGCAATTTACACAGTGTTAGCTTACGTTAATCATTAAATTCAATTAAAAGTTTCATCCTTTTTTTTCCCGATTTATCTAAATAAGCTATTTGTTTCTTTTGGTATTTAGGAGCCATTTTCTTCTTTAAAATAAAGCAAAGAAATAAGATTGTAATTGTCATTAGATATATTGATAAATAAAATATGTACGTATCAATGCCTTTATATTCGACTTCATACCAATCAGTTCCCCAATATTTTTTTTCTCCATATCTTAAAGTTGTGTATGGCATTCCAAAAAATATCATTCTTATAAATGGAAAAAGTCCTAAAAAAATAGATATGATATAATATGGAATAATTAAGTATAAATAATTGAGATTGTATTTTATGTGATTTATGATTATTATTAAAATTGCAGAAATCCAACTTAAAAAGGGAATACAAACTAATAAGATAAATGAAAGTATACTGTTTGACGTAAATGATTCAAGACCTGATTTTAAAAAATCAATAATCAGATTGCTTTTATGAAAAAAAGGTACTTTACTAATTATAATTAATATTTCAGAAATAATGATTAATGATAAAAGCGACCAATATATATTATTGAATTTTTTTCTTGTAGTTAATGGAGGGAAATATTTTAAAACATCAGCTGTATAAGTTATTGGGTTTTTAACTTTTTTGATTAAGATATCAAAGGTTTCTTGTCTTGTTTTACCTTCTTTATATAATTCACTTGCAAGTTTTCTGATTTCTCTTTTTTTCATCAATCATATTTAATGTGAGCTAACGTAAGGAATAAACGTATTACGTTTATTCTTGTTATGTGTGAAGTTATAAAATATTCATGTCATCAGTTGGGTTTTTTATGTTTTTAAGATGGCGACTTGAAACGTGGGTGTAAATTTGAGTAGTTTGGATATTACTGTGTCCTAATATTGTTTGAATATATCTTATATCTATTCCATCTTCCAATAGGTGAGTTGCAAAGCTATGTCTTAGGGTGTGTGGGGTTACGTTTTTTCTAATATCTGCTTTAATTGCTGCTCGTTTTATAATTTTCTGAATACTAGCAGTTGAATATTGGTAGCTATTTAGCCCATTAAATAAAAATTGTTTAGGGTTATATTCATTATTGTACCGTTTTATGAGCTGATGTATTTGTTCAGCTAGCTGAACCTGTCGATCTTTATTTCCCTTTGAATTCCTAATTTGAATGAGCATTCGTTGAGTGTCAATGTCATTTATTTTAAGATTTATTAGCTCTGAAATTCTAAGTCCACAAGAATAAATTAAAACAAGTATAGTTTTGTGTTTTAAATTATATAACTGGTTAAATAAGCTTTGAACTTCTTCTTTACTTAATACAATGGGTAGTTTTTTATCTTTTATAGGTCTATCAATAAAATAATATTGTTTTTCTCTTTCTAAAAATTTCTCGTAATAGAATTTTATAGAATTAATGTATTGATTTTGAGAGCTTTTGGAATACCCTTTTTTAACAAGGAATTCTAAGTAGTATAGAATGTCTTGTTTACTAAGAGTTTCTATGTTTTTTGTTTTGTGAAAATTAAAAAAATGAGTTAAACAGCTCAGGTAGGTGCTAACTGTCGATGGACTATATCTTTTAATTATTAGTCTTTGTTGGATTTGTTGCAATTGATTCATTTTGCAAAAGTCAAGACTAATATTTTTTGTAGCTGGTAATTAAACGATTATATTCGTTTTTTGTCGACTATACTCATTTTAAATTAAATAAGTAGTTTGATTACTCTGAATTTAGCAAGTTAAAAATAGGTTATGGAAAAGGAATGTTTAGAATGTGGAACTAAATTAATGGGTAGGGCAGATAAGAAATTTTGTAACGATCAGTGTAGAAATTCTTATAACAATAATATAAACAAGGATGCCAATGAGTATGTAAGAAGAGTAAATGTTATTCTTAGGAAAAATAGAAGAATTCTATCTAAACTCATGCCTGGCGAGAAGTCAAGAACAACAAAAGAACAACTTTTACTAAGAGGATTTAACTTTTATTATTACACAAATATTTATAAGACTAAGCAAGGTAAAACTTATTACTTCGTATATGAACTAGGTTATTTAGAGTTAGAAAATGAGGATTATGCTTTAGTAAGAAAACAAGATTATGTGAAGTAGGTGTTATTTTATATTTGAATTGTATACTTTAGTGGAAATAAATTTAAAATTATGTCAGAAGAAAATACAACTCCTAATCAAGAGCCTCAAGTAGATATAATCCCTCCAAGTGATTTTAAACCCTGGGGTATAGAGAAAAAACAATTTTTACTATTCATGCATTTAGGTCAATTCCTTAATTTTTTTGTTCCTCCAGCTGGAACTATTTTACCTATTGTAATGTGGTCGCAGTTCAAGGGTCAAGATGCAGATGTTGATGCTCACGGAAAGGAAGTTCTAAATTTTTTCATTAGCTTTTTTATATATGCATTATTTACATGTGGTTTAGCTTTAATATTACAGTGGATTTTGGGAGTGATAGCTGCAATAAAGACATACAATGGGGAAGAGCATAGTTATCCTATGACTATTAAATTCATCAAGTAGTTGAATAAAATTGTTATTATAAATGGTCCGAATTTAAATTTACTGGGTAAAAGAGAGCCTAGTGTTTATGGCAGTCAATCATTTGAAGATTATTTAGTAATATTAAAAAAGAATAACCCAGCTATAAAGATTCAATATTTTCAGAGTAATGTTGAAGGTGAAATTGTAAATGAATTACATCAGGTTGGCTTTGATCCATGTGGTATTGTCTTAAATGCTGGTGGGTATACACATACATCTGTAGCTATAGCAGATGCTGTTGCTGCAATTTCATCTCCTGTTATTGAAGTTCATATTTCTAATGTTTATTCTAGAGAAGAATTTAGACATCTATCTTTAATGGCCGCAAGTTGTAAAGGTGTAATCGCTGGTTTTGGTTTAAATTCATACCAACTAGCCATTTCTAGCTTTTTATAAACTAATATTGATTTAACGTTCGGAAGTTCTGGTATTTAATTACTTACTACTTAGTTAAATTTGATTATGAATTTAATGCAAAGAGCTATGAGTAATCAACATTTATCAATTTGTGGTTCAAAAAATACACCAGAAGTAATTTGGGATGTTAATGGAAATAGTTTTGTTTTTAGAGGTGTTTCTTATCCGGAAAATGCAAAAAAGTTTTATGAACCAATTTTTAACCTAGCAAAAATTTATGTGAAAGATAATAAGGAAAGTAAACTTAACATGGTTATTGATTTTGAATATTTTAACACTTCTACAGCAAGAATGCTTTATAAAATATTTGCTATGTTTAATGAAGCAGTTTTAAATTCTGAATTAAACGTTCATATAGATTGGAAATACGAGTCTGATGATTTTGATATGATTGATTCAGGTAAAGATTTTGATTTTATGTTTAAAGAATTAAATTTTAATTTAGTAGAGAAAGCTGCTTAAAGTTAAAATGAATTCAATTTTCTGTAAATCAAATGAAGAGGTAGTCCCATTACATTGAAATAATCCCCGCTTATTTTTGAAATTCCAAAATATCCCATCCATTCTTGTATTCCATAAGATCCAGCTTTGTCAAATGGTTTGTATTTTTTAATGTAGAAGTTAATTTCTATTGGATTTAAATCATAAAAAGTTACTTGTGTAGTGTCGTGAAAAGTTTCTTTTTTATGCTTTGTTTTTAATGTGACACCAGTAATTACTTCATGTGTGTTTCCAGATAACCTATTTAGCATTTTAAATGCTTCGTTTTCATTTTTAGGCTTGCCAAGAATGTCATTATCTATAGATACTATTGTATCTGCAGTAATTACCAGCTCATTGTTTTTTGGACTAAAAATACTTGCTTTTAAATCCGATAAATAAATAGCAATTTCCTCTTTACTAAGACTTTTGTCGTAAACCTCTTCTACTGGTTTTACAATAGTTTTAAATTCAGGAATTAATTTCTTTAATAGTTCCTGTCTTCTTGGCGATTTCGAACCTAATATAAATTCAAATCTTTCTAATTTTTCGTTTATCATTTTAAGTGAAAATATGTACTAACAATACAACATTAGAGCTTGCAAATATGAATTTAAGTAAATTACTAATCACAGTATAATCTTTTTTTTCTTTTGCTAATACGGTGTTTCTAATGGTGATAATTAAAGGGATGAAAATAAGTGTTGTCATAACAATTAGTGTCCCAAGTTTAATGTTAATGTTGTTGTGATTTAGCATGATTAAGAGGATGAATGTTGTAATAGCTAATAACAATATAATGGACAATAATTTTGCAATTTTCTTGCTGAAAATTATTGGAATTGTTTTGGCTTTTAGAGCTTTATCACCTTTGTAGTCTTCAATGTCTTTTATGATCTCTCTTGTAAATGTTGTTAAAAATGACAAGCATGCATAAATAAACGGAATAACTAACTCTGTTGTATAATACGGATTTGTTGAGCTTAAAAACTGTTTTATTTCTGGGTGTGTAATGTAAATAATTAATGGACATATGCCTGCTATGATAGCAATTGTTAAATTGCCAATTAATGGTAGGTTCTTCAGCTTCCATGAATATAGAAATAGAGTAAGGTGAGTTCCAATAACTAATTCGAAAAAGAACTGGTTGTTAAATAATGATGAAATTAAAATTGATAATAAAGTTAGAATGTAGAATAAAATTAAAATTTGGGGTTCAGTTAATTTTGTCTTGTTTTTTTTTGCATTTACGATGTCAGATTCTATGTCGAAATAGTCATTAATTACATATCCAGCAGCTGCAGTAAATATTACACTGAAGTATGCGAGTAAATTTGTATTGCTGAATTGAGTTAGAGGCGCTTTGATGTGTAATAAAAGCTCTAATGAAAAGAAAATAAAACTTAGCAGTATTAGGTTTTTTAACCGTATTGCTTTGTTAATGTCTTTTACCATTTAAAACTGTCTTTGTCAAACCATTTATTGTGAAGCCTTAAAGTTTGCTCTATAACATCTCTTACACAACCATTTCCACCTTTAATATGAGAAATATAGTTGGCAATCTCTCTTATTTCAACAGCGGAGTCATTTGGACAAGCTCCAATTCCAGCTGCTTCTAAACAAGGGTAATCGGGAAGATCATCACCCATATAAAGTACTTGATGAGGTTCTATGTTGTTATTTGATAAATAGTTGTTGAAAATTCCCATTTTTTCATGTGCTGCTAAAAAGACATCTTTTATTCCTAAATGTTCCAACCTTTTTTTAACCATTATAGAGTTGCCTCCAGTAATTATACAAACATTATATCCTTTTTTTATTGCGTGTTGGAGGGCGAAACCATCTTTTGTATTCATTGTTCTAACCATTTCCCCAGAAGAATCTAAAATGACTGATCCGTCTGTTAAAACACCATCTACATCAAAAATAAATGTGGTTATATTCTGAAGTGCTTTTTTATAGCTCATGTTTGTTTTTAATTTGATTGCTGAATAAATAATAAATTTCAGATAAATATTTGTCCTTTGCTAGTAAATCTAAATGATTTTTGATCGTGTTTTCTTCATTTCTTATCGCTGGACCTGTTTGGTGTTTAAAGGGTTCTTCTAGAGCAATCTTACTCATTGTTTCTGCTAAAAGTGGCTGAAGTGTATTGTAGGGTAGGTTATGGTTGTTACAATATTCTTGAATGCAGCTAAATAAATGATAAGAAAAATTATTTGTAGCAATCGCTCCAATGTGTAACTGTTGTCTTTGCTTTGAATTTAGAATGTGAAAATTTAAACCTGTTTTTATGCAGAGTTGCTTTAAAATTTCTTTGCTTTTATTTTTGTTGGCTTCTAAAAATATTGGGCTGTTTTTCAGATCAGAGGGTTGGTTTTTTATAAAAGTTTGCATAGGGTATAAACACCCCCAATTATTAGTGTATTTATTTAATAATTTAGAATTAAAACTTCCGGAAGTATGAACTAAAAAGGGGTTGTCTAATTTTAACTTTTCTATTGTCTCAATTATGTGTTGATTGGGTAGAGCAATTAAATATATAGTTGAGGATTTAGGTATTTCTTGAGCTAAAGATGTGTAAACGCACTTTATTTTGTTTGCAAGTAATTTTGCACTTCCTAATTCATGGTTGTAGATGACGTCTATTTTAATCCCTTTTTCGTGAAAGTAGTTACACAGATGAGTTGCAACATTGCCAGATCCTAAAATAGAGATACTTATTTCCAAGTTCAATTAAATTTGTATTTGCTCTTCAAATTTCGTTATTGTTTGTAAAATTGATTGAATAAGCTCAATTTTATCATCCTTTTCTTTTGAAAGATACTCATTAATAGAAATCATACTTTCAATTAAATCTTGCTCATTAAAAGGTCCTTCTAGATTTTCTATAAGAGTTAATGCTTCTAAAGCAACCATGAAATCTCCTTTACATGCACAATCAACTATAGCTGGAATGTCATCAACAGCATCTAAATTAGAACTCCAAATTGAAAATAGCACCAATTCTTTAACTCTGTTATCTTGATGAGTTAAGTTTTTAATTAATTCTGGCAGTGCTTTAGTTGATTTTAGTTGGCTAAAAACAGTTTTAATTTCATTTCTTATAGCATCTTCTTCATTTAATGAAGTGTAAAATTCTATTAGTGGATCTATGATTGATGCGTTGCCTTTACTAGATAACTTTTTAATTGCATTTTTAAGCTTAGCATTATTACCAGATTGTAAATCTTGTAAAATAGCTTTGTTAAAAGTGCTTAATTTTGTTGATGTTATACTCATTTTAAATTGTTGTAATCAAGTTTGATGCAAATGTACAATAAAGTAGGTGAAAGCTGTTTTGAAAAACGTTCGAAATTGAGCATAAAAAAAGGGAGCATTGAAATGCTCCCCTCAAAATAAGTTGCTAAAAGCAACATATATTTGACTACCCCTGCTACAAATCTAGAGGGTTTTTAATTCACTAATACATTTTTTAGACAGATAGTGTATTTTTGACTATTAACGACTGTATTTGGCAATTAAATAGATTAATTTATTTAATTATTTATCTGGCGCCAAAGATCGTACTGCCAATTCTCACCATGTTAGACCCTTGATTGATAGCTATTTTATAATCGCCACTCATTCCCATCGATATCCATTTAAACGAATCTTTGTTGTTGAATTGGGCTTTCAACTTGTCAAAGATAACTATTAAACTCGAAAATTCTTTTTCGATTTTTGAGTTATCTTTTGTGTAGCTTGCCATTCCCATTACACCAGAAATAGAAATGTTTTTTAGTTCCAAGAACTCTTGGTTGGATATAAATGAGATGGCTTCATCAAGATGTAATCCAAATTTTGTATTTTCTTCTGCAATATGAAATTGAAGAAGGCAATTTATTATTCTGTTATTCTTAAGAGCTTGTTTGTTTATTTCTTTTAACAATTTAAAGCTATCAACACCATGTATTAGGTGTATGAATGGAGCTATAAATTTCACTTTATTTCTTTGCAAATGACCAATCATGTGCCATTTAATATCTTTGGGTAAATGGTCGAACTTATCTGCAAGTTCTTGAACTTTGTTTTCCCCAAAATTTCTATGTCCAGTTTCATAAGCTTCTTGAATCGCTTCAATAGGTTTAGTTTTCGAAACTGCAACTAATAATACATCTTGAGGAATAGAATTTTTAATATTTATTAGATTGTTTTTAATCATTTATAAATTTTGTATTAATCCAGTTTAACACTAATTCGTATACTTCTGTTTTGTTTGTTTCGTTTAACATTTCGTGTCTGCCCTGAGAATACATTTTAAATTCGATGTCTTTTAAACCAGCAGAAGTCATTTTGCTTTTAACCTCTACAGGACCAGCTCCATAATTGCCAACTGGATCCATGTCTCCTGCAAAAAATAAAACAGGAAGGTCTTTGTTCATTTTTTCAATGTTATTAATGCTATTTATTTCTAACAAACCATTTACTAAGTCGCTGTAGAATTGAGAGCTAAATGTTTGCATACAGTAAGGGTCATTTATGTATTTTTCTACAACACTTTCGTCTCTAGATAGCCAATCTTTATTTGTTTTTTTTTCTTTATATTTTTTATTAAAATCTCCGAAAGTAAGCTTTGTCATAAGCTGAGATTTGTTGCGTTTACCCATTAATTTAACATTGATATTGGCAATTCTGACACCTGCTATTCCTAGTAATCCAGGATGCCCTGCAGTAGATGAAAAGATGTAGCCGTTACCGTAATCTGGATAAGTATAGCTTATTTTTCTGACTAGAAAAGAACCCATGCTATGACCTAAAAATATAATTGGAAGGTTTGGATGCTTTTCAATTATTTGTTCTGTAATTAAAATAATGTCTTTGCATACTTTATCCCATCCATTTCTTGTAGCAAAATGTCCAACGTTTTTCAGCTCACCAGCAGTTCTTCCATGTCCCCTAAGATCAGAAGAAACAACAGAAATGTTATGCGAGTTAAGCCATTGAGCAAAATGGTCATATCTTCCAGCGTGTTCACTCATGCCATGAACAATGTGAACAATTGCTTTAGGGTTTTCACAATCCCAATTGTAAACAGTTAGTGGGGTTAAATCAAATGAACGTATTTCAGAATTTATCAATGACATTTATTTTTAGCATTAAATATAGGTTTGTTTAGCAAAAATAAAGCTTGAAATTTATAGATTATCAATTTTGATTAAAACATTCTGTTTTTCAAGTGTCCTAATTTCCTATTTTCGCATGTAAAATTAACTAGTGAAATTATTTCAAGTTCTCATTTCAACAAAGGCAATGGCAGTTCTACTGTTCTTGTTCATTATTGCCATAGGTTTAGCTACATTTATTGAAAATAGTTACGATACAATTACAGCAAGAGTTTTAATTTTTAACACTAAGTGGTTTGAATTGATTTTAGTTCTTCTAGTAATTAATTTCACCAATAATATTAGTAGATATAAGCTTCTTTCTAAAAAGAAATGGACCATGCTTACCATTCATATTGGTTTTATTGTTGTTATAATTGGTGCTGGTGTAACAAGGTATTTTGGTTACGAGGGTGTAATGCTTATTCCAGAAGATAAAGCAGTGAATAATATTTTTTCATCAGATCCATATTTTCAAATTTTTGCTCACAACGAAAAACAGCAATTTACTTTTTCAGACAAATTGTTCTTTACTCCTGTAACAGATAATGATTTTTCTTACGATTTTGATTTTCCTGATAATAAGAAGGTGCTTGTTGAATCGCAACAATATATACCACATGCACAAGAATTGCTAGTAACTAATGTTGCTGATGGGTCAAAATTATTGGAATTGGTCTTTCCTGGAAGAGAGAAAGTTTTTATTAAAGATGGTGAATCAATTAAAAAGGGAAAGGTTTGGCTTTCTTTTAATAACAATGATAAAACAGATGCAATACGTTTTTTTGAGGACGATTCTGGGTTTTTTATTTTTTCACCTTTCAATGTTATAAGAACAGACATGGCTAAACTTTCTGTGGAAGATAGGAGCAAGTCAATGAAAGATATTCCAATGGATACTCTTACAAGAGATAGCTTACATCTTATTGGTCTTAGAAACTTGATAAATATTGATGGAACTCAAATAATGATTAGTGAAATTCATCCTAAGGCTAAGTTAGAGATAAGACCGACAATTAATGAGGATGTGAATGAAGATGGGATATTAAATTATTTTGATGAAGACCTAAACCAGAATGGTAAATTAGATGTTGATGAAGATTATAATGCTAACGGTATTTTGGATAGCAATGTGAATGAAGATGTAAATAATAATGGCAAGCTAGATTATGTAAATGAAGACCTTCCAGATGCCATTAAATTATCATTAGCATTAAATAATGAATCAAAAGATGTTGTAATTTATGGTGGAGCAGGTCTTGCAACCTAAACCAACAATGGTAGAGATAGGTGGTTGGTTTTTCCAACTTGCTTATGGTGCTAAATCTATAGACTTACCATTTCAAATATTCTTAAAAGATTTTAGACTGTTAAAGTATCCTGGTTCTGAGAGCCCAAGCAGCTATGAAAGTGATTTAATTATAATAGATACCGTTAATAATGTAAATGATCAATATAATTTGTTTATGAATCATGTAGTGGATTACGATGGCTACAGGTTTTTTCAATCTAGTTACGATTGGTCTGATGATCAAAGTAAAGCTGCTGGTTTAGATCCTGACATTACCATTCTTTCTGTAAATCATGACTTTTGGGGGACATGGATTTCTTATCTTGGATATTTACTCTTGGCTTTAGGCTTTATTGCAACATTGATTAATAAAAACTCTAGATTCTTAAAAGTTAGAAAGCAAATCATTAAAATGAGAAAAAGTAGAATTGCTGCATTAGTTCTGTTTTTAGTTTTATCTACTAGTTCTTTAAGCTCACAAAGCTATAAACCAGTTAAACTAGCTCATGCCGACAGTTTTGGAGAGTTACTAGTGCAATCTTATGAAGGGAGAATTCAGCCCATGCATACATTGGCATATGATGTTTTTCATAAGGTGAGTAAGAAAGATCAATTTGTAATTGATGACTCTTTAGAATTAGATGCCATGCAAGTCTTTCTTGATTTTATGATAGACTCTGAATTTTGGACCTCACAAAAGCTAATTTATATTAAATCTAAAACAGGAGTTGCAGATTCTTTAGGAGTAACAGGTAAGTATGCATCTGTAAAAGATTTTATTAACGATAAAGGAGAAGAAAAACTTCTCAAACAATTAAAGATTAGTTTTAATAAAAAAGACATTAATAAAAATGTTTTTGACAAAGAGTTAATAAAAGTAAATGAGCGATTTAATATATTATTACAACTCATGTATGGGAATATAATAACTGTTTTTCCTGTTAAAAATGATCCAAATAATAAATGGGTAGGTTGGAGTGATCCTACTTCTAGCGAGCCAATATCAATGGGGGAGCACGATCAAAGTGGAATTACTCTTTCTAAAATATGGTTTACCTACTTAAATGACTTAGCTACAGCTAAACAAAATAATGATTATAGTTCTGCTAATAATATGCTTGGAACCTTAAAATCTATTCAAACGTTAAGAGCTAACAAGGAAATTCTTCCAGAAAAATCATTAATTGATCTTGAAATTAATTACAACAAGAAAAATGTTTTTAAAACATTAAAAAATTATTATGGACTTTTAGCAGTTCTATTACTCTTATTTAGTTTTACGGATGCATTAATTAAAAATAGACAGACTTATTTATTTAAAATACTTAATTTCTTCTTATGGCTTTTAATTATTTGTTTAGGGGCGGTTTTTATATACCATACTTATGGGCTAGGTCTAAGGTGGATAATTACGGGTCATGCTCCTTGGAGTAATGGTTATGAGGCACTAACTTTTATAGCTTGGGGAAGTGTTTTAGCAGGTTTTCTTTTTATCAGAAATTCAAAAATTACACTAGCAGCAACTGCTTTACTTGCGTTCTTTATTTTGATGACTGCTGGGCACAGCAGTTTTGACCCACAGCTTACTAATCTTCAGCCCGTGCTTAAATCTTATTGGTTAATGATACATGTAGCCTGTATAACCATTAGCTATGGCTTTTTAGGTCTAGGCTTCGTTTTAGGTCTTATTAATTTATTTATTTTCTTATTTAAAAATTCTAATAATACAAATAGGTTGAATCCAATTATAGGAGAGTTAACATACATTAATGAAATGACTCTTACAATTGGTTTAGTCTTGGCTACAATTGGTACATTTTTAGGCGGTATTTGGGCGAATGAATCTTGGGGAAGGTATTGGGGCTGGGATGCAAAAGAAACTTGGGCTTTAGTTATTGTTTTGACATATGCTATAATCTTACATTTTAGACTTATTCCGGGAATGAGAAGTAAATATGTTTTTAATGTTGCCTCTGTTATAGGGTTTTCCAGTGTGCTTATGACTTTTATAGGTGTGAATTATTATTTATCTAAAGGTTTACATAGCTATGCTAGGGGAGACACTCCGGTATTTCCAATGTGGGCTTGGGGGACTATTATTTTTGTTTTACTGCTTATTATCGTTGTTGGAATAAAAAATAAAATGGCTAGTAAAATTAGTGCTTAATTATTATTTGAATAAATTTCCAAATAAAGTTCTCAAAAATTCCTCTTCCAACTTTCTTTCTATCCTCCTTTTGTTAATGGTAATGCTGTTTTTTTTAGAAATCGAACTTTTTAATCCTGAAATCCCCACGAGTTTTTTTATTAATAAAAAAGCAAATTGCAATAGGTATGCAAAAAACCTATTGTATAAAATATAAGATCAAAGATGTCAAATGTTCCATCAAATAGATTAAACAGTTGACCTATTTCATGAAATAGAATTAATATAGGTATGCTGAAAAACCAAACGTTATTTTTTAAGTTGAACGCTGTTCCTCTTATTGAGAAAATAAAAAACATGTAAGAATTTAACCAAAGACCATCTGGAAGTGAAAACAAAAACCAAGTGGGTAGTTTGCTCTTTAATGGTGTGAAATTTTGACGTATTTCGTTTATTATTTCTACAGCAAACGAGTTGTTTAGCCAATTAAAATAAATGATACTATCCGATCTAAAAAATAGGTAAATTGAGAAACCTGATATTAGAGATGTAATACCAGCTAAGACAAATAAAATCTTCAAAAAACTAATGTTTATTTAAAAAGTTCTTCAGTTTCATTTATCCTATTCAACAATGTTTTTTTCATTGTAGCAGCATCGTCCCATTTTTCATCTCCTCCGTCATAATCTTTTTGGTCGGCCTTAGTTCTTCCATTCATGTTGCAATTACATGACTTTATAGCGTATCGTTTGGCTTCTTTAAATTTTTCTTGGTCGAGAAGTCTATCTATTATTGTTGATAAAACATTGTATCTAGCAAGATTGTATTTTTCTGGAGCTGCATAATCAATAATATCTTTGTAGTAATCTTTCCCTTCAGTAATAACATTTAGAGCTCTTTCAAAATCATCATTATTAATCCAGTAATTTGCTTCAGCAGTCAGAATTTTTTCCCAACCCGCATTTTTTTCACTACGTCCAAATAAGGTTTTTGCTGCAAAAGCACGAGCACCTTCAAAGTTATATTGTGTAATGCATTCATCAACACTACCACAGCCGTGTTCTTCCGTCAATTTTTCTATTCTATCATTGTTTTCACTTGATGGATTAGAAGAGTAAATGAAAAATATAAATGATGATATTAATGTTATTGAAAGAATGTTTTTTATTTGTTTCATACTTATTTTTTTTTGGAAGTTATTAATAAGCTCCTTCACCTGTTACTGTTCCTACTAACTGTTTAAATACTTTTGCGATCCAAGGAGATTCATCATACTTAAATTTCTCTAAAAGTTTTTTATTTCCTGCATTTTCAACATCATTTTCAATTTCAGCAATTTTAAAAGCTTTATCCATTGCGTACATTGATGAGTCTCTTCTAAATGATTGATCTACTTTAGCCATAGCAATTTGATCATCGTATTTTTTCATTTCAAAATCCCATTTTGTCATTTCCATGTCCCAATCTCTTTTTGTCTTAGGGTCTAGTTGTTTCAGATAACCGTTATAGATTGTTTGAGCTTCATCGTAACACTCAGATTGTTTATCAATCATTGAATAGTAACTCATTGCCTCATTATTGAAACCTGATGCACTTGGATCGTTGAACTTTCCAAATTCAGCTTTCATTTTAGCAAGTATTTCGTTACAGTTCTTATTTAAAGATAACTGAAAGAATTCTAACTTTTTTTCTTGAACTTCTGAGTAACATTCTTTTACTTCTGAAGGAATACTCTTTAAAATTGAAAAAGCTTCTTCATAGTTATGCATTTCTGCTTCAGCACTTGCATCTGATAAAATAGAACTGCAATTATCATTGAAAAATGAAAAGATTTTATTTTGAGAGTTCACTAAGAAATCTACAAATTCTTTATTGTCAAATTTTATATTTCTGATGCCGTTTAAAAAGCTTTTTCAGGTGAATCTCCAACTCCTTTAAATTCTGTTTGGTAAGTACTGAAGATAGTTTCTGTAACAATATCAACAACCATGAAGTTAATTTCATAGGTGTTTGCATATTTAGGTGGTGCTGTAGAAGTGATGTTTTTAGATAGTAAATTAATACTTGGACCTATAATGAATCTAGGGTTAGAACCTTCACCTCCAAAACCAACTTTTGTTATTCCGCTATTTAACCTATCTGAAAGAAGTTTAGTGCCTGTTTGACCAATTTCATTATTGCTAGGTACATAAGGAGTTAATTTTATGCTAATAGTATCTTTAACAATATAGCTAGCTTCATTTTTTTTCTTATTGGCTAAATCGGATCCAGTATTTTCAAAAGTAGAGTTGTTAACTTTTTTCTTTGTCAATGGCTCCTCTATTTCTTTGTCATTTTTTTCTGTATTACAAGAAAAAAGTAACAAAAGAGATGCGAAGAATAATGTTTTTTTCATGTTATGATATAAAAATTTAATTTATAATTAGTCGATTTGTAAAAATGCGTCACCAAGACTTTGTGTTTTATTCCCAACTTTTAAACCACAACCTTTCTTTAAACCTTTTTTCAAGTCTTTAGCAAAATCATAAGCAGTGTATGAATTTCCATTTTCATCTTGTGAGTAGATTCTAACATTAGTAAAGAACATTTCAGTTTCAGTGTTTTTAGACATTTTATAAGTAGAACCTACAGTGTTTTCTTTAAGCCAAGAAATAACTTTTTCTCCAACCTCTTCATCACCACAATCATCATCTAAAGCAACAGCAGATGAATTCATAACAGCCACTCTAAGAGTTATTTCAATACCATTGGCTAGTAAATCTTTAAAATGATTAGTAATATTTCCTGTTAAATCGTTTATTGCATTTGGGAAATCTTCCTTAACAAGTCCAGGTACATCATTATTAGCTGATTCACCGCCCATGTTAGCTCTTGTAACACTAGCAACAGATTTATTAGTGTATACATCTAAACATTTAACGATATAAGTAAGTGTTTTGTTAACTTCTCTTGATTTAGGATCTTGCTTCAATTCATAATCTAACTCAATAATGTAATCTGGTCTTGCAGTAGTCATTAATTCTGCTCTTAAATCTCTTGCAACGCCTTCCATTTCATCCATAGCATTATTGTTGTTAATAAGCTTTAATGTCTGTTCTAAATTTTCTAAAGAAAATCCTTTGTTAGAAAATTCTTCTTCAATTCCTGCAATTACAAATCTAAGTTCAGAATCTTGGATGAAAGATTTAGAATAATCTCTTACATACGAAGTCATTCCTTGATTGTCAACTTCGGAAAGGCAATTTATTCTTTTTAACAATGCATCTGCAGGAATAACCATTACACTAGGCATGCTTTGAGATATTGCATTGGACTCTTTTTTCATTGTCTTTGAACTCTCAACTGTTGGAAGCATAGAGTTAGAGTTTTCACTCTCGTTGTTTTCTCCACATGAAAATAAAAAGTTGATATAATAATAGCGATGATTAAGTTAAAAGATGCTTTCATATTGAAATAAGATTTGAAGTTTGATTTAGTTTTTTTTTATTAAAAATCAAACTTAAAAAAAAATATTAATTTAATACCCACAATCTTAATTAAATAGAGTTTGTATTAAAGACCAAATTCAATGAAAAGAATTTAATTTAGACTAGTTTATTTAAACTTAAGTCTAACCGAATTTCCAATTACAACTAAATCTGAAAAAGCCATAGATCCAGCTGCTATTATTGGAGATAATAACCCTATTGCTGCAATTGGAATAGCAATAACGTTGTAGCCTAAAGCCCAAAATAGGTTCTGCTTAATTGTTTTTAAAGTTAAATGGCTGTTTTCTATAGTCTTAATTACTTTTAATAGATTGTTTTCACCAATTATTACCACTTCAGAAGAGTTTTTAGCAATTTCTGTTGCATTGCCAAATGATATTCCAACATGAGCAAGGGAAAGAGCAGGAGCATCATTAATTCCATCTCCAATCATAACCACAATATTTTCTTTAGTCAATTTTTTAATATGAGTTAATTTCTCTTCAGGTAATAATTCATAGTAAAATTCATTAATATTAAGTTGGTTTGCTATTTGAGTACACCTTTTTTTTTGATCACCACTCATTAAAACAATTCTTTTTTTGTTGGTTTTAAGAAAATTAATTAGCTCAATAGCATCTTTTTTTAATTCATCTTCAATGAAAATTTCTGCAACCAATAAGTTGTTCTTCAGCACAAAAAGATTCGCTTGAGTATCATGTCTTTCTTTTAAAATTTTAAAAGAACCGACTTTCCAATTGTTTTTATTGTTATCTAAACCTTCAATAGAAATACCTTTTGTTTCTTTTATTTCTGTTAATTCCCTCTCATTACTTTCTTTTAGTTCTTTTGATAACGAAATTGCAATTGGATGGTTAGAATGAGCTTCAAGACTTCTAACAATACTTCTAATTTCTTTTTCATCAATAGCTTTAAAACAATTTATTTTTTTTAAAATAAAATTCCCTGTAGTTAATGTTCCTGTTTTGTCAAAAACGTATGTGTTGGCTTGAGCAATTTTTTCTAAAGTTTCACCACTTTTTATAAGTGCGCCATCTTTAGATGATTTTCCTATTCCAACCATAACTGCTGTAGGTGTGGCGAGTCCCATAGCGCAAGGACAGCTAATTACTAAAACAGCAATTGAGGAAAGTATGGATTGTTGAATTCCTAATGATGCAAATTGCCAGCTAGCAAAAAAAGTAAATAAAGATATAATCAATACAGCAGGAACAAATATTGAAGAAACTTTATCTCCAATTTTTTGTATTGATGGTTGATTCTGTTGAGCTCCAACAACTAATTTTTCTATTTCACTTATTGTGTTTTCTTGAATGTTTTTAGTTGCAACGATTTTGATTGAGCCATCTATTAGAATAGATCCAGCAATTACAACATCATTTTCTTTCTTAATAACTGGCGTTGATTCACCAGAAATAAGAGATTCATCGATTAATCCTTCTCCATCAAATATAGTTCCGTCAGTTGGGATTTTTTCTCCTAAATTAATTAGTAATTTATTTCCTTTTGCAATTTCATTTGATGGGATGATTGATGTTTTGTTGCTCAGGTGAATTAATGTTGCTTTTTTAACTTGTAATTTTTTTAAATCAACAAGAGATGATGTTGTTTTTTTTACAGCTCTTTTTTCAATAAAATTACCTAACAAGACTAGAGTAATTATACTTGCAGCAGTTTCAAAAAATAAATAATGATGAGCGTTTAATGGATCTAAAAAGAAAGATCCAATTATACTGTATATAAATGCAGCACTGGTACCTGTAAAGATAAGAACATCCATGTTTGCATATTTTTCTTTTATGGAGAACCAGGCACTTTTCCCAAAACGCATCGTTCCAATTATATATACTGGAAGGCAAAGGCAAAGTTGTAATAGTGGGTTGTTCAAAAAAGATTCTTCTTTAAAAAACATGTGAAACAACAATGGAGTTGTAAATAATGCGCAAATAATTAATTGTGAATTAAGGGAATTCCATTTTTTTTTTGAAGAAATATTATTGTTGTCTTTTATTTGAGAATTATAACCTAAGTCAGATAGTTGTTTTGCTATTTTTTCAACTTTTTTTAAATCTTTAATTATGAATGAGGCTTCAGCTAGAACATTACTTACATTTACCTGACTGCAATCGTTTTTCAAAAGTATAGTTTCAACTTTTTTAGCACATCCTGTGCAAGTCATGCCATCTACTTTAAATGTGATATTCATTTTTTTGTACTGTTGTGTAATATTGTGTTTTTCTAATTTATATTATATATTACGAATTAAAAATTTTTATTATGAAATATGTCTATTCTTTATTGTTTTGTATTTGATAAACGATACAATTTTTAAGGTTTATAATCTTTCTGGAAAACTTATATGTCAATCGAGTATAGCTGAATCTTCTTTTGTAACAAAGGATATAGAATCCAGGGCGTATATCATTGTTGATTCAAAAGGGTTTTGGAATAAGTTTATTGTGAAATAATAAATTAGATATTTATTCTTGCTTGAGGCGTAACATTTTGTTTTGCAAAAAGTTTTTTTTCATACATGAAATAACCACTCATAGCAATCATAGCGGCATTGTCAGTGCAAAATTCAAAAGAAGGAATAAAAACATTGCAATTGGTTTGTAATCCTAATTTAATGAGCTCCTCTCTTAATTTCGAATTAGCAGAAACTCCTCCCGCAATAGCTATGTCTTTGCATCCAGTTTGTTTAATGGCTAGAGCTAGTTTTTTTAAAAGATAATTAACAACATGACTTTGATATGAAGCGCATATGTCTTTTTTATTTTCTTCAATAAAATTTGAGTTTGATTTAGATTGTTCTTTTAAAAAATACAAGAATTGAGTTTTTAAACCACTAAAACTATAATTTAAACCTGCTACTTTAGGGTAGGTGAATTTAAATCTTTTTTCGTCTCCATCTTTTGCTATTTTATCTATTAATGGACCGCCAGGATAATCAATACCTAATTGTTTAGCTGCTTTGTCAAAAGCTTCACCGGCTGCATCATCAATAGTTTCTCCAATAATGGCCATTTCTAGTGAGCTTTTAATCAGAACGATCTGTGTGTGTCCACCAGAAACAGTAAGACATAGAAAGGGGAAGTTTGGAGTCTTTAAATTTTCATTTGGTTTTTGTATGAAATGAGCATGTACATGAGCTTTCATGTGGTGAACATCTATAATTGGAATATTAAGTCCCAATGCGAATGACTTTGCAAAAGCTGTTCCTACCATCAAAGATCCAAGTAACCCAGGACCTTTAGTAAAAGCAATTGCAGATAAGTCAGTAGCTTTTACATTTGCTTGTTTCAATGCTTTGTCCACAACAGGTACGATATTCTGTTGGTGAGCTCTAGAGGCCAATTCCGGAACGACACCTCCATATGAAGTATGCACATCTTGGTTGGCGACAACATTAGAATAAACTTTACCGTTTATTAAAACTGCTGCAGATGTGTCGTCACAGCTGGACTCAATCCCAAGAATGATGTTATCTTTGTACATGTTATTCATATGAAAATAATAAGTGAAATTATCAAAAAAATGCTTTACTACTCCCTTAAGTTTTTAGGAAGAGTTATTGAGCCGGTATTAATTTTATTTATAATCTTGGTTTTTCTTTTCAGGTCTCATAGCTTTCAAACCTTTTTTGCGAAAAAAATCACACATTATTATTCTTTAGAACTTGGTACAGATTTTTCTGTTGAAAGAGTAAAGCTGAATGGTTTAGAATACCTAGAATTATATGATTTTTTCCTTGCTGATCAGCAAGGAGATACTTTGATTCATGCCCCTTTTCTTAAAGCAAACCTTAAAGATTTTAGTTTAGACAATAAGTTTGCGGTCTTGGATTATATAATTACTGAAAATACAAGAGTTAAAATACAAAAGTACAAGGGTGCTAATTCTACCAATATTCAATTTTTAGTTGATTATTTTAGTTCTTCTGAAGCTTCTTCTAAAGCTTTCACATTGAAAATTGATGAAATAGGCCTTCAAAATGCTCATGTTTCTTATCATAATTGGAATAATCCATTTCTTGATTATGGTCTAGATTATGATCATCTTGAGTTTAAAAATTTTAATGGTAAAATTTTAGATCTTAGAAATAGAAGTGGCATTACATCTGTAAATTTAGAAAAAGTAAATTTTAATGAAAGAAGTGGTTTTAAATTGGTTGATTTAAGTGGTCACTTTGTTCTAAATCCAAAAAAAATTAAGCTTGAAAAGTTTGTATTTAAAACACCCAAAACAGCTTTAAAATGTAAAGGGATTGCATTTAATTATAAAGATTTCGATGATTTAAATGATTTTGTAAACGCAGTTTATATCGAAGGGTCAATAGAGCAATCAAAATTAGATTTTAAAGATTTAAGTTATTTTGTTCCTTCTTTACAGTCAATAGAACGGACAATCGATTTTTCAGGAAATCTTCAAGGATCAATTAATAATCTATTTGTAAAGGACTTGAACCTTTCTGTTTCACCATTATCTTATTTCAAGGGTGATGTTGATTTTAAAGGATTAACTGATCTAGAGAATTGTTTAATTTATTTAGATATTCACAATTGTCAAA
Organism: uncultured Flavobacteriales bacterium; assembly: GCA_943788115.1. Classification (GTDB taxonomy): domain Bacteria; phylum Bacteroidota; class Bacteroidia; order Flavobacteriales_D; family Parvicellaceae. The sequence continues at coordinate 97,242 of CALSPA010000014.1, forward strand.
CATCAAAGTTAGATTTAGAAAGTATAAACCTTAAAAAATTTGGACTTAAAAGTAATCTTAAACTTCCTGTTGAGTTAGAAAGATTGGGTGTTGTAAAGTTGAAGGGTAAACTTGATGGTTTTTACAATAATTTCACAACAAATTTCATTATCAATAGTGATCATGGTAATCTTACAGGCGATTTAAATTGCACTATAGATAAGTTGAATATTTTTAATTACAAAGGAACATTTAAAGCTAAAGATTTTAATGCTGGGTATGTGCTTCAGAATAATGATCTTGGAATGTTTTCTACTGATCTTGTTGTAAATGGAAAAGGATTGAGTTTAAAAGAGATGGATGTTTCTTTAAATGGTGGTTTTACAGAGTTTAATATAATGGGTTATGGTTATGATAACATTTCTATAAAAGGTGATCTTAAAAACAATTCATTTAATGGAGAGCTGGTAGTTTTAGATGATAATGTTGATTTGTTTTTTGATGGAGTTTTTGATTTGTCTCAAAACCCTGTGCAATTTGATTTTAATATAGATGTTCAAAAAGCTCATTTAAATGATTTGAACTTAATTGAAGGTAGAGAATCTTCATCATTGTGTTTTAATCTTTTTGCATCTGGTTTTGGAAGTGATTTAAATGATTTTTCTGGAATGATTGAAGTTAATAATATCGGATATTATGAAAATGGAGAAGATTATTATTTTGATTCTATTCTTTTCGATTCACAGAGTAATTCTTACCGTCACAATATTGAGTTATATTCAAAATTTGCAGAATTTAAAATGGGAGGGGAATTTGATTTAGATTCATTAGTTATGAATCTTTATAATTTAGGATCTGAAATTGTTCCAAGTGTTCTTCCTGAAAAGTATGAAAATATAATAGCTCATGATGATTTTTTAATGGATTTTAAAATCAATGACTTAACAAAGCTTACTCAACTTTTTTTCCCAGATCTTAAGGTATCGCCAAATACTCTACTAAACTGTAGTTTTAATAGTGATAATGATTTAATTGAGCTTTATTCATCTTCCGATTGGATTGAATATAAAGGAATTAAATTTTCAAATATTGAGTTAGATACTACTAAAAAAGTTTTCAGTTCTGATACTAGTTATTTATTTGATTTAACCATCGATACTTTATTTTTCACTAATGAAATGTATTTGCAAAATATTAGTTTAAATGCTAAAGCTTTTTCAGATAACATAGATTTATTGTTGAATTGGCATGATAATGATTCTTTATATAACGGGAATATTCAAGCAGCGTTAAATGTATTTGGATCTGAAAAGTTTGATTTTCATTTAGCTCCAACATCTATTTATTCTAAGAAAGCTGGAACTTGGAATTTTGGCGATAGTATATTTATTGCAATAGATTCAACAAGTTTGTCATTTGTTAATTTTTATATTTCAAATAATAACCAGTCTATTGCTCTTGATGGTGTCATTGCTGATGATAAAAATGAAGATTTCAATGTTAAATTAAATGACATAGACTTAAGTGAGTGGAATGCTTTTGTGTCTTCCGAAAACACCAATGTTTCAGGATTGCTAAATTTTGAGGGGAGTATTTCAGATTTATTTGGAGATGTTTATTTTGATGCAAAAACAAGTATAAATAAACTTGCTATTAATGAGTATTTAATTGGGGATTTAGTTTCAGATTCTAAATGGAATCCCGAATTAGAAAGAGTCGAAATGATAGGGCAACTTTTAAACGAAAAATTAAAAAAGGGTGTAAGAATAAAAAAGGGGCATTATTATCCTAAAAGATTAGATAGCCCTTTAGATTTTGCTTTTACGTTTAAAAAGTTTGACATTGAGTTTGCTAATCTTTTCCTTCCGGAAGATGTAATTTCCAATTTAGAAGGTGAGTTGACAGGTAAAATGAAATTGAAAGGTAATTTTCAAAATCCAATGGTAAATGGTAAGCTTAAGCTTACAGATGGATCTATGAAAGTAGATATGCTAAATACAACATATTCAACAGAAGGATTAATTGTTGTTAAACCTGATATTATTGAGGTAAACGGAATACCTGTTAAAGATAAATTTGGAGCTGAAGGAATATTAGTGGGTTCTTATTATCATCAAAATTACTCTAGCTATAGTTATGACTTTTATGCTTCATTTGATAAGCCCTTTATGGTTTTAAATACGACTTATAAAATGAATCCTCTTTATTATGGTGAGGCATTTATTACCGGAGATGTAATGATGGAATACGATTCTATCAACCTTTTAAGAATTGACGTTGCAGCTAAAACTGAAAAAGGTACAGATTTAACTCTCCCTTTGTATGGGACAGAAGATGTTATTTTAAAAGATTTTATTTCCTTTAGTAATTCTTTTGAAAAAGAAGATGATTATGAAGTTGATTTAGAGGGTATAGTAATGAATCTTAGTGTTGATCTTACAGATGATGCCCAGCTACAGCTTGTGTTTGATGAAATAGTAGGAGATGCTATGCAAGGAAGTGGTCAAGGACACTTAGATATGGTAATCGATAAATACAGTGAGTTTTTTATGTATGGTCAATACACCCTTTCAAAAGGAAGCTATTTATTCACACTCAAAGATTTTATTAATAAAAAATTCAAAGTAAAACCTGGTGGTAGCATTAGCTGGTATGGGGATCCGTATAATGCAGATTTGGATTTAGTTACTTATTACCCCCTTAAAGCCAGTCTGTATGATATTATGCCTGATACTGAAAAGGAAGAGTGGAAACAGAAAAAAGAAATAAATGTTGAAATGCATTTAACTGATAATTTATTTAATCCTGAGATTGATTTTGACATTGTTATTCCAAGAGTGAATGAATCTGCAAATTCGGCACTTAGGAATCTTGTCAGTTCAGAACAAGAAATGAATAAACAAGTGTTTTCACTTTTGATTTTAAATAAATTTATGACTAACCGACAAGATATATCAAATGCTACTGTTGATGTTTCACTTTCTACTACAAGTGAAATGCTTTCTAGTCAGTTAAGTAATATGATTTCAAAATTTTCAGATGACTTTGATATAGGGTTTAACTATAGACCTGGAGATGAGATTAGTAATGATGAGGTTTCAGTAGCAATGTCAACACAACAATTTAATGATAGATTGTCAATAGAAACAAATTTAGGGGTTTCTCAAGGGAATAAACTTAACAATAACCCTTCTAGTTTCATTGGAGATGTTGATGTGGAATATAAATTGAATACTGATGGAAACTTAAGAGTTCATGCATTTAATGAATCCAACGAATATGATTTCACTAATCTCGAACAATCTCCTTATACACAGGGAGTGGGGGCTTTCTATCAACAGAGTTTTAATAATTGGGGTGAACTTTTTTGTGAGTTCGGAAACTTATTTAAGCTTAAAAAAAATGAGTGTGATTCTTGTCAAAATAAGTTGAGTCGTAAAAGCTGTAAGCAATAAATAGAAGTATTATTTAACAAGTTCAATCATATTTAGCTTATTTGTTGTTATTTTATTGTTGTCCATCATTTTCCTTAAAACCTTTTTAATGTCATTTTTAGAATGTTCAAATGCTATATCATCAATTATTTGATGAGGTTCTAAAGGATTCAATTTTAAAATATTTATGATTTTATTCTCAATTGGTTTTAGGTTTTTATTTTTATTGTTTAAACAATTGTCGCATACCTTACAATCTATTTTAAAATCTTCCCCAAAGTATTTAAGTAATAGCTTATTTCTGCATATTGATTCATTAAATGAATAGTCTAGTATTGAATTTACTCTTTGTAAATCTGTTTTTAACTTATGAGAATATATTTCATTATTGATTTGAAGTCTTTTCACATCAATTCTTGGTGTATTAAAAACAAGACTAATGGGTGTGTTACATTGCTCATATTTTATTACTCCGATAGCGTTAAGCTTTTGTAATAAAATCTCTGTTTGCTCTTTATTCTTATTTATTCTTTTGGCAATTGTTAATTCATTTATTGAAACAAGTTTTTCTAATACACCTGAATAAGATCGAATTAACACGTTAATTATCGATTCAAAGTCTTTGTGTTTTTCAATAAACAAAATGAGTTCTTTTTTAGAAAGCTCAACTTTTAATTCACTGGTCTTTAATCTTGAATTGCTAATTGTGACGTATCCAGATAACTCAATTAATCTAAAGCTGTGAAAAACTTCTAATGTTGAAAATTCTGTTAGATTGGAAATAAGGTTATAATCTAAGGAATATTTATTGTCTTTACCGCTTCCTATTGCTATTTGATTTAGGTTGCAGAACTTTTGATATATAGCTTTTATTATCTCTAATTTTGGATATGCTTTTTTAACTCTATTTGTTAAATTAGTTTTGTCTGAATTTTCTACAATTAATATCGCTTGTGCTTTTATATTGTCTCTTCCGGCTCTTCCTGCTTCTTGGTAATATGACTCTAAAGATTCAGGAATATCAAAATTAATAACTGTTCTAACATTTTGTTTGTCTATTCCCATCCCAAATGCACTTGTTGCAATCATAATATTGATTTCTCCAGTCATCCATTTCTGTTGTGATGTGTTTCTAATCTCATTATCTAAACCAGCATGATAAACAGTACTTAGAATGCTGGTTTCGTTTAAAAAGTTAAATAAAGTCTGACACATTCTACGAGTTCTAACATAAATTACTGTGCAGTCATTTTATTTTTCAAAAGTTTTAATAAATACTCAAACTTATTTATTGGTTGAACCACTGAATAGGCTAAATTTCCCCTAAAAAATGAGTCTGTAATTTTGTTGTGAATATTGAATAGAAGTTTGTTTTGAATATCTGAACAAACTTGTGGTGTTGCGGTAGCTGTAAGAGCAATAAATGGTGTTTCAGGTTTTATAGTTCTTAATTTAGCAATTTCTAAATATGAAGGTCTAAAGTCATATCCCCACTGAGAAATGCAATGTGCTTCATCAATAGCAATAAAGCTTACAATCATTTTTTTAAATCGTTCTATAAATAATGTGGTTTTTAGTCTTTCTGGAGATACATAAAGTAACTTAACTTCTCCGTAGATACAATTATCCAAAATCCTGTCAATTTCTTTTTTAGAATGATGTGAGTGAATGCATTCTGCATTTATGTTTTTATTTTTTAAACTATTTACCTGATCAGTCATTAAGGCAATAAGTGGAGATATTACAATGCTAAGACCCTCTTGAGCCAATGCTGGAACTTGGTAGCAGATAGATTTGCCACCACCAGTAGGTAATAAAGCTAAAGTGTCTTTTTTAGAAAAAATATTTTTAATGATTTTTTCTTGACTCCCTCTAAAGCTATTAAAACCCCAGTATTTATTTAATATATTGTGGAATTCAGTACTCACTTGGTTAATTTTCGTTATATTAATTGAAATATAAACAAGTTTCAAATTACACTAAAATTAGCTCATTAGTCTGCTTAATTTTATTAAATTCGTTGCCAAATTAGTATTAGATGGTGGAAGATATCACAAAAATTAGCATAAAGAATACTGATCATTCAAGATTGTCTTCAGTTGACTGGGATAATTTACCTTTTGGAAAAGTTTTTTCAGATCATATGTTTACTATGAACTATGCTAATGGTCAGTGGGAGAATCCTGAGATAGTTCCTTATGGTAACATAGATATGTCACCTGCTACATCTGTTTTGCATTATGGTCAAAGCTGTTTTGAGGGGATGAAAGCCCACAAGAATGATAAAGGAGAAATTTTACTTTTTAGAGTAAATGAAAATATCGAAAGGCTGAATATTTCAGCTGAGAGAATGTGTATGCCTGAAATTCCGAAGGAATTATTTGTTGAAGCTTTAAAAACTTTATTAGAATTAGATAGAGATTGGGTTCCTTCAATTGAGGGTTATTCACTATATATAAGACCGTTTATTATTGCTACAGATCCTTATGTAGGGATTCGTCCTTCAGAAACATACAAATTTATAATATTTACATGTCCAGTTGGCTCATATTACAGCTCATCTGTTCCTGTTAAAATTGAAACAGAATACTCAAGAGCTGTTCAAGGTGGTACTGGTTTTGCTAAAGCTGCTGGAAATTATGCTGCTGCTCTATATCCTGCTAAACTTGGTCAAGATAATGGCTATACCCAATTGATTTGGACTGATGCTAAAGAGCATAAGTACATTGAAGAGGCTGGAACAATGAATATTATTTTTAGAATAGGTGACAAATTAATAAGCCCTAAATCTGGAGATACTATTTTAAATGGTATTACAAAAAGAAGTGTTCTTGACATTGCTAGGTCTTGGGGTTATCAAGTTGAAGAGAGAAAAGTAACTGTTGAAGAAATTATAAAAAGTTTTGAAAATGGATCTATCCAAGAGGCTTTTGGTGCAGGTACTGCAGCTACAATAGCTTCAATTAACTGTATTCACTATAATGATCAAGATTATTTTTTACCAGAACCATCCGAAGACTTTTTTTCAACTAAAGTTTTGTCATTTTTAAACGATTATAAAAAAGGTTTAATTGAGGATAAATTTAACTGGTTAATTCGCGTTTAAATTTTGTGAAAATTTCATTTTTTCTCATCTAAATAATATGAGAAATATATTTTTAATTCTTTTTCTTTCCATTTTTTGGGTGTTTTATTCTCAATCTCAACCTGTTTTATATATTTCTGGGAAAGTTTTAGATTTAGAAAATTTTCCTATTCCAAACGTTACTGTAAGTTTCAAAAACAAACTAACAAAGACATCAGAAAATGGTAGCTTTTTGATTCCTGTTAATGAAATTAAAAGTATCGATATTGATTTTAAGCATTCTGGTTTTAAAAAATATAAGTTATCTGTTTCTTCAAGGAAATTAAGAAGAAATGTAAATGACACATTGTTTTTACCTTCAATTAAGTTGTATAACTTATTATTAGATGAATTTTCTGTGATAGCCAATAAAATTGATACTGTATACGGTTCTGATCGTTTTTCTGTTGAAGATTTTGAAATGGTAAATCATGGTCAAATGTTATTACTTTCTTATGAAAAAACATTACGAAAGGAGAGTAAAATCTTACTGTTAGATAATAATCAACAGTTATTACATACTCATGTTGTCCCTGGTCAATCGATTCGTTTGTTTAAAGACTATTCTGGCCAATCGTATGTCATAACAATTGACAAGGTGTTTCAAATTAATGTTTCTAACGTTAATAGGATTGAATTAACTGCCATAAATAATGATGTTTTTTATGACTATTGCTATAGAATAATTGACACAATAAGTGATGACTATTTGTATTCAAATTTCAATGAACTCTATCCAGCAATTAAATTCTATTCATCAAGTAAGGTAGATTCTACACATTCTTTAATTAAAGAGGTGAAAGACGATTTTATGATGGAGTTGTACAGAGCTCAATATAAATATGTTAGTGGAAGAGATAAGTTGTGGGCCTATAGAAAGGAACAACAAACAGGAATAGATAAAGAAATCTGGGTGGGAGCATCAGTTTTTACTAATGATATTTTATATAAGCCTATTTATGCTCCACTATTTGTTAAAAATGATTCTATCTATTTGTTCGATCATTATCAGAATTATATTTATAGATTATAATTCAGCTATAGAGTTGCTAGATTCTATTCCTATTACTTATCACTTGAAATCTAAAAATGAAAAATGGAGTCAACCTCTTATCCAAGATGAAAAAGAGAAAGATATTTTTGTTCTCTTTAATTCTGGAGGGTTTTACATCATTAAAAAAATTGATAATGGAAAAGTGAATAAGGGATTTAAATTAACAAATAGATATGTTGAAAATATAAAAATATATGATGGCTATGTCTATTACGTTTATAGACCTTATGAATCAATACAAAAGAAATTCATCTATAAAGAGAAAATTCCTAGATAGATTTAGGAGAAATGTATTCTTTAATTGATGCAACACCTTTTATCCAGTTTTCCCACGAGTCTATTTCTGATTCAAGAATGGCAACACAACAAGTTTTAAGCTCCATCCAATCATCTGTTAGGTAAGAGACTAGAGATGTTAAGCCAGGGTTGTGTCCAATAAGATAAAGGTTGTCTACTTTATTGTCAATAGTTTTAATGGTTTCCATTAACTCATTTATTGGTGCTAGGTACAGGTTCTCTTTTCTCTACAATTAATTTTTCATTAAAATTTAATTGTTGTGCTAATAAATGTGCTGTTGTAATTGCTCTTTTAGCAGAAGAAGAAATTATTGAATCAGGATGATGAGTAATTCTTTAAATGATCCCCCATGTTTTTAGCATCTAATATGCCTCTATGGTTTAAAGCTCGATCAAAATCATCTTGATAGGGGTTGCCCCAGTCAGATTTCCCGTGACGAATCACAAATATTTTTTTCACAAAGCTAAAATTAGATGTTCTCGATAATCATTGCAGATGCGCCACCGCCTCCATTACAAATTCCAGCACCTCCATACTTACCATTGTTTTGTTTTAGAACATTTATTAAGGTAACTATAATTCTAGAGCCGCTATTACCTAGAGGATGACCAAGAGCTACAGCGCCACCGTTTACATCTACTTTTTCTGGGTTTAATCCTAGCTTTTTAGAGTTGGCTATTCCTACAACTGAAAAAGCTTGATTTAACTCCCAATAATCAATTTGATCTTGTGACATGTTTGCCTTTTTAAGTGCTATAGGGATGGCAAGTGATGGTGCCGTTGTAAACAACTCTGGCTCTTGAGCAGCATCAGCGTAGCTTACTATTTTAGCTATTGGTGAAAGACCAAGTTCAGTAGCTTTTTCTTTACTCATAAGTAAAAGAGCAGAGGCACCGTCATTTAGTGTAGAGGCATTTGCTGCAGTAACTGTCCCTTCTTTTGAGAAAACAGCTCTAAGAGTAGGGATCTTTTCCATTCTAACATTAGAATATTCCTCATCTTTGTCAACTAAAATGGGTTCACCTCTTCGTTGAGGAACTTCTACAGGAACAACTTCATTGTTGAATTTACCCTCGTTCCAAGCTTTAGAAGCTCTATTATATGATTCAATAGCGAAATTATCTTGTTCTTCTCTAGATACATTGTTATCTACTGCACATTTGTCAGCAGAAACACCCATATGAGTTTTGTTGTAAACATCTGTTAGTCCATCTTTAACTAAACCATCAATCATTTTAGTGTCTCCAAGCTTTGTAGCTTTTCTTGCTGAATAATAGTGAGGAACAATGGACATGTTTTCCATTCCACCTGCAATAACAACATCAGCATCACCACATTTAATTGCTTGAGCAGCTAAACTAATGGCTTTCATTCCAGATGCACAAACTTTATTGACTGTTGTGCAAGGAACATTCTTTCCAATTCCAGCAAAAATTGAAGCTTGCCTTGCAGGGGCTTGACCTAAATTTGCTTGTAAAACATTACCCATATAAACTTCATCTACTAAATCTGGGCTTACATTCACTTTGTTTAGAGCACCCTTAATTGCTGTAGCACCAAGCTTTGTGGCACTTACAGTTGATAAAGATCCACCAAAACTACCCATTGGTGTTCTAACTGCTGATATAATAACTACTTCTTTCATGTTTATGTTTTTGTTTGAATAGGTAAATTAGGATGGCAAATTTAATCAAACCTTTTATTTTTAATAGTTAAGTTTTTTTAAATATTCATTTTTTTTAATCTTAACCTTATTGAGATGTTGTTGAATTCAAAAACTGTGTTATTTTTGCAATCGTTCTTTTGAACTAAAGACGGAGAGGTGGCAGAGTGGTAATGCAACAGCCTGCTAAGCTGTCAACGAGCAATCGTTGCCTGGGTTCGAGTCCCAGTCTCTCCGCAAAAAAAAAGCCACTCTTTAGAGTGGCTTTTTTGTTATTTTTTTTTATTGATTAATGCTCCGAAAGATATTCTGCTACACCATCATGTGTTGCATTCATAGCATCGGCTCCTTTTGTCCAGTTTGCAGGACAAACCTCACCATGTTCTTCTAAGTGTTGAAGTGCATCTACCATTCTTAAAGCTTCATCTACATTTCTTCCAAGAGGCAAATCGTTAACTAGCTGATGTCTAACCTTACCTTCTTTGTCGATCATGAATAATCCTCTATAGGCAATAAGTTCTCCTTCTGCAATCATATCTCCGTTGTCATCCCATCCAAATTCTCCAACAAGAACATCGTAATTTGCACTAATTGTTTTATTTGTATCAGCAACTAAAGGATATGTAACACCTTCTATTCCTCCTTTGTTTTTAGGCATTTGAAGCCATCCCCAATGTGAATGTTCAGTGTCTGTTGAGACACCAATTACTTCAACATTTCTACTTTTAAACTCTTCTAATTTTTCTTGAAAAGCAAACAATTCAGTAGGACAAACAAAAGTGAAATCTTTTGGGTAAAAGAAAAGAATCACATATTTACCTTTATATTGAGATAATGTAAAATTTTCAACTATTTCTCCTCCGTTGATAACAGCTTGAGCGTTAAAATCTGGAGCATTTCTTCCAACTAATACAGACATTTTATAAAATTTATGAATTAATAATGATTGCGAATTTATAATAGATTATTGATGAATGCTCATGTTTTGATTTTTTTTTATTTTTTTGTTTAAAAAAACAAATGAAAGAACTTAGACCATTCCATTTAGCTATCCCCGTATCAAATTTAAAAGAGTGTAGGACTTTTTATAGTGAAGTATTAATGTTGAAAGAAGGGAGGTCAAGTGATAATTGGGTTGATTTTAATTTTTATGGTCATCAGTTTGTAATACACCAATTAGGAGAAAAGTCACAATTAATAAAAAACAATGTTGACGGGCATGGTGTTCCAGTTCCTCATTTTGGGGTTGTTCTTTCAATGGATGATTGGTTAGCGTTAGCAGAAAACTTAAAAAATAAAAGTATTGATTTTATTATAGAGCCTTACATTCGATTTAAGGGGGAACCTGGAGAACAAGCTACAATGTTCTTTTTAGACCCTTCTAATAATGCATTAGAATTTAAAGCTTTTAATTCTCTGGAAAACTTATTTGCAAAATAATATTAGTTTTTTACAAGTCTAATAGTCTCTATGGACTTTTGAGATGAAATAGTTATAAAATATAATCCCTTTGATAGAGATCTTAAGTAGTTTGAATTTTCCGAGCTAAAAATATATTGGTTTGAACTAATTTTCTCATAAAGAAGTTTTCCATTAATGTCGAAGATAGCTATGGTTATCTCCTTTGGCTTATTAACTCCGTTAATTTCAATATGGAAATTGTCTTTAAATGGATTCGGAAAAACAGTAACATTTAGGTTTGCTGAATTTTCTTCTGTTGCCAAAAATGAACAATCTACAGCAGAACCAGGTAAGTTGTTGTCAATCCAATTGAGTCTGTCGTTAATCCATGTTTTGAAATAATTTATTTCATTCAAATAATTATTTCCAACGTAATTATTTGGCCAAATGTAATTACTTAAAATCTCCCATCTAATGAAATTCCTCTCAGAAGGGAAGTTTAAGACAATGGCCATACTGTCAATTAAATTATTAATTGAATCTGTATGAAATGGCCCATTTCTAAGCTCATCCCATCTACAGTTTAATCTGTTCAAGAATTCAGGGTCGGTTATCATTTTTTCCCACCAAAAAGGAACTTGATATCCATCAGAATAACATACATTGTTAAATTCGTAAGCCCATCCTTCAGTTAATCCTCCTTCACAATAGTTTGCATTTCCCCAACCTAAATTATAATCCCATGGTGGTCCTATGTGTAATTTCCCACCTTTGGAGTCTTTGTCTTTGTATAAAAATGTGCTTATTCTATATCCATCTACATTTTTAGTTGCTTCAGTAAGTAAAAAATAATCTACAAATGAATTAATATCTGCAAAGTTTCTGTAGCCTGTAGATGAATCGGAAAAGTTTGGACCATTTAACGCATCTTCAAATGCTGTAACGTAATCTTGAATGTAGTTTTTTTGTGCAAAAGCAATGTCGTCCGGTTCTGGGTAATGATATAAAATTTCAATATTTTGAGGGTTGATTGAATTCGAAGTATATGGAGAGGTCCAAGAATCATTGTTAACACCGGTATATTTGTCGATTTTAATAATATATCCACCAGTTAAAGAATCTCCAGCTAAATCATCAAAGTCAAGTCTGGAAATATCAACTCTTCCGTTATCTCTTTTTATTTTTTCGGTAAATAAATAAACTCCTTTATATTGATCATTTATTATTAGCTCACAAAACTGAGTTCTAGGGGAGTAGTAATACATTTTATTTCCTAAATAATAAGATAAGAAATTTCGCATTAAAGATTTGTCACTGTATGGAGCGTGAAGCACCCAGTCATTTTCTGATGGCATGTTGAATAAAGGAACATTATTGTTATTTCCATTTCCATCTCTAGTTTCAAGTCCATATCCTTTTTTAGGGAAAGATGATGAGGATGAACCTCTTATTTCGATGCCAATTTCACCATCGTATTCATTATACAAATCTGTTGAGAAATTGAAATCTCCATTTGCATTGTTAATAATTCCCATGTTAGCAGATATCTTTGGTTCGTTTTGAATCTCTTGTCCGTAAGTGTTTATGTAAACTAATGGAATAATACTAGAATCAGGAACATCAAAAGCAATACTAGAGTCAATATTTATTTGGTAATTTCCAGATGAAAGATTGTCATAGCCGTCAATAACAAAATAATATGTTTTGTTTGCTTGAAGGGTTAAACCAGTTATATTAGAGTTGTAGGGCGCATTGTAATTGGGAGATTGACACCCATCTTCTTGACACCCAATTGGATTGCTGCTACAATTGTCCTCATAAACAATAAGCTGTGAGTCGTAATTTGTTAAGTTTTCGCAAAGAGATACATCTATGTATTCAATAGAGTTTCCAGTAGAGTAGGTGTATACATGATCTGGTGCTCCACCTTGGTTTCCTACATCAGGACAATTTTCAAAATAATCATCATTCGCTGAGGTGGTGTTCCCAATTCCAATAAATGGAATAGAATTTATTGATGTTGCGGTTAAGCAATTTTCACCACCTGGTTGAGCAAAACTGATCAGCTGGTAAATTAGAAAAATAGATATAAATATAAACCGCATTAAATTGGTTTGAAACATGGCAAATTTATTAAATCTCTAGAATAAGTTTACATACATGTTTGTCTATTGGAAAGTGAAATAGTTTAGTTTTTAGCTTTTTTAAGCTCATCCAGAAAAAAACAGGATTGTCCTTTTGAGGTTTTTTTTCTTTTGGAGTGAATTCTTTAGAGGAAAAAAAATCAGCTTTATAATAAATAGAAATCAATTGATCTGTGCTTTTGAATTGACTTTTTTGGAAAAATTCTGTAGTGTAAAAATGTTTAATGTTTTTTAATCTTGAATTCATTTCTTCTTTAGCTTCTCTTTTTAAGGCGTCTATAATTCCTTCTCCAAATTCTACCCCTCCTCCGGGGAATTTTATTATTTCTTCACCATTAATGAGTTCATTGCTTAATAGTATGTTTCCATTTTCTATTATAAGAGCATATGTTCTTACGTTGAATGAAGTAATGGTTTTATTAGTCATCCAGTTTAAATTCGGAGTTTTTATGAAATACTATTTCAGGATAATCGCTTTCTGCTTGCGCTAGTAAAAAAGTAGAAGGAGCTAAAAAAACAGGGTTTAAATCTTTGTCAAAACCTACATTCCCAACTTTTCTTCTAATGAAATCATCAATTTTGGATTGATCATCACATGTCATCCAGCAAGCTTTGAAAAAGTTTTTAGGAGTAAAACTACATGAAGCTCCATACTCATGCTCTAATCTATATTGTATTACTTCAAATTGAAGTTCACCAACTGTACCAATAACTTTTCTATTTCCCGGTTGCATGGTGAATAGTTGAGCAACACCTTCGTCAGTTAACTGAGCAACACCTTTTTCTAATTGCTTGGTTTTCATAGGGTTGTCATTTTGTATCTCTTTAAAGAGTTCCGGTGAGAAGCTTGGAATTCCTTTAAATCTAAAGTTTTCACCTTCTGTAAGAGTATCTCCAATTTTGAAATTCCCAGAATCGTATAATCCGATAACATCTCCTGGGTAAGCTTCGTCAACAACTTCTTTAGTAGAAGCCATAAAGCTAGTGGGGTTTGGGAATTTTAGTTTTTTATCTAAACGAATATGTTTGTAAAATTTATTTCTTTCAAATTTTCCTGAAACAATTCTTAAAAATGCAATTCTATCCCTATGTTTAGGGTCTATATTTGCATGAATTTTAAAGACAAAGCCGCTGAATTTATTTTCTTCAGGTTCAATTTTTCTCAAATCTGTTTCTCTTCCTTTTGGTGTAGGAGATATTTCTAAAAAAGATTCCAACAATTCTTGAACTCCAAAGTTATTTAGTGCAGAGCCAAAGAAAATAGGAGCAAGTTTTCCTGATAAATATTTTTCCGAATCATATTCTCCATAAACTCCGTCAATTAATTCAACCTCATCTCTAAGTAAATTAGCATCCTCTTCTCCTATTATATCATTAAGATCTTTATTTTCTAAACTGTCAATTTTAATAATATCTCTTTCAATTGCTGTTTTATTGGCGTCAAATAAATTTAGATTTTTTCTATGCATGTTGTAAACTCCTTTAAAAGTTTCGCCAATTCCAATTGGCCAACTCATGGGTTTTACTTTAATGGCTAGTTTTTCTTCTATTTCATCTAATAAGTCGAATGCATCTTGTCCTTCTCTATCCATCTTGTTGATAAATACAATAACTGGAGTGTCTCTCATTCTGCAAACTTCCATTAGTCGTTCTGTTTGTGCTTCTACTCCGTTTGCACAATCAATGACCATAATTACACTGTCAACAGCAGTTAGAGTTCTGTAGGTGTCTTCAGCAAAATCTTTGTGTCCAGGTGTGTCAAGAATGTTAATTTGTTTGTCTAAATAATTAAAAGCCATTACAGAAGTTGCAACAGAAATACCTCTTTGTTTTTCTATTTCCATGAAATCTGAAGTTGCTGCTTTTTTAATCTTATTGTTTTTTACTGCACCTGCAGATTGGATTGCACCACCAAATAATAAAAGTTTTTCCGTTAATGTAGTTTTTCCAGCATCTGGATGAGATATGATTCCAAATGTCCTTCTTTTTTCTATTTCTTTTTGAGTGCTCATTGTATTGCTCATTAATTGGTTTGCGAATATACTATATACTAGAAAGAATGGGAAACATGAATTATATATCTTTTACCAAACTTTTTTGCTAGTTAGGAGTCCAATTGTTAATAAATATGTGAATTATAGTAATGTGCTAGGCAACTTTTTCAATGGGTTTGATTTTGTATATTTAGAAACTATTTTAATATATAAATGTAAATATGAAAAAAATTCTATCTTTCTTCTCTCTGATTCTTATTTCATTCCATTTTTATTCTATAAATGACATTACCCTTTTACAAGACCAAGATGAATCAATTATAATTGCATTAGAAATGAATGATTTTAATTTAGATCAATCAATTTTAATTAACGGTATTTCTCATTCTAAAATTAATGCAAAAAACACTTTTCCATCTTTAATTCAAGGATATCCGGATTTGCCTAAAATGGTTTCTTCAATTCAGCTTCCAAATCAAGGTGTTTCTTCCTTTAGTGTTGTCAATTCATCTTTTCAAGATTTTTACAATGTGAATCTTGTTCCATCAAAAGGAAACTTAAAAAGAAATATAGATCCAAATTCAGTTCCATATTCAAAGGCAGATGTTTACAACTTAAATTCATTTTACCCTAATAACCTTGCAATTCTAAACAGCCCTTTTGTTTTTAGATCAGTTAGAGGTCAGTCTATAGAAATCACTCCTTTTCAATATAATCCAATTACAAAGACACTAAGAGTTTATTCTTATTTAGAACTTCAAATAAATTTTGACAACAAAGTTTTGGGTGTAAATGAAATTGAAGAGAGTAATGTCCTTAATGCTGAAATAAATCGTATGAATCAAAGAAGGTTTATTAATTATAAATCTAACAAGTATGATCCTGTTTCGGAAGATGGAAGTTTGCTTATTATATGTAAAGATGATTTAGTTTCTGAAATGGAAACTTTTGTGAATTGGAAAGTTAAAAAAGGAATCCCTACAGAAATTGTTCCTATTTCATCAGTAGGTAACAGTCAAACAAGTATATTTAATTATGTTCAGGATTATTATAATAACCACCCTGAAATGGTTTATTTACTGTTAGTCGGAGATCATGCAGATATTAATTGTTACAATGCAGGAAATGCAGGCTCAGAAATTAAATGGTCAGATGCCAAGTATGGATTGTTAGCGGGAACAAACGATTGGTATCCAGATGTGTTTGTTGGAAGATTTAGTGTGTCTAATTCTACAGATTTAAATGTTTATTTAGCAAGAAACATGGAATATGAAATTACTCCTCTTTCCGGAGATTGGTACCAAAAAGCAATTGGTTTAGGTTCAGATGAAGGACAAGGTTTTGGATATTTAGGAAATGCAGACTGGGCTCATCTTCGTGCAATTAGAGATGTTCTTATGGATTTTACTTTTGACGAAGTTCATGAATTTTATGATGGATCTCATGGCGGGGCAGATGCTAGTGGTAATCCCAATAGTACTATGGTTAGAACCGCTGTGAATACTGGGGCAACTTTATTTAATTATACTGGACATGGAGCTCAAAATGTATGTGTTACTGGAAATTTCAGCACTACACATATTAATCAAGCAACTAATGAAGGTAAATATCCTTTTGTAATTTCAGTCGCTTGTAATAATGGAACATTTACTACGGGTTCATGCATTTCTGAAGCATGGATGCTTGCTGAAGGAACTAACTCCACTACGGGCTCAATTGCTGCTTGTGGATCTTCAATTTTAATGTCTTGGGCACCACCTATGGCTACTCAATTTGAAATTGCCGATATTTTAGCTCAAACATATGCTTCTAATAAAAAGTTTACTCTTGGTGGATTGTTTTATAATGGTCAAATGAAAATGATGGATGTTTATAATAATCAAGGAAAAGAAGTGATTGAAACTTGGGTTTTCTTTGGTGATCCTTCTGTGAAAATTAGAACTTTAGATCCTCAAAACTTAACTGCATCTCACGACACACAAATAGAAATTGGCTCTAGCTCCTTGTCTATAAGTAGTTGTAATGCAGAGGGTGCTTTAATTACATTAACTCAAAATAATGACATTATAGGTAACGGTATTGTTGATGCTAATGGAGATGTTCAAATTGATTTCACTTCAATAGATACTCTTTCAGATGTTACTGTTGTAGGTACGAATTATAACTACAGGCCATATCAAGGTGTAGTAAAAGTTACTGAGCTTATGTCTGTTGGACCTGTTGCACCTGTTTTGTCAATTTATCCTAACCCTGTGGCTGCTAATGGTTCTATAACATTTTCTTTTGACTTGAATGAAGATTCAGACCTTGTTGTTAAAGTTGTTAACGCACTGGGTCAGGTAGTTAAAGAAATAGAGTATAATAGTCTTCTTGCAGGCTCTAATCAGCAATCTTTCTCAACTGTAGGCTTTAGAGCTGGTATCTACGAGCTTTATACCGTCATTGATGGAAAAGATGCAATAGCTAAATTTTTAGTTAAGTAATCATTTTTGTTTTTTAACTTTAAGCAAAAATAATTGTCATGAAGTTAATTGAGTGTCCTAGAGATGCTATGCAAGGGATTAAAGATTTTATTCCAACTAACTTAAAGATAGAATATGTTAACTCCTTACTTAATGTTGGATTTGACACTATTGATGTTGGGAGTTTTGTTTCTCCTAAAGCTATACCGCAATTAGCAGATACTGCTAAGGTTATTTCTAAATTAAATTTTTCAGAATCTAAGTCTAAATTATTAGTTATTGTTGCAAATAAAAGAGGTGCAGAGGAAGCCGCACAATTTGATGAAATTACATATTTGGGATTTCCTTTTTCAATTTCTGAAACATTCCAAAAGAAAAATATTAATTCAGACATTAAAAATTCCTTAAAAAGATTAGAAGAAGTTCAAAATGTTTGTAAAAGAAATAATAAGAAATTAGTTACTTATTTTTCAATGGCATTTGGTAATCCATATGGAGATGAATGGAGTCCACATATTGTTGCTCATTGGTCTGAGAAATTACTAAATGAATTTGGTGTGAATATTTTGTCTTTAAGCGATACAATAGGAACAAGCACAGCCGATTCAATATCTTGGTTGTTTAATAAGTTAATTAATGAATTTCCATCAGTTGAATTTGGGGCACATCTTCATACTACACCTAATTCTTGGGAAGAAAAAATAACTAGTGCTATTAACAGTAATTGTATAAGATTTGATAGCGCAATTGGTGGTTTGGGAGGTTGTCCAATGGCTGATGATAAACTGACAGGAAATATGTCTACAGAAAACATTATTAATTATTTAAATAGATTCGATATTAAACACGGATTAAACAAAAATGCGCTAAACGATTCTATTTTAATTTCTAATAAGCTGTTTAATTCTTATGAATAATTTAAAAAATATCGATTTTGTATTTCTTTCAATGTTTGTAGTGTCATTTTTTTTACCTGTTTTAAGTGACTCAGAAAACACGCTGTTTGGTTATCATTTTTTTGTTTTACAATTTTTTGATTTCCCTTTTAACTCAAGTTTTATAGAGTACACCAATTATTTTTTAAAATCTTTTTTGTGTATTGGGGTTCTATTGCTATTTTTTAATAGGTGGTTGATGTTTAACAGATATTTAGTTTTGTTGTTTAGTATAGCATTTCTATATTCATCAACGTCATTTTTATTTATTGATAATTACAGCTCCGATTTTTCTTTTGGTTATTGGTTTTGGTTGATTTCTATTCTGGGTTTAGGAATATATTGTAATGTGATAGCGTTTAAAAAAAGAAAACCGTTACCAAAGTAACGGTTTTCACCACCTTACAGAAATAACCAGTTTCCGAGATAAGTACAAGTACTTTTTTAACTAGCTACACATATATAACGTGAAAATTTTAAAATGGTACATCTAAAGTATAATTTTAACAGTTTTTGTGATTTAATCAAAATGTTGATACTATGAATTCGGAATTTAAATTGCCTTTTTATTTATTGTTAATTTACCTATTCTATGCTTTATTTAGTTGGGTAGAAATAGGTGGTTTTGTTCCTCCAATATTTATAATGCCTGTAATTATTTCTATGGTCGGATTGTTTTATGTTATTAAAAACATTAAATCCATATATGTTCTAGTGTATTTATCTTTTTCTTTTGTTTTCACCTTAAACTTAAATCCATTTCTGAACAATACATCAAAGATTGTTTTTGGATCGTTAGCCTTATTTGTTTTATTAATTTATGCAATAATACTTATCAAAAATTGTCTCAAATCTAAATTAGATCTAAGCTTTTTGTATTTCCCATTAATTATTTTCACAACTCCTATTTTAGTTTTAGAAAATGACTTTTTCTCTTTTTCCTTTTTTGTGCTCTTATTTATTGCTTCATTATTTTCCTATAGAAAAAGACTATTTAATTCAGTAGGGCAGCAAAGATTTCTACTGTTAGCTGGGTTCACATCTTCTTTGTACATTATCAATTTTCTTCCTTTAGTTTCTATTTTTTTTAAGTTAATTGAACCTTCTTCATAGATGGTTGTATTTAACATTAAAACAAAATGTTTTAGTGAAAATATCATTTAAGTAACGAATTGTTAATTTTTACGTTAAAAGGTTTGTTTTTAACTATGCTTAAATATTAATTATTTATCTGATATTTGTTAAGGTTTTTAAAATTATGTGTAACAGGTTTTTATTTTCGTTCATTTTTTCAGTTTCATTGCTGTTGTCATCTTCTTTGTATGGACAAGATCCTATTTTGATTTTTGAAGGTAGAATTACAGATGTTTCTGGAGTCAAACTTGAGGGAGTTAAAATTACTGTTAAACAAAATGGTTCAGTATACAAGTCAGAAACTACTGCTTCTAATGGTAAGTACAAACAAATAGAATGTGATTTTGGTCACATTTATGAACTTACTTTTAGTAAGTCTGGATATGTTTCGAAATCACTTCTTCTTGACACAAAAAAAGGATATTATCCTGAGGAGGTGGAGCTCAAATCTTACATAGAATCAAGCCTTGAGTTGTTTAAAGAGCAACCAGAAACTGATTATTCGATTGTTACTGATCGTCCTGTAGGTAAGGCAAGAATTAATCCAACAGATAGTAAGCTCGATTGGGATTTCACATATGTAAATCAACGTAAAAAAGAAATAGAAAATTACATTAAATCTGTTGCATCAAAGGCAAGGCAACAAGAGGAGCTTTTTAAAAAGATGGTTAGTGAAGGTAATTCTGCTTTTTCAAAAGCTAATTATAACATTGCCATTCTAAAATACAAAGAAGCTTTAAAGGTGAAGTCTGATGAGACTGTAATTCAAAAGATAAAGGATGCTAATGCTAAAATGGCTCAACTGGAAAGTGATAAGGCTAATGATGCCCAATTTCAAGCTTTAATTCAAAAAGGAGACAATTTAGTTTTATCGGAGAAGTTTGATGAAGCTATTCAAATTTATAATCAAGCTAAGGAAGTGAAACCAGAAGATCAACTTCCATATAAAAAAATTGATGATGCCAATCTTAAAAAGGAGAATTTAGCTAATGCTGCTATAAACAAGCAGTATCAAGCTAAAATGAATGAAGCAAAAAAATCTTTTGATCAAAAAGAATGGGAATCAGCAAAAAATATATATGCTGAAGCTTCTGCTATAAAACCAAATGAAAGAGATCCAAAAGATAGAATAATACAAATTGATGGTATTATTTCTAATGAAAAAAATGCTGAAGAAAATTATAAAAAATTAATTGCAGACGCAGATCAAGCAATTACAGCAAAAAATTATGATGTTGCAATTGTAAAATACAAATCTTCACTCCAAATAAAACCTGTTGAAACTTATCCAAAAGAACAAATTAAGAAAGCAGAGGCATTAAAAGCAGAAATTGAGAAACTTTCTTTAATAGAGAATAAGTACAAAAATAAAATTGAGTTTGCCGATAACCTTTTTGATAAGTCATCATACCAAGAAGCTAGAACAGCATATAATGATGCTTTAAAGATTAAAGCAGATGAAGAATATCCAAAAACTAAAATTGCTTCAATTGATGCTAAATTGAAAGAAATTGAAGACGAAAAATTAAAACAAATAGAGCTAAAAAAACAGTATGACCAAATTATTGTAAAAGCTGATGATGCTTTCTATAAAGAGGAACTAGATCCTGCAAAATCATTATATGAACAAGCGTTAGGTTTATTGACTAACGAAAATTATCCCAAACAAAAAATTGAAGAGATAAATGCTAAAATATTTCAATTAAATAAAGATAAAGAATCTAGGAAAAAGCAATATGACAATTTAATTGTCTCTGCTGATGGGTATTTTGAAAACAGTAAATGGGAAGAGTCTAAGAACTTATACAATAACGCTTTAGATATTTTTAAAGACGAAAAGTACCCTAAAGATCAATTAATAAAAATTGAACAAAATATTCTTAAATCTGCAGAAGAAAAGAAATTAAAAGATCAAAAGATTAATGAATTCAATCAATTCATTTCTAATGGAGATGCTGAATTATCTCTAGAGAAATTTCAAGAGGCAAAAGATATTTACTTAAAAGCAAAAGATTTATTTCCAAACAACGAAACTGTAAATAAAAAACTTGCACTAGTTGAACAGAAATTATCTGCTGCAAAATCTTTGGCTGATAAACAAAGTAGTTATGATTCGTTTATTAACAATGCTGATCAACTTAGAGATGAGAAGAAATGGGAAGAAAGTAAAAAAGAATATAATAATTCTCTCTCTGTTTTTCCTGAAAAAATTTATCCAAAGGAGCAAATTGAGCTTATAAATTTGAGTATTGAAGAGCAGAAGAGATTAGATAAACAAAAATCATATCAAGATTTAGTTGACAATGCTGATAAACTTTTTCAAGCTAAAAATTACAACGATGCAATTTCAAAATATGAGAGTGCAAAAAAAATATTTCCATCGGAAGCTTATCCTATCGACAAAATAAGAGAAATAAGAAGAATTATTTCTCAGAACGAAGATTTAGAGAATCAATATAATTCAACAATTTCACAGGCAGATAACATGTTAGCTGCTAAAAAGTTAGAACAAGCATTAGAATTATATAAAAGAGCTTTAACTTTCTTTGATCGGGAATACCCAAAAGAAAAAATTGCATTCATTGAACAAGAAATAATAAATAACAATAATGAAAACCTAGCTAACGCTCAAAAAAGAAAACAATTTGATGAATTAATTGTTAAGGGTGATGCTGATTTTGAAAGCGAAGATTTTGCAAATTCTAAAACTTCATTTGAAGCTGCATTAGCTTTATATCCAGATGAATATTATCCAAAACAAAAGATTGGATTAATAAATAAAAGATTAGCTGAAATTGAAAATGTAAATGCTAATAAAGCAAAATATAACGAGTTTATATCCCAGGCAGATGCAGCAAGAGATGCTAAAAATTGGAATCAAGCAAAGGATATGTATGTAAAGGCTAATTCTTTTGACCCTCTACCATTATATCCTCAAGAGCAAATTGATTGGATCAATGAACAGATGAAAAAAGAAACTGATCAAGAGTTTAAGGCACAATATGAAAAGCTTATTGCTGCTGCAGATAATCAATTTACAGCCAAAACATATACAAAAGCCAAAGAATTGTATGAAAGAGCTAAGAGAATGAACCCAGAAGATGGCTATCCATTACAAAGAATAAACGAAATAGATAAGTTAATTAAGGAATTAGCCGATAATAAATTATTAGAAGATAAATTAAATGCAAATGAGCAGAAATACAATAGTTTAATAACTTCTGCAGATGGTGCTAGAGATGGTCAACAGTGGGTGAGAGCTAAATCTCTTTATAAGCAAGCTTTTGAAGTTAAAAATACTGAGTCATATCCTCAACAACAAATAGATTGGATTAATAAAAAAATGCAAGAATTAGCCTCAGAAGAAGTTGAGACACAATACAACAAAATTATAGAAGTAGCTGATAACCAATTTTCAAATGAAAATTATTTGAAAGCCATTGAATTATACAAAAGAGCAAAGGGTATGAATCCATCGGATCCTTATCCACCCGCTCAAATTTTAAAAGCTCAAGAAGCAAGAGCAACCTCACTAAATAAGGAAAAGAAAACAAATCTATTTAACAATCATATTAAGATGGGTAATTCTGCATATGAAAGTAAAAAATATAGGATGGCATTAAGAAAGTTTGAAGATGCCTTGAAAATTCGTCCTGAAGCTCCCTATCCAGCTGAAAAAAATTAGTGCCATTAATGAAATACTCGATAAGCAGGCCGCAAGAAAGCTATCTTCAACTGCAAATAAAGATTTACCAACAGATTTTGTTGATAATTATCAGGTTTTATACGGTGAAGAAGTGACTGGGAAATATAGTGAAAGTCAGATAGATCAGCTCATTCATAAAAATAGAGTTGATGATGATGACTACCTACAGGTTAAAATGGCAAAAGAGAAGGATGAGTTAATTGATTTGCAAACTCAGGTTATTGATGCTCAAAGAGTTGAAGGAGATAAAAGATATTCAGAGCTTAATGTAATGGATGATCAAAGGTTGAACAGTCAGATAGATAATGATGACGTAAGACAAGGTAATATTCCTCAGGTAGATCATTTTAAAGAAATGGAATCCATTTCCTTGCAACAAAGCAATAATTATGGCAAAAAATCTTCTTATGATAATAGCGTATTAACTGAGCAAATTGTATCTGAAAAATCTTTAGATGCTCAACAGTCTGATATTCCTAGACAAGAAAATGTTCCAAAGACAGAATTTTATAAAGATGGAATTTATACTACTGATGAGATAATGTCTCAAGTAAGAAAGGAACACACATACGATAATAATTATTCTATGGATGTTTTAATTTCTGATAGAAATTTAAATGAGATTGAAAACGATAAAAACAGACAAAGTAAAGTTCCTCAAGTAGATGTTTATAAAGATGAAAGGTCATTGTCTAATGAGCTTAAAACAGATCATTTTAAAGTAGTAACCTATTCAAATTATGACAATAAGGAAGCGTTGAATGAACGTATTTCTACAATGTCCTCAGAAGCAGATGAAAATCGACAACAAATTGTACCTAAAGTAGATTCTTACAAAGATGAAGTTTCTAATGAAATGTCAACCATTGAATCCAATAGACAAAATGTTACTTACAGTAATTTTGAAAGTAAAGAGAGTTTGGATGATCGAATTTCTAATTTTGCTCAAAATGCAGATGTTCAACGTCAAGAATTAATTCCTGAATTGGACAGATATCTAGATAAAGAATCAGATGTTCAGTCAGTTTGGTCTGAGGTTAGTTCAGATAAATCTTATAACCAGTATACAGCAAAAGAATCCATGGACAATGAGCGATATGCAGAGCAAATGGAAAAAGATATTTCTAGAGAAATGAAATCTTCAGAGCTTGAAGCCATTCAAGATTTGAACTCAGAGAGACAAAAAGAAATTGCTGATAGAGATTTAATTAAAGATTATCAAATTAGTAGTGATCTTGATAAATTTAAAGCTTTTGATCCAAAAGCTGAATCTGAAAAATACAAACAGCAATTAGCCCTTGAATATCCCGAAGGAATAACTGAAAAAATGTACCAAAGGAAAAATTCTAGAGGCGATGTTATTGAAGTTACTATAATTCGTGTTGTAATTAGAGGTAATCAAGGAGATGAGTACAAGAAGGTTACATCAAAGTGGGGTTCATATTACTTTAAAAATAATCTTGTGATTTCTGAATACATATGGGATTCTGAATCCAATTAATTTTCAAATGCAATTTACCGATCAGTTAGGTAGAAAAGTTTTTTTAGCAAAAGTACCTAAGAGAATTATTTCATTGGTTCCTTCTCAAACTGAATTACTCTATGATTTGGGTTTAGCAGATAGAGTTGTTGGTCTTACTAAATTTTGTATTCATCCCAATAGTTGGTTTGTGTCCAAACACAGAGTGGGGGGGACTAAAAATTTGAATTTTGAAGTCATCAAAAGATTGAACCCAGATTTAATTATTGCAAATAAGGAAGAAAACAATCAAAATGAAATAGAAAGGTTAATGCGTGATTATCCTGTTTGGATAAGTGATATTGGAATATTAGATGATGCGCTTAAGATGATTTTATCGGTTGGTGAGTTAACCCAATCTTCAGAAAAGGCTTCATCTATTGTGAAAAATGTTGAAGCTGAATTTTCTTCTTTAAGACCAATTATTAACAAGTCTGTGGCATACATTATATGGAAAAATCCAATAATGTCTGTAAATAAAACACGATTTATTCATGATATGCTTCAAAGGGTTGGTTTTACTAATGTTTTTGCTAATAATGATGTCAATTATCCAATTATAACAGCTAAAGATTTACAGTTAAAAAACCCTGATGTTATTTTGTTATCATCTGAGCCTTTTCCATTTAAAGACAAGCACATAGCTTATTTTAAAGAAATATGCCCTAAAGCTCAGGTAGAATTAGTTGATGGTGAGTTTTTTAGCTGGTACGGATCAAGATTAATTAGTTCTGTTAATTATTTCAAGAAGTTTGTTGAAAAAACACTTTAATTTCCACATTATATTTAGTTGCTTTCTAGTAGAATAACAGTGTCTTTGTAAAATAAAATATAGTTTAGCTTTATTATTTACATAACTATATATTTGTCAATAAAATTTCACTTTTAGTTTTTATGAACGCTTTTATGAAATACCTCCTTTTTTTACTGTTATTATTTACTCAATTTCAATTTAAATCTCAAACCCTGAAATATTATTCATCTCTTTTAGATAGAACCGATATTTCTGGTTTTGAAAGTACTAGAAGTTTTGATAAAAATGGTGTAATCTTATCTAAGAAAAAATATCATCCTTTATCTGTTGCAGTATACGGTGTATTATCCTATTATAATTTTAAAGAATCAAATGACAGTTCTTATTATTTTAAAAGTATTGATCAGGTTAAATATTTTAAAGATTCCACAAAAGTAAATCTACTTTTTGACGGTAAAGGGATAGGTCTTCCATATAAAGTTAATTTTTGGGATTTAAAAGCTCCTTGGTATTCAGGTATGACTCAAGGTTACGCAATAAGCTATCTCTTAAGATATTATGAATTAACTAAAGATGAAATTGTTGTCCCTATAATTCAAAAAATTGCTTATACGTTAATTCAAAAGCAAGAATTAGGAGGCACAATCTCGAAAACAAAAGAAGGTTACACTTGGATTGAAGAATACCCAAATTCAAAAAAATCTCCTCAGGTAATTAATGGATACATTAATGGGTTAATAGGTTTGAAAGAATATGTAGATTTCTTTCCTAATGATACCCTAGCCGTTCGGATTTTCAATGAAACCTATCATGGCGCAATCAATAGCTTAGAATATTTTGATTCTCCAACTTGGAGCTATTACAATAGAGCGAAAAAGAGTCTTTCAAATAAATACTTAAGGTATCAAATCTATGAGATGAAACATTTATATGAAATTTTCAATGATGAAATTTTTGACAATCAAATGAGAATTTGGAGTGTTTTGTCAAATAATAAGTTTATTAAATCTAAGCCGAAACATTTGAAATATCCATATCATAATATTTCATTACCGACCAAAAAACTAGCAAATGATAGATATGGCACTGAGTTAAATGAGAAAACTTTAATTATTAAACCTGATACTCTAAAGTTCAATGAATCTTATTCATCATCTAAAAAGTTTAAGAAAAGTTTGAAAAACACAAGGGCCAGTAAATTTAGAAAGAGTCCTAAGTTTACTTTTTTATCTTTCTTAGAAAACGAATCGATTTTATCGAACTATGTTGATATCACTCATGCTAAAATAAATGACAAAATAAATATTCAGGTCTTTCAGGTTAATGAAAAAATGAAGCTAAAACCAATAGATTTCTCTTCTTATGTTATTGATGGTAAAGTTTCATTGTCATTTATAAAATCTGATATAAGGAATTTAGTTTTTCGAATTGAGCAGTTTAAGGCTGTAGATTCTTTACAATTCCAACTAAATTTTCATAATTCAAACATTGTTAAATCACCCTTTTTTAACTTTTATAAATCTAAAAAAATGCAATTGTCTAAGGGGCAATTATATTCTGTTGATTTAGGTGTTTATAATACAGATAAGGTTAAAATTTTTTTCAAGGGTGGAGCTTCAGAAGCTGAGTTTAGAAAAAGTAAATGGAAAGCGAAAAATTACGTTTCAGATAGCTTTGTTCCAGATTTTGATGGTTTGTATCAGTTTATGATTGTGTTTGATTATCAATCTCCTTTGTCAATGATAGGGGAGTTTAAATTAGAATAAAATCAATTTACTTTAATAAACTTTTTTGTAAACAAAATATTCTTATTCTCTGTAACTCGAATAATATATAAACCTTTTTCTAGAAAGAAACTGTTAAAAGACAACCTGTTTTCTCCTTTATTAGCTTGGTCGTTAAAAAGTGTTTTCACTAATTTTCCTTGAGCATCAAAAAGAGAAATAACAATCATAGATGTTTCTTCTAAAGAAAAATCGTAAACGATCCATTCTATAGCTGGATTTGGAAAAAGTGTTCCATTATTAAATGGAGGGTCAAATGTTACAACAGGGTCTGGATTTCTGCATGTGTCAGAAACTGCAACACTACTTATCCAGCTTGCATTAGAAGATGTTTTACCATACATTCCAGACATCCAGACTTTGCAAGGTTCATTGTATCTGCGTTGTATTCCAAAATAATCACCCCATCTATCTAGCTGTCCGCTAACAAAAGAATTTATTGGAGCTTCACCATGCTTTAGAATTGTTCTAAGAGAATAATTAGTAGAATTATCCATGTAGTAGCAAGCGACACCGTTGGTGTCAATAGGTGAGGTGTAATTGAATCCAATTACACATTCTTTTTCATTTGGGTTAATAGCTGTAGAGGCAATGTTAGGATATCCATAATCTATTATAGAATCAGAAATTATTCTGCCATTTATTTCAGGTACTGTTGAATAGTTTTCAATAATTCCATGATAGATACCAGCAGTTCCATAGGTGGTATCCATAGAGTTATGCACATATTGTATCCAGTTTTCATCAATAATGGCACCTAAAACTCTTGAATCATTGGTAGATAATTCTTTATTAATAGACTGTCTTCCATTAGGGCTCAAGAAATAATGATCTTCAACAGATAATCTAGTTATATTTAAATTGGCCAATCCACTATTTAACGTATTGGTAATTTCGATTAAGTATACAGTGTCGCTTTCTGCAGAAAAGTTTTTATTACTAATAAGGTATTGGTTGGGACCTGATAGTTCTCTAGCTCCTCTGGCTGGATGAAGGTTTCTTAGGGAAATTGAATCATCTTTTATGTCGCTCCAAACTTGCATGTCTAACTCACTTTCACCATTGTAGCCATCGAGTTTGTCAATTTGCCAAATTAGAGATTGCTGAAAGCCTAATTGCCAGCTTACACCGTTAGCAAGTAAGTTTCCAGTAATAAATAATTCATCTTGTGATAAAGCAATTGCTGGGTAGTCTGTCCAATGCTCTGTGTCAAGAGGGTTTCCACTAAGTAAATATACATTCCAAGGGTCTGAAGGGTTATTAGATGATGAAAAAGCGACACAAATGTTACTGTTTTGCCAAGCCGTACCAATTAAAAATGTAATTATAAAACGATCTTCAGCTGGATCATAAATGAATTTAGGATCGTATTTACTTACTGTATTAAATTGAGGGAATCCAGTGGTTAACGTATGCAAGCTTCCTTGTTCTAAAATAGAATCGTTATTGGTGTTGTAAAAAATAAATCTTGAATTTATTCCAGATACAATTATGCCATCGTTTGAAATAGCAATTGTGTTGTCATTGGGAACTCTATTGTTGTAAGGGTTTCCATTAAAACCACTTTCAATCATTACCTGATTGGCTGTATCTGAAATTACTTTCTCAAAATTGTTTTTGTTTTTGTGACCATATTTTAAAGATAATTCATTTTTCAATTTTAATAAACGATCTTTTTCAGAGTTGCCATTCGGATTTGGCATTTCTTTGTTTTGGAGGTTGATTTCCCATTTGTCAAAATTTTCAGAAAGTGTAACTCGAGAGTATCCGATAGTTTTTAATGGAGTGTTTTTTTGAGAAAAAAAATTGTTAAAAGAAATTAATAATGTAATAAATAGTAGTTTTTTCAATGGTTATAGTTTTTCTAAAAGTTTAAAGTTAATTAAACAAATTCTTTTTAGAGACATTATTTATACCATAAAAAAATAGATGCTAAAACCAATGAGAAAAATAATTCCAACATAGCTTATAATTTGTAGCCAAAGTTTTGGACGATCTTTTTGTTTTAAATAGCTCATTACAAGTTTGAAGTTAACTATAGCTATAATTGGTGCAATTAAAAAAGAAAGTGTAGTCGCTAGGTCTATAAGTACTTTAAATCCTTTTGGATTGCCATTGAAATAAGAAATTATAAAGAAAGAACCTAAACCTAATATTGTTAGTGAAAACAGCTGATTTATCTTAGTATTGTTTACTGGGTTCTTTGCTTGAAATAGTAATTCTACACATTTATTTAAGCTTCTTGAATAACCGTCAAAAACAGCTATGCATGTGCCAAACATAATTGAAAATGCAGCTGCTGCAATTAATAAATAGCTCCAGTCTCCAATTGTTGTGGAGTATAAGTTAACAACATCGTTTGCAAATGCAGCTTTGTTGTTAGAAATAATGCTGTCACCTCCATATATTATGTATGCTCCTAGAGTTACAAAGCATACAGAAAGTAAAGCGGAAATTAGGTATCCAAAATTAAAATCAAATAGCGTTTCTTTTAATGAAGGTTTATATCCTGTTTGTTTAATCCTTTCAATTGTCCATAAACTATTCCATGCCGAAAGATCAATAGCAGTAGGCATCCATCCCATAAGAGCAATTAAAAATCCAATATCTTTTTTGTTGGTCCAAAACAAATCTGGTAATTGAAATTGTTGAGGGTGTAAGGGCCCATGAAATAGAGTTAATGAAAACGCTAATATTGTTGATATTAATAGTACAGCCCCAACTATTTTAATAAGACTGTCTAACAAACTGTATTTGCCAATAATGAGAATTAATAAACAAATAATAAATAATATTGAATTCATTAGCATGGGTGTATCGACTCCAAAAAGGTTTTCCATGAATCCAGCAGTAACCATTCCTACAGCAGCAGTTACAAAGAACATTGTAGAGATAGTAATTATGAAATAAAGAATAAGCATCCATTTGCCCATTTTTTTATATCCATCGATTAAGGTTGTTCCTGTCGAATTAGCATACCTAGATCCGTATTCGAAAAAAGGATACTTTAGAAGATTAGCAATAATAATTGCAGCAATCAATCCAAAACTATAATCAGCACCAGCACGAGTTGATTGTACAAGGTGAGATACTCCAATAGCGGTACTAGCAAAAAGTATACCAGGACCTAATGTTTTAAGTAAATTTTTAGATGAAATCACGGTTAAAATTATCATTTAAAAATGATAATTTAATTAGACTATAATGTTTTTGATTTCTAGCATTAATTTTGCTTGGTCAAAAAGCTCAATAACATCATTAAAATCTTGTGGATTAAAAGATAAATGTAAATTATCTA
Source organism: uncultured Flavobacteriales bacterium (assembly GCA_943788115.1). Taxonomy (GTDB): domain Bacteria; phylum Bacteroidota; class Bacteroidia; order Flavobacteriales_D; family Parvicellaceae. The sequence continues at coordinate 127,925 of CALSPA010000014.1, forward strand.
ATGGTGTGGCAACAATTACTTTTTCTTCTTTTTGGTGCATCTCAATAGTGTGAAGATCAATTTCCTCCATAATGTTATTTAATGCGGCATGTAAATTAACAAATCCAACCTGATTTACACTGGTGATAATGCTTCCAAAAGAAATAAGTATTTCTTGACAATCTTTACATTGAATAATGTAACCTAATCTATTTTGATGCAAAACATAATTAGAATTGTAGGAATGGTCTTTTAATTCGTTCATTTTAAATTTAAATATGATTCAAGAGATATCAATTTTGTTTCCAATACATTTTCTTCAATACTCGCATGAAGGTTTAAATCTTGCTGAAAACTTTTTAGTTGATTTAAAATAATATGATAGATAGATAGATTCTTTGTGGGCGCAGAATATTTAAGTAATGCGTTCTGTAATATTTTTAAATCTTTTTCTTTTGTTCTATGGCTTTTCATGAACTCAATAGCAATAATCCTTTGTTTTTTTAGCTCTTTTAAATCTGCCATATTTTTGAAATACACAGCATTGTAGAGATTATTAGCGTAAGGAAATAATTTTTCTTCTTCTTCTTTAAAATGCTTACATAGTTCGTTTTGGTAGTCTTTAAAAAAGAAATGAAATAGATATAGAAGTGGTTTTGAATCTTCGAATTTGGTGATTAGATTATAGATGTTCTGTTCTATTTCAGGAAGTCTTTTTGTTTTATAATAATGATGAGATTTAAATAAATAATCTATTATTAAAGGAACTCTATATTTATTAAAAGTTTTAAAATCAAGTTTTTCACTATTTTCAAAAGCGTTAATAACATCAATTATAAATTCTGGATTAAGATCTTTTAAATAGCTAGTTGTTTCAATAGATTTTTTTGACTCAAAAGGAATATTGTATCTACACAAAATGTGTTCATTTTGTTTGTTTATTTTAACAATTTCGTTTGGACTATTTTTTATGTTTACCATGTTACGTATTGTAATTTAGAATCATTCTACATAACAAAAATAAAATTGTCAATCCTTATTGGCAATACCATATTTAAGGTATTCTAAAGTTTGATTTGCAAACCTATGTAATAGTTTCTAGCAGGTGAGGGAAGTATTCCGGGGCCAGGATAGCCACTAGCCCTTCTTGTGAAATAAGACTCGTTGGTTAGATTATTTATTCCCATCTCTAATTGGATTTTTTTGATTATGATTTTCCCTGACAAATCCATTGTGAAATAAGAAGGAATTATCCCAATCACTGAATTACTTACAGCTACTGCATTTGTGGCATCTGAAAAATGTTGATGGGTATAGCTATATTGATAAGAAATTGAGGTGCTTTTGTTTCCTAAGGTAATCCCAGATTTTAAAACAACAGGTGGAACTAGCTCCACTTTTTTATTTTGATAGGCGGGTTGATCAGAGTTGATGTAAAGGGCATTATTATAGGCGAAATTAACAAAAGTTGTTAGTCTATTACTTTTTATTTTAGTTGATAATATTTTAAACCAATCTGCTTCAATCATCATTTCAACGCCTAATGTTCTAGACTCTGATATATTAGTTCTAAACTGAAAGGTATTGGCTAATAATGGATCAACTTCAAGTGTTGTTCCTATTCTGTTGTTGTAGTAAAGTGAAAAAGCAGAAAAATCAAAATAAATTTTATTTTCTAGCTGTCCTCTAAAGCCAATGTCAGCGTTAAATCCCCTTTCGTCTTTCAGTATGGGGTCAATTTTGAAGTTGGGATTGGTAATTTGCATATCTGCAAAATTGATACTTCTATAATTCTGAGAAAAGTTTGTATATATTTCAACTTGATTACTGAGCTTATAGTTAATTCCTATTCCTCCAATTATAAAGCCTCTTTCTTGCCTTTTATTGACTTGGTAAATAGTGTCATAAATTATGTTTCCTGCCAAATCTTCTTGCTTTTCCCTATAATTTCCATTGGCAGATGTAGAAATAAACTCATACCTTAATCCTGGAGTTATGCTTAATTTACTTGATAAGTTGAAGATGTGTTCTGCAAATGCAGAAAAATTAAAGCTAGGGAATTGGTAATTACTTTCAATGGCATAAGATGAGTCAATGTTGGTTTGTTGGCCTATGAAATAAAAATCAGGTCCGTTTTCTGAATTGGCATTTCCCTGAATACTATTATTTGCACCCCTATAAGCTCTAATTCCTAAAACAAAAGCCCAAGGAAGTTTTATGGGTTCATATAAATGGATTAACCTAGTTTCATTTCCTATGTTTTGAAACATACCTGAAATAAGATTTCTTTCTGCCATTGGGTCAATTCTATCAATTCTATCCAAATAACCTAAAGAGTTTCTTGAGGCAATAAGTCCAAAAAATCTAGAATTTAGTTTTGTGTTGGAATTGATTTCGTAATCAAAATTTAGAGCTGCTAAATTCCAATCAACTTTAAACCAATTTCTACTTCTTGAAGAAGAATCTGGATTGGTTTCAAATGCGTTGTCCGTAAGGCCACCTGGTTGATGTGCGAGGTAGCTCATTTTGGTGAATTCTAAATTAAGTGAGGTTCTTGAATTTATTTGTCTTTTAATATTAAAATGTCCATGAAAAACATCAAAATCTGAGTTTGGTCTAAAGTCATTTCCAAATTTATAATTACAATAGGCTGGTAATAGGTCCAATCTGATTTGCTACCCCCAATACTTATAAATGAATTATTTAAACCAAATGATCCTACGGTATGTCTTGCAACCAATTCAATGTGCTTATTGGGATTTCCTTCTTTAAGTTTGAAGTTAATAAGTCCGCCAAATTGAGGCCCAAATTGTAATGATGCTGCACCTCTAATGAGTTGAATTTCATCAATTGCTTCAGTTGGAGGAGTGTAATAGCTTTCAGGATAACCTAAGGCATCTGCACTGATATCATACCCATTTTGTCTAGTATTGAAGTTTGAATTTCTACTGGGGTTTAACCCTCTTCCTCCAAGACCTATTTGAATTCCTGCACCATCACTTTCCCATATATTAAGTCCAGGTATTTTAGAATATATCTGACGACTAAGGTTTGTTGCTTTATTGGCGTCTATTGCTTCAACATTAATAGCTTCTGTTTTTTTTCCTTGAGTAATCATCATACCTTCAATTGCTTTCATTTTTCGTATCTGAAAGTTTTCGTAGGACTTATCTCTTACAATGAACTCATCAAGTTTATAAACAATGGTATTTAATAGAATATCTTCTATTTTTTTATAATTGTTGTTAATAAATATGGTATCTACTTTTTTAATGTGCCCATAGGAAAAATAGGTGAATTGATACTTACCATAAGATATTTTGGGAGTTATAAAATAGCCTTTGTCATTTGAGTAAATAATTCTAACGTTATTTTTGTTGTTTAGATCAATTTTTAAATACTGAATAGAAGAGAAAGCTAATTGTTCATTGTTAGAGTCGTAAATAACACCAGAAACTTGTCCCTTTTGAGCACAGCAAACTGAAAAAAGCAATAAATAGACTGCTATGGCTATATTAATCTTCATAAGGTAGAATCCAATCTTTATTTTTTAATCCTCTATTAATTTTTGCTAAGTTAACTGATGTATCTATAAATAGTTTACTTCCTTTATTAAATAAACTTACGTAGGCTTTAACAGTTACTTTAGGATCTTTCAAATAAATTTTCTTACCATTTTGTTCAATTATAACGGTGTCTTTATAAACCTTGTTAAGGTGTTTGGCATATTGTAAAATCATATCTGGTTGAGTAGATATCATTTTTTCCTGCTGAGGGGTTAGGTAATAGCTAGTATTTAAAGAGTTACAATTTTCAATTTGAAGAGGTCTGTTTTTATTGTCATAAATAAAAAAATCAGCTGATCCAACTTTTTCAATTAGCATCACTCGCCAACTAAACCGATATCCCTGTTCTGTCCAAAACAATTCTCCTGGATAAAGTAAAAACCTCATAGGGAAAAGTAATTGTATTAAAATGTATGTGCTTAAAAAAATAGTAGTTAGCATTTTTATTCTTTTTGAATAATCAAGAGAAAGGGATGTCTTGAAAATATTAGTTCTATTAAAACTTAGAAACTGTATTATTCTTTGGTGAAAAAACTCGTTAAAAAAGATCAAAGTAGCTGCAATCATTACAAAAGGAAAAACACCAATTGGGAACATTATAGAAGTTAATATGTGAAAAAATATTACTAGAAAATAGCCGAATAATCTGGTTCTACTGAAAATCAATAAAAAAAACAATTGATAAATCAAATAAGGCTCCTGACCAACTGAACAAGTATGCTGTTTCAGGGTATTTCATTAACTCTCCAATAATAGGTAATTCTGTTTGGTGTTTAAGCCAGTTAGTTAAAGGTTGAGCCTCAATAAGCCAGTAATAATTTAATTTTGCTAACCCAGAAAAAAAATAAACCACCCCAATTTGAAATTTAATAATATTTATTGTCCATGATGGAACGTGTGAAATGGGTTTACACAGTTTGAATAATGCATCTAAAGAGAATAACCTATTAGCAGGTAAGAAAATTAATAAAAAGCTTATTAGACTTATGAAATAGTAGTGGTTTAAGTAATTTGTTTTGTCAATTAATTCAATGTAGGTGAAAATTAAAAAAAATGAAATGGTGCTAAATCTATAGAAAAGACCAAGGCATATAAAAATTGAAAAAAGAAGAAGAAGTATAAATAGGCTTATTATAAAAGTAGAGTTTATAGGGTCTACCCAATCAAAACCTTTGAAAGTAAAATAAAATTTGGGGTTTACGTAAAGCTCAGAAACCCAACCTTTTAAGGCGAACCTTATAGTGCTAATGGCCATCACTAATCCAAAAATTATTCTAAAAACAATTAGTGGAGCAATACTTACCTTTTTGAGGAATAGCTGATTAATCCATGTATTAGTCACCATCATTATCTTGATAGGTGATTAATACACCTAAAGCAGAAGTCATATCTACTTTTAATAACGGCACGAGTTCTTGAAGTTTAGTATAAGTTTGAGAAACAGCAGGTTTATTAGTTAATATTTCACTGCTAAGTGGGTCATTCAAATTATTCAGCTCAGCTAAAATATCATTAAATTGATTGTTAATCTTAATAGATAAATTTATTCCACTGTGTTGAGCACCCGTGAAATCCATATAGTCATCAAGTCCAGCACTGTTTTGTTCAGAAATATCGTAATTGGAGCCATTAATGAAATTCTGCATCGATTCTACAGCTCTTATTGCAAATGGAAGAGATTGTCCGTAGTAATAACATTCTACAAGCTCAGGCATTTCTTGTTGAGAAAAACCATTAAAACACCTAAAGGAAGACCAATTTTGCCTCTTCTAAGGTAATATTCGTAATGAAGATTTAATGCATTCATAACATCACTGATAGAACTTCCTTGAGCATTAGATTCATAATCATTTATGAAGATTTCACTATATGAAGAATTCCATTCACTGTGAACATAACTACAATTGCTGAGTAAGTCTTGAGTTAGATCCATTAGATACGAATTAGAATTTGGGTTGGCAATAAAATAGTCTACAAGCTGTTGGTCTGAAAATGCAGGTCTATTTAATAAAAAGTCTAGGGCCTGAAATCCTTTTTCATCGTTATAAGTAGCATTGGTAAATGTCCATGTGCCTGAAGATATGTTAAGGTTTATGTTGGTTGTGTCGCAAGGGAAAGTATTGGTCTGGCTTTTAAGAACAATGTATTCAGCTGGTCCGAAATCTAGCATAGCAACATCTTGCCATGTTAATAATGCGTTTACCCATGAACTTCTAAGATTGGTAAGATTAGGAATTGATGGAGAATTGGCAAATGTTGTTGAGGCCAAATCTAGGTTTTCAATATTATTTTTGTAGGCATCAAATGCGGGTAGAATAAAATTATTAGTTAAGTTTTCAAGCAGAATTTGCTTGTTAAAGTTTTCATATTCACAACTTTGATCTTCTTTTTTAGCATTGGGGTTATAATTGGTTGCAAGCGGATCAGTGCATCCTTTTTTACAATCTGTAAAACAAAAAATCATCAGAACAGTAAATGCTTTGATTAGTGTGGTTTTGTTTGTGAAAAATGAAAAATTTATCATATAGATAATAATTAAATAAACTCCTGTAAGGATACAGGAGTTTATTTTAGTAAAAATAATAAATTAATTAAAGGTTTTCTCTTTCGTTTTGAGTAAACCCATGAGCAGTTGCAATAGCATCAATATCTGCATTAATTAAAGTTACACTGTTCGAGTAACCAACAAAATCAGCATCAATAGCTCCTAACATATCTGATATTGTAGTTGTATTCATTGGAGTACCTTCAATAAATTGAATTCCATAAATAAATGCCCATGCTTCAGAAAGATAGTGGTTAACTTTTGTTTGTGGTTCACCGTCTGCCACTTTTTGTTTAGTTGAGTTAAGATAGTGAATCGCCATTCCAGCAACCATTCTTTGAACTTCATTTTCAATAACTGCAGCTTGAGCAACTGCATCAGCAGTAAATACAGCATCTGGATTAAGTCTATCAGCAGCAATTGCAGCTCGACCAGCTAAAAATGCATTAGATATGTTAGTTGCAGATCCAATAACTGGCTCTAGAGTATTGTTTGCATATTTACCCCAAAATCTATCTGTAACTCCAGCAGGGTAGTCAGTTGTATCAGTAAAATATCCGTAAGCTTCATCCCAGTGGTGCTCCATTTCAGTGTAATATTTACCAGCAGCAGGTTCATCAGCAGTTACATTGTCGTCCTCAGCAATCCCTGCAAGGTAGTTTCCAGTCATTTGGCTAGCAAAACAAGCACTCATTAACCCTTTTTCAATTAGCTGAGTCCATTCTTGTCCTGTTGCAGCTTGAAGATAAGTTCCATTAGAACTTGGGCTTGCTGCAGCAGCTTCAGTCATCCAAGTTTCAAACTGTGCTTGAATAGCAGCATCATTTAAAGCCGTTTTGTTTTTAAGTTTTTTCCCATTTCCTACCAAAGCAGCATCATTCCATCCTGTGTAAGAATTGTCATACATCGCTAATAAAACAGATGCGCTAAGTGTAGCAGGAGCTGCGTTAGATCCATTTGCAGACTTAAGGTAAGTTGTTATCTCAGAAAGCATGTCCATTCTAGCTGTTTGTCCACTAAAAGAAACGGTGTTGTTGCCATTAGCATCAGTAAATACATAAGTTGTAGGAATTGGGTAAGAATATTCACAACTTCCGTCATCAGTTTTAGCTTTTTCGCTGTAATTGTCAGCAAGAGGATCTGTGCATCCTTCTTTTTTACAACCTGATAATACAAATAGTAATCCTGTTGCAATTAAAATTGTGTTTTTTGTAAATTTCATAGTTTGAAAATTAAATTGTAGTTAGTTTTAATTTTTATGCAAATCTATTTTGTCAGAATTATTTGTACAATACCTTTTTTATGGTATTTTATTTAAAATGATTCTAAATAATACCTATTTAATGGTATTTGAATAGTTCAAATAGTATATTATCATTGCAAAAAATTAATTATGAATACATTTATTATTTCATTTAGAGAGTCCTTAGAAGCGGCATTAATCGTAGGTATTATATATACATTACTTCATAAAAAGTCACTTCTAATTCAAATTAAATATTTATGGTTTGGATTAGCTTCAGCAATAGTTTCTTCATTTGTTATAGCATTTTTTCTGAAGTGGACTAAATCACTTATTAAAAATGAATCTATTGAAAAGTTAATGGAGGGATCATTTATGATTCTTACAGCAGCTTTTGTTTTTTATGTTATTTTCTGGCTTTCTAAGCAAGTATCATCTTCAAAAGATTTAAAAGATAAAACCTTAGGTGCTTCAGGGAAAAAATGGGGTATTTTTTGGTTGGTTTATTTTACAGTATTGCGTGAAGGATTTGAAACTGTCCTTATGCTTATGCCTTCAGAAACCATGGAAGGAGATGCGTATTTTTATTTGAAATTTTTATCAGGAATTGTCCTGGCCGTTCTAATAGGTTACTTAATTTTCTTTCAGGGAGTCAAAGTGGATATTCGAAAATTCTTTAAAGTAACTTCCTTTTTCCTTGTGATATTTGCCTCTGGGATGGTAGCATATGGCGTTCATGAATTAGAAGAGTTTTTTGTTAAAGGAGAGCATTTAGGCACCATAGGATTTGAAAATGAAAAAGAGATTTCTAGAGTATGGAATGTCTTAGTTCCAGTTAAAGAGCTTCCTGAACAAGCGAATAAAGTATACTATAGCTATAATGAAGATAAGGGAAAATACATACATGTATTCCACGATAAAGGTGCAATAGGGGGTTTTTTGAAAGGCTTTGTTGGCTATAATTCTAATCCTAATTGGATTGAATTTTTAACGTGGTTATTTTCTTTGATTTTTGGAATTTACCTTTGGAGAAAAGTCTAATTTTCTTTATTCATCTTATTACTTATTGTCTCATTAGTTTAATTTTGTAGGGATATGTTAAGCATTCCTTATTCCAAAATTTATTCTTCTAAATTTATTTTAGACTTTTTAGATAGAGATTCATCTGTTTCTAGTTTTCTTCCAAAAACAACTAACATTGAAGAATTTAAGGAGCTAATTGTTGAAAAAGATTTTCCTTTTGAAAGTAGAAAAGTTCTATGTAGTGTTATTTCAAAGCAGTATGAAAATACTGGAATTGCAGTTCCCAATCATTTGGATGAATTATTAGATGCTAATTCGTTTACTGTAACAACAGGTCATCAGTTGTGTTTGTTTGGTGGTCCTCAGTTTTTTATTCATAAAATAGTATCTGCAATTTCTTTAGCTAATCAGCTAAAGTTAGCTTATCCTAAAAGTAATTTTATTCCTATATTTTGGATGGCATCTGAAGATCATGATTTTGATGAAATATCATCTGTTTCAATCTTTAATAAGGAAATTAAAGTTAATGGTGAAAATAAAAATCCGGTTGGGAGGATCAAAACATTAGAGTTTTTCTTCTGCATTAAAAGAGCTTAAGGAGTTTTTTAGGAATGATTCTTCAGGGATTCATTTGATTTCAATTTTTGAAGAAGCGTTTTCTAAGTCTAATTGGGCAGACTGTACTAGATTTTGGGTAGATAAATTATTTAGTAAATATGGCCTTATTGTACTTGATGCTGATTCTAAGGAATTGAAAACAGTTTTTCGTCCTACATTAGAATTAGAAATTAAACAGCAATTCGTATACAACGCTGTTGTTAATACAAACAATAGTATTTCTAAAGAGGGGTATTATCCAAAAATTAACCCAAGAAAACTCAATTTATTTTATTTCAATAATGGTAATAGAAAAAGAATTGTTTTTAAAGAGGGTGTTTTTCTTATAGGAGATTTAACGTATTCGCAAGATCAAATTTTAAAAATGATTGAGTTGAATCCTGAAAATTTTAGTCCAAATGTTCTGCTTAGACCGTTATATCAAGAGTCAATTTTGCCTAACTTGGCCTATATAGGAGGTCCAGCAGAAATTGAATATTGGGCGCAGCTTAAAGAGGCTTTTGATTTTTCAAATGTTGATTATCCTAAGGTGATTTTAAGAGATCATTTTGGATGGATCAATAATTCAGATTTAGACTGGTGGAGGTCTAAGGGACTTAAAGAGAGTGATTTGTTTTTGGACTATGATGTGCTTGTCAAAAAAATACTTATTAAAGAAAAAGTTTTTTCCTTAAATGTTGAAGATCATTTACAAGCAATTAAGAATAATTTATTAAATGAAATTCAAGCTGTAGATTCATCTGTTGAAAGTATGCTTAATGGTGAGCTTCAAAAATTTAAAAATGGAATTAATAAAATTGAATCTAAACTTACAAGATCTTCTAAAAGAAATAATGAAATTTTTTATAATAAAGTAAAGAAGGTTCAGAATTCAATAATAATAAATGGGAATCTAAATGAAAGAAAAGAAGGTTTTATTCCACTTTATAACTCTCTTGGTGACCAATATTTGAGTTTTTTATTAGAGGCAAGCTAATCCCCTTAATAATGAACTTAAAATATTAGTCAAGTAGTAATTGAATTATTTCACCTTTATAAATAGTAAAATCCAGCTTAGTATAAAACACAAGCCACCAATTGGTGTTATGGGAATCATGCTGTATTTTAACAAAGTAATATCTCCTAGCAAACCCTTGTTGATAGCTAAAATATATAAAGATCCTGAAAACATAAAGATTCCAATTAGCATTATTCTAAGTGACCATTTTAATTTTAAATCTGGTTTAATTGCTGAAATTAGGGTGATTATAAGAATTCCTATTGAGTGAATAAGCTGATAGAAAACACCTTTGTTCCACCAATCGAGTTGTTCATTACTAAGTGAATCTTTAAGAGCATGAGCGCCAAGGGCGCCAAGGCTAACACCAATCGCTAGAGATAAGGCACTAATTTTAATCCAATTTCTTGTTCTCATTTAGAAATTTTTCAAATTTATCAATTGAAGAGTTTAAAAGTAAAAGTTCTTTTAGCTTATAGAAATTTTCAATATCATATAAGTTATAGTAGCTATCTAGCGCTATTTCTAATTTTTGATCATCGAATTCAAAAAGATTAATGATCTCTATTATGTCTGAAACTGATAAACAAGATTCTTTAATAAGGATTTTAGCTGTTTTAATTTTATTGCTTGAAAAAATTTCTTCATTAATTAGATTTATAATTTCTGAATTGTCTTCAATTGGATTTGAACATCCTTTTTCTCCTAAATAAACTTGCTTTACTGAAATAGAATCTTTTATAAAACTAGAGTCTGTAATTAAGGGATTAATAGAATCATAATTTATTTTAGTAGTGTGATAAGCAATGATTAGTTGAGAAGTATCTATTGGTTGGACACCAATATTTACTTCTCCGTTAAATCTAAATTTATAAATGCTATCTATTAAAGTAAGCTCTGAACTTGTTTCTTTGTCTTTCTTTTCAAAATAAATTTGTTTAGAAATGCTTTGATTAGATGAGTCAGCAATAATAATTTTCAAGTTTAATTTGCTTTCATCATAACTAGTGATTTTAATATTATGATATGGTTTTAGATGTTGAAGGAATCCATTAATAAAAATATAGAAATTAGTGGAATCAGTTGATTTAACCAATAAACTATTATTTAGTTGTGCAGAATGTTCAAGTTGAATAAAACAGCAAAGACTTATTACAAGGAGTTTAAATTTCATTTATTAAAATCAATAACAAAAATAGTATTTGTTTATACTCTGCCAATGCCGTGCCAAATATTATTTGTTTCAATAGGACTTTATAGAAAAAAATCATTTGTTTTGTGTAAAAATATTTCAATTTTTGAAATACATTTAGATTATATATGAAAAGAATTCTGGTAATAGGAGCGGGTAGATCATCTTCAACAATGATTAAATATTTTTTAAACCAATCTCAAAAAGAAAATTGGTTAATAAGAGTAGGAGATATGCAATTATCTTTTGCTCAAGAAAAAGTAGGTAATCATGTAAATGGAGAAGCTTTTAAGTTTAATGCCTTAAATGCTGAAGAAAGAAGAAAGGAAATATCAAATTCTGATATTGTTATTTCCATGCTTCCTGCAAGGTTTCATCTAGAAGTTGTTAGAGATTGTATAGATCTTAAAAAAGATGTGATTACGCCAAGTTATGTTACTGATGAAATGAAAGCTCTAAATGAGCAAATAATAGATGCAGGAATCATTGCTATGAATGAAATGGGTCTAGATCCAGGAATTGATCACATGTCCGCAATGAAAATTTTAGATGAAATCGAAGAAAAGGGAGGTGTTGTTAGTGGCTTCGAATCTTTTACAGGTGGGTTGATTGCTCCAGAAAGTGATAATAATCCTTGGAATTATAAGTTTACTTGGAACCCTAGGAATGTAGTTTTAGCTGGTCAAGGAGGTGCAGCAAAATTTATTCAAGAAGGTCAGTATAAATACATTGCTTACAACAATCTTTTTAGAAGAACAGAGATTATTGAAATCGAAGGATTTGGTAAATTTGAAGGGTATGCTAATAGAGATTCTTTGAGATATAGATCTATTTACGGTTTAGAAAATATTCCTACAATATATAGAGGTACATTACGTAAAATAGGTTTCTGTAGGGCTTGGAATATTTTTGTAAAATTAGGATTAACAGATGATTCCTATGTAATTGAAGGATCTGAAGACATGACATACAGGCAATTTATTAATTCATTTCTTTCCTACAACTCCCATGATTCTGTAGAGCTTAAATTTCGTTATCAATTGCGTATTGAGCAAGATGATTATATATGGGAGAAATTAGTTTGGTTAGGTATTTTTGAAGATAAAAAAGTAGGGATTAAAGATGCGACACCAGCTCAAATCCTTCAGAAAATTTTGGAAGATAAATGGACTCTTGAAGAAAATGACAAGGACATGATTGTGATGTGGCACAAATTAAACTTTAAACTAAACGGAGAAAATAAAGAAATTCGATCCTATATGACCTATATAGGAGAAGATCAAACATATACAGCTATGAGTGATACTGTAGGATTGCCTGTAGCTATTTGTGCTAAAATGATTTTAAATAATAAGATTAAATTAAAAGGTGTTCATCTACCCATTCACAAAGAAATATATCTTCCAATCCTAAAAGAATTGGAAGATTATGGAATAGTTTTTAAAGAAAGAGAAGTACAACCTGTGCTATATAGCTAACCTTATAAGCTTTCTGCGTTATCCTTTTCTTTTAATTTCATAACTAAGTTCAAAGCATCGGGTACTACATCAGAACTTACAACTACAAGAGAATTCTTTTTAGCATTTTTAACTGCATGTATAATTGCATCTCTTTCAGAGTGAATTATGTCTACCTTTTTATTGGGGTCTACAGATTTTATACCGTCATGAATCTCATTAATTAGTTCTTCTTCATCTTTTCCTCTTAGGTTTCTATCTTGTCTGATAATTATTTCATCAAACATTTCAGCAGCAATTTCTCCCAGTTCATTGTTGTCTTGAGTTCTTCGGTCTCCAACTCCTGCTACAATACCCACTTTTTCAGAGGCATCAATCTGGTCAACATAATCTTTAATTGCTCTAAATCCTGCAGGATTATGAGCATAGTCTAAAAGAACTTTAAAGTTTTTAAAATTAAACATGTTTAATCTTCCAGGAGTTTGGGAAGGTGAGGGAATAAACGATTCAATGGCAACCTTTATGTCTTCTATTTTAAATCCATCTAAATAGGTAGCAAGAACAGCGGCAAGTACATTCTGAATCATAAAACTTGCTTTTCCACCCATAGTAAGAGGAACGTTAGCTGCTTTTGAAACTCGCATTTTCCATTCTCCCTGGCATATAGTAATGTAGCCGTTTTCATAAATAGCAGAAACACCACCTCTTTTAAAATGTCTTTTAATTCTCGGATTGTTTTCGTCCATTGAAAATAAAGCGAAATTACATTCTACTTTATTTGCCATGTCAAACACTAAATCATCATCTGCGTTTAGTACAGCATAACCATCAGGTTTAACAGTTTCTGGAATTACCCCTTTTACACGAGCCAATTGTTCTATAGAGTGTATTCCCTTAAGCCCTAAGTGATCTCCGGCAACATTGGTAACTACTCCAATGTCACATTTTTTGAATCCTAAGCCTGCTCGAAGTAAGCCTCCTCTTGCAGATTCAAGAACTGCATAGTTAACCGTAGGATCTTTTAATACAAATTCTGCACTAGCAGGACCAGTACAATCTCCCTTCATTAAGAGTCTGTTTTGTATATACACCCCATCAGTTGTGGTATAGCCTACCTTTTTACCTTTCATTTTAGCAATATGGGCTATAAGACGTGTTGTAGTAGTTTTTCCATTTGTCCCTGTAACTGCAATTATTGGAATTCTAGAATCATCACCTGGAGGGAAAAGCATATCAACAACACTTGATGCTACATTTCTTGGAAGTCCTGATGAGGGTTGTAAATGCATTCTAAAGCCAGGTCCTGCATTAACTTCTAAAACTGTCCCACCAGTATTTTCAATGGGTTTTGTTAATGTCTCTGCCATAATATCAATGCCACAAATATCAAGATCAATGATTTTAGATATTCTTTCGGCCATAAAAACATTTGAAGGATGAACTAGGTCAGTAACATCTTCGGCAGTTCCTCCTGTACTTAGGTTGGCGGTGTTTTTAAGTTTTACATACTCTCCAGACTTAATAATAGATTCTGGAGTTAAATCATTTTCTTTTAGAATTTCTAAAGTAAGGTTGTTGATGTCAATTTTAGTTAGCACTTTTTCATGACCAAAACCTCTTCTAGGATCTTCATTTACTTTGTCAATCAATTCTTTTATAGTGGATTTCCCATCACCAATCACATGTGCCGGAGAACGTTTTGCAGCAGCAACCATCTTGTTGTTTATAACTAAGATCCTGAAATCTTCACCCACTACATATTTTTCAACAATAACTAATCTTGAGATTTCTTTAGCTGAAGCAAAAGCAATTAAGGCTTCATCTAACGAATTGATATTGGTTGTTATACCTCTTCCATGATTACCATTAACTGGTTTTATTACGATTGGATAGCCAATATCTTCAATAACTTCTTTAAGGCCTCTTTCAGTTCTTATTATATCTCCATTTGGAATAGGAACTTCAGCTTGCTCTAATAAATGTTTGGTGTCATCTTTATCACAAGCTAATTCTACACCAATACTGCTTGTTTGACTCGTTACAGTTGCTTGTATTCTTTTTTGGTTAGCACCATATCCTAATTGACATAATGAGTATCTGTTTAATCTCATCCAAGGAATATTTCTAGCTTCTGCCTCTGCTATAATAGATGCAGTACTGGGGCCTAGACCTTCATCTTGTCTGATTTCACGCATTTCTTGAATGTCTTCTTCAAGATTGTATTTCTCACCGTCAATTAGTGCTTGAGCAATTCTAAATGCAGCTTTTGCAGCATATCTACCTACTTTTTCTTCTATGTAATCGAAAACAACGAAATAGACACCTTCTTCACCATATGTTCTTGTTCTTCCAAAACCTACTTCCATTCCGGCTAAGCTTTGAATTTCTAGAGCAATATGTTCAATAACATGTCCCATCCATGTTCCTCGTTCAACACGTTGAAAAAAACCACCTGGTTCCCCAACAGAACACCTGTGTTCAAACATCCCTGGAAATAGCTCTTTTAGCCTTTCTGAAAAACCTTCAATTTTATTTGTAGGCTTTTGTTCAAGGTCTTCTAAATCTAAAACCATCACAATTAATTTATGTCTTCTTATTGACCAATAATTTGGACCTCTCATGGCCTTGATTTCCAGTATTTTCATGCTTTAATTGTTTAAAAATTATTAAAAGGTCGGCAAAAATAAATTTTTATGTAATGTAATCAATTATAATCTTTATTAATATTACACTAAATTTTAAATATACAAATGTTAAAACAAATAAAAGGAACACTTATACCTGTTGGAGGGAATGAGGATAAAGGAAGAAATGAATATTTAGGTATAGATTTTATAACTGAGGGTATTCTTTTTCATATTGTTAGGCAATGCGGTGGTAAAACAGCTAAAATTCTTGTTGTTCCTACTGCATCAAGTATTCCAGATGAGGTAGGACAAAATTATTTAGACGCATTCAATAAACTTGGTTGTAATAACGTTAGTGTGTTAGATATACGTGAAAAAGAACAATGTCACGATTTGGCTTTTATTAATGAGCTTAAAGAGTGTTCAGGTATTTTATTTTCTGGAGGCGATCAATCAAGAATTGTAGATATTATCTCTAATACTCCTTTTCATGATTTACTTTTAAAAAGATATATAAATGAAAATTTTGTCATTTCGGGAACCAGTGCTGGGGCAATGTCTATGGTTAGTCATATGATAAGAGGTGGGAGTAGCGAAGAATGTCTTTTGAAAGGTGCTGTTAAAATGAGAGAAGGCATGGATTATATAAGCTCATTAATTATTGATACGCATTTCATAAGAAGAGGAAGGTTTGGAAGGCTTGCAGAAGCAGTGGCGTCATTTCCAAATTTAATTGGAATTGGTCTTGCTGAAGATACGGGAATGATAATCAAAAATGGAAATGAATGTAAGGTTATAGGGTCTGGAATGGTTATTGTTTTTGACGCTAATAACTTATCTCATAATAATCATTCAATACTTTTTGATAATACTCCAATGACAATGGCTAATCTTACCACTCATGTTCTAGCTAATGGAGATCAGTTTGTTTTAGATTCTAGGTCAGTAGAAGTCTTACCATTGAAGGCAGCATTTGATTAATAGATTTCTATGATTTCTTTTTGCTGGTAATTTATGGACCCTCTATACATGCCTTCAGTATTATAAGGCATAGCTATGTTGCCAATAGAGTCTACAGCGATAAGTCCTCCATCACCACCTATAGATTTCACTCTTTTATGAATAACTTCATTACAAGCATCTTTAAGAGATAACCCCTTCATTTCCATTAAACAAGAAACATCGTAAGCAACTACTCCTTTTAAGAAAAATTCTCCACTTCCAGTACAAGAAACAGCACAGGTTAGGTTGTTGGCATAATTACCAGCACCAATGATAGGGCTGTCACCAATTCTGCCGAATCTTTTGTTAGTCATCCCTCCTGTAGAAGTTGCAGCAGCTAAATTTCCATTCATGTCAAGAGCTACAGCACCAACGGTTCCGAATTTATCGGTCTTTTTTTTGCTGTGATCCAATTGAAATTCATTAGTACCTTTAATTCTTTGCCATTGATTGAATCTAAATTCATCATAGAAGTAAGCAGCATTTTCTGTTGGGCAATTCATTTGTTTTGCAAATTCTTGCGCTCCTTTGCCACCTAATAATACATGTTCACTTTTTTCCATGACTAATCGTGCTAGTTCAACAGGATTTTTAATACTGTTAACCCCACAAATTCCTCCTGCATTTAAATTGGCTCCATCCATGATTGCTGCATCCATTTCATGTGTTCCATCAGCAGAAAAAACAGCTCCTTTTCCAGCGTTAAAAAGTGTGTTATCTTCAAGTGTCTTAACCGCTTTTTCTACTGCTTCAATCGCAGAGTGTCCATCTTTTAGAAGCTCGTAGCCTTGGTTTAAAGCAGCTTTTAACCCAGCCTTATAGGCTTTTTCTAAGCTAGGGTTCATTTCACTTTTTAAAATTGTTCCTGCCCCTCCATGAATAGCAAAGCTTATTTTTTTCATTTTTATTGTTCTTGATGAATTACAAACTTATAATATTAAATCAAATCATAGAATAGTAATTTTAAATCAATTTAAAGCAATTAAAAATTGAGTATATTACGACAGTAAAAAAAATATAAAATGACAGATTTTAAGACGGATATTCAGATTGCACAAGAAGCATCATTAAACCATATAGAACAGATTGCTCAAGAGTTAAACATTTCAAAAGATGATTTAGAATTATATGGAAAATATAAAGCTAAACTTCCTCTTAGTTTGTTAAATGAAGATAAAATTAATTCAGCTAATCTTATTTTGGTTACTGCTATGACACCAACACCAGCTGGAGAAGGCAAGACCACCACATCAATTGGATTAACTGAAGGGTTAAATAAAATTGGTAAAAAAGCTATGGTTGTTCTTAGAGAACCTTCTTTAGGGCCAGTTTTTGGTATAAAAGGTGGTGCTGCAGGTGGTGGTTTTTCCCAAGTTGTTCCCATGGAAGACATCAACCTTCATTTTACTGGAGATTTTTCAGCTATAGAAAAAGCCAACAATTTACTATCGGCTTTAATTGACAATAACATTCAGAGTAAAACAAGAAGCTTAGGAATTGATCCAAGAACCATTGTTTGGAAAAGGGTAATGGATATGAATGATAGATCCCTAAGAGATATAGTTATTGGTTTAGGTGGAACAGCTAATGGTATCCCTAGAGAAGATGGGTTCAACATTACTCCAGCATCAGAAGTTATGGCGATATTATGTATGTCTGAAAGCTTTGAAGATCTAAAAGCTAGATTAGGAAATATTTTTATTGGATTTACTTTCAGTAAAAACCCCATTTACGCTAGAGATTTAAATGCCCAGAATGCTATGGCAATTTTATTAAAAGATGCCATTAAGCCAAATCTTGTTCAAACTCTTGAAGGCAATCCTGCTATTATTCATGGTGGACCATTTGCAAACATTGCTCAAGGAACCAATACTATTTTAGCCACTAAAATGGGACTCTCTTTAAGTGATTATGTAGTAACTGAAGCTGGTTTTGGTGCAGATTTAGGAGCAGAGAAATTTTTAAACATTAAATGTGTTTCAGGAAATCTTAATCCTAAAGCATTGGTGCTTGTTGCTACAATTCGTGCATTAAGGCATCATGGTGGAGCAAAAAAAGAGCAATACAATACGGCAAGTATTGATCGAGTAGGCAAGGGTATTGTTAATCTTGAAAAACACATAGAAAATTGCAAGAAATTCGGTCTTAATCCTGTAGTAGCTATTAATGCTTTCCCCTCAGACACCAAGGAAGAAGTGGATTTTGTAATTAATTTCTGTGAAAATTTAGGGGTGAAAGCTGTAGTTGCTAAAGGTTGGGAAAAAGGAGGAGAAGGAATGACAGATTTGGCTTCAGCAATTGTTGCTGAAATTAATGGAACTAATGATTTTAAACCACTTTATGATTGGTCATTGTCTGTAAGAGAAAAAATTGAAATTATTGCTAAGCAAATATATGGGGCAGATAATGTTGAATACAGTAAGAAAGCATTGACGGATTTGAAAAAAATCAAAGAATTAGATTTAGATCATTTGCCTGTATGTATGGCCAAAACACAGAAGTCATTTAGTGATAATGCTTCTTTATTGGGAAGGCCTAGTGGATTTGATGTAAATGTTAGAGAATTTGAGTTTGCAACTGGTGCTGGTTTTGTTATACCAATTCTGGGTGTAATGATGCGAATGCCGGGCTTGCCTGCAGTTCCAGCCTCTGAAGGAATGAATATTGACAACAATGGTAAAATTTCTGGACTTTCATAAGTTGGATGTTGTTCCAAAATATGAGGGAGAAAAGTTCTCTGATGGTAAACTAAATGCGGTTTCCGATTCAATTATTTCAGAGGAAGCTTTGCAAATCAACATTAATGGTTCTCCTTTTACTGTTATTATGAGGACTCCTGCTGACGATGTTGATTTGGTTAGGGGTTTGCTGTATTGTGAGGATATTTATACTGGAGAAGATCAATTAGAGTTCAAAGTTGTTAATACTAATAGTTTAAATTATATAACTGAAGTTGATGTTTCAATTCGTGATAATTTTTTGGGACAAGGGTACTTGAGTTCTAGAAGTTTGCTATCTGTTTCTTCATGTGGAATTTGTGGTAAAAGAGAGCTGGGAGATTTAAATGTTGATGGGGGTAAATTACCAAAATATTTATTTTCTAGAGAGTTGATTCTAGAGATGCAAAACAAGATGATTGAAAAGCAGGTCTTTTTTAAGGACTGTGGTGGCTCGCATGCTGCTGCTGCATTTGATAGCCAGGGGAATCTTATTTTGTTAAAGGAAGATGTAGGAAGGCACAATGCTGTAGATAAAGTAGTTGGGGGAATTCTTAATCAAACTTTAGATAGCGCATCTTTTTTATTGGTAAGTGGGAGGGTTTCTTATGAAATTGTAACAAAAGTTTTTAGGGCTAAGATTCCTGTATTAATTGCAGTTTCTGCTCCTTCTTCATTGGCTATAGATTATGCCAAAGAGCTTGGTGTAGGCTTATATGCTTATTGTAGAGATGGGAAATCCACTAGATATGCTTAAATTTATACTTTGAATAAGACATTAAAAAATACAGGGCAACCTCCAATTAAGTTTACTGGAATTTCTCTTTCAGCTCCTAAACTATATGCTGCCGGTATCCCTGCTATTTTATCCTCATTGAAATTCATCCAAAAGGAAGTAGGAGTGGCTAAGGGTTTTAAGTTGCTCAAATCTATGAATCAGCTAGGAGGCTTTGATTGCCCTGGATGTGCTTGGCCTGACCCGGACGATAAGCGAGCTTTGCTTTCAGAATATTGTGAAAATGGGGCTAAAGCTATTTCTGAAGAATATGCTAAACTAAAAGCAACTCCAGCGTTTTTTTTAAAACATACTGTTGCCGATTTGTTAGATTGGTCTGATATGGAATTGGGTAAGTCAGGAAGGTTAACCCATCCGATGTCATGGAATCCTGAAAACGATAAATATGAAAAGGTGTCTTGGGATACAGCTTTTGAGTTAATAGCTTCTAATCTCAATAGTTTAGCTGATCCTAATCAAGCAATTTTTTACACATCTGGAAGAACAAGTAATGAGGCTGCTTTTTTATATCAGCTTTTTGTAAGAAAGCTAGGAACTAATAATTTACCTGACTGTTCAAACATGTGTCATGAAAGCAGTGGAGCTGCCTTGTCAGAAACTTTAGGTATTGGAAAGGGTTCAGTAACCTTAGAGGATTTTGATCATGCTGAATTGGTGATGGTAATAGGGCAAAATCCAGGGACTAATCACCCAAGAATGCTTTCAGCGCTTAGAAATACAAAAGAGGCAGGAGGTAAAATTATATGCATAAACCCCCTCCCTGAGGCTGGATTAATTTCATTTAAAGACCCTCAAAGACCGCTCGATTGGGTAGGTAGAGGCACTGATTTAGCAGATCTTTTTATTCCTGTAAGAATAAATGGAGATTTAGCCCTTATTAAGGCAATACTTTTTTTAATTAATGAAAAAGAAAAAAAGAAAAAAGGGGCTCAGTTCGATTGGGAATTTATAGCATCTAAAACGTCAGGATTTGAGCTTTTTATAAATGATTTAGAAAAACAAGATTTTAATTTCTTGGTAAATCAAAGCGGAGTAGATGAGCAACTTATTATCGAAGCTGCTGAACTTGTAGCTGCAAAAAAGAAAATTATTATTTGTTGGGCTATGGGTTTGACTCAGCATAAGAATGCGGTCTCAAATATCCAAGAATTGGTTAATTTATTGCTTTTAAAAGGAAGTATAGGCAAGAAGGGTGCTGGCACTTGTCCTGTAAGAGGGCACTCTAATGTTCAAGGAGACCGAACTATGGGAATTTGGGAGAAACCGCCACTTTCCTTTTTAAATAAATTAAAAGAAGTGTTTAATTTCAACCCTCCCAAAGAACATGGTTTTGATGTGGTTGAGGCTATAAAAGCAATGCATAACAAGAAGGCAAAAGTTTTTATTGCTTTGGGAGGAAATTTTATTTCTGCAACTCCAGATACAGTTTTCACTTCAGCTGCCATGAAAAATTGTGACTTGACAGTACATGTTTCTACTAAGCTAAATAGAAGCCATTTAATTCATGGTAAAAAAGCACTTATTCTTCCTGTTTTAGGAAGGTCAGAACTTGATGTTCAACAATCTGGAGAACAGTTTGTAACTGTAGAAAACAGTATGGGTATTGTTCATTCTTCTAAAGGAATGCTTCCACCTTCATCTGAGAATATATTAAGTGAACCGGCTCTTATATGCAGGTTAGCTGCTAAAACATTTGAAAACGACACTATTGATTGGTTGGCGTTAAAAGATGATTACTCGCTTATTAGAAATAAAATTGAGGCTGTTGTTCCTGGTTTTGAATCCTTCAATAAAAGAGTAGAAAACCCCGCTGGATTTTATCTTCCTAACAACGCTAGAATTGGAGATTTTTCTACAACTAAAACTGGTAAAGCCAATTTCACTAGTCATACTGTTGAACCTTTAAAGCTAAAGCCAAAGCAGCTTTTAATGATGACCATTCGTACTCACGATCAGTACAACACAACTATTTATGGTTTAAATGATAGGTATAGAGGGATTTATAATGAAAGAAGGGTCATTCTTATGCATCCAGATGACATGGTTGAAAATTTTCTACATAATTTAGATTTAGTAGATATAAATAGTCATTTCAATAATGAATTAAGGACAGTAGAAAAATTTCTTGTAGTTCAATATCCCATCCCTAAGGGCTGTTCTGCAACTTATTTTCCTGAAGCAAATGCTTTAGTGCCTATTGGAAGTGTTGCCGATAAAAGTAATACACCTACATCAAAATATATTGTGATAACTGTCGAAAAACACCAGCAATCTTAAAGGTCGGTTGTTCTACTAACAACGCGTTGTCCATTAAAAAAGTTAAACTTTGTATTGTAATAGTAATTAATAAACTAGTTTTGTCAAAAATTAAATTAATAGAGATGTCTAATTTTAAACATATACAGTTTGACACTAAAAACACAGAGTTTGTAAAAGCTTTGAGAAAAAAAGTGAATGCTTATTTTAAAGAAAAAAATATTTCTAAACATAGCAATTTTAATATGGTTTTTAAAACCATATTTATGTTGTCTATTTATTTTATCCCATTTGCGTTTATTATTTCTGGATTTATCGATTCTTGGTGGGTAAATCTTATTCTTTGGTCTTTAATGGGCTTTGGTATGGCAGGAATAGGTATGTCTGTAATGCACGATGCTAATCATGGTTCATATTCTAAATACAAGAAAGTTAATGTTGCTTTAGGTCATATCATTGAACTAGTTGGTGGTAGTGCTCTAAACTGGAAATTACAACATAATGTACTTCACCATACTTATACAAATATTTCTGGAATGGATGAAGATCTAGAGTCTGATCCAATGATGCGATTTTCTCCTGATCAAGAAAGAAAGAAGTTTCATCGTTTTCAACACATTTACGCTTGGTTTTTATATTCATTGATGACTATCTCATGGAGTATTAATAAAGATTTTGCTCAATTAATCAGGTATAGAAAAAAAGGACTTTTAAGTATGCAAAAAGTGAATTTTTCTAAAGCTATGGTCTTTTTGATTTTATCAAAAGTATTTTATTACGGATACGCACTTATTTTACCATTAGTTTTTGCCTCCTCATGGTGGGTTGCTTTAATAGGGTATTTTTTAATGCATTTTATTGCTGGTTTTGTTTTGGCTATTGTTTTTCAATGTGCACACGTTGTTGAGAATGCAGATTATCCAAAACCTCTTTCAACTGGAAATATGAAAGATAATTGGTTTGCTCATCAATTACATACAACTTCAAATTTTGCAACTAAATCAAGAATTTTTTCTTGGTTTGTTGGAGGTTTGAATTTTCAAGTTGAACATCATTTATTTCCAAATATATGTCATGTTCATTACAAAAAGCTCAGTCCCATTGTTAAAGCTACTGCTAAAGAATTTGGTTTACCTTATAATAATTTTAAAACCTTTTTCGGTGCACTAATGTGCCATACTAGACATTTGAAGAAATTAGGTTCATCATAATTAAACTAAAAATTTAAATTATCTCAACTAATCAATCCATAAAATTTGATACTTCAAAGCCTGAATTTGTAAAAGTTCTTAGGAAACGAGTTAACGAATATTTTAAGGCGAATAATATCTCTAAAAACAGTAATGGAGTAATGGTCTTTAAGACTGTATTTATGCTTTTGTTATTTTTTGTTCCATTTATTTTGATACTGTTACAGGTCCTTCCATTTTGGTGGTTTACTCTCTCTATGTGGTTTTTAATGGGTCTGGGTATGGCAGGCATAGGGCTTTCTGTTATGCACGATGCAAATCATGGGGCATATTCAAAAAATGCTACAGTAAACAAAGTTCTAGGTTATTGTTTAAATGTTGTTGGCGGATTTGATTTGAATTGGAGAATTCAGCATAATGTTCTTCACCACACATATACAAATATTATTGGTATGGATGAGGATGTTGATGCAGGTATTGTTTTGCGTTTTTCAAATTCACAACCAAGAAAAGCTCATCATGGTTTTCAACATATATATGCATGGTTTTTATATGGGTTAATGTCTATTTCATGGATTTTAACAAAAGATTTTATTCAAATAGTTAAATACAACAAGAAAGATTTAGTTAAATCTCAGGGAACTTCTTTGATAAAAGCTTTGATTAGTTTAACTCTTTGGAAATCTTTTTATTTGATTTATATAATTTTGATCCCCATATTTTTAACCGGAAATGTAGGTTTAACAATAGGAGGATTTTTACTTATGCATTTTGTTGCAGGTTTATTTCTTACAACCGTTTTTCTGTGTGCACACATTGTTGATCAAACAGATTTTCCTCTGCCTGAGAATGATGGTGTTATTAATAAAAACTGGTATGTTCATCAGATGGAAACTACCGCAAATTTTTCAAATAAGAAAAGTCTCTTTTCATGGTTTATTGGTGGGTTGAATTATCAAATTGAACATCATTTATTTCCGAGTATTTGTCATGTTCACTATTATGAGTTGTCCAAAATTGTGAAAAGTACTGCTGAAGAGTTTAATCTTCCATACCATGCAAATAAATCTTTTTTAACAGCTCTTAAGCATCATGCTGCTCATTTAAAAGAAATGGGTAAGGCTGCTTAATTTATCTTTTTGATAATGTTTTTAAGGTAGATCTAAAATTTGCTTCTATATTTTCATCTTTGTGCTTCCCTTCTATTATTACCCAATCTCCATTTACAATAGTTCCTTTGTATGAACTAATATCTGAAGAATAAACTATTGTGTTACTCAGATTTTTAAAACTTGTTTGATTAATTAATGGATGACTTTCATTTATTACTAATGCATCAAATTTTTGTCCAATTTGGAAAAAAACATCTTGATCTTCACCCATTGATTTTTTGCCATTTATAAATGAGCTTTCAATCGCAATTGATCCATTATCTCCAGAGATATTGTTTCCAAACGTATTCCTATTATGGGTTATTAATCTTTGTCCATAATCCAATAATCGAATCTCCTCAAGGGGGTTAAGTCCTATGTGGCTATCAGTTCCGATAGACCATCTACCATTTTCTGATAGAAATTCTTTTAATGGAAAAATACCATCGCCTAAATTACCTTCAGTTGAGGGGCAGAGAACCACATTTGCTTTTGACTTAGCAATTTTAGAAATTTCTTTTTTATTAATATGTGTAGCATGTACAAGATGATAATTTTCATTTAGTTCAATGTTATTTGCTAGCCATTCAACTGGCCTTTGGCCTAAATGGTTTATACAATCTTCAATTTCTTTAAGTTGTTCTGAAACATGAATGTGAAAAGGTGTGTTATTTCTTCTATATTCACTTAAATGAATAATGTCTTTTTCTGTGACGCCTCTCATAGAATGTATACCTATGCCAGTACTTGCGTTACTGTATCGATTTGCACTTTTTTTACTAGCATCCAATAGATTGACATAATCTATGTAGTTAGCACTAATAAACCTTCGTTGTTTTTCTTCAGGTTTCTTTCCAAAACCACCCATTTGATAGAATATTGGGATTAGCGTAATTTTAATTCCCGCTTTTTTTGCTGCCGAAACAAGTCTCTCTCCATTTTCAGAAATATTATTGAATTTGTTTCCAGATATATCGTGATGTAGGTAATGAAATTCTGCAACATGAGTGTATCCATTTCGTAGCATTTCTTTATATAGCATTGTCGCAATGTCTTCAAGTTGGTCTGGATTAATGGTAAGAGCTAAATCATACATTGCATTCCTCCAGCTCCAAAAGTCATTTTGATTTGGTTTTGTGTCATGAAGTTCTGCCAATCCGGCCATTGCATATTGAAAAGAATGAGAGTGAGCGTTTTGAAAACCTGGAATTGCAAAGTCGGAATAACCTAAACCGTCATTTGAGTTTTTTATTGATTGAATGACACCATCGTTATCGATCATTATTGAAACATTTTCCTGCCAAATTTTATTGACAAGTAAACCTTTGAATTTAAACTCCTTCATTTAAGTAATTAATTAATGATTTAAATGTGTTTTGTAACCATTTTTTAACCTCATTGGCTTTGTAGTTGTCATAATCTAATTCATCATTTGACATGTATAAATCTTTAGCCATTTCTAATTGTAAGGCATGTATGTTTGAATCCACATTTCCTTTTGATCTAGTTATGAATCCTCCTTTAAATGGGTGATTATCATTAACAGCTAATCCGCTAGTTTTTAAATTTTTTAATGTGAGTTCTATTAATGAATTTTCTGCTGTTTTTCTATCATTGTTTCCTAATATCAAATCAGGGAATGGTTCTTTTTGAATTGTAGATACTGTTCTTCTAATAGAATGGGCATCCCATAAAAATCACTTTATCAAACTCCTTTTTTAATTCTTTCAATAAGGCATTGATTTTTTGATGATAGGGTTGAAAGTAATTTTTCAATCTTCTATCTATTTCATTTTTATTTGGTTCTAGTGAAGTGTTTAAATATAATTTTTCACCTAAGAAGTTGGTTGTTGGACATAATGAAGTTATTATTCTTCCATCATTATATAGTGATATGTTTTCAGGTGTTCTGTTTAAATCAATTACCCATCTAGAATAAACTGCATGAATAGTAGTAATGCCTAAACTTGGTGCAAAATCATAGAGTTTTTCAAGGAACCAATCAGTATCATCTGGTTTTTGAATAATTTCAGAATTATAACTGGATTTTAAATCAGTAGGGAATTGAACTCCACAGTGAGGAATACTGAGTAAAATTCCAACTTTTTTCTTGTTTGGAAGAACAATTTTGTATGGAGAACAATTTTCTTTCATTTTAGCGTTAAAGATAGTATGATTTGTAAACTAATTGAATCTCTATAAATGTTTATGGTTAGAAGTTTAAATTCAATTATATTTAAGCTTTGTAAAATAAAAAATTGATGTATAAATCTGATGTCGAAGGGTTAGAAGCTTTTGTTAAAAGCTATAAAGACCTAAAAAATGAAATTTCTAAGGTTATTGTTGGTCAAGATGAAGTTGTTAATCAAGTCTTGATTTCTATTTTTTCCAAAGGGCACTGCTTGTTGGTTGGTGTTCCGGGATTAGCGAAAACACTTCTTGTAAGTACTATTGCAGAGGCTTTAGGATTGTCGTTTAATAGGATACAATTTACTCCAGATTTGATGCCTTCTGATATCATTGGTTCTGAAATATTAGATCAAACAAGAAAGTTTAATTTTATAAAGGGGCCATTATTTGCAAATATAATTTTAGCAGATGAAATAAACCGAACTCCACCTAAGACACAAGCTGCTTTACTTGAAGCCATGCAAGAGCAATCGGTTACAGTTGCTGGGAAAACTCACCAATTAGAGCATCCATTTTTTGTTTTAGCCACTCAAAATCCAATTGAACAGGAGGGGACATATCCTTTGCCTGAGGCACAACTTGATCGATTCATGTTTAATGTATGGGTAGATTATCCAACATATGAAGAAGAGCTTTCAATTGTAAAGAATACAACAGGCAATTTTGTTCCAAAACTAAATAATGTCATTTCACAAGAACAAATAATATATTTTCAAAATTTAATTAGAAAGATGCCAGTTCCCGATAATGTTTTAGAGTATGCTGTTAAGTTAAATACTCGTACAAGGCCATTATCTGAAAACTCTCCTGAGATAATTAAGAAATATATATCTTGGGGAGCAGGTCCAAGATCATCTCAATATTTAATTGTTGCTGCAAAATGTAATGCTGCAATTAATGTAAATTTTCTCCTGATATTGAAGATGTTAAAGCAGTTGCGGAGCCAATTTTAAGACATCGTTTAGTTCGAAATTATATAGCTGAAGCAGATGGATTTAAAGTTGAGAAAATAATTAATGAAATATTATAACTTATTATGAATAAAAGTAAAGCCTTCTTCATCCCATTAATTTTTGGGATATTCTTGTTATTTACTCATTGTAGTAATAACAATAAAGTGACTCAAGATAATTCTGTTTTTAGCGGTTATGTTTCAGGATTCACATCTGGATTAGTTTCAAATTCTTCATCTATTGAATTAAGGTTGATGGATGCTGTTTCTGATGAAATTTATAGTTCTGAAGAAGAAATTGATTTATTTAATTTTGAACCCAATATTGAGGGTCTTACTAGGTGGAAAGATAAAAATACAATTGAATTTATACCTTCTGAGAAGTTACCTTCAGGAGTTCAATATTTAGCAACATTTAAGTTAAGTGAAATTTTAAATAATGATGATGGAATTAGTGATTTCAACTTTAATTTTCAAACAATTCAACAAGCAATTTTCTTTGAATTTAATGGGCTAAGATCAGTTAATGATAATGATTTGTCATGGCAAAAAGGGCTTTGTAAAGTTCATACTGCTGACTTAGAAGATTCGGAAAATATTGAAGCTATTGTTTCCGTAACTCAAAAAGGTAAAGAATTAGCACTTATTTGGGATCACTCAGGTGATGGAAAATCTCATGAGTTTATTATAGATAGCATTTCAAGAAAAGAAAATCAAGAAGAAATTGATGTTAATTGGATGTCTGTTGATATTGGCGCTAAGGAAAATGGGAATCAAATCATTTCTATTCCTCCTCTAGGAGAGTTTTCTGTAACCAATACTACAATTAATCAATATCCTGATCAGTTTTTAACACTTCATTTTTCAGATCCTCTTAAAAAGAAACAGAATTTAAATGGATTAATTCGATTTAAGGATAACAATATAGATGTTCGACTTTCGATTG
>CALSPA010000015.1 GCA_943788115.1 uncultured Flavobacteriales bacterium
ACAGCATAACCAGGCCTAAACATTTTTGCTTTTTCAAAACCTGTTATACTATTTAACCCTTTAAGTTGTATCTCTTCAGGAAGGCTGCTTGAAAACCCGTTTATATAAAATTCAATAGTATTCCAACCTTCAGGCTCCGCAAAAATTTGGTGCCTTGGCCTGTGGCTAAACCTTGATATCTTATCTTCTATTGATGGGCAATATCTAGGGCCAACTGACTGTATAGCGCCATTAAACATAGGGCTTCTATCAAACCCTGTTTTTAGTATCTCGTGTGTGTTTTCATTTGTATAGGTAATATAGCAGCTCTTTTGATTTTTTAATGATGACTTATCTGTTGAATATGAAAACTTTTCAGGACTATCATCTCCTGGCTGCTCCTCCATTAATTTAAAGTTTATACTTCTGCCGTCCACCCTTGGTGGCGTACCTGTTTTCATTCTTCCAGACTCAAAACCTAAATCAATTAATTGCTCCGTTATACCGTAAGCTGCTTTTTCCCCCATTCTTCCACCGCCAAATTTTTTCTCGCCCAAATGAATTGTTCCGTTCAAAAAAGTTCCACTGTTAAGTATAACACATTTAGACTTTATGTCAACACCCATAGCTGTCTTAACGCCACAAACAGTGTTTTTTTTCACCAACAAGCCTACAACTAAATCTTGCCAAAAATCAATGTTTTTGTTTTGTTCTAAAGTAAGTCTCCAGGTTGAGCTAAATAGCATTCTATCGCATTGTGCACGAGGACTCCACATTGCTGGGCCTTTTGAAAGGTTAAGCATTTTAAATTGAATGGAGCTTTTGTCGGTAACAATTCCTGTTTTCCCCCCTAAAGCATCAATTTCTCTAACTATTTGGCCCTTTGCTATACCTCCAATTGCGGGGTTACAGCTCATTTGGCCAATTGTTTCCATGTTCATTGTGATTAATAGAACTTTTGATCCTAGGTTTGCAGCAGCAGCAGCAGCTTCGTTTCCTGCATGTCCTCCTCCAACAACAATGATGTCATATTCTTTAAGCATACCTGTGTTTCACGTGAAACAAATATAATAAACTCATAATCAGCACTATAGATGTTTAATTTTGTTTAAAAAATAGTCTTCCATTTGACGTATTTCTTTTTTTTCTGCTTTTGTTTTATCATTAAAGCCGCACAAATGTAATACACCATGGATAATAACCCGATGTAATTCGTTGACAAAAAGTAATTTATTGTTTTTTGAGTTGTCCTTTATTCGATCTATAGAAATAAATAAATCTCCAGAAATCAGCATAGCCTCACAATAATTAAACGTTATAATGTCTGTGTAATAATCGTGGTTTAAATATTCTATATTAATACCTAAAAGGTGTTGGTCGCTACAAAAAACAACATTAATTGTTCCGATTGACATTTTCTGATGTTCAATAGAGTTTTTTAACCAGGATTTTACTTTTCTTTTTGCTGGAAGAACATAGGAATTGTCTTCATTGTGAAAATAAACAGACATTAAAACTTATCTAGTAATTAGTTGGCTGACAATTCAAAGGTTAATTCAATGCTGCTTCCATTGTCTTCAAAAGAAATACTATCTGAAAGGTGTTTCATTAAATATATTCCTCGCCCATCAGGCTTTTCAATGTTCTTTGGGTCTGTTGGGTCTGGCAGGTTTTCGTAGTCAAAACCTAAACCCTCGTCTTTTATTAAAAAAGTAAGTTTTTCATTTTTTTGTTGACAGTGTATGGTTGTTAGTTTTTTTGGGTCTAAGTGGTTTCCATGATGAATGGCATTGTTTACCGCTTCAGTAAGAGCAATTAGAATGTTACCGTACTTATCTTCATTAACGCCAATTTCTGCACAAACATCATCAACTAACTTTTCAACTAACCTTATGTTGTTTGCTTGAGAGGGAAATTTTATTTTCTGCATAACAGGTGGTAATTCTATTTCCATATTAATCTTGTAAAGTGTTAAAATACTCATTAACCTTATCTTTATAATAAGGCCTTAAGGATGGGGGAATTGATTTAAGCAATTCTAGTTCCTTTTCCTTTTTCCTTTTATACTCAAGAAATTGATTAGGGTTACTAAATTCATGTTCTTTTATTTCATTAGATTGTCTTTTCTTTTCTTTTTCTTGCTCTCTAGAGGCTTTGTCGTGTTCAAGCATCTTAGAAATAATGTCTTTTTGTCTTTCAAGTGTTTCAAGGTTTATTTTATTGTTAATTATATCTTCTTCAACTTTTTCTAATTCTTTAATTATTTTTTTTAGCCCATTTCCAGCCTTAGAGCCATCTTCATTTTGGCTTTGTGCAAGATCTCTAATTTGTTTTTTTAACGCTGCTTGCTGAGCGGCAAGTTTTGCAAGACCTTCGCTTGAAGAGCCCCCTGGCTTTTCTCCTGGTTTGTTTCCAGGCTTTTCTCCAGGCTTTTCTCCTTTACCCTTTTTGTCTCCCATCATTTTTTTCATTTCAGAGAGCTGTTTCTTCATTTTCTCCATCATTTTCTCCATATCTGCAGCAGAACTTTTGCCGTTTCCCCCTGGTTTGTTGCATTGACCAGTTCCTGGAAGAGACTTCTGAAGTTGTTTAAGAACCTCGTCTAACAACAACGCTAAATTGTTAATAGATGTCATAACATATTGTTGGTTAGCGTTAGCAACAGAGGTTTTTCGTTCGGTAATGTTTTTAATAGTTTTACTAAGGCTTCGTTTTATTTTTGAAACTTCTGAATTTATGTGCGGTCCCAACTGAGGAACTCGCTTGCTAAGAGCTAGCAATGAATCTTCAATTAGTTTTATATCTTCATCAAGCTTTTGTTGAAGTTGACCAACCTTAACGTACTTAGGGTCTTTAGGGTTTAAGTTTTTCAAATCGTCAATCACTGATTCTTGGTCAAAAGAAAACGAGATTAGATTTTCTAATAACTGCCTAAGTGATTTCATGTCCATTTCTTGAGAGTCCGATTGCATTTTCATTTGAAGTGCCTCAAGTTTACTAGCAAGAGCTTTCATTTTTTCGCTAGCATTTTTTTGTGAATCACTAGCCTTTTTATTTTTTTTATTTTCAAGGTTTTCTTGACTTTTCTGTAGCTCTTCGTTTATTTCCTTTTCTTCTTTTTCAAATGATGGTAAATTCTTTTTATTTTCTAATTCTTTATTTAGTTCTTCAAGATCATCCATTTCAGAATTTAAAAAATTAAAATCCGCTTTTATTTTTTCTTGCTCTTTATTTAAATTAAAATTGCTTTCTTTTTTCTCTTTTGTTTTTTCCGAAAGAGTTTTTTGTTTTTCAGACAAGGCCTCAAGTTGTTTTTTTAGAGACTCTAATTTTTGATCCATTTCTAATTGTTTAAACTGCTCTAAAGAACGGTCCATTTCTTTTAATAAATCTTCCTGACTCATCTCTATATCTTCTAGTTTTTCTAAAAGCTTATCTTTATTCATTTCACTTAAGAGTTTTTGAAGTTCATCGTAAAGATTCTTCATTTCATCGCTCATTAAGTCTTCAAACAACTTATTTAGCTGTTCTTGTTTTTCTGCAATTTCTTCGGACTTTTCAGTTGAGTTTTCATTAACAAGCTTTTCAATATTATCTTTAAGTTCATTTTGGTTTTTTATAAAGTTTTCAATTTGATTTTGGTCTTGCCAATCAGGATTTTTTTTATTTAGCAAATTGTTTTTTATGTCCTTGAGTTCGTTTTTTAATTTTAATGCATCAGAAATGTTTTTTTCTAATTCAACCTTAAATTGATTGTTTTTTTCTTTTGAGTTTTCACTTTGCTGTTTAAGTGTTGGAGAAACAAAAACCGCTGGTTTTGACCTTGATTTTTTAGGGCCATTAATTTCATCATTATCCCAAATTTCGAAATAATATGTTGTTTGTTCTCCAGGTTTTAGACCTAAATCTAAAAGGTTAAAAAAGTGATAAAAAGAGTGCTTTGAGGTTTCCTTGTTAATGGGCAAAGATTTTTTTATATACTTATTTGATGAGATTTCTAGGTAACAAAAAAATAAAGAGCTAAAACCGTAGTCATCATATGTTTCGCCATTAAAATAGCGCAAGTATAGGTTGGTAGAGTCAATACTTTGCTGCACTGAAATTTTAGGAGCTAAATCTTTTTTTATGTTTGCATAAAAAAGAGAAGTGTCTTTAAATTCAGATTCGTTGTTCCAAAGAATAATAGAATAATCTTGAGGCCTATATAACTGCTTAATGAAGGCTCCTTCCCGTTGAGGGTTAAATAAATAATTGGTGTCATTAAAAACCGCGTTTATCGAGTCCACGTTTTGTGTGTTAAAAGACCATTTAATCATAGATCCTTCGGGGG
Source organism: uncultured Flavobacteriales bacterium (assembly GCA_943788115.1). GTDB lineage: Bacteria > Bacteroidota > Bacteroidia > Flavobacteriales_D > Parvicellaceae. The sequence continues at coordinate 4,310 of CALSPA010000015.1, forward strand.
CGTTTATATTACCTATGTTTTTAAGCGTATCTGAGGGTGTCTTTGTGTATGAGGGGTAGTCTAAATAAACAAAAAAGCTGTTAATTTTTGGCTTTGGAATAACAGAAAGCGAAAAAGCACTTATAGCTTCATTATTGTGAACAATAGAAAAAGGGATTTTTCTTGTAACGGTTTTAAACACATATTCAAATGTTGTGTCATTTTTTTTATTTAAAGTGAATGATTTGTCATCATAATTAATTGCTAATTCATTTGGAATTCTTTTACCATTTATCCTAAACTGAACCAAACAATCTTCTTGCTCTAATACAAGTAAAGAGCTGTTAACCAACTCAACACTAAATGGAAGTGAATTAGTTTCTTTAGTTGAGTAATGAATTATTCTATCTGCAGAAGAAAAGATAATTGATCGGTCAATGAAAGAAAGGAGGATAAAAACTAAAAAAACAAGAAACAGCGGTTTTATGTGCTTAACATTCTCTTTAAGGTTAATTGCATTATTAAAAGCCACTTTATTAAAAGCATCAGACCGCTTTTGAATACTCGCATTTAAAAGCGAAATGGAACCCTGATCTTTTAATGATTTTAGTTGAAGTGTGTTTATAATTTTATCCTGAATGTCCGGAAAATGAAGGCCAATAATTTCAGCAGCTTTTTCGTGGGTAATCAATGACCCTAGTCGATATATTTTAAGCAAGGGGGAAATAATATAATAAACTAGAAGGCATAGCCCTACAATAAGGAAGCTAAAAAAAAGAAAACCCCTTCCAATTGTGTTAAAGTTTCCAAAATATTCTAATAGTGCAAAAGTTAAAAAGAAGCTCAATATCAAAAAACCAAAATAAAAACCACCTTTTATTAGCTGGTTTTTATAATACTTTCTTATAAAATTATCTAATTTTAATATTAAACTATCAAAGGAATTCATTCCACTTTACTTTATTATTGCATATTAAACGATAAAAATATACGCTTTGTTATCTTAATACGAAGATTAAAAACGTAAAAAACAATTAAATTTATTTAAAATTTAAGCAATCACCGCAAATGAAAATAAGAATAACAAAAGAGTTTGATTTTGAAGCAGCCCATGCTTTAGATGGTTACGATGGAAAGTGTAAAAATATTCACGGGCATAGCTACCATTTGACGGTGACTTTTATAGGTAGCCCAAATGAAAACAGAACAATCTCAGAGTGTGGAATGGTGATAGACTTTGGTGAAATTAAAAGCTTTGTTAACAAAAATGTTTTTCCCTTATTTGATCATTGCTTTATTATAAGAAAAGATTCAAGGTTTAAAAACCTTGAGGGATCAAATGAAAGAATTAGATTGGTAGACTATCAGCCAACATGTGAAAACATGCTAATTGAAATTGTTGAATTAATAAGAGCAGAATATAAAGGTGATATTCTCTTACATAGTGCTTTGTTAAGAGAAACAGCAAACAGCTATGCTGAATGGTTTTTAGAAGATAACAATTAATATGATAAAAGACTTAATAAGAAAATACAATGTTCCAGGACCGAGATACACTTCTTACCCGACTGTTCCTTATTGGGACAAAACAGGTATTTCTTATGAAAATTGGTTGTCGAGCTGTAAAAAGTCCTTTAATCAGTCCAATAACGATGAAGGAATAAGCCTTTATATACACCTTCCTTTCTGCGAGAACTTATGTACGTTTTGTGGTTGTCACAAAAGGATCACTAAAAGACACGATGTTGAAGAACCCTACATTGAAACGGTTCTAAAAGAGTGGGAATTATATGTAGGTGTTTTTGGAACGAAACCAAAAATAAAAGAGCTTCATCTTGGTGGAGGAACACCAACTTTTTTTAGCGCAGAGAACCTGAAAAAGTTAATTAACGGTATTAAAGAACTAAGTGAGGTTTTGCCTAATCCCGAATTTAGTTTTGAAGGTCACCCTAATCACACTTCTAAAGAGCAGCTACAAACACTTTTTGACCTAGGTTTTACAAGAAACAGTTTTGGTGTTCAAGACTATGATTACCAGGTTCAGAAAACGATAAACAGGGTTCAACCATTTGAAAATGTTCAAAAAGTAACTAACTGGTCTAGAGAAATTGGTTACGAATCAATAAGTCATGATTTGGTTTATGGTTTACCCAAGCAAAACATGAGCTCTATTAAGCAAACAATATTGAAAACTCAAGAATTGCTTCCTGATAGAATAGCGTTCTATAGTTATGCTCATGTTCCCTGGATAAAAGGTGTTGGCCAAAGAGGATACGATGAAAACGACTTGCCAAAAGACCAAGAAAAAAGAGCGCTATACGAGATAGGGAAGCAGATGTTTAATGATTTAGGCTATGTTGAAATAGGTATGGATCATTTCGCATTAAAACAAGATAGTCTTTATAGGGCCGTAGAAAACAAGACAATCCACAGAAACTTTATGGGTTACTCTTCTCAAAAAACTAAACTTATGGTAGGTTTAGGAATGTCTTCAATAAGTGACAGCTGGTATGGATTCGCTCAAAATGTTAAAACGGTAGAAGAATATCAAAAAATAGTAGGGGAGGGTGTAATCCCTATTTTTAGGGGTCACCATTTAAATGAAGAAGATCTTATTTTAAGAAAACACATATTAAACTTAATGTGTCATTTCAAAACAAGTTGGCACGAAAAAACACAACAAACACCAATGCTTTACAAGGGTTTAGAGCTTATGAAAGAACTGGAAAAAGATCAGTTGTTAAAAATTGATAATAAAGAGTTAACTGTATTTGAACAAGGAAAAATATTTATTAGAAATATTTGTATGTGTTTAGACGCCAGAATGTTAAGAAATAAGCCAACAACATCAATTTTTAGCCAGACAATATAAAACATGATTTCATTGGATAAAATATGGAAAGAATTATCAACGATTTCAGACCCTGAAATACCGGTTATTTCAATATTAGAATTAGGCGTTTTAAGAGATGTTAAATTTGTGAAAAACACCCTTAATATTATTATTACTCCCACATATTCAGGTTGTCCTGCGATGAATCAAATAGAAAAGGATATATCAGTTAAATTACTTGATTTAGGTGTGGATAGCTATAAAATAAATTTGCAATATAACCCAGCATGGACAACTGATTGGATGAATGATGGTGCCAAAAAAAAACTACTTGATTACGGCATATCACCACCAGATAATAGTGTTGATAAAGGGAGTCTTTTTGGAAAAGACAAAAGCACCCTTTGTCCAAACTGTAAGTCAAGAGACACCAAAATGATTAGTCAGTTTGGGTCGACAGCATGCAAAGCATTATACCAATGCAATCAATGCATGGAGCCTTACGATTATTTTAAATGTCTTTAGATGTTACTTCTAAGTGTAAGTTTAAAAAACTTGTAGAACCACAATTTAAACTTATAGATTAAAAAATACATTACAGGAACAACAACTAAAGTTAAGAAAGTTGCAAATGTTAACCCGTAAATAATAGCTAGACTCATCGGGCCAAAGAAAATAACATTGTCCCCACCAAAAAATAATTGAGCGTCAAACCTTGTGAATAAGGTAATAAAATTGATGTTTAACCCTGTTGCAAGAGGCAGCAACCCTAAAATGGTTGTTATTGCTGTAAGCAATACAGGCCTCAACCGTCTTTTACCTCCAAGGATTATAGCATTTTTAACATGCTCTGTTGACAACTGATCTGTCTCAATAAGGTTTAACTCTTTTCTTTTTCTTTTTCTTAATAAATTAGTGTAATCTACTAGCACTATTGCGTTGTTTACCACAATACCGGCTAAGGATATAATTCCTATCATCGTCATAATAATTACGAAATCGTTTCGAGCGATTACTATTCCAAGAAAGACTCCAGATAGACTGAGTACAACAGAAAATAAAATAATGAAAGGAATTGAAAAGGAATTGAACTGAGTGACCAGAATTAATAAGATTAAAAAAACCGCAATTAGAAGGGCTGAGCTAAGAAAAGCCATTTCTTTTTCTTGTTCTTTAATTTTACCAGTAAAGTCATATTTTAATCCGTTATTTATAAAAGATTTACCATTTGGAGTTATTTGGTAAGTTTCCATTTTTTGTTGTAAAAGAGCGACTATTTCATTTTCATTATAACCCTCCTTAACTCCGGAAAATATGGTGACCATGTTTGTTAAATTTAATCGTTTTATTGCATCGTTTTTATGAACAATGTCAATTTCTTTAATTACAGAGCTTATAGGGATTTTTAATTTTTTACCTCTATTGTTCATAAACATTACACTTTGGTCTAGTAAAGACTCTAGTGTTTCTCTGCTCGTTCTGTTGAAACGAATGTTAATGTCATAATTGTCCTCACCTTCAGCATATGTTGAAACATCTTTTCCAAATAAAGCTGTTCGAATTGTTGATGAAATTTGTCCTGTTGACAGTCCAGACCTTTTAGCATATTCCCTGTCAAGCTTTATTTTTATTTCAGCTTTATTTAATTCAACATTTAGCTTTAATTTTTGCATTCCTTCAACTCCAGATGTATCTAAATAGTGCTTTACTTTAGTTGCCGCTAAAATTAAGTCACCATAATTATCAGAGCCTGTAATTTCAATGTTCACGGCTGGGTCTTGTGGTGGTCCGTTTTTTTCTTTGTCTACAATTATTTTAACATCAGCATTAAATTTATTGGTTAATGCAAGCTCAATCTCTTGCTTAACCTCGCTTGTGTTTAATCCTTTTCTATGTGAAAATTCGCAGAAAGAAACCGTAATTCTTGCCTTGTTTGGTGTCTCACCAAATGAAGGACCCTCCATAGGATCAGAAGTTCCTTTACCAACTTGCTCTATTACAGACTCAATGAAATATACTGTGTCTATATATTCCACTCCATCCTCGTTAATTGCTTTAAAAGAATCGTATATAGAATTGTAGCTATTGTTATCTAAAGAGGCCTTAGGTGTACTCAGGACTTTATCTATGGTGTTTTTTATCTGAACAGTTTTTTTGTTGGTTTCTTTTATGTTTGTTCCAACAGGAAGTTCTACAAAAATGTTTAGATAATTTGGTTGATTATCTGGAAAAAACAAAACTTTAGGCGGGAAAACGCCAACTAAAACAAATGAAAAAATCAATATACCAAAGGTCCCTAAAAGCACCTTTATTGGTCTTCTCCCTTTCATGGCAAAATGTAATAACTTCTGATATTTTGTCTCTAACCAAGGCAGTGTTTTTTCCTGAAAAATCGCAGTAAGTGGGTTTAAAACGTAATTAAAAAGTAGTATTAAAACGCTTGATACAGCCAATATATTTCCTAACCATATTTCAATAAATAAAAACGAGACAACACTAAAAAGCAACAAAATAATGCAATACATCCATAGTTTGTTTTTAGAAATAATTGACGGCTCTACCTTCATTAATACTGCAATTAAGACAGGATTAATCACAAGCGCAACAAATAAAGATGAACCTAAAACAATCATTAATGTTATAGGAAGGTATTGCATGAATTCACCCATAATTCCAGGCCATAAAGCAAGTGGAATAAATGCGGCCAATGTTGTAGCAGTTGATGCTATAATAGGCCATGCAATTTCACCGACACCCTTTTTAGTAGCATCGAATGAATTCATACCATCGGCCATTAGGCGGTAAACATTTTCAACAACTACGATTCCGTTATCTACCAGCATGCCTAAAGCAAGAACTAAAGAAAACAACACCATAATATTTAAGCTAACGCCTGCAAGGTTTAATAAAAGAAAAGAGATAAACATTGATAAAGGAATGGCTATTCCAACAAATAAAGCATTTCTAAAACCCAGAAAGAATAACAAAACCCCAACAACCAATAGAACACCCGATATAATTGAGTTTTCAAGATTACTTATTTGTGAACGAATTTGATTAGACTGGTCATTTGTGTATGTAACATCAATATCATTAGGAAGCTGATTGAGCTGAGCCGTTTTAACAAGTTGTTTTATTTGGTCAATAGCGTTAATTATATTAGCGCCTGCTCTTTTTTTCACATCTAACATTACAACAGGACTGCCGTTTTGCCTAGCATAGCTAGAAGTGTCTGAATCGCCAAATGATACATCAGCCACTTCCCATAAATAAATGTTTTTATTGTCTTCATGTTTAACCACTAAATTTTTTAAATCATTGTAGTTATTGTATTTACCTTCAATGATTACAAAGTGATCTATACCATCAATTTTAATGTTTCCCGCACCTGTTGTTACGTTTTCTGACTGAACAGCACTTTCTATATCGCTGAAGCTTATTTGTTTTGCTTCTGCATCAAATTTTCTGATTTCAATTTTCAATTTTTTTTCTTGAACACCACGAATATCTACAGTATTTATTTCTGCTAAATTTTCAATACTATTTTTTAATAAGTCTGCTTTTTTCTTTAAAAAATCAACAGGGTAATTTCCAGATAAATTAATGTTAATGATGGGAAACTCATTAACATCCATTTCTTGAATAGTTGGCTCAACGGGTAAGTCTTGAGCAAACGCTTTATCTGTTCTTGCATCACTTAAAGCGTCTTCAACAAGTCGTTTCCCCTCCTTAGGGGAGACTTCAAAATCAAACTCAATTACTAATACTGCAAAATCCTGAATGGCTGTAGATTTTATTTTTTGAATCCCTTTGATTGTATTAAGTTCTTTCTCAAATGGTTTGATTATTTTATCTTCAATGATTTCAGGAGAATTTCCGGGATAAGGAATATTAACATAAATTTCTGGTACTTGAACTTCTGGAAAACTCTCTCTAGGCATGTCAAAATAAGAGCCAATACCACCAGTTAAAAGAACTAAAATTAGCAGGTAAATGGTTTTTCTATTGTTTACAGCAAGAGATGATGCGCTAAACTCCCTCCATTGTTCTTGAATTTTTTCTTTCATGTCTATTTATTAGAAACCTTTACTTTTTGACCCTCAATAACGCTACCTTTTCCATTGGTGATTATGACATCTCCAGGGTTTAAACCAGAAATTATTTGTGTTTCATTGTTGTATTGATATCCAGTTTTTACTTCTTTTACAATCACAAGATTGTTTTCAATTGTTTTCACAATTTGTTTACCTCTTGTGTTTTCTAAAAGTACACTCGTTGGGATTATTATCGAGCTTGTATCTTTATAGTCACAAATGTTCATAACAGCCATTAAGTTTGGAATCACTTTTTCTTTGGATGGAATGGACACTTCAACCGAAATAGTTCTGTTTACTGGGTCAATTTGCTTGCCAATTCTTTTAATTTTTAAATCTTCAATTTTCTCATTTAACGCAGGTAAATCAATTATAACAAATTGTCCTTTGTTAATTCTTGATAAGTGGTTTTCAGAAACGTTTGCAGCAACATACATGTGATTTAAACTTATTAATCTTAAAACAGGGCTTGCTGGTCCGCCCACCTGGCCTACAGAAACAAAAATTTTATCCACATACCCACTAAATGGTGCGTATAAAGAAAATTTACTTTTTTGTTCCAAAAGGGTGTTTTTTGCTTTTAATAATCGATTATAATTGTTTTGAGCCTCCTTAAATGAAAGGTCTGTGCCAACCCCTTTTTCTTTTAATGATTTCTGTTTGTCAAAATAATATTGTGCTAAATCTAACTGTTCTTCAATCTCTTCAATGTTAGAATTAATGATAGAAGAAGAATAAGTTGCAACAAGTGTTCCCGCTGTTATTTTTTCACCTTCCTCAACATGAATGCTTGTAATAATTCCACCCAATTCAGGAGTCAGTAAAATGTTTTTTTTCGATGCTACTTGTCCTTGAATTTCAAAATAATGTGCAAAAGGTTTTTTTTCAGCAACAATAGAGTTGACCAATGAAATATTTTCTGTTGATTTATCCTGAACTCCAAAAGAATTGATTTCTTTTTTAAGTTGAAAAGTTTCAAGCTGTTTGGTTCTAATTTCCGCTTCTATTTTTTTTAGCTTAAGCTGAAGATCTTCAACATTAGGTTGTGAATCACAAGCTAAAATAAAGATGGAAAATAATAAAGGTAAAAAAAGTGGGTTTTTTCTATTGTACATGATTATAGTTTATTCATTAGTTTGTCTAGCTTTAGTTTCGCTAGTAATAAATTAAAATGAGATTGTAGTAGCTGGTTTTGGGCAGAAATTTCTTGATTTTGAGCTTGTGCTACATCTAAGCCACTTTTTAATCCTTCTTTAAAACGGGCCAACGTGTTTTTTAAAATTTTTTGGGAAAGAATTAAATTTTCTTTGTCGTTTTCTAGGGCATAAAGAGCTAAGTTGTAGTCTGTAGAAAGTTGACTTAATTGTTGCTTGAGACCTTCTTCAACGGAGCGTAATAAATTTTCAGATTTTTTAAAATCTAATTCTGATTGTTTTGATACCGCTAAACTTTCTCCACTAGTAAATATGGGGATATTAATATTAATCCCCCAAAATGTAGAGGGGTACCAAGGCTTGTCACCTGAAAACAAGTTGAACTCATTTCTAAGAGCTGTTTCTTGGTGGCTAAAAAAACCAGATATACTAGGGATTGCGGACACTTTGTTCATTTTAAGTGTTAATAAAGAAAGCCTTCTATTTTCATCAGCAATTTGAAAATCTAACATTTGGCTAGGTGAAATTTGAAATGCATCTAACGATGTGTCGTCTGCTTTAAAATCAAATAGGCGGCCTGAAAGAACAAGAGAGCTATCTTGAGGGAATCCAATAACATACTTTAATACATTTATAGAATTAGCAGTTTGATGGCTTACTTGAGAAATTTGATTTTTAAGTTGTAAAACGGAAAAATTTATTTGATCTAAATTTATTTGTTCAAACAGCCCTTCAGAAACAAGTATTGCAGTTTCTTTTTGAATTACATTCAAGTTTATTAATGAGTTATTGAGTAATGTTTTGTTTTCTTCAAAAATTAAATAGGCATAATAAGCACCAACAACCTTCTCTTTCGTGTCTAGAAGGGACTTTTCTGTAACCTTTGAAGTTAACGCTTTATAAACTTTAGCGGCTTTTAATCCTGCCACGTAAGAAGCACTAAAAATTAATTGGTCAACCCTTAGAGTTCCTGTTGAATTTATTGATGTCCCAAATTGCAGTTCTTCAAATTCATCTGCAGCAGCAAGAGGATTAAAGGCATTTGAAGGTACTACGGTGGTGGGAATGTTAATGTAATTTTGAAAACCAATAGAGCTTGATACTTTAGGAAGTCCCGTAGAAACAGATTGTTTTACTCTTTGTTCAGCAATCTGTAAGTCAATTTTAGCATTTTTATATTCGATATTGTTTGAGAGAGCATATGATAGTGCATCTTCTAAGGAAAAACTAGCTTGTGATTTAAAGCTTACCGTACTAATTAAAAGCAAGAAAAAGAGTGACAAATTTTTCATAAAAGTGGGTTGTTGGTGTCGTTTTTTATTAATTTTTTTAGGTAATTAAGCCCTTCCTCCGTTGATATTCCTCTTATGTGGTGTTTCATTAGTTCGCTAAATACATCTTTAAAAGCATACTCAGTTGTTGGGAATAAAGAAGAGTCAAAAACTAATGGAATACTGCTTGTATGGAGTTTGGCAACTATTTCTGGGTTAATGTTTTTTCTATAAACACCTATTTTAATTCCTTCTTTTAGATTGTCTAAAACACACTTAAATACAAAACTTTGCTTGTGCTCTTCAAATAGCAACCAAGCGTTAGGGTGATATTTTTTTAAATCATATTGTAAGGAGGGATTGATCGAGCTAATTTCTTTACTTGAGTATTTTGCTAAAGAAAATAATTCGTCAATTGGGTGAGTGTTTTCAGTTGTAATCTTTTCAATAAAGTGTTGTTTTTCTTTAATGGAATAATCGATAACTTTATTTACTAAGTCGTTTTTATCTTTAACAAATTTGTAAAGGGTTTTTTTAGAAATACCCATGGATTTTGAGATATCATCCATTGTCATGCTCTTTATTCCAAATTCTCGGAATAAAAGCGTGACTTGATGTATGATTTCTTGTAATTTTGACATTCTTAAAAGGTAACTACTAAAAACTTTGGAAACAAAAATAGTAAAAAAATGTTTCCGGCTGTTTTTTGTTTAAGTAATAATATGAAACGAATAAAAATTAAAGAGGCTCTTAACCTTTCTCCTGAAACAAGGGTAACTATTTGTGGATGGGTAAGATCGTTTAGAGCAAATAGGTTTATAGCTGTCAATGATGGATCCTGTCTTTCAAGTGTTCAGGTTGTAATTGATTATGAAAAACTTGATCAAAATATTATTGATCAAATTACTGTTGGGTCTTCCCTTACTGTAAGTGGAGTTGTTGTTGAGTCACAGGGCCGGGGTCAAAAAATTGAAATCGCTGCCGTTTCTGTTGAGGTTATAGGTGCTGCTAATCCTGATGAGGTTCAGAAAACAATATTGCAGCCAAAAAAACATAATTTAGAAACGTTGAGAGAGCAGGCTCACTTGCGCTTTAGAACAAATTTATTTGGAGCCGTTTTTAGAGTAAGACACCACATGTCTTATGCTGTACATAAATACTTTAATGATAGAGGATACTTTTATTTACACAGCCCTATAATAACAGGTTCAGATGCCGAGGGTGCTGGAGAAATGTTTAAAGTAACAACACTAGACCCTAAAAGCACAAAAGAAAATACTTATGAAAAAGACTTTTTTGGAAAGGAAACCCACCTAACAGTTTCGGGGCAATTGGAAGCAGAGCTTGCTGCCCTTGCTCTTGGACAGGTTTATACTTTTGGGCCAACATTTAGGGCTGAAAATTCTAACACTACAAGACATTTAGCTGAGTTTTGGATGATAGAACCTGAGATTGCCTTCTCAGACCTTAAAGATAACATTGATTTAGCAGAAGATTTCCTTAAATATTTGGTTAATTATGCTCTTGAAAACTGTGAGGAAGACTTATTGTTTTTAAAAGAGAGAGATGAAAAAGAAGATCAGCAACGACCAAAGAACTTAAGAGCAGAACTCAATTTAATTGACAGGTTAAACTTTGTTGTTAAGAATGACTTTGTGAAAATAAGCTATACAGATGCGGTAGATATATTGATGAATTCTAAAGAAAATAAAAAAAAGAAATTCAAATATATTGTTGAATGGGGCATTGACTTACAAAGTGAACACGAAAAGTTTTTAGTTGAAAAGCATTTCAAAAAACCAGTAGTAATCTATGATTACCCTAAAGGTGTTAAGGCTTTTTATATGCGTGAAAACGATGACAATAAAACAGTTGCCGCTATGGATGTTTTATTTCCTGGAATTGGTGAGATAGTTGGAGGGTCACAAAGAGAGGAAAGATATGAAGTGTTGCTAAAAAAGAGTAAAGAGTTTAACATTCCAGAAGAGCACATTTGGTGGTATTTGGAAACAAGGAAATTTGGAACAACACCTCATGCGGGTTTTGGCCTGGGTTTTGAGAGACTAATCATGTTTATAACTGGTATGCAAAACATAAGAGATGTTATTCCTTTTCCAAGAACACCTAAAAACGCAGAATTTTAATAGCTTTATAAAAAGAAGTTACAATGGCTCTAAGACAATCCTTACAACACAAACTGCTACAGAAACTGTCTCCTCAACAGATTCAGTTAATGAAGCTGTTGCAAGTCCCAACAATTGAGCTAGAGCAAAGAATAAAGCAAGAAATTGAAGAAAATCCAGCATTAGACGAGGGAGAACAGGAAAAAGAAGAGGATCAGGCTGATGAATACTCTAATCTTGAGAATGATGATAATGACAACGCACTTGATGATTTCAACATAGATAATTACCTAGACGATGATGTGCCAGATTATAAATTGAGCGCGAGAAACCACTCTGCAGAAGCAGATGAAAAAGCAATTCCTTTGTCTGGAGGAAAAACTTTTCAAGAAATATTGCAACATCAAGTATCTCTTAGAATTAAAGATGACGAGCAACTTATAATTGCTAATAATATTATTGGAAACTTAGATGATTCAGGATATTTAAGAAGAGAAATATTCAGTATTGTAGATGATTTAGCTTTCAGCCATAACTTAAACTGTTCTGAAGAGAAAATAGAAGAGGTTTTAGAAATTATTCAAGGCTTAGAGCCAGTTGGTGTTGGCGCCAGAGACTTAAGAGAGTGCCTGTTAATTCAACTAAGAAAAAAAACCAAAACTGTTCCTATCAAAACAGCCGAAGTTATTTTAGATCGTTTTTTTAATGAATTCACAAAAAAGCATTACACAAAGATTACCAACAGATTAGATATAACAGAAGAAGATGTTAAAGAAGCGTTGTTAGAGATTGTGAAATTAAATCCTAAACCAGGAAACTCTTTAATGGACACTTCTAAAGTAACTCAACACATTATTCCAGATTTTATTTTAACCGAAAATAACGGAGAACTTAATCTTGAGCTTAACAATAGAAATGCGCCACAATTAAAGGTCAATAGGCAATATGCAGAAATGCTTAGAACTTACGATGAAAGTAGTCGAACAGAAAGAGACAAAGAAGCAATTGTATTTGTTAAGCAAAAAATTGATTCAGCGAAATGGTTTATTGATGCTATTAAACAAAGGCAGCAGACTCTTTTGGTGACGATGCAGGCCATTATTGACTATCAAAATGAGTTTTTTAAATCGGGTGATGAAACTGATTTAAGACCAATGATTTTAAAAGATATTGCTGAGATTGTATCTATGGATATTTCTACAATTTCAAGAGTTGCAAACAGTAAACATGTTTCCACTCCTTTCGGCACATTTTTACTTAAATATTTTTTTAGCGAATCATTATCAACTGATTCCGGAGAAGAAGTCTCCACTAGGGAGGTAAAGAGTATTTTGCAAGACGCAGTAGATCAAGAAGAAAAAAGAAAGCCTTACACTGATGAAAAACTTACAAGTATACTAAAGAGTAAAGGTTATAACATCGCCAGAAGAACCGTTGCAAAATATAGAGAGCAATTAAACATTCCAGTTGCCAGACTTAGAAAAGAGTTGTAATATGAATTTAGCCGCCAAAGGGGTTTCCATACTTTTCCATCCTTTATTCCTTCCTCTTTATGCGTTGCCGATTTATTTTTCTATAGAAAACTATCAAAATTTAATTCTTAACAATGCAGATATAAATTTTTTAACTGCAATTTATTCTGTAATGGCTCTTGTTGGAGTCTTGTTTCCTATTTTAAGCATGTATGTTATGATTAGAACAGGACTTTTATCAGATTTTAATGCCTATTATAGAAATGAAAGAAAGCCTGTTTTTTTTATTATTCTGTTGTATTATTTAATGGTTTACTTCATGTTTAGGTCTTGGAATAGTAGCTTGTACCACCTTCTAGACCCATTGTTGAGCTTTCTTTCGGGTGGAATATATTTATTGATAATCTGTTTTGTTGTTAATCATAAATGGAAAATAAGTTTACACAGCACATCTATAAGTGCTTTGGCCGCAACTTTTTTGGCGTTTTCGATATCAATGCCAAGCATTGAGAACCCAAATTATTTAGTGATAGTTAATCTGTTGTTGTTGTTGATCATGGGTGTTGTTTCAAGTTCAAGGTTAGTATTAAAAGCTCATCAACCGCATGAAGTTTATATGGGTTTATTAATTGGTTTTACTGTTGAGTTGATTGTTGTTTACTTTGATCTTAGTATTTAGAATCTCATCCATGACAACCCTACATTTATTGGAGTTATTGAAACGCCCTTTCCTTCTTTGAAAAGACTTGTTAATGAGTAAAAGGCGACAAAAGAGACCTTGTTAAAACCAACCTTTAATGTAGGACCATATCTGTATGGCATTGTATTCGGGAGGTTAAATATTTTTCTTTTTGATGCAGCATCTTTGATTTTTAGGTGGTCATTAACCAGCAATCCAGCTTTAAAACCTAAATAAAAACGAAAATTATATTTCATTCGCTGTTCGATTGTTTTATTCATTGTTCTTAAACGCAACTCAAAAGGAATGTCAACATAATTAACCGCATATTTGTTTTTAGCAAGAGATGATGAGCCGTTTCGAGAAACAAGATCGGTGTAAACACTTCCATCATCAAGAGTAGTAAATTCAAACTCTCCATTGTGATGAAAATTGTGAGAATCAAAACCTAAACCTATTGCTAAAGCCACATTACTTTTTTTACCCAATGGAATATCCCTCATCCAACAAGCGCCAATTCCAAAAGAATAAATACCTTGATCTACACCCTCAATACTTTCTAACCACTGAGTCCAAGTAATATCAACAACAATTCTATCAAATTTCTCTGGCCCATCGCCATCTGCGGTTAATTTGAAGTACTCAAACAATCCTTGAGAGGAAACAGAAAACGGCATTAAAAAGACCAGACAATAAAAGAAGATTTTCATTGTACAAATATAGTTAAAGTGTCTGTTGCCAATTCCAAGAATGTAATAAAGCATCCTCCAGGGAGTATTTAGGACTCCAGTTTAATTTCTTTTTTATGTAACTATTGTCAGCATAAACAACAGGTGCATCACCAGCTCTTTTTTGGCCAATCTCATAATTTAGCGTTAATGAATTAGTTTTTTCAAAAGATTTAATAACCTCTAAAACAGAGTCACCTTTTCCTGTTCCAACATTAAAAGTGTCTATGTTGTTAGGGTTTTTTAATGCATAATTTAAAGCCAAAACATGTGATTTAGCTAAATCACAAACATGAATATAATCTCTTACGCATGTTCCATCATTAGTATTGTAAGAATCTCCAAAAACAACGACCTTTTCCCTTACACCAGCAGCTGTTTGAGTTATAGAAGGGAATTAAGTTATTTGGAACTCCTATCGGCAATTCTCCTATTAAACTAGATGGGTGTGCCCCAATAGGATTAAAGTAGCGTAAAAGAATAATTGAATTGTTTGGATTACTATTTTGAAAGTCGATTAAGCACTGCTCACAAACTTGCTTGCTAAATCCATAAGGACTAAAAGCTTTCTTTATAGGTGACAACTCTGTTACAGGAACACTGTCGGGGTTTCCATAAACAGTACATGAGGATGAAAAAACAAAAGATTTTACAGGATGCTTTTCTATTAACCTTAATAAGGTGACTAAAGAGCCTATATTATTTTGATAATATTTTAAAGGGTTTTCAACAGACTCATTAACTGACTTGTCTGCAGCAAAATGAATAACACCATCGGGTTTTTCAGAGCTAAAAACTTCTTCCATTTGTTCATAGTTGCAACAATCAATATTGTAAGAAACGATTTTTGTTGCGCACAACTTTTCTAGTTGTTTGAGAACAAATTTTTCAGAATTTCTAAAATCATCTACAATAATTGGAGTAATGCCGTTTTCGATAAGATCGACAACCGTGTGAGAACCAATGAACCCCGCACCACCTGTAACCAAAACCTTCATGAAAATAAATTAAAATTAATTATAAAGGTATAAATATTGAACAAATTTAAGTAGGTTGAAAAAAATGATGTAATTGAAACCGGCTAGTTTTTTTAATTATATTTTTTCAATTAGTTTTATCACCAACTATGCCATACAAGTTAGAGCGAGAAATTTCATTAAAAGCTAAAAGAGAGGATGTCTGGGAAACCTACAGAGATCAATTGACAAGCTTAGTCCCCTCTATGCCCTCTGTAGAAAAAATTGAGGTCATCGATAGAGAAGTTTGCGATGATGGTATTAGAATTAAAAATTTATGGCATCTAGCGATTAAGTTTCCAAAACCTATTCAAAAATTACTTCCATCAAATTTCATGTCTTATTATGACCTAGCTTTTTGGAATAAACAAAATTGGGTTTGCGAATTTTCAGAAGTTCCAATAAAATACGACAACCTATACAGTTGTGTTGGAGAAAATACATTTAGGCAAAATGGAGAAAACACAGTACTATTAATTTCTTTTACCCTTTCGATAGACCCCAATAAAATACCAGGCATTCCCGGGTTTCTAAAAAAAGGGATGATCTCAAAAATTGAAAAAATAATTTCTCATGAGGTTGCAAAAAACCTAGCATTAACAGCAAGACAAGTAGAGTTATTTATTATTAATAAATAACTCTAACACGAAACATCAGCTAGCTAATTAAAAGTAACATTGGTCTTAATGATGATTTATAATGAGGTCGGGCAGAAGGTTATGCTATAATTATTAATGGCACTATTGATTCGCCTAATTCTAAAATTAAAACAATAGGCTTTCAACGTAATTGTCTTAAGAGATATTTGTAACAAAGTAAATAAACGCTTTGGATTAGATTGAATCAAAACTCAATACGATAATAAAATATTGGCAAGAACCCTAGCTGATAATTTTCAACAACACCATTGTTATTATTTGAATTAGTAGGCGCATAAGAATATCCCAAGATGTTTTTTGTGTTAAAAATATTTACAAGATCTATGCCTAATTCATGTGTTGCCTTATCTCTGTTAACCTTATAGGTTAGTTTAATGTCAGCTCTAAAGTAATCGCGAAATTGTTTTTCATTAAAGCCATTGTCAGCAAAAACAACTTCACCTTGTTGAGAGGATGCTGTAGAATCAACTTCTCCATATCTTTTCCCACCAGCAGCAGTAACTTTCGTCCCTATACCAATCGTTTTGTTTTTCCAGCTAAACTCTCTTCCAGCTAGAAAATTAACAGTATATACTCCGTTGTAGCTAGAGTTTCTTTCAACCCCATCACTAGGAGTATATTTAGAATTGTAAATACATCCAGACAGCATCGCGTGCCAGTTTTTACTAAAGTAGCGTTGAATGGTTAGTTCTAACCCATAGTTATAACCAGTCCCTGTATTTACTAGTGTGTCGGGAAAAACTCTAGCAAAGCCACTTCCAGCGTTTGTCAATGAAAAAGCTGATGGAGTGGTTTCAACAGGTATTCCAGTTAGTGCTTGGTAGTATGTTTCCGCTTTAACCCCAAAATTGCTATTAATTTTATATGAATAACCCAAAACAGCATGATTACTAAAAGTTAATCCTAGATTTTCATTATGTGGTGATGTATTCCCAGGATTTATATAATACCTAGTGTATAAAGGTTGTGTTTGAGAATGTCTTCCAACCCCAAAAGAAAGTGAGCTTTTCGCATTAATGTTCCACTTCATTCCCGCCCTTGGTTCAATTGGCGAAAACCCACCACCGAGCGACATGTACAAACTACTTAATCCTGCCGTAAGCACAAGGTCATCAGAAAATTTATGTTTCCAGCTCAAGTATGGCTGCGCCATCATGTAATAGCCAGTCGAGTTGAATCTGTTTCTATAAGTTTGAAGCGAAGAATTGGTAGTGACGCTATCAACAAAGTCAAAGCTGCAATAATCAACAACCCAGCCAAATTTAATTGTGTTTTTCTTGTTGATTTTTCTGTTGTAAGAGGTGGCGTTGGATAATCGTGTAGTCAGAAAATCATAAGCCATATATGGATATATTCCATCAACTAGATTTGTTAACGAATCTCTATTTATGGTGTCATGATTTGATTTTTGTTGTTCAATATTTAGACTAAGAGTAGACTTAATAAAACTTTTTTCGTTAATAGGCTTAGTGTATGTGGCACCACTCACAATCATTCCAGTTCCAAAACGTTGATCTTTCGTGTTTTCACCGTATAAATCCACTTCATTCGCATCTTGTTCACTTACAAGGATCTCTATATTACTATTTCCACCCATTGACCAAAGAGCTAGATTACCACCTTTTTTAAAGGGGATATTTGCTTTAACAGCAAAATCTTGGTATTTAGGAATAGCAGAAGTGCCTAAATTAATTCCCATTAGACTAAAAATTTTAATGGTTGAATACCTATACATGGCAAGAAAAGAGGCGCCACTTTTTTTTGACAACGGACCTTCTACTAAAAGCTCTGCACCAAAAAGCCCAACTTGAGCGGTGGTTTCTATTTTTTCGTCATTTCCATTTCGGAGTTTCAAATCAAACACCCCAGCTGTGCTATTTCCATATTCTGCAGGAAAAGCTCCAGAAAAAAAGTCGCTATTGCCTAAGAATTTATTATTTAGAATACTAAGCGGGCCACCAGAAGACCCAGAAATCGCGAAGTGGTTGGGGTTGGGAATAGTGACTCCTTCAACGCGATAAATAACCCCAAGAGGAGAGTTTCCTCTTACTACTATATCATTTCGGCTATCGTCAGCCCCGTTAACACCAGCAAAATTAGAAGCCATTCTTGCTGGATCACCCCTGCTTCCTGCATATCTTTCTGTTTCCTCCACAGAAAACTGTTGAGCACTTATAATGGCCATTTGGTTGTTAACCGTTCTTTCTTTATTTGAAGAAATTACTACCTCTTGTAGAGTTTCAGTAGATTCTTCAATTTCTACATTAAGAACAACCTCTCTTCCCGAGTTAACTACAATGGTTTGTGTAAGAGATTGATAACCTATAAATGTGAATTTTATCTGATGTCTTCCAAGAGGAACATCCTCCATTTTAAACGTTCCATTAACATCTGAGGCAACCCCTTTTTCAAAAGCGGCATTAATAAATTGAATATTAACTCCAGGTAAAGGGAACTGGGATTCTTTATCCACAACCTTTCCTCTTACTACCTGTTGAGAATTAACAAATACAGGCAATAGCAATAAAATAATAATTAAATTTTTCATAGCAGTTTTTGATTAGAAGAATTAATATCTAGTTACTAATGTAGAATAATAAAAAGTGAAAAGGAAAACAGTTTTTTAAAAAAAGAGGCTATTAAGAAACAAAAAGAATGCTTAAAGCCTTGTTGTCCAGTTGTTTAGTTGAAATTAAAAGGAGGGGTTAGGCAGTTATTGTATTTAAAAGAGATTCAAAAATTGATAAACCATCCGTATTACCCAATGAAATATCTGCAGCTCTTTCCGGATGAGGCATCATTCCAAATACATTTTTATTTTTATTACAAATCCCAGCAATATTTTCTTGGGAGCCGTTAGGGTTACAATCTTGGCTAACCTCGGCAGCTTCATTACAGTACCTAAAGAGAATTTGATCGTTATCATTTAAATCCTTTAAAATATTTTCATTGGCAAAATATCTACCTTCTCCATGTGCAATAGGAATTTTATATGCTTTATCATGGTGAAGATTTTTTGTTAGTCTGGCAGTTTTTGATTCTGCCTTTAGCCATACATTTTTACAAATAAATTTTTGATTATTGTTGTGTAAAAGAGCACCCGGAAGTAGTCCGGATTCACATAAAATTTGAAAACCGTTACAAACACCAATTACTATACCTCCATTTTGAGCATGGCTAATCACTTCCTTCATTAAAGGGGAAAACCTTGCTATTGCACCAGACCTAAGATAATCACCATATGAAAATCCACCCGGAAGCACAATGGCATCACAACCTTCAATTGAAGTGTTTTTGTGCCAAAGTTCTACAACTTCTTGATTTAATTTTTCCTTAAGAACATAAACCATGTCTTGATTACAATTTGAACCGGGAAATGTAACAACACCAAATTTCATAGAGTTTTTTTTAATGATTATGCAAATGTAATTTTTATAAAATAATATTAATGAAACAGACCCTCAAATTTATTAACCAGAATAAACAGCAACCAATAAAAATAAATATGTAGCTGTTAATAAAACTTCAATTAGGGTTTTTTTATTTGAATGAACAAGAGCAAATGGTAAAACTATTGAAACAGGTATAAAAACAGAAAAAAGCCCAAAAACATAGTATTCATTATAAAAATTATATGACAAAATAATAGATGCCAATAATAGATTGACAATAAGCACCAAGCTTAATTTTTTAAATCTATTTGAAGCGCTCGAATTTAACTGGAATAAAAAATAAAGTGATAAAAGCAACCCCAAAGCAATGAGCCAAAAACAGAAAACAAAAAAAGCGTTTAGATTTATTTTGTCAAAGCCAAACAAAGTGTTTGAGTAAATAGACATTAAATTAGATGAAGTTAAAACAACAATTAAATAGAAATAAACACCCGCAATTAAAAGCGCAATTAAAGGCATTAGCCACTCTCTAAAATCAAATGATTTGATAATTGAAAGACAAACCCAAGGAAGTAAAATAAAGATAAGGTAGGGTGGGTAAAAAACACTACTTAAAAGTATTAAAAAAGAGCTGTCAAAAACCAAGCCTTTACAAGAAATCTGTCTTTTTATTTTAAATAGCTTGCTAATGGCTAAAGCAAGAAATAAATTACTAACAATAAGTAAGTTTAGTGAAATTAACGAACCAGCAGAGCATGCTAATAAAACATAAAATAAAGCGGTGAGATAATAAGGTCTATTAAATAACTCAGACTTATTTATTGTTTTATTAAGGATTAAGGCGGTTGTTAATATTAAAAGAAATGTTAGCAGCGTTAACAATATTGAAGGAAGATAAGTGTTACTTTCTAAGTTAAAAGCTGGATATAAAAGAGAGAAGCCTAAAAAAGGTAGACTAGTCAAAACAATGACTTTATTGGATTTAAAAACTTTTAATAACATTGTATTTTAATATTGGCTAAAAGATATTGTGTATTATTTAGACCTAAATGAAGATTATTTTATAATTTTGAACTATAAATTTATAAATTATGGATTGGATAATTTTTCCACTAAGAGATTTTTTTGTTTCATTATTTGAAAACACTCTTGAACCTTTAGGTAATGCGCCAAACCTACTTTACCTCTTTATCTTGTTTGGCGGGGCTTGTTATTGGATGTATCTGCAACATAAGCTAAACAAAAAAGCTGATCAAAACCCAGATCAAATAAAGTAAAGTTATTTTACTTTTTTAATTACATCCTTTCCTATATCTTTTCTATAATTCATTTTATTAAAATGAATATTTGATATCGTAGTGTAACTGTTTTTCACAGAAGATTCAATGTCTTTTCCAAATGAAGTAACAGAAATTACTCTTCCTCCGGCTGTTAGTATTTCACCGTTTTCTTGTTTTGTTCCAGCATGAAATAATACACTTCTTTCGTGTAGGTCTCCTATTTGTATTTTTTCACCTGTTTTGTACTTTTCAGGATATCCTCCAGAAACAAGCATTACTGTTCCTGCAGATTTAGGGTCAATTTCAACATCTCTTTCAGATAAAGTATCTGTAGCAATTCCATCAAATAAGTCCAATAAATCTGATTTTAGTCTTGGTAAAATCACTTCAGTTTCAGGGTCGCCTAAACGACAGTTATATTCAATTACATATGGGTCGCCCTTTACTAAAATCAATCCAAAAAAGATAAAGCCAGAATATTCAATATTTTCTTTTCTTAAGCCTTTTACGGTTGGAATAATAATTTGATTCTCAACCTTATCCATAAACTCTCTATTTGCAAACGGTACTGGAGATATTGCACCCATTCCACCTGTATTTAAGCCGGTATCTCCTTCGCCAATTCTTTTATAATCTTTAGCTTCAGGAAGAATTTTATAAGACATTCCATCTGTTATAATAAAAACACTTACCTCAACACCGTCCAAAAACTCTTCAACGACAACCTTATTGCTGGCGTCTCCAAACTTTTTTTTGCTTAACATTTGGCGGAGTTCTGTTTTTGCCTCTTTCAGGTCATTTAAAATAAGAACTCCTTTTCCTCCAGCAAGCCCATCTGCTTTTAAAACAAAAGGGGGCTTCATTGTATCTAAGTACAGTTCTCCTTCTTTAATTGTGGCTGAATCAAATGATTTATATTTTGCTGTAGGGATGTTGTTTTTAAGCATGAATTTTTTAGAAAAATCTTTACTTCCTTCTAAGATTGCACCTTCTTTTTTTGGACCAATAATGGTTATTGAAGATAACCCTGGGTCTTTAGCGAAATAATCATGAATACCATTTACAAGTGGTCCTTCTGGGCCCACAACAATTATTTCAACTTTATTTTTTATTGCAAAATCCGCAACTTTATCAAAATGCTCAGGATTAATAGCAACATTTTCACCTAATTCTGATGTACCTGCATTGCCAGGGGCAATATATAGTTTATTTAATAATGAGCTTTGAGATATTTTCCAAGCAAGCGCATGCTCTCTACCTCCTGAACCTAAGACAAGTACTATCATAAATGATTTTTTTACAAAAGAAAAAAGAAATAAGTCTCAAAACCAATAATGTTGTCAACATCTTATCCATTCTTTTAAACATTTAATATAATTCAAACAAAAATCAAATTAAGACTACAATAGTTGACTGAAATATAAAATAAACCGTTATTTTATTAACTTTGAACATGAATCGGCTTATTTCTGTATTTATTATTGCCCTTTATTTGCTGTTTAATATTGGTCTGTCACTTAATATCCATGAGTGTGCAAACGGGAAAATAGACCTTAATTTTTTTACTTTCCTTAAAGAGGACTCAAATTGTCAACAAAAGAAATGTTGCCATCATGAAGAAAAAAATGATGATCAATGTAATTGTGAAGATTTAATAGTTTTCTTAGAACTTAGTGATGAGCAAATTTCAATATCGTTACCCTTTTTAGAATTTGATTATAACTTTATTAGTGCTTATTTAACTCAACCCTTCAAAGAGCTTTTAAATGAGTAATGTAAACGAAGAACATTTAGCAAACCCACCTCCTTTAATACCTATATTCAATCGCATTATTTCAACACAGCAACTACTTTTTTACGCCTAATTTAAATTGTTTCAATTAGCATTAGTTATTAAACAATTTAAATTATTAAAAGCATGAAAAAAATATTATTATTATTAAGCATCTTCGTTTCTCTTCAATTATCCGCACAAACAAAAAAAACAATAGACACCAAAATTTTTGTTAATGGAATTTGTGGTATGTGTGAAGATAGAATTGAAAATGTCTTGGATGTAAAAGGCATTAAGCTAGCAAATTGGGATGAAGATTCTAAAATGTGTAGAATAGTTTACAGGCAAGATCTTATTTCAGAAGAAAAGATTCATCAAATTCTAGCAGATGCCGGGCATGACACAAAAAAAGTGAAAGCAACAAAAGAGGCTTATGAAAACCTTCACCATTGTTGTCATTACAAAAGAGAAAATTAGTCATGAAAAAGCTATTTTTTTGTATAATAACATTACTGTTGTTAGGAACTTCGTATTCACAACAGGGGAATGTTTCAGGTCATGTTTTTGAATATATTTCAGAAGATTCAATTTCTCCTCTTCCTGGTGTAAATGTGTATTATTTAGGGACATCTAAAGGTACTATTACAAATACAGAAGGGTTTTTTGAATTAGAAAACGATAACAGTTACCAGCAATTAGTATTTAGTTTTACAGGGTTTAAAAAAGACACTTTAGAGATTCAACAGAGTAAGGAAATTAATATTATTCTAAGGGATGGTGAAATATTAGATGAATTTGTTGTTGAATTTAGGAAAGGTAATTACAGCTTTTCTAAGTTTAATCCTAGAGATGCTCATATCATTACAACAGGAGAATTAAGAAAAGCAGCTTGTTGTAATTTAGCAGAAAGTTTTGAAACAAACCCTTCAATAGATGCAAGTTTCACAGATGCTGTTACAGGCACCAAGCAAATTCAAATGCTAGGGCTGTCTGGAAAGTATGTTCAAATTTTATCTGGAAACATCCCTACAGTTAGAGGGTTAGGTGTTATTTATGGATTAGATCAAATTCCGGGCGCATGGATAAATGGAATTTCTGTTTCTAAGGGCGCTGGCTCTGTACTAAATGGGTATGAAAGCATGGTGGGGCAAATTAATTTAGAATTAAAGCAGCCCGGTAATTCAGAAAAGTTCCATTTAAACCTATACGGAAATCAAGCAGGTAGAATTGAGGGGAATTCCTATTTTAATACTAAAGTGGGTAAAAAATGGGAAACGACTCTTTTAGGACATGTAAAAAAGCAACAATTAAATAATGATAGAAATGAAGACGGCTTTTTAGATAACCCACTAACCGATAATTATATTTTTAGAAATCAATGGAATTTTAGGTCAAAGAAAATTCACATGGAGCTAGGAGCAGATTATGTTCATTCAAATGGAATTTCAGGAAATTTATCTTTACACGATTCATTAACTCCATCTATTTCTGAGGGACAGTATAAAGTTGAACTAAACACAGATAAGGTTGGAGCATTTGCGAAAATAGGATACTTGTTTCCTAATGATGAGTTTAAAAGTTTAGCGCTGCAGCTAAATGGTACTTATACCAATCAAGAAGCTGTTTTTGGAATTAAAAATTATAGTGGACTACAAAAAAGTGTTTATGCAAATTTAATTTTCCAGCAAAAAATAGGTAACGAAGAAGATTGTAACGATGAGAATCCCGAAGAAGAATGTAATGATGAAAATGAGAATTATTTTAAGACAGGCCTTAGTATTCAATATGACAATATTGATGAAAACTTATTAAGCACAGATGCTTCTTTTGCAATGAACGGTACCTATCTATTGGAAGAAATTGTTCCAGGAGGATATTTTGAATTTACGCACGTTTCTGAAAAACTAGGGTTAATAGCTGGCTTAAGAGCCGATTACAGTAATATATACGGTGCATTTATTACTCCAAGATTACATTTAAGATATAACATTACGAATGAATCTATTCTTAAATTAATGGCTGGAAGCGGCAGAAGAACACCATCTCTTATAATGGAAAATGTGGGCTTGTTAGCATCTTCTAGAAATTGGCTTTTGCATCCAAACAGTCAAAACAACACTAATGAAAACAATCCATTTGGACTAGAGCAAGAAGGTTCATGGAATTTAGGAGGAGCTTTTCTTCAGGAATTCGAACTCTTTTATAGAGAAGGTTCTTTTCATGCAGACTTTTATCATACTTTTTTTCAAAACCAATTAATTGTGGACTTGGATCAAACGGCAAGAGAGGTGCATTTTTATAACTTAGACGGAATTTCAGTTTCTAATTCGTTACAATTAGAATTAAATTATGAATTGTTTAAAAGGTTTGACATTAGATTAGCCTATAGATATTTAGATGTATATAAAACATATTCTGGTCAATTACGAGAAAAACCGCTGCTATCTAAACACAGAGGGTTTGTAAATTTGGCTTATGAAACCAAAAAGAATAAAGCGAAACAATGGAAGCTTGATTTAACTACTCAATGGATAGGCAGTCAAAGAATTCCTTTTACTCTTGATAATCGACCAGATTTAGTTCTTCAAGGAAGAAGCGATGATTATTTCTTAATGAATGCTCAAATTACTAGAGTATTTGGCAAAAGACTTGAGGTTTATTTAGGAGGAGAGAACTTGTTAAATTTTACGCAGCAAAACCCAATTTTATCTTCAGAAAATCCATATGGAGAATACTTTGAAAGCTCCTTGGTTTGGGCTCCAATTTTTGGCCGTATGATTTATGGTGGATTAAGATTTACTATTGGCGAAGTAGAGCATCATCAATAGATGAAAAAACAAATCCTTTTTCTTTAAGTGTGGTGATAACTGAAGGTAGCACTTCTAGCATCTTTTCTGCAAATTTAGGATTGTCATGTAAAACAATAATTGATCCTGACTCGGTGTTTTCGATTATGTTTTTTTGAATTTTTAAACTGTCTACCGTCTCGTCAAAATCAGCACCAATTACATCCCACATAATAATTTTAAAGTGAGGCATTAGCTTTTTCACTTGCTTGGGAGTTATTTTTCCATATGGAGGCCTGAACAAAGATGAAGTAAAAACCTTTGAACACAGATCTACATCATTTAAATACTCTTTATTAGGCGTTTTCCATCCATTTTTATGAGTTTGAGAGTGGTTGCCAATATCGTGATTAGATTTTAATAGTTGTGAAAATAATTTAGGGTGCTTTTGTGCTTGTTTACCAATGCAAAAGAAAGTTGCCGGCACATCGTACTTTGTTAGTATCGTTAGTATTTTGTCTGTAATAACAGGATTAGGCCCATCATCAAAAGTTAAAAAGATCTTGTTTTCTGAATTAGGAATTCTCCAAATACAAGAGGGATATAACCACCTAAATAAAGTGGGTGTTTTAACAAGATAGCTAGGCATTAAATACGATTTCCACTCCACATAAATGAATAGTAAACAGGAAATGATTGACCTCCAAAAAAGAATTTTTGGCGTTCATTTGAATGCTCATAAAATTTTTGTCTTACTTGATTAATAACACTTTTAAATTCAGAATTCTTTAATACACCTAAATCTTTAAAATACGTAGGATTATCTTCATTATTAGCTCCAGTTACAATTGCATTATAAGCTTGTTCAGCTTGATTGTTGTAATAATGGTAATTGAACTGCTGTATTATCATCATGCTTTCTTTAGAAATAGAGGCCTCTCGTAGCATCTCTAAATTATTCATGCATTTACCAAACTCAGGCCAGACCTGATTGAAATAGGCGTCTTCAAAGCTTAAATAATGCTTTAGTTTATTAAGCTCTATGTCGACTAGTTTTTTACCCAAAGCGTTACCTTTTAAAGTATCACCGGCATCAAAATAATTAGCACACAGATAAAAACAAATATCATCTGCAGGTACCTGGTTGTTTTCTATAGGCATTATTTTAAATGTAGTATCTAAGATTGCGATTGACATATTTAGTTTTTGATCAATGACATAAGAAATAATTTCATTATTTATTGAATCCCTATTAATTTCTAATAAAGCTTTATTTTTCATCGCATTTATTTTTACGAATAAAGCTTTATTTTTCACCGCATTTATTTTTACTATTGAATCATTTATTTTTACTAATGAAGCTTTATTTTTTCTGATATTCATTTCTAAAACTTCTGTAATCTTGTTAAGATCATTAGAGTTGTAATCTGATTTTAGTTTAACAACCAATTTTTTTCTACTTTCTATTTTTTCTTTTAAGACATTGTCTTTTAGTGAATTTAATTGTTTATCTAACATCGAAATTGCAGCAAGAGCGGAACTACTTTCTTTTATTAAGGCATCAGTGAGCTTCATAATTTGAAGCCTAATGTTTTGAACCATTCTCATGGTGTAGTAATCAACTAAAACACCCTCTTCATGCATATTTCCCCAAAGGAAATTAACTTTTTTGGTAGAGTCGTTAGGGAGTTGTAAATCATACCCGGAGGTCATTAAGTCTACCATTTTAGACGAGTTTAACCCGCCATTGCCACCATATTCTAATGGAGTTAGCTTAAACGTCATTCCTTCTCCTTGCATGTACTTATTTAGGTATTCATTTGCTTGCATCCCAACAACACTCGCAAAATATATTGGCCTATCCCATTGGTAGTTTGAAAGCATGTCGAGAACGGCTAAATCAGCCTTATAAAGCATGCCCCCTTTTAGTCTCCATTTAATAGTGTCTCTAAAGATTGTAGAATTTGATTGCTCTCTCGGTTATAATGTTGTTTTTAACAGCAGCAGTTTTATTGACAGGAATATAAATGTTTTTAAAATCTATGTAATACTCTTCATTGCAGCTATAACGATAAAAATCTTTTTTGTGGGATTCATCACAAATAAAATTAATTGCATCTTTTGCTGTATACCATTTTTGAGGCCAGTTTTTTAATAATTCAGAACAGTTAGTTGAAACCGTTTGAATTTTTTGCAACAAACCACTAACAGTGTCCTGAGTACCTTGGGTTCATCAATAGTCATCTCCAGTCAATGAAAAGTTGGTTAATTTGAAGAGCAATGGTGCTAATTTCACCGGTTTGCTCTTCGGAAAGAGATGCGCGATTTAAAGAGCTTATTAAACTCTTGGAGAACCCTTTTTCACTTAGAAAATCTTTTTCTTTTTGAACTAGTTTTAACTTGTTTTCAAGCGTATACAGGTTAGAAAGTAAGTTTTCTACTTGAGCTGATGAATTAGCAGATAATTTTTGTAAAGAGGGGCTAATTTTTTCAATTTTTTCTGAAATTTCAGCTAACTTATTAGCGTTAATTTTTCTTAATGTATTGTTCTTGTATTTTTTCTCCTCTTTTTCTTCAATAATAATAAAATCTCTTTTACCACTTCTGTATGAATATTCATTCATTGTTATTGGTAGTGGATCAGATTCATAGGCTTTTTTCTTCATTTGATTGATGTGCCAATCTGTACTTAGTAAGCTCATGTTTGCAACACGAACATCTGTTCGAACTCCTTCTACCTCTTGAATGTACCATAGCGGGAATGTGTCATTGTCACCATTTGTAAATAGAATGGCATTATAGTCGCAAGACATTAAGTAATTATAAGCAAAATCCCTAGCTGTAGAACGATTGGATCTATCATGATCATCCCAATTGTCAAACGCAAGAAGAGTAGGAACAATTAAGCACAATAATAATGGAATTGCAGCATGGGAAACTGGGTTTTTTAAATATTTTCCAATTAGCACCATTAAAGCATACAAAATAGAGATTACTACAGTTATGTATAGAAAGGTTAACCCAGCAGCAAGAGTTTGTCCTGTAATGTATTGAACGCCTAAAATAAAGACACTTCCTCCAACACTAGCCCCTAAAACAGGCAGCATTGAGTTCCAGCTTTTAGATTTTCTCGCCACATCAAATAAGGCATAAACTCCAAGACCTACCCAAATAGAAAACGCATAAAAAGATGCAGCATAAGCATAATCTCTTTCTCTTGGTTCGGCAGGTTTTTGGTTAAGATAAATAACAATAGCTAAACCAGTAAGTAGAAACAGTAGTAATACAGTAAACCAGCCTTTTGGGTGGTTTTTCATTTGAAAAAAGAAACCAATAAGGCCTAAAATTAAAGGAAGCATGTAGTATGCATTGTAACCCTTATTAAGTTTTAAGTTTACAGGTAAATTTTCTTGATTACCTAGCCGCTGTTCATCAATAGCATTTATTCCTGTTAACCAATTTCCTTCTAAAATAGCACTTCCTCCACCAGAAACACCATATCCTTGTATGTCATTTTGTCTACCTGAAAAATTCCATAAAAAATAACGACCATACATCCACCCAATTTGATAATTAAACAAGTAAGAAATGTTCTCTTTAAATGAGGGCAAGTATAAACCATCTTGTCCAACACTCTTTGCCTCTTGAGCCGCGCCATATTGCTTAAGTCGTTCATAATATGTGGGTCTATCCATATCTTGACCTAGAGGAAGTGGCTTAGACTCATTACCCCCATAGACATAAATCCCAGTTGCCGGATCAACCTCATAGCTGCACCAAGCCATGTATTTTTGACCTTCTCCATTTCGATACATTCTTGGAAACAAAGTTGTGTATTCACTTTGAAATTTACGATCACCCTTTTTACCTTCTAATATGTTGAGGTATTTTTCTTGAACTTCATCGTTAAAACTAATAAATGGTTTAAACCCACTTTCTTTAAGGGCTAGATTTGTTGTGGCTACACTTTTTTTGAATTCATTTAAATCCCACATATTCATAAAAGAGAGCTCATCTTCTTTTAAAGTTAATCTTGAAGGTTTGTTTTTGTTTTCAATAATATTGGTGTGTAAATTTATTGGAGCTAAAATGGATTGAATTTTTGTTATATCATTTTTATTAACCTCAAGAAAGCTACTGTTAGATGAAATAATAAATGTTTTCATATAGCTACTTTTGTCTGGCCCTATGAATTCTTCTTCACAGCTACTTTCTACAGGCGAATTCCAATATTGTCCGTGTAAAACTGGCCAAGAGCCATATTGCTCTCGTTTAAGATAGGAGTGAAGTTGAGATAGTGATTCAGGATTGTTTTCATCTAAAGGTGGGTTGGCTTCAGAGCGAATTACAATCATTACAAAAGACGAGTAACCTATTAGCAATAATGCAAAAGAAACAATTACTGTGTTCCAAAGTGGCTTATCATTTTTAGTTGAAAGCTTAATTCCTATTACAATTAATGCCGTAATTGAAAGTATGAAAAATAAAGCACCAGAGTTAAAAGGCAAATCAAATGTGTTTTTAAATAAACGTTCAAACCAATCGGCAAGTGAAACAGTTTTTGGAATAATTATATCTTGAATAGTTGCAAGAATTACCAAAGAAAGAATTCCTGTAACAATAAAAGAACCCCAGGAGAACTTGTATTTTTTAAAATAAACAACAAATGCAATCGCTGGAATTGCAAGTAGATTCAACAAGTGAACACCGATTGAAAGACCAATCAGGTAGCTTATAAATAAAATCCATCTGTTTGGGTGTCCTAAAAAAGTATTATTAGCTTTCAAAGCTTGTTCATGCTCATCAACTTCAATGTCCCATTTAAGAATTGCCCAAAAAACTATTGCAGTAAATAAGGATGACATGGCATAGACTTCTCCTTCTACAGCAGAAAACCAAAAAGAATCTGTAAATGTGTAAGTAAGAGCACCTACTTGCCCCACTACCAATTATTGCAATGCTTTTACTAAGGTCTATCTCGACCAGATTTTAAAGCAAATTTTCTACCAAGCATCGTAATGGACCAAATAAAAATAAAATAGAAAACGAACTGCTAAAGCAGACATAGCATTTACCATCATAGCAGCATTTTCAGGACAAACAAAGGCCGAAACAATCTGCCAACATCATAAAAAAGGTGCTCCTGGAGGGTGGCCAACTTCAATTTATTAGCAGTTGTAATGTACTCTCCACAATCCCAAAGACTTGTAGTTGGCTCCATTGTCATTAGATAAACTACTGTTGCAATAAGCAATACTAGCCAGCCAGTATAATTATTTAGATTCTTATAACTCATTTTAATGTATTAAGTCTGCGAAAATAAAATATATACGTAATTAGAGATTTAAAGCATACTAACAAAAATTAAATAATTTTTGACATTTTATTAATAGTATAAAATAAATTTGGTAGGTAAAAAAAATGAATTAATTTTGCCGACTTATTGTCCCATGGTGTAACTGGCAACACGTCTGTTTTTGGTACAGAAGAGTCTAGGTTCGAGCCCTAGTGGGACAACAAACAACAGATAAGAATATCTGTATAGTGCAAACACAATTAATTAGGGAGTCCAATGGACTCCTTTTTTTATGCTCAAAATATAGTGTGTAAAAAGGTGTGTTTGTGGTGTGTTATAATGTTGTCAAGTCCTTAGTTCCTTTGTGCTTATTAATCTTAAAATAAGTAACAATGAAAAAAAATCAAGCAGTATTATTAATGAATCAAGAATCATTTATAGATAAGTTTCAAAAGATGTTATTAGAACAGATCTTAGAACAATAACACAACTAATAGATAGAAAATTTAGAAGAAACAAGAACACATACAGGAAATAGCTCAATTAATTTCATAGTTACCTAAATAAACCTCATTTTGTGCTTATGTTTGCACTTTGAATACTCTAATGTATATAAAAAGTTGTTCTAGTGAGACAACTTTTAATGAGGAAAACCCCTAAGTGATATTAGGTTTTTTTATAAATTTTATAGTATAAAATTTCATTAAATTAAGTTGAAACAAAGCTTAATTTACAGTAAAGTGCCCCTAATTTTACAATGCATTAACTGTAGAAAACAAATGAAAGGAATATTTATAATCTCATTTAGCAGCGTATTTTCTTTGAGAAAATCGTTCCGAATTTTACTTATTGGATTATTATTTGTTCCAATTTCTTTTCTAGGACAAGACTATAATAAAGAATCTTTTAATTGTCCTACCGACACATGCATAATCAATAATTTATTTCAAACCTATCGTTCAGTTGCTAATAATAATCCAGATTCAGCAATTAAGATGGTTAACTATGCTTTAAAGCTTTCAAAATTTAACAGCTATTTATTTGGAGAAATTAATGCACTTAGATTAACCGCAGATTTGTATTCTTTGGTTGCAAAATACGATTCAGCAATTATTTATTTAGACAAAGCAAGTGCTTTAGCAAAACGAGAAAATGATTTAAAAAGCAGTATTAATATTCTCAACTTAAGGGGAAACATTCAACTAGATAAAGGCGATTATGAAGGTGCTATATTTTGCTATAAACAAGTTTTAGATTTATCTAATAAAATAAAGTACTCCTCAGGAATTGCTAAAGGTTATGCTAACCTTGGAGTGAGTTACTATTTAATTGGTGATTATGCGAGAGCAATTGATTATTATAATGAAGCAATCCCAAAACTTCAAATCAGCAATGACTCCATTAATTTAGCAACAATTACGGCTAATTTATCTGCTTTTTATCAGTTAGTAGGTGATTTCGAAATGGCCATTGAAGTTTGTAAAAAGTCATTAACCTACATTACTGAAAATGATGATGTTGCAAGAGCTAGCATCAATATAAATTTAGGCAGAAATTATACAGAACTAAATAACTATGTTAAAGCGCTTTTTTATTACAAGAAAGCACTAGCATTAACTAAAAAGAATGGGCACGTAAGAAACATGGTTACCGCTTACAACAACATAGGGACTTCTTATGTAAGCCTGGGTTATTTTAATAAAGGAATAGAAAATCTTGAAAGAGGGCTTGCTTTAGCACTAAAACATGAAATGGAAAGCGATGTAGCACATTTGAAGTTTTTTATTGCAAAAGCTTATAATGAACATAAATTCACTAGAAAAGCCA
>CALSPA010000016.1 GCA_943788115.1 uncultured Flavobacteriales bacterium
ATAAGGTTTATTGATTTAATTTCTGAACCAGGAAAAGCAGAATCTGATGATGGAAGAAATCTTCACCGATCCAATGCAATTGACAATGACTACTTTGGAGGCTTAAATTACGATGGAGATGGTATTGCTATTGCCATCAATGATGATGGATTTGTTGGTCCCCATATCGATTTTACTGGTAGAGTAAACCAACAAGATGTAGCTGGTGATTTTACAGGAACTCATGGAGACATGACTGCTGGTATTGCTGGTGGAGCTGGTAATCTTGACCCACTTATG
Source organism: uncultured Flavobacteriales bacterium (assembly GCA_943788115.1). Lineage (GTDB taxonomy): Bacteria > Bacteroidota > Bacteroidia > Flavobacteriales_D > Parvicellaceae. The sequence goes on from CALSPA010000016.1 coordinate 280, forward strand.
AGAGGAATGGCTCCTGCATCTTACCTTCATATTCGTCAATATAATGCTAACATGTCTGGTACAATTGCACTTCATCAAGATAGTGCTGTTATGGTATTCAACTCTTCTTATTCAAATGGATGTAATGCTGGCTATACAAATACTACCTTACTTGTTGACCAAGAGATCTATAACAACCCATCACTAATGCAAACCTTTTCTGCTGGAAACAGCAACAACAATGATTGTGGCTATGGTGCAGGTGACCAATGGGGAAACATAACTGGCGGACATAAAATTGGTAAAAATGTTATTGCTACTGCAAACTTGAATGAAATAGATGTTGTATTAAATAGCTCATCAAGAGGGCCCGCTTCAGACGGTCGAATTAAACCAGATTTAAGTGCTCATGGAAATAGTCAAATGTCTACAGATCCTAACAATAGTTATGCACCAGGAGGAGGAACTTCAGCTGCAGCACCAGGTATTTGTGGAGTTATGGCACAATTACATCAGGCATATAAAGAATTAAATAGCGGAGCTACTGCTTCTTCAGCACTTTTAAAATCTGCACTTTTAAACACAGCTAACGATTTAGGTAACGATGGTCCAGATTTTATTTATGGTTGGGGTAAAGTAAATGCTTTAAAAGCACTAAAATTGATCGAAGACAATCGTTATTTTTCTGCTTCTGTAGCTCAAGGTGACAGCAATATTCACTCAATAACTATTCCTTCTGGAGTAATTAGAGCTAAAATCATGGTCTATTGGGCAGATCAACAGGCTTCCACTTCATCTTCCTATGCTCTTGTTAACGATTTAGATGCATCTGTTTCATCTCCATCTAATTTTGTACACCTACCATGGGTTTTAGATCATTCTCCTAATCCAGTTGCATTAGCAGACCCTGCAGGTAGAGGAGAAGATCATTTAAATAATATGGAACAAGTAGCAATAAACAATCCTAGTGCTGGCGCTTATGAGCTCAAAGTTAAAGGCACTACCCTACCATTTGGCAATCACAATTACATTGTTTTATATGAATTCTTATATGATGATATAACGGTAACCTTTCCAATGGGTGGCGAAGGATTACTTCCCGGAACTCAAGACAGAATACACTGGGATGCCTATGAAAGCTCTGGAACATTTCTAATTGAATATTCCCCTGATGGAGGAAACAATTGGTCTACTATAAATACAGTACCTGGTTCCTCTCGATTTACTACTTGGACTGTCCCAACAACTTATCACAGGACAAGGAAGAATCAGAGTAAGCAGAGGGGCTGCCTACTGATCAAAGCGATGCTAATTTCTCAATCATGGATAGACCTGAAAACATAAGAATAAACCGTGTTTGCCCTAATCAGAATCTAATTCAAATCGCTTGGGATTCAGTAGCAAATGCTACCAGCTATGATGTTTTTATGTTAGGTGTCAAAATTCATGGACTCTATTGGCTCATCGTCAGGATTAAGCTTTAATGCTTATGTTGCTGATGTAAACTTAGATTATTGGTTTTCTGTTCGGGCTAATGGAGCTAATGGAACTAGGAGCCTTAGACAAATTGCTGTTGAGTACAATGGTTCATTCAGGCGGGACAGCAGGCTGTTTTCTGTCTTGTGAAGGAGATAATGATGCTGGCATTAACGAATTGATCTCTCCTTTAACTCCTTTATTTGAAACTTGCAACGGGGCACTTACCTCTTCCGATGTTGAAGTTACAATAGAAAATATTGGACTATTTGACCGAATCCAACTTCCCTATCTACTATCCAATTAAATAACGGCCCCATTGTCAATGAAAGTGTTGCTGGATCAGTTCCTGCTGGAGGAACATTAAATTACACATTCAACAATACATTAACATTTAATAGTCCTGGGCTATATACGCTTAAAGTATGGACTGGATTAGCAAACGACAGTACATATTGTAACGATACTATTGTAGAGTATATTGAAGTAGCTCAACCTTATGGTTCTTATCCTTACGCTGAAGATTTTGAAACTGGCACTTTCCCCCCTAACAACCTTACTTTAATTAATGCTGATAACGACATTACTTGGCAACAAACAGGTGTTACAGGAGCTGATGGGAATCCCACAAGCGCAGTTTTTGTAAACAACTTTGCATACAATGCCACTGGACAAGAAGATATAATGCAAATTTTATCCATGGACTTAACTACTGGTGATTCTGCCAATTTAACTTTTGATTATCGCTTATGTCTTGTATAGTGCGACCTACTCTGATGACCTTAGAATTGACATTTCAACTGATTGTGGCTTAACATACAGTCAGTTGTTTTTCAAAAACGGAGCTACATTATCTGCAGGCCAGAGCTCAACGGGAAGTTGGGAACCATCTTCTGCTGGTGATTGGCAAAACGAAACCATAGACTTAAACAATTATTTAGGAAATAACATCACCCTTCGATTTGTAAACATTACTGGATATGGAAACAACCTTTATATTGACAACATTAATGTAACTGTTTCTGCGCTCCCTCCCTTTGCAGACTTCCAATCTAATTTAAATTACTCTTGCGAGGGAGCAATTGATTTTATTGATCTTTCTGGAAACTATCCTAATCACAGTGGCTTTGGGAATTTGGAGATGGACAAACTTCCTCTATTCAAAACCCTTCACACAATTACACTAGTGATGGCATTTATAATGTTAGCCTAACAGCTTCTAACTCCTTGGGCTCAGATTATGTGACTAAAAATGCATTTGTCATTATTGAATATCCTAATGTTGCAACCATAACCAATGGGGAGGGCTGCATAAATACCCCAATTGAATTGGTCAGCCACAAATGGGAACGGAGAGTTATATTGGTACGATGCTAATAACATTCGTTAGTTCACATTGGAGACACACTAACTACTCCACCGCTTGATAGCTCACTAATCTATACTGTTAAAGATGTTATAGAAAAGCCTACTGTAAATGCAGGACCATTAGACAACAATTTTGGAACAGGCGGATACCATGGATCTACCTTTTATGGAGCAATTAATTTTACTGCAGATACTAGCTTTACAATTTTATCCGCATGGGTTGATGCAGATGGAGCTGGAGACAGAACAATCTATCTTTGGGATGGCAATGTACAAGATGGTGGGAACGCTCCGGTTAACCCTGTTTTATCTCAGGTTACTGTCTCCCTAAATGATGGACCTCAAAGGATAAATTTAAATATGGAAGTTCCACAATCTGGTAATTATTCCATTGGTGGAAATCAAATGAATTTATATAGAAACAATTCAGGACCTACCTACCCATATATTAGTACTGATTTATTATCACTTACAAGTTCCTCTGCCAATTCATCTCAAGATTATTATTACTATCTATATGATTGGGAGATAAAAACTGCTCCTTGTGTGAGCCCTCTGCAACAAGTAACTAGCCAATGTTGTTGAAACAAATTTTGAAAAAACAATTGATAACAACATTGTCTATTTTACTGACAACTCAACGGGTGCTTACAGCTGGTTATGGGATTTTGGAGATGGATCTACTTCAACTCAACAAAATCCAATACATGTATACAATTCAACTGGGACGTATAATGTTACACTTACCATTAACAGCGGATCATGTGCAACAACAAATCTAGTTGATATAATGGATGTTAACGATGCGTTTGATGTTATCGTCATGCCTAATCCAGCAACAGATTATGCCAATGTTATCTTTACCAATCCAATTTCTGAGGAAGCTCAAGTTGGGTTTTTCTCTGTTGATGGCAAGCTAATATGGGAACAAATCATAGAAATTGGTACTGACCAGATAAACATTGACATGACAAGCTATTCTTCAGCGGTTTATTTAATTCGTATTGAGTCAGAGAATTATCACGAAAACTAGAAGAATTCTAAAAAGATAAAAATCAGTTCCATCTTTTACTTATCTCCGTTCGCTCAGGGATCACAATCCTAGTTTTAATTGCTGACGAACTTTTTTAAAAAATACTTCGATAAATAATCACTATTATTCGTTGTTAGCCTTCATATGTCAAAATCAACAGAAATACGTACCAAAATAACACATGGATCAGACCTTTTACAAATTTAACCATAAACTTTTTAGATTTAATCAAGATAAACTAATTTTGGACCTTTTATAAAAGATGAATAATAGGACTTTTATTTTCTCCAAAACTATAAATCCATACAGCCAGTCAGAATACTTTTGCAAAAAATTTGCAAAATGACTAAAAAAATAACACTAATTGAGTCTATATTAGTAATGGCTTGCTACAGCTACAAAGGACAAAGCACATCTAATGCCAAATCACTTCTTTCTGGTGTAAATCATGGACTACTACTCTAGCTACCCTCAAAATGATTTAAGTAACTGCACAAAGCCAGTTCATTAAACATTCCTGATTTAGAAAATGAAAGCTTTCACTTTACTAGAGAGTGCTAATGACAGTAAATCTAGAACTAGAAAACCATATAATCATAAAAACGCTAGAATGAAAAGAAACATATCGATATACAGGCTTAATTGAGCTGATTTTTAAAAAAATCGGAGTCTTCATCTAGCTTCTTAAGGCAATTACTGTATTCAAGGTAGAGTTCATAATCACCAGAATAACCATCAACAGTAAATGATTTAAGTAAATTATACATTTTATCAGAAATGTAACTTCTCCAACCTTTTACAAGCTCATCCTTAGCTGATAAGCTATTCAGTTCATCTAAATAATCTAAAACCTTAGATTCCTGATCTGAAGCTTTATCCAACCTAGAAAATTTAGAATTAAAACAATCATTAAATTCTTTTGTATAAGCATCCATTAAAAAACCAGTCCTATACTCTTCCCATTCACTATAATTTCCCATCTAAATATTAAAACAATTACTAATATCTCAAAAATAAATAAATTTAATATCTATTGTAATAAACACTTAATCACAATAAAAACAACGCACATATCACCTTATTTATACAGTTGAAAAAAATAATTAATAAGCGAACTCATTTAATGTATTTCTTTCTAATTATTTTTATTCTCTTTTTATTTAGGTTAGTTTGTAATGCAATAGACTTCAAACTATAACCCTTATTTAACATTTTAAGAGCATATTTCTCAGTAGAACTAAGTCCATCAACAACAGAAGAATCAGATTTTAGAGCTTTTTTAGAATTAGCTTGTTTAAACTCTACATCACTCTGAGACAATACATTTAAGTGCAGAGAAAATGAAAAAAATATCACTAATAACTTTATAGAATTTAAAAAAGACATAATTAATAATTGAATTTGAAGTTAATATATTATTATTATTTTATAATTTAATATTTAAAGAATATATATCCGAACTATTTAGAATTAATTTTAACTAAAATATAAAATTCATTAAACAAAGCAATTCAATTTAAAATGAAAAAAATTTTTAGACAATTCGGCACTGGATTTAAATCTTATGGAACTGCCCTAACTTTCATTTTTCAAAATGGCTTATGGTATTATTTTACTTTTCCTCTTCTTTTTAATTTGTTAGTTTTTTTTGGTGGAATATCCCTTGTTAATTCAGCAACCGACCTTTCAATTGAATGGGCCATAAATCAATTTAACTCTTTAGATCGCTCCTGGGTTTTGGGGGACCTTACTTGAATGGTCTAAAGAAAGCTTAAGCTGGGCAATATGGATTGTTTTTAAAATTGCATTTTTCTATATTTTTCTTTTGTTTGGAGGTTACATATCATTAATTGTTCTCTCACCAGTTTTAGCTTTTCTATCTGAAAAAACTGAAGCGATTATTACTGGAAAAAAATTAAAGTTTGACCTTTATCAATTTACAAGAGATATTATAAGAGCCATTCTTCTTGTAATAAGAAACATGTGTATTCAGTCCTTATGGGTTATTTTATTTTTTATTATAAGCTTTATCCCTGTTATTGGCTGGTTTGTTTCTTTCTTTGGGAATTTAATAATATCGTCATATTTCTATGGTTTTTCATTCATGGATTACACTAATGAAAGGAGAAGACTCAACATTAAGCAAAGTATTCTTCACATCAAAGAAAATAAAGGGCTAGCAACTGGAACTGGATCAATTTTCGTTTTATGCTTTTTAATTCCTTTTTTAGGATCTATTATCGCAAGTTTTGTCTCTGTAATTGCAGTTGTTGGATCAACATTATGCATGATCAAAGAACAAAAAGACAGTGAGGTTGAAATTATTTCTCCTAAAGAAGTTAACATTTAACCAAATTAAAGTATGTTTCATCCCAAATAAAAAACAAATCATCCATTATTAAATAAATTTGTTAATTAAACTTTAAATATTTAAGAATGATAAAGGATAAAACAATAAAAATATTACTTGCTATTATTGCCGTAAACCTAAGTATTATCACTTTAAACCAACTCGATTTTATACCCAAAACTTATGGGAATAACATAAAAACTGAATTACTTCCTCAAAATTACGGGATTATTCCCTTAAATGAAGATGGAACTATTAGTGTTAAAATTGAGAACTCAGAAGTAATGGATGTTAACATTCATTCATATAAAGGAAAAGATTTTTTTGAAGCTGTTCCTGTTTTTATAATGAATAAATAAATTAATTTTTTAAACACCTTATATAAAAACCATTCCTCTTATTTACTTTATAAGTTATAAACTTTGTTATTGTAATAATCAAGGTTTCTACTAAATGCACTTGTTGATTCTCCACTACTTACTTGTATTTCAGTTGAAGTCCAAAAACCTATATTACCACCAATAGAGCCAAACACATCACCATTACCAGCCCTACCTCCACCTGGCAAACAATTAAGTTTTGAATGATTTGTTCCACAACCACCATCTTTCCAACCGTATTTACTTTTCATTGATCTTCCAGCAGAATTCTCATCACCTAAATAATCGATTAATATTTGCCAATCATTATTACTTGGAACTTTCCAATCTAGAGGAGCCAGACCTCTAGAATCATTTACAGCATACCAATTATATAGCTTACCATATTTAGAAATATTTTCATCAACATAACACCAAGCACCAGAATTAAGGCTAGACCAATTTTGAGCATCTTGAACATGTGGGATTGAATCTCCATTTTGATAAAAAACTACATCAAGATTCTTTTTCATCCAAATTTGATCACCAATCTTGATAGACTCTTTACTTAAACTAAAAACATCCAATTCAGAAGTTAAATTTGTACAAATCAAAAATGTCAAAAACAATTCAATCATATGAAAATAAAATATATAAAAACAGACTTATTCTAATTAGAATTATAATTCAAATTAGAATCACAATAACTGTCAATTAAATCGTGGTAATCGGGGATATCGAAACCAAGATCACGTGAAATCAACCAATCTCTACAAGCACCTGCTGCATCACCCATTTCCATCCTAATTTCCGCTCTATCATAATAAAAAATAGGATTTAATGAATCAATAGAAATTGCTTTATCATAGTCTAAAACAGCACCATTGAAATCATGAATTAATTTTTTTGAAAATGCTCGATTAACATAAGCAATACTATATAATGAATCCAGCTCAATTGCTTTATCAAAATCTTCAATAGCACCCAATCGATCATCATTAATATCCTTTAAATCACCTCTATTATTATAGAAGATTGGATTTAGAGGGTCTATAGAAATAGCTTTGTTATAATCAGCCATTGCTAGATCAATTTGAAACATTTCCAAAAAAAGTTCGCCTCTATTTAAAAATGCGATGGAGAATAAACTGTCAAGTTCTATTGCTTTATTAAAATCTTTTAATGCAGCATCTTTACCCCCAATAACTTCAAATAATTGGGCCTCTATTATTGAAGGTATATGGATTTAATGAATCATACTCTACTGAAAGGTTGAAAAAATAAAGAGCGCTATCGTATTGATTTTGCATACGCATACAACTCAGCCATATTATTTAAAGCAAGAGGATCATGTGGGTTTTCGACTAAAGCTAGCTTATATAATTCCTTAGCTTTTGAATAATCCCCAGACATGAGTGCTTTATTGCCTTCAACTACTTGTTTGGAAATGGTTTTGTTAAAAAAGTAGTCGGCATCATTGCTGCAGCCAAAAGCAATAAATAGAATCAAAAATGATATGTATATAAAATTTATTCAATAGTATTTATTCTACAAAATTAAAAAATCTGTGCGTCTATTTTTAGTTCTGTTGAATTTACTGTCATTTTTAAATTTTGGAGTTAGCTCACCATAGCCTTTGAACTTCATTCTTGATGCTAGTACATTTTGATTTATCAAAAACTCCATAACAGAAAAAGCTCTGTCTTTTGAAAGAGCTAAATTATCATCTTCACCACCAACATCATCAGTATGCCCCTGTATTTCAATTTCTATATCACGATTAAGATTCAACCAAGAGGCAAATGCTTCAAGCACAAGCTCTGAAGATGGATCTATTTTTGATGAATTTGTTTCAAAAAGAATATCTTGAATAGTATGTGTACTACCCTTTTCTATATTCTTTATTTCTAATTCTTGACCTTCAATAAAAGTGACATTAGCATCTTCTTTCTTTATCAATTTAGACTCAAATGCTTTCCCTTCCTTTTTAACTTCTAAGACCACATCCTCTTCACCACTACCAATGTTTGCAATAGCAACATAGCTTCCATCATCTTCAATATCTATTTTTTGCTCATAAGTTTCACCCGACTTAAACCTAACCTCTAACTTAGTGTCTTCTAAAGATTGTAAATCTTCAGCATCTATTTTCCCCTTCATCAGTACAACTTTATCAGGCTTAGCTTTTTCAGGCATAGAAAAATAGAATATATCCTTTCCCTCCCGCTCCTATATCTGAACGTTCAGACGAGTAATATGCGTACTCACCATCAGTAGTAACAATTATTGCCTCTTCATCTCCCTCTGAATTTATTGGATGGCCAATATTTTGAGGCTCCAACCATTTACCTGTCTTTTTATCTTGCTTTGTATAAAAGATATCAAACTCTCCCGCACCTAAACGATATTCTGAAACTTTAGATACAAAATACAATGTTTTACTATCGGTATGTATAAATGGAGACTTATCACTTTCAGGAGTGTTAATTGGAAATCCTATATTCTCAGCTTTCCCCCATGATCCATCAGGTTTGCCGATTAGAAAAATATATATCTACACTGCCTTTTCCTCCTGGTCTGGCAGATGCAAAATACAATGTTTTCCCGTCTGCAGATAATGACGGCTGAGCTTCCCATGTTTGGGGTCCATTTATGTTTGGCCCTAAATTTTTTAACTCTGACCACCGTAAAACAACAGTATCTGTAAGCTCTCCTTTTTCAACAAATTCTAAATGTGAAACAAATATATCGCAGTTATTATACGCTCCGTTTTTACTACAAGCACATATATACAATTCTTTATTATCTAATGAAATAGTAGCACCACCATATTTTGGACCAACATTGAAAGGAGCATCCATAACTTTTCCAGAATTAAATGATTCATTAACATTTAACCTTTCACTCAAAGTGAAATCTTGCCTGAGTTGTGTTATCACGTCTCCTTTTGCTTTATACATGTATTCTCTAGTAAAATAAAGTAATTCGTTATCTGGGGAAATAGTTGGAAGAAATTCATTTTTAGTAGCAGTTGAAACATTTTGAAGAAGAAACGGAGTGAAATTTACAGGGTTTGAATAAAAGTCGCAATAAAATTCAGCAACTGGAAGGGTTAGCTCAACAGACGAAACTTGATCTGAATAATTTCTGGATAATTTATCGTAATCTTCAGTTGAGAAATCTAAAAATTTTTGAAAATATTTTTTAGACTCGCAATCATTAACTTCTGAATAATAAATTAAACTTAAATAATAATAAACATCAGCATGATAATCTGGACATATAGACTCTATTTTATGAAAATATTTTTTTGGAACATCCATTTTAGCTCCTTTTGACGAAGCCTTTCGATAGGTTAATTTAGCTAATTCCCACATGCATTGCACACAATCTTCATCAAACTCAATTGCCTCTTTAAAGAAAGAGACTCTTTCTTTATAATCGTATTTTTTTGAATTCTTAGCCTTTTCATAGAGTTTCAAAACTTTATCGTTAGATATGTCAGAACAAATATCATCATCCTGAGCATTAACTATAAAAGCAATAAATAAAAGAAAGAAAAAAGAATAAAATTTGCACATATCAATAGGTTTGCATTTTATCCTCACCGAACAACATTTAATTTATTCTCTCCTGCTGCAATTACAGTTGCAACTGTTGTATCACCAGTTACATTTACGACAGTTCTACACATATCTAGAATTCTATCTACAGGTAATATAAGAGCAACCCATTCTGCATTTAGACCGACAGATTCCAATACAATCATAAGCATTACTACTCCTGCACCAGGAACAGCCGCTGAACCTATGGAAGCTAATGTAGCGGTTATAATAATAGTGAGTTGTTGTGAAATATCCAATTCTACCCCAAAGTATTGAGCTAAAAAAATAGCAGCTACAGCCTGATAAAGACTTGTCCCATCCATGTTAACAGTTGCACCAATAGGTAATACAAAACTTGATATTTCTTTTGAAACTCCTAACCTATCTCTCACACACTCAATTGTAACTGGCAATGTTGCAGCACTAGAGCTTGTAGAAAATGCTAAAAATTGAGCAGGAGAAATTCTTTTAAAAAAACTGGAGTAACTTATTTTTTTTCTTGTAAAAATAATGACAAGCATAGGGTAAAAAATAAAAGCCATAAAGAACAAACCACCAAGAACGACTAAGCAATAAGCACCTAATGAGTAAAAGACTTCAAAAAGAATTGAAGGGTCGTCTTTAGCAATTTCAGAAAGTTTTCCAGCTAAAAGAGCAAATACAAAAAATGGAGCTGCTTTCATTATCAAGTCAACCATCTTTAAGAAAACATCATTCAACCCATCAATCAATACATTTACTGGGTCTGCTTTCTCTTTTGGGATCAATAACAACATAGCTCCAAAAAATGCCGCAAAAAATATTATTTGAAGCATTGACTTCAAATTGGTTAATGATTCAAAAATATTTGAAGGAACTATATCAACTAAAAATTGTAGCGGCCTAGCACCTTTTTGCTTATTAACATTTTCTTTTCTTGACAGCAAAGATTGATTGTTATCAAATTCAGTTTTTCGTCTATCAAATTTCTTTTTTGCATTTTCAATTAACAAACTATTATTTGGATCATTAAGAAATGATATTCCATCTTTAATTTCGTTACCAGATTCATTACACCACAACTCATATTGAATTCTATTTTCAATTTTTTGTTGTTCAGAAATAGTGTTTCCAGGTTTAAAAATATTTACTAAAGAAAGTCCTACAGAAACTGCGATAACGGTTGTAATGACATAAATACCCAAAGTTTTAAAACCTAACTTACCAAGCTTAGATATATCTGCTAATTCAGAAACACCTTTAATTAAAGAAAAAAGAACAATTGGAACTGCTATCATTTTTAGCAGCTTTATAAAAATTTTGCCAAAAGGATCAATCCAATCAAGTGTAAAATCACTCCAACCTAAGAAAGATGAAGTTATTGCCCAAAAAACTCCTAGAACTAGTCCTATAATAATTTGCCAATGAATAGGTATTTTACTTTTCATTTTTTAGATTTTATCCATTTATTAAGTAAAAATAACATTAGTGATTAATTAAACAAATACTGTGCCTTGTTGAAAAACTAATTAATTAATTTCTCACACTGAGTATCTACATGAGACTTAAGAGAATCTATGTATTTAGAATTTAAAACTAACAACTTGATAGAAAGCATTTTCTTTAGCTCGAGGTTATAAACCTCTACAGACAATGCAGATGGATTTATCACATATGGCGAGCATAGTATTTGTTTTTTCAAATTAAACACATCTTGTTCAGAAAGATGATTTTTAAGCTCATATTTGAGATTAATTAGCATGCTTTTTCCAATAGTTGGAATTGAGACTTTCTGGGTAAACAAACTTACGTAAGGAAATTGAAAAATCTTCCCAGCCTCTGACTCTACTTCCATTTTTGTGTTTTTCAGTGAAACTATTAACCCTGAAAATTCATTAATGGTGATTTGCGAACCGTAAACATTTCCATTTTGAATTTTATATAATATGCCATAAATTAAATTAATTATAGATTTCCAGAAAATCAACATTAAAAAAACAAATGTAATTGCAGCCAATATAACATTGACATTTACTAAATATGAAAAAATATAGAACGCATAAAAAAACCAAAATATATTTCTAGCTATAGGTATATAAAAAGTTAATCTTTTCTTCAATTTAAGATCTCTTAAAAACTTAACAAGATATTCCCTTGAAAACCAAAAAAAGAATACAAAAAATGTAATCTCAAAAATTATTTTGAAAATTATAAATAGAGATATGTGTTGATAATCATTCAAAATAATAGTTTTTTATCATATAAATATTGAATAACAAAAGGTTGCAAATAAGGGTTAATTGTTAGAACACCATGATCAGAATCTAATAACTTTGATCTTACAAGTGAGCCAACATTTTCATTTATTTGTTCATTTGAATAGTCACTAAAAACAACAAATAAATCTTTAATATTAATTGATTTATGAATAACAACCTGCAGTAAAATTAAATCCCAATCGGTACTAAGGACATCAGGAATATTTTTTTGTTTAAAATATGAAATCTCAATGTTGTTATCGTTGAAATCTGTAATTGAAGCCATCCAATTTAAAGAAGCCCATTTAATATTACCATGAGAAATACGATTAAGCTTTGAAAAAAAACGATTAAAGTGTCGCTTAGATGAATTAAAGGATGATTTATTTTTCCAGTTAAAAATTACACCACCAATATTATTTTTTTCTATAATGTTTTTCTGGATTTCAAAAGTATTTAATGGCTGAATAAAAACAGTTGAAAAAATTAAATTACTGGATGATTTCACCTGATTAATTAATTTCAAAAAATGCAAATTACATTCAATAATGAACAATATATCTTTTGAAAAATTAGAGAAAATATTTTCCCATTCATTTAAAATATTAAATCCATCTTCTGTTCGCATCCACCATGACTCATAATCTTCAATAAAAACTATAGGCTGATTCTCTAGAGAAGATAATATTTCAGTATTAGAGCCTTTAAGATTAGTAGCTAATTTTAAGGATTGATTAATTAAAGAAGCGCCATCACTATTAAACGAAACATTCGGTTTAATTTTATAAACTTCATGCTTGTCATTCAAGCAATTTAAAACATTATTTACTAAAAAACTTTTGCCCGAACCGGATTCACCTGCAACAAAAACAACACTTGGATTACCTTTTTTAAAATCAGCAATTACATTATTCACCTGATTAAATTCTGAATGTCTGTTTTCTAAAGGTTCTGATGGTGAGACATGTTTACCTATAAAAAGCTGTTTGTAGTAAAATGGAAGCTGATTAATTATTGAAGAATTAGGTAGAACCTCATCACTAAATTTTTTTAAAATAGAAATAGGGGTTTCTACAGATTTTTCTTTATTAAAATATTTAGAAAAAGTCAAATAATCTTGAACTTGAATAAAAAGATCATCTGTTTTAGAATATTTTGATTTAACATAATCAGATAATAAATTAAATTTACGCGTGAAGAAACCTTTATTTTTTTCATTTGTAACACTAGAGTGATGGTTCTTTGCTCTTTCAATCACTACATCCTCTACAAAAACATCTTCAATTAAATCGAATATCTTATTGAATTCTATTAAAAATCGTTCATTGATAGTATCCAATTTAGACTCACAATTTAATAAAGCAATTGAAGACTTATCAACTACATCTTTAAGAAGGCTATCATCAGCCTGATTTATGATTGTGAATTTATTTAGCTCTAATGCATTTTCTAAAATTTGAAGCTCATTAATTACCTGTCGTTTTGTTTCATCAAAGAGAAGGTCTACATTTTCTAAAATTTGATTATCAAACAAATTCTCAACAACAGTCGCTAAATCTATTTTAATAGTTGGTACCTTGCTTTGAGATTGAACAAACGACCCAACACCATCAGTTGCAATTGTTTCAGAGTCAAAAGAAAGATTTTCTATTTGCGCTTTAACATGTTTCCTTAAATCAAATAATTCATCTTTAACATTAAAGCTTAAAGTTAATTTCTCAATTTTTTTCAATGAAGATTCAAGTTTACTAACATTCAACTTATCAACATCTTTACCAATCTCTTTAATTACTCTAGCTGGCTGATTAAAATGAGCTTTAAGAAACAACTCCTCTTTGGTCTTTAAAAAAGGAACTACACCTAATCTAAAACCTTTCATGTCGACAAAAGTGATTAATTGGTTTAATATCAAGCCTTGATTAACGCCAAATAAAAAGGGATACTCTTTAACCTTATCTATTTTACTAGTCAATTTAAAGGAATAGTATTCCTCTTGCCTATATGTAATCAAAGATTTAACATCCAATCGAACACTATCATCAACAACATTATTTACAAAATCATTTGTAAGTGAAAAAAGTTTACCTAAAAATTTAGTTTGTTCCTTCTCTAAAGAATTTTCAATTTCAGCTAACAATTCAGCAGTTGAAAAATCTTGCTTAAACTCAAAACTTGTTTCATCAGGAATATTTAATATCTCTTTTAATTTTTCATTTAATAAGAAACCAGAAACACCTAAACTTTTAATCAATGTATTAAAATCATCTAGATAACTATTTTCAAAATGAAATGATGCCAATTCTTTCACACCTACATAATAAGGAGCTAATTCATTACCTTTTTTAATTCTCCTTCTGTATCTAGCTTTAATTCTTGCTATCAATCTAGAGTCTGTTTTTCTAGCTTGAATTTCATTCTCAAAAATAGGAATTGCTATTTCAGTAGGTAATTTATCAATTAAACTTTCGACTGATTCTATATAGTCAGCAAGTGAAGCTACCAAAGCAAGTTGCAATTTATTAATTCTATTCTCCTTAAAGTATTCTACATGCTTAGTTACATCAGAGTAGAATTTCAACAAGTCATCTTTATTTGAGCTACTTGTCATGCGATTTACCAAAAGGTTTGAGAAACTTATATAATTATCTGAAAAGGCTCCATACAACCTAGAACTAAAATCTAAGCTGTATTGGTTTAATTTTTCATCTAGATCTAGCATTAATTTATCTAAATCATAAATGCTAGTTTTTTTAATTTGTAAATCATTGTATGAAACATATTCTTTTAATTCTACAGATTCTTTATAAACCTCGCCCAACTTAGAATGTTGATAATCTTCTTCAACAAAACTACTAGATGCTTTAAGTATTAATGTAGTACCCATAACATCCATCAATGAATTTGTAGATTCAACATATTCCTTTTCAGAATGGTTATTAATCTCAGGCAAATTCATCATTATTAAATCTGCTTCATGACTATACAATTGAATTAGTTTATATAATGGCTTTTTCTCCAGTTCATTACCAATTATTTCAAATGAAATATCAATTCTTAATTTTTCTAATTTCCTAGAAATTACATCTTCGACTAAAGCTTGATTTTCGTTTAAATCATTTACAAATAAAATTCGAATATTAGCACTAGACCATTCAGCAGAATGAAGGATTAATTTAGAGAGCTGTAAAGAAAGGTCACTTTCACTATTTATTGAGGACCACCAAATATCAATTTTCTTATAATTTCCAAACCCTCTTTTTTTGTCGTAATCTAAAAACAAAATATTGTAATCTAGCTGAGTAAGTTTCTGAGTCATTTGTGCAAACCATAGAGGGTCAACAGTGTTCCTTGCCCAACCCATAAGAACTGTATTAGGGTCAATTCCAGAAAACCCATATGTATTGGCAATTGTCTCGATTCCTTTAAAAATATTTTGACAATAAAGTCTTCTGTGAAAAATAGATTCATCAATATCATCATCAGCAATTGTTTGATGATGTTTTGGAAAAAGAATTGTTGCTGATTTCTCTTCAATTAAATCAAAATTTGATACCATTCCATTTCTACCACTAATAGATTTGCTCATTTCTATCAGATGAGGCCTTTCTTTAGTTGCTCCACTAAATAATAAAATATTGGGCTGCCAGTTTCTCTTGTGAGCAGATTTCTTGTATAAATTTCTAAGGCCGATCTTAACAACATTTGACCAAACACTTAGCCATACATCACCAGACCCTAAAACTAATTCTTTACGGGTTAACCAAAAGAAAATTAAAATCATGATAACAACAGCTAATAAAGTTGCTCCTAAGTTTAATTGCACCATTAAAAGAAATGTGGTAATAGCGCCAACAAAAGATACCCATAAAGGAATTTTCAATTTCGGTCTAAAATCTGGGCTTGCCCACTGCTCTAAAAAACAAGAAATATTTATAAATAAATACGCAGCCATATAAAACATAGCTACTATTTCAGCAATTACATTTAATTCACCTATTAATATCCCTAATTCAGAAATAATAAAAGTTAGGATTAATGCATTTCTAGGCTCATTGTTAACACCATGACCAACAGCAAAAATTTTAGGCGCTATGTTATCTAAAGACATTGCTTGTAGAATTCTTGGGCCACCTAGTATACCACCTAATGCAGATGAAAGTGTAGCTCCCCAAACACCAGCAACAACCAAAAATGCAATTGAGCCAAATTCAATGAGAACATTATTGTTTGTAGTTAAAACCTCTTTATCTATAGAGGCATTAAGGAAAAATGCTAATGCTAAATAAACTATTAGCCCTGTAACAATGGCTAACATAGTTCCCCAAGGAATAGATTTACTGGGGTTTTTAAGATCTCCGCTCATAGCTACACCAGCTGTGAAACCAGTAACCGCAGGAAAGAAAATTCCAAATAAAACAGCAAAATTTGGGTTTGTAACTAGATCTGTTCCCTTTTTAAGTCCATCACTAGAACCTGTGAAAATTGAAATTAAAGAAAGGCCAATAAGTACAAGAATCACATATTGAATCTTAATTGCAAAACTAGTGCTTACATAAGCAACAAATAAAACCACCATTAAAGCAATTGATCCTACAATTCTAAAATGATTTGTGGTTATCTCTTGAATACCAAAAATATCTTGAATAACTGGCAACATACTTTCTGCAAAACCAATTAAATAGAGTGAAATACTTAGAGCTGTTGCTACAAAAAGAGTAATGCCAATAGCCCCACCTATAGGAAACCCAAGTGACCTAGTTAACATGTAATAAATACCACCAGCTTTTATTTTTTTGTCTGTGGCAATAGATGAAACACTAAATCCTGTAGTAATTGAAATAACGTGGGCAAATAAAATTATAGCTACAAACATGAAAATACTTGAGGAATTCCCAATTACGGTACCTAGCCTCATGTACATAATTACTCCTAGTATTGTAAGTACAGATGGGGTAAAGACACCACCAAACGTTCCAAATTTCTTTTGTAGATTCATCTATTCAAATATATCAGATAAAGTCAAGCATATAATAAATATGCTAAAAAGGATTTAATAATTTTGTAATAAGTTTATTAAAAATGATAAAGAATCTAAAAATTATTGAAATATCTTCAGTTTTAGCTGGTCCATCAGTAGGAATGTTTTTTGCAGAGTTAGGTGCTGAGGTAATAAAAATTGAAAACAAAATTACTGATGGTGACATTACAAGAAAATGGCATCAACCAATGGAAAATAGTGAAAAGCAATCAGCATATTTTTCAAGTGCAAATTGGGGGAAAAAACATATTTTCCTTGATTTCAACAATTCCTCGGACAAAAAAAAACTAATTAATCTTGTAAAAGTTACAGATATTTTAATCACAAATTTCAAACATGGAGATGCTGAGAAATTTAATTTAACTTATAAATTCTGTAAGTCAATAAATGATAAAATTATATATGCCAAAATAGAAGGGTTTAAAACCGATCCAAAAAGAGTTGCTTTTGATGCCATTATACAAGCAGAGACAGGTTTCATGTCAATAAACGGAGAAAGTGGTGAGCAAGGTGTTAAAATGCCTGTCGCAATGATGGATATTTTAGCTGCTCATCAGCTAAAAGAAGGGGTTTTAATAGCTCTATTAAAAAGAAAAGAAAACAATAAGGCATATTGTGTATCTACTACACTTGAAGAAACTGGATACGCATCATTAGCAAATCAAGCTTCAAATTATTTAATGACTAATGTTGTTCCAAAAAAAATGGGATCGCTTCACCCAAACATTGCCCCATATGGTGAGAAAGTAATTACAAAAGATAAAGTATCATTTTTATTAGCAATAGGAACAGATAAGCAATTTCTTAGATTCTCATCTTTTATAGGATTATCAAAAAAATCTATATCTGAGAACAAAAGCAATAAGAAAAGAGTTTTAAATAGAGCGGAACTTATTAAGAAAATTCAAAAAAGAGTATCTCAAATTTCTGCAAATGAATTTTCAACTAATTGCATAAAATTAAATATCCCTATTGGTAAAATAAATACGATAGAGAATGTTTTTGAAAACAATGTTGCTCGAAACATGATTTTAGAAGAAAACGTAAATGGCCAAATCACTAAAAGAGTTTCAGGAATAGCCTTTAAAATCACCAATTAATTTTGCTGTAATATTTTATTTTACAGCTACTATTCTTAGCATTTTATTCATCTCAATTGCAAGCTTTTTCGAATCCGCAGAATCAAGCTGAACTCCTACGTATAAACTATTCTTGGAAGATTTAACATTAATCACTCCATTTCCTATTAACCAAAATGAATCATTAAAAACTTTATTTACTGAATCATCTTTTAAAGCAACAGGACTTATATCAATTATTTGATTAGAATTTAAATAATTTGCTTTTCCATATCCATTAATTGATTTTTTATGAGTAAATCGATCAGAATCAATTTTAATAAACTCGACACCAGAAACTCTCCACATATAGGCTTTAAATATTCTGATTTCCAAATAAATCCAAAATACAACAAGAACAGCTAAAATAACTTTCTCCTGAGATGAAACACCGCCACCAAACAAATAATATAAAAATGCAGCACCACAAAACGACCAGCAAATTAACCATATTAGCATAGCGTTTTCTTTCCATTTTTCTATTTTAGAAGAAATAATAATGGTGAAAAAATCTTCATGTTTTTCAAATGAAACACGATTACCTATTTTTTTCATATGTTACTTTTAGTTGAATACGTTTCTATTTATTTCAAAATAAATAATATTAATTGAGATAAATAAGAATTTATCTAATTTGTCTAAGCTACAATATTTTGTATTTTAGGCATGGATTTTGAATTCGACATTGAAATGAATAGTTTATGAAGCGTATTTTAAAATTTATTTCCCTTATTTTCATCTATACACATCTTATAGCTCCAACCCAAGCTACTAGTCAAGAAGATTTTATGGATTTACTATTGCTCTACGTTGACGAGAAATACGATGTTTGTTTTCACAAAGCAATAAAATACACCGAAAAAGATAAAACAAAAAAACATCCTCTTCCCTACCTATACTGCTCAATGGCTTCTTTTGAAATGAGTCAAGATCACAAGTACACAAACATGTACCCAAAAGCATTTAAAAGTTCGTTGTCTTACCTTTCGAAATATAGAAAAAAAGACAAAGGCTTTGAATACAAAGACGATTCTGAAGATTTCATTGAAAAGATTAAAATGATAATAGCCGAAGAAATAGAAAATTACATGACTGAAGGCACCGAATCAACATATGGAAAAGCAGCAGGAATAACCAAGAAAATTTGCTCTATTGACCCTAATGATTACGGCAGTAAACTTCTCTATGGTCATTTATGTAATTTAACAAAGAATAGAGCTACTGCAAAAGAATACATTAAACCTAGTTTAATATTTATAGATTCTATTCCAGATAAAAAATTCACTTTTAAAACCATGACTTTTTCACAGCAACATTACTTAAAGTTTGCGCTAATAGAAATGGCAAAATATCAAAAAAATAAAAATTTAATTTCGGCTCAAACTACGCTAAACTTAGGGAAAGAGCTTTTTTATATTAAAAGAGATGATTGCAAGTTGGAAGACAATGGTGATTTCATTACTCTATATGATGAAGTTTTTAAGTAAGTGCTTTTCTAGCAACTAAAGCTTGAACATTAACAAAATCTGAATTTATTAACTCACTAAAAGGAATTCTAAACAGTATCTTACATCCAGAAATTTTTTCAATTACTCTTTCAGAAGAAGAAGTAACATCTCCATTAATAACTAAGCCTTTTATTTTAAAATTATTTCTTTTTAGATAATCAATTGTAAGAAGAGAATGATTAATACTTCCCAAATAATTTTTAATTACAACAATAATTTCGGCATCTGTTTTTCTAGCAATGTCAATGACTAAATCTCCATTTTCATTTAAAGGAACCATTAAGCCACCAGCACCTTCAATTATCAAGTTTTCTTCAGAAGGTAGGTTAAAATCATATAAATTAACGTTAACACCCGAAAGCCTTGCGGACTCGTGAGGAGATAATGGGTGCTCCAACGCATGTGTCTCTTGAAATGTTTTAACATTTTCAACTAGATTCTCGACTTTCATAGTATCTGAATATTCTAAATCCCCACACTGAATTGGTTTCCAATACGCAGCATCAAGAGCTTTTACAATAATTGCAGATATTACAGTTTTCCCCACATTAGTATCAATGGCTGTTATAAAATATTTCACTTTTTATTATTTAGAATTTTCAACAACAAGTCTAACTCATTTATTGTATTGAAAGCATGAATACATATTCTTAATCTTTCTTCACCTTTTTTAACAGTAGGATGTAAAATAGCTTTTACAAATAAACCTTTTTCAAAAAGAAGTCCTTCAATTTTTTTTAAACTAATAGTATCTGAATAAAAAATAGAAACAATTGCACTTTCATTTCCTGAAACAACATTCAAATCACTTCTTAAGTTGAGTAAGAAATATTTTTTCAAACTTAAAATCTCAGCTCTTCTGTTAAAAGAATTTAGTTCAGATAGCTGAATATCGACTTCTTTAACGACTGTCTTAGTAGGTGCAGTTGAATAAATAAAACTTCTACAAAAATTGATTAGAAAATCTTTCATAAGATTACTTCCAGAAACAAAACAACCAGAAGAGCCAACAGCTTTTCCTAATGGATAAATAGTCGCTAAAATCTCTTTATTGAGATTTAACTTGTTAACTAAACCTAATCCATTTTCACCAACCAGACCAAACGAATGAGCTTCATCAACGATGATTGAAGCGTTATGCTTTTTAGTAATTTTCAGTAATTCAATAAGATCTGGAGAATCACCATCCATACTGTACACTGCTTCAACTACAACTATTTTTTTACCTTCAATTTTTGCTAATCGTTCTGAAAGATGAAGTAAATCATTGTGTTTAAAAGGGAAGTTTTTCGCATCTGACAACCTAACACCATCTCTTAGAGAAGCATGAATAAGTTCATCATAAAAAATGGTAGTGTTTCTATCAGCAAGAGCAGGAATTAAACCAACATTTGCTTGAAAACCTGAATTAAAAAACAAAGAAGCATCAAAACAAGTAAGATTTGAGAATTTTTTTTCTAAAGCTACTATTTGTAGATTATTCCCACTTATTAATCTAGAACCAGTACTCCCTGTTTGGTACTTTTTTGCAATTCCTAAATAATCGTTTGAAGCAAAATCTGTAAGATGGTTATAAAAAGATAACTCCCTTAAATTAAAATTCTGTTGTCTCAGTTTAATTTTGTCAAGCATGTATTGATTAAAATTTTTCATTTTAAATTACATTACTAATTAAAAAAACAACTATTTAGCTTTACAAGCCTTCTGAGAAGCTTCTATTTTTTTTTCTTTACCAACTTGCTTAGCTTCTTCGTTTCTGGCAATTTTATGCCCTGGTCTTGACCATTTTATTTTTTCAGAAGTATTTGGTTTTTCTTTATACCTATCGTTAATTTCTGGTTTATCACCTTTTTTATACGCCTTCATAGGAACTAATCCTAGATTATTAAAAAGCTCTAAATCTCCGTTAAACTCAGGGTTAGGAGTTGTCAATAATTTATCACCAGCAAATATTGAATTGGCGCCAGCTAAAAAGCACAATGCTTGACCTTCATCGTTCATATTGGTTCTTCCAGCAGACAAACGTACGGAAGAATGAGGCAACACTATTCTTGTTGTAGCAATCATTCTAACCATGTCCCAAATTGAAACTGGACTTTGTTCTTCCAGTGGAGTTCCCTCAACTGCAACTAAAGAATTAATTGGAACAGACTCAGGGTGTGGCCTCATGATTGAAAATGTATGCAACATACTTATACGGTCTACATCTGATTCTCCCATTCCAATAATACCACCTGAGCAAACCGTTAATTTAGCTTTTCGAGCATTATCAATTGTTTGAAGTCTATCTTGATAACCTCTAGTTGAAATGATTTCCTTATAATATTCTTCTGAACTATCTAAATTGTGATTGTAAGCATAAAGTCCAGCATCAGCTAAACGATGAGCCTGATTTTCAGTAATCATCCCTAGAGTGCAACAAACTTCCATATCCATCTTATTAACAGACTTTACCATCTCAAGAACTTGATCAAAATCAGCATCATCTTTAACATTTCTCCATGCAGCTCCCATGCAAACACGACTAGATCCCATTTCTTTTGCTTGATCAGCAAGTTTAACAACCTCATCTACACTCATCAAACTATTACCTTCAATATTTGTATGATAACGAGCAGCTTGTGGGCAATAACCACAATCTTCAGGGCAACCATCTGTCTTAATAGATAACAATTTACTTATCTGAACTTCTCTAGGATCATTGTATTTCCGATGAACTTTAGCAGCTTCGAAAATTAATTCAATTAGTGGCTTATGGTATAGCGTTGAAATTTCTTCTTTTGACCAGACTTTTAAACCTTGTTTTTCCATAATTTTTGAATTTGTTGCTATAAATTTTAATTATTCAAATTTAAGCACTTTCATTATATTTTGTAAATATCTACATTGTTATCTTATCTTCAATACAATGATTTAATTATTTTTGAACATGAGACTTTTACTCTTAACATTTAGCTACTTAATCTTTAGCACATCAATTGCTCAAAATGGGACCTTTAAAATTGCTGTTTTAAAGTATAATGGTGGTGGTGATTGGTATGCAAACCCAACTGCCCTCCCAAATCTAATTGAATTTTGTAACAGTTCGCTAAACATGAACATTAATGAAAAAACTGATGAAGTAGCAGTAGGCAGTATTGACTTATTTAATTATCCATTTGTTCATCTTACCGGACATGGAAATATCGTTTTCAACAATCAAGAGGCAGAAAACTTGAGAAAATATTTACTTTCCGGAGGATTTATTCACATTTCTGATAATTATGGGTTGGATCAATTTATTCGACCGGAAATGAAAAAAGTATTTCCTGAATTAGACTTTATTGAACTCCCTTTTGATCACAAGATATATCATCAATCTTTCGATTTTGAAAAAGGACTACCTAAAATTCATGAACATGATGCAAAGTTTCCTCAAGGTTTTGGCATTATTCACGAAGGAAGACTAATATGTTTTTATGATTACGAATGTGATTTAGGTGATGGATGGGAAGATGCTGAAGTGCACAATGACAGTGAACCAACAAGAATTAAAGCAATGCAAATGGGTGCAAATATCTTACAATATGCACTAATGGGTTCGTTCGATTGAACTCTAATACTGCTAAACTAATAGCTTACTAATTTCCTTGTTAAAACTCGCCCATCTTTTAAATATACTCTCAAGCTAAGAAGGCCAACAAATTCACTAGTATTTAATTTTATTTGATTTTCATAATTAATAATTTTTAGTAATAAAAGCTTTCCACTAATATCATATAATTCAATTTTCTCTATTGGCTGATTAACGTATATATTTAATTCATTCTTTGAAGGATTGGGATAAATGACAAAATAAGGCTGTTTTTGAATAAAACCTTCATTCAAACCAACATTAGGACAATTTCCAGGCATGTTTGAATCCAACCAACTTAGACGTTCTAAAATCCAACTTTTAAATTTCACTATCTCACCATCATAGGTTAAAGGTTGTGTCCCTATTTCTGGAGTACCTACATTTACACCTAAAATTGGCCACCTAACATAATGCCTTTCTTGAGCAAGTTCAACTACACCACTTAATGAATCAATAAAATGAAATAAATTTGAAGTATCCAAAATCGAATTTCTTAAGTTGAAATACCTGCAAGAAAGCTCATCTGCAAATGAAGAATCTTGTAACAATCTAATGTACCAACCTGGTGGTTTAACATCAGTTGGGCCGGAGTAATCATGCCTCCAACCACTACCACCGAGCATTCCAGAGTCATGGTCCTTATATGCCCAATCAAAATCCCAAACTGGACCTGCGTAAATTAAAGAATCTTTACTGTCTTTATCTTTATAAAAATTCCTACTTTTTTTAAATCCATCTATATTTCTAGCAAATTCATTGACAATAAAATAGTCAATAAAAGAACGAGTATTAATAAATGGTCTGTATCCTAAAACTGGATCTGTAAAATTGGCACCCCAAAGTGCATCTTCAAAATCTCCTACTAAATTCTGTATATATGTCTCTTGTTGTAATGTGATGTCATCAGACTTAGGATAATTATAAACATACCTCACTTCATCGTTGGGGAAATTTGGGTTGTAATAATTGGACACCCAACTATTATCCCAATCCCAATAATCTACTCTAAAAATATATCCTCCTGTAAGACTATCACCCAAATTATCATCTAAATCTAATTTAGAAACATCTACTCTACCATCATCTTTCTTAATTTTCTCTGTAAATACATAAATCCCATTATAAATATCATTAATAACAACTTCACAAAGCTGAGTTCTTGGAGCATAATGACCCATTTTAGAAAAAAGATCAAAGGCAAGAATATTCCTTAGAAAAGTTTTATCATTATAATTAGCAATAAGAATCCAATCATTTTCTATTGGCATATTAAAAATTGAAACGTTGTTATTTTCACCTAATAAATCTCTTGTCTCAATTCCAAATGGTTTTTGAGGCAATGTTGATGAATACGAACCTCTTATCTCAACCCCAGCAACACCATCATATTCACTTGCAATATCTGTAGGATGGTTAAGTAAACCAGAACCATTATTAATAATTTTAAAGTCTGTATTAATCTTAGGTTCATCAACAATGCTCTGACCATTAGTTTGAATTAAAACCAAAGGAAGGATAGTTGAGTCTGGGGCATCTAATCCAATAGAGACATCAACGTTTAGTTGGTAATTACCATTAGATGTAGATGAATACCCATCAACAACAATATAATAAGTAGTATTGGGCTCTAATAGCTGAGCCATTAATCTAGAATTATATGGAGCAGAATAATTAGGAGATTGACAACCATCTTCCTGGCACCCTACAGGAAAGCCGGTACAATTACTTTCAAAAAGGAATAGCTGTGAATCATAGTCTGTAATGTCTTCACACAAACTAATATCTACATAAACTTGATTTGGTCCATTTGTATATTCATAAACCAAATCATTTGCCCCTCCTTGATTCCCATAATCTGGACAATTGGCAAAATAATCATCATTAGCATTAATAGTACTTCCAGTCCCAATAAATGGAATTGAATTAATTAAAGTTGCTGTAGCACAAGTTTCACCTGTTTGAGACCAACAATTTATTAAAAGAAATAAGAGGAGAATAATAGTAAATAATTTTTTCAAAATAACAAGTTTAAAGGAAAACACCCTAAAAAATAATTAGTTGCATTAAGCATGAAATTATAGGAACTAACTGTTCCATTTCAACTAATTGAAATTACAATATAAAGATTAAGAAATGAAAATATTAACATGCATTGTAACTCTTACACTATTTGCATCAACAATTAATGGGCAAAATAATTTTCTTGATAATCAAAAAAAATATAAGCGAGTACAAAACGCTTTTAAGGATAAGAAAACAACCATAGAGAATAAACTTGAAACCAACGGAATTAAGATAAATGAACTTAATATTTTATTGATAGCATATAAACAAGAAAGTCAACTTATAGTATATGCTAAAAATAAAAACGAATTAGGATATAAAAAGGTTGAAACGTATAAAATATGCTCTAAATCTGGTTTTTTGGGACCAAAAAGAGAGCAAGGAGATTATCAGGTACCTGAAGGCTATTACCATATTAATAGGTTTAATCCATTTAGCAGTTTTCACTTATCGTTAGGGATTAATTACCCAAATAAATCGGATAGAATTAAAAGTAATGCAGTTAATAGAGGAGGAGATATTTTCATACACGGTGATTGTGTCACAATCGGATGTTTACCACTAACTGATGATAAAATAAAAGAAGTTTATTGCTACAGTGTATTGGCTAAAAACAACCTACAAGGAAATATACCAGTTTACATTTATCCTTATAAAATGACTAAAACAAATCATTATTATAATTGTCAAATGAATAATGAAAACAACGAATTAATAAAATTCTGGAAGAATTTAAAAACTGGATATGATTTATTTCAACTAAACAAAGAAGAACTAAACTTCCAAATCAATAACCAGGGTAATTATATAATTAAAAAAAATAGTTAAAAAAACAACCTTTTGTTTAAATCATTGTCTTAACTTCAAATGCCTAATATAAATCATAATATATCTTAAGAAAGACATAGTTTGACCCCCCTTCAAATGAAACATTCACTACCCCTATTATCATTAACAATTCTTTTATATTCTTGCAGCTTTAATGAAGAAAAAAAAGTTGATTACATAGACATTAAAACTATTTGTGATGACATTGGTTTTCAATTTAATCACGTGAAGTTCCATAATGATTCATTAATTACATACAAACAAGAACTTATACTTATAAATGATCCTTTAGAAACAAAAAAAATAATTAACACAAGAATAAAATTCAAAAGAAGCAACAGAAAGGAGATTGAAAACCTACTATCTAATGATAATGACAGAAACCAATTGAATGATTTAAACGACCCACCAACATTAATAAACTAAACTTTTAACAATAAAAAAAGCCTCTAAATAGAGGCTTTTTTGTTGGCGGACCGGACGGGACTCGAACCCGCGACCCCCTGCGTGACAGGCAGGTATTCTAACCAACTGAACTACCGGTCCAATAAGTTTAAAACTTATCCCTTTGGGGTGCCAAATTTAATTCTTTTTCAATTAGCAACAAGAAATAATTCTTTTTTTTAAATCATTTTTTTTCTTTTTACTAAATATTGCATTAAAACCTTGTTAAATCCTTTATTTATATCTGCATCTACATAATCAATTTTATAAGTACCACAACAATTTTTAAGTGCAGTATTTCTATTCTTAACTAAAGTTGTATAGTAATCTTTAACTTGAGATGGATTCAATTTTATTTGCTCACCTGTTTCCATATCTACAAAAGTATGAGGACGATTGTCATAATTCAATTGACCTTCTAATTCTGAATCTGAAACATTAAAAATAACTACTTCATGTTTATTATGCTTTAAATGCTGCAGCGCATTAAAAAGTTGTTCTTGATCGTTATCTCCCTTAAAATCTGAAAACACTACAATTAAAGATCGCTTATGGGATGCATCTGCTATTTTATGTAAAGCATTAACTATTTTTGAGGAATCATTTGTTATTGGAACGTACTTAAAAAGAAGTTTTTCCAGCTCTGAAAATAAAAAACGTTGATTTACAATAGATGCTTTAGGCTTTGTATGTAAATCTAGCTCTTGTTTAAATAAAGAAAGACCAACCGCATCTCTTTGCTTACGCATCAAATACATTAAAGCTGCTGCTGCATCTATAGAGAATGAAAGCTTATTTCGATCACTATCTGTTGGGAAATACATTGATGCAGAAGTATCTATAACTAATTGACACCTAAGATTAGTTTCTTCTTCATAGGTTTTAACATACAATTTATCAGTTCTAGCGAATAACTTCCAATCAATGTGTTTGGTAGATTCTCCTTTATTGTATAATTTATGTTCAGAAAATTCAACTGAAAAACCATGAAATGGACTTTTATGTAACCCAGTAATAAAACCCTCTACTACTTTTTTTGCTAGCAACTCTAGGGTCCCAAATTCTCTTGCTTTTTTATGATTTATACTGCTCATTTACAAATAATTAAACTGAAAATTAATTAGTATAAAAATAGTAAAGGTTGGTACTAAAAAAAACTAAAGCAACTCATTTGCTAGATTAGCCAGCTCTGAACGCTCCCCTTTTTCTAGTGTTATGTGGGCAAATAAATCATTACCCTTCAAACGATCAATCAAATAAGACAACCCATTACTTTGTTCATCTAGATAAGGAGTATCTATCTGAAAAACATCCCCAGTGAAAACAATTTTGGTGTTTTCTCCTGCTCTAGTTATGATGGTTTTAATCTCATGAGGTGTAAGATTTTGAGCTTCATCAACAATAAACATCACATTAGATAAACTTCTCCCCCTAATGAATGCTAAAGCAGAAATTTTAAGCTTACCATCTTCTTCCATTTCCTCAATTTTCCTGTACTTTTTTTCATTTTCACCAAATTGATTTTTAATGAATTTTAAATTATCAAAAAGTGGTTGCATGTAAGGGTTTATTTTATCTTCTGCATTCCCAGGTAAATATCCGATATCTTTATTGCTTAAAGGAACAATCGGTCTTGCTAAAACTATTTGTTGATATAAATTATGTTGTTCAAGAGCACTAGCAAGAGCAAGTAATGTTTTACCAGTTCCTGCAACACCTTGTAAAGTAACCAATCTCACATCAGGATTCATTAACGCATGAAGTGCAAAAGTTTGTTCTGCATTTCGTGGTTTTATTCCATATACATATTGCTTTTCTACTCTTTCTATTACATTGTCAAATGAATTAAAATAACTTAAAATAGAAGTTTTTCCATTTTTAAGAATATAGAAACCATTAGGAGTAACATTGTTCCCTAAACAAGAAGTATCTTCCATTTGACCTTGCTTGTATAATTTATTTATAACATCTGAATCTACATCTTCAATAACATTTTTCCCAGCATAAAGGGCACTTTCTTTATCAATCTTTCCAGTTTCAAAATCAGCTGCTTCAATATTTAATGCTTTCGCTTTAAGCCTTAGATTAATGTCTTTAGAAACTAAAATTACTTTTGCTCCTTTTTCATTTTTAGTAAGGCACAAAGCTGCATTTAATATCTTGTGGTCATTTTTATTTCCAAATATCTTTACCGCATCGTTTTCAAGTTCATCGTTTTCCATGACAATCTTGAAATTACCCATTTCTGGACCGTTAAGAGGAATCCACTCTTGCAACGTAAATTCTTTACTAATTCTATCGAGGATTCGAATAAACTCTCTTGCTTCAAAATTTTTAGTATCGTTCCCTCTTTTGAAATTATCTAGTTCTTCTAAAACTGTTATAGGAATAGCAATATCATGTTCATCAAAACATTTTATGGAATTGTGATCGTGCAGAATTACCGATGTGTCTAACACAAAAATCTTTCTTACTTTTTTCTTTTTCGCCATATAGATTTTAAGTTCAAAACTATTATTATTCAAATAAAACAATTTTAATTACTCGTGATTTATATAGTTATAAACAAATTCAATAATTAATAACTAATTTCAATTTTTTCAACTGCAACATTACCTCTCTCATCTTCAATCTTAACCTTACAAACATGATTGCCTGTTTTTAAATACTCCCATTCTTTGGCATATACTTTTAAATTAGAAGATTTCGGGCTATAATTTGCAAGTATCCATCGATCATCCAAAAAAACATTATAACTTTTTATTCCGCTTAAATTATCTGAAATCTTAAAATGTAAATACTTCAACCCCTTTATAGCTGTCCCATTTTGAAGGTTTATTGATTTAACAATGGGGTTAATTGAGTCAATTAACACAGTGAAATTTCCAAAAGATTTAAGGTTTACAGTCATCCAGCCATCATTACATGTGCCACCTTTTGACACCACTTTTTTTAGATCATCACTAACTGAAACAACAACAGCTTTTTCATTACACAAAATGGTGCTATCCTTTAATTTTAGTTTAAGAATGAATTTTTTTTGTAACGGAATATCCTGGTTCATAATAGAAATTAAAGAAGTCTGAGCCAATGGATAATCTGAACTACTGAGTTTTATGTTTTCTTTTTCGTATAAACTCTTCTTAGGGAAAAAAGCAGCCATTTGAGCAGTAATTAAAGAATCTTGTTTTGTTACTGCATTCAATTGTTGCTTATTTATTATTGGTTTATAGAAATCTAACTGCGATGAGTCACCATGAATTTTAAAAGCTAATTCACTAACATTTCCAGCTGCATCTTTCACAACGTATTTAATATCATAATCCTTATTTTGGGAAATAATAACTTTCCCGTTATTTATCAATTTTTTATAAATCTTCAAATCATTATTTTCTGAAACAAACGATTTATGAATACTTCTTTTATTTTTTTTATGCTCTTTATAATCTTTATAGGTATTAATATATCTATTAGTGGAAAAGTCTAATTTTTCCATTTCTTGAAAGTAATGAAGCGTATCATTTACAAATAATTCAATCGAAAATATACCACAAATGTTATTTGAGCCATTTAATTTATCAATTGTGTGTAAGCCAAGACCTATCTCTCCAAAAGCACTTACATTATCTCTTAGAATATAACCATCTTTAGATTTAACAACTGATTTAAGTTGATTAGTCTGAGACTTATTTATTACACTCTTTCCAAATGGATAAAACTTAACATTATATATTGATGGTGGGATGTTATCTTTCACATTAAAATCAAACAATAACGGGTTTACAGGTTGCTCTGTAACTGTTTCCCTTAATTCAAAATGCAAATGAGGACCCATTGAACTCCCAGAATTTCCAGATAAAGCAACAACCTCACCTTTACTAACAACCATATCTAGACTGTCTAAATAAATTGTAACTACTTCGGATTGTTGTTTATACTGAGCTGTTTTAATAAGCGCTTCAATTTTTTCAGAAAACTTACTTAAATGTCCATATACACTAGTAAATCCATTTGGATGATCGATGTAAATTGCTTTACCGTATCCCCAATGAGAAATATTAATTCTAGAAACGTAACCACTATCAACAGCATATATTCGATACCCAGAACTGCCATTTGTTTTAACATCAATTCCAGTATGGAAATGATTCGACCTTAATTCAGCAAAGTTTCCAGACAACAACAAAGGAATTCCTAATGGAGATCTAAAATCATAGGAATTATAAGCTTGCTGAGAAACAAGACTTATTGAAAATAGA
Organism: uncultured Flavobacteriales bacterium; assembly: GCA_943788115.1. Taxonomy (GTDB): domain Bacteria; phylum Bacteroidota; class Bacteroidia; order Flavobacteriales_D; family Parvicellaceae. Next base: position 31,562 of record CALSPA010000016.1, read on the forward strand.
AAGTTTAAAAAAAATAAAACCGATAATTTCATAAGTAATCTTCATTAAATTAAAAATTGAGTTAAAATTAAGTTACTATTCAATTTTTAAACCATAAAATTCAATAACATTTAAACAGGAGGCCGTTTAAATTTGATTAATTGAGTTTCCCTACTAACTTTGTGGTAACATCTTTAAATTCATAATTGTGAAGGGCCTCAATGCTATTGATGAAATAAGAAAAAAATTTAATCTTTTACTCAAGAAGAATAATGAACTCTCTATTTCAAAAAAAACATTACAAGATGAGATTAACAATCTTAAAAATAATAATCAGATGATGGCTAATGAAATAGATGAATTAAAAGATAAATATAAAATATTGAAAATGTCAAGAAAGCTTGATGGAGATCAAAACGAAAACAGTAAAGAACTCAAGCTTAAGATTAACGAAATGGTAAAAGAAATTGATAAATGCATTGCACTACTCAATAAATAAATTATGAGTTCACTCTCGATTAAAGTAAACATTGCTGGTAGAACATACCCTCTTACAATTGCAAGAGAAGAAGAAGAAATGATTAGAAAAGCAGCAGCTGAAATCAATAAAAATATTGATATTCTCAAACAAAGCTATGCAGTAAAAGATAATCAAGATTTATTAGCGATGACTGCTCTACAGTTTGCAACAAAAAATGTTGAAGAAATAGATTCTGTAGAATATGAGAATTTAACTAAAGCTATAATTCAGTTAAATAACGAACTCAATATTGAAGAACCATCCTCTTAATTTTTCTCATTTTCGGTGTTTTTTTTTAAACAATTTAAATTTTAAAATGGACACAATAAGTATTATATCAGGGTTAACAGCAGGTTCTGTACTAGGTTTAATTCTTGCTTACATTATAATAGGCAAGGCGAATAAATCTAAGCAAAATAGTTTACTAAAAACCGCTAAAGAAGAAGGCGAAAGCATAAAAAAAGAAAAAATTCTTCAAGCAAAAGAAAAGTTCCTTGAGCTTAAAGAAAATCATGAAAAGGTCATCAATACAAGGGAAAGAAAGATGCAAGAAAAAGAAATTTCTTACAAGCAGAAAGAGAAAACCTTATCTCAAAAAATAGAAGAATACAACAGAAAAGAAAAGCAGATCAAGTTTTCAAAAGAATCTTTAGAAAGACAAATTCAACTAGCAGATAAAAAAGAACAAGAAATTCTTAAATCTTCTAAACAACAAATAGAAGAGCTTGAAAAAATGAGTAATTATTCTGCAGAAGAAGCAAAGAAACAACTTGTGAAATCTCTAAAAGATGAAGCCAAAACTGATGCTATGGCATACATTAAAGACATTCAAGATGAAGCAAAATTAAACGCATCCAAAGAGGCTAAAAAAATAGTTATCCAAACAATTCAAAGAGTTGCCTACAGAACATGCAATAGAAAATGCAGTTTCTGTCTTCAATATTGACAGTGATGATGTAAAGGGAAGAATTATTGGTAGAGAAGGAAGAAACATTAGAGCACTTGAAGGAGCAACAGGAGTCGAAATAATTGTAGATGACACCCCTGAGGCCATTATTTTATCTTGTTTTGACCCTGTAAGAAGGGAAATCGCTCGACTTGCGCTTCATCAATTAGTTACAGATGGTAGAATACACCCTGCAAGAATTGAAGAAGTAGTAGCTAAAACTAAGAAATCATTAAATGATGAAATAATTGAAACAGGTAAAAGAACTTGTATTGATTTAGGAATCCATGGGCTTCATCCAGAATTACTAAAAATGGTTGGAAGAATGAAATTTAGATCTTCATATGGTCAAAACCTACTACAGCATTCTAGAGAGGTCGCCAACCTTTGTGCTACTTTAGCCTCTGAATTAGGCATTAACCCTAAAATAGCAAAAAGAGCCGGTTTATTACATGATATTGGGAAAGTTCCTGAAGACGAACCAGAGCTTCCTCACGCATTACTTGGAATGAAACTAGCAGAGAAGTTTGGCGAAAAACCTGACGTTTGTAACGCTATAGGCGCGCACCATGATGAAATAGAAATGACTAACCTAATCTCTCCAATTGTTCAAGTATGTGACTCTATTTCTGGGGCTCGACCTGGTGCAAGAAGAGAAATAGTTGAATCATACATACAAAGAATCAAAGATTTAGAAAATTTAGCTTTGGATTATAAAGGTGTCACTAAAGCATATGCAATACAAGCCGGAAGGGAACTTAGAGTAATGGTTGAAAGCGAAAAAGTATCTGATCAAAAAGCGGATGAACTTTCTTTTGAAATTTCTCAAAAAATACAAACTGAAATGACTTACCCTGGACAAGTAAAAATAACGGTTATAAGAGAAAAAAGAGCTGTTTCTTTTGCCAAATAAACAAATTAAATGATTAACAATAAAAATGTATTAGTTACTGGGGGTGCTGGGTTTATAGGAAGTAATTTATGTGAAGCATTATTACAAAACAACAACACTGTTACTTGCTTAGATAATTTCATTACCGGAAACAAAAAAAACATTTCTTCTCATCTTGAAAACCCAAAGTTTAAATTGATTGAAGGAGATATTAGAGACTTAAAAGATTGTGAAGCTGCTGTTAAAGGAAATGAAATAGTACTTCATCAAGCTGCACTTGGATCTGTGCCTAGATCTATTGCTGATCCATCAACAACAAATGAAATTAACATAAATGGATTTCTTAACATGCTTATAGCAACTCAAAATGAAGGGATTAAACGTTTTGTTTATGCAGCAAGCTCATCAACTTATGGTGATTCTAAAGAGCTACCTAAAATTGAAGAGAACATCGGAATGCCTTTATCTCCGTATGCAGTTACTAAATATGTGAACGAGTTATATGCTCATGTATTTTCTAACCTTCATGGTTTAGAAACCATTGGACTACGATATTTCAATGTATTTGGAAGAAAACAAGACCCTAATGGAGCATATGCAGCAGCAATACCTAAATTTATTAAAGCTTTCATGAATCATGAATCACCAAAAATAAATGGAGATGGATCTCAAACAAGAGATTTCACATACATAGACAATGTAATTCAAGCCAATTTATTAGCTGGTTCTACAAATAATAAAGAAGCATTAAATAAAGTTTACAACATAGCATGTGGAGATCAATCCATCTTAATTGAATTAGTAGAAAAATTAAGAACTTTATTATCCTCTTTTGATCCGAAAATTAAAGAAATTAAAATTAACCATGGACCAGAAAGAGTTGGTGATGTTAAATACTCTCTTGCCTCAATCGAAAAAGCAAAAACATTAATTCAATATAATCCTACTCACGATGTTAACAAAGGTTTAGAAGAAGCAATACAATGGTATTGGGATAACTTATAAAGTATTTTGAGTAATTAGTGTTAACAAATCATGCACACTTCATATAAGAGATTTAAGCTTAGAGTAATTTACCCTATTGTTATATGGTTACAAAATTTAATTTTTGGTAAAAGAGCTAAATCAAATAATATTAAAAATTACAATGATCCTTTTTTTATAATTGGTTCAGGAAGAAATGGAAGCACATTGTTAGGCGGCATGCTAAACACAAATAACAATGTATTTATACCTCCTGAACAATACGTTCTAGGATATTCACTACTGAAATGGAACTTAAAACGTTATAAAAAATGGGAAGCAATATCATCTGAAATTATTAATGATTTTCAAATAGATAAAAACACGTGTAACTGGAACACTTCTTTAGAGTCTTTTAAAACTGATGTTAAAACAACTATCGAAGAAAAAAGAAATTTCAGCAACTTAATCGGAGGCATTTTCAATTTTTATGCTTTATCAAAAAATAAGACATTTACCATTTATGGTGATCAATCTCCAATTACCACACATTTTTCTAAAAGGCTAATTAAAGAATTTAGCGAAAGTAAATTTATAATTCTAATTAGAGACCCTAGAGATGTTGTGCTCTCCTACTCTAAAATAAAAGATCATCCAGCAAGAAACATGAGCCATGCCCTATGGAAATGGAATGATAGTATTGAAACTTATGATTATTTAAAAAAATTAAATAGTGGAAATATATTAAGTATTAAATACGAAGATTTGGTTTCCAATCCTAAAGATTCCTTAATTTTAGTTTGCGATTTTTTAAATATTCAATACAATGAACAAATGCTTGACACCTCTAAATCCGCTGAAAACCTAGGAGTTAAAAAGTTAAACATTCACGCAAATTTGAGTAAGAAAATAAATACAAGTGCTGTAGGTAAATGGAAGGAAGAATTAAATGAAAATCAAATAAAAAAAATAAACAACCTAACAAAAACTAATCGTTTACGTTTTGGTTATGATGACTAATAAATTAGCTAAAACCATTAAACATGCCTAAACTGGCTATTCTTGCAGACCCACACTCAACACATACCATAAAATGGGTGAAAAATCTATCAAGAAAAGGTTTCCAAATACTACTAATTGGAATAAGCGACAAACCAACATCTCTGTATAACGATGTTCCCAACGTCACTTGTGAATGCTACATAGTTAATAAAAAAGTCCAAAGAAAAAGAAAACTGGATTTCATTAAACTAACTAACCTTAAACATTTTTTTAAAATCAAAAAAACAATTAAAGATTATGATCCTGATATTTTACATTCATTTTATGCAAGTAGCTACGGCCTTATTGGTGCCTTGTGCTCAATAAAACCATTTGTTATTTCAGTATGGGGGTCAGATGTTTTTGAATTCCCAAAAAAATCAATCTTACATAAATTTATTTTAAAATTCTCACTCAATAGAGCCACTTGTATTTGCGCTACAGGACAAGGGTTAAAAACAGAATCTGAAAAATATACATCGAATAAAATTCATGTTATTCCATTTGGGATAGACATAGACTACTTCAAACCAGTTACCAAAACTCAGAAGAATACAATAACAATTGGCACAGTTAAACATTTCAAAAAAATTTATGGAATTGAAACCTTAATAAAATCAATTTCCTTGCTAAAACAAGATAAAAATTATTCAAACTTAAAATTGCTACTTATTGGAGATGGTGAAGAGAAAAAAAACTACATAAAACTTGCAAATAAATTAGGAATAGTAAATGACATAAATTTTACTGGCTTCATTAGTAATGAACAATTACAACCGCAATATCAAAAAATGGACATTGTAGTTATACCTTCTATTCGAGAAAGTTTTGGTATTTCAGTTTTGGAAGGCATGTCTTGTGAAATACCATTAATAGCATCTGATATAAGTGGATTTAATGAAGTTGGAAATAATGAAACTATAACATTTTTTGAACCAGAAAATGAAATTGATCTTGCTAATAAAATTAAAGCTTGTATTACAGATTACAAAGCTTATAAAGTAAAAGCAGTAAAAGCAAGGGAGAGAGTTGTAACATTATTTAGTGAGAAGGCTTGTTTAGAAAAAAAGGTGAATCTTTACAAACAATTGCTAGACAAGTAAAAAAAGTAAATATCATTACACCTGCATGCCTCTCCAACATAGATTCTAAACAAAAATTAATCAAGAAAATTAACACAAGGCCAATACTAAAATAAGAATAGTGGTGTTTGTTGAGAATAAAAAATAATAAAAATAGAGTTATTAAGGGCCCTAAAAATCCAATCATAATCCACAATTGAAAAAAAGTATTGTGAGCATTGTATTTCTTTTTTATAATGTGCCTCAAAAGATAAGGTTCTTCGTTATATGCTTTTAACAATTGAGAATTTGCATCTCCTGTACCATAACCGAAAACAACTGACTGTCTAATTAATCCAACTGATTTCTCCCAAATCTTCCATCTTATTGCAGTACTTTCAGTTGGGTATATAGGAGTGTCTTGAAGCACAATCCTCTCAACATTTGAAACCATGTTCTGTACTCTTTTGTTAAGAATTAATAAAATTGAAAAAACGACTAAAAAAGAAAGGAAAAACAACTTAGGGTATAAACCTGAAGATGATTTAACAACCTGAATTGATTTAACAAAAAACAAGGAAATTAAAACAATTACACCAGCTTTAGATGAAATTAAAAAAATCAAAATTGAAAGGGCAACAATAAAAATATATCTTAAGATAGAAGAGAAATTAATTTTCTTATGTAAGAATAAAAACAATGCAATTGCTAAGTTCATTAACATAGAATAATATGAAGAATGATGAAACAAATCAAAATCAGCATAAAACCCATCAACAGTTAAATTGCTCTCGATTGATAAATTAATAATTGACAAAACAACCGAGCATGATAAACCGGCTATAAATGCATTGAAAATTACGTTTATTTTAATTAGATCTTTGTTAATCAAAAACAGAAATGGAGCTACAATAAAAGGAATAGAAACTTCTATTTTACTTACTCCCTCATTTATATTGTCTGAAATAAACAACCCACAGATCAATAACAAGTATAAAATAACGAGTAAAAATATTGCTTTTGAATCTCTCAAATAAAGAAGGAAATTGGTCCATACATAACCTCCTATTGTTAAATAAAAAATAGTGAACAACAACCAAATTGCTAATGAATAGGAAGAAGCTAGCATATGCAATGGAAGAGTAAATGCAAAAAGAGCTGCACCATTAGAAGACATCCATTTCGATAAGTTTCTAAATGTTATTTGAAAACCATTAATCACTATTTTATTCTTTGATTTAAAAAGATAAGTACATATTTTGCTTAAAATTAGAAAAATTGAAGAGATGACTAGTAATAAACAAACTGCAAACAACAACCAATCTTCAAATGTGACATCTCATTTTTTAAAATTCGGAAAAAATAACAAGTTAGGAATTCTAATTGTTTTTATTCTTTCTATAGCCTATGCCTTATACATTGGTTACAAATACAAACCATTATACACCAGTACTGGAATATTAGATAGTAAGGAGGTTGTAAAAAGGGATGTTATGAAAGAAATAGTACATGATTTTTTTAAATCTAAAGAACATTTAGACATTAAAACTCATCAATTAAGAGCTGACACTTTTAAGTTAGGCACAAGATTTTATTTAGATATTTATATGTTTAGTAGTTCTACTGAAAAAATAGAAAGTGAACTTTTAAACTATATCACATCAGATTCAATAATAAAAAATTCAATTAATGATAAAGCCAATAGTACATTAAGAATTATTAAATTAATAAACAAACAATTATTAGCGGACACATTAAATGCTAACAATGGATTTATTGGCAATGAAAACACTAAACTTAAATTAACTGAGAAATTAATTGAAAAACAACAATTACTTGTTTCTCTTGAGAATTACACCCCCTTTCAAAAAAGTTTTGGGATCCCTGTTGTGATAGAAAAAACAAGAATAAACTTTATTAAAAACTTTTTCAAATGCTTCATTTCATTAATTATTGTTCTTCTAATTTTTTCAAATTTTAAAAACAAAATCAGCTAATAGCATAGTTCTTATTTACTGAAATTTTCAAAACAACAAGAGCAATAGATAACAGTATCCAAAAAGGAAAAAAATAAATTATAGAACTGCAACTTACTGCACTAATTATTAACCCTAATAAAGCGATAGCTGATGCTTTAGATACATAAATAAGAAAGGGGTCATTAGTTTGGTGGATCTTAAATAATTTATTTACTATCAAAAAATACCAACCTATAAAAATTAAGAAAAAAACAATTCCAGCATCAACTAATATCTCTAGCCAAAAATTATGAAGACTGGTTAATTTATTTGCCACCTTTCCATTTTTTTCTTGAATAAACTTTGAACTTCCTGCTCCAGCACCTAACCATAAATTATCATCTAACTCATCTAAAGCATTTTTCATAAGCTCTTGTCTTGCTCCAAGTGAATTAGAAGTTTGCTTATTTTCAAACATTCCAAATACTGCATCTATAGAATCAGAAATTCTATTACTTACTGAACTAAATGGATTTAGTTTGTTAGGAACGATAAATAAAATAAGACATAAACTCATTATAGCTAAAAATACTTTTTTTGAAACAATAAATTCTTTTAAAAAAATAAATAAAATCATTATTAAAACAGAGAGCATTACTCCTCTAGAATTAGTTGCACCAAGAACAAAAAGCAACAATAAAGAACCCAGATATTTAATCCATTTATTAGTACTTAGCAATGTGAAAGGTAACGCTAAGCTAAGGAGTGTTGCTAAATTATTTGGATTCCAATGAAACCCTGTAGGAACTGATAACAATAAAGACTTAACAGATGAACTAAGGTTTTGATCTATTTTATATCCATGACCAAAATAGGTGACCAACTTTGAGTATGGAGAAATTGGATACCTAAAACTTGAATACATTTCTAATAAACAAATTAATACTTCAACCAATAAAACCGAACCTAAAACAATTAATACATTTTTCAACTGTTTTATATTATTAACACTAAAAAATGTGATGTAAATTATAGCTACTCCAAAAAACAGGTATCCTAAATACTGAATTGAATAAAATAAGTTTGGTGACCAAAACATAGAAAGTAAATAAAAAAGAAACATTAAAGCAGGGAAAACTGTAATAAAAGCTGGTTTGTTTAGAAAAAAATACTTTACTTTTTTAAAAGGAAAAACCAAAAGAGAAACAAAAAAAACAAGGTGAAAAGCATAAATTTTACCGAAAGAAATACCTAATCCAATAAATGCAGAAGCTAAAAAGACATAAACAATATTTTCTTTAAACTTTAACATTTTATTTTACTCTCAACAATTCTAACTTCTTCATCAAATCTTTCTTCCCAAGTCCAAAGATTTTTTTCAGAAAAATTCAATAATTCACTTGTTATATTTCTATTTAATTCATCATCTTTAACAAGCAGGGCTAAATCATTAGCTACTTTATCATAAAAACTATCTTTTGGTGAATAAATAAAACCAGTCTTTTTATGACGTATCCATTTAGATGTATCACCATTAGAAAGTGTCATTATTACTTTATTCATTCTCATTGCCTCTAGAAGCGGATTACCAACATTTGACAGATCATAAAATGACATAAAAACATTACAAACTTTTAAATAATTTGGAACCTTGTAATTGGGAACAGCACCAACAAATTTGATTTGATTTCTAAGCTTTAAATCATCAACAAGTAGTTCTAATCGAGGTCTATCAATGCCTTCTCCTACAATTAAATAAACCAACTTATCTTTGAAATCTGGATATTTATTGCAGAAGTGATTTACAATATTAATTACTCTATCAACTCTTTTCCATGATTCAAGTCTACTTACAGAAATAAGAGAGATTTTATCTTCAAGGTTGTAATTTATTTTAATCTCATTACATAATTCATTATTTATTGAGCTGAAATCCACACCATTAACCCAAAATCTAAAATCTGGATGTTTGGGTTGAATTTTACCCATTATAAAATCCCCTTGAGTACCATCATCTGTCATAATACATAAATCAGACTTAAAGCGCATAGCTAAATAAAAATCTACATTTAACAGCAACTTTAAATACCTTTTACTCTTATAATACAAAGCCATCCAAGTTCCTTGAAATCTAGAGACTGTAATACGGTTTCTTGCCTTACCAAAAAATTTTAAAAATGATACTGTTCTTGTTCCAATATGTTCGTAACCATATAAAACAGAGTACTCATTATTTCTAATGAGTCTTATAGCGTGAAAGAGTAGTTGATAAACTCCTATGTAGGAAATAATCTTATTTGCTATTGTTCTTAAAATTTGAAAAGGAATAACATTTAATAAATAACTGAAAAAAAAGTGATGTCTAAACACTTGAACACCTGAAGGATTTAGAGGCTCTTCATAATAATAGTTTCCTCTTTTAGATACATCTCTTAAAACAAGATAATGTACATCCCATCCTCTTTTAACGTATGCTTCTGGAGTTTTACGAATGACTTGTATAGATTTCTCTTTAAAATCTATTCCACTAATAAATAGAATCTTTTTAGTCATCCAAAGAGGATTTTATAAGCTTAGCTGGGTTTCCTGCAATTATTGAATTTGAAGGGAAAGATTTAGTTACAACTGATCCAGCCCCAACAATTACGTTATTACCTAGCTCAACTTGTGGTAAAATTGTTACGTTAGCTCCTAACCAAACATTGTCACCTATTTTAACGGGTTTAGTTTTCGAATCCTTAAATTCGTTATTAACCCCATGATTTACAGAAATTATTGTAGTTCCAGGTGCAAACAAAAAATTAGCTCCTATTTCGATACCTTGAAGTGCTTGAATATAACAATTGTTGCTTAAACAAAAGCTTCCAACTGTATTACTATCTCTATGAAGTTTAATGTTTTTAAACCCAATAACCCTTGAAGAATAATGGACAGGGAATTTTACTTTTGAATTGACTCTAAAAATTCGTTGAAATAAAAAATTTACCCATAAAATAGGAAAAGGAACTCTTGTTAATTTCCATTGAAAGAAAAAATTATTTATAAACGGGATAAATTTAAAAACCCTAAGAATATTTTTAATTGCTCTTCTCATTATCCAACTGAATACTCGATTTAAATAAAATTCTTCCAAGAATTAGAAAATGTACAAACCCTGTAAAAGACATAAAAATAAAGGAATATATGTAATCCCCTATTTCATATCCAATTATAACAGAAAGAATTTGAAAAACAAAAAATGACACATTGAAAATCAACTCTGTCTTAAGTCTACCTGAGCTAATTAATAGTGTACTTTGGGGAGAGAATATAAATCTTAACACATAAAATAACATGAAAATTTGAGCGTAATGTCCAGATACTTCCCATACATCTCCAAAAACAAAACCAAACAATAATGGACCTGAAAATAGTAATACAAACGATGGAATTAAAATCAATATAAACAACGCTTTTGAAGTTTTTAAAAATAGATCTCGGTGACTAGTTCTATCCATCTGATTGGTCTGCTGATAAAAAACCTGAGAAACAGATTTACCAATTGTCATTAAAGGTAAATTTAAAACTCTGAGAACTAAAGCATACCAGCCCACTATGTCGTTGTTCTGAAAAAGATAACCAATCAAAAGTATAGGAACCTGATTAGCAAGTAGGTTAAAAAAAATACTAACCCCATTTTTAAGAGGGAAATCTTTGAATTCTCTCATACTTAGCAAAATATCATCTTTTGCAGGAAACTCTTTTAACACCTCTTTAAAACAACCTAACGTAAGTAGAATCGCGGCAACAAATTGACCAACTAATGTTCCAATAATCAATCCTCCAGGCAAATACTTCATCCATCCAATAGTAATATTAGTAGCCGATGTGAAAACACTTCTTGAAACTAACGTTCCAGACATCAGTTTATACTTAGAAAGTCTATTAGAATAGAAATTAGCAGCCTGATAAACACCAATTAAAAAAATAGAAATAGGAATCAAATAAATAAACTGTATTAATTCTTTGGCATTAAAAATTAAAGCGAATTTTTCTCCAAAAAGAAAACAAAAAAGTGTGATCAGTAAAGTGAAAATTGAAGTGAAAATTATACTAATTACATATAATGCATTTGCTTTTACATTTTCTTTGGGAAGCATTATTGCAACTTCATACCTTCCTCCAGCAATAACACTAATTATTCCAGTAATTGTTAAAAAGTAAGCTAAAACAGCAAAATCATTGGGAGAATATAATCTTGTAAGCAAAACACTAGCCAAAATAGGAATAAGCTGTCCAATAACATTTCCTGATAGTAAAAGGGCTACATTTTTAACAAATTGGCTATTTCTTAATCGCTGTATCATTAAGCACTCGAAAGTAATCTTATTTTTGTAATGTGAAATTACTACTTATTACTCAATATTTCCCGCCTGAAATTGGTGCTCCTCAGAATAGATTGTCTGAACTGGCATTAAGATTAATTGAAGAGGGTGTTGAAATTACTGTTCTTACAGCAATGCCCAACTATCCTCAAATGGAAATTCATGAAGATTATATAGGTAAAAAAAATTGTGAAGAAAAATTTGGTAGTTGTACAGTTCACAGATCAGCTATTTATGTAAGTAAATCCAAAACAATTACAGCAAGGCTTAGAAATTATTTTTCATTTGTTTGGTCTTCATATAACTATGGAATTAGAAAACTAGATGGAGATTTTGATGCTGTCTTTTGCGAATCACCACCTCTTTTTCTAGGTATAAGTGCTTTTTTAATAGCTAAGAAGAAAAAAGCTAAATTCATATTTAACGTATCAGATTTGTGGCCAGAAAGTGCTGAAAAACTAGGAATTGTAAAAAACAAATTATTTCTAAAATTAGCAACTATCCTTGAGGAATTTCTTTACAAAAAAGCAGCTTTAATTACAGGACAAACTAGAGGGATAACCGCTAACATCTCTAATAGATTTCCCAATAAAAAAGTTTATTGGCTTCCCAATGGTGTAGATTTAAACTTTTATAATCCAGCAAACTTCTCAAAAGACTGGAGAGAACAAAACAACTTCGACAAAGAAGATGTACTTTTTTTTTACGGAGGAATAATTGGACATGCACAAGGTCTAGAAATAATAATTCATACAGCAAAAGAATTACAAGACAATTCAAACATAAAATTCATCCTTTTAGGGAGTGGTCCTGAAAAAGAAAAACTAATTACACTGTCAGAAAATCTAAAATTAGAGAACCTATTTTTCTTTGATGCAGTACAAAAAACTAAAATGCCATCAATAATATCTTCAATTGATTGCTCAATTATTCCATTAAAAAAACTAGATCTTTTTCTTGGAGCAATTCCTTCTAAAGTATTTGAATGCTTGTCTATGGAAACGCCAATTCTACTTGGGGTTGATGGAGAGGCAAAAGGTTTATTTATAGATGAGGCAAATTCAGGCTTATATTTTGAGCCTGAAAACGTTGAAGCACTTAAAAATGGTGTGTTAAAACTCGCTAAAAACAATGAGCTTAGAAAAAAACTAGGTAAAAATGGAAGAACATATGTAAACAATCACTTTAACAGGAATCAGATAGCTAAAGAATTAAAATCCTGTTTGCAAGATTTATTTTAAATTAAATATCTTAAAGCTAAGAATTGAATAATACCAACAAAAAATCTTTTATTAAGAATGTTATAACTCTTATTACTGGAAGCGTTTTAGCTCAACTAATTTCATTAATTGGGTTAATTCTTCTACAAAGATATTTCTATGGACCTGAAGATTTCGCCCCATTTAGATTGTTTTTTGAATTTACTGCAATATTTGCAGGAATAAGTGCACTGCGTTTAGAATCAGCAATCGTTCTTGAAAGTGATAATAAAAATGCTAAAGGACTGTTTATAATTTGTCTTAAGCTTATTGTAATTATTTCAATAGTTAGTCTATTTTCATTCTTTATATTTTCTTTTTTCAACAAAGGAATAAATGATTTAGCAAAAGACTTTAGAATTGTTCTTCTAGTGCCATTAACAGTAATTTCTATAGGATTATTTCAAGTTTTTAATTCTTGGTTCACAAGACTTGAATCTTATAAGCTAATGAGTGTAAATAAAGTAATTCAAAACAGTGTAAATGTATGTAGTCAACTAATTTTTGGCTTCTTGAAACTCAATTACTTAGGACTTATATTGGGTAGATTTATAGGATTCGTTGTTGCTAATCTGAACTTTTTATTAAATTATTTTAAAAAGGGTAATTCACCCACAATTAATACAAACGATCAAAAAAATCTTATAAAGAAACACAAAGATTTTATATTTTTTACGACACCTGGTTTCTTCATTGGAAATCTGATTAATTTTATTTTTTTAGCTCTATTCATTGATTATTATGGAAATCATTTTGGAGGACAAATCGCTGCTTCAGTTCAGTATTTAGGAATTTCAATAGCAATAATTTCTTCTTCATTCTCTCAAGTATATTTTAAAGAAATAACCAAGATAAAAACTAAAAAAGAGCTTAAAAGCACTTACACCTATTGGTTTATTAGATTGGGTGTTTTAGGTTTAATTGGAAGTATTGGTCTTCAATTTATTCCAGATTCATTCATTGTATTCTTTTTAGGAGAAAAATGGAGCGGTTTAATTGATATTATGCAGATAATGGCTCTTTGGATGGCTGTTATGTTTATTTCATCTTCTTTATCATATATCTACATTAAATTAGGAAAGCAAAAGCAAACATTAATTTTAGATATTATTCACTTATTAATGGTCCTTATTGGCATGAACTGGATACACGAATCATATAAATCGCCAATAACAACTTTATGGTTTTTCACAATAATTCAACTACTCTTTTATGTGATTGCTATCTTTGCTGCCTATTATTTCATTGCAGGATATAAAGATGAAATTAATATTGATACTAAAAAAACTGAATTATGATTCCATTCTCTCCTCCTCGAATAGATGATAAAACAATAGCTGAAGTTACTGATGCTCTTCAATCAGGGTGGATAACAACAGGTCCTAAAACCAAACTTTTTGAAGAAAAATTAGCAGCATTCATTGGGGTAAAACATGTTGTATGTCTTAATTCAGCAACTGCCGGAATGCAATTAATATTAAATTGGCTAGGAATAAAAAAAGGTGATGAAGTAATAGTTCCTGCTTACACCTATTGTGCAACTGCAAATGTTGTAATACATGCAGGAGCAAAACCTGTTATGGTTGATGTTAATGAGGATGACTTCAACATATCTATTAATGCGGTAAGAAATGCAATAACTCCTAAAACAAAAGCAATAATTGCAGTTGATATTGCTGGATACCCAGCAGATTATGATGAGCTTCATCAATTAGTTAGAGAAAATCAAATTAATTCTCTTTACAACCCTGAAAATTCTGTACAGCAAAAATTAAATAGAATTGCAATTGTTGCTGATGCAGCGCACTCAATTGGTGCTATATATAATGGTGCTAGAACTGGAAATCAGGCAGACATGTCTTCTTTTAGCTTTCATGCGGTTAAAAACCTTACTACTGCAGAAGGTGGAGCTGTTGCTTTTAATTTAAAAGAATTTAGTAGTCAAGAGCTACAACAAAAGTTTAAAGTAAGCTCATTGCACGGTCAAACCAAAGATGCTTTTAGTAAAAACCAAATAGGCGCTTGGAAATATGATGTTGTTGAAGCAGGTTTTAAATGCAACATGACCGATCTTCAAGCAGCCATCGGGCTTGTGGAGCTTAAAAGGTATGAGGAAACTTTAGCAAGAAGAAAAACAATATTTGAAAAATACCAAAATGCTTTTAGTAAAAAAGCATGGGCAAAAGTTCCTTTATTTTCAAGTAATAATAAAACTTCTTCCTACCACCTTTATATGCTAAGAATTAAAGACATATCTGAAGAAAAAAGAGATGTTATTATTGCTAAAACAAGTGAAAAAGAAGTTGCCGTTAACGTACATTACTTGCCCCTTGCTATGCTTACTTATTACAGAAATAAAGGTTATGCTATTAATGATTACCCTCAGACATATGAAAACTACAAGGCTGAAATCACACTTCCAGTTTATTACAATTTAACAGATTCTCAAGTAGAAACTGTAATTAATGCAGTTGTAGAATCTGTAGAAGAAGTCATTTGAAATGAAGCGCTTATTTGACATCATATCTTCTATTGTGGTAGTTCTATTAGGGTTTCCCTTTTTTATTACAACAGCAGTGGTTATTCTGATAGATGGAAAAGGTGGTGTTTTTTATAAGCAAGAGAGAATTGGGAGAAATAAGAAGCCTTTTTATCTTTTAAAATTTAGAACCATGAGGCCCGGTTCTGAGAATTTAGGTCAGCTCACTATTGGAAGTAAAGACAACAGAATAACTACAATAGGTTATTACTTAAGAAAATACAAGCTAGACGAATTCCCTCAACTAATTAACGTTATTCTTGGAGACATGAGTATTGTTGGTCCAAGACCAGAAGTTGTTAAATATGTTAATCTTTATACGGAAGAGCAATTAAATGTACTTAAAGTAAGACCCGGGTTAACGGATTATGCATCCATTATCTATTTCAAAGAAAATGAACTTCTTGGAAATGCTGAAGATCCAGAAAAAGTGTATATACAAGAAATAATGCCCCAAAAACTAGCGTTAAACACTAAATACATTAGAGAAAAAGGAATGCTAACAGATCTTAAAATTATCTTTAAAACATTTCTTAAAATAGTAAGCTAAAAAATTTCATAATCTGAACACCTTAAAATTTGTAACCTAAAAGTAAAAATTAGTTATAAAGGTAAATTCAAGATTATTCAAACAAACAACACCATATCAATGCAAGGGAATAAAGGCCTTTATCATCAAACTGAGCAACAATTAAATTCTGAACAAGAAATAATTGAAGCCGCCAAAAAAGACCTTTTGCACTTTAAAAAATTGTACAACAAATATTACGAGCAAATATTTAGATATGTTTATCAGAGAATGGACGATAAAGATACTGCTCACGATGTAACCTCACAGGTGTTTTTAAAGTCAATGAATAATCTTAATAAATTCAAATACAAGGGCGTACCATTTTCTGCTTGGTTGTTTAGAATTGCCAGCAATGAAGTTATTCAGTTCTATAAAGACAAAAAGTCTGAAAGAACTGTTCAAATTCAAACCGATTATATTCAAGATATTGTAGCAAACGAATCTGAACTTAGAAGAGAACAATTAAGCATTGTAATTGAAGAAATAGCTGAACTACCAGCAAAAGAACTGGAACTAATAGAACTAAGGTATTTTGAAAAAAGACCTTTTAAAGAAATTAGTCAGATTCTAAACATTACTGAAAGCAATGCTAAAGTTAGAATTCACCGAATAGTAGCTAAGCTAAAGCAGTCGCTTAAAAACAACAGATTATGAAAAGAAAAGTAAACATTAACAGACCTTCCATTTCTGATGAAGAAATTGCTAAAGGAAAGAATTTTTCAGAATTAGCGAAAATGGCTAGTCCTGTAAATTTACCATTTTACAAAAGTAGTTGGTTTGCACCATCTATTGCTGGAGTTTCTCTTGTTGTTGCTCTAGTAGCTTTTCAATACATAAACCAAGAAAAAGAAATCTCTGAATTAAAACCAAAAATAGAAAAGGTTCAAAAGCAAGTAGAAGAGTCAACACTAATTAGCTACAATGAAGACACTCCTTGCATTAAGCCTCCATCTGAAAAGCTTTCTATAAAAGGGACTAGCTATATGGTTAATAACAGCAAAGGAAAAACCATTACACATCCTTCAGGTACAACAATAGAGATTCCTAAAAATGCTTTTATAAAAGATGGTAAATTAGTAGAAGGTGAGGTAGAAATCAGGTATAAAGAATTTAAAGATCAGATAGACATACTTCTTTCAGGAATACCCATGCATTACGATTCTGCAAATACCGACTATGTACTGGAATCTGCTGGAATGGTTCAAATTTATGGCTTCCAAAACAACCTACCAGTAGATATTAAAAATGGAAAATCCATTAAAATTAATTTCCCAACACAAGATCCGTCTTCTAGGTTTAACCTTTATGAGCTAGATACTACAGAAAATAAGTGGGATTTTAAAGGCAAACCTACTGTTAACAGATCTAAAGAAAAAATTAACAAATCTAAACCCACCATAAGTATTGTAGATGCATATAAAATTGATTCAATATTTACAAGCTCTACAAAAGTCATTGAAGAACAAAAGAAACAAATAAGCTCTGCTTTAACTGTTGTTAGAGAGGACATAAAAGAATTAAGAGCTAATAAACCCATTATACCAAATGAATCTGTTAATAAAGACAGGCAATTTAATTTAGAGGTGGATAAAAAAGAGTTTCCAGAGCTCAGTGAATTCACTGAAGTAATTTTTGAAGTACTGGAAGAAGATGAAAACTTTAACTCCAGTATTTATGAAATAGAATGGCAAAATGTAATTCTTAAAGAAAAGGTTCCTGGCCAGGTCTATTTACTTAATTTATTTGGGGATAACAGTAAAGAAAGTCTTCTTGTTAAACCAATTTTAAAAGGAGGCGATTTAGCCAAAGCAAAACAATTATTTACAGATTACTCACGAAAACTTGATACTAAAATTGCAAAAGAAAAAGAGTTAGAACAAAAATTAGCTGATGCTAAAAAAAGGTTTCAAGAAGAACTAAAAAGACAAGAAAAAGCTAGATTAATTAGAGAAAAAATGGCTAAACAAAGAAAGAAACAAGCCAAGTTTAAAGAAATTATTGTAATGTCTTTTGACGTTGCACAATTTGGAACATGGAATTGCGACTCTCCTGTAAAACAACCTAAAGGGAAAACTGTAAATGCAACATTTACATCTTTAGCAGGAGCTCCTATTGTACTTGGAGCTGTTTATTTAATTGAGAAAAATAGAAATTCCATTTTCACTTATGATGTTGCTCAGTTTAACAACTTAAAATTTAACCCTAAGGAAACTAACACCTTAATTGGATTTACTTTAGATGATGAAATTGCCATTTTCAGGTCTGGTAAATTCGAGAATGTTAAAGAAAGAAAGCACGAGTTTAAAATGGAAATAAAAAATGCAGTCGATATGTCTGTTGAAAAGCTCAAAAAGATGATACTAAGTAGGTAGGTATTGAAACTCTATACTTACTTTTTAAGTATTAAAATAAACTTTAAATAAACATCAACTTTGAAACTACCAATTTCATTAATTCTATTGTTTTTAACTATTTGCTCAAAATGTTTTCTTTCTCAAAACACCATTACAGTCAAAAAAAATATACAAATTGAGGGCTTATATGTAGGAGAATCATACTTAGAAGATGACAAATCTAACGGATTTAAATATATATGGTTTAGTAAATCAGGAAATGCCTGTTTGGGTTCTTTTAAAAGGAAAAAGAAAATACATGCTTTTAAAGTTCAAGAATGTGCAGAAAATGGTAACTACTGCAATAATTTAAACATGTTTAATTATAAAATAAATGATTCCTTTGGCGACAAGGGACTTTCTCCATACCTACACATCGAATTTTATGAAATAGTAGCGAATGATTCTACAAAAATTAATTCAGAGCAAATAATTTTCAGTAGGTGTTCTGCAGAGTTAGAGGGCAAAACTCTTCACTTTAAGTGTAATGAAAGTTTTATGAATAGTGGTGTATACCAACTTTACTTTGAAGAAGATTAATTTTTTTTTACCCCCTTATTTATTTTAAATTTGATTGATGTTCAATGAAGCAATAGACCAAGATCCAACAGTATTCGCAATTCCTGTTTTTATTGCCTGTATTCTCATTGAAGCATTTTTAGACTATCGTCAGCAGCTCAAACTATACCATTCTAAAGATACAGCAGCTTGTATTTCAATGGGGATAGGAGTTGTTTTCATAGGTTTAATTACTAAAACCTTTTACTTCTTTGTTTTTCATCTAATCTATCAATTTAGAATTTTCGAATTAGAAAATATTTGGTGGATGTGGGCTTTGCTATTTTTTGCAGACGATTTTAGTTTTTACTGGCATCATAGAATGAGCCATCAAGTACGATTTTTATGGGCTGCTCATGTTCAGCACCACTCTTCTACAAAAATGAACTTTTCCGTTGCTTTAAGGCAAAGCTGGATGGAACCTTTCTACAAATACCTTTTTTACTTATGGATTCCCCTTTTAGGGTTTAACCCACTTTATATTTTTATAATGCAAGCTTTTAGCTTAATCTATCAGTTTTTTCAACACACAGAATTAGTAAGAAGTTTAGGTCCTATTGGATGGGTATTTAACACACCATCACATCATAGGGTTCATCATGCTGTTCAACACAAATATTTGGATAGAAACCATGCGGGAATACTAATTATTTGGGATCGTTTATTTGGAACCTTCGTAAAAGAAGATCTTAAGGATCTTCCGGTTTATGGCATCACCGAAAACATCAAATCTTACAATCCTGCTATCATAGCGACTCATGAATATGTCAATTTATGGAGAGATATAAAAAGAGCAAATAAATTATCAGATAAATTTAAATATTTGTTCTATCCGCCCGGATGGTCACATGACGGAGAAAACAGAACTTCAAATTATTTAAGACGTCAACTTTAATTAGTTTCTCGACCTTTCAGGAAAATACGTTTTAAACGAAAAGCCAGCGCAGAAGGTTTGATACAGCCCCACACTTTCAGATGGGTTCATTCCAGAGATACTGGTCATACAAAAGTGTTCTGGAGTAAACTCAGCAAACCATAGATTATAAGAAAAAACTAATCCAAAGGATAACAAATCTGTACTTAACATATAAATACCCAGTTCTGGTTCTAATCTCACTGCACTTTGTTTGTAAATGGTAGAGCAATTAGTAGTTTTAGTAGAGCTAAAATTATAACCTGATCTAACTCCAAAATCTATAAACACTCTTTCATTAATGTCATTAATCCAAGAAATTTTTACAAATGGAAGGTGGGATTCAAACTGACCATCAATATTGGACTGAAAAGCGACACTGTTTACATCGTAATAACCGTATTTAAAGCCGAGAGAAAATTCTAAATTGGGTATTAGTTTATAATTAAACTGGGCATCCAGGTCACCTACTCCATATATGGTTTTCTTAAAAGTTGTGTTTTGGATAGTTTTTGGAAGCTTAAAGCTCATACCAAATGAGAATTTATCTAAGAACTTATTTTCTTGAGCGTAAGACACACTCATTATTAAAAAAACAAAAATATGTAATAAGAACTTTTTCAATTTCTTACAGTGATTTTTCTGTTTATATTTTGAATTTCACTTTTAAATTGTAGAAAATAATTTCCGTTAGCTAGTTTCTGAGAATCAAATTTAAATACATGAACTCCTTTTTCAAGCTCACCATTATACAATTCTACTAAAACTTTATCTTCACTATCAATAACAGAGAATGAAAGATGAGTTTTTATTGCCAATTCAAAACCAAACTGCACTTGATTACTTAAAACATTTGAAGGTAACTCATAAACTTTTGCATATATATCTTTGAGAACTCTTATTTTCCTTGAAGAGATAAGATGAACTACCTTTTTAATTGCTATGTAAATTAGAAAAACTGCAACAAGAATAGAAATACCACCTATAACATTAATTAAAATTCTCCAAAGATTACTATCGTTCCATAAATCACTCACAGTCTTTTTTTTAGTAAAATTAAAAGAATAATGATGAAACAATAAGTATTCTAACAACATCGTTTTATTATATTGTAAATTAATATTAAACAATGAAAATTTTAATATCAACTATACTTTTAATCACACTCATTTCTTGCGTTAACTATGCAGAAGAAAATAAATACCTAATAATTGATTTTGAAAATGTTAATCCACATGATAGTACCAAAATCAAAAAATCAAAAAAAGAGTGGAGAGAAATTTTAACTGCTCAAGCTTACAATGTACTAATCGAAAAAGGAACTGAAAGAGCTTTTACAGGCAAATATTGGAACAATAATGATAAAGGAATTTATTACTGTAAAGGTTGTCAATTGGCACTATTTAATAGTGAAACAAAATTTAAATCTGGTACAGGCTGGCCCAGCTTCTACGACAGGGTTAAAACCAATGTGAAACTAGTGAATGACAATTCTTTTGGAATGATAAGGTCAGAAGTAATATGTAAAAGATGTGATGGTCACCTTGGTCATGTATTTGATGATGGACCAAACCCAACTGGATTAAGGTATTGTATTAATTCTGCAGCATTAGAATTTGTATCTGAATGATTTTAAAAGAATTTATAACTACATTATATACCAAATTGCAAGAGCCATTACCTGGTAAAAGTGCGCATTTAAAATTAGCTCCTTACAGAAAATCAACTTTTGATTTAGATCTTGAAAAGTTTAATCCAAAGCTAGCAAGTACCCTATTATTGTTCTATCAAGATAATTTAAAAATAAAATTTGCATTAATTCAGCGACCAGATTATAGCGGCACTCATGGGGGACAAATTTCTTTTCCTGGTGGAAAAAATGA
Organism: uncultured Flavobacteriales bacterium; assembly: GCA_943788115.1. Lineage (GTDB taxonomy): Bacteria > Bacteroidota > Bacteroidia > Flavobacteriales_D > Parvicellaceae. Next base: position 53,402 of record CALSPA010000016.1, read on the forward strand.
AGAAGGTGAAACACTAAAAGAGACTGCACTTAGAGAAACTTTTGAAGAAATTGGAATACCCAAAGAAAAAATACAAGTGATTGGAGAGCTTAGTCAAGTTTACATTCCACCAAGTAATTTCCTTATATCTCCCTTTATAGCTTTTATGGATGAAAATCCAAGTTTTATTCCAGAATTAAAGGAAGTGAAGCAAATCTTAGAAATTGATCTAGATGAATTATTAAGAGAGGATGTAATTCAGGAAAAAGAGATGGTTGTAGGTAAAAATACTGGAAATGCAATGAAAATAAAGGTTCCTTATATGGACCTACACCACCATACTGTTTGGGGTGCAACGGGTGTAATACTTTCCGAATTTAGAGATTTAATTATTTAGTTTATAACCAACTCCTTTAATAGTTTTAATATAATGATCACCTATTTTTTCTCTAAGCTTTCTTATGTGAACGTCTATTGTTCGATCCCCAACTACAATATCATCACCCCAAACTTTTGCGAGTATTGTTTCTCTGGTAAAAACATTTCCGGGTTTAGAAAATAGCAAAGCTAAAAGCTCAAACTCTTTTTTTGGAAGAGTCATCTCTTTACCACTACAAATAGCAATATATTTTTCTCTATTAATCTCTAGAGACATTTTGTCGCTTTTAACAACTTGATTTAAACTAGATCGTCTTAACAAGGCTTTTACTCTACTAACTAAAACACGTGGCTTAATAGGTTTAGTAATGTAATCATCTGCTCCAGAATCTAACCCAGCAACTTGAGAATAGTCTTCTCCTCTTGCAGACAAAAAAGCAATAATAGAACTCTTCAGCACCTTATCTTTTCTTAGCTCGATACATGTTTCAATACCATCCATTTCGGGCATCATAACATCTAATAAAATTAAATCTGGAATGAATGACTTGGCCTCTGAAAGACATTCTAACCCATTGCTTGCTGTTTTTACTAAATAACCTTCTTTTTCTAAATGGTATTTAATTATTTCAATAATATCAGGTTCATCATCTACTAGAAGAATCTTAGGCATAGTTTGATTTTCTTTATTTTTTGCTTCCATTAAAGGTATTTTTTAGAAAATAAAACAATATTAATTAAACATTAAATTATTATTAAATAAAAAACCCTCTTAACACAGGGTTAACATATAAATAAAGAACAATTAACTATTAATAAAACAATCATAGCACCATGATTATATTTCTTTGTATCAAAAATTAATTACAACAAAAAAACAATAATAATTTAAATATGAAAATTTCAAAAATTCTATCTATTCTCTTCCTAACATCTATAACTTTTTTCAGTTGTAAAAAGGAAGGCTGCACAGACCCAACAGCTTTAAATTACAATGCCGAAGCCCAAAAAGATAATGGCAACTGTGAATACAATTCAGACGAATATACTCTTTCTGGTCAAATATCTTCTGACTTAACGTTAACTTCCGATAATATTTGGACACTTTCGGGAAGAGTTGTAGTTCCTTCCGGAGTTTCTTTAACTATTGAGGCTGGAACTATTATTAAGGCAATGCCTGGAACTGGGGCATCCGCTTCTACTTTAATCATTGCTAGAGGAGGTAAACTTTATGCAAATGGTACCGCAGCTGCTCCAATTATCATGACATCTAATGCTGATGACATAACAATTGGTCAAACTCAAGGATCTTCATTAAACGTTAACGTTAGAGGACTATGGGGAGGGCTACTTATTTTAGGAAATGCACCATGCTCTTTTTCTGGAGACGTTACAGAGCTTCAAATTGAAGGTATTCCTGCTTCAGATGCCAATGGATTATATGGTGGTAATGATGCTACAGATAATTCTGGAACAATTACTTTTGTTTCTATCCGTCATGGAGGTGCCGAAATTGGTGAAGGTAATGAAATCAACGGTTTAACTCTAGGAGGAGTTGGTACAGGAACAACAATCAATAATATAGAAGTTGTTGCTAATGTAGACGATGGAATTGAATTCTTTGGTGGAACTGTGAACGCATCTAACTTAATAGTTTGGGGCCAAGGAGATGATGGTTTGGACATTGACCAAGGATATTCTGGAACAATTGACAACTCAATGGTAATACTAAATGAAGCATCTGATCACGCTTTTGAAATTGATGGGCCTGAAGGTTCTGCAACTGGTTCATTCACTATTACAAACACTACTATAAAAGGTGCCGCTGATGGGTGTAACGCTGCTGGTGTTGATGGTGAAATGGCTGATTTCAGAAAAGGTGCTACAGGTATAACATCAAATATTTTAGCCATTGATTTCTCTTCAGGAAAAGACGTAGAATTAGATTCACAGGAAGATGCCTTTTCATATTCAAATGGCAATCTAATATTTAATAATTGGGAGATAAAATGGATTGATGGATGCATAGGAGAAAATCTAAATGAAATTTTTGATGACAAATCTGATTTAAGCACATTTGAAAATGATGCTTTTAATTTCGCTAATATTATAAACACTCCTTCTGTTGGGGCAGACAAATCAGTATTTTATTGGACATATACAAGTTTAAACAACAATCTTTAAATTATAAATTTTAATTCGTAAAGCTGTCTTTTTAAAAATAGACAGCTTTTTTGTTTGTATGGAAAAAAATATTCTAAACCTAATTACTATTTTATTAAGCATTAATATATATAGTCAATCATCAATTGTAGGATCTGTTATTGATGAAGAATTTAACGACCCCATGCCCTATGCCAATGTCATAATAAAAGGCACCAGTAATGGGGTAACTACAGATTTTGATGGAAAATTTTCTTTAAATGTACAACCAGGCACCTATACCCTGGTTTTTTCATTTGTAGGATACAACACCAAAGAAATAACAGAGATTAAAGTTAAAGAAAATGAAGTTAAAGAAGTTAATGTTAACCTATCTACAACTTCAGTTGCAATGGATGAAGTTGTCATTTCTGTATCGGCTAAAAAGAATACCGAACAAGCTCTTCTTAAAATTCAAAAAAAATCCGCCAACTTAATGGATGGTCTTTCCAGTGAAAATTTTAAAAAAGTTGGAGTTGGTGATTTGGCCAGTGCAGTTAAAAGAGCACCAGGAGTTTCTCTCCAAGGAGGAAAATATGTTTATGTTAGAGGTTTAGGAGACAGGTACACCAAATCCATTCTAAATGGATTAGATATTCCTGGTTTAGATCCAGACAGAAATACCATTCAAATGGATTTATTTCCAACTAATATAATTGACAATGTACTTATTTTTAAATCTGCCACTGCAGATAAACCTGCAGACTTCACAGGAGGTATTGTAGATATTATTACTAAAGACTTTCCAACTAAAAAAACAACCAGTATTTCCTTAAGTGCAGGGTACAATCCATCAATGCATTTTAATAGTGATTACCTTTCTTATGAGGGTGGTAAGACAGACTTTTTAGGATTTGATGACGGTTCTAGAGCATTACCTTTAAATTATAATCTAAATGCCTATGTTGGTAACACATTGCAAGATTTAAATACTACAAATAACTTAAACGCCAATCTTCCAAATGTTACACCTTCAGATTACGAAGCCATAAATACTTTATCTTCTAGTTTTAATCCCAACATGTCTGCATTAAGAACCACAAGCTTAATAAATGGAGGGTTTGGATTTTCTTCTGGTAATCAATATGATATAGGCGAAAATAAATTGGGTGTACTTGGCTCAATTTCTTATAAAAACTCAACTGAATTTTATAAAGATGCACAAAACAACTTTTTTAACAGAAGCACCAACACTGCCGTTTATGAGCTAGACACCAATAGAGCTCAAAAAGGTGATCTTGGAATAAACAATGTAATAATTAGTGGTCTTCTTGGTGTGTCTTACAAAACCGAAAAATCAAAATATAAAATTAATCTTCTTCATATTCAAAATGGAGAAAGCAAAGCTGGTAACTTTAGACAACAAACTAGATTTTCTGATTTTATTGATTTAAACAAAGATAATCTGGAATACACAGAACGTTCCATTTCTAATATATTATTTGCTGGAACACATAAAAACAAAGACAATAGCTTAACAACGGAATGGAAATTCGCTCCTACCCTTTCTAGAATTCACGATAAAGACATAAGAACCTCTACTTTCCAAGATGAAGATGGAATCTACAGTTTTCAAGAAAACACGGAGCCTAAAAGAATATGGAGATACCTCAATGAGATTAATCTTGTTTCTAGGATAGATTTCACTAAAACCTATAAATTATTTGATGAAAAATCTAAATTTAAATTTGGGGCATTAGGGTCATACAAATCAAGAGATTTTTCTATTGCTCAGTTTTCTGTTAGTTCCACATATACTTCAGTAAATGATTGGAGCAACTACAATGGTGTTGCCGACAACATATTCTCTTCAACGAATTTAGTTTCTGCTAATTCATCAAATGGAACATTCATAAACCCCAACACAACCATCATTGAAGGCTCAAGAAAATTTGAATCTCAAAAAACCAATTTCGCTGGATATGTCTCTAATGAGGTGAAACTTTTTGGAGTACTAAGAACAGTAATGGGACTTAGAACCGAACTGTTTGACATGTACTACACTGGAAAAAATACTGCTGGAACAGAAACATATAATAGTGAAAATGTAATTAGAAAAATAGACTTATTTCCTTCTCTAAATTTAATTTATCAGCTATCTGAAGATGCGAATTTAAGAACATCTTATTCAAGAACAACAGCAAGACCTTCTTTCAAAGAGGCTTCAATAGCAGAAATTTATGATCCACTATCTAACATGACCTTCATTGGAAATATTGATATTAAACCTTCTTACATTCAAAATTTAGATCTTAGATATGAATTTTTTGGTGAAAGTGCTCAAATGATTGCACTAAGTGGATTCTATAAGTTTTTTAAAGATCCTATTGAAATGACCTATTTTGAATCCGCACCTACTAACTTAACTCCAAAAAATTTAGGTGAAGCATCAGTATATGGGATAGAGCTAGAAGTACGGAAAAACTTTGGATTTATTTCTAAAAAATTAGAAAACATCGAGCTTAATGTAAATGGTTCACTTATAGAATCTGCATTGAAATTTAGTGAAATTGAATACAACCTTAGATTTGCTGGTTTAAGAGAAGGAGAAACTTTAGGAAACACCAGGCCGCTACAAGGTCAATCTCCATTTCTAGTTAATATTGGATTAAACTATGGTAATTCGCTAAAAGGGCTTCAATTTGGATTATTTTACAATGTTCAAGGGAAAACACTTCAAGTTGTTGGTACAGGATTCTATCCCGATGTGTATACAATGCCTTTTCATAGCTTGAATTTCAATCTGAATAAAACACTTGGAAAGGAAAGAAGATCAACCATAAACTTTAGAATAAATAATTTACTTGATGACGAAAAAGAAAGTCGTTTTCAATCTTATTTAGCATCTGATCAATTCTTTACTTTAAGGAAACCAGGAAGATTAATTTCAATAGGTTATAATTACAAGTTTTAAACTTTTATTGTTTTTTGTTCCACCAAGTAATTTCCTTATATCTCCCTTTATAGCTTTTATGGATGAAAATCCAAGTTTTACTCCAGAATTAAAGGAAGTGAAGCAAATCTTAGAAATTGATCTAGATGAATTATTAAGAGAGGATGTAATTCAGGAAAAAGAGATGGTTGTAGGTAAAAATACTGGAAATGCAATGAAAATAAAGGTTCCCTATATGGATCTACACCACCATACAGTTTGGGGTGCAACGGGTGTAATACTTTCCGAATTTAGAGATTTAATTATTTAGTTTATAACCAACTCCTTTAATAGTTTTAATATAATGATCACCTATTTTTTCTCTAAGCTTTCTTATGTGAACGTCTATTGTTCGATCCCCAACTACAATATCATCACCCCAAACTTTTGCGAGTATTGTTTCTCTGGTAAAAACATTTCCGGGTTTAGAAAATAGCAAAGCTAAAAGCTCAAACTCTTTTTTTGGAAGAGTCATCTCTTTACCACTACAAATAGCAATATATTTTTCTCTATTAATCTCTAGAGACATTTTGTCGCTTTTAACAACTTGATTTAAACTAGATCGTCTTAACAAGGCTTTTACTCTACTAACTAAAACACGTGGCTTAATAGGTTTAGTAATGTAATCATCTGCTCCAGAATCTAACCCAGCAACTTGAGAATAGTCTTCTCCTCTTGCAGACAAAAAAGCAATAATAGAACTCTTCAGCACCTTATCTTTTCTTAGCTCGATACATGTTTCAATACCATCCATTTCGGGCATCATAACATCTAATAAAATTAAATCTGGAATGAATGACTTGGCCTCTGAAAGACATTCTAACCCATTGCTTGCTGTTTTAACTAAATAACCTTCTTTTTCTAAATGGTATTTAATTATTTCAATAATATCAGGCTCATCATCTACCAATAGAATTTTAGGAATATATTTTTCTTGTTGTTGTTTACTCATCTAATTAACTAACACTAGAATTTGAAATAGTTTTACAACAGCCATCACATACTCCCTCAATGTTAATAGAAACTTTATGAATTTCGTGGTTAGGCAATGAAATTTGAGATGAATTGTTTACTTCTTTACAAGAAATAATATTGCACTTTAAACATTTAAAATGGATGTGTTCATGATGATGCTGATGTTCTTCACATGTTACCCCACAAATAGCGTAATATATTTCGTTGTTTTCTTGAAAAGCCTTATGAATAATCCCTTTTTCTTTTAATATTTCTAAAGTTCTATATAAGGTAACCCTATCAATTGGATTCAATTGATTTTGAATTGTAGAATGACTCATAGCAGAGCCATACTTATCCATTTCACTTAATAAATTAAGTCTAGTAGGTGTAACTTTTAGCTTTCTTTTTTGAAGTAATTCTCTAATTTGAGTAGTATTCATATAAACAAAGAAATTAAAATTTAAGAAAAAGTCAAGCTAAATTTTAAAGTAAAAAAAAGTCACCTCAACAATTAAAGCTAAGGTGACTTTATTAATCATTGAAATATTTAATGATCTTCACCACAGTGAACAGTACGTACTGTTCCAGTTGAATCTGATGGTATCACGTAACCGTTAGCTTCAATTGCTTCAAGTTCATCTCCACAATATTCTCCAAGTTCTACTTCACCACCATTATAATCATAATGACATTCATGACATTTATTACAAGAAATAAATCCAAAAAGTGAAACTGCTGCAAATAAAATTCCTAATTTTTTCATTGTATTTATTTTTTTATTTAGGTTCATATTAATTAAGGTTTAATTTGAAGAGAATCATTGAACCCTTTTGAGATTCTTTTCAAACAATATTTTTTTAAAGAATAAGATTAACTTTTTGAAATCATAAAGTTTAATTTTATGTAAAAGTTTCTATCAGGATTAGCTATTTCATAGGGCTTAAGTCTAGATAGATGGTCAATGTATTTTGCATTTAGTAAATTATTAACACCAAATGAAAAGTCAATTTTATGTTTAGTTAATAAAGAACCGTTGCAACCTAAGTTTATCAATTGATATGCATCACTTGTTTGTTCGTAAATAGCAACTTTATTTTGCTCAAAGAAGTATACATACTGAGCAGATAAGCTGTTAATCTTTAGATTTTTATCACTATTAAAGTCCACTTTTACAATGTTGTTTATCCTGTTTTGAGGAGTAAACGGAAGAGAATTATTAGAAATATCTTGTGCAGATAATAGAGAAAAATTACTTTCTAGATGTAGCCAATGTGCTATGTGTGGATGATAATGTATGGCAATGTCACCTCCTGAGAGAAGGGCATCAGTTTGTTTAATATTAAATAATGGTAGACCTGATGTTGAATCTGTATTCCCTGTTGGATCTTTAAATACGAAATTATTTATTTGGTTAATGAAAGGATTAATGACAATTTCTAGGTGGTCAAAGTGGCTACCAAAATAAAAATCAATTTGGTTGGCTCTTTCAGAATCTAAATTAACATCTCCAATTAAATACTGCATTGTTGCATGGTGAACACCATTTGCAAGTAATTCAGAAACATGAGGGGGTCTAAAGCCAGAAGAAGCATTTAACCTGGTTGTAAAATTTTTGGAGGACCTAGATATACCAGCAGAATAGTTAACTCCACTAAAAGTTTTTGCAAATGGATCAACTGATTCTAGCGTAGTAACACTTCGTTGGTCGTATCGAGCTCCTGCCTGAATGTTCCAAATATTAAAAGTTCCTTTAAGTAAAGAAAATGCACCTAAATCAACAAAGTCTGCATTGGGAACTAAAACTTCTTCAGCATAACGCCCATTGGTGTTGCTTTGAAACATACCTTGAGATCCTGAAACAAGCTCAAAATGTTTGTTGAATTGATGTTTCCATCGAAGATTGTACGAATAGTTTTGTAGGGTCATATCAATACCTGCAACAGAAACTTTTTCTCCATATTCTTTCAACTCATTGGAAGTGAAACCAAGCTGAGCGACCAACTCATCATTTTTAAAGTAAATTTTATTTTCCCACTGAGCTAAATGATTGGTGATTTTTTGAGCAGGAATATTGTAAGATCTAGATTGATTATCGTTAAGAAAGCTTGAAACATCCGGATTTGCATCATGAGTATGTCCAGGAAGGCCATTTTGAAAATATAATAGTTGGTATCTAAAATTGGTAATCCAGTTTTTTTTATTGTAACCAATTGCAGTTTTTACAGAGCCACCACTATTTTTTGAATTGGTAACAAATTGATTGCCTGGAATACCGTAGTCAGCTCTATTAAAATAGCCTCCGTAAACAGCAAATCGCAGTTTGTTTTTTGAAGATTTATAGGAAATATTATTTACAGTAGCCAAGGAGTTAGTTTCAAACTTCGAATTCATTTTAAACTCTGATTCGTTGGCATTAGCATAGGGTTCGTCTCCAACATAAATCACACCCCCAAGAGCATCAGCACCATATATTAGGGAGCTAGGGCCTTTAATCACTTCTACCCTATCAATCCCTAAGTTAAATAACGCAAAGCCATGATCTGCACCCCATTGTTGATTTTCTATACGTAATCCGTTTAATGAAGTAAGTACACGCATTCCTGAAAGTCCTCTAATAACGGGTTTTGCTATTCCATTTCCGGTAGACTGATTGTAAATTCCAGGCATGTTGGATAACGCATCAACTAGGTTAGTATTTTCAATCTTGTTCAAATCAGCAATCTTTCTAGAGTCTATTGGAAAAGTACTGTAACGTTGCAGTTTGGAATCTGAAGTAGATATTATAACTTCATCTAAATGAATGTGCGCAAGCTCTAATTCAACAATGATATCAGTGTTAGGGTTATCTACTTCTATCATTTTACTTTCGTATTCAGAAGCAGATATTTGCAATGTCATTTGATTATTTATAACATTTTCCAGCTCCCAGTTACCGTTACTATCAGCAATTGCTCCGTTTTGTGTTTCTATACAATATATTTTAGCAAAGGGTAGTCCTTCACAAGAATTTAAATCTAGAATAGAACCTTTAATATTTTGGGCATTTCCGTAATGAAAAACAAATAAAGTAAAAAAGATAAATAATAAATTTTTGGTCATTATAATTGCTTTTAAATCAATAACGCTGCAAATATATAATTTAAATGCAACAATGATGCATTTAAATTATATAACAAAAAAAAGAATCTTAAACAAAGACCCTTTTTAATTTGAAATATTTTTTGTAATTAAAAATTAAACTCTGTTTGTAATCTAAATAAAACTACATTATCCTTAGTTTCTTCTTGAGATAAACTAACGTCTCCTTGGACCTTTAGGTTATGACCAACTACGTATCTAGAAAAACCTAGAGTATACTGGTTTATATTGTTATTAAGGGTGATTGCTTCTGGCGTTACTTGAGTAAATCTACCAGCTACCTCCCAGTTATTCTTCATTAAATAACCCATTTGAAGATTAATAGCCGAACCTGTATAGTAACTTTCATTTACATCAATAATTTCACCATTTAAGTTATACAATGCATCAACAACAGCAGAACCAGTTGTTGATCTTCTAGTAACATACTCTCCAAAGAATGAAAAGCCTTTAATTTTGAAATGCGCATCTACAAAAACAGTTTCTAAATCTCTCAAATCACCTTGTATATAATCTCCTTTTTGCCCTCTACTACGCATGGCATTTTGATTGTAATCGTATGTCGCACTTAACATTAACTTGGGCGATTTTTCACGTTTCAAATCCGAAGCAAAATAATCTCCCTTTTTAGTGAATTTCCCAAAGGGTAATAGCTCTATTCTACCTGTATATCCATGTCCAGAAGATGAAGCAGTTTGATTTAAACCCTCTCCCTGAGAAATGGCAAAAATTTCTCTAACTAAAAAATTTTCTCCAATTGTAAAATGATGTCTTAATTGAGCGCCAGCATCACGATCTAAAGTAAATCTAGAATTTAATAAAGAACGGTCAACCAATTGTAATTTTTGAGAAGAAAACACACGTTCAATGTTTCCAGGTAATTTGGTTTGTCCAAACCATACTGTCCAATTACCAGCAAAATTCCATTTAATAACAGCATCTAAAACAAAACCGTTATGTACATCATATTCAAATTTATATTTCAATCTAGGACTAAAAGCAAAACCACTTCCTTTAATCCTTGCTCTTCTTACAAATGCTTTATCTGAGAATGTAGTATCAGAAAAATCATATGTTCCTTCATACCTTGTTTGAAACCTAAAAGCTACTTTAGTCGCCCAAGAAGAATCTTTAGACATTACATTTATTAATCCTTTTCCAAAACGATTATTTGTTATATCCTGTGAAAACACATTTGCTATAAAGCAGATAAAAAATAGAGTTATTAGCTTTTTCATTACTTGTATTTTTAGTTAAATTTTAAGCAAAGGAGCTAATAAAATTTCAATATTAACATACCATAGTTCTAATCTTAACAATTAATTAATATTAAATCAAAATTGTCTTCATTAATAGTGTTGATAACTATATAAAATGATGTAATCAACTGTAAAACAACTACTTGACCAATCTTCAATGTTAACTCAATATTAACTTTTTATCCTTACAATAAAATCTATCAAATTCATAATTAGATTTGCGCAAACAAATTATTATAAAAAATAAACCATGCGTAATTTAATTCTAACCATTACCCTGTTTTTAAGTATCAACACAATTTTTGCTCAAGATTCAATTTTCACAGATACTACAGTAAATGATATTGTAAGTTCTTCGAGTTCAATTGTCTTAGATGAATCTACTTTTAATAACCTATCTGCAAGCTCTAAAAGTGAAGGGTTTAAGCTTACATGGAGTGTAGATTACAATTCATACAATGAAATTTCTGACAAAAAATTCATTGTTAAATACAACACTAAAATTGGTTCTAAAAGAAACAAGAAGGGCTTCGAAGGAAGTGATTGGAAATATTCAGAAGTTTTCAATACTGACAAAACAAGTTTTGAAATAAAAGATCTTCTTGGTGGAGAAAAATATGAAGCCTATTTGGGAATCATCAATAATGGTGATGCAAACAACATTGAAAATGCAGATATTATATGGTCCAAAAAAGTTAAAATCAAAACTGAAAGAGGTTGGGGATTAATGAAATTTTTAATACTCATTGGTTCTTTAGGATTGTTTATTTTCGGAATGAAAATTATGAGTGATGGACTTCAACGAACAGCTGGAGAGAAACTTAGAAAAATGCTTGGCTCAATAACTTCAAATAGATTTAAAGGTGTTTTTACTGGTTTTATGTCTACATCTATTGTGCAATCATCATCTGTAACAACTGTAATGACTGTAAGTCTAGTTAATGCCGGTCTAATTAACCTTAGGCAGTCTGCTGGAGTAATGATGGGAGCTAATATAGGAACTACAATTACAGCATGGTTAGTTTTATTATTAGGTTTCAAAGTAAGTATTTCATCTTATGCATTGGTTCTTATTGCTTTAGGAGCACCATTATTGTTTATGACTTTTAGGAGATCTAAAGACTTAGCTAATTCTATTATTGGTTTTGCCATTCTTTTTATTGGTTTACAATTCCTTAAAGATGCAGTTCCAAACTTAGATAAGGATTCAGCTTTAGTGCAATTTTTTGTAGACTACAAAGACATTCCATTTTTAAGCAACCTAATGTTTGTAGCATTAGGAGCACTTGTAACAATAGTTATTCAATCATCAAGTGCAGCAATGGCTTTAACTCTTACGATGGTTTCCAAAGGAATTATTCCATTTGAAGTTGCCTGCGCAATGGTTCTTGGAGAAAATATAGGTACTACTATAACTGCCGAAATAGCTTCAATGATAGGAAATGTTCATGCTAAAAGATCTGCAAGAATTCACTCACTATTTAATATTGTTGGAGTCACATGGATGCTTATAGTTATTCCTTTTTTCCTTGACGGAATTGGATTCTTAGTGGGCGAGTCTCATGGAATTGCTTTTGACCCAAATAATACAGGGATGGCAAACGAAGGAATAGCACTATTCCATACCTTATTCAATGCTGCAAATGTTCTATTACTAATAGGTTTTGTTCCATCTCTAGTTAGAATAGCTGAAAGAACAGTTAAATCTAAAGGAGATGCAGATGAAGAGTTTAAGCTAGACTACATTAGTGCTGGAGGAATTGCATTACCAGAAGTAGCAATTTTAGAAGCTAAAAAAGAAGTAGCGAAATTTGGAGAGGTAACTACAAGAATGAATGGTTTTGTTAAAACATTAATTAATGATCAAGATAAAAAGACTAGAAATAAAATGTTTAATAAGATTAAAAAATATGAGGAAATTACTGATAGAGTTGAAGTTGAAGTAGCTAACTACCTTGACAAAGTTTCAACACAAGAAATTAGTCCAGAAGCCTCATCACAAATTAGAAGCATGCTTAGCATTACCAATGATTTAGAAAGAATTGGAGATATCTACTATCAAATGTCTAAGACAATTGAAAGAAAAGACGACAATAAAATATATTTCCTTCCTGAACAAAGAGATAATCTTAATTCTATATTAGATAAGGTTGAAAAAGCATTTACTGTAATGAATACCAATCTAAATGCAGAATATGGGCATATTATTATTGATGATGCTAAAAAAGTTGAACTTGAAATTAATCGTAAAAGAAACGATCTAAGAAAGTCCTACTTAGAGCAAGCTGAAAAAGGTGAATTCAAATTTCAACCTGGAATAATGTACAACGATTTATTTTCTTCTTGTGAAAAAATTGGTGATCACATTATTAATGTTTCTGAAGCTGTATCCGGAGAAATTTAAAGACTATGAAACTATCAGAATTTAAAAATATAATCTCATCAACTGAAACAATACGATTTCAACTAGAGAATAAAGAAACTATTCCAGAACATTTTCATATTACTGAAATGGGAATTGTTTCAAAAGAATTTATAGACTGTGGGGGAACCTTAAGAAATGAAAAAGTTATAAATTTTCAACTTTGGTATGCTAATGATTTTGATCATAGACTATCTACACAAAAAGTAATTGATATTATTTATATAGCTGAAAAAAAATTACCAATTGAAGATTTAGAAATAGAAGTAGAATACCAAAAATCCACAATAGGTAAATATAGTTTAGAATTTAATGGAAATTATTTTGTTTTAAAATCGAAATCTACCGCTTGTTTAGATGAAGATAAATGTGGAATACCTAATGAAAAATTAAATGTTTCTTTATCTAATTTAAATAACAATTCACCTTCTTGCTCTCGAGAAAGTGGGTGTTGCTAATTTAGAGAGAATTCTCAATTAAAATAAATTAACATCTCTATAAATCCAATATAATGTTAGAAATAATTTCTGTTTTCTTCAAACTAGGATGTATTGCTTTTGGAGGACCTGCAGCTCATATTGCAATGATGGAAAAAGAAATCATTGAAAAAAGAAAATGGATGTCTCATGAAGACTTCCTGGATTTAATTGGGATTACAAATATTATTCCAGGACCTAATTCTACTCAAATGACTATGCAATGTGGTTATGTTAGAGGTGGAAATATAGGTCTTATTCTAGCGGGAGTTTCTTTTATATTACCTGCAGTTTTAATCACATTATTATTTGCTATTGTTTTTGTTGAGTATGGAAGTATTCCAAGTATTGAGCCAATATTCTCAGGTATTAAACCTGCTGTAATTGGCATCATACTTATGGCCACAATAAAACTATCAAAAAAAGGATTCAAAAACACTACGCTTATTATTTCAGGATTATTAGTTGCAGCATTATCTATTTATGGAATAAATGAATTTATTTTAATTATTGGAATGGCTGTTACAGGGTTTATTATTCATGTTTTAAAAAACAACAAAAACAAAATTAATTCCATTTTTCCTGCGTTGCTTTTATTTGCCAAGCCAACTACGTTAAGTATCTCAAGTGCATCCATTTTTTGGGCTTTTGTTAAAATAGCCGTTATCCTTTATGGAAGTGGTTACGTGTTAATTGCATATGTAGATTCAGAACTAGTAGAAAGATTGGCATGGTTAACAAAAGAAGAACTACTAGATGCTATAGCTGTAGGTCAATTTACACCTGGACCTGTATTAACAACAGCGACTTTCATTGGTTATCAATTACAAGGTCTAAGTGGAGCATTGTTTGCAAGTATTGGAATGTTTTTGCCTTCATTTATTTTTGTAGCTATTTTGGTTAGAATTATACCTTTCATAAAAAAATCTAAGGTGTTAAACTACATTTTAGGGTTTATAAATGCTGGAGCTGTAGGAATAATGATTGCCGTTACTTTAAAATTATCTTATAATTTTATCTTAGAATGGAAGTACTGTACAATAATGATATTAAGTATTGTAGTTGCTTATTTCTTTAAAAAAGTAAGTAGTGTTTGGATAGTAATTGGAGGAGCTGCAATAGGATATATTTTACATATTCTAGTTTAGAAGTTTAAATGATTGGAATATTTCTTTCAATTACTTTTAAATACAGCTAAAAACTTAAATCAAGAAAAAAGGATAAAAGTTTTTATTCTTAAATAAAATATTCGATATTCGCAGCCGAATTAACTAACCGGGTTTAGGACCCTTATAAAACTATTAATATGGCAACAAAAATTAGACTTGCAAGACACGGTAAAAAAGGAAAACCGTTTTATCACATAGTAGCAGCAGATGCTAGAGCACCAAGAGATGGAAGATACATTGAACGCATCGGAAGCTACAACCCTAACACGAATCCCGCATTTATAGATATCAACTTTGAAAGAGCTCTTGATTGGGTTATGAAAGGTGCACAACCTACAGACACTGTTAAAGCAATGCTTTCTTACAGAGGTGTTATGTACAAAAAGCACTTGTTAAATGGTGTAAAAAAAGGTGCATTAACTAACGAACAAGTTGAGGAAAGATTCAATGCTTGGTTAGAAGAAAAAGAAAATAAAATTCAAGGTAAAAAAGATCAGCTAACTGCAGATGCTAAAACTGCTGCTGACAAATCATTAGCACTTGAAAAAGAGAAGAATGAAGCTAGAGCAAAAGAATTAGCAGATGCTGCTGCAGCACTAATTGCTGAAGAAACTGCTGCTGAAGTAAAAGCTGAAGAGCCTGCTGCTGAAGTAAAAGCTGAAGAGCCTGCTGCTGAAGTAAAAGCTGAAGAACCTGCTGCTGAAGTAAAAGCTGAAGAACCTGCTGCTGAAGTAAAAGCTGAAGAACCTGCTGCTGAAGTAAAAGCTGAAGAGCCTGCTGCTGAAGTAAAAGCTGAAGAAGGTGACTCGACTGAGAAAAAAGCTTAATAAAGTAAAATCATTAACAAATTATAAGGGCCTATATTGGCCCTTTTTTTATATTTGAAAATGTCGTTAGATAATTTTTTTCAGCTTGGAACAATTTCAAAAGCGTATAGCTTTAAAGGCGAGGTTATTCTTTATATTGATGCTGATGAACCCAAACATTACTTTAAAATAAAAGAATTGTTTATTCAGATTAATGGTAGACTGATACCCTATCTAATTCAAAAATCAGCTGTTCACAAAAAGAATCAACTTAAATTAAAAATAGAAGGGATTGAGTCTGAACAAGATGCAAATCAAATAATAAAAAAAGATGTTTTTCTCCCATTAGAAAAACTTCCCAAACTAAACGATAATCAATTTTATTTTCATGAAATAATAGATTACAAAGTTATTGACACAGTAGAAGACAAAGAAGTTGGAATTATCGTAAATGTAATAGATCATCCAGGAAACACATTAATAGAAGTTGAACAAAATGGAATCGAAATTATACTTCCAATTAATGATAGAACATTTCAAAAAATAGACAAAGAAACCAAGCAACTTTTTTTAGATATCCCAGAAGGATTAATAGACATTTATTTAGAAAATGAGTAATAAATATTCATGTTTCAAATTCAAAAAGTTCAGCATTCAACAAACTAATGCCGCAATGAAAATTGGCACAGATGGCATTCTTCTTGGTGCATGGGCCGATGTTGAAGAATCAAAAATATTACTTGACATAGGAACAGGAACTGGAGTCATTGCATTAATGCAAGCACAAAAAAACAACCAAACAATAATAGATGCTGTAGAAATCGATACAAATGCCTGTATTGATGCTAAATTTAATTTCGAAAAATCACCATGGGGCAATAGAATTACACTTCATAAATGTTCTCTAGAAGAATTTAACAAAAACATTAAATACGACACTATAATATCTAACCCTCCATTCTATGAAAGCAGTTTAGCCGCAAATTCAGAAAGTAGAACTGTCGCTAGACACACAGCAACACTTCATTACAATCACATTTTAGAACACTGTAAATCTTCGCTTTCAAAATCAGGAAATCTTTGTTTAATTCTACCTGTTGACCAAGGCAATAGTTGCATAATAAAAGCACAAAAAAATGGTTTATATCTAAAGAGAAAATGTAATGTATTTTCAAAAAAATCTAAACCTCAACACCGGTTACTACTAGAATTTTCATTAATAAATCAAACACCTGAAGAAAGTAATTTAATAATAGAGAACGAAAAAAGACATGATTACACAGAACAATACAAAGAACTAACTAAAGACTTTTACATCATTTTTGATTAATTTTCAAGCGATATATTCTTTAAATTTACAAGATGCAAAAACCGTTTTTCAAATCAAGACTATTTAAGCTTCCTAATCATAAGAAATTTGATTTTAGCCCTAGATATTACGATGAAGATAAAGAACGTTTGGAAAATAAAAAAGCTGAAATTACTAGACAGATTAACGAAGGAAAGGAAGATAAATCAGTTCAAATTGAATCAAGAATGAGAGAGCAATTCAAAGCTAGATCCCAAACAACAAATTATATGACTAATAGCTCATATTGGTCTAACATTAGATTACTTGTGATTTTTGGAATTCTAATGATTGGCTTTTATTACATTTATATACATTTAGATGAAGTTCTTCTTGCATTAACTAAATCAAAAAACATTCCTAGATAAAATGCCAAATGTCATTCAATTACTTCCAGAAAATGTTGCTAATCAGATTGCTGCTGGTGAAGTTATTCAACGTCCTTCATCTGCTGTTAAAGAGCTAATGGAAAATGCAATTGATGCTAAAGCTTCTAAAATAGATTTAGTAATTAAAGATGCAGGTAAAACATTAATTCAAGTTATTGATAATGGTATCGGTATGTCAAATGAAGATGCAACGCTTTCTTTTCAACGCCATGCAACTTCTAAAATAAAACTAGCAAACGATTTATATCAAGTAAACACCAAAGGATTTAGAGGCGAAGCCTTAGCTAGTATTGCTGCCATTGCTCAAGTTGAGCTTAAAACGAAGAGAAAAGAAGATGAGCTTGGTTTTAAAATTAAAATTGAAGGTTCTAACATCACATCAAAAGAAAACATTTCTTGCACAACTGGATCAAATATTTCAATGAAGAATCTATTTTTCAATGTTCCTGCTAGAAGAAATTTCTTAAAATCTGATGCTGTAGAGACAAAGCACATAATAGATGAATTCCAACGACTTGTACTTGCTCATCCAGAAATTCATTTCACTATGCACAACAACAAGCAAGTTGTGTTTGATCTACCAAAAGCAACAGTAAAACAAAGAATAATAAATGTGTTTGGGAAAAAATACAATGAAAGGTTAGTTCCCGTTCAAGAAAAAACATCAATTACAGAAATTTCAGGCTTTATCTTAAAACCTGAGCATTCTAAAAGAACTAGAGGTGAACAATTCTTTTTTGTAAACAATAGATTTATTAAAAGTCCCTACCTAAATCATGCTGTAAATCAAGCTTTTAAAGAATTAATAAGTAAAGAACAACACCCTTCTTATTTTATTTTTCTTTCGATACCAAAAGAAACAATTGACATAAACATACATCCAACAAAAACTGAAATAAAGTTTCAAGATGAACGCTCAATATATGCTATTATTAGATCTACTGTAAAAAGTTCATTAGGAAAATACAGTATTTCACCATCTTTAGATTTCAATCAAGAGACCTCCTTCAATGTTAGGCCACTCAACCCAGGAGAATCTATAGAACCACCTAGTATAAAAATCAATCCCAATTACAATCCATTCAAAAAAGAGAATAACATTAGTCCTCAAGCAATTGAAAACTCAATAGACATTCTTAAAGGTGCTGACACAGAATTTAGTTCTCATAATGAAGTTATCTCCAATGATGTTCCTAATCAAAATTGGGGAGGATTACTTGAAGCCGCAGCTAAAGAGAATCACTTCCAATTAGAAAACAAATACATAGTAACTATTGTTAATTCAAGTTTATACATTATTGACCAGCACCGCGCTCATCAACAAGTATTATTCGAACAATTTTTAGAAAGTTTATCAGAAAAAAAAGCCTCAACACAGCAATTAATTTTCCCTATTAATTTGGAACTTTCCGCAAGTGACTACCAACTTAGTCTTGAATTAATGGAAAACATGAAAGAAATTGGATTTGAAATTGATGATTTTGGAAACAGAACAATAGTTATTAATGGTCTTCCTGCTGGGGTTGATCAAAATAATTCTAAAGCATTAATAGAAAGTTTTTTAGAAGAATTCAAACAAAGTTCTGGTTTATTAAAAAATGATCAAGAAAAATTCGCTTGGTCTTTTGCTAAAGGAAGCGCTATTAAAGGAGGGAGAAACCTAAACAATAAAGAAATAAAAACACTAATTGATGAGTTATTAGCTACAAAATCTCCTTATGTTAATGCTAAAGGAAATAACATAATATCAAAGCTTACATTAGATGAAATTGTTCAATTATTTAACAAAAGATAATGTTTAGAAATCTACTTGCAAACATGAGTCCTGCCGTTAAGAATATTTTAATTCTTAATGTTATTTTCTTTTTCGCTCAATGGGCTTTACCGCAAATCATGCCAAGCCTGATGCTTTTTCCATTTTCTTCCGAAAATTTCGAACCTTGGCAATTAGCAACTCATTTTTTCATGCATGGTGGAATTGGGCATTTATTCTTCAACATGTTTGCACTTGTAATCTTTGGAAGTAATCTTGAAAGAGTTTGGGGACCAAAACGCTTTTTAATTTACTACATAGCCTGTGCGTTTGGAGCTGCTTTATTACACATGTTGGTTAATTACTTAAGAATTCAAGGTGTTGAAGCTCAACTTTCAGCAGAACAAATAGCACTGGTCTATAAAGAAGGCTTTGACATTCTAGATTCTGGTCGAAATTACATAGGTCCGTTAGGAGAACTTAATTCTCTTATTAACGCTCCCATGCTTGGTGCTTCAGGTGCTGTATTTGGCTTACTTGCTGCCTTTGGGTATTTATTTCCCAACACAGAATTAATGCTTCTCTTCCCTCCTATTCCAATAAAAGCGAAGTTTTTTGTGATTGGATATGCTGTATTAGAATTATATCTAGGTTTTTCAAACAACCCAACAGATAACGTAGCTCATTTCGCTCATTTAGGAGGAGCATTAGTTGGCATCATAATTGTCATTATTTGGCAAAGAAATAAAAATCAATTTTTCTAATGAGCAAAATAGTTGATCAATTAAAATATCAATTTAGAGCAGGTGGAATGTATCTAAAACTTATATATGTAAATGCTGCAATTTTCATTTTTTTTGGGATTATAACTACCGTTTTTAAATTGCTGTTAATTGACATTTCAATTATTGAAAACTTTAAAGATTCATTATCATTATACTCAGAGCCAATACAGCTTATTAAGCATCCGTGGGGAATATTTACCTACATGTTTATGCATCAAAATTTTTGGCATCTTTTTGGGAATATGTTAATCTTATTTTTCCTAGGTCAACTATTCGAACAATATCTTGGGCAAAAAAAACTTTTAAGTACATACATCATTGGTGGTTTATTTGGAGCCTTAATTCACTTACTAGCTACATACAGCTTTCCATTCTTAAGGCTTGACGGGTACAGTATAACTCTTGGGGCTTCTGCATCTGTAATGGCTGTTTTTAGCGCTGTTGGTTTTTACGCTCCAAATAAAGAAATTCACCTATTCGGAGTTTTTAAATTAAAGCTAATAGTACTAACGTTACTTTATATTTTATTAGACTTTTTAAGATTATCGAATGATGACAATGTCGCTCATTTTGCACATCTTGGTGGAGCTCTCTGGGGGTTCCTATTCATTTACAACCTTAAAAAAGGAAAAGATTTAAGCGCTTGGTTCAATAAATTTTCAAACTTCTTTAAAAATCTCTTCAGCTTTAGAAACAAGATAAAAATTGTTCATTCAAAAAATAAAAAGACTAAATTCAACAAATACAAGCCAGAGAAACCACCAAAAGACGATTACACTTACAACCAAGACAAGAAAAAAAGGCAAGAAAGAGTTGATCAAATATTAGATAAAATAAAAGACTCTGGTTACGATAGTTTAAGTAAAGCCGAAAAAGACTTTTTATTTGATGCAAGTAAAAATATTTAATTCCAATTGGAGGCAAATGCCTCTATTCTTAAAACTTCTTGCTTATTTGAGTTTACTAAGCAATTTGTTTTTGGTAATTACATACCTAAACTATTTAATTCCCCCTTCTATCTCTTGGTTAAATTCATTACTAGGTTTAGCATATCCAATTATAGTCTTAGTAAATGTAATTTTTCTTTTTTTCTGGCTTTTTAGAAAAGAGCTATTTTTCCTTTATTCTCTCATTGTGTTAATTTTCGGATACTACCACCATAGCCGATTCATACAGATAACTCCAATTAATATAAAAATCGAAAATAAGTCTAAAGAAATAAAAGTTATGAGTTACAATGTGAGACTCTTTGACTTATACAACTGGACAGAAAACAAAAAAACTAGAGACCTTATCATTCAACAAATAAAAGAAGTTAATCCCGATGTTATATGTTTTCAAGAATATTATTACAGCAAAAATGTAGATTTTAAGACTAGAAAATTAATTATTAAGGAATTGAACATGAATTATTACTATGAAAAATTCTCTCATGAAAGTAATAAAAATTCGAAATTTGGAATTGCAACATTCAGTAAGTTTCCTATAATTGAAAGCGACTTTATTTCATTTGAAAACGACAAATCCAATCAATGCATATGGACAGATATTAAAATTAAAAAAGATACACTAAGAGTCTATAACGCTCACTTAGGATCAATAAGGTTTAATTATTCAGATTACAAAGTAATTGGCGGAAAAGGAAGCCCATTATGGGATTATCAACAAAAACCAACTAGGCAAATTTTTAAAAGATTAAAATTGGGTTTTGAAAAACGACAAGAACAAATAAGTATTTTAATTCCTAAAATCACTCAAAGCCCTCACAAAAAAATCATTTGTTCTGATATAAATGACACACCATTATCATACGCTTATCATCAATTTGACAAATATTTTACAGATTCATTTACAAAATCAGCAAACGGAATTGAAGGTACTTACATTGGGAATATTCCAGGTTTACGAATAGATTACATCTGGCATTCAAAAGAATTAAAATCAACTAATTTCACAACTCACAAGGAAAAACTTTCTGATCATAAAGCAATATCAGCTTCAATTTATTACTAAAAAACAATTATTAATAGCAGATTGCTTAAGTTTGCAGTTGCCAAACCGGTTCATCGCTTGTGTTTTCACAAGAGGAAAGTCCGGGCAGCAAAGAGCAACATGCTTCCTAACGGGAAGGATTCTATTTATTTAGAAGACAGATAGTGCCACAGAAATAAACTTCCAACATTAGTTGGTAAAGGTGAAATGGTGAGGTAAGAGCTCACCGTATTAATGGTGACATTAGTAGCTAGGTAAACCTCATGTGCTGAAAGACCAAATAAACCAGGGCTACTTAACCGTTGAAGAGTTGCTCGCTCAATCCTGGAGGGTAGGTTGATTGAGCTATTTAGTGATAAATAGCCTAGATAAATGATGAACCACGACAGAATCCGGCTTATAGGTTTGGCTTTTTTTCTCTATATCAAATAAATAAAGCTTACTTTCGCAGAAAATTAACAATTAATGACATTCTCAGAATTAGAATTAAGTCCGGAAATTCTTCGTAGTATCGATGAATTAGGATTTGTAGAGCCTACTCCAATACAACAAGAAGCTATTCCACAACTTTTAACAAGTAATAGAGATTTGGTTGGGTTAGCACAAACAGGAACTGGAAAAACTGCAGCTTTTGGATTACCAATGCTAAATAACATTGATTTTTCAGTTAAAAAAGTTCAAGGTTTAGTGGTTGCTCCTACAAGAGAATTATGTGTTCAGATATCTAACGATTTCAAACTTTTTTCTAAACATTGTACAAATGCTAAAATTGCTACTATATATGGTGGCGCCAGTATAGATAAACAAGCAAAAGAAATTAGAAATGGTGCACAGGTTGTTGTTGCAACACCTGGTAGACTTATGGATATGATTAGAAGGAAGTTCCTTAAAATCAATGAAGTTAATTATGTTGTGTTAGATGAAGCTGATGAGATGCTTAACATGGGATTCAAAGAAGATATCGATGAAATATTAAGCCATACACCCGATGAAAAATCAACATGGTTATTTTCTGCAACAATGCAAAAAGGGGTAGAGAAAATAGCAATGAAGTACATGAGCAATCCTATTAAAGTTACAATAGGATCCAAAAATGAGAGTGCTAAAAACATAAAGCATGTATGCTATACAGTAAGAGATAGAGATAGATATGCAGGGGTGAAAAGAATAATTGACTTTAATCCTAATATATATGGATTAATTTTTTGTAGAACAAAAAGAAACACTCAAGAGGTAGCTGATAAACTAATGAAAGATGGTTACAATGCTGAACCTATTCATGGTGATTTATCTCAATCACAAAGAGATGCTGTAATGCAAAAGTTTAGAGATAAAACTCTTCAGATTCTTGTAGCAACAGATGTAGCTGCAAGAGGAATTGATGTAAATGACATTACACATGTTATTAATTTTCATCTACCAGATGAACCAGAGAGCTATACTCACAGAAGTGGAAGAACTGCAAGAGCAGGTAAATTTGGTGTCTCTATTGCTTTTATTACACCAAGAGAAAGAAGTAAAATATCTAGTATTGAAAGACACATTCAAACAAATTTTCACATAGAAGATATTCCAAGTGGTAATGAAGTCTGCAGACAGCAATTGTTTTCTTTAGTTGATAAAATAATTAATGTTGAGGTAAAAGAAGAAGAAATAGAAGATTACCTCCCTCCTATTATTGATCAATTTAAAGATTTCTCAAGAGAAGATATAATTAAAAGATTCGTTTCTGCTGAATTCAATAAATTTTTAGAATATTATGAACGAGCAGGTAATTTAAATGCTAAAGGCGACTCTAGAGATAGAGACAGAGGAAGAGATAGA
>CALSPA010000017.1 GCA_943788115.1 uncultured Flavobacteriales bacterium
ATCATTTTTTAATGAAGCAGCTGAAGCTATAGTAACTCCGTTAGTATCATCTATAACCTGTGCATAGATTTGTTTATTACTTCTAAACACCGTTAATCTTGGGCGCTGAGCTGTACCAGAGATGTGTTTTCTTACACGTCTTTTAATTCTTTCTCTTCTTTTACTTTTTGTTAAAGCCATATCTAATCGTTTTAGCTATATTATTTAGCAGCAGATTTACCTGCTTTACGTCTAATTACTTCTCCTTTAAACAAGATACCTTTTCCTTTATATGGCTCAGGTTTTCTAAATGATCTGATTTTTCCAGCAACCATACCAATTAGTTGTTTATCGTGAGATTCTAATTTAATTAATGGGTTTTTACCCTTTTCAGAAACTGCAGTTACTTTAATTTCTTTAGCAAGTTCCATGATAATTGGGTGAGAAAATCCTAGAGAAAGTTCCAATCTTTGGCCTTGAGATTTAGCTCTGTAACCAACACCTACTAATTCTTGTTCTACAACATATCCTTTTGAAACACCTTCAATCATATTATTAATTAAAGATCTATAAAGTCCATGAAGTGCTCTGATATCCTTATTATCGTTAGGTCTAGACAAAGACAGAGTTCCTTCGTTAACTGAAATTTTAATTTCAGGATGAACAGCTTGTTCTAATTCACCTAATTTTCCTTTTACAACAACCAAGTTTTCAGCTGAAATATTAATTTCAACATCTGAGGGTACTGTTATTGGAGCGTTTCCTATTCGTGACATTTCTTTACTCTTTTAAATTATTAGTGTACATAACAAAGGACTTCACCTCCGATATTTTCCTTTCTTGCTTCCTTATCAGTTATTAAACCTTTAGATGTAGAAACAATTGCAATTCCTAAACCATTTAAAACTCTTGGCATTTCGCTAACATTAGCATACAACCTTAAACCTGGTCTACTCACTCTTTTTAAATTCTGAATTGCAGACTCTTTAGTAGTTGGATTATACTTTAGTGCTATTTTGATATTGCCTTGTTTATTATCATCTTCAAACTTATAGTTTAAGATATATCCCTTATCCATAAGGATTTTAGTCATTTCTTTTTTGATGTTTGACGCAGGAATTTCCACAACTTTATGCTTAGCACTAATTGCATTTCTTAGTCTTGTCAAATAATCAGCTATTGGATCTGTTACTACCATTTTTTTTAATTTCAAATATTATTACCAGCTTGCTTTAGTTATTCCAGGTATTTTACCTGAAACTGCCATCTCTCTAAAAGTTACCCTAGAAATACCAAATTGTCTCATGTATCCTCTAGGTCTTCCAGTTAGTTTACATCTATTGTGTTTTCTCACACCCATAGAGTTCTTTGGAAGCTTTTGAAGCTTAAACATTGCTTCCCAATCACCCTCACTTTGAGCTTTACGAAGCGTTTCTCTTTTTTCTGCGTACTGAGCTGCAAGTCTTTCTCTTTTGCGCTCTTTTGCTTTCATTGATTCTTTAGCCATAACTTATTTTTTTGCAAATGGAAATCCAAATTCAGTTAACAATGCAGCGCCTTCTTCAGTAGTTTTAGCACTAGTTACAATGGTAATATCCATTCCTAAAATCTTTTTTACTTTATCAATATCCAATTCTGGAAAAATAATGTTCTCAGTAATACCAATAGTAAAATTACCACTACCATCACCTTTAGATTTAACACCTCTAAAATCACGAGTTCTTGGCAAAGCCACAGAAATCAATCGATCTAAGAATTCATACATTTTTTCTCTTCTAAGAGTTACTTTAGTTCCAATAGGCATTCCTTTTCTTAATTTGAAATTTGAAACATCTTTCTTAGATTTTATCATTAATGCTTGTTGACCAGCTATTGATGTTAAATCAGCTACTGCAGCATCAATTAATTTTCTATCAGAAACTGCCTCACCAACACCTTGGCTAATAACAATTTTTTCAACTTTAGGAACTTCCATTACACTTTTGTAATTGAATTTCTCTTTTAATACAGGAACAACTTCATTTCTGTATTTATCTTGTAATCTAGGCGTATAACTCATTTAAATTTCCTCCCCAGTTTTTTTTGCAAAACGAACTAATTTATTCTTCTCTCCCAATCTTCTACCAACTTTAGTTGTCTCGCCATTATGAACTAACATCACATTAGAAATGTGAATACTTCTGTCTTTATCTATAATTCCACCATCTGGATTAGCTTTATCCGTCTGTGGTTTAACATGTTTCTTATTTACAACTGAAAGGCCTTCAATGAAAACTCTTTCTTTTTTGTAATCAAATTCAAGAATAGTGCCCTGTTGACCTATTGCTGCTCCAGCAATTACTTTAACAGTATCTCCTTTTTTAATTTTAAATTTCTTCTGCATGATCATTAATTTTAAAGTACTTCAGGAGCTAATGAAACTATCTTCATGAATTGCTTTTCTCTTAATTCACGAGCTACAGGACCAAAAATCCTAGTTCCTCTCATTTCACCAGTATCATTAATTAACACTACCGCGTTATTATCAAATCTGATATAAGAACCATCTGCTCTTCTAACTTCTTTTTTAGTTCTAACTACAACCGCCTTAGAAACTTGTCCTTTCTTTACGTTTCCAGATGGAGTTGCTTGCTTTATAGAAACAACTACCTTATCTCCAATTGAAGCATATCTTCTTTTAGTTCCGCCCAATACACGAATCACTAAAACTTCTTTGGCGCCACTGTTATCTGCAACTAATAATCTACTTTCCTGCTGTACCATTATAATTTATTTTGCTCTTTCGAGTATTTCAATTAATCTCCAGTTTTTCAATTTACTTAAAGGTCTGGTTTCCATTATTTTAACAGTATCACCTTCATTACAATCGTTCTTCTCATCATGAGCAATAAATTTAGAACTCTTATTCATGAATTTTCCGTATTTAGCATGCTTAACACGTCTTTCAACCATAACAACAATGGACTTATCCATTTTGTTACTAGTTACGATACCTATTCTTTCTTTTCTTAAGTTTCTCATATCTTTACTTGTTCGCTTCCTGTATTTCTCTAGCCTTAAGCTCAGTATTAATACGTGCAATATTTCTCCTTAAATCTCTTAATTCTATAGGGTTCTCTAATTCAGCCGTTTTATGATTCATCTTAAGCTTTGATAAATTAGTGCTATTATCTTCTAATAACTCAGCTAATTCAACATTAGTTAATCCCTTTAATTTTATTTTAAACTCAGTAATTTTCATCTGCTTAAATTTATGCGTAATCGTTTCTTACAACAAACCTTGTCTTTAATGGTAATTTTTGAGCAGCTAATCTCATTGCTTCTTTGGCTACTTCAAAAGGAACACCGTCAGCTTCAAAAAGAACTCTTCCAGGTCTAATAGATGCAACCCAATGATCAACAGCACCTTTACCTTTACCCATTCTTACCTCAGCAGGTTTAGAAGTCATTGGCTTGTCTGGAAATATTCTAATCCAAACTTTACCTTCTCTTTTCATGTATCTTGTAACAGCAATACGAGCAGCTTCTATTTGTCTAGCATTAATAAATCCTTCATCTAGAGATTTGATTGCAAAAGAACCAAATGCTATCTGAGCACCTCTTTGAGCATTACCTTTAAGTTTACCCTTTTGTGTTTTTCTGTATTTTGTCTTTTTCGGTTGTAACATTTTTTCTTAATATTAAAAAGCTATTACTTATTTTTTATTTCTTGACTTCTTATTAGTCATTCCTAAGTTTGGAGATAAATCTCTTTTACCATAAACTTCACCCTTACAAATCCAAACTTTGATACCAATTTTACCATAAGTAGTTTGAGCTTCAGCAAGAGCATAATCAATATCTGCTCTAAAAGTGTGTAATGGAATTCTTCCATCTTTATAAGACTCACTTCTAGCCATTTCAGCTCCATTAAGTCTTCCAGAAATCTTAATCTTTATACCTTCTGCTCCCATTCTCATTGTAGAAGCAATTGCCATTTTAATAGCTCTTCTAAATGAAATCCTTGCTTCAAGTTGTCTTGCGATACTATCACCAACTAATTGAGCATCAAGCTCCGGCCTCTTAATTTCGAAAATATTAATTTGAACCTCTTTTTCAGTAATTTTCTTTAACTCTTCTTTTAATTTATCTACTTCTGAACCACCTTTACCAATAATAACACCTGGTCTTGCAGTATTTACAGTTATAGTTACCAATTTTAAAGTTCTTTCGATAATAATTCTTGAAACACTAGCTTTATACAAACGTGCTTTTAAGTATTTACGAATTTTGTCATCTTCAACTAATTTGTCAGCATAATTATTACCGCCAAACCAATTGGAGTCCCATCCTTTAATGAATCCTAATCTATTACCTATAGGGTTTGCTTTTTGTCCCATTACTTATATTCTTTAACTTTTAATTAACCTTTATCAATAATAATTGTAACATGATTAGAACGTTTTCTAATTCTGTGAGCTCTACCTTGTGGAGCTGCTTGAATACGTTTTAACATTCTTGCACTGTCAACAAATATTTCCTTTACTACTAAATTTGCTTCTGTTGGATCTTCACCATCATTCTTTTGTTCCCAATTGTTAATTGCGGAAAGCAATAGTTTTTCCAAATTTCTAGAAGCATGTTTAGGATTAAACCTCAAAACATTTAAAGCTTTATAAATATTCTCACCTCTTACAAGATCAGCAACTAGCCTCATTTTTCTTGGAGAAGTTGGACAATTGTTAAGCTTAGCAATTGCTAAACTCTTTTTTGTCTCTTTATTGTTTTCTGCTTTATTTCTTTTTCTTGCGCCCATTGTATTCGCTTTTTAGCTTTCGACTATCTTTTACCCTTATCTTTTTTTCCACCGTGACCTCTAAAATTTCTAGTAGGTGCAAATTCTCCTAGTTTATGTCCAACCATGTTTTCTGTAACGAAAACAGGAATAAATTTCATGCCGTTATAAACTGCAATAGTTAAGTTGACAAACTCAGGTGTAATTGTTGAAGATCTTGACCAAGTTTTAATCACTGATTTTTTACTTGATTCTTGAGCTTCTTCAACTCTTTTCATTAGCTTGTAATGAATAAATGGTGGTTTTTTTAACGATCTAGCCATCTCTTATTTATTTCTTCTATCAATTATAAATCTATTAGAAGCTTTTGTTTTACTTCTAGTTTTGTATCCTTTTGCAGGTAATCCTTTTCTTGACCTTGGGTGACCTCCAGATGATTTTCCTTCACCACCTCCCATTGGGTGATCAACAGGGTTCATTACTACACCTCTAACTCTAGGTCTTCTACCTTTCCATCTTGATCTCCCTGCTTTACCTGAAACCGTAAGGCTATGCTCTGAATTAGAAACAGAACCAATAGTAGCTGTACAAGTAATTAAGATCATTCTAACTTCTCCAGAAGGCATTTTAACAATTGCATATTTACCATCTCTTGCATTTAATTGAGCATAAGAACCAGCACTTCTTGCAATACTTGCACCTTTACCTGGATACAATTCAATGTTGTGAATGGTAGTACCCAAAGGAATATCTTTTAAATACATTGTGTTACCAACTTCAGGGGTTGCTTTAGCACCAGACATAACTGATGAACCTATAGCTAAACCTTCAGGTGCAATGATGTATCTTTTTTCACCATCTGCATAAACTAATAATGCAATTCTAGCAGATCTATTTGGATCATATTCAATTGACTTTACAGTAGCAGGAATATCTTGCTTATCTCTTTTGAAGTCAATAATTCTATATTTTTTCTTATGACCACCACCAATGTACCTCATAGTCATTTTCCCAGAGTTATTTCTACCTCCAGATTTAGACTTTCCTTTAGTCAAGCTTTTCTCAGGTGAACCAGCTGTAACGCTAGAAAAATCACTTATGATCTTATGTCTTTGACCTGGTGTATTTGGTTTTAATTTCCTTAGTCCCATTTTTCTAAAGTTTCTATTTCTTTAAATATTTTCGTACAAATCAATAACATCACCAGAAGCAACTGTAATAATTGCTTTCTTAACTAATTTATTCTTTTGGTATACAACACCACGATTTGTATTTTTCATTTTTTTCTTTCCACCACCAAAATTCATAGTATTAACTGCATCAACAGAAACACCATAGAATTTTTCAATTGCGTTTTTAATCTCAATCTTGTTAGCTTTCTTATCTACCTCAAAAGCATAACGGTTAAGCTTTTCTCCTTGCTCAGCCATTTTCTCAGTTAAGATTGGTTTTATTATAATATTTTTCATCTTTTAAGCCTTAAAAATTTTATCAATCATGCTAACAGCACTTTCAGCTATTACAATGTTTTGAGCATCAAGAATATCATAAGTATTTAACTTATCGACAGTAATAACCTTACTAGAATTTATATTTCTTGAAGACAAATAAACATTAGTATTGTTTTCTGACATAACAAATAAAGATTTGCCATCATTAATCTTAAGATTATTAAGAATGGAAGAAAAATCTTTCGTTTTAGGAGAATCTATAGTTAGGTCTTCTAAAATCAAAATACTTTTCTCTTTAGCTTTATATGTTAAAGCAGATTTTCTAGCTAAAACTTTAAGTTTTCTATTCAGTTTAAAACCATAATATCTAGGTTTAGGACCAAATACTCTACCACCACCTCTAAACAAAGGGTTTTTAATACTACCTGCTCTTGCAGAACCTGTTCCCTTTTGTTTTTTAATTTTTCTAGTACTACCAACAATCTCTCCTCTTTCCTTAGATTGATGGGTTCCTTGTCTTTTATTAGCAAGATATTGTTTGACATCTAAATAAATAGCATGATCATTAGGCTCAACACCGAAGACACCTGCATTCAACTTCACTTTCTTTGAAGTTTCTTTACCCTCTTTATTTAATACTTTTAGTTCCATTATTTCTCAATGATTAAATATGAACCTTTAGCTCCAGGAACTGATCCCTTAACAACCAAGATATTTTTTTCTGGCATAACTTTAACAATCTGTAGGTTAATCATTTTAACTCGATCACCACCAGTTCGACCTGCCATTTTCATTCCTTTAAATACTCTAGCTGGGTAAGAAGCAGCACCGATAGAACCAGGTGCTCTCATTCTGTTATGTTGACCATGAGTAGCTTGTCCAACACCACCAAAACCGTGTCTTTTAACAACACCTTGAAAACCTTTTCCTTTAGAAGTACCTACAACATCCACAAATTCACCTTCATTGAAAATGTCAACAGTAACTACATCTCCAAGATTAGCTTCAGAAAAGCTCTTGAATTCAACTATTTTTTTCTTTGGGGAAGTGCCTGCCTTTGAGAAGTGTCCTTTTAAAGCCTTTGTTGTGTGCTTATCTTTCTTCTCTCCGAAACCTAATTGAATTGAATTGTAACCGTCTTTTTCTTCAGATTTAATCTGAGTAACGACACAAGGTCCAGCTTCTATTAGGGTGCATGGTAAATTTTTACCCTCGGCACTGTAAACGCTAGTCATCCCAATTTTTTTGCCTATGATACCAGCCATAATTATTTATATTATTTTATTAAACTTTTATTTCTACATCAACACCACTTGGTAATTCTAATTTCATTAAAGCATCTACAGTCTTTGATGAGGAACTATAGATATCCATTAATCTCTTATATGCACAAAGCTGAAATTGCTCTCTTGCTTTTTTGTTAACGTGCGGAGATCTTAAAACTGTGTAAATTCTCTTGTGTGTAGGTAATGGAATAGGACCACTAACTACTGCACCAGTAGACTTTACTGTTTTAACAATCTTTTCAGCTGATTTATCAACTAAGTTATGATCGTAGGATCTTAATTTTATTCTTATTTTTTGACTCATTAATCTAAAATTAAATTCACTTATGCAGTTACTGTACCTTTTACTTTTGCTATTACTTCTTCAGAAATGTTTTTAGGAGCTACTGAAAAATGTGAAAACTCCATTGATGATGTAGCTCTACCAGACGTTATAGTTCTAAGCTGAGTAACATATCCAAACATTTCGGATAATGGAACTTTACCTTTTACAACTTTTGATCCAGCTCTATCATCCATTCCTTCTATAAGACCTCTTCTTCTGTTTAAATCTCCAACAACATCACCCATATTTGCTTCCGGAGTTACAACCTCAATTTTCATCATAGGTTCTAAAATCACTGGAGAACACTTAGGTAAAGCTTGTCTATAAGCCATTTTAGCACACAATTCAAATGATAAAGCATCTGAATCTACTGCGTGAAATGAACCGTCAGTTAAAACAACCTTCATATTGTCAATAGGATAACCTGCAAGGATACCATTATTCATGGCATCTTTAAAACCTTTCTCAACAGATGGAATATATTCTCTTGGAATATTACCACCTTTAATTTTATTTTCGAAAATTAATCCCGGGTTTTCAGGGTCGCCAGGTCCAATTGTACAAACAATATCAGCAAACTTACCTCTACCACCAGATTGTTTCTTGTAAACTTCTCTATGATTAGATTCTTCACTAATAGCTTCTTTGTATGCTACCTGAGGAGCACCTTGATTACACTCAACCTTAAACTCTCTTTTTAATCTATCAAGAATAATATCCAAGTGAAGCTCACCCATTCCTGAAACTATCGTTTGACCAGAATCTTCATCTGTTTTAACTTGGAATGTAGGATCTTCTTCTGAAAGTTTAGATAATGCCATTCCTAATTTATCAACATCAGCTTGAGTTTTAGGCTCAATAGCTAAACCAATAACAGGATCTGGGAAATCCATAGATTCCAAAACAATGTGATTCTTTTCATCACACAATGTGTCACCTGTTTTAATATCTTTAAATCCAACCATTGCAGCAATATCACCCGCTTCTAATGAAGGAACTTGATTTTGTTTATCCGCATGCATTTGGAAAATTCTAGAAATTCTCTCTTTCTTAGATGTTCTTGGGTTATATACATAAGAACCTGACTCTAATTTCCCTGAATATGCTCTAGTAAAACACAATCTACCAACAAAAGGATCAGTTGCAATTTTAAATGCTAATGCACTAAACGGCTCGTCAACAGAAGGTTGTCTAGATATTTCTTCATCAGTATTAGGATCAACACCAATAATTGCATCTATATCTAAAGGTGATGGCAATATTTCCATAACCATGTCTAACATTGCTTGAACACCTTTATTTTTAAATGCTGAACCACACATCATTGGAACAACTTTTCCAGAAATAGTAGCTTCTCTCAATGCATTTAAAATTTCTCTTTCTGTCAAAGAATTTTCATCTTCGAAATATTTCTCTAATAATGTGTCATCGAATTCAGCAACAGCTTCTAATAATTCACCTCTTAGCTCTCGAGCTTCATCAATAACATCTGCAGGAATTTCAATTTCTTTATAAGTCATTCCTTGATCTTCTTCATTCCAAACAATTCCTTTGAAATTAATTAAATCAACAACTCCTTTAAAATCGTCTTCAGCACCAATATTAATTTGTAATGGTAATGCATGACTACCTAACATTTCTTTAACTTGCTTGCAAACGTTAATAAAATCTGCACCTTGACGATCCATTTTATTTACAAAACCAATTCTAGGAACATTGTAATTATTTGCCAATCTCCAGTTTGTTTCTGATTGCGGTTCAACACCATCAACAGCACTAAACAAGAAAACTAACCCATCTAAAACCCTTAAAGATCTGTTAACCTCAACAGTGAAATCAACGTGTCCAGGTGTATCAATAATGTTGACATGGTAATCTTGTTCTCTGTAATTCCAGTTTAAAGTTGTTGCAGCTGATGTAATTGTAATCCCTCTCTCCTGCTCTTGTTCCATCCAATCCATTGTAGCAGCACCATCATGTACTTCTCCAATCTTATGACTTACACCACCATAATATAAAATACGTTCAGTAGTAGTTGTTTTACCCGCATCAATGTGAGCAGCAATACCAATGTTTCTTGTATATTTTAAATCTCTTTTAGCCATCAGTTCTTAAATAATTATAATTAAAATCTAAAATGAGAAAACGCTTTGTTAGCTTCTGCCATTCTGTGAGTGTCTTCTTTTTTCTTGAAAGCACTACCTTCTTCCTTAAATGCAGCAACGATTTCACCAGCAAGCTTTTCACTCATTGTTTTCTCGTTTCTTTTTTGAGCATATGAAATTAGCCACTTAATAGCAAGTGATCTTTTCCTACTATCTCTAACAGGTGTTGGAATTTGAAAAGTTGCACCACCTACTCTTCTACTCTTAACTTCAACAGCTGGTGTAATATTTTCTACAGATTTTTTCCAAACATCTAATCCATTCTCAGAAGTTTTTTCACTAACTATATCTATGGCATCGTAAAAGATATTGAAAGCAATACTTTTTTTACCATCAGACATTAAATTGTTAACAAACTTAGTTACCTCGATATCCTTAAATTTAGGATCAGGTAATATAATGTGTTTCTTTGCTGTTTTCCTTCTCATTACTAGTGACTTTTATTTTTTCTTGGGTCTCTTAGTTCCGTATTTCGATCTTCTTTGTGATCTACCTTCAACTCCAGCAGTATCCAAAGCGCCTCTTACAATATGATAACGAACACCAGGTAAATCTTTTACTCTACCACCTCTAACTAAAACAATACTATGTTCTTGAAGATTATGACCTTCACCACCGATATAAGCATTAACTTCTTTACCATTGGTTAATCTTACCCTAGCAACTTTTCTCATTGCAGAGTTAGGTTTTTTTGGTGTTGTAGTGTAAACTCTAACACAAACTCCTCTTCGTTGTGGGCAAGAACCAAGTGCAATTGATTTACTCACTTTCACCTTAGATTGTCTTCCTTTTCTTACTAACTGTTGTATAGTTGGCATATCGCTTATTAATTCATTTAATTACCCCTGTTACATTTTTTTAGGGTCTGCAAAGGTAAAATAATAAATGTATAAAGCAATACACCACTAATTTTTTTTTACTATATTTTTTAATCCAGTATCAAAATCAATTTATAAATGAATAATACCTTCTTAAAAAAACTGAATATTAATTACTTATAAATTGTAGATAACTTTTCTAAATCCATTTGAAAATTTCAATTATATAAATGCTGAATTATTAATTTTGAATCATGAATTATTTAGATGAATTAAATCCATCTCAAAAAGAAGCCTCAACGCAAATTGATGGGCCAATGATGGTTATCGCTGGGGCTGGATCTGGAAAAACTAAAGTACTTACTTATCGAATTTCTTACCTGATTGAAAATAACATTGATGCCTTTAACATTCTTGCATTAACCTTTACCAATAAAGCCGCTGGTGAGATGAAGCACCGAATATCTCAAATGATTGGAGGAAATGAATCAAAAAACATTTGGATGGGAACGTTTCATTCAATTTTCGCTAGGATTCTAAGAATTGAACATGAAAAAATTGGTTACCCGTCAAATTTTACAATATATGATACTCAAGACACTAAAAGTTTAATAAAAACAATAGTTAAAGAAATGGGACTTGATGACAAACTTTACAAACCCAATGTTGTTTACAGTAGAATTTCTTCAGCAAAAAATAATTTAATTTCTGCTCAAGACTATTTAAGTAGAGTAGAAATAATGGCCGAAGACAGATCTTCAGGGAGAACTAGATTGGGAGATGTCTACTTAGAATACCAAAGTAGATGTTTCAAATCTGGGGCAATGGATTTTGATGACTTATTATTTAAAACAAATGTATTGCTTCATCAAAACCCAGATGTGCTTTTAAAATATCAGAATAAATTTAAATACATTTTGGTTGATGAGTATCAAGACACAAACTACTCTCAATACCTTATTATAAAATCGCTAGCTGCTAGATTTGAAAACATTTGTGTTGTTGGAGATGATGCACAATCTATTTATTCTTTTAGAGGGGCCAATATTGAGAATATTTTAAACTTTAAAAAAGATTATCCAGATTACAACTTGTATAAACTTGAACAGAATTATCGATCAACACAAAACATAGTTAATGCTGCCAATAGTATAATAAGCAACAATAAAAATCAAATTGAAAAAAAGGTTTGGACAGCTAACGAAGAAGGTGAGTTAATAACAGTTTTAAAAAGCTTTTCTGATAATGAAGAAGGGAAACAAATTGCAAATGACATTTTCAACATTAAAAATAACGAACAAGCAAACAATCTTGATTTTGCTATTCTTTACAGAACAAATGCACAGTCAAGATCTTTTGAAGAAGCATTCAGAAAGCTTAACCTACCTTATAAAATATATGGTGGTTTATCTTTTTACCAAAGAAAAGAAATTAAAGACCTTTTAGCCTATTTTAGGCTTACAGCAAATAACAATGATGAGGAAGCCTTAAAAAGAATAATTAATTACCCTAAAAGAGGCATTGGGAAAACCACTTTAGACAAAGCTTTAGTCTGCGCAAATCAAAATAAAACAACGATTTGGAACGTTTTAGAAAACCCTATGAGTTTTGGTTTTAATTGTAATTCTGGAACTGCTAATAAAATTGACAGCTTTATTTCAATGATAAAAAGTTTTAAAGCTCAATTAACAACCAAAAATGCTTTTGACTTAGCCCATGAAATTGCAAAATCTTCTGGTGTTTTAAATGACCTTTACAGTGACCGAACTCCTGAAGGCATTGTAAGACATGAAAACATTCAAGAACTTTTAAATGCAATTAGTGAATTTTCTGAAAGTCAATCAAACGAGACTAACCTACAAGTTCATCTCACAGATTTTTTGATCGATGTTGCATTACTAACTGATGCTGACAGTGAAAAAGAAGAAGATAAGGACAAAATTTCTTTAATGACAATTCATGCAGCCAAAGGCCTTGAATTTCCATATGTTTATATTGTAGGAGTCGAAGAAAATTTATTTCCATCTCAATTATCATTAAATTCTAGAACAGAACTTGAAGAAGAAAGAAGACTGTTCTATGTTGCTTTAACAAGAGCAAAAAAGAAAGCCGTTCTTTCTTATGCTGTAAGTAGGTATAGGTGGGGTAATTTCACTTCATGCGAACCCAGTAGATTTATCGAAGAAATAGATGAACAATTTTTAGACATACAGGTTCCAACTTCTAAAATATCGACATTTTCTAAACCTAATAATGTTAGAAAAGATTTTGCAAATGAGAAGATATACAACACAAATAGAAACTTAAAAAAAGTCTCAACAATAAAAAATCAAAAGTTAGATAACTCAGATTTAGATAAAATTAAAATTGGAACAGAAGTTAATCATGAAAAATTCGGCAAAGGAAAAGTTGTTCAATTATTAGGTGACACTCCAAATGTTAAAGCTACTGTGTATTTTCCAAGCTCGGGCCAAAAACAATTACTTCTAAAATTTGCAAAACTTCAAATCCTTAATTAAGATTGCTTTAGTTGTTGTGAATTACTATTTTTGAAAACTTATTCCAAAAAAATTATGGGAAACATATTAGATTTAGCTTACAACACTGAAGCACCAAAAATGGTCATTCCTGAATATGGCAGAAATGTTCAAAAAATGATTGATCATGCTATTGACATTGAGGATGCACAAGAACGAAATAAATGCGCCAAAGCAATTATTCAAGTAATGGGTCAAATAAATCAACAGCTTAAAGAACACGAAGATGTTAATCAAAAACTATGGTCCCATCTTCTAATAATGTCCAATTTTAAATTGGACGTTGATTTTCCTTATGAAAAGACAGATGAAGATAAATTCAATTCAAAACCAGATTCAGTACCGTATCCAAAAAATGATATAAAATATGGACATTACGGTAAAATAATGGAGAATTTAATCGATGCTGCTGTAATTTATCCAGAAGGAGAAGAGAAAAATAATTTAACAATACACATAGCCAATTTACTAAAAACATCCTACTTATTATGGAATAGAGATAGTGTTGCAGATGTTGTTATAATTAAAAATTTAGAACAACTTTCCAATGGAAAGTTGACAGTCAAAGCAGAGGATTTGAGAGATACATCTGACATACTTAAACAGTATAAAAAGAAAAAAACATCCAACAATTCAAAATATCAGAAACATAAAAACAGAAGATAAAGTATGGGTTCTTTTGAAATTCAAGGAGGTAAAAGACTAAGTGGAGAAATCACACCTCAAGGCGCAAAAAATGAAGCCTTACAAGTAATAAACGCAGTTCTTCTGACTGGTGAAAAAGTTATAATCAACAACATTCCTGATATTATTGATGTGAACAAACTCATCAATTTACTAGAAACTCTTGGCGTAAAAATTGAGAAAATAAAAAAAGGGAGCTATTCTTTTCAAGCAGACAACATAGACGTAGACTTTTTAACAACTCCTGAATTTAAGAAGAAGGGTGGTAGTCTTAGAGGATCAATAATGATTGTTGGCCCACTACTAAGTAGATTTGGGAAAGGCTATATTCCAAAACCAGGTGGAGATAAAATTGGTAGACGAAGAGTAGACACTCACTTTATAGGTTTTGAAAAGCTAGGTGCTCAATTTGATTTTGACTCTCATACTAACTTTTATAAAGCGCACGCTAAAAGGTTTAAAAGGATGTTACATGTTACTTGATGAAGCTTCAGTTACAGGAACAGCTAACATTATTATGGCTGCTTCTTTAGCAGAAGGGGAAACAACAATATATAACGCGGCTTGTGAACCATACATTCAGACAATTATGTAAAATGCTTAACAGCATGGGCGCTAATATCACAGGAATTGGCTCAAACATGATTAAAATAAATGGTGTTGACAAATTACACGGTTGTGAACACACCATTCTTCCAGATATGATTGAAATTGGAAGTTTTATCGGATTAGCCGCTATGACACAATCAGAAATAACTATAAAGAATGTGTCATACGACAATCTTGGAGTAATTCCCAACACTTTCAAAAGACTAGGTATAAAACTTGAGCGAAGGGGTGATGATATTTTTATTCCATCACAAAAAAGCTATGAAATAGAATCCTTCATCGATGGGTCAATTATGACAATTGCAGATGCTCCTTGGCCTGGATTCACACCTGATTTATTGAGTATAATTATTGTAGTTGCTTCACAAGCAAAAGGCAGTGTACTTATCCATCAAAAAATGTTTGAAAGCAGGTTGTTTTTCGTTGATAAGCTAATAGACATGGGCGCTCAAATAATCTTATGTGACCCCCATCGAGCTACGGTAATCGGCTTGGATCGAAAAACAGCTCTTAAAGGAATTACTATGACATCACCGGATATTAGAGCTGGAGTCTCATTGTTAATTGCAGCGCTTTCTGCTAATGGCAAAAGCACAGTCCTTAATATAGAACAGATTGATAGAGGATATGAAAATATCGAGCACAGATTAAGAAAGTTAGGTGCTGATATTAAAAGAATTAATTAATGGAATAATCTTTGATATATTAATTTTAAAAATATAAAACATGTACAATTTAGCTTATATAATTATCATTGGCTTAATCGCTTTCAATGGGAACAACAATACATTAAATACATTGTCTGAACATGAATCAACAATCAATCAGAAAATTGGTCTTGAAATTGGTGATATAGCTCCAGAACTAGCATTCAACGATCCCAGTGGGGAAAAAACTTTCTTTATCTTCTTTAAGAGGGAAAGTTGTTTTAATTGACTTTTGGTCATCTTGGTGTGGTCCATGTAGAAGAGAAAATCCGAATGTTGTATCAGCTTATAACAAGTATACAAAAGCAACATTCAAAAATGCTAAAGGTTTTGAAATCTACAGTGTTTCTTTAGATATGAATAAAGAAGCATGGCTTAAAGCAATAAAGGCAGACAATTTGAACTGGAAGTATCATGTAAGTGACTTAAAAGGATGTGAATAGTCAAGGAGCCCAAACTTACGGGGTTAGACAAATTCCTTACAACTTCTTAATTGATGCTGAAGGTAAAATTATTGCTAAAAATCTAAGAGCTGATGGGCTACATGTTGCCTTAGACAAGTTAGTTTCTTCATTTAACAATTAAACCCACTGACAAAAAACATTTTTTTGTCATTTTTTCTTTTTTTCTCTGCCACAATGTCGCAAATATGAATTGGCTTCAATTTTGCAATTGAATTTTTTATAAAAATATCAACATGAATAAAGCTGAGAACAATAATAAAGAGGTTGAAGAAAATAAAGAGATTCCATTAGAGGAATCTGAGGTTTCAGAAACAGAGAACCCAATTATATCTATAGAAAAAGAGAGAGATGAATGGAAAGATAAATTTGTTCGTTTGTACTCAGAATATGAAAATTTCAGAAAAAGAACTGCTAAAGAAAAAATAGATATTTCAAGAATTACGACTCAAAATGTAATGAAAGATCTTTTATCTGTCTTGGATGATTTTGACAGAGCTGCAGAAAACAATTTAAAAGTTGACGATTCTAAAGCTATCAAAGAGGGTATGGATTTAATTTATAATAAATTATTTAAAACCCTCGAATCTAAAGGTTTAAAACCAATGGAATCTAAAGGATCAAAATTTGATGTAGATCTTCACGATGCAATAACCAATATTCCAGCACCTTCAAAAAAGCTAAAAGGTAAAGTTGTTGATGTTGTTGAAAAAGGATATTACCTAAATGATCATGTTTTAAGGTTTGCTAAAGTAGTAGTTGGACAATAAATAACCAGAATTTACTAAGATGAGTAAAAGAGATTATTATGAAGTGCTAGGGGTTTCTAAAAGCGCCAATGAAGCTGAAATAAAAAAAGCATATAGAAAGCTAGCAATTAAACACCACCCGGATAAAAATCAGGGTGATAAAGATGCTGAAGCTAAATTTAAAGAAGCAGCTGAAGCATATGAAGTTCTAAGTAATTCTCAAAAAAAGCAACAGTACGATCAGTTTGGACATTCAGGAATGGGAGGCCAAGGTTTTGGTGGTGGAGGAATGAACATGGATGATATTTTCGATCATTTTGGTGACATCTTTGGTGGAGCATTCGGTGGTGGCTTCGGAGG
Source organism: uncultured Flavobacteriales bacterium (assembly GCA_943788115.1). Lineage (GTDB taxonomy): Bacteria > Bacteroidota > Bacteroidia > Flavobacteriales_D > Parvicellaceae. The sequence goes on from CALSPA010000017.1 coordinate 16,906, forward strand.
TGGAGGAAGAAGAGGTCCTGCTCAAAGAAAAGGTTCAAATTTAAGAGTCAAACTTAAATTAACTCTCGAAGACATTGTTAACGGAGTAAAGAAAAAAATTAAAGTCAATAAATTATTTGCCGCAGAAGGTGTTGAATTCACAAACTGCGGAACATGCAATGGTACTGGTCAAATTACAAGAGTTGCAAATACCATTTTAGGTGCAATGCAAACTTCTTCAACTTGTCCAAATTGTAAAGGAACGGGGCAGGTTGTTGGAAAACGCCCCCCAGGAGTTGATCAAAATGGTCTAGAAAAAAAAGAAGCAGTTCTAGAAATTGAAATTCCTGCTGGAGTTGAGCACGGCATGCAATTAAACATGAGAGGCAAAGGAAATGATGCCCCTGGAAATGGAATTCCTGGAGATTTAATTATTGTAATTGAAGAGTTAGAACATGAAAACTTAACAAGACATGGTAATGACCTATATTACGATTTACATCTTAATTTCATTGATGCTGCATTAGGAACAGAAGTTGAAATCCCTCTAGTAGATGGTAAAGCTAAAATTAAAATAAATCCAGGGACTCAAAGTGGTAAAAACTTAAGACTTAGAAACAAAGGGATTCCCGAGATTAATGGATACAGAAAAGGTGATGTCATTGTCAACATTCAGCTTTGGACTCCTGAAAAACTAACCAAAGAAGAAAAAGTGATTTTACAAAAATTAAAAAACAACGAAAATTTCATTCCAAAACCAGGTTCTAGTAAAGGTTTTTTTGACAGGATGAAAGAGCATTTTAATTAACACTTAAATTCAATATTTTTCATAGCTTTAATGAATGGAAAATCCTTTAATATTTGAAGCAAAAGAAATAGTGAAAAACTATTCTAATCATGTTGCTTTAAATAAAGTAAGTATTAGAATTCCTAAGAACAGTATATTTGGATTATTAGGTCCTAATGGTGCTGGAAAAACATCACTAATAAGAATAATTAATCAAATCACTGCTCCAGATTCAGGAGAATTACTTCTAGACGGTGAAAAACTCTCAAGAAAACACATTAAAGATATTGGCTATCTTCCTGAAGAAAGAGGACTTTATAAAAAAATGAAGGTGGGAGAACAGTCGCTTTACCTGGCTCAACTCAAGGGAATGAATAAAAAAGAAGCAAACTCTAAGCTTAGAAGTTGGTTTGAAAAATTCGAAATTGAAGGATGGTGGAACAATACAATTGAAGATCTTTCAAAAGGCATGGCGCAAAAAATACAATTTATAACCACTGTTGTACATGAGCCCAAATTACTTATTCTTGATGAACCCTTTAGTGGTTTTGACCCTATCAACACCAACTTAGTAAAAAACGAGATTTTAAACCTTAAAAAAAAGGGGACCACCATAATTCTAAGCACTCACAATATGAATTCTGTTGAAGAAATTTGTGACAACATTGCATTAATAGATAAATCGAATAAGATTTTAGAAGGATCAGTTAATAAAATCAAAGAAGAGTACTCAGAAAAAATTTGGGAAATTACATATAAAGGAAATGCGGTTTCATTTGCAAATTCAATTTGGGGAGGGTGGGAATTATTAAAACAAGAACAAGGAATTAACAACACTATAAAAACTAAGATCAAATTAAGTCCTAAATTAAATCTTAATGATTTCATAAAAGGTATTATTGACAATGTGGAAATAATAGAACTCAATAAAGTTAACCCAACTATGAATGATATTTTCATTAAAGCAGTTAATAAATCCAATGAATTAGAACCTAAATTAGATGAGTAAAGTTGGATTAATAATAGCTAGAGAATACTCTTCAAGAGTGAAAAAGAAATCATTTATTCTTATGACCATTCTTGGTCCCATTCTAATGGTAGGCTTTATTTTTGGCGCACTTTATCTTGGGCAACAAGATGAGGAAAAGATTAAAATTCTAGTTCATGACGACACCTTCGCAATAACACAGTTCATTAATTACGAGAAAGAAAACCCAAATCAATTAACTGTTTATGACACATCAGGTAAAAAAAATTATGATGATGCTATTCTAGATTTCAAAAAAAGTGAAAATTATGATTTGTTAGTTTACCTTCCTGAAAATATCATAAAAACTAAAAACTCTACTGGGATAATACAGTATAAAAAACCACCAACGGCAAAGTCTCTAACCTATATAACTAATGTAATAAATAAAGCTATTGAGAAGTCTACACTTCAATTCTATAATATTCCTAAAGAAGATTATGACAAGTTGAAAAGCAATGTTCAATTTAGAACAATAGATATCAAAACAGCTGAAGAAAACAATAACATGGCAAAATCTGCCATTGGTTTACTTTTTGGAGTTATTATTTACCTCTTTATTTTCATGTATGGTGTTCAAGTAATGAAAGCTGTAATCGAAGAAAAATCGAATCGTATTATTGAAGTTCTAGTTTCAGCCGTTAAACCATTTGAACTTATGATGGGTAAAATTATTGGTATTATGCTTGTTGGATTAACACAATTCACAATTTGGGTTGCCCTTTGCTCTCTTAGCATTACTATTTTAAGTGTTGTTGCATTTCCAGATATGATGGAGGCTGCTAATCAAGCAGAGATGATGCAAAGTAACATTGGAAATGAAGTTACGATGGATAACGAATTTGCAGATATTGTTTTTAGGCAAATAAATTGGCCACTAATGATTGGGTTATTTCTGTTTTACTTTGTAGGTGGTTATTTACTCTATGGATCTCTAATGGCTGCAATCGGATCTGCTGTTGACAGTGAAACTGATACTCAGCAATTTATGATTCCACTTTCCGCTCCATTAGCTTTTGCTTACATTATAGCTATAAATATTATAGGAAACCCACATGGTTCAACTGCATTTTGGTGCAGTGAAATCCCATTCACGTCTCCTGTTGTTATGTTAGTTAGAGTTGCAATAGGTGGAGAAGGAATGGTCTGGCAGGTACTGCTTTCTATGTTTCTTTTAATCATAACTTTTATAACCACCACTTGGATTGCTTCTAAAATTTATAGAGTTGGAATCTTAATGTATGGAAAAAAAGCAAGCTACAAAGAGCTACTAAAATGGATTAGATTTAAAGACTAATTTATTATGGTTTGATTTTTGTAATTAAATTATTAAAAAAATATTATGTCTAAAATATTAGTAATTGATGATGAAAGACCAATAAGGTCTACACTAAAAGAAATTTTAGAATTTGAAAAATTCCAGGTAGATGATGCTGAAGATGGAAAAGCAGGATTAGAGCTAATTAAAAAAAACAAATACGACATTATTCTTTGCGATATAAAAATGCCAAAAATGGATGGGATGGAAGTCCTTGAAGAAACTATTGCTTTAGAAATTGAAACGCCTTTTATTATGATAAGTGGTCATGGCAATGTTGAAACAGCTGTTGAAGCCATTAAAAAAGGAGCTTATGATTTTATTCAAAAACCATTAGACCTTAACAGAACTCTTGTTACACTTAGAAACGCTTTAGACAAAGAATCTTTTGTAAAAGAAATAAAAACCTTGAAAAGAAAAGTTTCGAAAGGGAAATTTACTGAGATCGTGGGTAATAGCAAAGGTATTTTAGCTATCAAAGAAATGATATCTAAGGTTGCCCCCTCAGATGCACGTGTGCTTATTACTGGTGCAAACGGATCTGGAAAAGAACTTGTTGCAAGACAATTACATGAAAAAAGTGAAAGAAATAAATCACCTTTTATTGAAGTGAATTGTGCTGCAATTCCATCTGAACTAATTGAAAGCGAGTTATTTGGTCACGAAAAAGGAGCATTTACATCTGCTCATAAATTAAGACAAGGGAAATTTGAACAAGCAGACAAAGGCACACTTTTTTTAGATGAAATAGGCGACATGAGTCTTTCTGCTCAAGCTAAAGTTCTAAGAGCTCTTCAAGAAAATAAAATCTCGAGAGTTGGAAGCGATAAAGAAATTAAAGTTGATGTTAGAATTCTAGCTGCAACTAATAAAGATTTAAAAAGTGAAATTAGCAAAGGAAATTTTAGAGAAGATTTATTTCACAGGTTAAATGTAATTCCAATTAAAGTTCCATCATTGAATGAAAGAAGAGATGACATACCTGTTCTAGTGAATTATTTTTTAGAACTAATTTGCAACGATCAAGGACTACCTTTAAAGACCATTAAAAATGATGCACTTCTTTTACTTCAAGAAATAAACTGGACAGGAAACATCAGAGAATTAAGAAACATTATTGAACGGCTAATCATCTTAAGTGGAAATGAAATAACGGCTAAAGATGTAAAAACATACACCAATATTCACAATTAATAAATTATTTGTTTTGCATTAGTTAACGCTTGATTTATCCCTGAAGAATTTGGACCACCTGCTGTTGCAAAAAATGGTTGCCCACCTCCTCTTCCACCTATTTCTTTGGCTAATTCATTAACTATTTTACCAGCATTTAATTTTTTCTGCGAAATCATATCATCTGAAAGGGCCACAGAAATCATAGCCTTTCCCTTTTGTTCAAAAGCAAGAACTAGAAAAAGATTCTTCAACTTACTTTTCAACTCAAAACAAATATCTTTAACTGAATTAGCATTTAAATCTACCTTTTGGGCAAGAAAACTTACTCCATTTACAACTTCTATTGATTCAATCAATTGCTTCTTGATTGCTAACGCTTTTTCTTTATCGGAAATCTCAATTGTTTTAATTAAGTCTGAATTTTTATTTATCAGATCATTAACAGCTGAAACAATATCTTTAGGATGCTTTAGCAAATCTGCCAACTGATCAACAACAGCTAACTTATTGTTTAAGTACTGATCGGCAGCATCAGCTGTAATGGCTTCTACCCTTCTAACTCCAGCAGCGATTGAGCTTTCACTTGTTATTATAAACTGACCAATATTTGAAGTTGAATCAACATGGATCCCTCCGCATAGTTCTATGGAATCTTCAAACTTAATCATACGAACAACCTCTCCATACTTTTCACCAAAAAGCATCATAGCTCCTTGTTCTTTTGCTTTATTTAAAGGGATATTTCTAAATTCTTCTAATTGAATAGATGCTCTTATTCTATTATTAACTAACTGTTGAATCTCAACAAGATTATCTTTCGAAAGCTTTTCAAAATGAGAAAAATCAAACCTTAAATGTTTATCATTAACTAAAGATCCTTTTTGCTCTACATGTTCACCAAGAACTTCTCGAAGAGCTTGATGAAGCAAATGAGTAGCTGTATGGTTATTAGCTATTAATTCTCTTTTACTTGCATTAACAACAGCTTTAAAAGAAGCATTTATGTTTTTTGGCAGCTCTTTAGAAAAATGTATGATTAAATCATTTTCTTTTTTTGTATCAATAATAGATAATTTATTTTCTCCATCATCAATGTAGCCAGCATCTCCGATCTGCCCACCGCCTTCGGGATAAAAAGGCGTGAAATTAAATACTAGGTGATATATTTTTTTTCCTTTTTCTAGCACCTCTCTATACCTTGTCACCTTTACATCTGATTCTGTAAAATCATAACCTATAAACTCTTCTTTGTCATCTTCTTGAATGACAACCCAATCAGATTTTTCACTTACTGCAGCTGCTTTAGACCTTGTTTTTTGTTTGTTTAGCGCTTCATTAAAACCATCAGCATCAATTGTAAATCCATACCCTTTAGAAATTAATTCAGTTAAATCGATTGGAAATCCATACCTATCGTAGAGCTCAAAAACATCTTTTCCAGAAACAACATCATTATTATTTTCTTTTAAAGAAGAGCAAATAGAATCAATCCTTTTTAAGCCTTGTTCTAATGTTCTATAGAAAGAAGTTTCTTCTTCTTTCACTACTTTTTCAATAAATTCTTTCTGTTTACCAATTTCAGGAAATACACCATCAAATTGATTTGCTAATATTTCAACTAGCTCATAAAGAAAAGGTTCTTTAAGGTTGAGTGTTTGGTAACCATAGCGAACAGCTCTTCTTAATATTCTTCGAATAACATAACCTGCTCCAGTATTTGATGGGAGCTGACCATCTGCTATAGAAAAAGCAATGGCTCTAATATGATCAACAATCACTCTCATAGCAACAGTGTCAGGATCTATTGAAGCTGCATCACTCGAGTATTTTTTTTGAGCTAAAGTTTCCACTTTTTGAATTAATGGACTAAAAACATCTGAATTATAATTGCTCTTTTTATTTTGAAGAATCATAGCTAAACGCTCTAAACCCATTCCTGTATCAATGTGTTTTTCAGAAAGCGGATGTAGTGATCCATCAGCTTTACGATTGTATTCCATAAATACCAAATTCCAAACTTCAATAACTTGAGGGTGGTCTTTGTTAACAAGAAAAATGCCATCAATTTCATTTCTTTCCAATTGATCTCTTAAATCAATATGAATTTCAGAGCAAGGACCACAAGGACCAGCAGCTCCCATTTCCCAAAAATTATCTTTTTTATCGCACGCTAATATTCTATCCTTTTCTAAAAGTTCTGACCATATATCGTAAGCTTCTGTATCCACACTCAGCCCATCTTTCTTATCCCCTCCAAATACAGTTACATAAATTTGGGATTTGTCTAATTTATAAACCTCTGTCAACAATTCCCATGACCAATAAATTGCTTCTTTTTTAAAATAATTTCCAAATGACCAATTACCCAACATTTCAAACATGGTGTGGTGATAAGTGTCAAAACCTACTTCCTCTAAATCATTGTGCTTTCCAGAAACTCTAAGACATTTCTGTGAGTTTGCTACTGTTGAATATTTAGATTTTGTATCACCTAAAAAGAAGGATTTAAATTGATTCATTCCAGCATTGGCAAACAAAAGAGTTGGATCATTCTTTACAACCATAGGAGCAGATGATACAATTTGATGACCTTTTGACTTGAAAAAGTTTAAATATTTTTCTCTTATTTCTTTAACCTTCATGTATTAAGCAATTCGTTATACTCGACAAACACAAGCTATCAATCGATGATTCGGTTGCAAATTTAGGCATTTTAGAATATTTTTGCATGAGATTTATACTTTTAAAATTGGCAAAGACAAAATACAAATACAATCCAGAAAGCTTAAAATATGAAGAAGTAGAATTAACTTTAATTGGAAGATTAAAGAAAATTTCATACTACTTTGTTTCATCAATAGTTTTCTGTGCTCTAGTTCTTGCTATTTCTTTCAATGGAATAAACGACTATATTAGAAAAGAAGCCACTAAAGACAATGCTAATGTAAGAGCTGAATTAAATAAGTTTTATACAGATTTAGAAGAAATAATTATCGTTTTAGAAAACATTGAAGATAGAGATGACAACATCTATCGATCAATTTTTGAGGTTAAACCATATCCAGATTATAAAAGAAAATTAGGTACTGGTGGTAATTCAATGAAATTCAAAAAATATCAAGGATTAAGACACGAATCTCTTTTGATTGACATTTCTAATAAGGTAGAGGCAATTGAAAAAAAATTAGTTGCTCAATCAAGATCTTTTGATGAAGTAATTGAGCTAACTAAAACTAAAGAACAAATGCTTAAATGTATCCCAAGCATTCAACCCATTTCAAATAAAGATTTAAGTAGAATTTCGTCTGGTTTTGGCTATAGAATGCATCCTATTCATAAAATAATGAAATTACATACTGGACAAGATTTTACTGCTCCTGTAGGGACTGAGATTTATGCAACTGGAGATGGTGTTGTTGAATTAGCAAAATGGAACAGTGGGTATGGAAAATGTGTTATCATTGACCATGGTTTTGGATACAAAACAAAATATGCTCATTGTAAAAAATTAAATTGCAGGAAGGGACAAAAAATTAAGAAAGGAGAGGTAATTGCCCTTCTTGGAAATACTGGACAATCTACAGGACCTCACCTTCACTATGAAGTAATAAAAAACAATAACAAAGTAAATCCTGTGAATTATTTTTTCAATGATTTAAGTCCAGAAGAGTATGAAAAAGTAATTGAGCTATCTTCGAGACCAATTCAATCAATGTAGTTAACATTATTATGTTATTTATAATTCTTTAGTCTTTGTAACAGATCTAATTGTTTGTATTAATTTTACATTATGAGTGAAATCTCAATTAAATCATTTGAACTAACTAAAGTCTACTACTCAATCGGAGAAGTAGCTCAGATGTTTGATGTAAACAATTCTTTGATTCGTTTTTGGGAAAAAGAATTTGACATTATTAAACCAAAAAAAAATAAAAAAGGTAATCGTTTATTCACGAAACAAGATGTTGAAAACTACCACATTATTTTTCACTTAGTTAAAGAAAGAGGATACACACTTCAAGGAGCAAAAGATAAACTTAAAGGAAACAAAGAAGAAGTATCACACAACCATACAATAGTTAAAAAACTAAGTAATATTAAATCTTTTTTATTGGATATAAAAGAAGGCTTATAACTCAATATTCTACTTAATTCCTCGTTATTTAATTAAAACTCAAAATGCTAGAAAAAAACACACAATCAAATTCAATTTTAAAAACACAAGAACTATCAAAAAGTTTTGTATCCAATGTTTTCTCAATGATGTTCGTTGCTCTTGGGATTACAGCCATAACTGCCTACTGGTTTGCAAACTCAGGCATTGTAATAACTGGAATAACTCATTGGATTATTATGCTGGCTCCACTAGGACTAGTTTTACTAATGGGCACAAGATTTACTAAACTAAGTGCACCTATTTTAATGTCAATTTTTATTCTTTTTTCCGTTTTGATGGGAATGAGCTTAAGCTATGTATTTCTTGCTTATGATTTAGGAACCATTTCATCTACTTTTTTTATAACCGCAGGCACATTTGGAACAATGGCTATTTTGGGATACACAACAAGCACAGACTTAACAAAATTTGGAAGTATTTTATACATGGCTTTAATAGGAATTATTATCGCCTCTGTAGTTAATTGGTTTATGGGTAGTGATCAATTAGATTATATCATTAGTATTGCTGGAGTTTTAATTTTTACTGGTTTAACAGCTTACGATGTTCAAAAAATCAAAAGAATTGGATCTAGTACTCAAGAGGGAGAAACTAAACAAAAACTAGTAATTATGGGAGCCCTCACCTTATATCTAGATTTTATAAATTTATTTCTATTTATTCTCAGAATTTTCGGAAGAGACTAACAACAACTTTATTATATGAAAGCATATGTATTTCCGGGTCAAGGTGCCCAATTTATTGGTATGGGAAAAGACCTATACGATTCATCTGCAGCAGCTAAGGAGCTATTTGATCAAGCAAATGAACATCTTGGTTTTAGTATTACTGATATTATGTTCTCTGGTACCGATCAGGAATTAAAGCAGACAAAAGTTACTCAACCTGCAATCTTTTTACATTCAGTAATATTAGCTAAAACCATTGGCAATGCTTTCAAACCAGACATGGTAGCTGGACATTCCTTAGGTGAATTTTCTGCACTTGTAGCTAATAACTGTCTTGACTTTTCTGACGCCTTAAAACTTGTTCATGCAAGAGCATTAGCCATGCAAAAAGCTTGTGAAGCTAAACCCTCTACAATGGCTGCCATTCTTGGTTTAGAAGATAATATTGTTGAAGATATTTGCTCAGAAATAGAAGGAATTGTAGTGGCAGCAAATTATAACTGCCCTGGTCAGCTAGTAATTTCAGGAGAAGTAGATGCCATTAATCTTGCCTGTGAATCTTTAACAAATGCTGGTGCTAGAAGAGCTTTAGTTTTACCAGTAGGTGGTGCATTTCATTCTCCTTTAATGGAACCTGCTAAATTCGAATTAGAAGAAGCAATTAAAGCAACTACATTTAATACTCCTTCTTGCCCAGTATATCAAAATGTTACTGCAAGTGCAGTATCTAATCCAGCTGAAATTCAAAAAAATCTTATAGCTCAATTAACTGCTCCAGTAAAATGGACACAAACAATGCAACAAATGATTGCAGATGGAGCAAGTGAAGTTATTGAATGTGGACCAGGAAAAGTTCTTCAAGGGTTATTTAAGAAAATTGACAGGAAATTTCCAACATCAAGTGCCTCTCTTTAAGCTACAAAGAGTGGTTTAATAACTGGGTTTGATTACATAGCTTGTGAAAATATGGATCTGTTAAAGCGTGATTTATCATATCTAGGTGTCTTGGATTGTGACAATCAGACCCAACAAAGTCGATCAATTCATCATTTATTAGCTTAATAGCCATCCCCCTAACTTCTGGACCATAAGCTCCAGTAATAGATCCAATATTTAGCTGAAGCTTAACATTTCTGTTAATCATATCTTCTATTTTATCCCATTTCTTATGCCAATATGCATAACGTTCTACATGGGCTAGAACTGGTTGAAAACCTTTGTTGCTTAAATCCCAAATTATTTCTTTCAACCTGGAGGGTTCATTAAAAAAAGAAAGCTCAAAAAGAACATATTTTTCATCTCCTCCGAAACTAAGTACATTATTCGATTTTATTATATCTTCAAATTCTGGTTCTAAATTATATTCAGCAGCAGCTTCAACCTCAATATCAACACCAGCCTTGTAAAGAGCCTCTCTTACTTTATCCAATCCAGATGAAATAATTTCAGGAGTGTTTTTATAGTAATCACTCATTATGTGAGGGGTGGTAATTACTTTTTTATAACCAAGATTTGACATTGATGTAATCAGATGAACAGAATCTTCAACTGTTGGTGCTCCATCATCAATACCAGGTATAAAATGTGAATGAACATCAACTTTTAAAGCTGACAAATCAAAAGGAGGAAGAATTTCCTTTTTTTTAAAGATATTGCTTATAAATCCCAAATAGAACTACTGTTTGTATTGTTCATTGTAATACTCCAAATAAGAACCGGATGTTACATTTTTCATCCATTTTTGATTTTCGAGGTACCATTCAACAGTACTTTTTAAACCTTGTTCAAATGTAACTGAAGGAATCCAACCCAGCGTATCTTTAATTTTAGTGGCATCAATAGCATAGCGCATATCATGACCAGCTCTATCTTTAACAAAAGTAATTAGCTCTCTAGATTTTCCAATAGAATTACCGAGCTTCTGATCCATAATATCACATAAAAGATGGATAAGATCAATGTTTTTCCATTCATTGTGACCACCAATATTATATGTTTCACCTATTTGACCTTTATGAAAAACATCATCTATGGCTTTTGCATGATCTTCTACCCAAAGCCAATCTCTAATATTTTCGCCTTTACCATAAACAGGTAAAGGTTTTTCATTTTTTATATTATTAATAATTAAAGGGATTAATTTTTCTGGGAATTGATGTGATCCGTAATTATTACTACAATTGGATATTTTAACAGGAAGGCCAAAAGTGTAAAAATAAGCCCTTACAATATGATCCGAACTGGCTTTTGAAGCTGAATAGGGACTTCTTGGATCGTATGGCGTTGTTTCAAGAAAAAAACCTTCATCTCCTAAGGATCCATAAACTTCATCCGTTGATATATGGTAAAATATCTTATTTTCAAATTCATTACCCCAAATATTTCTTGAAGCATTTAAAAGATTTAAAGTACCTACAATATTAGTATTAATGAATTCATTGGGATTTGAAATAGAACGATCCACATGAGATTCAGCTGCTAAATGAATAACTCCATCAAATTGGTATTCTTCAAACAAATTAAAAACACCTGCTTCATCAGTAATATCCATTTTAACGAATTTATAGTTTGATTTATTTTCAATATCTAACAAATTCTCTGGATTACCAGCATAGGTTAATTTATCTAAATTTACAATTAAGTAATCTGGATACTTATTAACCAAAAGTCTTATTACATGAGACCCTATAAAACCAGACCCACCCGTAACTAATATTTTTTTCATCTTATCTATAATGTCCAATATTCAATATCTGAAATTGAATTTTTAAAAATTCCTTTTATATCTATTAAAACTCCTTTTTCTGTTAAAATAGATTTAAAATAATTCTCATCTAATTTTAAATATTCCTTATGATTTACTGCAACTACTACAGCATCGTAAGGAGCATTAATTTTATCGACCAAATTAAACCCATATTCATCATTTAATTCATCAGAATCTGCATGAGGATCAACCACCTCAACATGACAAGAAAATGATTTTATTTCATTGATAACATCAACAACTTTTGAGTTCCTAATATCTGAAACGTCTTCTTTGAAAGTCGCTCCCATCACAAGGATTTTTGATTGAATTAAACTTTTACCCGAAGATAAAATCATTTTAACCGTCTTATTTCCAACATAAGCACCCATAGCATCATTAACAGCTCTTCCAGAATTAATAATTTTAGCGTGATAACCCAATTCTTTTGCTTTATGTGTTAAATAATAAGGATCTACTCCGATACAATGACCTCCAACTAATCCAGGTTGAAATTTTAAAAAATTCCATTTTGTCCCTGCAGCTTCTAGTACATCATAAGTATTTATATTCATGCGTCCAAAAATCATCGACAACTCGTTAATTAGAGCTATGTTTAAATCTCTCTGCGTATTTTCAATGATTTTTGCAGCTTCAGCTACTTTTATTGATGATGCCCTGTGAACACCTGCATCTACTACTAACTCATAGGTTTTAGCAATTTCCTCGGCTGAAACGGCATCACATCCAGATGAAACTTTAATAATATTTGCCAATGTATGTTCTTTATCTCCTGGATTTATTCTTTCAGGTGAATATCCAACCTTGAAATCTTTCTTAAACTTTAAACCACTAATTTTTTCAAGAACAGGAATACAATCATCTTCAGTACACCCTGGATATACAGTAGATTCATAAACAACATAATCACCTTCTTTTAAAACTTTAGCAACAGATGTTGTCGCCCCAATAAGAGGTTTTATATTTGGCTTTTTACTTTGATCTATAGGGGTTGGAACAGCAACAATAAAAAATTGCACTTCTTTTAAATCTTCTAATTTATGAGTGAATGAAATATCACAACCCTCAAAATCAGATGCTACTAACTCGTTACTTGGATCAATGTTTTGTTTCATTAAATCTACACGATCAGCATTAATATCAAAGCCAACAACTTTGATTTTTCTAGCAAATTCTAAAGCAATTGGTAATCCAACATACCCCAACCCTATTACTGCTAAAGTTGCTTCTTTTTTAACCAAACGGTTATAAATCATTTCTTCCATCTCTTAAATTATATATTCTTTCTATTATTTCAACAACTTTTAAACCCTCAAGAGCATTTGTAGTTGCTGTTGTTCTTCCTTTTAATGTGTCAACAACATTTTCTATTATGTAATGATGGTTAGCTGCACTACCTTTATACATTCCATAATCATTAGGAGGGTTTGAAGGAGCGAGTTCTGGCATTTCATAGCCATCAATGTTACAATATTCAACCTCATTCATGTATTGACCTCCAACCTTAACACTCCCTTTACTTCCTATTATAGTTATACTGCTTTCTAAATTAGCACCCCAAACAGCAGTAGAATAGTTAATGGAGCCCATTCCTCCTTCAATAAAATCGAAATTAACAAATCCTGAATCTTCAAAATCTGTACTTTCTTTATGAGTAAAGTCATTAAACTTTCCTTGAATATTTTTAATGTCACCAAAAAGCCAATACATGATATCAATAAAGTGAGAAAATTGGGTAAATAAAGTACCACCATCTAAATCTTGAGATCCTTTCCATCCATCTTTTTTATAATATCTATCATCTCTATTCCAATAACAGTTCACTTGAACCATAAACACATCACCTAAAACTTTGTTTGAAACAATATCTTTTAACCACATACTTGGAGGTGAATACCGGTTTTGCATTACCGCAAAAACATGTCTGTGTTTTTCTAGTGCTTTAAAAATAACCCGTTCACATTTATTTTTTGAAAGTCCAATAGGCTTCTCTACAACAACATGCTTATCATTTTCAATTGCTACAATCGCTTGATCCGAATGAAGTCCATTTGGAGTACAAATGTTAACAACATCAATATCCGGATGATTTTTAAGTAATTCTTCAATTGATACATATAGAGGAACATTATACTTCTCTGTATTTAGCTCTTCTTGTGATTTGACATCACATAAAGCAATTAATTCAGCCTCATTATTTCTAGAAACCATTTCTGCATGCCTTTTACCAATGTGTCCAGCACCGACAATAGCAAATTTTATTTTATTATCGTTCATGAAATTTTTTTTACTTCATTACTAATCAATTCGTATTTCTGTTTAGATTCTTTACAAATAGCAAAATTATCTTTAAAGTTTAATCGATGGCCATATTCACTAACCCAACCTATTTGTTTCCCTGGGTTCCCAACAATTAAAGCAAAAGGCTTAACCTCTTTTGTAACTACAGCTCCAGCTCCAATTAAAGAAAATTGACCAATTTTATTTCCACAAATAATAGTTGCATTAGCACCAATTGAGGCACCTTTACCTACTAAAGTTTCAACATAGCTGTCTCTTCTAATGACTGCACTTCTTGGATTTGTTATATTTGTGAACACCATTGATGGACCTAAAAAAACATCATCTTCACAAATTACTCCTGTATATATAGAAACGTTGTTTTGAACTTTCACATTCAAACCTAGAATAACATTAGGCGACACAACTACATTTTGACCTATATTACAATTATCTCCAATTTTACAATTAGGCATAATATGACTAAAATGCCAAATTTTAACATTTTCACCTATTTGACATCCCTTCATCAATTACAGCTGTTTCGTGAGAAAAATAACCCATATCAATTTTTTATATACTTTTTAAAATCATTGTGATCTTTTTTATAAAGCTCATCTTCTGTCAAACTAAGAAAATAATTGTACGTACGCTTTAAACCTTCACTTCTAGAAACCTTAGGAATCCATCCTAATACATCTTTTGCTTTTGTTATATCTGGCTGTCTTTGTAATGGATCGTTTTCAGGCAATGGTTTGTAAATCACCTTTTGATTAGTATTAGTTAATTTAATAATTTCATTTGCAAATTCTGCAATTGTTATCTCATCTGGATTACCAATATTTACTGGCTCAACTTCATTGCTAAATAATAACTTTACAATGCCATTTACTAGGTCATCGACATAGCAAAAAGAGCGCGTTTGTGAGCCGTCACCAAAAATTGTCAAATCCTCTCCTCTAAGAGCCTGACCAATAAAAGCAGGTAACACACGACCATCATTTAAACGCATTCTAGATCCGTACGTATTAAAAATTCTAACAATTCTTGTTTCTAAACCATGAAAACGATGGTAAGCCATTGTGATGGATTCTTGAAAACGTTTGGCTTCATCGTAAACACCTCTAGGGCCAATAGGATTTACATTACCAAAATAAGACTCTTGCTGAGGATGAACCAATGGGTCTCCGTAAACCTCACTTGTTGAGGCTACAAGAATTCTAGCTCCTTTTGCTTTTGCCAAACCTAATAAATTATGAGTACCTAAAGAGCTTACTTTTAATGTTTGAATCGGAATTTTCAAATAATCAATTGGACTGGCTGGTGAAGCAAAATGAAGTATGTAATCCAATTCTCCTTCAAATGAAATATATTCTGAAACATCATGATTGATAAACTCAAAACATTTATTGTTATTTAAATGCTCTAGATTTTGAAGCTTTCCTGTTATTAAATTATCCATGCCAAAAACAATGAACCCGTCTTTAATAAAACGATCACAAAGATGAGACCCTAAAAAGCCAGCAGCTCCTGTTATTAGCACTCTTTTTTTCATGCTTTTGTTATCATTTTACGGCCAATACTTTCATAATGAAAACCCTTTTGTTTCATAAAATCAAGCTCATATAAATTTCTGCCATCAAAAATAACCTTATCTAATAATAGTTTTTCGATTTTATCAAAACTTGGATTTCTAAAAACCGCCCATTCTGTGGCTATTAGAAGTGCATCTGCACCATCAATTGCATCATATTGATTAGCTGAATATTTAATTTTATCACCAATCAAATCCTTTACATTTTGCATTGCTTCAGGATCAAAAGCTGCAATTTCGGCTCCAGCAGCAGTTAACTCATCAATCATATACAATGAAGGAGCTTCCCTAATGTCATCTGTGTCTGGTTTGAATGCTAAGCCCCAAACAGCAAGCTTTTTACCTCTTAAATCCTCTCCAAAATAATTTTTAACCTTTTCGACTAATTTCAATTTCTGAACATGATTGACATCAAGAACCGAATTAATAATTTTAAAATCATAAGCTGCATCCTTTCCAGAATTAGACAATGCAAGCACATCTTTAGGGAAACAACTTCCTCCAAAACCAATACCAGGAAATAAAAACCTTTTACCAATTCTTGAATCAGTTCCAATGCCTTTTCGAACCATGTCAATATCTGCACCAATCAATTCACAATAATTAGCAACCTCGTTCATGAAAGTAATTTTTGTCGCTAAAAAGGCATTGGCAGCATATTTAGTTAATTCTGCAGATTTTTCATCCATGAAAATAATTGGATTACCTTGTCTTACAAATGGTTTGTAAAGCTGCTCCATTAAATCTCTTGCACGATTACTACATGTACCTATAACTACACGGTCTGGTTTCATGAAGTCGTCTACAGCAAAACCCTCCTTTAAAAATTCGGGATTTGAAACAACATCAAATTCTACCGTTGCATTTTCGGCAATAGCAGCAGTAACTTTATCTGCTGTTCCAACAGGCACAGTACTTTTATCAACTATAACCTTATAGTCTTTAATTAATTTCCCCAAAGAATTAGCAACTCCAAGAACATAACTTAGGTCAGCAGACCCATCTTCTCCAGGAGGAGTTGGAAGTGCTAAAAAGATGATTTGAGCATCTTTTATTCCTTCTTCTAAATCTAGTGTAAATTGAATTCTTTTTTGTTTAATATTTCGTTGAAAAAGAACATCTAAATGAGGCTCATAGATAGGAACAATCCCTTTCCTCATTTTTTCAATTTTTTTCTTATCTACATCAACGCAAATCACATCGTTACCTGTTTCTGCCAGGCATGTTCCTGTAACTAATCCTACATAACCAGATCCTATAACTGCTATTTTCATTTATCAATAAATTCTTTAATTGTTTTTACTATGTAATTTTGATGCTCCAAGGTTAATTCAGTGTGCATGGGTAAAGAAAAGACTCTTGTTGTTAGCCAATTTGTAACCTCTAAATTTCCGCACTCAGTATTTAAATCAGCAAACATTTTCTGTTTATGAGCAGGCACTGGATAATAAATCATGGCTGGAATTTCTTTACTTGCAAGGAATTGAACCAATTCATCACGATTGACTTCATCGTTAAGCTTTAATGTATATTGATGAAACACATGATTACTTGAATCAACTCTTTTTGGAACACTTATCTCAGAAATATCTTTAAAAGCTTCATCATAAAAATGAGCAGCTTTGTTTCTTCTTTCAATGTAATTATCAAGCTCTCTCAATTTAATTCTGAGAACTGCTGCTTGAATTGAATCTAACCTTGAATTACAACCAACTCTATCGTGATAATACTTTTTACTTTGGCCATGATTAGCAATCATTCTTAATTGAACTGCTAGCTTATCATCATTTGTGCAAATAGCACCCCCATCACCAAAGCATCCTAAATTTTTAGAAGGAAAAAAACTAGTGCAACCCACATTTCCAATCGTCCCAGTTTTCATTGATACACCATTGAAATCATAGTCACAACCTATAGCTTGTGCATTATCCTCTATTACAAATAAATCATTTTCCTGTGCGATTTTCATGATTTCTTGCATGTTGCAAGCTTGACCATACAAATGAACGGGAACAATAGCTTTAGTCTTAGAAGTAATTGCCTTTTGAATTGCTGTGGGTGAAATATTGAAAGTATCTGGATCACAATCTACAAATACAGGTTTCAAACCCAACAAACCTATAACCTCAGTGGTTGCGATGTATGTATAGGAAGGAGTAATTACCTCATCACCTGGTTTTAAACCAAGTGCCATCATTGAAATTTGTAAAGCATCGGTTCCATTAGCACATGTAATGACATGCTTTACACCTAAATAGTTAGCCAATTCATTCTGAAATGATTTAACCTCTGGGCCATTAATAAATTGCGTTGATGAAACAACATTTAAAATAGCTTGATCAACTTCAGCCTTAATGTGCTGATATTGAGTAGCTAAATCTACCATTTGTATTTTTTTAATGTTTTTCATTAAGCAATGATTATATCAATTGGCGAATATAAGTATAACTAATTAGAGGTTAAATATTATTTGACTGAAATTCTGATACTTAAATGAATAATAAATCGTTTTATTGTGTTTATTTTTGAATATGTTTAAACTAATCACCTTACTAGCACTGATTTTTTGTCTTTCTGTTAATAGTCAAAACATTAAAGACTCGACAATTTACGCGCCTATTTTTTCGTTAAATTATGCTTTTCAAATTCCTGTAAATACACTTTCAGATCGATTTGGAACCAACAACAACCTTGGCTTTTCTGGTGGAATTAAAACAAAGAACAATTGGACATATGAATTGTCAACATCATTTATTTTTGGGACTAATGTAAAAGACACAACAATAATAGATCATCTTCAAAATAATCAAAATTGGATTATTAATCAATTTGGAGAAGAAAGCGTTGTCTTAATTCAAGAAAGAGGACAGGTTTTTTCATTTAAAATCGGTAAAATATTTAACGTGATTGGTCCAAATCCAAATTCTGGATTAATACTTAAGTTAGGAATTGGATGGATGAGACATAAAATTAGGATAGACAATGAGAATGATCAAATCCCTCAACTTTCTCAACAACATCTTCCATATTACGACCGATTAGCATCTGGATTAAACCTATATCAATTCATAGGATATCATCATATGAGCAACAATAGACTCACCAACTTTTTTTTAGGGACTGGAATTATATCAAGGATTTACTAAAGGGAGAAGAGATTATCAAATAGACACTATGGAACCTTCAACTGAAAAAAGGTTAGATATATTAAGCGGGATTAGAATTGGGTGGATAGTTCCTGTTTTTAGACAAGCTCCAAATGATTTTTATCTAGACTAATTGAAATTATTATACGACATAGCTATCAAATCATATGGATTGGGAATAATTTATTCATCCATACTTGGAAATAAAAAAGCTAATGATTGGATAAATGGAAGGAAAAACTGTTTAGAGAAAATTAAGGAAGACCTTAATAATGAATCTCCAATATGGATACATGTATCGTCTTTGGGCGAATACATTATGGCAAAACCATTAATTTCTAAACTCCTAATTGAATTCCCAAAAAAAAAAATTTTACTTACTTTTTTTAGCCCTTCCGGTTTCAACAATGTAAAACTAAAAAATGAAAGAATAAATAAACATTATCTACCTTTAGACACCACTTCAAATGCTAAAGAATTTATCAATGCTGTCAATCCTTGTATTGCAGTATTTGCTAAATATGATTTTTGGTTTAATTATTTAATTGAATTGCAAAAAGCTAATATTCAGACGCTATTCTTCTCAACCAACCTTAACAGTACCCAATTGTATTTTAAAAAAGGATGGAGTTGGCAAAAAAGTATTCTTAAGAAAATTTCTAAACTATTAGTATTAAATCAGAAAGTTGATTCTTTTCTTAAAAAAGAAAACTTTGAAAACACTATGGTCTGTGGAGATACTAGATTTGATGAAGTAAGAATCAATAAAAAATTAGACCAGGATATAATTTTAAAATACATAAACAATAGAGTTTGCTTAGTTCTTGGATCTTCATGGGAAGCAGAAGAGAAAATACTAAAAAAAGCACTTCTAAAATTAAATAATATTGCAATAATCATTGCTCCTCATGATGTATCAGCTAAAAGAATTAATTCGATAGAAAAAAGATTCAGAAATAAAACATTAAAATTATCGCAATTAAAAGAAAGTAATTTGAATAGAAAAAAATTACTTATTGTTGATTCTATTGGGATTTTATCTAAAATCTATCAGTATTCAGATATCGCATTTATTGGGGGAGGATTTAAAAATAAATTGCACAATATCTTAGAACCTGCTGCAACTAATAATGTCATTTTATTTGGTTGTAATCATTCAAAATATATAGAGGCTAATGAATTAATTAAAATTAATGGAGCTATTAAAATAGCTAGTGCTTTAGACCTAGTTGAAACAATAAATAAAATGTCAACTATTGAAGAGCTAGAACCTTACAAAAAAACAGCTTTTAATTATGTAGAGAATAATAAAGGTGCAACAGAAATAATACTCAAAGAAATTGTAAAATTAATTTCTCATTCCACAACTTCAGCTTCTTCTAAAATATAATTAAGCTGATAAATGTCATCTGCATTTAATCTTAATCTACCTTCAAAAGTAATTACCTGATCCATTCGCAATCCATCGTATTGCTTTAACAATTGAATTTCCATTACAGACTCTGGTCCTGCTTGACCACAAAAAAAGCACGAGCTATAAGGATTAGCAGAAAGCACATAATAATCCTGCACAATATCAACAGGAATTACAAACCCCCTTATTTGAACCTTTTTTCCGTCAAGTCCACTTATACGTTTGCCAAATTTTGGAACCATATAGTATGCTTGAAATTCTTCTGACCAGACATCTTCAAACTCTACATCTTTTAACACCTCCCAAGTAATTATAGTTTCTGACTCTTTATTCCCTTTAACTGACTGAGAATAAGCAGAGCTACAAATAAATAACATTAGAATTATTCCAGTAAAATATTTTTTCATGATTCTATTTTAGAAAGTGTTTTAGAAATATCAATTTGATACGCTTTTGTTGCTGGATAAAGAGCAGAAATCATACCAATCAATAAACAACCGAAAAATAAAACCCATTCTATCTCTAGCCAAATAAATCCAGTAAAATCATAATGATAACTTTCACTTAAATAACTTGAAAAAATTTCCATACCAATGTGACTTATTAAAACGCCAAATAAAAACCCAAAAATAGATATTATAAGTCCCTCCATAATAATAGATGAAAAAATTTGGATTTTAGATGCTCCTAATACTCTCATTAAAGCAATTTCATATTTCCTGTTCTTTAAAGAATTGAGCATTGCAACGAACATACTAAAGGATGCAATGAAAATGACTAAAAAAGACATGTTTTTTAGTACAGAAATAGCAGGTTCAATAAGCTGAATGAGCTGTTGAATTTCTATAGAAGGTTCTGCAGCCATCATACCCTCAGCATTATTAGCCATCCCAGGAACTGTGAATTTACCTCTTGGTGAATTGTAAAAAATTAAAAGTGATGTAATCTCTAACGTTTTCTTATCAAGTGCTTTCAATATAGCAGCAGGAGTTTGATTTGGACCATGCTGGTCGTGATCGTGATGATCATGGTCGTGATCATGATGTTCGTGACCTTGATGAGAATCTTCAACTTCGTTTTTAGATTTCAAATTAAAAGATCCCTTTTCTTTATCTTCAACTCCATGCACTACCCAAACACTTTCCAAAGAGGTTAAAATAAGATTATCCATTACCGAATTATTCTTAAGTAGAATACCAACGACCTTATATTTAGACTCATCATGAGAATGAATAGACTCGCCTATCCCATGACCACCAACAAATTCATCATCAATATTTAAACCTAGTTTATTGGCAACAGAACTACCAAGAACAACTTCTAAAGGAGAATTCCATTTCCTACCAAATTTAAGCTGACCTTTGTACAATGAATCAATATAATTTAAATCTGTACCAACAATTCTATATGACTTATAATTATCCCCTAATGAAATAGGGATTGCCATTTTAACAAAGGGATGATTTCTTATAATACTAGTTTTAGCATAATTA
This sequence comes from uncultured Flavobacteriales bacterium, assembly GCA_943788115.1. Lineage (GTDB taxonomy): Bacteria > Bacteroidota > Bacteroidia > Flavobacteriales_D > Parvicellaceae. The sequence goes on from CALSPA010000017.1 coordinate 38,732, forward strand.
ATATTACCAGTTGGTTGATCTACATGGTATATATTGCACAAAACTAATTGCAGCCTACTACCCTTAGCTCCTATTACTAAATCAATTTCAGCTGAGTTTTTCTCAAACTTTTCATTAATCTGAAATGATGTTAAGAGAGTAATTAATATTATAATTATGGCCGCAGATATTAAAAGAATAGATAACCCACTTGTTAAAGGTTTTGATATAATATTTTTCCAACTTAACTTAAACAGCATTACATTTTAATTATTTCTTTAAATGAATCTTTAAGACGTTGATCATGAGTAACAATAATCAAGATGGCTTTCTCAGCCTCAGCCGAATCTTTTAACAACTCAATAACATCTTCACATGAAGCATCATCCAAAGAAGAGGTTGGTTCATCAGCTAAAATAATTTTTGGAGAATTAATAATCGCTCTTGCAATTGTAATTCTTTGCTTTTGCCCTTCACTAAGCTCAAAGATTTTAGATTTTAACTTATGAACTAATTTTACTTTTTCTAAAACCTCAACTACTCTAGTTTTATTTCTCTTCAACCCTGCTAATTCTTGAGTAAGAAACAAGTTATCTTCAACAGAAAAAGAATTCACAAAATGAGGTACTTGAAAAACAACACCAATGTTTTTTCCTCTGAAAGAATCAATTTCTGAAGGTTTTTTTTCATACAAACTCTGGTCATTAATGAAAATTTCACCTTGAGAAGGCCTAAGAAGCCCTGCTAAAACATGAAGTATTGTAGTTTTTCCACACCCACTATTACCAACAATTAAAACTTGACTTCCTTCTTTAAATGAAACATCATTAAAAGCTATAACATTTTCGTTGTTATACTTGTGGGAGATATTTGAACAAGAGAGCATTATTTGATATTCAAATTTTGTTTTTTCTTTCGCAAAGCAATAAAAATAAATACAAAACCTAAAACTACAGCTGGAATACTTAGCCATTGCCCCATATTTAAAGTGACATTACCATCAAGAGTTTGATGCTCTTTATAGAACTCAATAAAAAATCTAACACCAAAAAGGAGTGTCAAAAACAACCCAAATAAAAGACCCTGATACTCATGCCAATTTCTTTTCCAATAGCCCCAAAAAAGTATTAAGAAAATAAATAAATAGCTAAAAGCTTCCAACAATTGAGTAGGGATTCTAGGGATTATACCGATTTGAGTAACTATTGAATTATCTACAAGTTTTGGAAATTCCTTATTTGGTTCTAAAGAGAAATAATGTTCATCCGAAGATTCATGATTTTTCTTTGTAAATGCAACAAAATTTTGATAATACGCATTCAAGTTTTTAAGTTGAGATTCGTTTAAGTCAATCGTCAAATTTGAAACAGGATATGTAAACCCATCTATTTCGATTATATTTTCAGTTGATTCAACTTGAATAGCTTCATTTTTGACATCAAAAAACCTTGCTATTGAATTCTCTGCTTCATGTTGAAAGAAAAAAGCATTTTTTGATTCACTTTTGTTTCCAATTATTTCTGAATTCATCAAATTTCCAATTCGAATAAAACATGCTGCAATAGCAACCGTTATAACTACTTTATCTAAAATCCATAAAACAGATTTCTTTGTGATTTTTTTTGAGTAAATCCACATAGAAATAATAATAGCTATTGCTGCTCCATGACTCGCAAGTCCACCCTTCCAAACCATAGGGATTTCAGATAAATTCTGAGAATAATAATCCCAATCATAAAAGAAAACATGCCCCAATCTTGCCCCTAAAACAGTGCCTACAACTGCATATACCAAGATTTTATCAAGCCATTTTTCCGGACAATTTTCTGCAACAAACATTTTTTTCATTAAAAAATGTCCTAATAGAAATGATATTCCAAATAAAAGACTGTAATATTTTAATGTAATAAAGCCTTCATACAAATTTGGACTAACATTCCAAGAAATAAATAATGTATCTAACATAATTCAAAAACTCTGTAAATTTATACAAATCTGTTAATCAATAACTTTAACAATAAATATAATATCCATTTATTCTTCTTTTTAAAATTAAATAACTTTACGACAAATAAATGATTTAAGAGTTGAATTTATTTCATAAATATTTACCAATTACAGATTGGCTTCCTAAATACAATTGGGATACCTTTAAATCTGATTTGCCAGCAGGAATTAGCGTTGGAATAGTACTTATTCCTCAAGGAATTGCCTATGCAATAATTGCCGATATACCACCAATATATGGATTATATACAGCTTTAATCCCTCAATTAATTTATGCAATTTTTGGTACTTCAAGACAACTTTCTGTTGGGCCAGTTGCCATGGATTCGTTAATTGTTGCTGCAGGTATTTCAGCAATTGCAACGGCCGGAACAGAAAATTATATTTTAATGGCAACTCTATTAGCATTCATGATGGGTTGCATTCAATTTTTATTTGGGATTTTTAGATTGGGATTTTTAGTTAATTTCCTGAGTAAACCCGTAATTAGCGGATTCACATCTGCTGCGGCTATTATTATTGGACTAAATCAAATTCAACATTTAACAGGTGCATCTATTGAAAGAAGTAATAAAATTCAAGAATTAATTCTAAATATTTTCAATCAGTTGAGCTCAATCAATTTATTAAGTTGCTTAATAGGATCTGGGGCACTAATTTTAATATTATTTTTTCATTATAAAAAAATTAAATTTCCATCTACTTTAATTGTAGTTACAATAGGCATTGGGATTGTCTATTTTTTTCAGCTTAACAATAATGGAATTAAAATAGTTGAAACAATTCCTTCAGGGTTACCTTCATTTAAAATTCCTAGTATAAATCTGGAAAATATAAAACAATTAGGGTACTTATCCTTAACATTGGCATTGATTGCTTTTATGGAGGCTATTTCTGTTGCTAAAGCAATTGAAGATAAGAAAAGAAGCTCTCATGTTCAACCTAATCAAGAATTAGTCGCTATAGGTTTATCAAATATTGTTGGGTCATTTTTTCAAACATATCCAGCAACTGGTGGGTTTTCTAGAACTGCTATAAATGAACATGCTGGAGCTAAAACAGCAATGTCGTCAATCATCTCTGCTATCATAATTGGTATTACCTTACTTTATTTAACTGATCTATTTTACTACTTACCCAAAACAATTTTAGCTGCAATAATTATTGGAGCCGTAATAAGATTAGTAGATTTCCGATATCCTATCGAACTGATCAGATATAAAATTGATGACTTTATAATGCTTATTCTTACTTTTATTGTGACTTTATCATTAGGTATTTCTGAAGGAATTATAATAGGTGTTTTAATTTCAATAATCTTTTTAATATTTAGAAGTACCAAACCCCATATAGCGGAGTGCGTACAGGTTGATGGCTCTAATCAATATAGAAATAAGAAAAGGTTCGAGAACACAAACGACAGAAAAGATGTTTTAATATTTAGATTTGACGGGCAACTTTATTTTGCTAATAGTCAATATTTTAAAGATCAATTAAAATTAATGAAACAAGATAAAGGTGTTGAATTAAAATATATTATTCTTAATTCTGAATGCATTAATCACATAGATTCAAGTGCAATAAACATGCTTAGACAGATTATTTCCGAACTAAAAGAAGATAATATTAAATTCATATTTTCGGGAACGATTGGACCCGTAAGAGATATAATATTTAAAAGTAAACTAATTGATGTTATTGATAAAAAGATGCTGTTTTCTAGAGTTGAAAAAGCCATGTATTTCATTGACAATGAAATTAGCCTAAATGAAAACGTTGACAATAAAATTGCTACTCAAGTGAACAAGTAATCACAACATCAATTACTTTTGCAAAATAGAAAATTCAAAATGAAAGTCGAACAAATATACACAGGATGTTTAGCAGAAGCTACATATTTCATCCAATCTAATGGAGAAGCTTTAGTTATAGATCCTCTTAGAGAAACAGCTCCCTACATCCAAAAAGCCAAAGAAAATAACGTGAAAATTAAATATATATTTTTAACTCATTTTCATGCAGATTTTGTTTCGGGACATGTTGATTTAGCTAAAAAATCAGGTGCAACCATAGTTTTTGGTCCTAATGCAACCGCTGATTTTGATTTTTATTCAGCAAAAGATAATGAAGAATTTAAATTAGGAAAGCTGAAAATAAAATTATTGCATACTCCTGGTCATACAATGGAATCTTCTACTTATTTATTACACGATGAAAATGGAAATCCGCATTGCATCTTTACGGGAGACACGTTATTCATCGGAGATGTTGGAAGACCAGATTTAGCTGTTAAATCCAATTTCTCTGAAGAAGATTTAGCTGGTTTACTTTATGACTCTTTAAGAAATAAAATAATGCCTTTAGATGATAATATTATAGTATATCCTGCACATGGTGCAGGGTCAGCTTGTGGGAAAAATATGTCTAAAGAAACATTTGATACTCTAGGAAATCAGAAGTTATTAAACTATGCTTTAAAATCAGACATGTCTAAAACTGAATTTATTAAAGAACTAACAACCGATCTTGCAAAACCTCCAAAGTATTTTCCAAAAAATGTTCTTATGAATCAATCAGTGAATGTTGAAATTGACTCCATTCTTAAAAAGGGAACAATCGCAATTGATGCTAATTCTTTTGAAAAACTTAATTCAGATGCATCAATACTTACTCTAGATTGCAGAACACAAAAAGATTTTTCAAAATCTCATATTCCAAACTCATTATTTATTGGATTAAATGGAGCGTTTGCACCCTGGGTTGGAACATTGATATCTGATATTAATCAATCTATAATTTTAGTATGCCCTGAGGGGAAAGAACAAGAAGCTGTAACAAGATTAGCAAGAATTGGATATGACAATTCTATTGGTTTTTTAGACGGAGGCATTAAATCATGGATAGATGCAGGATTTGAAACTGATTCTGTGCTTTCAATTCAGCCAAGTACTCTCGAAAAAAAATACAGTACAATCTCTAATTTAGTCGACATCAGAAAACCAGGAGAATACAATTCAGAGCACATTAAAGACATAGAAAATTTACCTCTTGACGCTATATATGAATCAATGGACAAATACAACCCTGAAAAAACGTATCATATTCATTGTCAGGGAGGATATCGTTCAATGATTGCTTCTTCAATTCTAAAAGCTAATGGCATTCATAATGTTATTGATATTGCAGGGGGGTTTAAATTAATCAAAGACACTACCGATCTTGAAATGGTGACTCAACAATGCTCATCAAATAATTAATTTTTCATGTCAAAGTTTAATTCTTTAATTAATGGTGACCAGCCTGTATTAGTAGATGTTTTTGCAGAATGGTGCCAGCCTTGTAAATTATTATCTCCTATTTTAAAAGAAATAAAACACGATTTCAGTCAGCAATTAATAATAATAAAAGTCAACATTGACAAGAATGAACAAATAGCTGAAAAATTTAAGATAAAAGGAGTTCCTACTTTATTATTATTTAAAAAAGGGAAGTTGATTTGGAGACAAGCTGGAATTCACACAAAAAATGAGCTAACCCTTATAATAGAAGAAAAACTAAAAGGGAATTAAATTTACCTATTCAATTGAAGCTCCTTTTAATTTATCTTGTTCAACCAAAGAATCATCTCTATTATCTAAAGCATCTCTTAAACCATTACCTAATGTCATAAAAGCAAATACAAGAATAACAATAGCTAAACCAGGGAGTAAAGCTAAATAGGCCTTATCTGCATCCATTATTAAACCTTTATGTTGTTCGATCATAAAACCCCAAGAAGGCATAGGTATTTGAACACCAATTCCTAAAAAGCTTAACCCAGCTTCAATCAATATAGCTGCAGCAAAATTTGATGCACAAATAACAATAACAGGACCTAAAATATTTGGGAAAATATGTCGCCAAATAATTCTGAAATTAGAATATCCTAATGCACGTGAAGCAATAATGAATTCTTTTTCTCTAATAGATAAAATTTGCCCTCTTACTATTCTAGCAAGTTCTACCCACATAGTTAAACCCACAGCAAAGAAAATAGTAGTAAATCCTTTTCCAATTATTAGAGTTAATGATATAACCAAAAGTAAACCAGGAATTGACCAAACTAAATTGATAAACCACATAATCAAATCATCTATCCAACCTTTAAAATATCCAGCAATAGAACCAAAAAACAAACCAATAATTAATGAAATAAGGACAGCAATTAGCCCTACAGATAAAGAAACAATTGTTCCTGCCATCAATCTGCTAAGCATATCTCTACCCTGTTTGTCGGTTCCAAGAAGATATCTCTTTTCGATAATATTGAATAGCTGAATCTCTTGTTGAATTGATGAAATAGAAGCTGTAATTGTTTCATTATTAAATAATAAAACTGAAACTGTACCACCATTAAGAATCTTAAAATTCTTTTCGCTATCTATTGACAATGGATACAAAACATCAGCAATTGGAATTGATCTATAAGATGGTAATTCAGAACTAGATTCTATTTTATATTCCTCAAAAACTATAAATTCATTTTCGAATTTAAAATCATTAATAGGGATATATTTAAAAGGATTAGATTGACCACCAAAAAAAAGTTTACCAAAAAATGAAACAGTCTCAACTTCTTCATTCCTTCTTACCTTTAGATGCTTAACACAAGAACCTGGATTTAACCTTGCTATTTGTTGTATTTGATGATTTGCATCAACTGAAGAGTCTGGACGAATATTTGCCCCTAGAATACTTATTATTACCGCAAATAAAATAACAAATAAACCTGCCATAGCAGAACGATTAGCTTTTAGCTTTATCCAAGCATCAAAAACCAAAGAATTTCCTTTATTATTATTGTTGTTTTTCAATTAAATAGTACGCCCCTTCCATTTTGAACGATTAAAAATAGAATATGAAAGGACAATCAACAAGTGAAATGGATAAAAAATGAAAGTAAAAAACACCTTCAAAATTAGACTTAAATTAATTGAATTATAATAGTTTATAAAAAGCAATCCCAAATCTAGAATTAATTTTATTAATAAAATGGAAATTAAAGTTGTGATCTCATTATAATATAAATGAAAAAAGGTGATTGGAATTAAGCTTATATTACATAAGAAAACTGTTAATCCAATAAATTTAGTTTGAAATAAATTGACATGTTTCATTTTCCCAGACCATCTAATAGATCTGCAAAGCATCTCATAATAATTCTTAGGAGGTGTTGTATAAACAATTAACTCATTGCACTTTAAAGCTCTTATTTCAAATCTATAATTTGGAGTTAATTTTTCTAAAAAAAACAAATCGTCACCAGAAAATACATCAAAATTATCATGATACGGATTTAATTTTAAGAAGATTTCCTTACGAAAAATCATCCCTGCACCATTTGCTAGTAATGGCCTATTTAAACCAATAGCTGAATAATTAATATTAAATAAAATATTTGATTCAATTTTTGACATGAAAAAGCCATTATCATTTTCAACTACCGGTAATAAATAAACCAATGAACTGTCATCCATTTGAACAATAAAGTTTTTCAAAAAATTATCTGAAATATAAGAATCAGCATCTAAAGTGAAAATCCAATCAGAATCTGCAATTGAAACACCAAGGTTTATGGCTTCTTTTTTACCAATCACATTAGAATCTAAAGAAAGTATGGTAATATTCTTATTAATATTTTCCTTCCATTTAGTTAAATGAGTAAAACCACCATCATCGGAATGATCATCTATGAAAAATATTTTTAATTCACAAGAACCAGGTTGCAAAGACTCCAAACTTTTTAACAACTTATCCCACCTAAGCATTTCATTTCTAAAAGGAATAATAATACTTATTGAAATAGCTTTAGAAACAAGATTTTCTGTTTTTCTCGATGATCGCAAATAACCTATTAATAAAAAAACATTAAAACAGAAATATATAAAAAATGGTATGTAAATTAAAAGAATCAATTAGACTTGATTTTGTTTAAAGTAAGTATAACACCACCAATTAATGTAGATACACCTACGTTTATTAACCAAACAGAAATAGAAATAAATGGTCCTAAGATTCCAAGCGTTGTTGCTGATGTTAAATAAAGAGCAAGTGCTTCTCTCGAACCAAAATTCCCTAAAAAAGGAGAGGGGATAAACGTAACAATTCCATATAAAATTCCGATAAAAATCAAACAATATATCGCGTTAAAATCGATAGCTAAAAATTGAATTATTAAAAAATATTGTAGATAAAAAACTAAAAATCTCATAATTGAAAAAATTATGACTTTAATTTTTAGACTAGCTTTTAAACGCTTCAAGGAAGACAATCTTATGATATAATTTTTAATATATTTCACTTTTTCCAACCTATTAAAAACTAAAACTGGTTTTACGTAAAAAGAAATAAGAAAAAACAAGATAATAATGAAAACGAAAAGAAGAACTTTAAAGAAAGTTTGATTAAGCCCTACAAATGGCTTTTCAAAAAGGGTTATATAAATCAAAGAAAGTAAACCAAAAACCATTGTTGCAATAAGTTGACCTAAATTGCCAACTGCTGTTAATGCTGTTATTTTCAACTTTTCAACATTTTTCAAAACAAAAATTCTTCCAATAAATGTTCCTAACCTATCTGGTGTGAAAAACGCAGTGAAATTACCAACATAGACTGCCTTTAATGAAGTTATAATATTAATTTTTTTTTCTACAGAAATAAGTAACTTAAATTTTAATGCTTCAAAAAACCAATTTATAAATTGCAAACCAAGCAATAGAAAAATAAAAGCATAAAACTTGAAAGAATAAAAATCAATTGTTAGCTCATTGAATTCTAGAATTCTCTCATGAATAACATTATACAAAAAATATCCTGCAAAAAAGAAAAGAATTATTGAAATTGAATAAAGGAGTTTATTATGTATTTTTATTTTCTCGATAATTGTAAATCTATTATTAACAAATGTAGCTTTTTGAATTGACAGATTATGATAAAATAATATTAGGAATTGACCCAGGAACAAATGTATTGGGGTTTGGAATAATTGGAGTTAGTAAAAATGAACTCTCAATAATAACATCTGGAGTTGTAAAGCTTAATAAATTAGCAAACCATGAGCTTAAACTGAAAAGTATATTTGAGAATATTACTCAATTAATTGAAAAGTACCTTCCTGATGAAGTTGCCATAGAAGCACCTTTTTTCGGTAAAAATGTTCAATCAATGCTTAAACTTGGAAGAGCTCAAGGCGTAGCAATGGCTGCGGTTTTGATTAAAGACATTCCTATTAAAGAATATTCTCCTAGAAAAATAAAAAAAGCAATTACAGGAAATGGAGCATCATCTAAAGAACAAGTTGCTGCTATGCTTAAAACAATACTCAAACTTACAGAATTACCTAAATTATTAGACGCTACAGATGGGTTAGCGACTGCTGTTTGCCATTACTATCAATTTAATGCTGGAGAGCAAGAAAAGAATTACTCTAACTGGAAATCGTTTGTAAAAAACAACCCAAAAAGAACAAGTTAACCGTTTATTAAATTTGCCATTTTTTCTAATTCTTCACTAGAAACCTTTAGTTTAGGTTTAGAAAAATTCATATCGGAAACATTATTAATTGGAATTAAGTGAACATGAGCATGTGGAACCTCTAAACCAATAACAGAAACTCCAATTCTTTGACAATCAATAGCTTTCTCTAATTTTTTAGCCACTTTTTTTGAAAAAATAAATAATTCACCTAGTAATTCATCTGGTAAATCATATAAATAATCAATCTCTTGTTTTGGAACAACTAATGTATGTCCTAAGCTAAGTGGCATTACATCTAAGAAAGCCAAAAACTTATCATTTTCTGCAATTTTATAAGAAGGAATTTCACTATCAATTATTTTTGTAAAGATTGAGGCCATTATCTTGAAATATTTACAATTTCGAATTGCATAACACCACCAGGGGTTTGAATACCTGCTACATCTCCCTTTTCTTTACCTAGCAAGCCTTTTGCTATTGGTGATTTAATTGAAATCTTCTTTTGACTTAAATCTGCTTCATTTTCTGCAACAAGAGTATATGTAATTTCCATACCATTGTCAATGTTCTTGATGGTAACTTTTGAAAGAATTAGCACTTTTGAGGCATCTAGCTGACTATCATCAATTAACCTTGCTGTAGAAAGTTGGTTTTTTAATTTAGAAATTCTAGCTTCAAGCATTCCCTGAGCTTCTTTTGCTGCATCGTACTCAGCATTTTCTGAAAGATCTCCTTTATCTCTCGCATCAGCTATTTGCTGTGATATTTTAGGCCTTTCAACTGTCTCAAGTTGTTTTACTTCATCCTTTAAATTCTGTAATCCTTCTTCTGTATAATAACTTACTTGTGACATAATTTTTAGTTTAAATGATATATAAAACAAAGAAAATCCGCTAATAGCGGACTTTCAAAACATTACATATATGCAAATATAATGATTTTTAGAAAATTTAGAAACTATCTAAGTCTGGAGGTCTTACAACACCGAACCATTTCAATACTCGCTCACATCCATCCGGTACTTTTATGTGTATTAAATAAACACCACTTGCTATTGGTATCCCTGCATAATTCTTCAAATCCCAATCAATATACGTTACCGGACTGTCTTTCTTAAACGTATTTACCAACGTACCATTTACTGTGTATATCTTAACATCACACACATCTGGCAAATTAACCACCTTAACCACATTGTCTAACTTATTAAACTCATAGTTTGAATATGCATAGTATGGATTCGGAACTACATTCAATAATTGACATGCACTATCTGCTGCTGCTGTATTATTTGTCTCCACTTTTATATCATCCATCGTAAATGTATAATACGGATCCCAATCATTTTCAGAATTACCCCATCCCATGTCATCTCCCATCTCTAAATATGGTGAGGCTACTCTAAGCTTTATTCTTACATCTGTCTCTATAAATGATACTGGATCTGTTGCACTTGGTTTAAGCACTGTGAGTCCAAACCCTAAATCAGATTCATTTGTCAATACCGGAATACCTGCCCACATACACGAATACCACATCTTATACAATTGACCTGTATTTGTGTAATTATCCATGTAATGCTGGCCTGCATCATATGCCGGCATCGTTCCTTTATCATATGAATTTGGATCCTTTGATGCATTCCTAAATATATACAGGTAATGCTTTCCTCCAAATAACGGCTCTCCAAAAGCTGTGTATGCATTTCCTGATGGATTAAACATCATGTCCTTCCCTCCGTTATTCCCTAACCAGCTATCTTCTCCATATGCTACATTCAATCGCTCTCCTGTACTTACGTCTATTACGTATCCTGGAAACCAGCCCATTCCTCTTCCAGATATGTAATTCGCATCGTTTGGATTTGTAGATGAACTACTCGGATTTGTAGTAGGTACTCCATACTTATCTATCGATGGCATTTCTTTAACCTCCTGTTTCTTCGTACTTCCATCCCAAGATAATGATGGATTAGATTGTGTCTCTAATACCGGACATCTTGTCCACTTTGTTCTATCTGATGTAATTACAATGTCTACTGATGATAAAAACTTCATGTCTGAATTTATACCCATCGTACTTGATAACGCATCTGATACCAATTCATGATTACAATCGCCTCCAGCTAATAACCTGTATGGACCAAATGTCCCATCCAATATACTCTCCATTGTCTCTAAATCATCTATCCCTGGCTTATCATTCCAACTTGCTGGATCATCACAAAAATCAGGATATAAATCTACATTTGCATCTTCCTCTGCTGTTCCTGACCTTATCCAGTTCTGTGGCGTTGCTCCATCTGCATCAGGTATTCCTGTTAACCAAATTTTTGAAGAATCTGCAAACTCAACACTCGACATTAATAGCGCTGGCTTATACGTTTGACTCGGTGGCATATCCTCAGGTTCGTATTGTTCAATATTTACTGATATTCCCCACTCTGGTATTAATTGCTCATTTCCTACCTGTATACTCTGTAGTGAGTTTACTGAATCTATCTCCGTTCCATTATCTCTAAACAACACCCATTGTGCCGTATCTAATGCCGTCCATGCTGTTGAGTTTAATGATGCTCCTGATCCTAATATCTTAAGACCATATGAACCTCCTTTAACCTGTAATGGATCAATTACCTTTACCTGAACTGGACCAAATCCGTTTTCATATGTTACCTCCTGTGGTGTATATTGTTCTACTATAGCTTGCTCAGACTCTGCAGTTAGTTCTAACATGTTTGTGGAATTCCCTCTACCCTCTACTCTTGTTAGTTTTGGACCACTTCCATACTCCGTTAATTGTAATGTTCCTCCTAACTCTGGTATTGGAATGTGGGGTATTCCTACATACGATACAATTGATCCTCCACTTACTGATTTCCTTCCCGCTTTGTAAGGCTTTTGTTGTCCATCTAATGAAGAAGGATCGGATGTATCATATTCTTTATAATTATTGTAACTGTAAGAAATAACCATAAAGTAATATTTCTTAAAGTTCACTAAAGTTAAATCCCCCTGTGCAAATGCATCTTGTGTTACTTTAAATGAATGCTTAATCCCTTCATCTGTACCATTTACCATTTCTGTTGGAATAGCTGCACCTATGGCATCATTAAAATCATAATTAATAAGTTGAGAGATACCATCTTTAATATCACATTGAGCAATTAATCTAGCTCTATCAACATCGTTAAGCTCTGAAGGATCTACTGTTTCATCATATACTTGAAAAAGTTGATATCCTTGGAATCTATATTTATCATCCCAACAAGGTGTGGGGTCACAAGTGTCTAAAGCGGAAATAATTGGGTCTGTTTCCACATACGCTTCAACGGTTTCTGTTTTATTCAAGTACAATAATAATTCTTTGTCTAGCTCTTGAATAGCCATTTCAGGAGAATCTGGCCCATTTAATATTCTAAAGCAGTTGTCAAATAAAGCTTGTGCTTTATCATCTGCTCTTTTAACAACTTCGACAGATTGAAAAGGATCTCCAGAATTTGCTTTACCATAAACAACACCAAAAGTAATGTTGTTTAAAGCTCCCGGTTCTAACGTAAATGGTCCTGCTGCCTGAACAAACCTTCTGTCTCCCTTTTGAGTTGAAGTACTTCCAAACCCTAAAGGGTATTGTTCGCTCCAGAAAAACCCAGGATCTGTACCTAAAGTTCCCCAATTGAATGGATCACTATCACCAGGAAATGGGTAATCAGTAGGAATAGTAGTTGCTCCAGCAGTTGATGAATTTCCAGTAGCCCCATAAACAAAACGGGTATTGTCTTTCCAATATCCTCTCATGTAATTATAATATTCTACTGCAGTTGTTGGATCTCCAAACGAATTTTGAGGTAATTGACCATCATAATAGATAAATCTCCTCATTCCAAATCTTTCGTTATCAACAACAGTATCACCATAACCAATTCCTAAACCATCATATGGAATACCTTTATTTGCTTTGGCTAAGCTTATATCAGTGGTTAAAGGATTATCGATTCCATCATTATCTTGGTAAGGTCCTTCAAAGAAATCAACTCCTACTGCTGGTGGATACTCACCAATAGGATTTGCCCAAGAACCACAACCGTCATTATCAATAGCATCTGCATTATAACAATAGCCAAGACCTCTTTCAACATCACAACCAACATAGTCATCAAATGAGCAACCTATATCACAATCTAAATAAACTGCAAAATAAGAATTGGTAAGCTCTTGAGTGGAACGGTTAATCATTTCATAATTATAAAATGTCATGGAGTTAATCTCATCGTTAGTTGCAAATGCAAATGCTTGAGACTCTGATTTCCATACCAATTGGATCACCTCCAGTTTCTGTGTGAATATTACCCTTATCGTTAAACACCCACCACATGTTATAATCTCCATATAATGTTACCTTTCTATTGGTTCTACAATCTATCTCTCCCGCTAAATCGTACCAAGGGTAATCACCATTTTGTGGGTCGTAAACTCCTGGAATAGATCCGGGTCTATCATAAAAAGGAGCTAAATAAAAATCTTGAAACAAACTCACATCTCCATGAGCTGGCCACGTTAAAATACTAGAAGGAATAGAATATCCTGGAAAATCTACATTTACATCACAATCTGGATTTTGGGAACATTCATACCATGAATTAAATTGCTCTACTTCTTGTCTTGTGGTAATGTAAAATTGATCGTATTTAACACATTCTTCAGGTGTAATTTCAGCTGGACCATAATCTAAATAACCTAAATTTATGTTTCCTGTACCTGGAATTGTTGACAATGGACCTGTCCAAAAATCATTACCTTGCCTGTACCTTAATGCAGCTAATTTTAGCTGATTGTTAACATCTAAGCCTCCCATCCATAGACCACCAATATAAATTAAAGTTTCACCTGAACCAATTGGTACTTCATAAGCATTTTTACCTCTAGAACGATCTAGCCACATAGAACCACCTGTTTCAATCAATGCAGAAACATTGTTAAACTCTAAAATTTTACGACCAGTAGCAGGTGAACAACCAGCAGCTTTAGATTGCAATGAATGACTCCGTTTAGATTTTGAAGGATCGTGCCATCCATAAAATAGTTGAGGTAAAGAAATTAATAAAATAAAAAATAGAACTTCCCTTTTCATTACTAAAATATTTTGAGCTACAATTTTAAAACTGGGAAACATGATTACTTTTATTTAAATATAAATCAAAAAAAAGGAGTATTAAAATACTCCTTAAATTTTGAAAAATATTTAAAGCTTACTTCTTACCTAAATTAATTCTTCCTCCAACAGTATGAATACCACCAAGAATAGAATGACGATAAGCATAATCTAAACCAAGAGTTGTTCCGTTTTCACCCATAGGAAAATCAACTGTAAAACCTCCTGTGGGGCCAGCTAATGCTGTAGCCATGTTTTCAGAGTTAAATATATCTTTTTCATAAACAAAACCTCCTCTTAAAACAAAGTGTGCTTTAGAAGATTTTAATACATATTTAGCGCCCAGTCTCCATTGATCTCTAGAGAAAGAATTTGAGGTGAATGTTGTACCCATTGTTAAAAGATTATTTTCATTGAAAATAAAATCATAAGATGCTCCAATATGAAGTTGAGAAGGTAATTCAAAATCACTTACTCTTTGTTGAGAGCCAATTAATAAACTAGTAGAAGGGTTTAACATATCAATTGAAAGACCATCACCAGAAAAAGACATTGGAGGTCCAACATTTTTTAATGAAATAGCAAATTTAATATGGTCATTTTCACCAGTAACATATCTAATTCCAGCATCAAAACCTACACCTTGAGCTCTAGTATTTGAAATTGATTGCGAAACAATTTTCACATTTAAACCACCACTTATAGAAGATGAAAATTGTTTAGCAAAAGCTAAATTAAAATTCATAGACTTAGGACTGAAATTACCAATACCTCCTTCAGGTAATTCAGTAGTAGTTATTGGAATATCACCGTAATTCATAGATGCAATAGAAATACCTATTACACTCGTTTCACCAACTCTTTGTGCTAATCCAGCACTATTCAATCCTATACCTGAAATAGAACCTAACCAATTAGTGCGACCGAAAATTATTTCAGTTTTATCTGTATATGCTAGACCTGCTACATTGGTAAAAATTGCTTCAAGACCAGTAATTGATGAAACACCTGCATCTCCCCAACCTGAACTTCTAGTCCAAGGGTTAATAAGGAGTTCAGTTGCTCCAGCAGAACCTGCTCTATCTTCATTTCCTGCATTAACACTAACAAAAGAAGTTAGCATTACAGATAAAAACATTGATTTAATTATTTTATTATTGACTTTCATAAAATATATTTTGTCAGTTAGTTAAATTTAAATTTAGAAATTATCCAAGTCTGGAGGTCTTACAACACCGAACCATTTCAATACTCGCTCACATCCATCCGGTACTTTTATGTGTATTAAATAAACACCACTTGCTATTGGTATCCCTGCATAATTCTTCAAATCCCAATCAATATACGTTACCGGACTGTCTTTCTTAAACGTATTTACCAACGTACCATTTACTGTGTATATCTTAACATCACACACATCTGGCAAATTAACCACCTTAACCACATTGTCTAACTTATTAAACTCATAGTTTGAATATGCATAGTATGGATTCGGAACTACATTCAATAATTGACATGCACTATCTGCTGCTGCTGTATTATTTGTCTCCACTTTTATATCATCCATCGTAAATGTATAATACGGATCCCAATCATTTTCAGAATTACCCCATCCCATGTCATCTCCCATCTCTAAATATGGTGAGGCTACTCTAAGCTTTATTCTTACATCTGTCTCTATAAATGATACTGGATCTGTTGCACTTGGCTTAAGCACTGTGAGTCCAAACCCTAAATCAGATTCATTTGTCAATACCGGAATACCTGCCCACATACACGAATACCACATCTTATACAATTGACCTGTATTTGTGTAATTATCCATGTAATGCTGGCCTGCATCATATGCCGGCATCGTTCCTTTATCATATGAATTTGGATCCTTTGATGCATTCCTAAATATATACAGGTAATGCTTTCCTCCAAATAACGGCTCTCCAAAAGCTGTGTATGCATTTCCTGATGGATTAAACATCATGTCCTTCCCTCCGTTATTCCCTAACCAGCTATCTTCTCCATATGCTACATTCAATCGCTCTCCTGTACTTACGTCTATTACGTATCCTGGAAACCAGCCCATTCCTCTTCCAGATATATAATTCGCATCGTTTGGATTTGTAGATGAACTACTCGGATTTGTAGTAGGTACTCCATACTTATCTATCGATGGCATTTCTTTAACCTCCTGTTTCTTCGTACTTCCATCCCAAGATAATGATGGATTAGATTGTGTCTCTAATACCGGACATCTTGTCCACTTTGTTCTATCTGATGTAATTACAATGTCTACTGATGATAAAAACTTCATGTCTGAATTTATACCCATCGTACTTGATAACGCATCTGATACCAATTCATGATTACAATCGCCTCCAGCTAATAACCTGTATGGACCAAATGTCCCATCCAATATACTCTCCATTGTCTCTAAATCATCTATCCCTGGCTTATCATTCCAACTTGCTGGATCATCACAAAAATCAGGATATAAATCTACATTTGCATCTTCCTCTGCTGTTCCTGACCTTATCCAGTTCTGTGGCGTTGCTCCATCTGCATCAGGTATTCCTGTTAACCAAATTTTTGAAGAATCTGCAAACTCAACACTCGACATTAATAGCGCTGGCTTATACGTTTGACTCGGTGGCATATCCTCTGGTTCGTATTGTTCAATATTTACTGATATTCCCCACTCTGGTATTAATTGCTCATTTCCTACCTGTATACTCTGTAGTGAATTTACTGAATCTATCTCCGTTCCATTATCTCTAAACAACACCCATTGTGCCGTATCTAATGCCGTCCATGCTGTTGAGTTTAATGATGCTCCTGATCCTAATATCTTAAGACCATATGAACCTCCTTTAACCTGTAATGGATCAATTACCTTTACCTGAACTGGACCAAATCCGTTTTCATATGTTACCTCCTGTGGTGTATATTGTTCTACTATAGCTTGCTCAGACTCTGCAGTTAGTTCTAGCATGTTTGTGGAATTCCCTCTACCCTCTACTCTTGTTAGTTTTGGACCACTTCCATACTCCGTTAATTGTAATGTTCCTCCTAACTCTGGTATTGGAATGTGGGGTATTCCTACATACGATACAATTGATCCTCCACTTACTGATTTCCTTCCCGCTTTGTAAGGGAATTGTTGACCACCTAATAAGGTCGGATCTGAAGTACTGTAATCACTGTAATTATTATAACCATAAGAAATAACCATAAAGTAATATTTCTTAAAGTTCACTAAAGTTAAATCCCCCTGTGCAAATGCATCTTGTGTTACTTTAAATGAATGCTTAATCCCTTCATCTGTACCATTTACCATTTCTGTTGGAATTCCAGCACCTAAATTATCATCGAAAGGATAATTAATAAGCTGATTTACACCATCTTTAATATCACATTGAGCGATTAATCTAGCTCTATCAACATCGCTAAGCTCTGAAGGATCGACAGAAGCATCAACAACTTGATAAATTTGATAACCTTGGAAAACGTATTTAGCAGAATCTTCTGAAATGCCGTAAGAAACAATAATAGGATCTAATTCCTCATATGCCTCAACTGTTTCTGTTTTATTCAAGTACAATAATAATTCTTTGTCTAGCTCTTGAATAGCCATTTCAGGAGAATCTGGCCCATTTAATATTCTAAAGCAGTTGTCAAACAAAGCCTGTGCTTTATCATCTGCTTTTTTCACCAATTCAACAGATTGAAAAGGATCTCCAGAAGATGCTTTAGCATAAACAACACCAAAAGTAATGTTATTTAAAGCTCCCGGTTCTAACGTAAATGGCCCTGCTGCCTGAACAAACCTTCTGTCCCCTTTAGGATTGGCAGTACTTCCAAGTCCAGTAGGAGATTGTTCGCTCCAGAAAAACCCAGGATCTGTACCTCCGGTCGCCCAATTGTAGGGATCGCTATCACCAGGAAAACAATAATCAGTTAAAATAGTAGTTGCATTAGCATCCGATGAGATTACCTGTTCCACCGTAAACAAAAGGAGTGTTATCTTTCCATTTACCTTTCATGTAATTGTAAAATTCGATTGCGATTCCTGGATCACCATAAATATTACCTGGAAGTGTTCTATCGAAATAAGTGAAACGTTTCATTCCATACCTTTCATTGTCTATAGTACCATCACCGTAACCAATACCTAGACCTTTATATGGTATACCTAAATTGGCATTTGCTAAACTTATATCTGTGGTTAAAGGGTTATCTAAACCGTCATTATCTTGATACGGTCCTTCAAAGAAATCCACTCCAATTGCCGGAGGATTTGCACCTATTGCTTGAGCACCATTACAACCGTCATTATCAATTGCATCTGCATTGTAAGAATATCCTAATCCTCTTTCTACATCACAACCAACATAATCATCTTCAGAACAACCTATGTCAGAATCAACCCAGACAGCGAAAAATGTATTGGTAAGTTCTTGAGTTGATCGATTAATCATTTCATAATTATAAAATGTCATGGAGTTAATTTCATCGTTAGTTGCAAAAGCAAATGCTTGAGCTCTAATTTCCATACCAATTGGATCACCTCCAGTTTCTGTGTGAATATTACCCTTATCATTAAACACCCACCACATGTTATAATCTCCATATAATGTTACCTTTCTATTGGTTCTACAATCTATCTCTCCTGCTAAATCGTACCAAGGGTAATCACCATTTTGTGGGTCGTAAACTCCTGGAATAGATCCGGGCCTATCATAAAAAGGAGCTAAATAAAAATCCTGGAATAATCCTTGATCACCATGAGCTGGCCATGTTAAAATACTAGAAGGAATAGAATAACCTGGAAAATCTACATTTACATCACAATCTGGATCTTGAGAACATTCATACCATGAATTAAATTGCTCTACTTCTTGTCTTGTGGTAATGTAAAATTGATCGTATTTAACACATTCTTCAGGCTCAATTTCAGCTGGACCGTAATCTAAATACCCTAAATTAATATTTCCTGTACCTGGAATTGTTGACAATGGACCTGTCCAAAAATCGTTTCCAGATCTAAAAGTTAAAGCAGCTAATTTCAGCTGGTTGTTAACATCTAAACCTCCCATCCAAAGTGCTCCGGCATAAATTACCCTTTCACCTGAGCCTTTAGGAACTTCATAAGCGGCATCATTCTTTGACCTATCTTGCCACATAGAACCACCTGTTTCAATCAATGCAGAAACATTGTTAAACTCTAAAATTTTCCTACCAGTAGCAGGAGTACAATTTGCAGCTTTAAGCTGTAATGAGCCTGTATTGCCGCTAACACCCGATTTAGAAGGATCGTTCCATGCTTTAACAGATGTTAAAACAAAAACTAAACCTACAAATAATGAAACTATTTTTCTCATATTATTAATCTTTCAATTTCTTTTATTCAATCTTAAAAATCTAATTTAACACCTAAACGAATTTGTCTTGGAATTCCATAGTTATATGGATTATCTGCCTTCATTGCATAGTAGTACCTAAAAGTTTGTTCATTGTTTTGCGTACTAATTGCATTTTGAAATTCAGCTGCATTTAAGTATCCATCATCATCAACATTTCCTGTTGCTCTAGAAACATTAAGTATATTAATAGTGTTAAATAAGTTTCTTACTAGCAAATAAACATTAAGGTTTGCAGATTTACTTTTCTCTTCTCCAAATTTCAAAATAATATTTCTATCAATTTGTAAATCTGCTCTAAATTGCCAAGGCTTTCTAGATCCGAAAGGTTCACCTTCAAGAACTGCTTGAGGAGGAGCTAAAAGAGCTGACCCAGTAATTCTTTCTTGACGAGAATAAGGTGTTCCTGATGCAAAATTAGCTACAAGATTAGCACCAGTGTTCTTAAGTATTTTTTTACTGCCAATCATTGGCCCATTATAATCCTTACCATCACCATATCTATAATCTAAAGTTGTAACAATTTGATGTCTTTGATCATAGTCAAATGGATAGATAGTTCTTAAGTTAGGAGCATCAGATGCAATTAAAGTTTGAGCTGCATAAGGATTAGAACCCGTTCCATCAGCAAATTGTAATGTATATGATGTTCTCATAGTTATATTTCCAGATCTTCTTAAATCATAAGCAACAGTAATACCTTTTACAGTACCAAAGTCAATGTTACCCCATGTTGTATAAGTTTGAGGGTATGCTCCAATTTTATTAACTAAAGCAACCTGATTTCTCATCTCTCTGTAGAATGCAGATATTTTAAGAGATGAATTTTTATTTAAAACCTGTTGGAAACCTAGTTCGTAATCTATTGTTTTTTCAGGCTTTAGATCTGGGTTATTAACAATACCTACATTACCTGTTTCAAGATAATAATAGCTAAATGGATTTAATCTATTCCCAGTTGTTGGTCTTTTAGTTAACACATCATAATGAGCAAAGAACAAAGCTTCATCAGAAATTGGAAATGAAAATGCAATTCTAGGCATTACGTTAATTTGAGGTTTGTAATCCTCAAAAGCGGAAGAACTAACATTGTCAGTTGGTGAAACGTCTTGAGCTAAATAAGGCTGAGGAATAACAAACCCACTAGGAATAATATCCTCTAAGTCGTTTACAGCAACCCCTTGAGCTGTGTACCATTGATCTCCACTTCTATATCCATTAATACCAGTTGGTTGATTAACATCATTAACATATACAACAGCATCAGAAGGGATATTTGATGGATGAATAATATCTTGACCGTCCAATTCGCTTACTTCAGCAGCTGTTCTTGTAGGGTAAAGTGAAAATTGATCTTTTAAAACATTTTGATTTGCATCAAATCTATCAATTCTAATACCTACGTTAAAGATCAAATCATCAAAAGAAAATTTATCCATTATGTAACCCGAAATGTAAATAGGTTCAAATGCGCCAACAGGTCTTGTGAAATTACCAAGTTCATCTTTTGCAGTAAAAAACTCATCAAAGCTAGGTCTTCCAGAAATCTTTTTACCAGTATGATCATATCCGTAGTAAGTGACATAACTATCTCCCTGATTTAGCAACTCGTCAGCACTGAACATCTCCAAAGTTAATTTTGTTGGATCTAAAGCATCTACATTAACAAAAGCTGTTCCATCAGTATTCCAACCTAGAGCTTGTCTTACATTGTAATCGAAAAAAGATTGAGCATCACCACCAGAGTAATCTCCAGGAGCACCATTAAGAGTAGCAAAATCAACATTTAATAAAGAACCAAAATATGTTAAGGAAGCTTGAGATTCATCAAGAGCCCTACCATAATCAGTATGAGAATTTGTAAGTTGTCTCATTAAACCCCAAAGACCTACAGGAGAGACTCCGAAATATCTATCTGAACGTTGCTCGTATTCAAAACCAATAGATAAAGCATGGTCACCAATATCTGCAGAACCTATTCCTGTAACACGAAATTGATTGGTATTTTGTTTACTAGAAGAGTTGTATGCATAACCGATATTTCTCCATAATCCGTAAACGTCTGCAGGAAGCATTCCATTTAATAATGCACCGCCATCTAATAATTGAGTATAATTCTCATAATTACCAGGAACGTTATCATATAGCGTAAAATATTGATTGGTAATTGCAGCCATATCGTTATTAGCTTCTGAAGGAGTAAATGTCACTTCAACATCATTAACACCATTCTGAACACGATCTATAACACCATTACCATCAAAATCCGTAAACTCATAAGATCTTTCTTTTTCTATGTCAAATCTACCTAGGTATCCATAATTGAAATAATTATCACCATGGGTATTGTCTTCAGCAAAAGAATTAGTTTGTGAATAATCAACCATTAAAGTATAAAAAGCGTTTTTTACACCGCCTTTCTTTGGTTGCTCGCCTTCTTCAAGAACTTGCTGAAATCGTTGAGTGAATTTCCCATATACTCTCCAGTCAATATTTCTAAACTGACCATAATTATCGTAATTAAAAACAGAGCTTGAAAAATTAGGGGAAACTCTAGTAGAATAAGCCCCTGAACCACCAAAAGTAATGTTCATATTAGGACCTGCATTAACATCAATTTTACCGTTTAAAGAAGCATTTGTACTAGAAGCATTTTGTCTAAATTTAACAGTTTCAAAATCGTTAGGACTTAAAAAATCTGTGTTGTAAAATGCTCCAAACCCAAGACCAGTTGGTCTAAGAGGGTTAGCTATTAGAGAATCTCTCATTGAAGGCTTAAGTCTGTATTGATCAATACCTAGTGGTCTTCCGTCAACAATGTTACTGAAATTACCAGAAACAAAGAATCCTAAAATTGGATCTGTTTTCTTTCCAGTGCTATCTTTTCTCATTAACAAAGGTCCTGATAAAACACCTTCAAAAAGATTATAACCATAATTATCTAAACCATAGGTGTTATCACCAAGTTTAAATCCAGATGTTACAGCTTCAACACCACCAAAATAAAATCTTGAAGCACCTCTAGTTGTAATAGAAATAATACCACCAGTTGCATCTCCATAGTTAGCTGGAACACCACCAGTCATTACACTTACCTCTTCAATTGCTGATTTAGGCAAAGAAGTAGAACCCCTAACCTTAATTCCATCTATATAATAGTAAGTTGCATCACCTCTTGATCCTCTAACAGACGTAATGTTACCATTACCATCTGACTGAACACCACCAACAGTAGTAGCAATAGATGCCGCAGAACGACCAGGCATTTTAGCTAAATCTTCACGAGTAACAGTTCCACCTGAAGCACCACCATCTTTATCAATTAATGGGACTTTGTAAAAAACGACCTCTACTTCACCAAGTAATTCTGTGGCTTCTTTAAGTTGAATTGGGTCTAAAGGTAACAGCTTACCACCTTTAACAACTAAACCTTCTACTCTGTAAGTTTGATAACCAACAAACTTAACTTCTAAATCATAAGAACCTGCATCTAGATTACTAATCTTAAATTGGCCCTCCATATCAGTGGTTGCACCACCTTTAATATTACCAAATTGATATATAGCAACATTAACAAAAGGCATTCCTTCAGACAATTCATCCAAGACCTTTCCCTTGATACTTCCCTGAGAAAAAGCAGTTGAAATTGCTAAAAAAGTTAATAAAAATGGTAGCGTAAATCTTTTAAACATATACTAAATTTAAGTTGTACAACTGAAAAAAATTTTCATTTTAAATCGTTGTTTCCTATTTTCGAACAACACACAAAGAAAACAATTCTTCTCTAAATTTTAACATTTTTTTAGAATTTTTTAAATCATAATGTTAATTTATTCTATAATAAAATTATAAAATATTAATAGTCAGTAAAGTAAATTTTAATTTAAAGGTCGATATTATTGAGTTTTCGGTAAAATAAATCATTGCTTTCTAAATAATTTCCTCCAAAATGATTCACTTCGCTTGCCTTTTTTAATTCTTTTCGATTTTTTATTTGACTTTTTCATCATTTTACGAGTGCTTTTGTCTTGCAATTTTTTGTGCCCTTTCAACAAATCCTTTTCGGCATTTTTTTGATCCTTAACCTTTTGCTCTTCTAGTTTATTTAGCCGTTTTATTTGCTGTTTAGTATTACCTGTCTTGGGTTGTTTTACTTTTTGACCGACAATAGAATTTACTCCAGTAAAAATGAACAATGCAATTAAAATTAAAAAAATACGTTTTTTCATGTACTATAAAATTATAATTTTACTTATTATAAAACCAATTTTGAAATTAAAAATCTCACATATAATTTTAGTCATTACAGCTTCTTTATTCTTAAGCTCTTGTGTTAGGAACAACAACTTAGTCCCCTATGTTCCAGTAGATTTATACATAAATTTATATTTACCTAGCTATTCTAATCTGAATGCGATTGGAGGGTGGGCATACGTTTCTGGAGGAAGTAAAGGAATAATAATTTATAGACAAACTGCAGATGTCTTCTCAGCATATGACAGACATTGTACTCATAACGCTGATAATCCTTGTGGAAGCGTTAATGTTGATTCTACCTCAACTTTTGTAGAGTGCACATGTGATGGTAGTCAATTCCAACTATATGATGGACTAGTAATTAATGGTCCTGCTGCATTCTCTTTAAAACCCTACAGAACATCTTACAGTCTCTCAAGTAATGTTGTTCATATATACAATTAATGAAAAAATTTATTCTTCTATTTTGCCTGCCATTTTCTGTTTTAAACGCTCAATATGTTGAAACATTTAACAATGAACATTCAATTGGATTTGGATTTGGAAACACTATTGGAGTAATTACTAATTTTATCTCGAGCACAAATAATAGAGCAGCCCTATTTATAGATTATAAACAAAGAGCTGACAGTATTAATTCTTTAAGGTTAAATGTGATTTGTGACTTACCTTTTAGAGAAAACAACATAACAGAGCTCAATAACTGCTTCATAAGTGCAGGATTTGAAAAAAGGCTTTTATTTATTAATAATGAGAAAATTAATCTCTATTATGGAGCAGAAATTTATTACAAAATGAATATTAAAAAAGGAAGGTTAATTCCATTTTCAACATTACAATATGGTTTTGGAATTATGGGATTATGTGGAATAGAATATTCAATAAATGAATTGTTTTCATTTTGTTCAGAGATTGCAATAGGAACAGGTTTGCATCAGAATAATGATGGCTACGTAGACCCCAATACTGGGCGGTTTTTATGGAACTTTAAAGCTGTTAGCCCTAAAAACTTATCCATAGGAATAAGACGACACTTCTAATTCCCCTTAAACTGAACTTTTCTTTTTCTTTTAGATGGATAAACATTATCATCTTGATTCACATCTGCTAATCTTCCAGAGGGATCAATAACAATTTCTTCAATTTTATTTAGCTTCACATCTAAAGAAAATGTATATTCTGGATAAACCCATGGCCAGTCAGGCAATATTGTCTTTTCAGAACTATATAAATCCTTTCCTTTTTCCCCTCTCATAATACGCAGAGGAATATTATACCATTTTGAGGTCCCGTCTTTAAAACGAATAAAAACGTCTATTGGCATTGGAATCTCTTTAACCCTAGCTAATGTGATTTTTGTTTGATCACCCATTTTATTAACCGACTTAATAGAATAATCTACCACATTTATAGTTGAAATGAACTGTTCGAAATACCAATCTAATTCTAGTCCACTAACTTTTCTCCATCACTCTTTTAAAATCTTGTGGAGTAGGATGCTTATATCTCCATAAATAATAATATTTTTTCATACCTACCATTAAAGCGCTATCACCTATAATGTAACCAAGTTGACTTAAAAATACAGCTCCTTTGTTATAAGCATTAGTTCCATATACATAATTTCGTTTATAAAAATCTGCATGAGTAGATAAAGGCTCTTGAAGATCAGAATTAGCTAATCTATAATATCCAGCATATTGTCTAGATAAAGGGATTCATATAGTTTGTGTTGTATAAATGATCCATTGTTTTATACTGAGCATATGTGCAAAACCCTTCATCCATCCATTCATACTTAGACTCATTAGTCCCTAACAAACCTTGAAACCAGCTGTGAATAGATTCGTGAACAGTAACACTAACCAAACCTTTAAACGAGCCCCCAGCTGCAATTAAAGTGCACATTGGATATTCCATTCCTCCATCACCACCTTGAATAATAGAATATTGTTTGTATGGATATTCACCAAAGTTTTTGTTTACAAATTCAAAAGATTTAACGGCATATTCCTTTAAATTTTGCCAATTCTCATTCAATGAGTCGTCTAGATGTAAATAATGAATAACCATACCATTATTAAGTTGACTTGTGTCATGAATGAAATTAGGATCTGCAGCCCAAGCAAAATCATGTACTTTTTCTGCTTTAAAATGCCAAGTAATGTTTTTTTCTGTTAATTTCTTAAGCGGTTTCTTTGTATCCTGATACCCATAACCTACTTCATTTGAGTTTTGCAATAAGCCCGTACCTCCTAAAACATAATGATGATCAATAGAAATTTTCACATCAAAATCTCCCCAAACGCCATGGAATTCTCTACCTATATAAGGATTGGTATGCCAACCGTCTTTATCGTATTCACATAACTTTGGATACCACTGTGTCATAGAAAAATCTACACCTTCAACATTGTGCCTACCAGTCCTTCTAATTTGAACAGGTACCTGGCTATTAAAGTCCATAGTTAAGGTGGTTTTATCATTTGGCTTCAAAGGCTTATCTAAAAACACTTCCAATATTGTTCCTTCAATTTTAAATTTTAATACAGCATTTTTCTGAGAAATGGATTTAATATTATGATAGCCAATTTCATCTTTATTTAAACCTGCAATTCGATCTCCAACTCTAGAGTCTGGATCTTCAATTGTTCTAGATCGTACGTCCATCATTGAACCAGGTTGGAAAGCGTTATAATACAAGTGATAGAAAACTTTTGACAAAGTGTCTGGAGAATTATTAGTGTACACTAATTCTTGATGACCACTAAATTTATTTTCTTCAGCGAAAAAATTTATATCCATTTTGTAATCAACATGTTGTTGCCAATACCCACGCTGTGAAAGCAATGAAAAACAAGTAAATAAATAAACTAATTGTAATTGTAACTCTTTTCATCTATAAAAACATTTCTTTTTTTAAGTCTAACCATTCTAAAGTACTATTGCAAAAAATATCCTCAACAACAGATTTTTCTAAGATTCATCTCTTCAATAAACTTGCCAATCTCCAAATCTCCCAAAGGAAATGGGTAATCACTTCCCAGTGTTATTCTTTTAGAACCTTGTAATTTTAAAATATATTCTAACATTAATGGATCGTGAGTAATGCAATCTACCCAATACTTCCCGCAGTATTCTCTTGGGTTAACAGGATTATCAATTGCAACTAAATCTGGTCTACAGTTAAAACCATGTTCTATTCTACCTAAAGTAGCTAGAAAAGAACCACTTGCATGACAAAAATTTACTCTTAATTTCGGATATCTATCAAAAATACCTCCAAAAATCATGGAACACATTGCTCTTGAAGTTTCTGCAGGCATACCTACTAACCAAGGCAACCAATATCTACCCATGTGTTTTTTACCCATCATATTCCATGGATGAACCATTACGGCTAAACCTAGTTTTTCACATGCTTCCCAAATAGGGTTAAATTCTGGCTCATTTAAATTTTTATTTTCAATATTTGATCCTATTTGAATACCGACAAGACCAATTTCTTTTATTCTATGTAACTCTTTTACTGCAAGTTCAGGATCTTGCATGGGAACAGTACCTAGACCGATATAATTTTTCGGATATTTATTAACTAACTCAGCTAAATCATCATTTAAAAATTCTGCAACTTCTAACCATCTTTAGGTTTGGAAAAATAGGCAAACAATACTGGAATTGTACAAACAACTTGAACTTGGTAGTCAAACAGTTTGTATTCATTAATTCTAACAGTTGGATCCCAACAGTTTTCATTTATCTCCCTAAAAAATTTATCTCCCTGCATCATTCTAGCCCAACCTTTTTTATGATGATCTAAGATGTATAAATCCATCATAACCAAATTTATCTGCCCACCTTGGCAAGTTTTTTGGCATTATGTGGGTGTGCATATCTATCTTTAGCATATTATCTATTTAATATTTAAGGAACTGGATCATATCCTGAACTTCCCCATGGATGACATTTTGAAATCCTTTTCAAAGTCAACCACATTCCAACAAAAGGTCCTTTTGACTTTAAAGCTTCCACAGCATACGTTGAACAAGTAGGTGTAAACCTACATGAACTTGGAAAGAATGGAGAAATCAACTTTTGATAACACCAGATTGGAATAATTAATAAGTATCCAATAATTTTAAGCATTACTTTATGCCTAATTTCTTTTTCATGCTTTTACTAGAGCGTCTTTATGAACTAAAATATTCATTGTTTTATATTTCACATATGGAAATGATGCGAAAAAATATCCATCACACTCATTACTCTTTCCCCAAGAGTTTTTTACTATAAAATATTTAGTCCCTTTTTGATCTTCAACAAGACCTGTAATATGCATGCCATGGTCATCCGTAGTTTCCTGATTATCGAAAGCAATTTGACGTTCGTCTTGAGTTACATTTCTTTCCTTTACAGGTGTACTAAACGCATTACTTATTTTAGCAGCTCCAGCATCACTAAAATGTTTATTATCTCTACCTTTTTTCTGAATAGTAGATTCATCTTCTGGAAGAATAGCTAATGCATCTCTGTAGCCAAATCCTTTTTCTGAAACATCGGCACCCCATGCAAAAGTATAACCATTCATAATTGCTTGTTCCATTACTTCCATAAACTCATCTATTGGTAAATTATATCCTGATTGCATAGCCCAATTATCCTGAACTTCAAGAACAAATTTGGAATAGAATGGATGGTGAGTATAATGAAGTTAATGATATGTAATTATCCATATCAAGACCTAAAGATTTAGTGATAAGACATTGGAGTATATTCTTTCCCTGATAGTTAAAAGTAAAATCCTCAACATTGTCAGGCAAATCTCCTAAATATGCATCTAGAATGCCTGTGTAAGCTTTTTTCCAAACTGGGGTCAGTGTTCCATTTTGTGGCTTTTTTAGCTAGCTCTTTTACAGTCGCACCTAAGATAGCCTCCATTTCCGCATGCCTATGCACTGTATCTCCATAATTCAACCCTTTGTAAACCTCTTCAGGAACAATACCATATCTTCTTATAACCCAAGGAATATCGTGAAAAGCGCCACCTGGACCAAAAGTAAATGTTCCATACATTCTTAAATAATTTTCGGCTTTTCCAATGTAGGCATTCCTAGCAATAAACATTTCTGAAAGGTTATGCTTTCCATTGTTTAAACGAATAATTTCAGATTCAAAAAAAGATAATGAAGAAAAACTCCAACATGTTCCAGTTCTTCCTTGGCTCTGGACTTCTGTTGCCTCAATATCTTTGAGTACCTTAAATTTGTATTCGCTGCCTTCTTTATTAGTCTCGAAGTTTGATTGTGAAACAGCTGTAAACGTTGATGCAATTGCTGCAATGAATAATATTTTTTTCATTTTTGTATTTTTTATGTTATTGAATAGGTAGTACCTTCTTTTCCATCTTTAATTGTAATGCCCATTTCATTTAACTGATTTCGAATCTGATCAGAAAGCGCATAATTTTTATTGTTTTTAGCTTCAGTTCTAATCGATAACATTAGCTCTAAAAGTTGAGCCGATTTATCATTAGATTGCATTTCTTGATTTTCTAAACCAAGAACATCAATAATAAAGCCATTCATTGTTTTTTGTAAATATATAAATGTCTCTTTAGAAATTTCACCCACAGAATTATTAGCATTAATTGAATTTATAATTGTTACCAATTCAAATAATGTTGCAATCGTTTGAGGAGTATTAAAGTCATCATTCATATGACTAAAACAATTTTCTAGCAACCTAGTTATTTGATCATCTAATTTTTGATTCAGTTTTCCTTCTTGATAATTAAAATTATTAAGAATTCGATGGGCCTCCATTAATTTATTAAACCCCTTTTCTGATGCATTTAATGCTTTACTAGAAAAATCTAAGACACTACGATAATGTGCCTGAAGCATAAAAAATCGAACTACCATAGGAGGAATACTCTTTGTTCAGGATATCGTTATTTCCAGAAAAAATTTCTTTTGGCAAAAGAGTATTTCCAGTACTCTTTGACATTCTTTTACCATTTAAAGTTAGCATATTAGCATGCATCCAATACCTTACAGGATCTACGTCATTAGCACAAAATCCTTGAGCTATTTCACATTCATGATGAGGAAATTTCAAATCCATGCCGCCACCATGAATATCAAATTGATCACCCAGGTATTTAGCCCCCATAGCTGAACACTCAAGATGCCAACCTGGAAACCCAATCCCCCAAGGAGACGTCCATTTCATAATGTGCAGATCGGAAGCTTTTTTCCATAATGCAAAATCAATTGAATTTCTTTTTTCCTGTTGACCTTCTAAATCTCTTGAACCTGGAATTAAATCATCAACATCCCTTCCACTTAATTTTCCATATTTATAACCTTGGCTAATGTACTTTTTGACATCAAAATAAACAGACCCATTAACTTCGTAAGCAAAACCCTTTTTTATAATGGCCTGTACCATGTCAATTTGTTCAACAATATGACCGGTTGCCGTTGGTTCTATACTTGGAGGAAGCGTATTAAATAATGACATTACATTATGGAAATCCAAAGTATACTTTTGAACAATCTCCATTGGCTCAAGTTGTTCAATTTTTGCTTTTTTTGATATTTTATCTTCTCCAAAATCAGCATCATTTTCTAGATGACCTGCATCAGTAATATTTCGAACATAACGAACATTATAACCAGAAAATTTTAAATATCTTACAATAACATCAAAAGAAATAAATGTTCTACAATTGCCAAGATGAACCTCACTGTAAACAGTAGGGCCACAAACATATATGCCAACATTATTTGATGCTATTGGCTCAAACTTTACTTTTTCACCAATTAAAGAATTGTATAGAAATAGATTTTTGATCATTTATTATATGTCAAAATTAGATTCTAAACTAACATGGCTTAAAAATTCTTGTTTAAAAGAATCATTATTGAAATCCCCAGAATATTTAGCAGTAATTGTAGCACTTTTAGTATCTCTTACCCCTCTCATGTTTACACACAAGTGTTTTGCTTCAATAATACATGCCACATTTTCTGTTTTTAAAACCTCTTTAAGTTTATTTAATATTTGTATTGTTAATCTTTCTTGAACTTGAGGCCTTTTAGAATAAAATTGAACTATTCGGTTGATTTTTGAAAGGCCAATAATATTATCTCCAGCAACATAAGCTACATGAGCTTTTCCTATAATTGGGACAAAATGATGCTCACATGTTGAATAAACTTCAATGTCTTTTTCGACAAGCATTCCATCATACTGGTAATTATTTGGAAATAATGACATTTTAGGGAGATTTTTAGAATCTAAACCACTAAAAAATTCGTTAATATACATTTTAGCTACTCGATTTGGAGTTCCTTTAAGGCTGGCATCATGTAAATCTAAGCCCATAATTTCCATGATTTTTTGAAAATGATGTTCAATTTTCGTAATCTTTTCAGATTCACTTAATAATATAGCTTTATCATTTATAGGTGTCTCTTGGTTACTCATCCAATGATCGTCACCTAATTCTTCAAATTTACTCATTGAGAAAGAATTTTTTCAAACTTTAAAGGCGAATAACCTTATTTATTTGGTGATTTCCAAATAAATTCTCCTTGTTTATTGATATATCCTTCAGTTCCTGACTTGAAATCTCCAATTCTTACTAAAGCAAGATTATTATTGAATTCTGAAGGTCTAGAATATTTTATTGGAATTACTTGTTTACCATCAAGATCTATATAACCCCATTTTGCATCTTTAGCAATACCTTTTGAAACGTTTGCTCTACCTTCACAAAAATTCATACCACCATCGTAAATTGGGTTAATTACCACCTTTCCTTCGACATCTAAATAACCGTATTTACCTCCTCTAAAGCTTCCTACTCTAAAAAGTGCTCTTCCTTCATGAAATGCAAAAGCCCTATCGAAATCTGGCTGAATAACAACTTCACCTTTATTGTTAATAAAGCCATATTTACCTTCTTTTTCAGAGCCTTTTCTAAAATCAGCTTTACCTTCACTAAAGTCAAAAACCCAATCAAACTGAGGTTTAATTTCTAACTCACCTTTCAAATTAATGAAACCCCATTTACCTCCAATTTGAACTCTAGCCAATCCTTCATGAAAATCATATGCTTTATCAAATTGAGGTGAAATAATCATTTCTCCAGCTTTATTGATATATCCAAACTTAACACCAACTTGCAACCTAGCCAACCCTTCGTGAAAAGAATAAGCATAATTACAATTTTCATCATAATTTTTCTCTCCCTTATCATCAATGTAATGCCATCCATTTTCGTCTTTAACTGCCGCTAGACCCTCTTTAAAAGAAGTTCCTCTTGAATAAACAATTTTAATTACCTGATTACCTTTAGAATTGACATATCCATATTTACTACCTATTTTCACTTTAGCAAGATTTTCACTAAAATCATCTACATCATCATAAATAGCTGATATCATTACTTCACCAGATTTATTTATAAAACCTTCTTTAGATCCTTTCTTAAACTTATAAAGCTCTTGTGAAACACCACTAAGTGAAAAGAGACTTACTAAAAAACAAATAATTGTTATTCTCATGATTAATTATGTATTATAGTCGACTAAAGTAATAAATTTAGCAACTTTTTTAATTACTTCATAATTTATGTTATGCCATTTATAAAAACTGAAAAAATAAAATCTGGTCTTATTGGTTTTTGGGAAATAGCTGAAAATGATGACTTTAATTTAGCAAATTCTATTTTCAAATCATACCATCCCAACTGTTTGAACTACAAAAGTGAGTATCGAAAAAAACAAATTTTAGCTACGCGTTTACTGGCAAATCAAATGTGTCCAGAAGAAAACATCTTTCAAGATTCATTTGGGAAACCCCATTTTAAATCAAAAGAAAAGTATTTAAGTATTTCAAATGATCAAGACATCGTTGTGCTATATATATCTAATCAACCTTGTGGAATAGATATCCAAACATTAAATAAAAAAATCTCCGTTATTTCTCATAAATTCCTCAATAGAAATGATTTTGCGAAAAATCATAATGAAAATGAATTAATTCATTTATGGTGTGCTAAAGAAGCAATGTATAAAATATATGGAACACCTAAAATTTTATTTAAAAAGCATTTAACGGTATTCAAAATAAAAGAGGATTCAAAATTACGTGGAGCAAGCTCGAAACCAAACTTCCTATTTAATTGTATAATTAATAACATGAAATTTAAAAATTATTACTTAGTTTACACAAGTGATTTCAAAGAGCTATAAATGAATTTAAAAGAAGAAATAACAAACAAATCCAATCTTAGGGAAAAAATGTGGGCGATATTAATCGATCCAGACAAAACACCTCTTTCTACGTTACCAACTCTAATACAATCAATAAATAGTTGCACTTGCAACTATATCTTAATTGGCGGAAGTCAAATTTTCAATGTGAATTTTCACGATTATGTTTCTAAAATAAAATCATTATCAACTAAAAAAATTATTATTTTCCCAGGAGATAACACTCAGATATCATCATCAGCTGATGGAATCCTATTGTTAAGTTTAATTAGTGGCCGCAATCCCGATTTACTTATTGGTAAGCATGTGCAATCGTCTTATGAGTTAAAAAAAGCTGCCATTTCATTGTTGGCTACAGGTTATATTTTAATTGAAGGTGGAGTACAATCCGCTGTTCAATACATAAGCAACACCAACCCAATTCCAAAAGACAAATACAATATTGCTGCAGCTACTGCATTAGCTGGTGAACAATTAGGGCTACATTTAATATATGCAGATGCAGGATCAGGTGCTTTAAACCCTGTTTCAAAAAAAATGATCTCTTCAATTAAAAAACAGCTATCTATTCCTCTAATTATTGGAGGAGGAATTAAAAGTTATAATGACATTGAAGATGCATGGATTGCAGGAGCAGACATCGTTGTTATTGGAAATGCTATTGAAAAAAACGAAAAATTAATTGAATTACTTAACAATAGAATGAAATGCAATTAAATCTATTTACAAGTAACGATAAATTTAGAAGTGAAATTTACATTGTTATTAAATTGCTAGAAAATGGGCTTGAAACTCTTCAAATAAAGAAATCTGACTTCACAAAGAAACAACTTCAATCTTATATTGATCAAATTCCTGAAAAATTTCATAGTAAATTAATTATACACTCACATTACGATTTAATTTTCAAATACAATCTAAAAGGAATTCACATTTCAAAACAATTTAGAAACAAAAGAATAAAATTTAAAACTTTATTATTTCTACTTAAATACTTTAGAAAAGGTAAAATTATTAGTTGCTCTTGTCACAACATTGATAAATTATTAGATGTGCCAAAATTTTACACGCATGTTTTCATTTCACCAATATTTTCTAGAGAAAATACCATTAATCCCTTGTTCCCTTTAAAAACACTAGAAAACATTATCCCACAGATAGAATCAAAAGTTTTTGCAACTGGAGGAATAAACCTTACAAATTTAGATCTTATTAAAAATGTTGGGTTTGAAGGAGTTGGGTTAATGGGAAGTATTTGGTTTGATGATGCAAAACAACCTTTATTACATTTTAAAGAATCTAAAAAAATGCTAACAACATTATCTTAATGACTTTTTTATCTAATGGTAACTTTTAAAATTAATCTCCGTTAATTGACTGATTCATAAATAGAATTACTATATGTATTATAAATTATCCCTTTTTAAATTTTCGATTTTAATTTTTTCGGCTTTTATATTTAAGCTTGGCATTTCTCAACCAGCTGAAAAATATAATTCTAGAGAACAATACATAGAAAAATTCAGCTCAGAAGCTGTTAACCAGATGGTGCAATATAAAATTCCAGCAAGCATAACTTTAGCTCAAGGAATTTTAGAAAGCAGCAACGGGAACTCTGAACTTGCGAAATATGGAAATAATCATTTTGGAATAAAATGTCACAATTGGGAAGGTGAAGGAATATATCAAGATGATGACGCTAAAAATGAATGTTTCAGAAAATACTCTTCTGCCCTTGAATCATTCCAAGACCATTCTTTATTCTTGTCTAAAAGAAGTAGGTATTCTTTTCTTTTTAATTTAAAATTAGAAGATTATAAAGCTTGGGCGAAAGGATTGAAAAAAGCTGGCTATGCCACCAATCCACAATATGCTAACATATTAATTTCTCTAATAGAAAAACATGAACTTTATCAATTTGATAAATCATCATTGTTGGCAAAAAAAATACCTACTCAAAAACAAAATACAAAAAAGGATTTAAAGCTTAAAAAGCAAAACAAGCATTCTGTATTAAAACATCAGAACAACATTAAATACATTACAGCAATTAGTGGGGATACATTTTACAGTTTAGCAAATGAATTTGAAATGGGGTTATGGCAGATTTACAAATACAACAACCTAGAAAAAGGAGATATATTAAAAATAAATGACATCATATTTCTTCAGCCCAAAAGAAACAGATGCAATGTTAAATTCCATGTTGTTAAAAAGGGAGATAATATTAAATCCATTTCTCAGCTTTATGGGTTAAAACTTAAAAAAATCTTAAAAAGAAATGACATTTCAATAGAAGATTCACTTCAAATTGGCTCTAAAGTATATTT
The DNA here is from genome assembly GCA_943788115.1 of uncultured Flavobacteriales bacterium. GTDB lineage: Bacteria > Bacteroidota > Bacteroidia > Flavobacteriales_D > Parvicellaceae. The sequence goes on from CALSPA010000017.1 coordinate 74,669, forward strand.
AAAAAAATCCAAAAATTAAATTGTGCTAATAAATTAGATGTTTAGTTTAGTCTTAAATTAATGATCAATGATATCAAACGAGCAATTAGAAGAGTTGTGTAAGCGCCTGGATGCGTTGAGGGGGTACCTTTGACGTAGAAACAAAAAAAACTGAAATCGCTGAAGAAGAGCTAAAAACACAAGACCCTGAATTCTGGAATGACCCTAAAGCTGCAGAATTAATACTCAAAAAAATTAAAAAGAAAAAATTCTGGGTGCTTTCATGTGATAATATTCAAAGTCAAATTGAAGATTTACAAGTACTTTTTGAGTTTTTTAAAGAAGGAGAGGTCGATGAAGTTGAAATCAAAAAAAATTACGAAAAATCACTCAATTCAATAGAAGAATTAGAATTGAAAAACATGTTGTCTAGTGAAGAAGACAATCTTGATGCTATTCTTCAAATTACAGCTGGGGCTGGTGGCACAGAAAGCTGTGATTGGTCATCTATGCTAATGCGCATGTATTTAATGTGGGCTGAAAAAAACAATTATAAGGTTAAGGAGTTGAATCTTCAGGATGGTGAAGTCGCAGGTATAAAAACAGTAACATTAGAAATATCTGGAGATTTTGCATTTGGTTACCTTAAGGGAGAGAACGGGGTGCACCGTCTTGTTAGAGTTAGTCCATTTAATGCCCAAGGCAAAAGAATGACTTCTTTCTCTTCTGTTTATGTCTACCCATCAGTTGATGACACCATTGACATTAAAATTAATCCATCTGATATTTCTTGGGATACTTTCAGAAGTGGTGGAGCTGGTGGCCAAAATGTAAATAAAGTAGAAACGGGTGTGCGTCTAAAACACGCTCCAACTGGTATTGTAATAGAAAACACAGAATCTAGATCCCAACTAGCTAACAGAGAAAAAGCAATTCAGCTATTAAAATCTCAGCTATATGAACTTGAGATAAGGAAACAAAGAGAAAAGCAAAATGAAATTGAAGCCGGAAAAATGAAAATTGAATGGGGCTCTCAGATAAGGAGCTATGTTTTAGATGATAAAAGAGTGAAAGACCATAGAACTAATTTTCAATCAAACGATCCATTTAAAATACTTGATGGTGATTTAGATTCTTTTTTAAAAGCATTTTTAATGGCAACTGGTGAAGCAAAATAACACTTTTTTCACCAAAAAAATATTTGCTATTTCCTTCATTAATTAATTAGTAAATTCCACGCAACCTATTCTTATTGGTTTTCGTCTATAATTAGTTATTTTTGCAAACTTGTTTATTTTGTATTTTTATTAAAAAAGTCTCTCACATGAGAAAAGTATACCAGCTCTCCCTATTTTTATTGTTTTTTTCTTTTTCCACATCATTGTTTTCGCATGATGGAATAAAAAAAGGTTTTCATTTTACTGAAAATAAAGGTCAACATGGAGATAATGTTGCTTTTCATAGTAAACTTCATGTTGGAAACATGTTTTTGGAAAAGGATCGATTTACATTTGATCTTTTTTCTGCTGAAGAAATGAATACTTTATTTGATATAAAACACACATCAAGGGAAGAAAAAAATGGAATTCCTCAAATTCAAAAAAGACAACCTAAAATAAATCCTTCAGAAATTGATGAGAAATTTAAAAAGCATTCTTACTCAATGGTTTTTAATGGATCAAATTCCAATCCATCCATTATTCCAGATTTAATTTTATCAGGGACTAAAAATTATTTCATAGGGAATGATGAATCTAAATGGGGTTACGAGGCAAAATCTTATAAATCGGTAAAGTATAATGGCCTTTATAATAATATCGATATGGAGATTTACTCAGAATTTGAATGGATGAAATATGATTTCATTGTTCATCCTGGTGGAAATCCTAACGATATTCAAATAAACTATGAAGGTGTTGATGGACTTAGAGTTAATGCAAAAGGAGAATTAATTATTGAATTATCTACAGGAGAAATTAAAGAGGTTAAACTTAAAGCTTATCAAGATATAAATGGGAAAAGGATTTCTGTTCCTTGTTTTTTCAATAAAAACGGCAAACAAATTTCCTATAATTTACCAGATGGCTATAATACTAACTTTGATTTAATTATAGATCCTATATGGATTTTTTCTTCTTTATCTGGATCAACAGCTGACAATTGGGGGTTTACTTCAACTTATGACACATTAGGTAATCTTTATTCTGCAGGTATTGCCTTTGGAAATGGTTACCCTACCACTGTTGGTGCTTATTCTACTACTTCACTAGGTGGAGATTTTGACATTTCAATCACAAAATTTGATCCAACTGGAGCCAATGTTTTGTATGCTACCTACCTAGGGGGAAACGACAATGAAATGCCTCATAGTTTGGTACATGATTCCCAGAACAACCTAGTACTATTAGGCTCATCATCTTCAACTAACTACCCTACTTCATCAGGAGGTTTCGATCAAACATTTAATGGAGGATGGGGTGGAACTTCTGCTAACATGTGGGGATCTCCTTATTCGAATGGAGCAGATATTGTTTTAACAAAATTAAATGGCTCGGGTAACATTATTAATTCCACATACATTGGTGGCTCTGATAATGAAGGTATAAATGAAAGCATGGTCTATAATTATGCAGATCAAGGTAGAGGAGAATTGGTATTAGATGCAAACGACAACGTTTATGTTGCAACCTCGCTATGGTCTGATGATTTCCCTGGAATATCTGGTGGCGCTATTAACAATGGGGCTGGATGGGGTACTCAAGATGCTGTTGTTTTTAAAATGAATAGTTCTTTATCTTCTTTAGACTGGGCAAGATATTTAGGTGGTAGTGATTTTGAATGTGGTAATTCAATAAGAGTTTCTGATCAGGGGACTGTATTTGTTTGTGGAGCCACAACAAGCTCAGATTTAGGAGCAACTGGTGGTGTTTATGATCAAACTTTTAACGGTGTTTGGGATGGATATATTGCTAGCTTTAATGCAAATACCGGAGCACCTATTGCAAGAACTTATATTGGAACTGCTGATTATGACCAAACCTTTATTTTAGAAGTTGATGATTTAGAAGATGTATATGTAGTTGGACAAACTTTGGGCAGCTACCCAGTAGTTAATGCTGCATACTCAAATGCTAATAGCTCCCAATTTATTCATAAATTAAACTCCTCTCTTTCAACTACTGATTACAGTACAGTTTTTGGTTCTGGATCAACAGCTTCAATAAATATTTCTCCAACTGCTTTTCTAGTTGACAAATGTGGAAATGTATATGTTTCTGGATGGGGTGGAGGTTTCAACAATGCGGCATCTTTATCTGGTGTTTATAATCCTTTTGCAGGTGGTAGTACTAATGGATTACCCCTTACTGTTGATGCTCAACAAAGCTCTACAGATGGAAGTGATTTTTACTTTTTTGTACTGGAAAGAGATGCTACAGGGCTCCTTTACGGAACTTATTTTGGCGATCCTAACGTAGCTGAACATACGGATGGTGGAACTAGTAGGTTTGACCCTGATGGAGTTGTCTACCAATCTGTATGTGCTGCTTGTGACAACCCTTGGACATTCCCAACAACTCCTGGTGTTGCCTATCCTAACAGTGGTACCGCTGGTCAAGCATTTTTTTGCAACATGGGGTCTATCAAATTTGAGTTTGACTTTCAAGGTGTTGAAGCTACTGCTAATGTGCCTGCAAATATTACAATGTGTACCAATGATTATTCTGTGGACTTCACTTCAACAGGAACAAACCCTCAACATTTTTGGGATTTTGGTGACGGATCTGGAACTTCATCAGCAGCCAATCCTACTTACACTTATGCTACTGTAGGAACATACAATGTGATGTATGTTGCAATTGACCCCTCTAGCTGTAATATTTCAGACACAGCTTACTTTAGTGTAGAATTAATTCAAGCGCCTACATTCAATGCAAACTTTAACCTTCCTAATATCCCTCCTTGCTCCGATCCTGCAACAGTTACAGTAAATGCAAATGTTAGTGGAACTGGAATAGACTCTTTACAGTGGGATATGGGGGATGGAACAATTTATACAGACATAAATTCAATTTCTCATTCTTACACGAGTCAAGGTATTTATCCTATTGAGGTTATTGCTTGGGATTTAACTTGCGGATTTAGTGATACAATTGTTGATACTTTGAATTTTATAACTGCTGTTTCAAATGCTGTTGCAACAGCACCAGCAGACACTACACTTTGTTCTTTCCCTCCCTATAACATGAATTTCACATCTGATGGGAGCACCCCAAGTGTTTTCTGGGATTTTGGTGATGGAAACACATCTACGCTTCCAAATCCAACCAATGCTTTTGCTGATAGTGGCACCTACCAAGTAATGTTTATAGCAATTGATCCAAACACGTGTAACCTTGAAGACACCGCTTATTTCACTGTTGAACTTCTTCAAGCAGCAACCTTTAGTGCACAAATAAGTGTTCCAACAATTCCACCTTGTTCTGATCCAACGCTAATTCCTTTAAACGCCTCTTTTACTGGTTCAGGAGCAGATTCTCTCGTTTGGGATTTAGGTGATGGAACTATTTATACCGATTCCTCTAGTTTCACATATTATTATTCAACACCAGGGGTATATACAGTTTCAATGACTGCGTGGGATCTAACCTGTAACAACACAAATACAATTTCACAGGTAGTTGATTTCAACTCTACATTCTCAACTGCTACTGCAACAGTACCACCAGATACTTTACTTTGTTCTTCCCCTCCTTTTAACATGGATTTTACTTCTAACGGAAGTACTCCAGATGTCTTTTGGGATTTTGGTGATGGAAATACTTCTACACTTCCAAACCCAAATAATGCTTTTGCTGATAGTGGAACCTATCAAGTTATGTTTGTAGCAATCGATTCTACAACCTGTAACATAGCCGATACTGCTTATTTCACTGTAGACCTTCAACAAGCTGCAGTTTTTAACGCTCAATTTAATGTCCCTACAATTCCTCCTTGTTCTGATCCAACGCTTATTCCATCTAAATGCTTCTTTTACTGGAACAGGAGCTGATTCTTTAGTTTGGGATTTAGGTGATGGAACCATTTATACAGATTCTACAAGTTTTACTTACTATTATGCCAATTCAGGAATTTATACAGTTTCAATGACTGCGTGGGATTTCACTTGTAACAATACCAATACCATTTCACAAGTAGTTAATTTCAACTCTACATTCTCAACTGCTACTGCAACTGTACCACCAGATACTTTACTTTGTTCTTCACCTCCTTTTAACATGGATTTCACCTCTAACGGAAGCACTCCAGACGTCTTTTGGGATTTTGGTGATGGAAACACATCTACGCTTCCAAATCCAACCAATGCTTTTGCTGATAGTGGAACTTATCAAGTTATGTTTGTAGCTATTGATTCTACAACCTGTAACATAGCCGACACCGCTTATTTCACTGTAGACCTTCAACAAGCAGCCGTTTTTAATGCGCAATTTAATGTACCTACAATTCCTCCATGTTCTGATCCAACGCTTATTCCATTAAATGCTTCTTTTACTGGAACAGGAGCTGATTCTTTAGTTTGGGATTTAGGTGATGGAACCATTTATACAGATTCTACAAGTTTTACTTACTATTATGCAACTTCAGGAATTTATACAGTTTCAATGACTGCTTGGGATTTCACTTGTAACAACACCAATACAGTCTCACAAGTAGTCAATTTTACTTCTTCTTTTTCAACAGCTACTGCAACAGCACCAAACGATACAACTATTTGTTCAACGCCTCCATACAACATGGATTTTACATCTGATGGAAGTACTCCAGATGTTTTTTGGAATTTTGGTGATGGAAATACTTCTACGCTTCCAAATCCTACCAATGCTTTTGCTGATAGTGGGTTTTATCAAGTTATGTTTATAGCAATTGACTCTACAACCTGTAACATAGCTGATACTGCTTATTTTGATGTTGAAATTATTCAAGCACCAACATTCATAGCAAGTTTTAATTTACCCGTAATCCCTCCATGTTCTGATCCTGATTCTGTAACAGTAAATGCTAATTTTTCTGGTTCAGGAATCGATTCATTAGTTTGGGATATGGGAGATGGAACTCAAATATTTGATTCAACATCAATAGCATACAATTATACCGCAGAAGGTATTTATAATATATCTGTTTCAGCTTGGGGCTTTTGTGGAAATGACACCACAATTTCTGAAGTTTTCAATTTCAATACTGATAGCTCTTTAGCTGTTGCATATGCTCCTGAAGACACTCTTCTATGTACTACTCCACCATTTGATATAGGATTCAATTCTTACGGATCTAATCCATCACAATTGTGGGATTTTGGAGATGGGAATACATCTACTGATCCTAATCCAAATCATGTTTTCGCTGACACTGGCAATTACGTAGTAACTTACATTGCAATTGATAGTAGCTCATGTAATATTTCAGATACTGTTGAATTTAATGTTACTTTATTGCAGGCCGAGCAATTCTCTGCTGAATTAAATTTTGACCCTCCTCCACCATGTGGAATAGATAGTATGCTTGTAGAATTAGCTTTTACTGGTACTGGTGCTGATTCGTTAATCTGGGATATGGGTAACGGTGATGTATTTAACGATTCTAATGTAAATTATTATTACACAGTACCTGGAACATACCAAGTTGCGTCTAACGGCTTACGATTTAGAATGTGATTATACAGAAACAATTAGTGAAGCAGTTGTTTTTGCTGGAAATTTCAATACTGAAGACGTTGTTCCAAATGTCTTTTCACCTAATGGTGATGGAGATAATGATCAGTTAAGATTTATTAGAGTTAATGATACTGAACAATTTAAAATTACCATTTACAATAGATGGGGAGCTGTAATTTATGAATCTACAAATGCAAATGTAAGCTGGGATGGTAACTCTCCAGGAGGAAAGTTAGCGACTGCCGGAGTTTACTTTTTCGAAATTAGATATACTGACAAATGTAGTGAAGATGAAAAGCTAGAGACAGGATTCATTCATTTAGTAAGATAAAAAATGAAATACTATCACAATCCTAGATGTAGAAAAAGTAGAGAAGGGTTATCCATTTTAGAAGAGAAAGGTATTTCTCCAGAAATAATTTTGTACTTAAATGACAATCCCTCAAAATCAGAGCTAATTGATGTAATCAGTAAACTAGGTATTAAGCCTATAGATCTTGTAAGGAAATCTGAAAAAATTTATAAAGAAAAATATAAAAGCTGTTCTTTAAATGATAGGCAAGTAATTGAAATGTTGGTGGAAAATCCTATATTAATAGAACGCCCTATTTTCATTAATGAAGATAAGGGAGTAATTGGTAGACCACCAGAAAATGTGTTAGAAATAATCTAAACTTTTTCTTGAAATCCTCTTTTTGCTAATTGTGCTTTCATTATTGAAATTATACCCCAATGAACCCATAGGCCAATAAAACCTGATAAGAACAGTAAAATCCAGAAAGCCATACCAAAGAAAAATAAGAAAATTGCAATACCTATTGACATATCGATTAATTTTGAAAACGATTTCTAAAGCGAAAATAATATAAAAATTTAGATGTAATGGATTTTAGAATTGAAAAAGATACAATTGGTGAAGTAAAAGTTCCTTCTGATAAATATTGGGGTGCCCAAACAGAAAGATCAAGAAATAATTTTAAAATTGGCAAATCAGGTTCAATGCCAATTGAAATTATCCATGCATTTGCATATTTAAAGAAAGCCGCTGCAATTACAAATAATAAATTAGACGTTCTAGACAGAGATAAAATGCAGTTAATTTCCGATGTCTGTGATGAAATTATTAATGGAGAACATGATAATCAATTCCCTTTGGTAGTTTGGCAAACTGGTTCTGGAACTCAAAGCAATATGAATGTAAATGAAGTTATCTCTAATAGAGCTCATGTTTTAGCTGGAAACAATCTAGGAGATGGAGTAAAAACATTGTCTCCAAATGATGACGTTAATAAATCTCAATCTTCAAATGACACATTTCCTACTGGAATGCACATTGCTTGTTATAAGATAATAGTTGAGAAAACTATCCCGAAAGATTGAACAATTAAGAGACACTCTAAAGCAAAAAAGTGAATCTTTTAAAGATGTAATTAAAATTGGGAGAACACACCTTATGGATGCTACACCATTAACTCTTGGACAAGAATTTTCAGGATATGTATCTCAAATAGATCACGGAATAAAAGCTTTAAAAAACACACTACCACATTTAGCTGAACTTGCTTTAGGAGGAACAGCTGTAGGAACAGGATTAAATACACCTAAAGGTTATTCATCATTAGTTGCTGAGACAATTGCTGAACTTACAAGACTTCCTTTTGTTACCGCTGAAAATAAATTTGAAGCTTTAGCTGCGCATGATGCAATTGTAGAAACACACGGAGCTTTAAAACAATTGGCAGTTTCAATTAACAAAATTGCAAATGACATAAGGCTTATGGCATCTGGACCAAGGTCTGGTATTGGCGAATTAATTATCCCTGCAAATGAACCAGGTTCGTCAATAATGCCAGGTAAAGTAAACCCTACTCAAGCTGAAGCAATAACTATGGTATGTGCCCAAGTTATGGGCAATGATGTTGCCGTCACAATTGGGGGAGCACAAGGACACTATGAATTAAATGTTTTCAAACCAATGATGGCAAATAATTTAATTCAAAGCGCTCAACTATTAGGGGATGCTTGTAGCTCTTTTAATGAAAATTGCGCAAAAGGAATAGAACCAAATCAAAATAAAATTGATGAGTTATTAAACAATTCATTAATGTTGGTTACTGCTTTAAATAATAAAATAGGATATTATAAAGCAGCAGAAATTGCAAATACTGCACACAAAAATGGAACTACATTAAAGCAAGAAGCTATACGCTTAGGTTATGTTTCAGAAGATGATTATGATAACTGGGTAAATCCTAAAAACATGATATAACTATTAAATGGATAATGATAATTACAAATATTATTTAAATATAATCATGAGTGTAGCATTAGTTTGCTTTGTATTATTAATAACTATAATATATGGCTTAAAATCTCCTCTAATTATCAAATTATTGGCACTAACTATCAATATTTTAACCTTATTTTACGCTTACAAAACAATAAAAAATAAACCTAATAACAATTAAATAATAAAAAATGGAACCAACAGAAATAGAATCATCAAAAATTATTAAAGGAGGAATAATCGGAGGAATAATAATAATGCTAATTTTCGGCTTCATGATGTCATGGACAGATATTAATCCTGGTGAAGAAGGATTTATATACAGACCTTATGGTGGTGGAATTGATCAAGAGTCAAATTACTCTGAGGGTACATATTTAATAGCCCCTTGGAATGAAATGATTACTTACAACACGCTTCAACAAAGTAGACAATACTCTTCAAAAGTAATGGAAAAGAACGGAATGGAAATAGGTATAGATGTGACTGTTAATTACAACCCTATGAAAGGTGGTATTGCTAAGCTACATTTACTTCATGGCTTATCCTATGAAACATCTTATATAGATGCAAAGGTTAGAGGTGTTATTAAAGATGTAATTGGTAGATATACTTATGAAGAAATATATTCAACTAAAAGAGAGGAACTAGAAACTGAAATGGACAACATGTTTCAATCTGAATTTCCAAACAATTTCATTTCTTATAACTTCTGCGAAATAGCTGATGTTAATTTACCTGACAATGTAAAAACAGCTATCACGGAAAAAGAAACACAAAAGCAAAGAAATCAAAAAGCAAAAGAATTGGAACAAGAACAAGTATATCTTGCCAATGCTGAAGTACAAAAAGCGGAAGGAGAAAAAAGAGCTGCAATTTTAAGAGCAGAAGGAAAATCTGAAGAAATAAGATTAGTTCAATCACAACTTTCAAAATCTCCTAATTATGTTGAGTTAGTCAAATGGAAAGGCTATGCTGAAGGAAAAGGATCTCCCTATGGTGAAAACAATGTTTTCGGTTCTGGAACATCAGTTATTAAAGGATTAAAATAACCTTACTTTTAAACAAAAAAAAAGCCACTCTATGAGTGGCTTTTTTTTGACTACTAAAACCTTATTCAGCTTTAATATTTTTAACTTCAACTTCATCTTTTTGTTCTAATTCAACAGGCTCAGTTAAAGCATTCTTATCTAATGTGAACTTAATAGCATCTGTAGCAGATTTAGTTCTTAAATAATACATACCTGTTTTTAAACCGGCCTTCCAACCATAGAAATGCATTGAAGTAAGTTTAGCAAAGTTTGCATTTTCCATGAAGATATTTAAAGATTGTGATTGATCGATATATGCTCCTCTATCAGCTGCCATATCAACAATTACTTTCTGAGATATTTCCCATGCTGTTTTATATAATTCTTTAATATTGTCTGGAATCTCTTCAATGTTTTGAACAGAACCATTAGCAGCCATCAATTTATTCTTTAACGAATCATTCCAGATTCCCAACTTCACTAAATCTCTTAATAAATGTTTATTTACAATAATAAACTCTCCAGAAAGGACTCTTCTAGTGTAAATATTTGAAGTATAAGGTTCAAAACATTCATTATTACCAAGGATTTGAGCGGTAGAAGCAGTAGGCATTGGAGCTAATAATAAAGAATTTCTAACACCATGCTCCATCACTTCTTTTTTAAGTAAATCCCATTCCCATCTATCAGAAGGCTTAACATCCCACATGTCGAATTGGAAGATTCCTTCAGAAATAGGAGATCCTTTCCATGTTTCATAAGGACCATTTTCAATAGCTAAATCTTTTGAAGCAGTTACAGCAGCAAAATAAATAGTTTCAAATATATCTTTATTTAGTACTCGAGCATCTTCTGAATCAAAAGGCAATCTCATTAAAATAAATGCATCGGCTAACCCTTGAACACCGATTCCGATAGGACGATGTCTCATGTTTGAGTTTCTAGCTTCTGGAACTGGGTAATAATTAGCATCAATTACTCGATCTAAATTTTTAGTTACTCTATATGCAACTTGAAATAATTTCTCGTGATCAAACTTACCTTCTTTAACAAATTTAGGCAATGCAATAGAAGCTAAATTACAAACAGCAACTTCATCAGGAGCAGTGTATTCAATGATTTCAGTACATAAATTTGAAGATTTAATAACTCCAAGGTTTTTTTGATTTGATTTAGAATTAGCAGCATCCTTGTATAGCATATAAGGAGTACCTGTTTCAATTTGACTTTCTAAAATTTTAAACCAAAGCTCTTGTGCCTTTATAGTCTTACGACCTCTTCCTTCTTTTTCATATTTCTTATAAAGTTTATCAAAGTCTTTACCATAAGTATCTGAAAGACCAGGACACTCATTTGGACACATTAATGTCCAATCTGCATTATCCTCAACTCTTTTCATGAACAAATCTGGCATCCAAAGAGCATAAAATAAATCACGTGCTCTTTGTTCTTCTTTACCGTGATTCTTCTTTAGTTCTAAGAAATCGAAAACATCAGAATGCCATGGCTCAATATAAATGGCAAAAGATCCTTTTCTTTTCCCTCCACCCTGATCTACATATCTAGCTGTGTCATTGAAAACTCTTAACATTGGAACAATACCATTGGAAGTTCCGTTCGTTCCTTTAATGTAAGAGCCCGTTCCTCTAATATCATGAATAGACAAGCCAATTCCACCAGCAGATTGTGATATTTGAGCACATTGTTTTAAAGTATCATAAATGCCTTCGATACTATCATCTTTTGTAGTTAATAAAAAGCAAGATGACATTTGAGGTTTTGGCGTTCCTGAATTAAATAAAGTTGGTGTAGCGTGAGTAAACCAACCCTCACTCATGTAATTATATGTTTCAATAACTGCATCTAAGTCACCTTTGTGAATTCCAACAGCAACTCTCATAATCATTTGTTGTGGCCTTTCTGCTACTTGATTATGCATCTTTAAAAGGTAAGACCTTTCTAAGGTTTTAAAACCGAAATAGTCGTATCTAAAGTCTCTATCGTAAATAATTGTTGAATCTAGAACATCAGCATTCTTTGTAATAATTTCATATACTTCATCAGAAATCAAAGGTGCCTTTTGACCATTTTTAGGATCTATATAGTTGTATAAATCAGTAACTGTTTCGCTAAATGATTTCTTTGTGTTCTTATGAAGATTAGAAACCGCTATTCTTGAAGCTAATAAAGCATAATCAGGATGAGTAATGGTATTAGTAGCTGCAACTTCAGCAGCTAAATTATCTAGCTCACTTGTGGTTACACCATCGTAAAGACCTTCAATTACCTTCATGGCAACTTTCTCAGGTGTTACTAGTGGATTTAGTCCATAACACAACTTCTTTATTCGAGCAGTAATTTTGTCAAATTTAACCGCTTCTCTTCTATTATCTCTTTTTAATACGTACATATAAAATATTTTTTAAAAGTCTTCATCAAAACTAATTTTACCATCGCTTTCATTCTTATTAAGAACACCTGCTTTTTGATACTCTCCTACTCTTTTCTCAAAGAAGTTGGTCTTACCCTGAAGGTTTATCATGTCCATAAAGTCGAAAGGATTTGAAGCGTTATAAATCTTTTCGTTTCCGAGTTCAGAAAGTAATCGATCGGCAACAAACTCAATGTATTGACACATTAAATCTGAATTCATACCAATTAGTCTTACAGGAAGCGATTCAACAACAAATTCCTTCTCAATTTCGACTGCATCTCTAATAATTTTAGCGACTTCTTCCTTAGGGAGTTTATTTACTAAATGGTTGTTATACAACATGCAAGCAAAATCACAATGCAAACCTTCATCTCTAGATATTAGCTCATTAGAAAAAGTTAAACCAGGCATTAACCCTCTTTTCTTTAGCCAAAAGATAGAACAGAACGATCCTGAGAAAAAGATTCCTTCAACAGCTGCAAATGAAATTAACCTTTCAGCATAAGAGCCATTGTCTATCCACCTCATTGCCCATTCAGCTTTTTTCTTTACTGGTTCAAATGTTTCAATAGCATTAAATAAATAGTCTTTTTCTTTTGAATCTTTAATGTAGGTATCTATAAGTAATGAATAAGTTTCTGAATGAATATTCTCCATCATTACTTGAAATCCGTAGAAAAATTTAGCTTCTGTATATTGAACCTCACTTAGAAAGTTTTCAGCTAGATTTTCATTAACTATTCCATCAGATGCAGCAAAAAACGCAAGTATGTGCTTAATAAAATACCTTTCATCATCATTTAATTTATTTGCCCAATCGTGTAAGTCGTTAGAAAGGTCTAACTCTTCTGCAGTCCAAATACTTGCTTCTTGTTTCTTGTACATTTCCCAAATATCTGAATGCTGAATTGGAAATAACACAAAACGATTTGGATTTTCCTTTAAAATTGGTTCTTCAACTGCAATGTCATTTGACAATTCTTTTTTTAAGTCGACATTTTCTGCCTTAATTTCTGCTGGTGTCTTTTCCTCCATAGATAGTCAATTTTTAAAATTGTTATTTAGTCTTTTCCCAATTGTTAAAGTTTGAAGCAAAGAAATCTAAATCCGATATTGTATCTCGGCTACACAACACACAAAAAAGTAGTGTGCTTTAAAATCTAAATTTCACGTTTAAAACTCTTATTGAGAAGTACAAAAATTGAAAAAAAACACAAACAGGGCAAGAAAATTTGATTCACATTTTGAGGAGTTATTAACACGTCAATTTAATAACCCGCTAACCTTCTGAAAGTCAACAATAAGCGTGTTGAAATCACAAAAACAGCTTTTTTAAACGTCAATTTTGATAGTTTATTTAATTGTTATAAGCTAATTTACAAAGAGTTAGGTATTTAAAACATGTATTGATTTTCCTTTTTCAAGTCACACATGTTGAAAACAATTTTCACTATGTATTTTACCAAATGTCAAAATAATATTAAATAGTGTCAGTCATTAAATGAAATAAAATTTCAAAATTAAAGAGATTATTTGCCCCTTAAATGCTTGTCAACATTCTCCAATTCATTGAAAAATAATTCGCCCCATTTTCTAATTATAGCATTTTTTAAAAATCTAAAGACTGGAACCTTCAATTTTTCACCACAATCACATGCTGGTTTACAAATATCCCACTTATTATAGTTAATAGCTTGCCCAGCATTTAAATTAGATACTCTAATAGGGTATAAATGACAAGAAATAGGCTTCATAAAAGAAGTTTTATTCTCATTGAATGTTTTTTCTATAGCACATTTAGCAACATTACTTGAATCAAAATATACAAAAGCACATTCCTCCCCATTCACTAAAGATGTAACCGGTTCATTATCTTCATCATAATAATAAAAACCATTCTCTTCAACTTCTCTAATTCCTTCTTTTCTCATGTTTGATTTAATAATTGGAAGCTCTTTTTCAAGTTTTAAAATCTCATCTTCTTCAAGGGGAGCACCAGAATCACCTTTAACACAACAAGCTCCTTTACATGCAGATAAATCACAGACGAATTTCTTATCGAAAAGATCAAGAGAGATTAACTTATCTTCAATTTCAACCATAGAATTTATTAATTATAATTTCACAAAATTATTAGACTATACTCAATGTCCAATAAAATTATGCAATATAAAAGCAACCTTTCACAACAAATATGTTCGTACATTACAAGCAAGTACAAACTCAAATAAAAAAAAGTCTCTTTTACATTTTTAGTTTTAATGAAAATAAAAAAAATGACATAACTGTAAACCAATCAAATGGAACCTTTCACATTTCATCAATTAATAATATAAATGAATTATCAGCAGCAATATATAATTTCCATGGAAAACTAATTTTGGAAAAAAAATAAAATTAAATACTAACTCATCAATTCATCTTGTTAATGGAATTTATTTTTTAAAGCTTAGAAATGGAAACCACAGTGACATTAAAAAAAGCTAATAATAAAGAATTATTATTACCATATAAATTTATTAAATTGTAAACAATTATTAACCTTAATAAAAAAACATGTTCAAAAAAAATTTAACCCTATTATTACTCTTTTCATCTTGTTTTATTTTTGCACAAAATAAAAATGAAACAATTTTATCTAAATCAACATTTACACAAAAAGCTTCAAAATTTTGGATTACACCTGAGCTAAGGACAATTAAACCATTTGAAGAAATAGTTCATGAAGGAGATAGAGCAAAAATAATAGGTAATAATTTAAGAAGGTATAAACATGTAAACCCTAATGCTCTTCCTAAAGGAAATGATCCAGTTTGGCAGCAGCAAAAAGGTGGAAGCTTCAATAAAGCACCCATTCAAAATTGGCAAGGAACAAATTTTAATGCTTTCCCACCTGACCCAAGTGGTGCCGTTGGACCTAATCACTATGTACACATGGTAAATAGCACATATACAGTTTATGATAAAACTGGAACTTCTCTTGGTGGACCATATACATTGGGTTCATTATTAGGAGGAAGTAATGATGGAGATCCAATAGTTATGTATGATGTAGATGCAGACAGGTGGTTTTTAAGTCAATTTAAGTTTTCAAACTCTTCTTTTCAAGTAGCTGTTTCTCAAACTGCAGATCCTTTAGGGGCGTATTATGCTTATGAGTTTCCTTTAAATAGCTTTCCTGATTATCCTAAATATTCTGTTTGGGGCAATGCTTATTATGTAAGTGCAAATAAAAGTGCACCTCAATTATATGCATTAGAAAGAATTGAAATGCTTGCTGGAAATCCAAATGCTCAAATTATTGGATTCAACGTTCCTTCATTATCAACTAATGGTTTCTTTAGCATTCTTCCTGCTCACGCAACTTCAGGAGCTCCTTCATCAAATACTCCAGGATATACATTTTACTTCCAAGACGATGGTTGGGGAGGGGTTAGCTCAGACAATATTAAAATTTGGGAAATAAATTTAGATTGGAATACAACATCTAATTCAACAATTGCTTCTCCTCAAGTTTTACCGGTTTCTGCGTTTGACAGTGAATTTACAGCATCTTGGGATGACATTGAACAGCCAGGAACATCTTCAAAACTTGACGGTATACCAACAGCATTTATGTATATGGCTCAATATAGAGAATTTCCAACCTACTCTTCTGTAGTTCTAAACCACACTGTTGATGTAGATGGAACAAACCATGCTGGAATAAGATGGTATGAATTAAGAAAGTCAGGAGCTAACCCTTGGACAGTTCACCAAGAAGGCACTTTTGCCCCAGATGGTGAAAGTCGTTGGCTTGGAAGTATCTGTATGGATTATCAAGGTAATATGGGTTTAGCATATAGTGTCTCCGGACCAACTGTATTCCCTTCTATTAGATATACAGGAAGATACTTCTCTGATCCACTTGGACAAATGACTCTTGCTGAAGAAGATATTATTAACGGTAACGGCATTCAAACTGGAACAAACAGATGGGGCGATTACGCGCAAATGACATTAGACCCAACAGATGAAGCTACTTTCTGGTATACTGGTGAATACATATTAGGAGGAAGAAAATCTAGAATTGCATCATTCAAAATAGCAAATGATTTTAATAATGATATTGGAGTAACCTCTATAGACAATCCAACAAATGGAGCGTTAACTGCTAATGAAAACATCACTGTTAATATTACTAATTTTGGGGTAACTGACCAATCAAACTTCCCTGTTAGTTACACTTTAAATGGTGGAACTCCTGTAAATGAAACTTTTTCTGGAAATTTAGCAGCTGGAACATCTTCTCAATATACATTTACATCATTAGCTAATTTCGGAACACCTGGAAACTATGATGTAATATCTTACTCAGGACTTTCTAATGACCAGTTCAATTTTAATGACACCACTTTTAAAACAATACAACACTTGTATCCAGATGATGTAGGAATAACCAATGTCTTATCTCCTGTCACCAATAATAACCTCACTAGCAGCGAGGTTGTCACAGTAAATATTGAAAACTTTGGAACAATAGATCAGTCTAACTTCCCAGTTAATTACTCAATTAATGGTGGTGCTTTAATCAATGAGACATATACCGGCACGATTGCGGCTGGAGGATCTGCAACATATAATTTCACAACAACAGCAGATTTATCTGCACTTGGGAATTATTCATTTACTTGTTATTCTAGCTTATCATCAGACGCTGACTTACTTAATGACACCAGCTACACTACTGTAGTTAATGAGCTATGTCAACCTTTTGGAGATTGCTCATTTGGGGATGGATTTACTAAGTTTAATTTAGGAACAATTAACAACAATACAGGATGCTCTCCTGATGGATACGGTGATTACACTAATCTTTCTACAGATTTAGAACAAGCAAGTGTAAATACACTTTCTATTCAATCTGGGTACGCAAACCAAAGTGGAACCATTTGGATTGACTTTAACGATAATTTCACTTTTGAATCTTCTGAAATAGTAATTTTAAACACAGCTTTTGGAACTTCTATCAGCGATGTTGATTTAACAATTGATGCGAATGCTGATTTAGGCCAACACCTATTGAGAGCAAGGACAAATTGGAGTCAATTTGGACAAGCTGTCATTAATGATCCGTGTGTGGATGTGACATATGGTGAAACTGAAGATTATACAGTTAACATTATTGCAAACTCAGGCTCTGGAGTTGGAACAATGAATTATGGGGATTTAGAAATTTTAGTGAATCAAATTTCAAATGCTGAGTTTGAAATAACAGTTCCTGGATTGCCTAGTGAAGCTGAAATAAAAATTCATAACACAATTGGCCAAAAAGTGTTTTCAAGTAAAATAAATGAAACAAATAATGTAAACTTTAAAATAAACTTATCCTCTCAAGCTACTGGCTATTACTTAATTCATATTGGAAATTCTAATATCAATCTTGTAAAGAAAATAGTAGTTGATTAATTTTTTAGCATTGTATAGCTATCAACCACAATCATTTTGCCTTTAAAGCACAGTGGTTGTGGGGCTCTACTTAAACTAAATTTCAAATTAATTTTATTGTTATTCACCTTCAATTTTCCATCCCAAAACACTGGTAATAATTTATTAGACTCCTCAGTTTGCAGGTACCACCTGCAAGACTCATCAAATGATTCATTATAAACAACACCAACTTTAATTTACACAACTTAACATATACTTTATTACTTAATGATAAAGGAAGTATTAAATTTGTTAGAAATTATAATAAATAAAAAATGTCATCTGAAGATCAATTTAAAAAAATCATCTCTCACGCTAAAGAATTTGGATTTATTTTCCCAAACAGTGAAATATATGATGGCTTGAGTGCCACATATGATTATGGTCAAAATGGGGTTGAACTAAAAAACAACATTAAAAAATATTGGTGGCTATCAATGGTTCAGATGAATGAAAACATCGTTGGTCTAGATGCTGCAATATTCATGCATCCTTCAACATGGAAAGCATCAGGACATGTAGACGCCTTTAACGACCCTTTAATTGATAATAAAGATTCTAAAAAAAGATACAGAGCTGATGTTCTTTTAGAAGATCACATTGCTAAAATTGAGAGTAAAATTGAAAAAGACATCAAGAAAGCAAGAAAAAGATTTGGAGATGCATTTAATGAAACTGAATTTAGGTCAACAAATTCAAATGTTCTTAGAAGACTAAATGAAATAGATATCATTAATAATAAAATGAAAGCTGCTTTTGAGATAATAACTTAGAGGCAATTCATGATTTAATTGTTGAACTAAACATCGTATGTCCTGTTAGTGGGTCTAAAAACTGGACCGAAGTTAGGCAGTTCAATTTAATGTTTGCTACTGAGTTAGGATCTGTAGCAGGAGATGCATCAACCATATACTTAAGACCAGAAACAGCTCAAGGAATTTTTGTTAATTACCTTAATGTTCAGAAAACTGGAAGAAAGAAAATTCCATTTGGAATTGCTCAAATCGGAAAAGCATTTAGAAACGAAATAATAGCAAGACAATTTATATTTAGAATGAGGGAATTTGAACAAATGGAAATGCAATTTTTCATTCAACCGGGGACTCAAAAAAAATGGTATGAACACTGGAAAGAAAATAGAATGAAGTGGCATAAATCTCTTGGTTTTAATGATGATGAGCTTAGATTTCACGATCACATAAAACTGGCACATTATGCAGATGCTGCAGCTGATATAGAGTTTAAATTTCCTTTTGGGTTCAAAGAACTTGAGGGGATTCACTCAAGAACAGATTTCGACTTAAAACAACACGAAACACATTCTAAAAAGAAATTAAGATTTTTTGACCCTGAATCTAATGAAAACTACGTGCCTTACGTTGTAGAAACTTCAATTGGTTTAGACAGAATGTTTCTTGCACTATTTTCAAATGCATTGAATGAGGAAAAATTAGAAGATGGAACATCTAGAGTAGTTCTTAATATTCCAGCTCCTTTAGCACCAATTAAAGTTGCCGTTCTTCCACTAGTAAAAAAAGATGGCCTTCCAGATAAAGCAAGAGAAATAATGAACACATTGAAAATAGATCATCAGTGTCACTATGAAGAGAAAGATTCAATTGGAAAAAGATATAGAAGACAAGATGCAATAGGAACACCCTTTTGCATCACTATTGACCACGACACTTTAGAAGATAACGCTGTCACAATTAGAGAAAGAGACACCATGAAACAAGAAAGAGTGCCAATTTCAGAATTAGAAGATATTATAAATGAAAAAGTAAACATTAAAAACCTTTTCATCTAAAAATTGTTACTTCCCTATTACAATAGAAAAAAAATAGAAGCTGGCTGCGATGAAGCAGGAAGAGGTTGCCTTGCAGGACCAGTAGTTGCAGGAGCTGTAATTCTTCCTTTAGATTTTAAAAATGACTTACTAAATGACTCAAAAACATTATCTGAAAAAAAACGATACTATTTAAGAGATGTTATTCTTAAAGAATCGATTTCTTGGGGACTTGGGATTGTATCCAATGAAGAAATAGATGAAATCAATATTTTAAACGCATCATTTCTAGCAATGCATAGAGCAATCGATGAACTAAAAAGAAAACCAAATTCTTTACTTATTGACGGGAATAGGTTTAATAAATACAATAAAGTTGAGCACCATTGCATCGTTAAAGGAGATGGGAAATTCCTAAGCATTGCAGCAGCTTCAATTATTGCAAAAACATATAGAGATGACATAATGAAAGCATTACATAAAGACTATCCAATTTATGATTGGCTGAACAACAAAGGATATCCTACAAAAAAACACAGACTTTCTATCAACAAAAATGGAGTTTCAGAACACCACAGAATGTCTTTTAGACTAATAAAAAAAGATGTTGATTAGAAAGATTGAACATTTTTGAGTATAAAATCGACCCTTTCTTTTATAACATTCATAGGCACATCAATTAAATTAAATCCTAATTCATTGTATATTAATCGTAGATTTTTTTCGATTAATTTCGCTTGTTCTTTACTTTCTCTTCTTTGAAGATCTATTGTATATATGTCTTCCCAATATGGAAGAAAAAAAACATTTTTATTATAACTAGATGTTTTTATAGCATTAATATAAATCTTATTTCTAGAAATTTTTGAGATATCCATATAAGCAATTATGTCTACTAAACTTCTATCAAAAAAACAAAAATCAGTATTAATTGAACTAAGTAAATTAGAAATTTCAAGAAAAACTTGATGACTAAAATCTAAGGTATTGTTCCAAGGGAAACAATCAACATCGTTTTTAATATTGTTTTGAATAACTAGTCTAGCCATTTCAGGATAACATTTATAATTCAA
Organism: uncultured Flavobacteriales bacterium; assembly: GCA_943788115.1. GTDB lineage: Bacteria > Bacteroidota > Bacteroidia > Flavobacteriales_D > Parvicellaceae. The sequence continues at coordinate 95,438 of CALSPA010000017.1, forward strand.
ATCTTGGAGTGATTTTATTAAAGTTGTTTTACCTGAAGATGGTGGACCTGTTATTATGTAATGTGGATGATGAGTCATTATTCTGCCAAATATATAAACATGTGAACTGAAAAGTACTATAAGTAAACCCTTTGACATGACAGAAAATCAAAAATGAACCACATTTATAAAAATAGTTCACCCAATATTTTTATCATAAAACACTTATTTACAGATATTTAAATACAAAATTAATGGTTTTAATTAAAATATATTTATTTTTGGTACACTATTTGACAAGTTAAAACCAAACGATTAAAAATTAAAAAATGGATACAATTAAAAACTTTGTTTATGCTGGTCTAGGATTAGCTACAATGACAACAGATAAAATAAAAGTAACAATAGATGACCTTGTGGAGAAAGGTAAAATATCTGATACTGAAGGGAAAAAAATAATTGAAGATTTCTTAAACACAACAGAAGAAAAAAGAACAGACTTTGAAAATAAATTAAAAAAGACAAAAGGAAAAATTTCAAACACTTTTGATTTCAATAAAAAAGAAAAGGAAATGGATCTTCTTAAAGAAAGAATAAAGGGTCTTGAAAAAGAGATAACTAATATGAAAAAGAAGACATCTTCAGCAAAAAAAACAACAACCAAAACAACAACTAAAAAATAAATACAAACTATGGATTTAATTAAAACACTTGCTTACGCTGGTCTAGGATTAGCTAAGCAAACAAATGACAAAATGAAAACTCAATTTGACGAATTCGTTGAAGTGGGCAAAAAATCAGATATCGAAGGTAAAAACCTTGTAGGAGATTTCTTTAAGACTGTTGACACAACAAGAGAAGAATTTGAGTCTCAAATTTCGAAAAATAAAAATAAAATTGAAGAGAGATTTCCTTTCATTAAAGATTTTGAAGACAGAATAAATGAACTATCTAAAATCAAAAAAGAGGAAGAAAACGAAGTGTCTTCGAAAGAGAATGAAACTGTAGACACAACAATAATTTCTGAAGAAGAAACGAAATAATAAATACATTTAACGCATAAAAAAAGCCCTCAAATGAGGGCTTTTTTTAAATCAATTAACTAATGAATTAGGTTGCAAGAATAACAACTTTATTTTTCAACACTTCCACAACACCCCCATTAACATCAAAAAACTTTTCATCTCCTGCATTGTTAATTTTAACTTGCCCACTCTTTAAAGAGCTAACAAGTGGTGCGTGATTATTCAAAATCCCTATAAGGCCATCGCTCCCAGGAACAACAACTGAATCCACTTCTCCTGAAAACAATTCAGCATCCGGTGTAATTATCTGTAAATTCATAAACTATTATTTAGCTTCAGCTAACATTTTCTCGCCAGCTTCTATAACCTCCTCAATTGTTCCCTTAAGATTAAAAGCAGCTTCTGGATACTTATCCACTTCACCATCCATAATCATATTAAATCCTTTAATTGTATCTTCAATACTAACTAAAACACCAGGCATTCCAGTAAATTGCTCTGCAACATGAAACGGTTGAGATAGAAAACGCTGAACTCTTCTTGCTCTATGAACAATTAGCTTATCATCTTCTGAAAGCTCTTCCATTCCTAAAATAGCGATAATATCCTGTAGCTCATTATTACGCTGTAATAAAATCTTAACTCTTTGGGCACAATCATAGTGCTCATCACCTAAAATTTGTGAGGTAAGAATTCTTGATGTTGAATCTAAAGGATCAACAGCAGGATAAATTCCAATTGCAGCTAACTTTCTAGACAATACTGTTGTTGCATCTAAGTGAGCGAAAGTTGTAGCAGGAGCAGGATCCGTTAAATCATCTGCAGGTACATAAACCGCCTGTACTGATGTAATAGAACCTCTCTTAGTAGAAGTAATTCTTTCTTGCATGGCTCCCATTTCAGATGCTAAAGTCGGTTGATAACCAACAGCAGAAGGCATTCTTCCAAGTAAAGCAGAAACTTCAGATCCAGCTTGAGTAAATCTAAAAATGTTATCAATAAAGAATAAAATATCTTTACCTTGACCTTCACCATCACCATCTCTAAAATATTCAGCAAGAGTTAACCCAGAAAGTGCAACTCTAGAACGAGCTCCAGGAGGTTCGTTCATTTGTCCAAATACAAATGTGGCTTGTGAATTTTCTAATTCTTTTTTATCAATTTTATCTAAAGGCCAATTTCCTTTTTCCATTTCCTCCATGAAATCGTCACCATACTTCACAATTCCAGACTCTAACATTTCTCGAAGCAAATCGTTTCCTTCTCTTGAACGCTCTCCAACACCAGCAAAAACAGAAAGTCCTTGATGACCCTTGGCAATATTGTTAATAAGCTCTTGAATAAGAACAGTTTTTCCAACACCAGCACCACCAAACAAACCAATTTTACCACCTTTAGCATAAGGTTCAACTAAATCAATTACTTTAATACCCGTAAATAAAACTTCTGTAGAAGTAGAAAGCTCTTCAAATTTAGGAGCCTCTCTATGTATTGGCAACCCATTTTCTTTTGGCAAATTACCAATTCCGTCAATAGCATCTCCAACAACATTGAACAATCTCCCCTTAACTTGCTCACCAATTGGCATTAGTATAGGAGAACCCATACTAGTTGCTACCATTCCTCTAGTTAAACCATCTGTAGAATCCATGGCAATAGCCTTAACACTGTCTTCGCCAATGTGCTTCTGACATTCTAAAATAACTTTTGAACCATCTGCCTTAACAACTTCAATTGCATCAAGAAGATTTGGCAATTTATCTGAATTTTCAAAATTCACATCCACAACTGGACCAATTATTTGAGAAATTTTACCCTTTATTTCAGACATATATATTAATTTTAATTTTATTAAATTTTTGGCAAAACTAACACATTTTATCGTAAATATTATTGGTGTTAACAAAATATTTTTTGACATTTAATTATAGGCATTATTAACCTGTAAATTTTTAAGTTTGTCTTATTAACAATTAAAAAAATAATTTCTCATACATTGAAAGTTCATTACAGCACCGATAGCTACAAAAACATCGCTAAACCTGTAATTACTGTAGGCACTTTTGACGGTGTACATATTGGTCATCAAACGATAATAGATAGAATAAAAGACATTGCTGAAAAAACTGGTGGAGAAACTGTATTGTTAACATTCCACCCTCATCCACGAAAAGTAATATTAAACGACAATTCAAGTTTAAAATTGATTAATACTATCGATGAAAAAATAGAGCTACTTGAAAAGTATGGATTAGATCATTTAGTGATTCATCCTTTCACAAAAGATTTTTCACGAATTTCTCCCACATCCTATGTAAGGGATTTACTAGTCAATAAATTAAAAGTTGCAAATCTTGTGATAGGTTATGACCATCAATTTGGAAGAAACAGAGAAGGAAATCTGAGCTTATTAAAGGAGCTATCATTACTTTATAGTTTTAATATTGAAGAAATTACTGCTCAAGAAATAAATGAAATAAAAGTAAGCTCAACCAAAATTAGAAATGCAATTAAACTTGGAGACTTCGGAATTGCTAATAAATACTTAGGGCATCCTTTTACAATTACAGGTACAGTCATAGAAGGTGAAAAAATAGGAAGAACAATAGGATATCCAACAGCAAACATTGAAGCTTTAGATTTTGACAAAATAAACCCAGGAAATGGAGTTTATGCAGTTAAAGCAATTATAGATGGGAAAACACACAAAGGAATGATGAACATTGGAGTTAGACCCACTGTTAACAATACAGAAATCATCACTAAAGAAGTTCACTTGTTTAATTTCAACGACAACATTTACGACAAGAAAATAACAATAGAATTTTTCACTAAAATTAGAGAAGAGAAAAAATTTAACGATATTGAACTACTTAAACTGCAATTAGTTGATGATCAGAAAAAATCCAAGGAAATCTTATCTTAGAATAAAAATATTTATTCTCTTACTTACAATTAACATTTCTATTTCTTCTCAATTACTTTCTGAAAAATCACTAGACACTTGTAAAGTTTTCAAAAACATAGAATCAGCAAAGCAAAACCCTAAAGCTGTTTACATCCTTGATCTTTCTAAAAGAAAACTATCTTCTATTCCTAAAGAGATAGTACTATTTGAAAATTTACAAGTTTTAAAGCTATCAAAAAACAAAATATCAGAAATTGATTCTTCAATTTCATTTCCATTATTAATACAAGAAATTAACCTTAGCAAAAATAAGTTAGAACTGTTTCCAACCAATTTTTTCAAACTGAAAAACTTAAAAAGGTTAATTCTTAATCAAAACATAATAATAAATATTCCTGATGAGATAATTGAGCTTCAAAACCTAGTCTATCTAGATATGTGGTCAAATAATCTTTCAAAAGTGACTAACAACATTAAATTTCTAACTAAACTTGAGACTTTAGATTTAAGAGTTATTATGTTTAGTAATAAAGAGAAAGATAGAATCACAAGTTTACTTCCAAACACAAAAGTTCACTTCTCTAACTCTTGTAATTGCGGCTATTAATTACAACCAATATTTACACCACCTGTAAGATTAGAAATAGCAGTGATTTGATCTGTAGAATCTGTACAAAATTTAAATCCTGAAGTTAATTGCCCTTTACACAATTCTAAGATAGAACCATCTGAAAAACTTCCAGTAATTGCAACTTGGTACTTGCTACCAAACAAGCCTATTCCGTCTCCACTGATATTAGTGAAGGATGGTCTTTCAGTTACTACACCTGTAGCGGGTTCATTTACCTCCATATAAGTGTTTAAATCTTCATTACCTGTACTTACAATGAAATCAACAGCTTTCACCTTTCTTTTGACAACATCTTGTTCGTTAGGATAATCATTTAATCTGCTAGCTATCATTTCATAAAATGCTTGACCAGAAATATTTTTAAACATGTTATCTCCACCACTTAAAGCTTCTGCAGAACCAACTGCATTTTGAGACCCTAAGTTCCAGTAAATTGTTTTTGGAAAAGTTCCAGCACTTGTAACCTCATCATACCTAAAAGACATAAGTAGCTCGTATCTTTTTCCTTTCGGAGCCGTTTTCCATTTCACCTGCGGATCATAATACACATCTGAAGTTCCCAAATCGACATCTGCAAAGTTCAACCCGTTTATACCTAAAGAAAGCTCAAAAAGGTAATCAAAACTTAAACCAGACCCATCAATTAAAAAAGTTTCAGCTGTTATCTCTTGAGCTATTTCATCAACTGAAACAACAAGTCTATACAAATCCTCATCATTTAAAGGAACAGTAGGGATGAAATAAAACACCTTTTGAGAATCGGTATAAAAAATTCCATCATCTAAATTATCTACCCACAATTCTTCTAAAGGATAAGTTTGTATAGGTGATGAAGAGCCAATAACATATTGATCTACTCTTGCAGAAACATTGCTAAACATCATGCTATCATTTATAGCAGCATAATCTACATTATTACCGTCTCCTATAAAAGATTTATTAATCTTTACAAACTGAGTATCTTGAGATTGATCTATTAAACCGTAAACGATTGGAACAGCTTTGTATGGCGCATTAATATCAAAGTCAGTTTTACATGCTACAGTAATGAATGAAATTGATAAAACTAAAGTTATATAAGAAAATAATTTATTCATGTTTCAAAAAAATAAAAGTAAGTTTTTTAAGTGTGTTAATGTTAATTTTTTTAACAAACGGAACAAATTAATCATTCAACGGCAATAATTAATTTTTAACTAGTTTTTCAAATTTAGCTTTTACACCATCAGAAGCCTTTAACAAGTAAACTCCATTGGAAAGGAAATTTAAATTCAATTCTTTACTAAACGGATTATTGAGAGTGTTTATTTTTTCAGAAAGAATCAATTTCCCAAAAGCATCATAAATTTCAAATTCAAGATTATTTGAAAAACCATCAAATTCAACATTAAAAATACCGTTACTTGGATTTGGAGAAACTTTCATTATTGCAGAAGCTCTTTCATCAATATTAAGGCCATAACCTACAGTAAAATAATGAACAATGTCTTTACCAAAATCTCCATCAAACATTTTTAACGTAGGTCCTCCTACCGCTTTTATTCTAAAAGATCCATTTCCATCATTATTGGCAAAGAAAGATAAACCATCTTGACCACTATCTAACAGCTCTAATCTATAGCAACCAGGGTCTAAATTAACAGTGTCTCTATATAATGTAGCATTTTGAAAATCTGTTCTTGAAAAAACAACATTTCCAGAGCCATCTTTTATGTATAAATCATTTTCATAAGCTGCATTGTTTGTTGATGTCCACAGTATTAGATCTGATTGGTACATAGGAGGAACGTCAAAATCAACAGAATATATATTGTTCAATGAGTAATCATCTAAAGCACCATTTGCAGTTACCGCTTCTACATGGAATTCTTGACAATACTGAGCATGATCCCAAAAATAGGGACCAGAAATAGGCAGCTCTACCTCCTCAGATTCTCCAAAAGCTAAATCTCCTGTCCAATTAAACATTTGATAAGGCCCCTGACATATCCAGTAATGGAACTCAATTGAAGTTAAATTTTGTTGCCCATTATTTGTAATTACAATTTTGGGATTGTCACAAATTGGATTAAATCTGTTGTGAAATTCCCATTTATTGGGAGCAATAACATCAACAATTCCAACGTCATTTTGAAAATTGTAATCACCATAAGAAACCAACTGAACAGATGTTCTATAATTCCCCTCCATTCCTCCAGAGGTTGTCTCCATACCATAATCAATTGAAGCAATAGACCCTGGTGTAACAAAAGGGGTAATGTCATGATTGTATGTATCTCCAAAAGTTGCTGGACACCATCCAGCACGATCATAAATCCATGTTCCTCCTTGAGAAATAACCGGGTTATCTGCACATTCCTTCCAATTTAACCACTCAAATTGTTGGACACCGTTAATACTTAAATTATGATTTTTAGGGCAAAACTCAGCGCAATTTTGAAAACCGCCAAACCAATGACCAGTAGTCCTAGTTTTCACATTGAAATAGCTAGCATTTGGATTCATCACTTTATTTACCGCTGGAAGAGAAACATCATTAGCAATATTTGAATGAGAATAATCTCCTCTCCATAAAGTTTCAAAACCAAGAACATCTCTTGGTGGAATGCCTTTAATCATAACAAATTTTAAATCTATGAGCTCCTGTTGGTTACCTGCAGAAATTTCTATTGTATCATTAAATAAAGGCATATAATCAGTTACATCATACACCCATCTAAAACCTTCTGGACCAAGATCTAAACCGATTCCATATGGGGTTACATAATTTTGAAGTTGATGCGTAGTTTGTTTGTAATTGTTTACCAATAAATTATCGTAAGAAAAATTCATAGAATCAACTACAACTCCAAGAGGGTCAAAAGTATAACCCCAACCATGTTCATATCCGAAAATAGTATCCAAAATAGTTGTAGAGATACCACTGAGATTCATGTCTATATATGGCTGTGTTTCAACAATTGATATTGGATTATCGAATATTGTATCAGCGTACATCACGGAATCTAAATGACTTACATAATTGCCTTGAGTAAAAATAAATTGAGGCCTAAAAGTACTTTGCTGAACATTCATATATAAATCTTCACCATTTATCTGTTGCCATTCTGGAAGTCCTAATAATTGTGAAGTTGAACCCGAAACTGAATAATCATCAGCTGTTGTTCCTGAAGAAGCATCAAATTTATATGCAGCTAGTAAATTTCCATAATTTGGATGACTAGAGTCAACTCCTTTATACATCCAATTCTGAAGAGTTACCTGATCTATTGCAGTATTCCAAATTTGGAATTCATTGATTTTACCATCATAAACACCATTAAAGCCAGAAGAAGCGGTTCCACCAATTCTGAACGATGTTATTCCTTCCATCAATTTTGTTTTGCCAGTTGCAGACATAAATAAAGCTCCATTTAAATAAGCATTCATAGTTCCTGTAGAAACATCTTTAGTAAAAGCCCAATGATTCCACTGACCAGAATAATCTTCATTATTAGCGGCTTGATCAACTCTGTCATAAGAGCTTGTATTATTATTACCTGCATCCCAATAAACCCTACCATTACTCCAAGGTAAATGACAATTTACAACTCTATATCCATTTGCATCTCTACCTTCAAAAATGTAAGAATTAAAAGGCATAACTGAAGGGTCTCCAAAACACCAAAAAGAAATTGTTATAGCACTATCTAATGAATTGAATACAGATGAAGGAACATCAACAATATCATCACCTTCAAAATCTAAACAGCCATCATCTTTTAAAACAACACCTACATTTGCTGAATAATCATCTCCTAAAAGAGAGTAGTTAGAAGCACCTTGTTGAGTATTCGTAAATGACAAATCAATTACAACATTAGAAGCTCCATCCCAAAAAAAAGAATTAATAAAATTAAAAGTATACTGACCTGCAAAAACAGCTCCAACTGCAGAACTATAAACATCTTCCAAACTGTCATTTTCATAAGAATCGGGAGTTAGCTCAAGTAGAGCAGTGTTTTTCATTCTAATGACAACATTATTAAGCTCTTCTCCTGAAGATGTAATATCAATTGTAAGTTTGTCTATAGGTCCAGCTACAACACCTTGAGAAATCAACTCAGATGCAGAAATAATATATTGTGTTCTTCCCGATTTATTTTGTGAATTAAACACTTCATTTACAGTTGAAAATCCTTGTCCTATAACTGTAATAGTTTCACTAATAATATTATCATAAACTGTATAATAATCATACTGCTGGTAGATGTTATATTTTGGTTGATTATTGTAAAATATTGAATCTGGATTAGAATTTTGCAGGTAGTAAAATGATGAATTTAAATTTTCGTGCTGGTAAAGGTTGGTATAAGTCGTATAATCCCATTCACCACAATTGTAACCATCCTGAGTTGTTGCAGGGTCACATTTAAGTGTGTAGTACATTAAAACCTTATGGTATTGATTTGTATCTGATGGAAAAACATACCACCCTCTTCGTTTTGTAATATCAGAAAATTCAAGCGTTTGAACACTAATTGTATCACCAAAGCTTTGAGCTTTGAACGAGCTTATTGTAAGTAAAAGAAAAAAATACAGTAAATACTTATTCATCATTATAATTTTTAAAAAAGCAAATTAAAGAAATTTAATGAAATAAGTAAAATACAATAGCTACAGGACTATTCAACTACAAATCGTTGAACAACTTTTCTAGTAGAATTAGAAATCGTCACAAAATATATTCCGGCACTTAAAGTTGATACATCAACTGCTAATTCTTTAGCCCCAGCATACATTCTACCTTTGTAAATATCTCTAATTTTTTTACCCACTAAATTATGCAATGTAATATTCATATCATCTTGAATTTCGGAAAGATAAAATTGAACATTAGCTACATTGCTTGCTGGATTTGGAAAAACAAAAAAGTCGAAAATTGTTTCATTTTCACTTAATCCTACTGGACCAGAAAGATTGATATCATCAATAAATAAATCATTCCCACCACCATTAGTAAATTGAAATTTAATTCTTAGGTTATCTACTTGGTAAGTAGAAGTGAAATTAGAAATTGTAACGCTTTCCCAATCATTAGGGCCAGGATTATAATTTGCAGTGGTATTGTTCATAGTTGCCAATTGAGAAGAAGATATACTCTTTCTTACCGCCCATGTATCACCACAAGAGTTACTAGCAAAAATTTGTAAAAAGTCACTATTACTATTGGTTTTTTTTGCGAAAGCATATTTAAAAGTTAGGGTTGCAGAAGTTATATTTTCTAAATCAATGGTTGAACTAATAAAGGCATCTTTATCTAAATTTGAACCTGTAGAATTGTCTAATTTAAGTGATTTGGAACCAGTTGCTCCAGCTTGGTTAGTAATTTGAAAACCTGGACCTCCTGGGTTTTCTACAAACCAATCAGAATTAGGAATAGACACAGATTCAAAACCTTCTTGAATTGGAAGAGCATTTCCTGGAGCTCCTAAAACAGTAATGTAATCTGGGAAAGTTTGAGAAACTGTATTGCCAAAAGGGTCACTTACTGAAAGAGTTACATCGTATTGCCCAGGAGATGAATAATTAATCTGAGGATTTTGATTAGTAGATGAAGCTGGAGAACCCCCTTGAAATGTCCAATTCCATGAAGATATGTTATTGTAAGAATCATCAGTAAATTGTAAATCGTCTCCGGCACATAGAACATGTCTATTAACCATAAATTGAGCAGCACATGCCGTTGGGCTACCATTAGCTCCAGTGGCATTCAAATTACTAGTTTTCCATAAATTACTTCTACCTCCAACACCAGATGTAATGGCAGATCTCATTTTTGATCTTTGTCCGTCTGTAAACATTTTAGAACAATAAGAATATTCCATGTAATTCTCTGTATTATCAACAACGTCTGAAGTCCAATAACCGTCAGTAGCATCGTTAGAACAAGTGTTTGCTGTGAGGTTACAAGAAGTTAACCCAATACACCTTGGTGTATCGTCTACATTGTCATCATCAGAACAACTTGAGGGATTTCCCGGATTGTTATTACCACCCCATAAATGATCTAAATTAAGCCAGTGTCCAACCTCATGAGTTAATGTTCTACTTGTACCCGTTGAACTTGTACCAATAGATCCAACATAATCATGAAGAACCCAAATACCATTTGTCATTGCAGTTCCGCTCCAATTTGAAGGTTTTGTTGTATAGCCCGCTGCCCCACCTGCTTCATTAACAACAAAAATATTTAAGTATTTATTTCCCGCCCACGAGTTATTATAAACATCATTGCCATTTACAATGGCGTTTACCTGTGCTTGACCCAGACGATCCATCGTTTGTAAGTGCATTTTGAGTTCTAGTTATTCCGCTAAAACATTGGCCGTTAGGGGCTTTTGTGGCCAAAACAAATTCAATTTCTATATCAGCAGGCATGCCTTGAAATGTAGCCTGAACATTATTTGCATCCGAATTTAATAATCTATAGTCACGGTTTAAAATATCTACAGCATCATGAATTTGCGCTACTGAAATATTTTCTGCACCACCATTATGTAACACATGGAACACAACTGGGATTACATACACTGTTCCTTTGGAACCACTTGCTTTAAGCTGGGCTTCTCGTTGTTTTAAAATCTCTTGATCTGCTTTGATAAATCTTTAAAAATGCAGGGTTTTTCTTCAGCAAATTCATTTTTTATATGAGTTTTGCAATATTCTACATTTTCACCCTCCCTACAATTTGTAGGATCAATAACAGATTGAGAGTGAACAAATAATTGACTAAATAAAAGAGGCGTAATAAGGAAAACAAGTAGATATCTTTTCATATTTTAAGTTTAAAACAGCTAAATATATTTAAAATTAACAAACGCTCCGATTGTGTTTAGACTAAACCAACACAGGAACATACTAACGCAAATAAAACTCAAAATAGGATTGAGGGTTGCTTTATAAAAAAGAATTCTCTAAATCTTTAACTAAATCGGCAGCATCTTCAACACCTACACTTAATCTTATTAAAGAATCTTTCACGCCACTTTTAAGGCGTTCTTCTCTAGGAATTGAGGCGTGAGTCATTGTCGATGGATGACCAATAAGTGACTCAACCCCACCTAGAGATTCTGCTAAAGTGAAAAGTTTTGTTTTAGATACAATTCGCTTTGCTTTTTCTAAGCTGTCATCTTTAAGAGTAAAGGAAACCATTCCGCCAAAATCAGACATTTGATTTTTAGCAACCTCATGATTAGGATGTGATTCAAAGCCTGGCCAATAAACCTCATCTACTTGAGGATGGCTATTTAAAAACTCTGCAATAATTTTTCCATTTTCACTGTGTCTTTGAACTCTCAAGTGCAAAGTTTTAATACCCCTTAAAACCAAAAAGGAATCCATAGGACCACAAACAGCACCACTAGAATTTTGTATTCTATAAATTTCTTCTGCAATAGAATCATTACTGGTTACTAAAGCACCCATTACAACATCAGAGTGCCCACCTAAGAACTTAGTTACTGAATGCATAACAACATCAGCTCCCAAATCTAATGGTCTTTGTAAATAAGGAGTTGCAAAAGTATTATCAACACCAACAATTGCATCGCTATCTTTAACCATTTCAACAATGGATTTAATATCTATAATGTTCATCATTGGGTTAGTAGGGGTTTCAATCCAAATTAATTTTGTTTTTTCGTTAAGTGCATCTTTAATATTTTCAAGATTTAACATGTCGACAAAATGAAACTTAATACCATATTTCTCAAATATTGTTTTAAAAATTCTATAACTACCACCATATAAATCGTTAGTGGAAATTACTTCATCACCAGGGTTTAACATCTTAATGACACAGTCAATTGCAGCTAATCCACTTCCAAAACAAGCACCATATTTTCCATTTTCTATTGCCGCAAGACTGCTTTCAAGTGCTGCTCTAGTTGGATTACCAGTTCTAGAGTATTCAAACCCTTTGTGCTTACCAACTTCATCTTGAACATATGTTGAAGTCTGATAAATTGGAGTCATAATTGCACCAGTAGCAGAATCTGGTTCAACACCTGCATGTATTACTTTTGTATTGAATTTCATAGTTTATTTTTAAAATGGGAAACTAAATTAAAAATTTAATTACGTTTGAGCATCTTTTACTAAAATTCTGTTTAATATTTTCTACCAAAATGAAAATTAGTAACATAAAAGCACACATAGCCTTACTAATAGCCAATATTATATATGCGCTAAATTATGGTTGGGCAAAAGATGTAATGGGTGGGGGCTTCGTAAAGCCATTTGCTTTTATTTTAATGAGGGTTGTAGGAGCAACATTGCTTTTCTGGTCAATTTCAATGTTTTTTAGAGAAAAGGTAACGAATAAAGATAAGCTTAGAATGTTTTTATGCGGTGTTTTTGGAGTTGCAGCTAATCAACTTCTATTTTTTAAAGGACTAGATCAAACATCCACAATAAATGCTTCAATAATTATGGTTGCTAGCCCCATTATTGTTGCATTATTATCTGCAATAATTTTAAAAGAGAAACCCAGTATTTACAGAGTTATTGGAATAATTATTGGATTAGCAGGAGCTTGTTTTATTATTCTTCAAGAAAATAATGCTAACGAAGGTGCTTCATTTATTGGAAATCTTCTAATTATTTTAAATGCAACAAGCTATGGCCTTTATTTAGTTCTTGTTAAACCTTTAATGAAAAAATATTCTCCTATTACAGTAATTAAATGGGTTTTTACATTTGGGCTAATAATAGTAACTCCATTTGGACTTACAGAAATCGACTCAGTAAATTGGAATATGCCTATTGACATTATCTTAAAAATTGGATTTGTAATTATTTTCACAACTTTCTTTTGCTATTTATTTAACATTTATGGAGTCAAAAGAGTAAGCCCAACAATTGTAAGCTCATACATCTATTTACAACCCATCCTAACTTCACTAATTGCAGTTCTATATGGATATGAAAGTATTAATGAAACAATGATAATTTGTGGTCTTATAATATTTTTTGGTGTTTACTTGGTTAGCAAACCTGCAAGTTAAAGCATCTATTTTCTTATTTTTACCCGAAATAATTTACCATGATTCATTCTATGACTGGATTTGGCAAAGCCGAATCTGTTATTCACAATAAAAAAATAACAATTGAAATTAGATCTTTAAACAGTAAGTTTATTGATTTAAACTTAAAACTACCTACGTTATATAGGAGTAAAGATGTTGCAATTAGGTCTCTTCTCACTGAAGGTCTTAAAAGAGGTAAAATTGAACTTACACTCCATTTTGATTTGATTGAAACCGAACCAAATCATTTCCTTAATACAGCAGTTATAAATCAATATTATTCTTCTTTTAAAAATCTAGTTGAAAAATCAGCAATAGAAAACAACGAAAACATCGATTATTTACAGCAAATAATGAAAATGCCTGATGTGCTAAAAACAGAAAGAAAAGAACTTTCAGATGATGAATGGCAACAAGTTGTTTTACTGATTAAAGAAGCTATAATAGATCTTTCAAATTTTAGAAAAAATGAAGGTGGAGCTCTTGAAAAAGACATCAGGTTTCAAACTCAATCAATAATGAAGCTATTAAAAGATTGCGAAAAATTTGATCAAGCTAGAATTGAAACTATAAAAGAAAGGCTTAAAAAAAATTTAGCAACTGTAGCAAAAGATGAAACTTACAATGAAAACAGGTTTGAACAAGAGCTAATTTATTATTTAGAAAAATTTGATTTCACAGAAGAAAAAGTTAGATTATCTAAGCACTGTGATCACTTTTTTGAAACAATAGAAAAACCGGAATCTAATGGCAAAAAACTAGGCTTTATTGTGCAAGAAATTGGACGAGAAATAAACACTTTAGGCTCTAAAGCCAATCATTTTGAAATTCAAAAAAATGTAGTTCAAATGAAAGATCATTTAGAGAAAATTAAAGAACAAACATTAAACGTACTCTAATGAGTGTGGAATCAAAAAAAGGAAAAGTCATTATATTCAGCGCCCCATCTGGAGCTGGAAAAACGAGTATTGTACAATTGTTACTAAAAAAATTGACAAACTTATCTTTCTCAATATCAGCATGTACAAGAGAGAAAAGAGAAAATGAAACAAATGAAGTTGATTATTATTTTTTAACCCTAGATTCTTTCAAAAAGAAAATATCAAATTCATCTTTTATTGAATGGGAGGAAGTCTATAAGGATCAATTTTATGGGACTTTAAAAAGTGAAATAGATAGGATTTGGAATAATAACCAACACGTAATCTTTGATGTTGATGTAAAAGGAGGTATCGCTTTAAAAAATTATTTCGGAAAAAATGCACTATCAATATTTATTGAACCTCCTTCAATTAAAGAATTAAAAAAACGTCTAGTTAATAGAGGGTCTGAAGATGTTAAATCTTTAAACAAAAGAATTTCAAAAGCAAAACTAGAACTATCTTTCAAGGAGAATTTTGATGCTGTAGTAGTTAACAAAACTCTTAATAATGCTTTCATTGAGACTGAAACTTTAGTGCAAAACTTTTTAAACAATTAATGAAAAAAGTAGGTTTATATTTTGGGACATTTAATCCTATTCATGTAGGACATTTAATAATTGCAAATTACATGGCCAATTATACAGACTTGCAAGAAGTTTGGCTTGTAGTTTCACCTCAAAATCCTTTTAAAGAAAAAGACTCCATGTTGGAAGATTACCACAGGTTATCATTGGTGAAAATAGCTGTTGAAGAAAATAGTCAACTTAAAGCATCTAACATTGAATTCAATCTTCCCAAACCGTCATACACAATCAACACATTGGTGTATTTATATGAAAAATATCCTAATAATGAATTCAATTTAATTATGGGTGAAGACAATCTAAGGACTTTTCATAAATGGAAGAATCATAAACAGATATTAGAAAAAAGCAACCTATATGTTTACCCTAGATTGATTAATCCATCTCTAGAAGAAAAAACAAATTCTCCTCTTTATGGTCATTCTAAAGTCAAAATATGTGACGCGCCTGTCATGAAAATATCATCAAGTTTTATTAGAAAAGCCATTAAAAACAATAAGGATGTAAGGTATATGCTTTCAGAAAAAGTAGCTAAATACGTGGAAGAAATGCATTTTTATAAAAAATGATTTATTTAAAAAAACAGACATACAAAGCATAAATAATTCCTGGAAGGAAAAAACAAATAGTAAGTATTAAATCTATCCAAAATTCATTACTAATATCGTAAGCGAAAAACACCGCTAAAGGAGGGATTATTACACAAAGAATCATTAAAATGATATCGTCAACCTCATCCAAATTAGTGTCATTTTTATTCCCCTGATGTTGTTCTATTATTTCAAATGAATTTAATAATGGGTTAATTTTTTTCTCTTGGTTTATTCTAAAACCGGAGGAAGTAGAAATTTTATTTTGCTGAAAAGAAGAAATGTTATTTACAGCCACTTTTAGCTTTTCCTGTTCTTTAATGGATTTAAATTCTTCAACATTAGCTAAAGATGAAACGATAGTTTTTTCTGGATACAATTCTTTATTTTCATTCTTTTTAATTTCGGAGCCTTGATCCAATTCAATATTTTTACTCCCTACACGGTGAGATTTTAAAAAATCTAACGGCTTACCATAATCTGTGTATCTCAACTGAGAACAAGATGATAAAACAATTAAAAATAGAATTAAAATATTGATTTTAAAATTTGAGAATAAAAACATGTTTTTTTTTTATAAAATTAGTAATTATTGTGATTTTCCTATATTTAAACTCTGATGAATAAAAGATTAACAAACATACTTCTAATTATTTCTTTAATGATTTCTTTTGGAATCATAATTGTTCTTTTGTCTGCACTTTCCATTTCCGAAAAAAGACTTGAAAAAATTGGAGATCTTATGAATGAAATGGCAACTCAACACATTATAACAACTGTTTCAGTCAAGGAAAATATTCCGCTTAATTCAGATATAAGAGTTACTGATGAATTAAAAGTAAATATTAACATGTTTCTTAAAACAGAAATCCCATTTAAAGCAGAAATACCTGTAAATGAGAGTATGCTTATCCCTTTTAAAATTGGAGTTCACGATTATATAAAACTTGACACTACAATAGAAATTACTGACTTTGTAAATATTGAAGTTGATGACACAATTCCTCTAAACCAAAAAATGAACATGGCAATCTTTGGTGGTAAAGGATTTAACTTCCCCATTAGAGGCAAAATACCTGTCCAACAAACTTTAAAAATAGGTTTTAATGAACTTTTACCTGTCCACAGTGTGGTTCCAATTGATATGCTAATAATAGATACATTACCTGTAGGGCTATCAATGAAAATACCTGTAGACTTAATGGTTCCTGTAAATATTCCTCTAAAGACTTCTGCCATTATACAATTTGATGAGGCAATGTCTGTAGATGCAGAAATCCCTATTGAGCTAAATATACCAGTAGATATTCCTTTAGAAAAAACATCTCTTGCCTACTACTTCAAAAAAATGGCAGAAGGACTTAAGGGATTAACTAAATTAAGTTCTGAAGAGGAGAAAGATTGATTTAATTATCCTTTGATATAATCTCAAACAATTCATCTAACTTAGGAATAAGAATAACTTCAATTCTTCTGTTTTTTGACTTATCATTTACATCTACAGGTAAAAACTCACTTCTTCCAGCTGCAGTAATTGTAACTGGATTAATTTCACTGTGCTTTAACATGATTTTAACCACTGAAGTTGCTCTTAAAACACTAAGCTCCCAATTATCTTTTGGATGTGAACCTGAATTCATTTTGTCCGTATCTGTATGGCCTTCTACTAAAACTTCAAGATCTTCTTGACCTTCTAAAATCTTAGCCAATTCTATTAATGCTTTCTGGCCTTCTGGATCTACTTGGGTGCTTCCAGAACCAAATAACAATTTAGCTTCCATACTTATGTAAACCTTACCATTTTTTTGTTCTACTGTTAACCCTTTATCTTTAAACCCTAGTAAAGCCTTTGACACTTTATCCTTCAAGGCTTTAACCATTGCATCCTTATTAGCAATGAGCTCTTCTAGCTCTTTCACTCGTAATTCTCTGTCTTTCAAGTCCGTAGACAATTTATCCAAATCAAATTTCTTTTGATTCAATTCAATTTCTAATAAACGAAGTTCATCTTCTTTTCTTTGAAGTTCTAATCTTGTTTTATCAAGATCAGAAATCAATCGTTGGTTTTCAATTGCGCTTCCTTTTTGTAGAGATTCTAATTGATCTTGAATTCGTTGGTTCAATAAATCAATTTTATCGTATTGTTTTTCTTTGATTCTAAGAGCCTTCCCAAGTAGAGTTGTATCAGATTTCAACCTTCTAACCTGATCATTCATTTGGTCAAAACCTGCCTTTAATTCTGTGTTATCAGTTTCAAGTTTTATTGCTAAGTCTGATACTTCTTTTAATTTTTCAGAACAAACTTTTTGTTTGCTTTCAACTTCTTCATATTTTCTAGCGGGTACACAAGAAATTAAAAATGCAATAACTAGAACTATAGGGAATTTTTTAATCATAATTTTCATAAATAATAAGTATACAAATTTGGAACCAAATTTTTAACATTTAAATTGATTACAAAAAAATTATAAACATTCTATTATTAAAAGAAAAAGATCTAGAGAATTAAATCTTTACTTTGAAATAAAGACTCTGGATAAATCTCGGTATTCCATTCCATTTTGAGGGAATGCTCTAACTTTAAGGTTAAGTAATCTAATATATTCAGAATAATAAATTGGCATAAATGCTGCCTGTTCAATCAATATATTATCGCATTTTTGATAACTTTTTAATTGCTCTTCAACATCTACAGACGACAATGCTTTTTCGAAGTAACGATCAAATTCATCATTTTGAAACCTAGAAGCATTAGGGAAAGATTTTTCGTTTGGCTTTTCTGGAACGGTTTTGCCATAAAACAACTTCAAAAAGTTCTCAGGATCAGGGTAATCAGCAATCCATGATGTTCTCCAGAAATCTGATTTACCATTAGCAAACCTTTCAATAAGAGTTGGGAAAGGCAGCGGTTCAATTTCTACATTAATTCCTAAATTTTCTTTTAACATATTTTGAATTGCTTCTGCTAAAATAACATTGGTTGACCCTCCTTCATTAATTTGAAGGGAAATTGAAGGGAACCCCTTTCCGTTTGGAAAACCAGCACTTGCAAGATGCTTTTTAGCTTTATTCACATCAAAATTATAACCGATGATTTCGTCATTATTGTATTCTTTAAAATTAGGAATTAAGCCATGAACAGCAGGCATTCCATCTCCTTGTAGTGTATACTTAACTAAAGTTTTTCTATCAATTGCATAATTAAATGCTTTTCTAACATTTAAATCATTGAAAACTTCAGAACTATTTAAAAAACTATAATATTGAACAGATAGACCTGGTTTTTGTTGGTATTGAAACTCAGGATTTCCTCCATTTTTAGCTTCTTCTAATGATACCAAAACTGATTTCATTTCATCGACAGGCAATTGCCAAATCATGTCCAAATTACCCTTTCTAAAATTAGCAAGTTCAGTTTTTTTATCTTTTGTAAATGTAATTTTAACTACATCAATATATGGTAGTTTATTATCATTATCATCTTTCTCCCAATACTTTTCATTTTTTACTAATCTAACTTGAGTTCCTTCCATAATTTTATCGATGACAAAAGGTCCTGTTCCTACACATAATGCTCTCATGTTTGCACCATATTTTTCATACGCTTCAATTGGGAAAATCCAACATCCATTATGAGTTAGCACTTTTTTAAAAAAAGAGCAAGGCTTCATGAGCTCAATAGATAAGGTAAGAGAATCTAACACCTTAACACCTGAAACTCCCTCTGATAATTTTGCATTGTTTTGAGTAGACTCAAAATATTCTCTTGCACCTTTAACCCTACCATCAAATAGTTCAAATAATAAATTATCAGATCTAAATTCACACAACATATCAAAACATGTTTTAACATCATAAGCAGAAAATTTTCTACCTATTCCATTTTCGAAACAAGGATCATCATGAAAAAACACATTATCATTTAAAGTGAATGTTAGAAGAGTTCCATTATTTTCTTCAACAACAGATTTTGCTAAACAATTTTCAACTTTCAAAGTTCTTTGATTCAATTTTAAAAGACCTTGATAAATTTGTGCTCCAATTCTATTAGAAACGCCATCAATTGTGCTTTGAGGGAATAAATTTTTAAAATCTTCCACCTCATTTATTCTAAAAATTCCTCCGTTATAAATTTTATATTTCTTGTCTCCTTCAAAATAATATCCTTTAGCATCAACAACATCGTTTTTAGAAGTTGATTTATCTGAGCTAGAAGTGTTACATGAAGAAAGAAAAAAGAAAATAAAAATTAAATATATGCTCTGTTTCATATTCATTAAATTGATAATGGTCATTTTAATCAAGGCAAATATAAATAAATAACATTGATAAAATTAAGAATTATTGTACTGTTCAATTATAACAATTCAATTCATGATTCGTTAAATTTAAGTTAGTACCTTCCACTTTATAAATATGAATAAAATTATATTTTCAAATATTATTTTTTTATGCTTTATGTTTCCTTCTATTATCGAAGGCCAAATCACTCAAAATAACATACGTAAAACAAACGTTTATATAAGCGATAAGTCCGTAATATTTGACACACTAAACATAGTCCCTAATTCTCTTCAAATCTTTTTAAAAGACAAAACTATTCTTCCGGACAGCATGTTTAATATTAATTTAAACAAATGTGAAATAACCCCTAATTACCCTATAAATGACACCTTATTAATTGAATATAGAATTTTTCAATTTAATTTCAATTCATCCTTTAGCCTTAAAGATTCTACATCAATAATTAATGATTCTTCTTTAAATTTTAAACCTATTAGATTTTCTGCACTTCCAGAAAATAGAGATCTCTTTGGAATGGGAGGGCTCAACAAATCTGGAAGTATTTCAAGAGGCGCAGCGTTTGGAAACAATCAAAACCTTGCTTTAAATTCAAATTTAAACCTTCAAATATCTGGGAAAATATCTGAAGAAATTAGCATAGCTGCCTCTATTACTGATAATAACATTCCTATACAACCACAAGGAAACACTCAACAATTGCAGGATTTTGATCAAGTTTATATTCAACTTTTTTCTAAAAATTGGAAATTAACCGCAGGAGATTTCTGGATAAAAAAACCCACTGGATATTTTCTCAATTATAACAAAAGAGGTCAAGGAGCTACTTATGAGACCATTTCAGGAAAGGGAAATTTCAAAACTCAAATGAGTGCCGCAATCAGTAAGGGAAAGTTTTCTAGAAACGTAATACAGGGAATTGAAGGAAACCTTGGCCCCTACAAACTAATTGGAACTGAAAATGAACCATACATTATTATTCTAAGTGGAACTGAAAATGTTTACATAGATGGGGCTTTATTAGAAAGGGGTCAGGAAAATGATTATGTTATTGATTACAATACAGCTGAAATAACATTTACAACAAATCACCTAATTACTAAAGACAAAAGAATAGTTGTAGAATTTCAGTATAGTGATAAAAATTATGCACGATCGTTAATTCAAAATAGCAATGTTTACACTAAAGATAATTGGTCCATCTTTTTAAATGTTTACGGAGAACAAGACAGTAAAAATCAACCTATTCAACAAGATTTAAATGAAAATGATAAAGAAACACTGTCTCAAATTGGAGATAATTTAAATGCGGCTTTTGTTCCAAGTATTGATAGTATTCAATTCACAAATGAGCTTATTCTATATAAAAAAATAGATAGTCTAGGTTATCAAGTTTATGAATACTCTAACTCTCCTGATAGTGCAAGCTATCAATTAGTTTTTTCTAATGTTGGTGCAAACCAAGGCGATTATGAATTAGTAGAATACAGTCCATTAGGCAGGATTTATCAATGGGTTGCTCCAACAATTTTAAATAATGACACAATTCATAATGGATCATTTTCTGCAGTTAGATTGTTGGTTACCCCAAAAAAAAGGCAAATGATAAGCACAGGCATTGAAAAAAGATATGGTAAAGCTTCTTTTACAAGGTTTGAATTAGCACTGTCAAACGAAGACTTAAACACATTTTCATCAACAGGGAATAATGACAACTTAGGATTAGCCGGGAAATTTAGTTGGAATCATTCATTGAAACCAATTAAAAGCTGGTCTGTAAACTCGTTCTTAGATTTTGAAAGCTTAAGTAAAAATTTTAAAAGAATTGAAAGATTTAGAGAAGTTGAATTTGAAAGAAATTGGAACACTCAAAATCAACAACTAAAAGGGAATCAATATGCAAGTAATGCAGGGTTGAAAATGGAAAACAAATTTAATTCTATTGAATATAAATTTAATTCCTATTTAATTGACACTTCATATATCGGGTTAAAAAATGATTTAAAAATTAAATGGACTAAAAAAGTTGACGCTAAGATTGATGTTAGCTATTTAACAACTGATGGTGTTCAAAATTCATCATTCTTAAGGCACAAAGCAAATATTTCCAAATCATTTAAGAAGTTTAAAATTGGGTTTAAAGATATACATGAACAAAACTTATTTTTAGATTCAGATACCTTAACAAATTCAACATATCAATTTTATGATTGGAAAATTTTTCTAGAACAAGGAGATTCTTCTAAAAACAATTTTCAATTTTTCTATCAAGAAAGATACGATTGGTTCAATAAACTTAATAAGTTAAAGAAAGCTGCAGCAGCTAAAAGCCCAGGTTTTATTTACTCGATGAGAAATAAAAAAAATCAACAATTAAAAATAAGTGTTGCCTATAGAATGTTATCTATCCTTGATACATCTTTAACTAACATTTTACCGGAAAATTCATTGATTAACAGGATTGATTATCAGTTCAAAATATTAAAAGGTATGATTCATTCAAACACGTATTATGAAATCGGCTCTGGATTAGAACTACAAAAAGAATTTATTTATTTAGAGGTTCCTGCAGGACAAGGAGTTTACACATGGGTGGATTACAATAATGATGACATAAAAGATTTAGGAGAGTTTGAAATTGCTCAATTTCAAGATCAAGCAACTTACATAAGAATTTTCACACCATCAAATAATTACGTTAAAGTATACAGCTATCAGTTAAGTGAAGTTTTAAATGTTAATCCTAGGTATTTTTTCAAAAAGAAAAAGAAACTCTTTCAATTTATTAATCGATTTAACTCACAAACAACATTACGATCTGAGAAAAAAACTTCATCTCTTGATTTTAAAACATTCTCTAATCCCTTTCAAAACAACATTAATGATACATTACTTCAAACTCTTTCAAACTCTTTTAGAAATAGTATTTTCTTTAATCGTTCAAATCCAAAATTTGGGATAGAGTATACTTTCCAAGAATTTAACAGTAAAATACTCTTATTAAATGGTTTTGATTCAAGAAAAAAACTTACTAAAGAATGGAAAATTAGGTGGAACATTAATAAATCCTTGAGTATTACAGCTAATAGTGAAAATGGAATAAAACATAACTATTCAGATTATGCTCCAACAAGGAATTATGAACTAAAAATTGCAAAATACAATTCTAAAATTGCATACCAACCAAGCACAAAGTTTAGACTTTCTTTAAATGGGAGTTACACTGATAAAAAAAATGTAATCTTATACGGAGGAGAAAACGTTTTCTTAAGTGCTTTGGGGTTAGAGCTTAGATACAACAAACCCAAAAAAGGTAGCTTCACGGGAAACATAAATTACATTTACATTAATTATATTGGAGAAGAAAACACCGCTGTTTCTTTTGAAATGTTAGAAGCATTACAGCCAGGAAACAATTCAACATGGACAATATCCTATCAAAGAACATTAGCTAACAACTTACAATTAACACTAAATTACAATGGAAGAAAGTCATTTGAAACTCCTGCTGTACATACTGGTGGAGTGCAAATTCGGGCATTTTTCTAATCCAACTTTAAAACCGCCAAAAATGCTTTAGGTGGAATTTCTACATTACCTATTTGCTTCATTTTTTTCTTTCCTGCTTTTTGCTTTTCTAATAATTTACGTTTTCTAGTAATATCTCCTCCATAACATTTGGCGGTTACATCTTTACGTAATGCAGATAAAGATTCTCTTGAAATAATTTTCGCTCCAATGGCCGCTTGAATTGCTATTGCAAACTGCTGTCTAGGTATCAATTCACGTAATTTCAGACAAATTCTTTTACCTAAGTTGTAGGCATTATCTTTGTGTACCAGCGCAGAAAGGGCATCAACCATATCTCCGTTAAGTAAAATATCCATCTTAACAAGTTTTGATTCTCTAAAACCAATTGGATGATAATCAAAAGATGCATATCCTTTAGAAATTGATTTTAATCGGTCATAAAAATCAAAAACAATTTCAGCTAAAGGCACATTAAAACTCAACTCAACTCTGTCAGTAGTTAAATAAACTTGATTAGTTAATTCTCCCCTTTTTTCAATACATAAGCTCATGATAGGTCCTACATAATCAGATTTTGTTATTACAGAAGCCTTTATGTAGGGTTCTTCAATCCGATGAATCATACTAGGGTCGGGAAAATCAATTGGATTATTTACAACTATTTCTTTTTCAACGTCTTTGTTAAGGAAAGCATGATAAGAAACATTTGGA
>CALSPA010000018.1 GCA_943788115.1 uncultured Flavobacteriales bacterium
AATATTTGATGGTAAAACTGATGCTGAAGGAAAAGTCTCTTTTAACCCTGATATTTCAGTTTCTGATGAGGCACCAGGAATGTTAAAAGCTAATTTTAAAACTCGTGTTTTTGAAAAAAGTGGCGATTTTAGTATTAATAATCAAACAATCTACTATTCTCCATACAGC
The DNA here is from genome assembly GCA_943788115.1 of uncultured Flavobacteriales bacterium. Lineage (GTDB taxonomy): Bacteria > Bacteroidota > Bacteroidia > Flavobacteriales_D > Parvicellaceae. The sequence goes on from CALSPA010000018.1 coordinate 170, forward strand.
AGCTATGTTGGTGTTAAAATCCCGGAAGGGAAAGGGTGGAATGGTGCATTATATTCGAATGACAAAAACTTAATTTCAATTGTTACTTTAGATGAAAATGGAAATCCATTAAACAGAAAAGGTTTAAAAATTGAAATTTTTGATGTCAGATGGAGATGGTGGTGGGAAAGATCTTATAATGAAGATTTAGCTAGATATGTTTCTGATAAATCCACACATCTTATTAAATCCGATTTAGTCAATACTGTAGATGGAAAAGTATTGTATGAAATGGATTTTAAAGGAGATTACTATGGAAGGAAATTAATTAGAATTACAGATCCAATTTCTGGTCACAGTACTGGTGAAACATTTTACTTAACTTATAGAGGTTGGTGGAATAATTCTGGTCAAGAAAATTCAGAAGGTGCAGAAATGTTGGTTTTTTCAACAGATAAAAAAGCTTACAATGTTGGTGAAGATGTAGAAGTAGAGCTTCCTAAATTTAATCAAGGAAGAGCATTGGTTAGCGTTGAATCAGGTTCTAAAGTAGTGGAAACTTTTTGGGTCGACCCTAAGGAGAATAACCATAAATTTTCTTTTAAAACAACTCCTGAAATGTCTCCAAACGTTTTTGTTCACATTTCATTAGTTCAACCACATGTAAATAAAGAAAATGATTTACCCATTCGTTTATACGGTATTCAATCTATTAAAGTTGAGGATCCAAACACTATTTTGCATCCTAAAATTGATATGGCTGATGAATTGAGCCCTGAAAAAGAGGTGTCAATAAGAGTTAGTGAATCTAACGGTAAGAAAATGACTTATACTGTTGCTGTTGTTGATGATGGATTATTAGATCTCACCAATTTTAGAACGCCCAACCCTTGGAATACTTTTTATTCCAAAGAAGCACTCGGTATTAAAACTTGGGACATGTATAAATATGTTATAGGTGCATTTTCTGGGGAGATGGCTGGTCTATTAGCTCTTGGTGGTGATGAATTTGAAAAAGAAAATGATGCAAGCAAGGTTAACCGTTTTAAACCTGTTGTTAGGTATTTTGGGCCCTTTACAATTGAATCAGGGCAATCAAAAGAACATAAGTTTATCATGCCCAATTACATTGGATCTGTTAGAACAATGGTTGTTGCAGGAAATGCTGGTGCTTATGGTTCTGCCGAAAAAACAACTCCAGTAAAAAAGCCCTTAATGGTTCTTGCTACCTTACCTAGAGTAGTTTCTCCATCAGATTTGGTCAAACTTCCTGTTACTGTTTTTGCAATGGATAAATCAGTTAAAAAAGCTACTGTAACTGTAGAAACAAATAACATGTTTAGCTTAATAGGTTCTAAGTCTAAATCAGTTACTTTTTCAGAGATAGGAGATAAGGTTGTTAATTTTGACCTTAAGGTTGCTAACCAAATAGGCAAAGGGAATGTTAAAGTTTCTGTGAAATCAGGAAATAAAACTGCTTATCATTCAATTGACATTGCACTGAGAATTCCAAACCCTAGAATAAATGACATTACAGAATCCGTTATTGAACCTGGTGAATCTTGGAGCAGTGAATATCAACAAATTGGAATAAAAGGGACCAATACTGGAATATTGGAAGTTTCTAGTATTCCACCTTTAAACTTGGAAAGTAGGTTAGGATATTTAATTAGATATCCACATGGTTGTATTGAGCAAACAACTTCTTCTGTTTTCCCTCAATTATTTCTTTCTAATTTATTGGATTTAAAAGAAGAACAGATAAAAGAAATTCAAAACAATATTAATAATGGTATCTCAAGGTTGAAAACATTTCAAATATCAAATGGTGGAATGTCTTACTGGCCGAACAATAACAATGGCGCTAGCGAGTGGGGTACCAACTATGCTGGACATTTTTTAATTGAAGCTAGAAATCAAGGTTATGCTGTTCCAGATGGAATGATTAAGAGCTGGCTAAAATTTCAAAAGCAAAGGGCTAATAGTTGGTCAAGATATAATAACAGTGGTTATTCAAGTGAGTTGTTACAATCTTATAGATTATATACACTGGCACTTGCTAAAAAACCAGCGTTAGGAGCTATGAATAGAATGAAAGAGATTAATAATTTAACAGTTACCTCTAGATGGAGACTTGCGGGGGCTTATGTACTAGCGGGTAAGCCTGAAGTTGCTAAGTCATTAGTGAAATCTATTGGTGTAAATGTTCCTAAATACAATACACCATCTTATACTTATGGAAGTTCAAGAAGAGACGAAGCTATGATTTTAGAAGTCTTAACTCTCTTGAATGATTTTAAAACCGGTAAATCAATTATGGATAATATTTCTAATGGTTTGGCTTCAAGAAGCTGGTATAGTACACAAACAACAGCTTATTCACTTATGGCAATAAGTAAGTTTATTGGAGATGATTCAAAGGTGGATATGAATTACCAATTAGTTGTAAATGGCGATAGTGAAAATGTGAAATCTTCTTCTCCTATTAGTCAGAATAAAATCAGCTTTAAATCCAATGGATCTGGTCAGTTAAAACTGACAAATGAATCTACTAAAAAGTTATTTGTAAAACTTCAGCTTAGTGGTATTCCTTTAAATGGAGACAACACATCTAAAGAAAGTAACTTGCAAATGATTGTTAAATACATGGATCTTCAAGAAAATCCAATTGACCCTTCTGTGATTGAACAAGGCACTGATTTTATTGCTGAAGTTGACATTTTTCATCCAGGTGTTAAACCTCATTATACTGAAATGGCACTAACTCAATTGTTCCCGTCTGGTTGGGAGATTAGAAACACTAGAATGGATGTAAGTGCATCTACATTGTTAAAAGATGTCCCAGATTATCAAGACTTTAGAGACGATAGAGTTCTTACTTATTTTAACATAAACAGGTACACTCGTAAAAAATTCAGAGTTATTCTAAATGCAACTTATTTAGGGGAATTTAATTTACCTACTGTTTATTGTGAGGCAATGTATGATAATGAGATAAATGCTAGAAAAGCTGGAACTAGAGTTAAAGTAGTTAAGGCTGGTGGAGAGCTAAGTGATTTATAGTATATGTATTTGTTTTTAAGATTGATGGGTTTTAATAAAACAAAAAAAAAGCTTGTTGTCTTCTCTATTATTAGTGTTTTAATCTTAACATGGTGTTTATCTATTGGAGAACTATTTAGTGATCCTTATTCAACCATTATAAGAAGCTCTAATGGGAATTTGCTTTCTGCTAGAATAGCGTCTGATGGTCAGTGGAGATTTCCTTGTTCTGATTCTATTCCCGATAAGTATAAAAAAGCTGTTGTCTTTTTTGAAGACGAATATTTTCATTACCATTTAGGAATTAATCCTGTTTCAATTGTTCGAGCTTTTAGTCAGAATATGTTTTCTGATAAAATCATTAGTGGCGGAAGTACATTGTCCATGCAGCTCATTAGATTGTCTAGAAAAGGAAAGTCTAGAACCTATTCCGAGAAAGTCATTGAAATTTTATTAGCAATTAGATTGGAGCTTACTCATTCTAAGGCTGACATTTTAAATTTATATGCATCACATGCTCCATTTGGAGGTAATGTAGTTGGTTTAGAGGCAGCTTCATGGAGGTATTATGGAAGGTCTTCTAACTTACTATCTTGGGGGGAGATAACAACTTTGGCAGTTTTGCCAAATGCTCCTTCATTGATTTATCCAGGTAAAAATCATCAATTATTACTTTCTAAAAGAAATAGATTATTGGATAAATTATCTAGAAATGAAATTTTAACTAAAGAAAATTGTGAATTGGCTAAAGAAGAACCGCTTCCTCAGAAACCAATTCCTTTGCCTCAACATACTCCACATTTATTGAACAGGTCATTTAAAGATGGAATTAAGAATAAACAGATATATTCTTCAATTAATCAAGAGCTACAACTTTCATTAAACGAATTAATGAAAAGGTATCATTTTAGATTGTCACAAAATGAAATTCAGAATGCAGCCTTACTTGTTATTGACGTGAAAAACGCTAAAGTTTTATCATATGTTGGAAATACGAATTGTAAAGTTGAAGATTGTGGTGCTAATGTTGATGTTATTACAGCTAATAGAAGCACTGGAAGTACTTTAAAGCCGCTACTATACATTTCTATGCTTGAAAATGGGACATTGCTTCCTACAGCTTTAATTGAAGATGTTCCTACAAAAATTTCTGGATATTCACCTCAAAATTTTAATCGATCATATGATGGTGCAGTTCCTGCTAATGATGCTCTTGTAAGGTCTTTAAATATTCCTGCAGTTAAATTGTTGCAGAATTACGGAGTTCAAGAATTCTATAAACGTTTAAATGAACTTCAGATAAGTACGATTAATAGAGGAGCTTCTCATTATGGGTTGTCTTTAATTTTAGGTGGAGCAGAATGCACTTTGTGGGAATTGTGTGAAGCTTATTATTTCTTAGCTAAAAAGTTGAATAACCAATCTTTGAAACCAATAAGCTATCTAAAAGAAATTAATGTTGAATCAGCTTTAGAGCTAGATAATTTTTCAAAAGCTTCAATTTTTCAAGTTTTTGAAATGTTAACTCAAGTAAATAGACCTTTAGAGGAAGGTGCTTGGAAAATATTCGAGTCTTCAAAGAAAATTGCGTGGAAAACAGGTACAAGTTTTGGTCAACGAGATGCTTGGTCTGTTGGAATTACACCAGAATATATTGTTGGTGTATGGGTGGGGAATGCCGATGGAGAGGGTAGACCTGGTTTAACAGGTGTTAAAATGGCTGCTCCATTGATGTTTGAAACCTTTAAGAAGTTAAACACTACAACATGGTTTGAGTCTCCAGAAAGTGAGCTAAAAACAATTGAGATTTGTGCTCAAAGTGGTTTTAGAAAATCTATTAATTGTCCCGAATCTAGGTTTATACGAAATCATGAGATGGGTATTCATTATCCTACTTGTGAATATCATAAAATAATTCATTTAGATAATAATGAGAAATTTAGAGTTAATAGCAGTTGTTATGATGTTTCTACAATGAAGGAAAAAAGTTGGTTTTCTTTACCTCCTGTGCAAGAATGGTATTATAGGTTGCGGCATCCATCTTATAAGAAACTACCAGAGCTTCATCCAGATTGTATTGTAAATAACGAAAGAGTAATGGATCTAATATATCCTAATGATGGGTTGAAAATATATATTCCTAAAAATTTAGATGGTAGTTTAAGCGCATCTGTATTTGAAATGGCTCATAAAAATCCTGCTGCTGAAATTTATTGGTACATTGATGAGCAATTTTTAGGTAAAACAAAGCGAAATCATAAAATGGAAATTTCAGCTAATGAAGGTGTACATAAATTTGTTTTTATAGATGAAATGGGGAATACCTTTAAGAAAAATATAGAATTTATTTATAGGTGATTTTAAACTTTTATACCTACTACACAAACATCATCTAATTGTTCTGTTTGATTTTTCCAATTATTAAAGAAGGTTAATAATTCCATTCGTTGTTCTTCCATCTTTAGTTCATTGTTTTTAAGTAACAACTTTTTGAAATTGGCCGATTTTAATTTTTTGTCATTTTCTCCCCCGAACTGGTCTGCATATCCATCAGTGAATAGGTAGATAACATCATTTTTTATTAAATCTATTTCATGATTACTAAATGGTGTATAACTCTCAGCCATTCCAACAGGTTGTTTGTCTGCTCTATACTCAAGAAGTTCATTGTTTCTTATAATTAAAAGGTGATTGTTTGCTCCAGAATAAAGTAGTTTTTTTGAAGCAGAATTATAATTTATTAAAGAGATGTCCATCCCATCTTTAATACCTAAAGAGTTTTTACTAAATGTTTCAATAACTAGGTCTCTTGTTTTATCAAGAATTTGAGCAGGGTTAGTAAGATTAAATTCTTTTACCGATTTGTTTAAAGCGTTGTAACAAACAACAGAAACCATTGCTCCAGGAACTCCGTGTCCTGTGCAGTCAGCTACGGCTAGTAAATTGGAATTAGGTGTTTTTTCTAACCAGTAAAAATCACCTGCCACAATATCTTTAGGAAGGTGCAAAACAAAATTATTTTCAAAAGCTGTAGATATTTGACCTTTAGCAGGTAGAATTGCATCTTGTATTCTTTTAGCATAATTTATTGAGTCGTTAATTTCTTTGTTTTTAATTTCAAGAATGTTTTTCTTTTCATTAAGCTCTTTTGTTCTTTCAGTAACTTTTCCTTCAAGCTGCAGCATGGCTTTTTCTTTGGCATTATCTTTTTCTTTCCTTAGACTACTCATCTTTTTACCTATACCAAGTGAAAGAATAAATACTTGAGCAACAATAGCTGCTAGCAAATAGTATTGAATTGAATAACCTTCTTTATCATTTATTAGGTCAAGAAATATTAAAACAAAACCTATTATTAAACATAAATACGCTAAAAGAAAAATTTTAGTGTGGTATGTTCTTTTGAAAAAAGCTGGAATAGTACAAGTAGTGTAAACGATTATTGTCCATAAAATAGAACATAAGAAAGTTCTTGCAACTAATCCGGAATAAATGAAAGTGTAACTAAATAAGAAAAAAGATAAAATTGATAAGTAGATAATAACATTTAATATAATATTCCATCGTTTATAAAATTTTTTTATGTCAAGGTATTTACTGCTAAATAGTGCATAAGAGATTATTGTTGCAGTTGAGGATCCTAATAAAATTAAAGGATTATTAACCCATGTTTGATTGGGGAGAAATAATTCAAATAAAGTTCCGTAAATAGATAAAATTAAACTGCCTGCAAAGAACAGGTAAGCGCAGTAATATATGTAAGTACTATCTTTTGTGGACCAAAAAAGAATGAGATTGGTAAAAAGAATTATAATTATTATTCCAATGAAAATACCTATGTAATAATTTGATTTTCTATTAGCTTTTAAAACGAATTTTGATGGAAATATATCAGAATGTGGAATCGTTAATTCACTTTCGTTAGTATTAGAAATGAATACGTAATACGTATTTTCTTTATTTGGTGAAATGTTAAATGGTAGAAATTCTTTATTACCGTGTGTATATGCTCTTTTGCTTGAGGGAATAGATTTCCCAGAAATTTTTTCAATATAAATTCTACCATTAAATTCATATAGTTTTTTCACTTTGTTGGTTGAAACTCCATAGAAATATTGAAGATTATGATTCGAATTGTTTTTAATTTTGAATTTTAACCAGCAACCATTTTTGGAGATAATTGATTCATTTACAATGTGATTATTTTTATTTAATTCTAGAATTGTAAATTCTGGTTTATTTTTTAAAATGGAATCTATTGTTAATAATGTGTCCGGGAAAAAATAGGAAACATATGGATCAAGATCTGTATACTTATTTGATGAGTCACTGTTTACAACTAGCGCATTTTGGCTTAATAAAAAAGTGGATTTAAGTATTGAAAAAATGAAAAATAAAAAAGTTAGTCGCTTCATGTTTAGACTTTGAATAAAGGTAGTCAAAAGCTAAACAGAAATTTGCTACCAAGCAAAAACATCATTAACTAGTTTTTTCATCCAAGGATTTCCTTTGGCACGCTTTTCTAGTTTTGTTCTTAGCTCCATTTCGGTAAGAACATCTTTCTTTTTTGTTTCAGGCTCCAGTTGGTCAGGATCAATATAGCTTTCTTTAATTGACTTAGCAAAGTAAACAACTCCACCATCTTCTGTAGCTAATCCAAGGATTGTTCCTGGAAGTCCGTTAAATGTTTCTGGTCCTGTTGAAGGGTTAATTTTATTGGTATACCATGCATAGATATTAGTGCTGTCATTTTTATTCCAAATGGCTCTTCTACATTCATAACCAGCAATTATTCTTTTGCGATCTGTAATCTTCCATTTTCTTTGTATTGCAGTGTCTCTAACATACACAGATTCTCCCCAAATACTATAAACAGATAGTCTTGTTTTGCTGTTTAAATTTTGGTATACAGTATTTTTAGATGTAGTCCAATCCATTTTACCTTGACTTTCTCCCTCTATGGGTTTAAAAAGAGAGGTGTTTCCAGTAAACTGCAGCTCAAATAAATCTATTTTGACTTTTTCATCACCAATCCATTTTCTTGACCTTTCTGTAGTATACTTTTTTAAGAGATTGATTTTTCTTTCATATGTTATAACACCGCTTTTTAATTGACCAAAGACAGGTGTTATTAAAGAAGTTAATAGAAAGTATAAAGTATATTTTTTAATGGAAGCTAGCATCTTTTTCTTTAGTTTTAGTATTGTTAAATTTATATGTTAGACGAGCTAAAAAATACCTTGATATAATGGTTGTTCTGTTGTCTATAATTACATTGTCATTTATTATTCTTTGTGCTATTATGTTTTGATTTAGTATGTCATTACCAGAAATAGATAAAATTAAATTTTCAGTCTTTAAAAATCGTTTGCTAATTTCAAAGTCCCAGATTAATAGATTTATGTTTCTATCCAAGCTTTGAGGGTAAGATTGAATTTCATAGGTAGCTTCAGTTTCTATTCTTAATTTAAAAGGTAAATCTATGCCAAATTCCACAAAATATTCTTGAGCATAATAGGGTTGATTACTTGAAATCGCTAAAGTACTAGATGGTGAATAATAGGAGTAGCTTCCTCCTAAGTTAAGTTCTAAAGAATCTGTTTCTATTTCAAATTCTAATTCTCCAGAAAGATTTAAAGTATTTGTTGTGTTTTCATTGGAGTTTACAAAGTTGGTTGTGTTGTTGTAGCTGGTGTTTAAATTAGGATTAATACTTAAAACACTTCCTAGAATGGGTATGCCTGCTCCGAAATACATGTTTGCAGAGCTATTTTGATCAATGTTTACGGTTTGCGATATTGTTTTCCCAAAATTATCATATTCAACAGATGATGAAAAAGCATTTTGTGTAATATTATAATTGGCTCCTGTATAAATGTAGCTTCCGGTTAGTGCTTTCCACTTGTTGTATCTTAAACTAAAATTATGAGAGTAGGTCGGAATTAATTCACTGTTTCCAATAGTTATTCTATTTGGATTGGTATTGTCTTGTACTGGTTGTAGCTGATTTATTGACGGTTGTGCAGAGTTTGTCTTGTAAGACAGTCTTAATCTTTGTGAATTACTAAACTTGTAATTATAATTAAATTGGGGCAAGAAGTTAAATATGTTCTGTTTTATAGTGCTGTCATTAATGTCAATATTATCTATGCTAACATTTCTTTGATATGCTCCAATTTTTAATTTATGCTTAAAGAATTTTAGATTAAAAAATAAACCTAAACGATTGGTGAACCGATTGGTAGTGAAATCATTGGTAAGGTTACTGTTAAGTAATGAATATTCGTTATTAGATGCATTAAAATCGTTAGTCTTTTTTTGTTGTTGATTGCTGTTATATCTTGAATAGTAATCTATAATTGCTGTCCATCTTTTAGAAAGAGGCTCTTTAAATGAAATTAGCCCACTGTGATTTTGATTAATTTGATTTCCAAATTGTTTTTGATCTAAAGTGTCGTTTAATGCTGTGGTGTTTTCGTAATTGTCAAGGAAATAAAGATCTGTTGTGTCTTTACTTTCAGAGTAGCTATTTTTAATTGTCAAAGACAATTCTCTTTTTTCTTTTTTAAATTTTCTTATTAAAAGTAATTCATTAGAGATTGTTTGAGACTCCCCGGAATTTAAATTAAAATTTCTAGTGTATGAACTTAGATCTCCTTCTTCGTTTATGAATCTAGTTGAATCATTTTGAGTAGACAAACCTGATGAATTGGTGTATTTTGGCTTTATTTCAAGTTCAGTTAGTGAATCTAATTTAATGTTGAGCTTTAAATTTAGACTGTGCTTTTCACTTTTTTGATATGCATTTCCTAAATCTGAGGTGTAATAAGTAGTGTCAGGTAAGAAATATTGTGAAGATAAATCAGAAATACTATTCATTTCATTGTTAGAATAGGTGTAATTAGCTCCAATCTTTATTTTTTTTGAAATTTTATCTGAGAAATAAAACCCAGTTCTAAATGTTCTTGGAATTCCAGATTGAGAGTTTGAATTGTTGTTTTCCCACCATCTGCCTCCAAAATTAGATTCATTACTTAATCCAAATTTTTTGGTGTCTGAAAAGCCAAAATTAGATCTCGGTGTATTGGTCCCAAGTGCAAAAACAGAAAGCTTGAAATCGTTCTTAAATCTATTGGCAAGGAATTCTCCTTCATAAAAGTTTTGAAAATCTGAAGCTCCAGAAATTTTACCGAAGTATCCTTTTTTAGAGCCTTCTTTAAGTCTTAAGTCCATTACTTGAATGGTTTCTTCAGCAGTTTCACTTTCATCTTTGTTTTCTTCCTCATAAATATTTACGGATTCAACTGTTTTAGCTCCTAAATTTTTTGTAGCTACGGTTGGGTCGTCTCCAAAGAATTCATCGCCATCAACTAAAATTTTATTGACAGCTAACCCTTGTGAAGTAATGGTTCCATTTTTATCTACGTCTATTCCAGGAAGTTTTTTTAATAAATCTTCTACCACTGCATTCTGTTTTGTTTTGAAGGAGTCGGCAACATAAACTAAGGTGTCACCTCTAAAATAAATTGGTTCTTTATTGGCATAAATTGTAACTTCATTTATCATTTCACTTTTATCTGGAAGAATAGTATTAATAAGATTTAATTCATTGTTGGAATTACTTCCCATAAAGAAGATTACTTTATCATCAAAATTATGGTGAGACATTATGATTTCTACTGTGTCTATAGGTAATCCTGTTATAGAAAAATCACCATTAAAGTCTGTTCTGTCAAAACCTAATAAAACTGAATCGCTAAGACTTAAAACCATTACAACTACATTTTCAGTAGGGTTGTTATTATTAAGAGTATCAATAACATTTCCTTTAACCATCATCTGCTGAGAAAATGAATTGACAGAAATAAATAGAAGGAAAATTAGTGTGGGAAAAATATTTTTCATGAATTGAAAAGTTCTTTTGTTTTTAGAGGTTTTAATAAAATTACGTTTAATCACTCTAACCAATTATTGAATTTATATGAATGGTAATTGATGTTTAAACTTTTAATTTATAACCTTAGATGTTTAAAATCTAATGGGGTTTGATTAAGAGGCCAAGAGGTTTATTTTTAGGTTGTAATTAGTTGAAATTAAGTTAGTTGTCTAACTTCAATTCATTAAGAAGTTTCTGCTCTTTTTCTTGTTCAGTAAATATCATTTTCATTATTCCATCCGCACCAACTTCAGTTAGTTTTACATGACCGGTCTGATTAATCATGTACGGATTATAACCAGTTTTAACTTTAATGTAGTTAGAGGTAAAGCCAAACATAACTCCATTTTCTTCTTGTTTTTCAAAGACTACTTTTTCATTTGCACCTTGTTGAGAGATGTAAAAAGCTCTTTTTTTCTTTTCACTTAAGTTACGGAGCTGTTTGCTTCTTTGTTTTCTAATAGAAATTGGAACAACATCATTCATTCTTGTTGCTGTTGTATTGGCTCTTTCCGAATATGTGAATACATGCAGGTATGATAGAGGCAAATCAATTAAAAAATCCATTGTTTTTTTAAATTCCTCATCAGTTTCACCAGGGAATCCAACAATTACGTCTGCTCCAATACAAGCTTGTGGCATTAATGTTTTAATGAGGGATATTCTATTTCTGTAAAGTTCTGTATTATACCTTCTTCTCATTTTTTTTAGAAGGATGTCAGAGCCACTTTGTAAAGGAATGTGAAAATGAGGAACAAATTTCTTTGATTCTTTAACAAAGTTGATAATTTGAGTGTTTAGTAAGTCTGGTTCTATTGATGAAATTCTAAATCGATCAATTTCTTTAATATGATCTAATTCTTGAATTAATGATAAAAATGTTTCTTTAGTTCCGTTTCCAAAGTCGCCAATATTGACTCCAGTTAAAACAACTTCTTTTACATTTTTAGTAGCAAGCTCTTTAGCTTTTAAAATTGTTTGCTCAACAGTTCCGCTTCTGCTTTTACCTCTAGCAAGTGGAATAGTACAAAAAGAGCAAAAATAATTACAACCATCCTGAATTTTTAAAAATGATCTTGTTCTGTCACCAATACTGTAACCAGGAATAAATGTATTAGTTTCTTTTATGTGATCATTCTTAATTATTGTATTGGTATTTTTATTTAAATCAGTCAGGTATTTCGAAATGTTAAATTTTTCATTTGCACCTAGAACAAAGTCGACCCCTTCAATAGTTGATATTTCTTTGGGTTTAAGTTGTGCGTAGCATCCAATAACAAATACCTTCGCACTGGGATTATAGCTCAGGGCTTTTCTAACAATATTTCGACACTTTTTATCTGCTTGTTCTGTTACAGAGCAGGTGTTTATTACATAAACATCTGCACCGTCATCAAAATGAATTTTAGCAAAACCTTCTTTTTCAAGAGACCTTGCAATAGTGCTTGTTTCAGAGAAATTAAGTTTACAACCTAATGTGTGATATGCTACTGTACCAAATTGGTTCATGTTGCAAAACTAATTCAAACCTTATAAATAATCATCAAAGCATTTAAAAAGTTGATATTTCTTTCATTAGTATATTTTAGAATACCTATTAAGCATTGTCAATTGCCTTAAATTAATAACTTTATTGAGTATGAGATTTCAGCTTATAATATTTTTGATTAGTATTCTTTTTTTAAGCAGTTGTTCTTTTAATAAATCTAATGCTAATGCATCTGATAAAGCTATTTTCAAATACAATGAACCTGGTGGAATTCTTTGGTTAGATCCTGCTAAAATGTCTAAGTATGAAGATTTTTTGATTTCTCAACAGCTTTTTAATGGGTTAGTGACGTTGGATAGTAATTTAAATTTAATTCCATCTATTGCACATTCATGGGACATTAGTAATAATGGTAAAACATATACTTTTTATTTAAGAAAAGATGTCTTTTTTCACTCTTCCAATTTACTTGATGATTATTCATCAAATGTAAAGGCAGAGGATGTGGCTTATTCTTTTTTAAGAATTTCAAACCCTGCAACAGCATCTCCAGGTAGATACATATTCGACTTTTTAGTTCCTTCTTATAAAGGTGTTTATGTTTTAGATGATTATACTTTAGAAATTAATTTAATTAAACCTCAACCCTCATTTATTTATCAATTGTGTTTGCCATATGGATATGTTGTTCCTTCTGAAGTTGTTGAACACTACGGAGCAGATTTTTCTCAACATGTAATAGGTACAGGTCCTTTTCTTTTAAATAAATGGAAAAAAGATGTTAAGCTTATTTTAAGTAAAAATGAGAATTATTTTGAGCATGATAAACAGGGTGTAAAAATCCCATACATTGATGGGGTTTCGGTAACATTTGTAAAGGATAGAAATCAAGAGTACATCAATTTTAAGTCAGGTAAATTAGACATGATTTCTGGATTAGACGAAGACGGGAAAGACAATCTTTTATCTGTAGATGGAGAGCTTAATGAAAAGCATCATGAATTGTACTATCTTAAAAAAACAGCATGGTTAAATACAGATTATATCGGAATTTTGGTTGACGATAGTATCAATAAAGCACTAAATAACCCACTGAAAAGTAAGCAGCTTAGAAATGCAATTGGGTATTCCATTGATAGGTATAAACTTGTAAAGTTTTTAAGAAATGGAGTAGGAGTTCCAGCAAGAAATGGTTTTATTCCTAAAGGAATGCCTGGTTTTAATGAGTATAAAATTAAAGGATATGATTTTGATTTAAATCGTGCTCTAAAACTTTCAAAAGACCTTCCAAAGGATAAAATTAAAATTACATTGTCTGCATCAGAACAGTACAAAACACTTTGCGAGTTTTTACAAAATGAAATTCAACAAATAGGAATAAAAGTAGATGTTGATATACATACCAATTCTGCATTACGTCAAAGAGTAGCTAATTTTGATGCTGTTTTTTACAGGAAATCTTGGGTTGCTGATTTTCCGGAACCCATGAATTATTTTCAATTATTTTATGGTGAATATTTTTTTCCTGATAATGGAACAAATTATTATCATTTTAAAAATAAGCAGTACGATAGCTTATATCTAAAAGCTTCAATGGAGCAGAATCGAAAAATAAGATATACCTATTATAAACAAATGCAACAAATTATACACGATTTTGCTCCTGTTATACCATTGTTTTATGCTGAAACACTTAGGTTTTATCACAATTATATTTCGGGTGTAAGTAGTAATTCTATGAACATGTTAAATTTAAAAGAAGTTAAAATTAAAAAAAGTTAAAATTTCTAGACAAAACATAGAATAATTAAAAAGTTAATTAGTTTAGAAGAAAAAAACATGAAAAATATATTATTAATATTCATTTTAACAATCAATTTTGCAATGGGTCAAAAAAGCTTACATGAATTCAATTTCACTAGTATAGAAGGTAAAGAAGTTTCGTTTTCTGATTTTCTTGGTAAAAAAATATTAATTGTAAATACTGCAAGTAAATGTGGTTTTACACCTCAATATAAGGGTTTAGAAGAGTTACATAATAAGTACAAAGATAATTTGGTTATAATTGGTTTTCCTGCAAATAATTTTGGAGCTCAAGAGCCAGGATCAAATCAAGAAATTGAATCTTTTTGCGAAAAAAATTATGGTGTATCCTTTTTAATGGCCGAAAAAGTTTCTGTCAAGGGAAGTGATATTGATCCTATTTTTTCTTGGTTAAATAAACAAGATAATCCTAGTTTTAAGGGTGATATTAATTGGAATTTTGAGAAATATTTATTGGATGATAGAGGTCAGCTAATTGATAGATTTAGAAGTATGACTAAGCCAATGTCTTCAAAGATAACTTCTCAGCTTAATTAGTTTTTGTTTCTTATAGTAGGGAGGTTTTATTTTACTTTTTTTATAAATTATAAATAAATATTTATGACTAAAATTTCTGGATTAAAAGTTTTAATTACTGGTGGTAGTTCTGGTATTGGAAAGGCTACTGCAAAACTGTTGATATCTCAAGGTGCTATTGTTGCCATTACAGGAAGAGATAAGAAAAAATTGGAAAAAGTTGCCCAAGAAATTCAAGCAATTCCAATTCATTTAGATGTTTCAAAATACAAGTCTATTGATGTTAAGGTTTTAGATGCTTTTCACTCAATGGGGGGTATGGATGTTTTAGTTAATAATGCTGGGATTGGTGTTTTTGGTGAATTATCTGATGTTAAAATCGAACATTTTGAAACTACTTACGCAACTAATGTTTTTGGGGTTGACATTAATTACTCAAGAAGTGGTTAAGTTTTTCAAAACTCAGGAAAAAGGCACAATAATTAACATTGGATCTACAGCTGCATCTAAAGGATTTGCAGGAGGTTCTGTATATGCGTCTTCTAAGTTTGCTTTGAGAGGTTTAACCCAGTGTTGGAGAAGTGAATTGAGAAAATACAACATTAGAGTTGCTCTGGTAAATCCAAGTGAAGTGCCTACTGCATTTAATAATGTAAATAGAGAAGAAAGAAAAGAGGTGAGTAATAAGCTTTCTTCACATGAAATTGCACATGCAATTCAAAACGTTATTGGTATGGATTCGAGAGGTTTTATATCTGAAATGGATGTTTGGGCTACAAACCCTTTTTAATTTTATTTAGTTGAATTATCTGCTATCTTAGCAACTTTAGTTTTTAAAATTACATGGGTAAATCACTTTATATTGCTTCAGTTGTTTTCGTTTCAGCTTTTATTTTTGCCGGTTGTGGTAATTCTGATGTTAAACAAGAAATTATTTCAAGTGACTCAATATTACAGCAGCACGAATTATTATATCCACAGGATATTATTTATTTTTCTCAAGATTTTTTTTTAGCCATTAGATATGAAGATCCTATTGAATCTTTTTTAGATACCATTGCTAAATTAAATCTTGATAAATTATCTAACGATTTAAATTCTGAGGATATTAAATTGGCATTCTGGATTAACATTTATAATTCCATGGTTCAGTCCAAGATTATTTTGGATGAGAATTCATTTAAAAATCAAAATTCATTTTTTAAAGATAAAGATGTTGACTTTGGGAGGTAATAAAATTTCTTTAGATGAAATTGAACCTGGGATAATCAGAGGGAAATCTTACACCAATAATGCCTTTCGTACATAGGTTTAAACTTAATAAACTCGATTATAGAATTCATTTTACTATGAATTGTGGTGCATCTCTTCTTGTCCTGCAATTGCTTATTATAAACCAGAGACTATTCAAGAAGATTTAGGTCTAGCAGAAAATGTTTTTGTTAATTCTAATTCGAGTTATGATTCTTTGAATAACGTTTTATTCACAAGTGAACTCTTTAATTGGTTTAAAGAAGACTTTAATGGTGAAAGTGGAATAATTGATATAATGAGAATAAATAATGTTATTCCATTTGATGTTGTGCCTTCCATTAAATACGAATCTTATAATTGGGATCTTAAATCTAAAAATTATAAATAATTTTATCTTGTTAATTGATGTTATTATACCGGCATTTAATGAGGAAAAATCAATTAAAAATGTAATTAATGATATACCGTTTAATATAGTTAGGGACATTATTGTAGTTGATAATAATTCTAATGATTCAACTTCTGAAATGGCCTCTGATGCTGGGGCTTTAGTACTTTCTGAAACTACTCAAGGTTATGGTGCTGCTTGTAAAAAGGGGATTGATTATTTGAGTTCTAGGGCTGTTTTGCCAGATATAGTTGTTTTTTTAGATGCTGATTATTCAGATTATCCTGAGCAGCTAGTTGATTTAGTTAATCCAATAGAAAATAAAGATGTAGATATGGTTCTTGGTTCTAGGGTTGAAGGGGTAATGGCTAAAAATTCAATGCCTTTTCAACAGCGATTTGGTAATTGGCTGGCTACCAGTATGATTTCACTCTTTTTTGGACATAAGTTTACAGATTTGGGGCCGTTTAGAGCTGTCAAGTTCAATAAGCTTTTAGAGCTTAATATGCAAGATGAAACATATGGATGGACAGTTGAGATGCAATTGAAAGCATTAAGGAATAAATTTAATATTATTGAAATTCCTGTAAATTACAGGCAAAGAATAGGGGAGAGTAAAATTTCTGGAACTTTTAAAGGTACAATTTTAGCTGGTTATAAAATTATTTACACCATATTTAAGTATTTATATTTAAGAAAATAATGGTCTTAGTTGTTCTTCTTTACTCGATTGTTCTGTTCTATATTTTTTTATATAGTTTGATTCAGTTTGGACTTTTAATTTATTATTTAAAAAGTAAGAGAAATGAATTAAAGCCTTCTGCTTTAGATAGAGAATATCCAATGGTAACTATTCAATTACCTGTTTACAATGAAAAGTATGTAATTGAAAGATTACTTGATGCTGTTTTTTTAATTGATTGGCCTAAAGAAAGTTTTGAAATTCAAGTTTTAGATGACAGCAATGACCAAACAACAGAGCTTATAGAAAAGAAACTTGCTAGTTTTTCTTCTAAAGGTTATAATTTTTCTCACATAAGAAGATCAAATAGGGCGGGCTTTAAGGCAGGAGCTTTAGCTTACGGGCTCTCAAAATCTAATGGAGAATACATTGCAATTTTTGATTCAGATTTTATTCCCAATCCTAGTTTTTTAAAACAAACTATGGGTGGGTTTTCTAATCCGAAGGTTGGAGTGGTTCAGACAAAATGGAGTCATTTAAATGCTGATTTCTCACTCTTAACAAAGCTTCAGAGTTTTGGTTTAAACAATCATTTTACTGTTGAGCAAAGGGGAAGGAACTTTGCAGGTTTTTTTATAAATTTTAATGGAACTGCTGGTGTTTGGAGAAAAACTTGTATAGAAAATTCTGGTGGATGGCAGAGTGATACTTTAACTGAAGATTTAGATTTAAGCTACAGGGCACAATTAAAAGGTTGGAAGTTTATTTATAGAGAAGATGTTAATTCACCGGCAGAACTTCCAATTACCATTGATGCGCTTAAAAACCAGCAATTTAGATGGTCTAAAGGAGCTGCAGAATGTGCTAGAAAAAATTTAGGTAAAGTTCTTAAGAGCAAGTCTTTTTCTTTTTTTGAAAAGGTTAATGCTTTTTTTCATCTTACCAACTCTATAATGTATTTGTGCATGATGATTTTAGTTCTTCTAACTGTACCTGTTGTTTATGTTTCACTTAATAGTTCAGTTTTTGATACCTATTTTTTGTTTGCCAATGTTTTCTTCTTGTCTTCTTGTTTTATTGGAGCCACTTATTTTGTTGCCAATTTTGATACTAGCAATCGATTGAAAAGTATCTTCCAGTTTTTGTATTTATTCCCTCTTTTTTTGTCTGTATGTATGGGTATTGGTTTCTATGTTTCAATAGGAGTATTACAGGGTTTCCTTGGATTAAAGTCTGATTTTGTAAGAACTCCAAAGTTCAATGTGATTAATAGGATGAATCCTTCAATAAATGTGTATGTAAAAAGCAAATTAAAGCTTGTTAATTTTATTGAAATTGCTATTGTTTTTTATTCTGTTTTTGGAATGTTTTATTCCTTTACTAATAGTAACTATTCAATGATGGTTTTTTTAGTAATGATTTTTGCGGGATCTAGCTATTCTAGTGTAAACTCTATAAAACATGCAATTCTTAAATAAGAATAAGTTCATATTATTTCTTTTAGTTGTCTTATTGAGTTGCTTTTATTTTCTGGGTTCAATTACTAGAGATCAGGAAAACATGCTGCTTACTTTTTATGCTATTTCTTTTTTTTACTTACTTGGTTTTAATGTATTTGTTGTTAATTAAAAAGAAACCATTTAAACTGTCTTATCTGCTTGCTTTTGCAGTGCTGATAAGGCTATTGATGTTTACTTCATTTCCAGCATTATCTGATGATTTTTTTCGTTTTTCTTGGGATGGAAATGTAGTGTTGGATGGTACCAATCCTTATTTACATAAACCCATTAATTATAATTTTTCAGATGGTTCTACAAATAATTTTGCTCAGAATAATTTAATGGCTAGCTCAGAAACATCATTTAAAGATGGAATGAATTCGAGAGATTATTTCTCTGTTTATCCGCCATTAACACAATTTGTATTCACTTTTTGTTCATTTATAGGAGGAGAAAATTTATTTAATAATGTGTTGTTTTTAAGAATTATTCTCTTGTGTTTTGAAATAATTGGCTGGTTTTATATGCTTAAAATTTTAGCTCATTTTAAGTTGGATATCATTAAGTCAATGCTATATGTTTTAAATCCTTTAGTAATATTGGAGCTTTCTGGAAATCTTCATTTTGAGGGAATTACATTTACATTTTTATTGATTAGTTTTTATTTTTTAATTGTAAATAAACACATCCTTAGTAGTGTTGCTTTTGCCGTAGCAATAGGCTTAAAGCTAATTCCCCTTATGTTCTTACCCTTAATAGTTTATAAGATTGGGATAAGAAAAGCTATTCCTTATTTACTGACTATGTGTTTGTCTTGCTCTTTATTTTTCCTTCCATTTTTTAATATTCATTTGCTAACCAATTTTCTTGAGAGTATTGAGCTGTATTTTCATACATTCGAGTTTAATGCAAGCATTTATTATGTTTTAAGATGGTTAGGCGAATTTGTAACTGGTTATAATCAAATTGAGCTCATTGGTAGTATCACTCCTTTTGTTACTGTTATTGCAATTCTTGTTTTAACGATTTGGTCTCGATTTTCAGATAACTGGTTTTCTTTAATGAAAAAGATGTCTTGGATCTTGCTAATCTATTTTTCTGTAGCATCTATAGTGCACCCATGGTACATAGTATATTTAATTGGATTTACTGTATTTACTGGCTATGTTTTCCCAATAGCTTGGGCTGGTGTAGTTTTTTTAAGTTACATGGCTTATAAAAATATTGGTATTGTCGAGGAAGAACCAATTTTAATTTTCATTGAATATTTTATTGTTTTATTGGCGGTAATTTATGATTTGAATCAAAAAAAAATTATTTCTTTTTTTCTAAGGGATGATGGTCTAAAATCGCCTACTTAAGTTATCTCCTGTCTAAGTGCGTGTATATTTCGTTGGTTGTGTAGATTCGTGCCCTAACATTTCTTGTGCTACTCTTAAATCGGCACTTCCTTCAATAGATGAGTGGCATGAGTTAATCCTATTATGGTTTAAAAACCTTAACGGTATATGAATAACTGTCTGGTGTAACATTACCTATATTGCTAATAGTTATATTGAAATTAACATCATCATCAATAAGATAATTAATTTGTTCAGGTTCCCATACAATTGTATTGTCTCCATAACCATTATCGGTTCTAGAAACCATATTAAGATTGATATCTCCATCTGGACCATCCATTAATACTTGGGCGTTTGAAAAATTTCCATATGGAATGCTAAATGACCATCTTTCAAAAACTAGCTCTTGAGGAATATAGCCATTTGGAGGAAAAGCAATATATTCTGGAAAGTTTGTATTTTCAAATTTTGCAGCATCACCAAATGATGTTAAGGCAGCTGCCCGGTTTGTACAACCAAAACTAAATTCACTAGCTCTTGAAAACAGTAACCATCTACGATGCCCAACAGCTGTATTGTTAATGCCTGCATCTTCAATAATTCCAGTAATACATTTTGAGCTATGATAATCTGCTGGACCAATACCAAGTGATGAAGTTCCAGCGGCATAATCTCCATCTGTTGTCCAACACAACCAATTATTTGGAGGATAATGGGCGGCTTGCTGTTGCATATCAAAATAATCAGAATTAAAAGTTATGTTGTCGTTTAATCCAACTAACCTTCTGAAATAGTTAATTCTAATTAATGTTTTATCTAAAGCATCTTGTGATATAGAACCAGCATCACAAGTTGATACATTTCCTGTCCAGCCAGGATCATCTACAATGAACCAATATTTTGTATATCTTCTAATGCAATTTCTTTTCAGATTTTTCTTTTTTACAACCAATTAAAAGTAAAAACAGGGATAAAATTAGCGTCCATTTGTTAAATTTATAAGTCATAATTCAAAGAGTAAATTTTCTTTAATATTAATGAAAAACTCTCTTAAAGTCAAATGTTATGCTGAAAATCAGCTGTTAAGTTCCAAATTGCCTATTCCTTTTTTTCTAAAGGGATGATGGTCTAAAATTGCCTGCCTAAGGTAGCTCCTGTCTAAATGTGTGTATAATTTCTGTAGTTGTTATTGACTCGTGCCCTAACATTTCCTGTACGGCTCTTAAATCGGCACCTCCTTCAACAAGATGAGTGGCAAAAGAATGCCTAAGTGTATGGGGCGAGATGTTTTTCTTAATTTCTGCTTTAAGAGCTAACTGTTTAATAATTGTGAAAATCATAACTCTAGTTAATTGATTTCCTCTTCTATTTAAAAAAACAATGTCTTCAGAACCAGGTTTAATCTTAGCGTGAATTCTTATTTCATTTAAATAGATTTTTAGATGTTTTACTGCAATTGAACCAAGAGGAACCAATCTTTGTTTACTCCCTTTTCCAATAACTCTAATGAAACCTTCATCCCAAAATATTTCAGATATTTTTAAACTTATTAATTCGCTTACCCTTAAGCCACATCCGTAAAGAACTTCAATAATGGCAATGTTGCGTTCACCTTCTTTAGCTGTTCTGTCAATGGCAGCTATTAGTAAGTTTATTTCCTCAACTGAAAGAGTGTCTGGTAATTTTCGTCCAGTTTTAGGTGATTCTAACAATTCAGCTGGGTTATTAGATCTTAACTCTTCTATTGTTAAGTATTTAAAAAAAGTTTTTAAACTAGAAATTATTCTTGACTGTGAATTCGCGGAAAGTCCCAAATCATGAATATAACTTAAGAATTCTTGAAGATTTTCAATTTCAATGTTTTCCCATGAAATTTTTTTTAAAGAATTTTTTGTAAAATAATTTTCCAGCTTTGAAACATCTCTTAGATAGCTTTCTACAGTGTTTTCAGATAGAGATCGCTCAATTTTGAGGTATGCGTTAAAACCATTTACAATACTGTTCCATGACATTTCCTAAAAATAATTAAGATATTTTTAAAATGTAATTATTGCAACTAAAAAAGTTTTCTATTTTTGCAGACACAATTACGGAGAGTTGGCAGAGTGGTCGAATGCGGTGGTCTTGAAAACCATTGTGCAGCAATGTACCGGGGGTTCGAATCCCTCACTCTCCGCAACAAAATAAAAAAACCCATTTTTTTAAATGGGTTTTTTTTATTTTAGTGCTATCATTAAAGAATTAATTCTCCAAAAATGAAACGCTATAATTCAATTTTCATATTAATTATTTTGTTCTTTTTCTTATTTCCTTTTTCAGGAATGACTCAAAAGGAATGTAAAAAAGACCGTTATGTTGGGGAATTTTTTGGTGGTGGTATCATCTACTATTTATATTTAGATAGTATTGGCGAGCAGCACGGTCTTATTGCTAGTTTATCAGATTTGGGTGAATATCCCTTGTGGGGTTTTCCAGATTACCAAGTTCCTAATTGCAATAGCTCTTGGGATGGAGCTTCAAATACCAGGGCTTTTATTGCTGCAGGAGGAAAGCCATACTTTGCAATTGGTCTTTGTGCTACTTTTGAGAATGAAGGTTTTAAGGACTGGTACATGCCATCTATAGATGAGTTTAATTTGCTTTTTAATGCCCGTTTTGTAGTTAATAAGGTGCTAGAAGAAGATGGGGATCCTTCAACAAATGGTATATTACAACGTTATTATTGGTCTTCATCTCAACAAACAGCTTCTCACGCTTGGTACTTTAATGCTGGTGCTGGTTTTGCAGATGATGGTAGTAAAAATAATCTCCCTAAACCTCATGTTCGGGCAATTAGGTCTTTTTAGTTATATTTTCTATTTTTTCTAAATCAATTGCTAATTTTACAGCAATATTTAACTAATGAGTAAACCATCAATCCCAAAAGGCACTAGAGATTTTTCACCTGAAGAAATGTTAAGAAGAAATTACATTTTCGATGTGATTAAAAAAGCATTTATTAGTTATGGGTTTAATCAAATAGAAACTCCATCTATGGAGAATTTAAGTACCCTAACTGGAAAGTATGGTGAAGAAGGTGATCGTTTAATATTTAAGGTGCTAAACAGAGGGGATAAGTTTTTAAAATCGCTTAAAGATCTTAATTCAGAAGAAAACTCACAAGGGCAAATGGAGCACCAGCTATGCGCTGAAGGCTTAAGGTATGATTTAACCGTTCCTTTTGCTAGATATGTAGTGCAACATCAAAACGAAGTTAATTTTCCTTTTAAACGTTTTCAAATACAACCTGTTTGGAGAGCTGATAGGCCTCAAAAGGGGAGATACAGAGAGTTTTATCAGTGCGATGCAGATATTATAGGGAGTAATTCTCTAACAAATGAAATAAGCTTTATTCAGCTTATCGATTCAGTCTTTAAATCTTTGGGGATTAAAGGTGTTACTGTAAAAGTTAATAACCGAAAAATTCTTTCTGGTATTGCAGAAATAACTGGTCAGCCAGAAAAAATCATTGACATAACAGTTGCAATTGATAAGTTAGATAAAATTGGGGTTGATCTTGTTTTGGAAGAATTGTCTAACAAAGGATTGACAGATGAGTCAATATCTAATTATTAAACCTTTGCTAGTATATAAAAGGAGATTATGAATTGATTATTAATAGTTTAAGAGGTGTTTTAAAGGGTTCAGATATTGGATTGAAAGGGGTCGAAGAATTAGAATTTATTTTTAATTACTTTAAATCAAATCCATTGGATTTTGTTTCTATACAGCTAGACATGACTCTAGCAAGAGGATTAAATTATTATACTGGAGCAATTTTTGAAGTAATAGTAGATCAGGCTAAGGTTGGTAGCGTTTCAGGTGGGGGTAGATACGATGATTTAACCGGTGTTTTTGGTTTAAAGGATGTTTCTGGAATTGGTATTTCTTTTGGAGCCGATAGAATTTATGATGTAATGCTGGATCAGGATGTGTTTCCAGATTTCTCTAATGTTTCTACACAACTACTAGTTATAAATAACGGTGAAAATGTAAATGAGCTCTTGCGTTTATCAAATCTTATAAGAAATAAAGGAGTGATTACCGAGCTGTATCCAGATAACGTAAAGCTAAAGAAGCAGATGAAATATGCTAATGGAAATAAAATCCCTTATGTATTATTTGTTACAGCAGAGAACTCTATTTTTTCATATGAGCTTAAAAATATGATTTCTGGTGAGCAAATAATTTTAGATGTAGATTCAATTATAGAAAAGCTAAATTTTTAATCGATGGAATTTTATACCATAACTTCAGAAACACTTTTAATTGATGATGTTTCTCATATTCTAAATAGTAATTTCAAATTAAAACTAGCCGATCCTGTTCGAGAAAACATTGAAAAATGTCGTAATTTCTTAGATGAAAAGTTAAAATCATCTACTAACATTTATTATGGAATTAACACAGGTTTCGGTTCTTTATGCGATAAAGTAATTTCAAATTCAGATTTAGAGCAGCTTCAAAAAAACCTAGTTATGTCACATGCTTGCGGTATGGGAGATGAAGTAGATCCAGATGTTGTTAAGCTCATGCTTCTGTTAAAGATTAAAGGGCTTAGTTTGGGTCATTCAGGAGTAACTCTTGAGTTGGTTGATCGATTAATTTTAATGTTTAACAATAACATCCTTCCTGTAATTTACAGTCAAGGTTCTTTAGGTGCTTCAGGTGATTTAGCTCCATTAGCCCATCTTTCCCTTCCTCTAATTGGTATGGGATATGTTGATTATAATGGAGAAAGAAAAAAATCTTCAGAAGTTTTAGCCCAATTAAAGCTAAGTCCTATTTCATTAAAAGCTAAGGAAGGTTTAGCGCTATTAAATGGTACTCAATTCATGAGTGCGCATGCTGTTCTTGCGATAATCCGCTCATCAAATATTTTAAATTGGTCAGACACCATAGCTGCAATGTCTATAGATGCTTTTGATGTTGGTAAATCTCCTTTTATTGACCAGGTTCATATGGTGAGAAATCATCCAGGTCAGCTGGCTACAGCAAGAAACATACGATTAATATTAGAGGGCAGTCAGCTTTTTAATAAAGCAGAAAAAGCAGTTCAAGATCCTTATTCTTTCAGGTGCATTCCTCAAGTTCATGGTGCTACAAAAGATGCTCTTAATTACATTATGGATGTTGTAGAAACTGAAATTAATTCGGTAACTGATAACCCTACCATTTTTCCAGATGACGATTTAATAGTGTCTGCAGGAAATTTTCACGGTCAACCATTGGCATTAGTGCTAGATCAATTGTGTATTGCTATTGCAGAGATTGGAAGTATCTCAGAAAGAAGGGTATACAAACTAATTTCTGGACAAAGAGGCTTGCCAGCATTTTTAATAGCAGATTCTGGTTTAAATTCTGGTTACATGATTCCGCAATATACAGCAGCATCTATTGTGAGTAAGAATAAGCAGTTGTGTACTCCAGCTAGTGTAGATACCATAGATTCATCAAATGGGCAAGAAGATCATGTAAGTATGGGAGCCAATGCTGCCACTAAAACACTGGAAGTGGTAGAGAATGTTGAAAAGCTTTTGGCTATTGAATTACTTACAGCTTCTAGGGGGCTTGATTATAGAAAACCACTTAAAAGTTCAGATAAGCTAGAAGCGATTCTAGCAGATTATAGAAAAATAGTTCCTTTTACAGATAAAGACACCGTTTTGTATGAAGACATGCAAAAATCGCTGGCTTTTATTACTGAACAATAAAAAAGCACTTCGTTTTTAGAAGTGCTTAGTAGAGCCAGTTAATTTCTTTACTTTAAATAGTAGGTCTTTTTCTTACCAGAGCAATTTGCAGTCACTTCATTTCCTCTTAATGTCTCGGTTACTTGGTCAAATTCGTACTGTTCTCCTATAGAAATGTCTCTTAAGTTAGAGGGGTTGGTGAATTTTAATACATCGTTAGTGTTTAATTCTTGTATTTTACCGGCAGAACCAGTGTCGTTAACTTCTTTTATTATTCCTGTTTTCATAAATAGAGATATTTTATATTATATATCTTAATATACGTATAATTATGTATTTTAGAATGGTAATTAGTTAATTTTTTATTCTTATTAATAAACTTTTTTTATATCTGGCCCTTTTAATGCAATTGTGTTGCCATGCGCAGTACGATTCTTTGTTGTCTGTGGTTAAAAATCCCAATAACCAAGATTCTTTAACAGCTGTTAAATCTTATTTTTTATTATCAGATGAGAACATTAATAGAAATGCAATAGATAGTGCCTTAATTTACTCCTCTAAAGGCATAGAGCTAGCGGCCAAGCTTAATTTAGAATACACAAAGGGGAAATTAATTAATCAACGCGCTTTTATTCACCTCTTTTACTCCATAAATTACAAGCAAGCAGTAAAAGAATTTATTGAAGCGTTAGCAATTTTTGACAAATACAACGACCAAGAAAAATTAATAGGCGTTTACTTGCACCTAGGCATTGCCAATTACGAGCTTAAAGATTATGAATCTGCGCTTATTCAGCTTAAAAATGGAGAAGAATTAGCAATTAACATAAATTCTAAAAAAGACCTAGGCTTAATTTATATTAACCTAGGAGCAACTCTTGAAAAACTAGATAGAAATGCAGATGCAATTGAAATTCACCTAAAAGCAGCTGCTATTTTTGAGGAATTAGAAGACAAGCTTAATTATTCTATAAGCAGATTTAATTACCTAATCGTAGCTTCTAAAAATTTATGCTGAAAAGCCTAGAAAATATAAATAAGTCTCTTCGTTTTGTTAATGAATACAAAGAGTTGGCTCCTGTCTTTCAAAAGTTCAATAACTTTCTCTTATTTATTAAATACTTATTTAAATTTAGCTTATGAGTTTAAAAAAAGTAAAGATTTTAACGAATCAATTTTTTATTTAGAAAAAGCAGATTCTTTGGCTACAAACCTCAATGATTTACGATCGTTAGTGAGAATATATGCTCAAAAATCTCAAGTTTATGAATTAAAGGGCGATGTTGTAAATTCTTTAAAGGCCCTTAAGCTACACGATGCAGCTGATGATTCACTTTTCTCAATTGATCTTTCCAACTCTGTAGCAGATATACAAGCTAAATACGAATCAGAAAAAAAAGAAGCAGAGAACAGTCTACTAAAAAAAGATGCTCAAATAAATAACTTGGCGCTTACAAGTGAGAAAAAATACAGAAACATTCTAATTTTTTGTTTTGTAATCAGCTTATTACTAGTTGTTGTTTTTTACAATAGAATGCGTGTTTCTAGATCTAAAAACAGAATTATTGAAAAACAAAAAGTTGATTTATCCAATCAAAAATTAGCTTTAGAAGAAGTAAATAAGGAAGTGATTTCTTCAATTAATTATGCTCAAAGAATTCAAGAAGCTTTACTTAAAGCAAAAGAGCACGTAAGTAAACATTTACCAGAGCATTTTGTTCTTTTTAAACCCAAAGACATTGTTAGTGGAGATTTTTATTGGTATTTAGAAAAGAAAGGGTTTGTTTACATTGCTGTTGCTGATTGTACGGGTCATGGAGTTCCAGGAGCTATGCTCAGTATGTTAGGAATATCTTATTTAAATGAAATAAATTCTAGCCAAGAATTATTAACACCAGGAAAAATATTAGATTTATTAAAAGCTAAAGTAGTAAATGAGTTGAGTCAAATAGATTCTAGCATTACTGTTGCAGATGGAATGGATATCTCGCTACTTAGAATGGATCTTAAAACTGGAAACCTTGTGTGGGCCGGTGCCAATAACCCGCTTTACATCCTTTCAAATAATGACCTAACCATTATTAACTCTACAAGACAATCTATAGGTTATTCAGATACTGTAATTCCTTTTGTAGATCATCAAGTAAGTCATGTTCCAAATGCAATTTATTATTTGTTTTCAGATGGTTACATCGATCAATTTGGAGGTTCTAAAGGGAAAAAATTAAAACAATCTGGCTTTAAGAAGAAATTGTTTGAAATTTCTGAGCAGCCTTTATCAGCTCAATTAACTGTTTTAGAAAATTATTTTGAAGATTGGAAAGGTTCTTTTGATCAAATTGACGATGTGACAATAATAGCTATAAAAGCTCCGGAATTGGGGGGCTAAAATTTTTTTGTTTTTACAACCTTACCATCAGAATATGTTTCGTGTTTTGTCTCTGAACCAGTTTCATTATAATATATCCAAGTTCCTGTTTTATAGTAGTCGTACCTGTTCATGTCATATCTTAAAGCACCTTCCATTTTTTTTGTGCCATTTAAAAAGTATTCATAGGTAACAAATTGTAATTTCTTTTTATTGGTTAGTTCAAAAAATGTCTCTATTTGACCTGTTTTGTAGAAAGATTTTTTTGCGATATGATATAAAAAGTTTTTATCGTATTTCTCGAGATACTCCATGTTTCCATTGTCGTAATAATCTATCCATGAAATTGCTAGCACCTTCTAAATACACAATTTCACTTTTTAATTTACCAGAAGGGTAGTATAAAGAGCATTTAGACCTGAAACCATCAATGTTTTTAAAATCTCTTTCCAAAGTTCCATCTGGGTAGTAATTTTTGTAAACTTTTAATTGCCCCTCAATGTAATAACCCTTATGAAGCAACTGCCCGCTTTCATAGAAATCTTCTTTCCAATTGTTGATTGCATACCCATTTTCCATTCTCACAGAATCTGGAGATAAGCCTAAATTTAAAGGTTCGTAAATGGTAATACCATAGACTTCGTCTATAATATTCTCGGAATATTTAATATCTGTTTTGACTTGTTTGTCAAAATTAAATTGTGCTAAAGACTGCTGTCCAAAGCATATGATCGATATAGTTAAAATAAAAAACTTCATTAACATTATTAGGGTAGTGTTATTGAGTGAATTAAAGGTACAATAATCATTGTGTTAATCAAATAAGAATATAATTTTTTTAAAAAGTGTTTATACTTGTGTTATTTCTTTAAAATTCTTTTTTCGTTGAATAAAATAGCTCCAAATAATTAATTTGTTTACAACTCCTTTTAGGGCTTTTGTTTCTTTTCGTTTGTTGTTTTTTCTAAATTGATTCAGCTTTGTAATAGATGAGTAATAATGAAAATGTGCTTTAAGAATACTGGAAAAGTGAGTGAATTTACCCATTAGTAAAAATCTAATTCCAGCAACACCATCTATAAGTAATTTACATAGAATTATCATAAAAATGTTTCTACTGTCATTTTTATGAATCATAAACAAAGAATTCCGAAAGTTTAAATACGTTTTTTTTGGATTGTTGTATGTTAAGGTGCCACCCCCGACATGATAAACAGTAGAAGCTGGATTAAATACAATTTTTTTTCCTTTGTTTTTTAACCTCCAACACAAATCTATTTCTTCCATGTGAGCAAAGAATGAGTTGTCAAAGCCATTGTTTTCAAAAAAATCTGAAGCACGTATAAATAGACAAGCTCCTGAAGCCCAAAAAACTTCTTCTATGTTGTTGTATTGATTGTTGTCGTTTTCTACAGTATTAAAAACTCTTCCTCTACAAAATGGAAAACCAAATTTGTCTATGTAGCCACCAGCGGCTCCAGCATGTTCAAATTTTTCTTTTTCAATATGAGAAAGTATTTTAGGCTGCATGGCAGAGATAGAACTATCGGCTTTAAAAAGTTCAATCATTGGTGATATCCAGTTCTGAGTTACTTCTACATCAGAGTTTAATAAGATGAAAAATTCATGCTTTAAGCTTTCCAATCCTTTATTGTATCCACCAGTGAAGCCTAAATTGTTAGCTAATTTAATAATACTAATTTCTTTAAAATTATTTTCTATGTAATCGATTGAATTATCAGTTGATCCATTGTCAATTACAAAAATATCTGCATCATTTATACTGTGAACACATACAGATGAAAGAAATTCTGTAAGCCATTTTAGTCCATTGAAATTTAATATGACAACAGCAGTGCTTTGCATTATGGGTTGTTAAATAGAATTGAGCTGTTTGTTCCCCAATGATCTCTATTACCAGCATTAGGGTCGTCTAAATTGCCGTTTGTGCTATTTCTAGAGTTTAATGTAGCATTCCATGTTTCATTTTTCACTTCACCAGGGACATCTGAGTGTAAAATGGTATAATCGTTTGTAACAAGATCGGGCATATAGAAAATGAACCTTTTATTGTTGAATTGTCCAAGTCTATAGTAATGCCAAATTTGATAAGGATATGAACTTGGTTCATTAGGACGGTCAATTAAATTATTTGGTGCACCATATTTCAGGTAAACTCTTCCTCTATCAGTTTGATATCCTTTTTTTATTCTAGTACCAAATAAGTTTTGAATTCTATTTACTTGAATTTTGTAATCTTCCCAATCCTTTCTAGGGTTAGCATTGTTTTTGTTGTACCAGAAACTGTAAATAAACTGCCTTTTTAAGGTGTCGTCCATTTGTTTAAGTTTCCTGTTAATTATATTAAGCTCAAAAGGAGAGGCAATGGGAGCTAAACAATTAATAAACTCTATTAAACTGTCTTTAGGAAGCTCATCACTAAAAGTATTGGCAATGTTAATAGAGTTTAAGCGGTCAACATCTATAGGAGTGTTTAAGTTTGTTCGCTGAAAATCTATTTTTTTCTCAGCAATTAATTCATTTAATTGGTTTCTAATTTGTATAACTATCTCGTAGTTCCCTGTAGGTAAATTCCCAATATTAAAAGTGTTGATTAATGGGGTAATTTGTTGCGGATTTATTTTTTTAAGTTTATTGAATTGACCAGCTATTTCTCCAGTTTCTTTTATTTTGATATTTTGAAGAAGAACATAAGATTCATTAGCATTAAATTTAGGGTTGTAAATCTCGAAATAATAGGCTAGTTTATCGAATTCAGGACTGTAATAATTACTTACTAAAGGAATAAGTGAAAAACCAGATTTTGTTGTATTGTTTGTTTGAGATGTTTTACCGTATGATTCAAGAAGTTCAATATCAGAAATTTCTAAATCTTTATCGCTAAAGTCAATTCTAATATCTGAATTGATAACTTCAATTGAATTTTCGTTGTATAAATCTTTTACTTGAATCTCTAATTTATAATCCCCATTTGGCAATGAAAAACGTTGTAAATCTAAAATGTTTTTTAACATTTCATTTGTTTCTGTTTTTTCTTCAATCGAATACTTTTTGAAATCAATGATTTCATCATTTAAATTCT
Organism: uncultured Flavobacteriales bacterium; assembly: GCA_943788115.1. Taxonomy (GTDB): domain Bacteria; phylum Bacteroidota; class Bacteroidia; order Flavobacteriales_D; family Parvicellaceae. Next base: position 31,325 of record CALSPA010000018.1, read on the forward strand.
TTACAAGTTGTGTTATTTCTACTCCATATGAAAGTTGAGTAGAATCAATACTAAATATTTCTAAAGTATTGGCATATACTTCAACATATGTTTCGATGAAAGGTGTGTCAGAAGTAAGGAATTTTTTGAATGAAAAAACAGGTCCTATTTGGGCTGTAAAGCCAAAAGAAACAATTGCAAATAAAAAAGTTGAAAGTACTCTATACATGTATACAAAAATAAAATTTAAATAACACTTAGTACATTTGTTAGAACTCAGAAGTTTCAATAATGTAAGAAGCTATAATAAATAAAATACATATAGTGAATAGTATTCCAGATAATAAAAGCCATATGTTAAGTTGTGTTTTCATTTCAATTCTTTTTATATATAACGTATTGTCACAATTATATATTCAAAAACTGGACCATAATTAGTTAATGGTAGATATTGAATGGTTTTCGGTTAGTTTTATTGTGAAAAAAGGATTCCTGTTTTGTTAAATACTGTTAATTGATAGTTGTTTTAAAACTTATTAAATTGCATTTCGTTATAAATTAAATGAAAGCTCACATTTTTGTCATCTTTTTCCTTTTAAGTTTTATTGGTTATTCTCAATCCAATTTAGAGCAAGTAATATTAATATCGGAAAATGAGCAAGATTCAATTGCCGATTATATTTTTCCAGAATTTGAAATTTCAACCGATAACGAGGCTTACCTTAAAAAATATAGAAAAACAAAATATTTTGTAAGAGGGGTATATGCCTATTCTAAAATTGCTTCAAATATGTTATTGTCTTTTCAAGATACTCTCGAATACATAGATTCAAAAAAAATGAAAAAGAGATACCTGAATAGAGCTAATAAAATTTTGAAAAACGAATTTGGTGATGAAATAAAAAACATGTCTGTTACTAAAGGAGAATACCTAATGAAGCTTATTTACAGAGAAACCGGTCTAACTACATATGATATTATTAAATTCTACAGAGGAAAAGGAAAAGCTTTTTGGTTTCAAGCATTATGTAAGATAAATGGTCAGGATTTAAAAAGGAAATATGATCCTTTAAAAGAAGATTTTTTAATTGAAAAAGTTGTTAATGAAATTGAGAAGGGTCAATTATCCTACATTAAAAGGCCTCCAAAGACAAAAGCAGGCAAGAAATCAAGAAGAAAGAAAGTTAAAAAGAAAAACAAGCAAAAGGATTTGAAATAGTTTTTATCTCCCATGATCTCTACCAAAAATTTTATTGGTTGAGCTCTTTTTATTGGTAGATTCTATTTCTTTTTTGTAAGATTCAGAAATAGATTTCATTAGATCATCTAATGAAGGTTGGCCAGCATTAATCCAGGCTGTGTACCACAGCGAGCCAACAGTAAGAATAGATTCTCTCATCCTTCTATTGTGCATTCCATTTAGTCTTAATGCATACTCTTCAGTAAAATCTTTACTGTAAACTTTCATTGTTACTCTTCCTCTGTTTTCAAAGTTATATTTTCTGTCTTCTGGCCACTCCTTTGTGAGCTGACTTTCGAATGTTAAGACAGAATCAACAGCCATGAAACTGTGTTCAATAACATCCCATATTTTATTTAAGGGTGATTTTACGTACTGTGCTTTTCCTACTAAATAGTCGTAATCATCAGATAGAAGCTCGGGAACTCTAGATTCCCAAAAACCGTGAATTCCTTTCTGGTTAGTAAGATGTCCATTATAATTTAAGGTTGTGTGAAGTGGGACGTGTGCATCGCCAACATAATGACCCAAGTCTGCTGAATATCTAAGAATTCTGTCTAGATTTTTATCTCGAAATGCCTGAGTTAATCTAGAAACCATATTGTTAATATGCCAAGGAGAAATACCATAAGCCCTTAAAGTATCTTCTGTGTGTTTGTTTACTGCATCGTTCCATTTTCTAGGCATATTTAAAAACGGATTCTCTCCCTTTTTAGCGTAATAGTCTATGTCTATATAGTGTTTTTCTGCTTCGCCCTCAACAGCATATCTTCTTTTATCTGGGTCTACAGCATGATCGGTAATAAAATCAATGTGATGCTTGTAGAAATGAAATAATTCATCATCAGGAATAGTGAATACAGCCATTCTGTTAATCTTCTTATGCGAAAAAAACCCCCAATTGGAATTAGAGTATGAAGGGATTAGTAAAAGAAGTAAAGATATTTTGACGATTAAACTCATTTTTTAAATATAACAATAAAGATGCTAAATTTAATATTTAAGTTAGGCGGCTTTACTAAGCTCTTTTAAAAGTAAGCGTTTAGCAATTGGCATAATCGTTTGATTTGGAGGGAATTTCATTGCGCAATGAACTACATAAGTGGCTGGAGTAGGTAAGTCGTTATATTTTTTAACTAAATCTATTTTAATAGAAGATAAAGAAGATGCAAGCGATAAGTCTACTTGGTCTATTTTTGTAGTGGTAAGACCATGAAATCGGTCGTTTTTTTTCTGAATAATAGAAGACTTATAACGGTAAATATTTGCTTGTCCATCGCCTCTAATAAGCAAGATTAAATACCCTTCTTTTTTATATATAGGTACAATGCCAACAGTATCCATTTTAATTTTTGATTGAATGAAATCATACAATTCTGCTCCTCTATCTAAACTCGATTTTAATTTAGGTATTGCAAATTCGACAATTTCCATGATTTTATTTACTAACTCATCTTCAAAATTAGAGTTGAATTCTAACTTAATTTTATTAAGGTCAATTTTTTTTAAATCTTTTTGAAAACTAGATTTAATGTTTATTTGTTGCTCGTTGTATCTTATTAGATCCTCATAATGTTGAATAATGTTACTTAAGTGAGGGTATAGTTCTACCTGGTCAAAAGACTTTTTAATTTTTTGAAGATAAGCAAGAAGGATGTATTTTTTGTATTCAAAATCAATCCACCCCTCAACAAACCAGTTTTTAGTAAGGTTGTCCATGTATATGTGATTTTAATTAAATACGACAATGAAAAGGAATAGTTCTAGAGAGTTACAAATAGTTATTAACTATTTATGTTGATCGTTTTTTTACCGACCAATAAAATTTAAATTTTGCTATTTCTTCATTGTTAGTATTGAATCCTACCATATTGGTTTCAATTTCAACACCCTCTCCAGTTTTTATTGTTTTAATGATGGCTTTTTTAATCAATTCACCATCATTGCAGATAAAAGTTGTTTTTCCCTTAGCTTTTTTTAAAAAAATGCCTTCTGTCTTAGAAACAAGCATGGAAATACTGGGTTTTTGATTGTATGTATATAATAAAACTAAAGCTCCAGAACTCATTTCTGCTGCCATTCCTAAAACAGCCCAGAAAGTGGACTTAAAAGGGTTTTTATTTAGCCATTTATAGGGAACTTCAACATGACATTTTTCTTGATCTAGCTCTTTTATTTTCATTCCAGAAAGGTATCCCATTGGAAGTATGCTAAAAAGATGAAGTCTAAATTTCCAAGACTTTTTAAAATTCTTTACAATGTAATTTAGATTTGATTGACTGAAATATTCCATTTTTAAATATATGTAATATTTAAAGATGGAGGGGTTTATTCAGTAGAATTTTGGTAAGTACTCAACCAATCATTTGTTTGAAAATCAACAAAAAGTTTAAATAGATTCTCTCCGTAAAAAAAGTCATTGATGTATATTATACCATATTTTTGCAGTATCTGAAGTTGTGGCCAGCTAGGATGTGACTTATGTTGACTGTATCCTTCAACAATCATTGTTGGAGTAGGGAAACAGTTTGGTGGACAATTAGGATTTCTATTGTAACGAAGAGTCCATAAATCATGAATATTCATGCCGTTTTTATTTTTACAATCTGTTGAGTCGTATTTGTAAAGGCATTCTTTAACTCCATATTTCTCAAATAAATTAGTGCCAATTTCATTTGCTCTAGAAGTTTGTTTGCCCATTCCAACTCTAATGAATTCGGCAACTGTAATGAATTTTGTAGATATTATTTTGCCGTTATTTTCGCATATTATGGCAAAGTTGATATAGCTATTGTTGTGGCCAGGGTTTATTGATATGGCCAAATGATAATTTACTCCGTTTGGTGGGGCATTTAAAGAGTAGTTTATGGTGGAGAAAACTGTAAGTTGACCAAAAATAAAAATGGTGGTTAATATGATATTACGCCAAAACATAGATAAATCTGAGTAGCTAATTTAGTGATTTACAATAACAAATTCAAAATCAACTTATTAAGCGCTAGAATTTAACTAATTTGTTGGGGTTAATACAGTAGTTTAGTGGTATGTCATGTTCTTCTGAAACAATCTTTTTTTCAGGCTTCAAAAAAGGAGACCCCAATTAGCGTACATTTTTCATTGCATTTTTCTAAAATCTCATCATAAATTCCTTTTCCATAACCAACTCTGTTTCCATTTTCATCATAAGCTAGAAGTGGAATTATAATAGTATTGAAAATGGAAATTTCAACTTCTTTGTAAATAGTTGGTTTTGGTATTTGATAGTCGCCAGCTTCAAAAATAGAGCCATTTAATATCTCAACATGCTTTACAGAATTATTGGCTGAGTTATAAATTGAGGTTCCAATTGTGAAATTACTATTTCTTACATGGTCTATGAATGGCCAAATATCAACTTCTATTTTAGCTTTAATAGGTAAAAATAAATGAATGTTTCCGGTGGCAATACTCTTTAGCTGCTCATTAATACTTCTATTATATGAGATTAATTGAGCATTTGTTAAAGATCTTCTTAATAGGGTGTATTTATTTCGATATTCCTTCTTGCTTATTTCCATTTAATGTTACAGCCTATACTTGGTAATTGTTCAAAGTCTAATGTTTTGCTTTCCAGCATATAGTCTAAGACTTTTCTCATGTCTTTTCCATTGTTTTCAATTTCGTTTCCTGGTCTAGATCCGTCAATCTGACCTCTGTATATGCAAATTAAATCTTTATCAAAAACACTGAAATCTGGAGTGCATGCAGCGTCATATGCTTTGGCAACTTTTTGAGTTTCATCATATAAATATTGAAATGGGAAATGAGTATTTATTGCTAATTCTTTCATTTTTTCAGGGGAGTCATCTGGGTAGTTTACTACATCGTTAGCGCTAATTGCAACAAAACCTATTTCTTTGCTCATGTAGTCTTTAGCTAAAGACACTAATTGGTCCATAACATGTACAACAAACGGGCAGTGGTTGCAAATAAACATTACAACTAATCCATTTTTTAATCCGACATCAGATAGGTTGGTGTTTTTCCCTGAAACAACATCAGGCAGATTGAATTCAGGGGCTGTAAACCCTAAAGGTATTTGAGTGGTTGGAGTACGTGCCATTAATTTTTTTTTCTTCAAATTTAATCAAGGATTGTTAAAGTTGCATTAAATTGTATTTAATTAAATAGTAATATTGATTATTTAAAACACATAGCTAAAAAACATGAAATTTTATTCTTTATTATTTTCAATTTTATTTGCAATTAACTTCACAATTGCTCAAGATTTTCAAAAAGATTCTATCCAGCTTAAATCTATTTACAATCAAGTTTTAAACGAGGGAAATGTTTACGAAAATTTAAGGTCTTTATGTAAAGATGTGGGGCATCGTTTAAGTGGTTCTCCTGGAGCTGCTAAGGCTGTTAATTGGGGGGAAAGATTGTTGAGTAAATATGATCTAGATAGTGTTTGGTTGCAAGAACTAATGGTTCCTCACTGGGTAAGGGGAGATGTTGAAAGATTAGATTTTATAAGTGGGAATAAAATTTATAAAACCAATTGTACTGCCCTAGGGGGGTCTGTTGGAACTAACAGCTCTGTGCTTTCAGGTCAAGTTGTAGAAATTCACTCATGGAAAGAAATGGAGGAGCTTGGTAATGAAAAAATTAGTGGAAAGCTAGTTTTTCTAAATCGTCCAATGAACCCATCCTACATAACAACTTTTCATGCTTATGGAAGTTGTGTTGATCAACGCCATCAAGGAGCAGCAGAAGCAGCTAAATATGGTGCAATTGGAGTTATAGTGCGATCCATGACTTTGAAATTTGATAATAACCCTCATACTGGATCTATGGGCTATAAAGAAGGAATTGAAAAAATCCCTGCCGTTGCAGTAAGTACTGTAGATGCTCATAATTTAAGCGAAATGCTAAAGTTAAATCCTCAATTAGTTGCTAAAATGAAATTGAATTGTCAAACACTTCCAGATGTTTTATCTTATAATGTGATTGGAGAAATTAGGGGTTCAGAATTTCCAGAAAAAGTGATAGTTGTTGGAGGTCATTTAGATTCTTGGGATATAGGAGAAGGTGCTCATGATGATGGGGCGGGTGTTGTTCAAAGTATTGAAGTAATGAATTTATTTAAAAAGCTTAATATTAGACCTAAACACACAGTAAGATGTATATTATACATGAATGAGGAAAATGGAAATAGAGGTGGTAAAACATATGCAAGTTTTGTTAAGAATAAAGGAGAAGAGCATATAATGGCTATTGAATCTGATAGAGGAGGTTTTAGCCCCAGAGGGTTTAGTGTTGATGGTAGCGATAGTCAGCTTGCTGTAATTCAAACTTTTGAGAATTTATTTGAACCTTATCAACTTCATTTATTTAAGAAGGGTTATGGTGGGGTAGATATAGGCCCATTAAGAGATGGTAAAATTTGCTTAATTGGTCTTGTTCCTGATTCTCAACGTTATTTTGATTTTCATCATGCTCCCACAGATGTTTTTGAAAATGTAAACAAAAGAGAGCTTGAGCTTGGTTCTGCAGCACTTTCGTCAATTATCTATTTAATTGACAAATATGGATTTAAATCAACTGGTTTTAATCAATAATTCTTCCTGCAAACTGAAATTTGGGAAACCAGTAAGTATTACTTGTTACATTTGAAATAATAATTCCCTTACTTGAAGATGCGTGAATCATTTTTAATTCCTCTCCTCTGTTTTTAATAGCAATTCCAACATGAGTAATTTTATTTTTTGATTGTCCAAAAAATAGCAAATCACCATCTTTAATGTTTTTAAACTTTACACTTTTAGCATAATTTGATTGGTCTTTGGCAGTTCTTGGAAGCTTAAGGCTGTAATTAAGGAAAACGTCCTTAGTAAATCCTGAGCAGTCAAACCCATTTCGGGTATTTCCACCATAAACATAAGGAATGCCAAGGTAGGTTTTAGCATAATTAATAACTGTTTGTTCACCAGCATAAACGTTCGTTTTCTCAGTTTCAATAATAGCTAAATTGTCATAACTGTTAGCAGAGTTGTTGTATATTTTTTTATAGGATTCGTATAGCTTTTTTGATTCATCTAATCTGTTTTTGTTTTTTAGTTTAGCTATGTCTGTTTCTAATTTTTCTTTATAATTAATCGAATAAATTGAAGCTATTGAAAATTCAATTTTATTTTCATCTAGTATTGAGGCGGTTTTGTTACTCAATGAAAATAATTTTATAAAATTCAAATCTTTTTCTAATAAGTAAGATGAAAGTGAGCTGTATAAAGAGTAAATATTATTGTTGTCAAGATTATTTTTCTTTATTGCTCTTTTACACTTTCTTTCTACAATTCTATAATTACCCTGTTTAAACAAAAGATTTAGCTTGTCAATTTTTTTTGTTTGACTAGGAATTATTATTGTAAATAATAGAATTACAGCAGTAGCTAAAATTTTCATATTACAAAGTTCAATAAAATCATTTCTTATTCGAAAGTTTTATTATACGAGTTCCCACATTAAATTGTTAATTTTAAGGCATACAAATTTCAAAATGAAAGAGAAAGTCACTTTAGATATTTTAGCTTTTGCTGCCCATCCAGACGATGTGGAATTAGCTGCTTCTGGCACTGTGGTTAAACACGTCTCTATGGGGAAAACAGTTGGTGTGGTTGATTTGACTAAAGGAGAAATGGGTACTAGAGGAACGGTTGAGCAGAGAGCAGCTGAAGCTGCAGAATCTACTAAGATTTTGGGGCTTTCAGCAAGAGTTAATCTTGGTTTAAAAGATTGTTTTTTTGATGAAAATGAACAGGATTTGCTAAAGATTGTTGAACAAATAAGAAGGTTTAACCCTAAAATTGTTTTGTGTAATGCTATTAGTGATAGGCATCCTGACCATTCAAGAGCTAGTCGTTTAGTTTCTAGGGCTTGCTTTTTAGCTGGATTACAAAAAATTAAAACAAATTTTAATGGAAGTCAACAGGTTGCTTTTAGACCAGACGCTGTTTATCACTACATTCAAGATCGTTGGGTAGATCCAGACTTTATTGTTGATGTAACTGCTTACTACGACAAAAAAATTCAATCAATACTTGCTTTCAAATCTCAATTTTTTAATCCTGACAGTGTTGAACCTGAAACACCTATATCATCTGAGGGTTTTATAGATTCCATAAAGGCAAAAGACATGGTTTTGGGTAGGTTTATTAATGCGAAATATGCTGAAGGTTTTACAGTTGAACGATTTTTAGGAGTAGAAGACATTACAAAACTTAAATAAATTTTAATACATGAAATATTTTACTTTAACATTATTAGCATTTTTTTTAATTAGTTGTACTAATGAAGAACCGATTTCTCAAGATGCTGAATCTATAATGGTTTTAGATGAATTGAAGAAAGAGAATTTACAACTCAATAGAGAAATTAGTGGTAGAGATTCTTTGGTTAATAATTACGCAAAATCTATAAATGAAATAAGAACTAACCTTGCTAAAATTAGAAATCAAGAAGAGCTCATAATACAGCAGAGAAATAACCCTGAAAACCTTACAGTAGATAATGCCAATTTAGTTGAAGAGATTCAGCTCATAGGACAATTGATGATAGATAATAAAGTGATAATTAAAAGCTTAAGTGATAAGCTTAAAAGCTCTGATAGTCAGTTAATTGAGCTAGAAAAACTTGTCACTTCATTATCTGAAGATGTTCAGAAAAAAAACATGGAAATATTCTACCTTCAGGAAGAGTTGGAAAACATGGACGCTTCATTTTCTGAACTTTTTAAACAATACAACCAAAGAGTAGATGAGCTAGATAATGTAAAAGACATTTTGAATACAGCATGGTTTACATTCGGATCAAAAAATGAATTGTTGGCTAATGGAGTAATTACAAAAGAAGGAGGTTTTATAGGTATTGGTAAGAATTCTGTTTTAAAAGATGATTTTAATAAGTCTTACTTCAACCAGGTAAAAATTGATGAACTTAATGAGATACCTATGGGTGTTAAAAGTGCCAAAATTATTACATCTCATCCCTCTAGTTCCTACAAATTGGTAGGAGATGGTAAGGTTGATAAACTTATTATTCTTGATGCTACAATTTTTTGGGGAAATTCAAAATACCTTGTTGTTGAAGTGAAATAGCTATAGATGATGCAAATAATGAAATATTTTAAAAAATCAATTTTAAACTTTTTTAAAATACTATTGCTTTTAACTTTTGTTTCATGTGAGCAAGAAGTTGATCAGGTTGTTGAAGTTATATCTCCTTATAAAACGGAAAACGATAAGCTAAAACAAGTTCTTAAGCCATTAGGTTTATCTTCCGTTAAAGATTTTTATAATGTTAATGACAACAATCTAATTTGGATAAACGATAGCTTACACCTTAATGAAAAAGCTGAAAATTTAATTGAAACATTAAATAATGCAGAGAATTATGGTTTAGTTTCCAGTTCCTATTTAGGGAATTATGATTTAAACGACCTTTCACTTATTTCTAAAGACACATTACTTTCTTCTGTTTTTATAGATTTTATTTTTGATTTGAATTGCGGTGTTTTTACAGATGAGAGTTTAACTTCTCCATTTCCTGCTGCTGATAGAAATAAAGATGAGCTGGTAGCTGGATTGGCTGAAATGGTAGATACATCTTCCATTGATGAAATAATCGTGAATTATAGTCCTAAGCATTCGCAGTACATTTCACTAATAGCTGTTTTGAAAAAATATAATTTAAGAACAAAATTAGTTGAAGACCAAGTTGATGTTCCATCTAATAAAAAAGATTCTCTTAATTACCTTAGCTATGCAGCAAAAGCTTTAGTAATTCATGGTTTTTTAGATTCTGAAAACGTTTCTGACTCTATAATTATTTCTAGGGTTAAGGATTTCCAATTTGAACATGGCTTAAACTCTGATGGTGTTGTAGGATCAAAAACAGCAAAATTACTTTCTAAGAGTCCTTTTTCATATTTCTTAAGTGCAGCATTGGCTTTAGATAAATGGAGAGGGAAAGATATTTGGTCTGAGAATCGAATTGATATTAATATTCCAGGGTACAAGCTCAGGTATTTTAAAAATAATGAGTTGGTTAGAATGCATAAAGTCATTGTTGGAAATGTTAAAGCTCAGACCATTGAAATTCTGGACAGTGTAGAGTACATAGTTGTTTATCCTTATTGGTATGTTCCTAGAAGTATAATCAATCATGAAATGTTGCCAAAAGCAAGAAAGGATTCTACATATTTTAAAAGGAAAGGTTTTGAAATATTAAAGGGTAGATCAGTGGTTAATTCTGATAACATTGATTATAATTCATCCTTTAGGTATACTGTTAGGCAAAAAGGTGGGAGTTCAAATGCGTTAGGTTTGGTTAAATTTATTTTTCCAAACCCTTCGAGCATATACCTACACGATACTCCTTCAAAAAAGCTATTTAATAAAGAGGTTAGGGCTTTTAGTCATGGATGTATAAGGCTTCAAGACCCTTTAGATCTAGCTTATGTTGTGTTGGAAGATGATCAAAGTAATTTCAACAAAGAAAAGGTGAAAAGTGTCATTAAGAATAAGCAGCGTACTAGAGTCAATTTAAATAATAAACTTGCTATTTACGTTCATTACACATTGGCTAGTGTGATAGACTCTTCTATAGTTTTTCATGAAGATATATACGGAAAAGAAAAAGAATCACTTAAGGTGCTTAAAAAGATATTTCAGAAGGGAATCCTTCTTCATTAATTATAAGCTCTTTTCCTTTTTTTAGAATTTTTGATTGTGATAAATATTTCTTGTCAGGGTAATAGATGAAAAAACAGCTTCCATCTTTAATTTTTGAAATTATTTTTTCATAGCCATTAATTGGAAGGGCAGGGCATCCATAACTTCTTCCTAGTCTACCGTGCTCCTTAATAAATTCATAGCTAACATAATCTGCTTTGTGAACCACAATGTCTCTCACTCTTGCCTTAGAATTACAATATTCAAGGCCGTCCATTCTCATAGAGAGCCCATTGCCTCCATTGTATGTTTCTGCAGTTGTATAAAACCCAAGGCTTGTTTGGTAACTGTTAACTGTGTTTGAAAAATATTTAGCAAACTCGCTTCCAGTATTTTTACCATGAGCTATCAATGATTTAGCGATTAATTTTTTTTCTTTCACATCAATTAAAAAGTAACGCTCCTTATTAGCACTTGTAGACATGTCTACAATAGATAAATATCTTGAATTCTTGAGTTTCCCGTTTTGAAGCAAATGAAAATAGCCTGTTAATGATTTGTGGAAAATGTGATAATCTAAACTTAGATTATCGATTTCAGAATATAATTTTTTAGAATAATCCTCTATTTTAAGAGGAGTGTTTGTGCTATTTAGAAATAATAACAAGCAAAAAAAACTCAAAGAATATGTCCAGATTGACTTCATAATTTTGGCAAATATATATTATTTATCAATTATATTCTCGGAATGTTTTAAATAGAAATAAGGTGTAATGTGTTAATAAACAGCAGTGTTAGCTATTTAATGCAGCTCTTATTTTCATTGCTTTTTTTAGAATAGGTTCTAAGTTATCTAGCTTAAGCATTGTGTGTGGGTCACTTTTGGCTTCTGAAGGATTAGGATGGGTTTCAATAAAAAAGCCATCTGCTCCTGTAGAAATTGCACTTAAAGCAATAGCTTCTATAAGTGAAGGGTCACCACCAGTAACACCACTTGTTTGATTTGGCTTCTGAACAGAGTGTGTGCAATCCATTATTACAGGAGCTCCAAGCTGTTTCATTTTGAAAATCGATGTCGCATCAACAATTAAATCATTGTATCCAAAGCTGTTTCCTCTTTCACAAAGCCAGGCATTATTGTTTCCTGTAGATTTAACTTTTTCTAAAGCGAATTGCATAGATTCTGGAGACATAAACTGACCTTTTTTAATGTTAACACCTAAACCAGAATTTCCAGCTGCAATTAGAAGTGATGTTTGTCTGCATAAAAATGCAGGTATTTGTAAGTGTTGAACATATTTAGATACATTCTCTACTTCATAACTTTCATGAATGTCCGTTATTGTTTGAATGCCGATTTTTTCTCCAATTTCTTTAAGAATGTTAAGCGCTTTTGTGTCTCCAATACCTGTAAAGCTATCTAATCTTGATCGGTTAGCTTTTCTATAACTGCCTTTAAAAATGAAATTTATATCTAATGACTTACAAATATTATTTACATGATTAGCAATCTGCAAAGATGTTTCCATGTCTTCTATTGCACATGGTCCTGCAATTAAGGTGAATTTATTCATTTTCTTTAGCTTTTTTTCCAAGATAACCGCTGTGATGTCTTTTGGCGTAATCAGACTTGTTGAAACCGATTTTTTCCATCATGCTCACAACTAAAACATCACCAACTACTGTCATTACAGTTGTGGATGTTGTTGGTGTTAGTCCTAATGGACAAATTTCTTCAGGGTTTCCTGTGTGAAGTGTGATGTCTGCTAAATTGCTTAATGGGCTTTCTTTTCTTCCAGTTAATGCAATAATTGGAATTCCATCGTGGAGTTGTTTAACCAGTGTATTGAATTCTAAAACCTCTCTTGTTTTACCAGAATTTGAAATTAACAATAGAGTATCGTTTGTTTGTACTAATCCAAGATCACCATGTTGTGCTTCACTAGGGTGAATAAATACCGCTGGTGTACCTGTAGATGATAGAGTGGTGGCTATGTTCATTCCTATCTGACCAGCTTTACCCATGCCGCTAATAACAAGTTTGCCTCCCTTTTCATGTACTCGTTCGTTTAAGATTGCTATGGCTTGTTCAATAACTCCATCTATAGGAATGTTTCGAATTGCTTCAATTTCTAGTTCAATTAGTTGCTTAATTTTAGTTTTCAAATTTTAAAATTTTTACAAAAATAGATATTCTCAATTACCTTTTAACTTAAAAAGTTCACGAACTTTATTAAGGTCATCAATTGTATCTACAGGTTGGCTAAATTCTTTGGTGATGGCAACTTTAATTTTACCTCCATTTTCTAACCACCTTAGCTGTTCTAGTTTTTCTAATTTTTCTATCTCACTTGAATCTAAAGTGCAAAATTTAGTCAATGCATTTACTGTGAATGCATAAAGCCCTATGTGCTGAAGGTATGTATGATGATTTGTCCATTTATTTTGAGCTATATCTCTTAAAAAAGGAATAGGATGTCTACTAAAATACATTGCAAAATCTAGTGAGTCTTTTACAAGGTAAACTTTACCGCTTTCAAGAGCTGAGCCTTTTTCAATTTCAAGTCCTAAAGTAGCAATAGTGGTTTCATTGTCTTTAAAGCAGCTAATAAGTTGTTCAATGTGATTCTTTTTTAAAAGAGGTTCGTCACCCTGTATGTTGATTATTATTTGGGGGGTGAAATTATTTTTATTTTGCCAACTGTTATAGGCTTCTAAACACCTATTTGTACCATTTTCATGATCTTGGCTAGTCATTTGAACTTCTCCTCCAAAACTTTTCACACAAGTTGCAATTCTTTGGTCGTCTGTGGCGACTATTACATGTTCTAAAATTTCTTTAGCTCTTTGATAAACGTGTTGAATCATCGGTTTTCCAGCGATTAACTCAAGTGGTTTTCCTTCAAGGCGACTTGAGTTAAATCTTGCAGGAATTATACCCAATACATTTGATTTTTTAACGATCATAGTCTCAAAAATAAATATAAATTGTTGATTTAATCCATCAATTTAGTTGATCTCTATTTTTCTTTCATATGCTGAGATTGATTATTTTTGAATATGAGTTTAAATGAGCTTAAAAAATACATCAATTCAAAACGAAGAGACTTTGCCGACAAACCATTGAATGAGCAAGAGACTTCTAATAATCCTTTTGATCAATATGCAGTTTGGTTCCAAGAGGCATTAGCTGCTGAAATATTAGACCCCTATGCGGCCTGTGTTTCAACGGTGAACCAAAATGGTCAGCCTTCTTCAAGAATGGTATATATAAGAGATATAATTGATCAAGGATTTGTTTTTTATACTAATTATAATTCTTCAAAGGGTTTAGATATAGAGGTGAATAAGAATGGTTCTTTTAATATTTTTTGGGGTGAGCTAGAAAGGCAGATTAGAATTAATGGTGAAATTGAAAAAGTGAGTCCAAAAGTTTCAGATGCGTATTTTAATTCAAGACCAAGGGCGAGTCAATTGGGTGCTTGGGCTTCTTCTCAAAGTAATGTGTTGAAAAGTAGAGAAGAATTAACTCATAAATTAAATGAAATTACAAAACAATTTGAAGGTAAGAAAGTTCCCCGACCAATGCATTGGGGTGGTTATCGTCTAGTTCCAAATTTAATTGAATTTTGGCAGGGTAGGCCAAGTAGATTACATGATAGAATTGTTTACACTAAAATAAATGACAAATGGGAAAGAAGTCGTTTGTCTCCATAGCTGATACGTATTTTGATCGATTCCCTTCTTTAGATAATAATTTAGGCTCACTTGCTAATCAAAAATTAAAATTAATTGTTGTTATTCCCTCTTATGACGAACCTCAATTAATATCCTCTATTAACTCTTTATTGAATGCTGCAAATCATGTAGAAATATTTATTGAAGTTATAGTTGTGGTTAATCACTCTAAGTTGTCTGAAAATAAGGTGATTAGTCAAAACTTAAAAAGTATAAAAGAACTTCAGGATATTCCTAAATGTGATAATTTAAATGTTCATTGCATTTACTGTCCAGACATGAATCCAAAACATGCAGGTGTAGGTTGGGCAAGGAAAATAGGAATGGATCAAGCGTTGAGAAGGTTTAAGGCAATTAATTTCGATGGTCTTATCTGCTGTTTTGATGCAGATTCTAAAGTTGATGCTAATTATTTTTCTTCTTTATGGGAAACCTTTGAAAAGGAATCATTTAATGGAGCGTCAATTCATTTTGAGCACCCATTATTTGGTGATGAATTTGATTCATCGATTTATAAAGAAATCGCTTTGTATGAAACTCATTTAAGGTACTACAAGAACGCACTTTCTTTTTGTGGATTTCCATATGCTTTTCATACAGTTGGTAGCTCTATGGTCGTAAAAGCATCTGCTTACGCTAAACAAGGTGGTATGAATAGGAGGAAAGCAGGTGAAGATTTTTATTTTATTAATAAAATAATTGCTTTGGGTAATTATTCTGAAATTTTTTCAACTAAAGTAATACCGTCTCCTAGAGTTTCTGATAGAGTTCCCTTTGGAACAGGAAGAGCAATTAAAGAATCATTAGAAGGCGATAAAGACCTTTCAAAAACATACGATTTTGAACTCTTTAGAATTATTAAAAGTTGGGTGAATCAAGTGATTTCTGAAAATACATATGATTATTGTTTATTCAGTAGTGAAATGAAATCATTTATTTCAGAAGATCAATGGGAAATGAAGCTTGGTCAGTTAAAGAAAAACACTTCATCTATAACATCTTTCAGGCATCGTTTTTTTCAAGTATTTGATGCGTTTTGGACTCTTAAGTGTGTTCACTTTTTAAGAGATAATTATTTTTCAGATTCAGATTTACTTACTAATTCAAATAAGTTGTTTGATGAATTTGAAATTGATAAAGCTTTAAATATTGATATTGCTATATCTACTTTCAGAAAATTAGATAAAAAAATAGGGGACCTAAATGGTCCCCTTAAGTAATAACAACAATTAATATATTTATTTCAATGAGTCAACTACTGCTTTGAATGCATCTGGATGATTCATTGCTAAGTCAGCTAAGGTTTTTCTGTTTAATTGAATTCCTTTTGCATTTACTTTTCCAATGAATTCAGAATAGCTCATTCCGTGTAATCTTGCAGCAGCATTGATTCTTTGAATCCATAGTGCTCTAAAATTTCTCTTTTTCTGTCTTCTGTCTCTATAAGCGTACTGAAGACCTTTTTCTACAGCATTTTTCGCTACTGTATGTACGTTTTTTCTTCTTCCGAAGTAACCTTTAGCAAGTTTTATTACTTTTTTTCTTCTTGCTTTAGCGGCTACACTGTTTACTGATCTAGGCATAATTTTAAGTTTTTTGGTAAGTAGCGTTAGTTTAACTAAGCTTATCTTTTATTTTTTTGACTATTTACCGGGTTTAACATTTAATAACCAAGAATATTTTCTAAGCACAAAGCTGTACTTTGATATTCTTTAAATCTGACTTATGAACTAAAGTAGCTTTAGTCAGGTTTCTTTTTCTTTTTGTTGCTTTTTTTGTCAAAATGTGACTTTTAAAAGCATGCTTTCTTTTAATTTTTCCAGAACCAGTAAATTTAAATCTTTTCTTGGCACTGGAATTGGTTTTCATTTTTGGCATTGTACTATGTATTGTGTTGTTATTACTTTTTTATTTCTTTTTTGGGTTAATCATTATTATCATTTTCTTTCCTTGGAGATCTGGCATTGACTCTACAACTCCATAATCTTCCAATTCTTGAGCAAATTTTAATAACAATATTTCTCCTCTATCTTTAAATACTATTGATCTTCCTTTAAAGAAAACAAATGCTTTTAATTTAGATCCTTCTGAAAGGAATTTTTTAGCATGATTTAATTTAAATTGAAAATCGTGATCATCTGTGTTTGGACCAAATCTAATTTCTTTCAATACTACTTTAGATTGCTTAGATTTTAATTCTTTTTGTTTCTTTTTTTGCTCATAAAGAAACTTTTTATAATCAATAATCTTGCATACCGGTGGAGTAGCATTTGGAGATATTTCTACAAGGTCTAATTCTAGCTCTTCAGCCATTTGTACAGCTTTAGAGGTAGGGTAAACACCTTGCTCAATTCCTTCACCTACAACTCTAACTTCAGGAACTCTAATTCTCTCATTTATTCGGTGTGGATCTTCTTTAAAAACCCTTGCACCTCTTGGTCTTCTTGGTCTAATTATTACTTTACTTTAGTTAAACATTAATTTTCAAATTGAATCAACTTATCATCAATTTCTTTTTTTATGATTTGAGCAAATTCATCAATTTTAAATGTGCCTAAATCACCTTTTCCTTGTTGTCTTACTGAAACACATTTTTCAGAAGATTCTTTCTCTCCTATAATAAGCATGAAAGGGATCTTATTTACTTCGGCATCCCTAATTTTCCTGCCTATTTTTTCGTTTCTCTGGTCAACAAGTCCGCGAATATCGTAATTTTTTAGCAGTTTCAAAACTTCTTCACCATATTCATTGTAATTTTCGCTTATAGGAAGAATTATTATTTGCTCTGGATTAAGCCACAATGGAAATTTACCTGCTGTATGTTCAATTAATAACGCAATAAATCTTTCCAAAGAACCGAAGGGGGCTCTATGAATCATTACTGGCCTATGTTTAAGGTTGTCTGCACCTGTATATTCTAATTCAAATCTCTCAGGTAAATTATAATCTACTTGAATAGTTCCTAATTGCCAGCTACGATTAAGCGCATCTTTCACCATGAAATCCAATTTAGGACCATAAAAAGCGGCTTCACCATATTCGACAACAGTTTCTAAGTTTTTTTCGGCTGCTGCTTTTAAAATTGCTGCTTCTGCTTTTCCCCAATTTTCTTCAGAACCAATGTATTTATCTCTGTCGACCTTGTCTCTCAGGGATACTTGAACAACAAAATCTTTAAAATCTAGCGCTTTAAATACATAAAGTACCAAATCAATTACTTTTTTAAACTCATCTTCTAGTTGATCTTGTCTACAAAAAATATGTGCATCATCTTGAGTAAAACCTCTTACTCTTGTTAAACCATGAAGCTCTCCACTTTGTTCATATCTGTATACAGTTCCAAACTCTGCTAATCTCAAAGGTAAATCTTTGTAAGATTTTGGCGATGCTTTAAAGATTTCACAATGATGAGGGCAATTCATTGGTTTTAGCAAAAATTCTTCTCCTTCGTTTGGTGTGTTTATAGGTTGAAATGAATCTTCCCCATATTTTTCATAATGACCAGAACAAACGTATAAATCCTTATGTCCGATATGTGGAGTTGCAACAGGTAAATATCCAGTAGATATTTGTGCCTTTTTCATGAATTCAATTAAACGATCCCTTAAAGCAGCTCCTTTTGGAAGCCATAAAGGAAGCCCAGAACCAACCCTTTCTGAAAATGTGAAAAGCTCCAATTCTTTGCCTAATTTTCGATGATCCCTTTTTTTAGCTTCTTCTAAAAGCTCTAAGTATGCAGTTAATTCTTTATTCTTTAAAAATGAAATGCCATAAATTCTTGTGAGTTGTTTGTTTTTTTCATCACCTCTCCAATAAGCACCAGCAATGTTCATTAGCTTAACAGCTTTTATAAAACCAGTGTGTGGAATATGAGGGCCTCTGCATAAATCGGTGAAATTACCTTGTTTGTAAAAAGTGATGTTACCGTCTTCTAAATCTTCTAATAATTCTAATTTATATTGATCACCTTTTTTGGTGAAATAATCTATGGCATCTTTTTTAGATATTTCTGATCTTAAAAACTCATTTTTTTGTCGAGCTAGTTCGAGCATTTTCTGCTCTACTTTGGGTAAATCTTTTTCAGAAATTTCGTGAGTCCCCAAGTCAATATCGTAATAAAATCCGTTGTCTATAGGTGGTCCAATTGCAAGTTTTATACCTGGGTAAATTTCTTCCAAAGCTTCTGCCATTAAATGAGCAGAACTGTGCCACATTGTAGATTTCCCTTCTTTATCGTTGAAGGTAAGAAGCTTTAAATTAACATCGGCATCTAACTTTCTAGTAAGATCCCAGACTTCTCCATTTATTTCAGCAGCTAAAACATTTCTAGCCAATCCTTCACTTATGCTTTTGGCAACATCAAGTGATGAACTGCCTTTTTCAATCTCTCTAACAGAACCATCCGGTAAAGTAACTTTAATCATTATCTTTTAATTAGGTTGGCAAATATAATTATTTGGTAGGTTATAACTTCTTTATCAATTAAATTATTCATTTAATTTGTATTCATGAATAAAGAGATAATAAAAAAATACGGAGAAACTAATAATTTTGGCCGTCTTCTAGGAATGAATTATGAACTGCATGAATCAGGAGATATTCATTATCATGTTAAAATTAATAAAGAACATTTAGCAACTAAAACTGCTGCTCATGGTGGTTTGTTGGCAGCAATGATGGATGGTGTTGTAGGAGTGGCTGCTTTAGAGAGAGTCTCAAATAAAGGGAAGGTGGTTTCAACAGTAGAAATGAAATTAAATTTTTTACATCCAGCTTTTTTAAATGATGAATTAATTGGAGTAGGTAAAGTTTTAAAAGAAGGTAAGCGAATTATTGTTGTTGAAGGTAAGATATATAATCAAGATAATGTTCTGTTAGCTGTTAGTATTGCAACAATGAATGCATACCCTTTTGAAAAAAGCGACATGAACAGTTGATTTATTTTTCAATAACTAATTGTAAATTCACGAAAAAAATAAAATATGTTTAAAATTGTTTCGCTTTCATTAATTCTAGCAATTTCTGCAATTCCAATTGCTGATAAAAAGCAAAAAGAAAAAAGTACTTTTTCTAAAATGTCTCTTCCAGGCATTAAATTTCGTTCTATAGGACCAGCTTTAACTGCTGGAAGAATTGCTGATATAGCAGTGAACCCCGAAAATAACAGTGAATATTTTTTGGCTGTTGCTTCAGGTGGAGTCTGGAAAACTACAAATTCTGGAAATACTTACAATCCTGTATTTGATTCTCAAGGTTCATATAGTACTGGTTGTGTTACAATTGACCCTTCTTTTAGTAATGTTGTTTGGGTTGGAACAGGTGAGAATAACAACCAAAGAAGCGTTGCTTACGGAGATGGTGTATACAAAAGTGTTGATGGAGGTAAATCCTGGAAAAACATGGGTCTTAAAAAATCTGAACATATTGGTAATATTGTTGTAGACCCAACTAACTCTCAACATGTTTTTGTTGCTGCTTATGGTCCATTATGGAGCAAGGGTGGAGATAGAGGTTTGTATGAAACTAAAGATGGTGGTAAAACATGGGATCTTTCAATAAAAGTTGATGAAAATACAGGTATTAATGAAGTTCACATGGACCCTGAAAATCCTAATATAATTTATGCAACAGCTCACCAAAGAAGAAGACATGTTTTTACTTATGTTGGAGGTGGTCCAGGATCAAAAATGTATAAATCTATTGACGGTGGAGTATCTTGGGATACTTTAAAAAATGGGCTACCGAGCTCAATTATGGGTAGAATAGGTATGGCAATATCTCCATCTGAACCTTCTCATTTATATGCTATAATTGAGGCAGAAAAAGATAAGAGTGGTTTATATAAGTCTATCAATAGAGGTGGTAGCTGGTCTAAGGTGAATAAATATTCTACAAGTGGTAATTATTATCAAGAAATTGTATGTGACCCTTTAGACAAGGACAAGCTGTTTTTTATGGATACTTGGTTGCATCATTCTGAAGATGGCGGTAAAACAGTTAAAGCCACAGGTGAAAAAAGTAAACATGTAGATAATCATTGCCTGTGGGTAGACCCCAACGATACAAAACATTGGATTGTGGGTTGTGATGGTGGTGTTTACGAAACTTGGGATCATGCTGCTAACTGGCATTATAAAGCTAATCTACCCATTACACAATTTTACAAAGTAGCTACCGATAATGATTTTCCTTTTTACAACATTTATGGAGGAACTCAGGATAACAATAGTTTAGGAGGGCCATCGAGAACCATTAATAACCATGGTATAATGAATTCAGATTGGTACATAACAAAAGGTGGAGATGGTTTTGAGGCTGCTATAGACCCAGAGAATCCAAACATTGTATATTCTCAATCTCAATACGGATGGTTGGCTAGATACGATAAACTAACAGGTGAGAATGTTGGAATTAAGCCAGTTGCTAACCCTGGAGAAACTGCTCTTCGTTGGAATTGGGATGCTCCGCTTATTATAAGCCCTCACAACAATAAACGTTTATATTTTGCTGCAAACAAGCTTTTTAGAAGCGATAATAGAGGAGATACTTGGAAGTGTATAAGTACCGATTTAAGTAGAAACCTTGATAGAAATAAAATGCCTGTCATGGGAAGGATTCAGAGTTCAGATGCTGTTATGAAAAATAAGTCTACTACTATGTTTGGTAACATTGTAGCACTTGATGAGTCACCTGTTCAGGAAGATTTACTTTATGTTGGCACAGACGATGGTTTAATTCACGTTACTGAAAATGGGGGTACAAGTTGGCGAAAAATAAATAAGGTGAAAGGTATTCCTGAAATGACATATGTTAATGCACTTGTTGCCTCTACTCATAACAAGGATAGGGTTTATGCCGTTTTTAACAACCATAAAAAAGGAGATTTCAACCCTTATTTAATGGTTAGTGATGATAAAGGTGATTCTTGGAAATCTATTGCATCAAACTTACCCAAAAGAGGGTCTCTATATGATGTTGCAGAAGATCATGTAGATCCAAATTTACTTTTTGTAGGTACAGAATTTGGGGTTTTCTTTACTACAGATGGTGGAGGAGAATGGAAACAAATTAAAGCTGGAATACCTACCATTGCAGTGAGAGATTTAGAAATACAAAAAAGAGAAAATGATTTGGTTGTTGCCAGTTTTGGTAGAGGATTTTATGTGCTTGATGATTACTCTCCTTTAAGAGAATTAAAATCTACAGTATCCAAAAAGGCTCACATATATCCAATTAAAAATTCTTTAATGTATGTAGATGCAAGACCTTTAGGAAATAGAGGTAAAAGTTCGCAGGGTGAATCTCTTTATACTGCTTCAAACCCACCCTTAGGTGCTGTTATAACTTACTATTTTAACGATACACTTAAAACTGCAAAGAGTATTCGTCAGCAGAAAGAGGCAAAGCTTATAAAAGCAGGTAAAGATATTGATTACCCTTCTTTAGATGCTTTAAGGAAAGAAGACAGAGAAGAAAAACCATACTTGCTATTTACAATTTATGATGACCAGGGTGATGAAATTAGAAAAATGATTCAAAAACCTTCTCTAGGAATGCAACGAATTGTTTGGGATTTTAGAATGACTCCTAAGAGCTCAATTCAGCTTAAAAGTGCAAAACCTGGTAGATATGGAGAGGCAAATTCTGGTCCTTTAGCTTTACCAGGAAAATATGCAGTTTCTATGCATAAAGTTGTAGATGGTGTAGCTACACTAATGGTTGATAAGACTCCTTTTAATTGTAATTGGTTAGAGCAAATGAGTATTCCTGTTGCTGATAAAAAACAAACTTTAGCATTTCAGATAAAAGTTACTAAACTTAGAAGAGCTGTAGATGGATCTTCAAAAATGCTTTCTTCTATAAATGATAGAATAAAATACATTAAAGCCGCGCTTAAGAGCTATCCAAATTTAGATTTAACAAAAATAAATTTAGTAAAAGAACTTGAGCAAAAAGCTGATGTCATTAGCATTGCTTTATACGGAGACCCTTCATTGTCTAAGAGAGATATTGAACAAAATGAATCCATAGGAGGAAGCGTTGGTTTAATTATTTGGAACATGTGGAGAAGTAGATCTAATCCTACAACAACTAATAAAAAGCTTTATAATTCTGCCTCAGATGCTTATTCAAAATTAATAATATCTCTTTCTAACTTGGAGGAAGATGTTGTTGGTTTAGAGAGTTATTTAGATGAAAACGATGTTCCCTACACACCAAATAGAAACATTATAAATAATTGGAAAGAAGAATAATTAATTTAGTATTCATAAATTTTAATCTAAAAGTATATTATGTTTAAATCGTTTGTTTTGTTGTTTCTAATCTTGCCCTTTATGGTTAATTCCCAAGATGCTCAAGGTTTAGATTTAGTATATACATCTCCAGTTCACATGTCTAAGTTTCACCACCCATCTACAAGATTGGTGCTGAAAAGTGCGAATAAAATTGATGTAGATTTCCTTGACAATTTCATTTCTTTTGAACTAGTTGGAAATGTATCAGGTATTCATTCATTTAATACGGTTTTCTCTAACGATAAGTATAGTATTTGTTTAATTCCAGAAACCCCTTTTGTTTATAATGAACTCATTACTTTAAAAATAATTAAGAATGGGTCATTATTAAATGAGTTGATTTTTGAAACTTGTGATAAAAAAGCAATATTCACTAAAAAAGAAGATTCAGAAACAATCAACTTACAAGCAAAAGGATATGCAGATTTCACTGTTAATGTAAATATTAATCCAAGTTCGGAAAATATATTTTTTAAACTTAACGCGCCACAGAATTCAGATAAAACAGTGAATATTTTCACAAATAATGCCCATCCAATTTTTTCTGAAAATTGGGGTCCTATTGGTTTTGATTTTAAGGTTAATGAAAACAACTTATTGACTTATTTTGAGGGGCCTTCATCAAGCTGGAAAATTATGGACTCTTTCATGAATGTTGTCGATTCTATTTCTTGTGTTAACGGATATTCTGCAGATAGGCATGAGTTTATGGCTTATCCAAATGGTCGTTATTTCCTTATGGCTTACGATGAGCAGCCGTATGCTATGGATACTGTTGTTGCTGGTGGAGATCCCAATGCAATGGTAGAGGGTTTAATTATTCAAGAGTTTGATGCAGCTCATAATTTAGTTTTTCAATGGAGAAGCTGGGATTATTTTCATATTACAGATAATATTTACTTGGATTTAACATTAAATATTTTGGACTACGTCCATGGCAATGCCATGCATTTGGATGATGACGGTCATTTACTTATTTCAAGTAGAGCTTTAGACGAAATAACTAAAATTAATTTGATTAACGGTTCTATAATTTGGAGATGGGGAGGTTCTCAGAATGAATTTAATTTCGCAAATGATTATCCATTTACTCATCAGCATTGTATTCGTAGTTTGGGAAATAGTAGATACCTGCTTTACGACAACGGGAATTATAGCGCTCAATATACTGGAATTGGAAATGTTTCTAGGGGAGTAGAATATGTCTTAGATACAACAACCATGTCTGCCACTAAAGTGAATGAATTTATTCATCCAGATTTAATTTATGGAAAAGCAACTGGTAGTATTCAACGATTGCCTAATGGAAATACTTTTATTAATTGGGGTAATTTATTTGATCAAACATTGGGGCCAAGGCTTTCTGAGTTCGACCCTTCTGGACAATTAATTTTTGATTTAGAATATCCTGCTGGACATTCTATTTACAGAGCTCACAAGTTTAACTGGTTTTTCGACTCTTCAATTGTAGGATGTACAGACAACCTTGCTTTAAACTACAATGCCAACGCATTGGTGTTTGACTCTACTTGCATTTATTCTAGTTATAATTGTGTAAACGGTCTTTGCGAAGATCCATTAGATGGTTCTGGCACCTATTCAGACTTATCAACTTGCCAATTAAATTGTAGTGGATTAATGGTTGATGAGTTGTTTGCGCAGGTAAGCATTTATCCAAACCCTAGTGCAGCTGAAATTAATGTAGTCTCTACTTTAGAGGTTGTTAGCTATTGTATTGTTGATTTAAATGGGGAAGTTATTTCTCAGCAAAAGGTAAATGCAACGGCTTTTAGAATTAATAAGCAGCACTTAACTAACGGTGTTTACTTTTTGGAGCTTTCCACAGAAAAAAGCAGAATTATAAAACGAATAGTTTTTAACGATCTATAACACCAGAGCCAATAAGTTCATCTTCTAAGTACCAGGCAATAAACTGACCGGGGGTTATTCCTCTTTGTGGTTCATCAAAAATTACATAAAGGCCATCCTCTTTTTTGTGAAAACTTGCAGCGGTAAGTGCTTGTCTGTATCTTATTCTACAGCTGTATTTTTTAATGTCTCCATTTTTTAATGGTAGATCTTCTCTTGTAAAATGAATGTCTTTTTCAGGTACGAATAATCCATCTCTATATAAACCAGGATGATTTTCGCCTTGGCCAGTGTAAATAATGTTATTGTTGGTATCTGTGTCTATTATGAATAATGGTTCTGGGGTGCCACCAATATTTAGTCCTTTTCTTTGACCTATGGTGTAATAGTGAGCTCCGTTGTGCTTTCCAATTATTTTTCCAGCTTGTAAATTATGAGCGTAAGACTTACAACGTGTTTCGAGTTTGTTGTCTTTGTAGGTATAGGAAGAATAATTATTTGGCACTTCAATTACATTGCCTTCTTTTGGAGCCAATTGTTGTTGTAAAAATACAGGGAGTTTAACTTTTCCGATAAAACAAAGCCCTTGAGAATCTTTTTTTTCTGCGGTATTTAACCCAATTTCTTTTGCAATTTTTCTTACTTCAGATTTCTGAAGATTGCCAATTGGGAATAAAGCTTTGCTTAATTGAGCTTGATTTACTTGACACAGAAAATAGCTTTGGTCTTTGGTGTTGTCTTTTCCTGCTAGTAATCGATGAACCTCTCCGTTTTTAGAAGTGATTGTTTTTTTTCTGCAGTAATGGCCTGTAGCAACATAATCTGCTCCAAGCTCTAGCGCTTTCTTAAGAAAAAGGTCGAATTTAATTTCTCTATTACAGAGTACATCTGGGTTAGGAGTTCTCCCTTTTTTATACTCGTTAAACATATAGTTGACAATACGCTCTTTGTATTGGTTGCTAAAATCAATTACCTGAAAAGGGATCCCTAGCTTTTCTGCTACTTGCAGGGCATCGTTACTGTCTTCTATCCATGGGCAATCATCGCTAATGGTAACGGACTCATCGTTCCAGTTACGCATAAATAGGCCAATAACATCGTATCCTTCTTCTTGAAGAAGGTGTGCGGCAACACTAGAATCTACACCACCAGACAAACCTACTACTACACGTTTCATATTGCGAAATTAAGTTTATTATATTAGTTTTTTACTTTTTATTTTCAGGTTAATTTTGTATTAAACATCTCTAAATTAGAATTATATTTACATTGATGTTTTAATTTTTTTTGATGAAAAAAATTCTCTTTCTTTATATATCTCTTTCTTCATTTATGTACTCTCAAGAAAAAGAGTATTCATTTGAATTGTTCACTAAATCATATTCAAAAGAATTTAATGCAATGCCTCAAATTTTTGACATAGCTCAAGATTATAGAGGAATAATGTATTTTGCAAATGGAGATGGATTCATTGAGTATGACGGTTTAGAGTGGCGTAAGATTTCCTTGTTTCCAGAAATTGAAATTAATTCAATTGAAGCTGATACCAATGGAATTATTTTTGCTGGTGGAGTTAATGATTTTGGATATTTAGGGTCTTCCGATAGTGGTAGAATTGAGTTTTTATCTTTGAAAAGATTATTACCAGATTCAATAGATTTTAAAAGAATACAACATGTCAAAATTTTA
>CALSPA010000019.1 GCA_943788115.1 uncultured Flavobacteriales bacterium
GTTGGCCTTTTTGAACTCTCTCCTTTTTCTAAATATGAAATAAAAGGAGAAAAAGCACACGGTGAATTACAAAGAATATGTACAGCTAATATTAAAAATGAAATAGGCAGATCAACTTACACACAAATGTTAAATGAAGCTGGAGGAATTGAAACAGACTTAACAGTTATTTGTATTGGTAAAAATCATTTTAGAATAATAAGCTCTGCTGCAACAAGAACTCACGATAAAGCACATATTTTAAAACATTTATCACCTAATTTAGAATTTATAGATATTACGGATGATCTAGTTTGTTTAGGAATTTTTGGACCCAAAAGTAGAAATTTAATTTCAAAAATCTCAAATGATGATTTTAATAAAGAAAATTTTAAATTTGGTTATGGTAAATTTGTAACAATTAACTCAAAAAAAGTTTGGGCCCAAAGATTATCTTATGTGGGTGAGTTAGGATTTGAACTTTATATTGAAAATAAAGATGCTAAAGAAATTTATCAATTAATTATTGAAGAGGGAAAAAATCATAATTTATCTCACTGTGGTTCTCATGCAATGGATACTATGAGAATGGAAAGTGGTTTTTTACATTGGGGTCACGATATTTCACCTGAAGAAAACCAATACGAGGCAGGATTAAATTTTGCAATAAGCTATAAAAAAGAAATCAACTTTATTGGCAAAGAAAGCTTATTAAAAATAAAAGATCAAAAAAAGAATAGAAGATTTATTATGTTATCACTAAAGAATAGTAAGCCAGGCACACCTCTATTATTACATGAAGAGCCAATTTATCTAGAAGATAAGATTATTGGGAGAACAACATCCGGCAATTATTCCTTTAATTATAAAAAAAACTTGTCTTTTGGATATGTAAGCTCAATACATTCAAATGAAGAACTTTCAAAAATGAACCTATATATTGAAGTTGCTAAACAGAAATTCCCAGCACTAGTAGAGATTGCTCCCCTAAAAGATAAACGTGCTAGATTGTTATAATTTTAGTTGCCGAGTTTAAAAATTGGTGGTTAAATAATCTCATGCAAAAAACTTATTTTCATGACAGAAAACATACCAGTGAAAAAAAAGTTCATAAAAGAACTATTCCAGTACAGTATATTGATCAAAAGAGAATTGTAGACATCAATAAATTATTGAACCGAGTAAAAATAGATAAGAAAAACGAAACTAAAAGACAAATCGTTTTTTATAGTTCAGTAATTTTAGCATTAACTCTTTTTTCAACTTTTATAGTAGCTATAAAATAATCATATTGATCAAAAGTTGATTGATCTAAATTAAAAACCTATTATAAATCATCAAGAATTAAGTGGCGGGGTAGCTCAGTCGGTTAGAGCGCAGGACTCATAAGCCTGAGGTCAGTGGTTCACACTTAATAATTCTTAATAAACTCATCATTTATCACTACCTGTAAGTTTATAAATGCCTAATATTTAAATACCATTGTGACAGAGTTGTGACAGGCTGGGTAAATATTAACTACTCATCAAACTCAAACATATCAGAAGCAATATTCAGACTTAAAGTTAATTTCTTAACAACAACACCTTTTGTATTATTAACATTGATTAACTTCACTAAGTTAGACTGTGTAAATGATTTTTTCCAAGGTAATACATCTCTAACATCTTCAATCCCAACATAAACAAAGTCACCTTTTTTTAATTCTTTCTTTAAATCTTCACTTTTTATAGCTGTAACAATTGCGTAATTAGTCTTGTTATCAATTAAACACAACACTTTTACAAAAGCTAAATCATGCTTAGCGTTTATGAATAGGACTTTTCCATGGTAAAGACTTTTCTTTTCAATTGGATGGTTAGTAAAAAATTTTTCCATATATTCAAATGCAGCATCCACTGATTTAAAATGTAAATTATTTTTATTATTTATTTTTTGAGAAGGGTTATCATTTTGAATGTTGATGAATTTTCTAAGAGCAAAAACACCTTTAAGATATTCTTCTTGATGTTTTTTTTCTTGTTGTTTTCTATAATAATTTCTTCCAACTATAAAAATTATTAATAAAATCCAAAGAAAAATTGTAAACTTAATTTCACCAGACATTTCTAATTCTTATTTTTGTAGAATAAAAAAATAGTAATCAAGTTTACCACTGTCCATATTGCTTTTTCATAAAGATAAACAGGTATTATTGGATTATATAAAACAGCTATAAATCCAAATATCCACAAATTAGTATTATCTTTCTTTTTATAAAAATTATGTGCAAAATATAAGGCTGCAGCACACACCACTAATCTTGATAAGGTGTAGTAACCAATTGGCATTGGTAAAATTCCAATAGCCAATACAATTATTGGAGTTAACCAAAAAACTTTATTTTGTTTATTAGATATATCTTTCATTATTTTTTAGTTGTTTTCTTTTTTACAACTTTCTTTTTTTTAGTAATTTTCTTAATTGTCTTTGTCTCACTTTTTCTAGGCGTTACATTTATTGGTTCTTCATAATTGTTGGAGCTATAATTAGATTGATGTGTATTTTGAGAGTTCCCTTTAAATAGAGATGTTAATCCAATAATTCCCATACCAATTGCACCTGGTACCATTAATAACACTCCTGGAAGTGTGATTAATAATGCCCCAATCCAAGACCAACCTAATACATCTAGTGCACCAAAAAATGTGCCAATAGTTAATGGAAATGTTATTCGAAAAACGAGTGATGCTATTACTAGTCCTATAGCCCATCCACCACCAAGGTGGTATTCAATACCCATATACCCAATTACCATTTGGGCTATGCCAACAAGCAAAAAGAATATTACACCAACCCCTCCTGCCAACCATGCAAGTATTGAACTCATATGTTTCACAATGTATGGTATTTAAACATGACTGTCATCATTAGAAATTTATTATTAAGCATTGTTTTTATTTCTTTTTCAACAATCTCTAATGCTAATGAATACCAAAAAAATTATGCAATCAATGTATGCCAAAAAGATATGCAACAATTTAAAGCGAGTGGTTTATCAACTGCAAAATATTTAAATTTTTGTGTATGTTATATGACCAATATGGTCGACGCTTTAGATGAAAAAGAAAATAGATATCAACAGAAATACAAAAAGCCTTCAGGAAAATACATTAGGCTAGCAAGAGAATATAAAAAAGAGTGCACAAAATAATGTTAATTACTTTGAATCAAATTTATCATTATATTTAAGGTCACTACCTCCATAAACATTTGCAAAAACTCTTCTGCAATTCATATCTAGGTCAAGCAATCTACTCATACTATTTTTATTAAATCCTTCTGCTCTTAAAAGCATATTTTCACTTTCAAATAAGAGTAGTAACTCAGCTGTTTCAGTGGAGTTATTGTCAAATGATTTACCAAATTCTATGAAATTTGTATTTCGATTAAGGCCTATCTCAAAGCCTTCTTCTGAAGATAGCAATGTGTCTCTTAACCACTTAAACATTTTTATTTATACACTTTCTCTAGTGCAGCCTTAAGCTCATCTAGGTTAGAACAATTTAATGCAGCATTGGTAAAATATTTTAAAACAAATGAGGTCATATCATCAGGAGTTAACTTTTTTTCAAACATTTCATCTAACTTACTAAGCCCTGCATAAACCTCATCAATTGGTCTTAAATCTATTATTACCTTACCAAATAAACCAAGTGTTGATTTTTTAATTAATACACCTTGTTGTGAAATACTTATCCAGCAAGGTTCACCACTATCCATTTTTACTCTACTCCAATGACCTACCTTAGGAGGATGACAAAAAGATTTTACTGTGCCCATAATATTTAAATAAATTCTTTACAAACAACTTTGATAAAAGGAATTTTCTCTCGACAAACTTGTTTTTTAAATTTCTTTGTGAAGCCAGGTTGGTTTGGCCACACATTTTCTACAACAGCAGACATACAAAACCCTGCTCTAAAATCGTATTCATCAATATTTGATTTATTTACAAATGAAACTTTTTCCTCTTTTGTAGCCATTAACATTGTAAGTTTGCTACAATTAAATTGAACAACACTTCTTACTGTACTTTCACTACCACCAGACTTAATCCATTGATGAAGTTTATCTACATATTGTTGTTCAAGTTTAGATAGTTTTGCTTCACTACAAGATGTTAAAATAAATATAGATATAAATGAAAGTGCAATTATTTTTTTTATTTTATTCATTTAAAGTAAATATATTATTACATATTTTACAGACAAGAATGTAACAATAGACGAAACTATGCCTGTAATTAAAGATAAACCAGGTAGTGCTTCCCATCTACCAGTTAAAACTTTAGCAATTAACCTACCAATAAAATGAAAGCCCATACCAAAGATAATACTGCTAGCAAACATGCCAACAACCACCAACAAAAAGCCTGTAACAATACCTAAATTAGGAACAGATTTATCAAACCAATAATAGTAAGCCAAACCTAAAAACCAAGCAGCAACAACAAATTGCGAAGCTGTTTTAGCAGCCTTATCGTTTGCTATAACATCATTATTATCTAGATGTTTTTGACTCATGAAATAACTTTCTCATTTAAACTTAATTGAGTCAATATGACTTTAATTAATTTATTAATTTTTATGGATGTTCTGTTGCACAATCTGAAACAAGTGTGTAAAATCCCTTATAGAGACTAAGGGAAGTAATCTTCAGGGTTAATTCTTAACAACACTAAAGACAGTATTGTTTACATACAATTAACCACTTCATTAACAACACCAAAAGCATTGATAACAAATACTTAGTTGCTAATTGTTAAGTAGTAAAACAGTATCCAACAAACACAATCATTTATTGTTGTTAATAAATTTGCTTATGAACTTTGTTGTTTTAATTGTTTACATTATTTACTGTTTCAACATCACACTTATAATGTTCTAAGAACCTATTATTCTTATAATCATACTTTGATAATGTCATGCTAGGTTTTGTATCCCCATCAAGCAAAATCATTTGAAAACCTAATTCATAATCAGCAAATCTTGCTGTCACTTGGTTTTCACCAATATCTAATTTATTAGCTTCAATCATGATAAATTCACCTTTTTCTTTATCAAAGTATTCAAGTCCTACTGCTTGCATTGTAAACTTTAAAGGGTCATGCTTTCTTCCAATGATTACATCTTTCATATTAAGACATGAAATTTTTAAACCTTGGTCAGCGTTAGATGTTGTTGGTAACAATAGTAAGATAAATAAAATAATTCTTACCATTATCTAACTACCCACCTGGTCAATAGTTTTACAAAGTTTACGTGCCTCTAATACGGATGGAACAAGTTTATCTAGTTTCCAATTATTATTAGGTATGTCAAAGTATTTAGCTGCTTTAAAACCAACTCCATCAATTATTTCAATTTCAAATCTTTTTTCTTCCTTATAAAAATCATTTAATTTGTAGATATATTTTTTTAAGATCAAAGGTTCCTATAGAAAACAACACTCTATAACCCATTAAAAAAGGTGTTACAGCCTCAACTTCAGCAGTTTCTTCTTGGTTATTAATTCTTATTGGGATGTGCTTTACCTATTAATTGCTTGATATCACCTGGTTTTTCATAAGTGTAAAATGTAAAGTTATTCCACACTCTGTCACAATCATCATTAACGTGTATAAAAAAATTAAGCGAGTCTCCGTGGGTAACTTCTCCTGAAACTCTTGCATAAACTAACTTTTCATATCTATTAATATTCCATTCTTCATCATCTGCTTGAGCCTGGTAAGCAATAACTAATAGAAACAAAAACAAGTGAGCTGATACAAAAATTAAGAACCGCTTCATGATTTAAGCTCCACATTTATTCCGTTTTTCTTGAGTATTTTGATTATTTTCTCCCAAATGATGCTGTTATGGGTACTTGGACTGAGTTCAAACTTGAAGGTTTGTTTGTAAACTGGGCTGCAGTTATCATAAGCAATGTAAGCGCTTACATGACAGTATTTATTAATACCGTTTATTTCCATATATCATAACTCCTAATGTTGGTTGTTTTTTTTAAGGTGAGTAGTTTAAAGTTAGTAATGGTTTCACCCCTTCTCTTATCGAGGGGTCTACGTAAAGAGGAGAACAATGAAAAGAAACGTAAACGGGCGAAAAGGAATGAAATCCAATGCATGATTCTACTTAAATCATTAATCTTTGTCTCTCACTAAGTCTGAAATATGTTTTTAAAATGATGATTTAATAAAGATGTTTATGAAACACATGACATAATTTTTTAGATTAATATTGTCACAAAAAAATGATATGTATCTTGAATTATGTTTGGTTTATTTGATAGCAAATCTGAAAAGTTAACTAAAAAAACACATAAAATATCTAAAGAAATTTGGGCTACAGCTAGAAAACTATGTAGAAAAGGACCTAGTGATTTTTGGGTTAAATATTTAGTTGAAACAGAAATACATCTTAATGAAGTTTTAAAGGACTTAACAAAGGAGACAGATGATGAGTATGTTAAAAATATTATGGAACAATTTAGAAAAAGAATATTTAAAATCACCTTTCTTAATAAGTGAAGAGCATTGGGAGTTTGTGAACGAGCTAACTATGAATTATAGAATACAGAATAGAATACCTTTAACTAAATAAATGAGCAAACTGTAAATTTAATTTTAGTAATTGTCTTTGCAATAGCTGGATGGAACTTACACCCAAACATATTAAGTTTTGTGGCATATTTTTTTGCTTCATGGTTTTTGATTGGGTTTATTAGAAAGCTCTAAATTAATTTTAAAAAATTATTTACAGATAAAACTGGTTTACAAATATTTAATTTTTATAGAATAAAACTGGTTTACAAATATTTATTTTCATAGAAAGTTGACAAATGCGATATGACTTGTATAATTATATTAAGTCCCTCCAGGGGGTGAAACATATAAGTATATTATAAATATATCTTCTCTGGGACAGTCCAGCAATATAACAAGCTAATTATAATCCCTTCAACAGCCCGCTCTCAATCTAGTTTACACTCTAAACTTAGTCATATTGTGTAAGTAATATATACTATCCCCCTATACCCCCTATGGTTCATACGTACCCCTTATTAATTAAGTTTATCAATTAGATTATTAATCTTAAGGTGTGTGTACCTCATTAACTGCCTGACATCTTTATGACCTGAGATTAAACTAACTTCAGGAATAGATAATCCTTTTTCAAAGAACCTTGATATTGCTTCATGTCTTAAGTCATGGAAATGTAAATCAACAATACCAGCTCTCTTAATCATCCTATACCAACTAAGTCTTACAGCATTAGAGCTAATAGAGTAGGGAAGCACTGATTTATCTATTATCTGTTTTACTTTATTAGTTAATGGTATTTTTCTGGGTGAACCATTCTTAGTGTCAGCTAAATAGATGTGGTTATCCTTAACATCATCCTTAGTAATAGATAGTATTTCACCTCTTCTCATACCTGTTTCAAGTGCGAGCTCTATCACATGTTCCATATTATTATTCTTAAACTTATGATTAAGAATATATTTAAGCTCATTATCACTTAATCTTCTTTCTCTTGGTGGGTTACACTTTGGCTTTTGGATATTAGATAATGGATTGTGTGTTATTGGATAACACCACTGTTTAATAGCTGTGTTGTATATATGATGTAACAACACCAAATCATAAGCACAGGTTCTATTGCCATCCTTTATTCTTTCACCTTTAAATTTAACAAAGTCTTTAGTCTTAAGTAGGTAAATTTTATTA
>CALSPA010000020.1 GCA_943788115.1 uncultured Flavobacteriales bacterium
GAGTAATATTGTTTTGACTGAAATAATATTGAAGCTTAAAGAATTGAACAAAAACAGTTCTAGTTTCATCTCATATTTTTTCAACTTTAAGTGATACTTGTGATGAAATACATCTTTTGAGAAAGGGGGAGCAAATCAAATCAGTTCAAAAGGAGGACTTTAAAATATTAGAGCAAGAAATGAAAGATTTTACCATTGGAAATCGAATTGAAAAACTTGAACTTAAATAAGAAAAACGGCATACAACAAGGTGTATAGTGCATAGCACCCTGCGGGATGCTACGACACCATACACATCAACGTTATGTGCAATGGATAAACAATAATGTATCAATCATTTGTAATTTATAATTAACTTTAAGACATATATATTTCATTATGAGAACTCTATCAGCATTATTTATCTTATCATTTATATTCACACTTTCATCTTGTGACAAATGGGAAGAAAAAGAAAAAGACGCATACTATTACTATTCCACTGATTTTAAATCAGATAATTTAAAGTCAGGATCGGGGACAATTTTAAACATTAATATTGATGATATTGACATTCTCTACACAGTCTTTTTTCATGAAAGGAAAGTTTGGAAATACAAGTTAGTTGCGGAGTCTTCCGAAATCCAAAACGGCTCAAATAAATCTGATAAAGTTTTGGCTTATGAAGAAGGTGAGGCTAATGTAGATGATGATCTTAACATTCTATTTATTCCAGATTCAAACCCATCCGGTTCATACTCAGGTTATTTCGAAAACGACAAAAAGAATTTCAAGGTTTCTTTACCTGGATTGTATAATCGTGAAATAAGTTTCTTGGGAAATTAGTTTACTGCACATAACACAGTCTAAAATGCATGCCCTAACCTACCCATACCAACGCACGACATTTTAGACGCACCGTTAGCCACAATTAAAAAATAAAACATGAAAAGAAATTTAATTCTACTTCTGATAATTGCTTTCCCTTCTGTGGTCTTTAGTCAATCTTATAAAGATTGGGATGACCATGATGTTGTGAGATTTTACAAAAAGATTGATTTAGATTACAACACCTTGGACGAGGATGGAGAAGAAATAGACGAAATATATGTACCTACAAAAATCGAAGATGGAACATTTGAAGTTGAAGTTAGAAAGGTATCTTCAAAACTGTATCAGATTTACGGGACGAACATTTATATGTACTTCCGTTACTCTCCATATCTATATAATTATGACGAAGGAATATTAGAGGTTTCATATAATTCTGGTACCTTTTATGAGGAACCATAAAAAACAAAAAGTGCTACAACAAAACCTATACGCAATGCCCTTCGGGACACTACGCATAGCCAAACCGTTGGCAAACATTTAACCCGTGATAATAGAATTATGAAAAAAAATCAATTTTACTCTATGCTTAGTTTTATTGGTTGCAATAGCTTTAACGAGTTGTACAGCAACCTCTAATGAAGAATCCTACAAACAAGTAACAATAGGAAACCAAAGTTTGGATGGCTGAAAACCTTAATGCAGAAAAATTTAGAAACGGGGACCCCATCCCTGAGGCTAAAACGGAAGAAGATTGGCAAAAAGCAGCTGAAAATAAGCAACCCGCATGGTGTTATTATGATAATGACCCTTCTAACTGGAGAGAAATTCGGCAAACTGTACAACTATGGCATGCCGTTGAATGACGACCCTCGGGGCCTAGCTCCTGATAGGTTGGCGTATCCCAACGCAAGATTCAGATTGGGCTCATCTTGACTAATTGAGCTAGGTGGATGGCAAGATAAAGCAGGAGGCCAAATGAACTAGAAAAGTACAAGTGGTTGGAAAATACGATTGTGCAACGGTCACTTTAAATGAAAGTTTTGGTTTTTCTGGCACTTCCTGGCGGTGCTCGGTTGGCTAACAATATTTTTCGTGGAGGCGGATCATTCAATGCTGACTGGTGGCAAGTTCGCTGAAAATGAATTGGCGTTCTTCGGAAGAGATTGCATACTTTAGCTTAGCGCTATGACTTCAGACTATGGAGCCGCAACTATTAACCTATTCGATAGAAGGACGATTCGGTTTGTCAGTTCGATGTATTAAGAATGAGATGGAAAACAATGATGAAATTTCTTTATTAAAAAACGAATATGAATATATAGAAGCTGAGTTTGTCGACTTTTCAATGGGTGATTTTGCCCACTACACATTTAAAACAAAAAATGGAGAAGAGTATGATTTCAACGGTATTGAAGACTCATTTTTCGATGAAGAAGCCGATCATACAGGAAAATATTTTTATGTATTCTACAAGTCTGAAGAGCTGGTTGACCCAGAACATGGACCGTACACATCTGAAATAATTTATCGTATAATAGAAAAATAACGATTTGCTAACAAAACCTAAACTGCATTAAAACGCAGTTTAGCCAGAACGTTGATTCTTTGATTATATGAAAGTCAAGATAGCCAATACTCATGATGCTGTATGATTGTTATCATTTCGCATTGTCATTCATCTTTTGTAATTTCCCTACTCAACCAAGAACTACGTTTGCAAGGCCGTTGGGTGGTGCATTTTGAAGGATCATCCGAACATTTAATAAATAACAGAATATGAACGAAATAATTTGCCCGAATTGTAATAAAGCTTTCAAAGTTGACGAAGCTGGGTTTGCCGAAATTCTTAAACAAGTTCGAGACCATCAATTTGAGGAAGAATTGAAAAAACGACTTACTATTGCAGAAGAGCAAAAACAAAGTGCTGTTGAACTTGCTGTAGCCAAAACAAAAAATTCGGTACAAGAAGAACTTACAAATAAAGACAAAGAAATAACAGAACTAAAAGCCAATAGCAAAAGTGAATTAAGAGATAGTTTAGCTGAAAAAGATAGTGAGTTAGCTGAAATGAAGTCTAAAATTCAAAATTTTGAAACTGTAAAAGAGTTGGCTGTATCAAAAGCGACAAAGGAAATTGAAAAACAACGCGACACTTTTGAAAATGATGTAAAAACCAAAGAATTAGAAAAACAAAATCTTAAAAATTCATTAGAACAAAAATATTCAACAGAACTTCAAAGTAAGGATGCCATTATCAAATTCAAAGAAGATGAAATTGCACGTGTTAAGGATATGAAACTCAAACTCTCAACCAAAATGCTTGGTGAAAGTTTAGAACAACATTGCGAAATTGAATTCAATAAACTTCGAGCAACAGCATTTCAAAATTCATATTTTGAAAAAGATAATGACTCGAAAGCCGGAACGAAAGGCGATTACATTTACCGAGAAACTGACGAATCAGGGAATGAAATCATTTCAATTATGTTTGAAATGAAAAACGAAAATGATGCAACTGATAAGAAAAAGAAGAATGAAGATTTCTTTGGTAAACTAGATAAAGACCGTAAAGAAAAAAACTGTGAATATGCGGTTTTGGTATCCTTACTAGAAAAAGAAAATGAGTTCTATAATTCAGGAATAGTAGATGTTTCATATAAGTTTGACAAAATGTATGTAGTTCGACCTCAATTTTTCATTCCAATAATCACACTTCTTCGTAACGCTGCAATGAATTCATTGAAATACAAACAAGAGCTGAATTTGATTCGTAATCAAAATATTGATATTACCAATTTTGAGGAAAATATTGAGTTATTTAGAAAAGGGTTTGCTTATAATTATGATTTAGCTAGTCGAAAATTTAAAACAGCGATTGACGAGATAGATAAAACAATTACTCATCTTCAAAAAACGAAAGATGCTCTGTTATCATCAGAAAATAATTTACGTTTGGCAAATAATAAAGCAGATGATTTGACAATCAAAAAATTGACTCACGGAAACCCTACGATGAAGGGGAAATTTGATGATCTGAAAGAAATCGATGAATAAAAAATGACACCACAACAAAGTGTATAGTGCTGGTAATATAAGAGAAAAAAAAATTAGTCCTGGACATTACGATAAAATTGATGTTTATTAATAAAACGTAAGGCGTATCAATATGAGAGTGAAGTGAGATTGATTAAATATACTCTCAAAAAAAAAGAGGATTATATACTCTAGCCAATTTCAATTTTCATGAATTAATATCCCAAGTGACACTTGACCCAAGAATGTCTGAAATGGAATGCGATTTATGGGAAAAGTATTTATGTGATTATGATATTTCCAATATTCATGGATCTAGAGAAAATGGTGGAAGAAGAAGAATTCAAAGAAATAATTTACTACGAAAAAAGAAGATTAGAATATAAATGCCACAAAACTGGAAAACAAGTATTAAAGCTGTTAGAGGAAGAAGTTTGTGAGATTTAAATACTATTAAGTATAAGTTTATTTCAAAGATTTAAATACTAACTTTATTGAGGAGAAATAAACCTATTACGTTTATCCTCTTTGCACTCAATTTAAAACAAATGAAAACTTTTATTTTAGATATAATTCCAAAAGTTCTTAAATATTCAAAAGCTTTAGACTTTAAAACCCAGCTTGAAAACCATCATTGGGTTTTGATTGATGGAATACAAACCGACAAGTTAGTATACATATTTAGACCTAACAACCAACTAATTATCTCAAAAAATGGGAATGTTAAAAAAGGAAATTGGGAATCACTTGGCAATAATTCTATTTTAATTGAGTACAGAGAGGTATCGCTATTGCTTAGACAAGGATTTTACACTCCTGAAATACTTGCTTTAAAGTTAGACAGTAAAAATGAGTTCGTAATTTTTGTTAACGAAACAATTTACGGTAAGGAAATAAATAATCTTGATGATGTTGTCGCTTATTTAAAAAGTAAGGAACCACCTAAAGATAAACCAAAACTTATAATTAATCCTGAGACCAAGAAACCGATTTACTTTTATATTGATAAAAAAGGAGAGCATGGACCAATCTCATTATTAAAGTTAAAAGAGTTAATTGTTAATGATCCTATTTCAAAAAACTACTTTGTAAGAAATAATACTGAAACTTCTTACTATAAAAGAAAGCGGATTGGAATGTTACTTAGTAGAATTGAATGGTATAAATAAAAACCCTAATGCCTAAAAAAAGCCCATCAAAAGACAGGCTTTAAAGTCGGGATGGGGAGATTCGAACTCCCGACCTCTGGTCCCCCAGACCAGCACGCTAACCTGACTGCGCCACATCCCGAAATTGTTTGCAAATGGCATTGCAAAAATATTATTTTTTGTATATTTAACTGATATACAATTAATTATTAACTAAATCTCAGGTCCCCCAGACGCGCACTTTAACCGGACTAAGCTACACCCCGAATAACTAATAATTCCAGAACAAAAATAATTGATTTCTGAAAAGCAACACTAATATTTAAAACAGAATATTAAACAGGATCTACATCTATTTTAACCCTTACAGATTTAAATTCTTTTTGTTGTTTTAACCAAGCAGCAATACTAAGTAAATAAACTTTAATTTTCTTTGGAGAAGCTGTTTTTTCAAACTTAAGCGTTATTACTTTATGATACGAATTTCTAATTCTTGGAATTGATGGATATTCTGGACCTAAAACTCTGCTACCTAGCTTATTTCTTAAGGTTTTAACTAATATATCACTAGCATCATCTACCACACCAACCATTTTATGAATAATGGTAAGCTTAATTAAACGTGTGAATGGTGGATAATTAAATTGTTTTCGTTCTGCAAGCTCTTGCTCATACATTCCTTGGTAATCGTGTTGCATAAGCTTTTGTAAAATCCAATGATCTGGATTGTATGACTGAACGATTACTTTCCCTCTTTTCTTCTTCCTTCCTGCCCTACCACTAACCTGTGCCATTAGTTGAAAAGAACGCTCAAAAGCTCTAAAATCAGGAAAATAAAGCATGTCGTCTGCATTTAAAATACCAACTAGTGATACATGATCAAAATCCAAACCCTTAGAAACCATTTGAGTTCCAATAAGAATATCTATTTCTCTTTTTTCAAAAGATTCAATAATCTGGTGATATGCATTTTTCTTTCGAGTAGTATCTAAATCCATTCGTTTAACCCTAACCTTATCCCCTAGAAGTGTTTCTATTTCTTCTTCTATTTTTTCTGTACCAAAACCTAGCATTTTTAAAGAAGATGATCCACAAGCACCGCATTGATTTGGCACTGGTTGTTGAAAACCACAATAGTGACAATTCATTGTATTTGGATACTTATGATAAGTTAAGCTAACATCACAACTTTGACACATGGTTTTCCAACCACAAACCTCACACATCCATTTAGGAGCATACCCTCTTCTATTTTGAAAAAGAATAACCTGCTCACCTCGTTCAATAACT
Source organism: uncultured Flavobacteriales bacterium (assembly GCA_943788115.1). Classification (GTDB taxonomy): domain Bacteria; phylum Bacteroidota; class Bacteroidia; order Flavobacteriales_D; family Parvicellaceae. Next base: position 6,285 of record CALSPA010000020.1, read on the forward strand.
TCCTTAATTTCATTAAGCAACATCAAAGAAAAAATACCTTGCATTTCTTTTTTATTGGTTGCCATTTTCAAGTCTGAACACAGAATTTCTGGAAGCATTACATTGTTAAACCTAGTATTTAACTCAACGTATTTAAAAACTTCATTATCAGAATTTAACATTGTTTCAACACTAGGTGTAGCAGTACCCATTAGCACTTGACACTGGTGCAATTTAGAAAGCTTAAAAGCCACATCTCTAGCATGATACCTAGGAGCTGGATCGTACTGCTTAAAAGAAGACTCATGTTCTTCATCTATAACAATTAGTCCTAATCTTTTAAATGGCAAAAAAACTGAAGAACGAGCACCAATAATAACATCGTATTGCTGTAAATTTTCATTAATTACAGATTTCCAAACCTCCACCCTTTCATTTGAGGAAAATCTAGAATGATAAACTCCTATTTTATCTCCAAAATACTTCCTCAATCTTGTAATTAGCTGAGTAGTTAGCGCAATTTCAGGAAGTAAATATAACACCTGATTACCCAAAGCAATTTGGTCTCTAATCAGCTTTACATAAATCTCTGTTTTACCACTTCCAGTAATTCCATGAAGTAAAACAGGTTTAGAGTCTTCAAACCCTTCTACAACTTGCTCATATGCATTTTGTTGAGCTTCAGATAAATTCTTATCTTCTAATTGCTCACCATTATAGCTTCCAAATCGACTTATCTCCTGGGAGGATTCAACTAGAATATTTTTTTTAATCAATCCATTCAGAACTGCTAAACTCGCTCCTGAAGCAGCTAACAAATCTTTCTTATCAATGGAACTATAATTTTCTCCCTCTTGAGAAAGCTGAATTAACTTTAGCAATAAATCTTCCTGCTTAGGAGCCCTGCCAATTAATTCAAAAGCAGTAGCTGTTTTATTCGGAGACTGAAAATCTAAAGCAAGAGTTATTAATTTTTTAAGTTTTGGCCTATACAATCGTTTAATCTCCTGCTCTACTTTAATCAAATTCTTACGCAACATTTGATCTACAATAGGATAAACAACCTTTTTGTCTAAAATTTGACCCACATCTTCTAAAGAAAGTACTCCAGCAACTTCTAAAGCATCTAGAATAAGAATTTCCTGATCTAACAGCTGGTCTATATACTCGTTTTCAGAAAAAGTATTACGAACTATCTTTGTTTCACTTGCTAGCTTTAATGAACTTGGAAGAGCTGCTATCATCACCTCTCCAATATGACACATGTAATAACTAGCTATCCAATCCCACAAAGCCAACTGATTAGCTGTAACAATTGGGAATTCATCTAAAATGTATTCAATGTATTTTGTTGGATAAGAAGGAATATTCTCGTGAACATTGTTAACAATAGCCGTGTAAAGTTTATTTCTACCAAGAGGAACTATTACTCGTTGCCCAACCTTAACCAAATTATTCAACTCAAAAGGAAGCCTGTAAGAATAGTAATTTGGCACCGAAAGTGGCAAAATAACGTCTACAAAATATGTTTTACGATTACTGTTCAAAATGCTAAAAATCAAATTTATAAAGGTAAATCATGAAATTAACTCAAATCAGTAATAACTTTAATAAATAGTTAATAACAATAGTACAATTAAAGGGTGCTAATTTTGGAAGTTAAATGCTTTATTATTTCCTTTGATTAATTATGACCTTAGAATACTACTCATGAAAAAACAACAAATTTACAATTTCACAATTTCAGCTTTCTGCGCATTATTTATTGTAAGCTGCGGACAATCAGCAACAGATTCCAATTTAACAGAAGATAAAAACCGAACTAAAGAAATAGATTCTTCCAATTTAATGATGAATATTGGTGGCTCTATTTTCAGCATCCCATCTCCCATTCAAACAACGCTACTAATGTCTCAAGTTGGTGCCGAATTTAATGCAAGTATGCTAAATTCTAAAGACAATGCTGACAACTACTCCTCAGACTTTTTAAAGGCACTTAATCTTGGTATATACGGATGCGATTTAGGTTATTCAGCAGCATACGAAAACAACGATCTTTCTCTAAAATACCTTTCTACAATAAGAAACATTGCAGGCTACATTGATCTAGAAAACGCATTTGACGAAACCTTAATTGAGCGGTTCAGCAACAATTTTAGCAATAAAGACTCCATGCTTGTTTTAGTTTCTGAAGCCTACAAAGGTGCCGACATTTACCTTAAAGAAAATGAAAAAGACGATGTTGCTGCATTAGTAATAGCTGGAGGTTGGATAGAAGCCAATTACCTTTCATGTATGATAATAAAAGAAAACAACAACAAACTAATTACAGAAAGATTAATCGAACAAAAAACATCATTACTAACGTTAATCAATATGCTAGAACAATTGGGTTCTGACGATGATTACTGGGATCTAGCTGCAGAGTTAGGAGAGCTATACTCACTTTATGAATCAATAGAATTTAGCTCTGAATACGTGCCTTCTGTAACCGATTTCGAGAATAAAACAACCACCCTTAAAAGCAAACGTGAAGCAAACGCATCTTCAGAACAACTGAACTCCATTATTGAGAAACTTTTATTGATTAGAAATGAAATCACCAATTAATATGAATTACTTACTTAAAAACACAACACTTCTTTTCGCTCTTCTTTTTTCTGTATCGATATACAGCCAAACAGAATGTGATCAAATTGATGAAGTAGTAAATGAAATGTTAAACACTCCAATAGACAAAGCATTTGATAGAACTTTTATTTCAGACGGACAGATCTACAAAGCATTTATAGATGAAGAGGAAAAAGCTGAATTTAAATTAACACTATATGGTGGGTCAACATATAGAATTGCTGGTTCAGCTGGAGATAATGACAATAGCTTTATTTTTGAAATTTACGATACTGAATTTCCAAGAAATTTATTGTTTTCCAATACAGATTATAACAATTGCGCTTATTGGGACTTCAAAATTGAAAATACAATTGATTGCTATGTAGTAACTGGATTAGATCTCACAAAAAAACTTTCTGGCTGCACGGTAATGATGATTGCTTTTGAAAATTAATTCCTTAACTTAACTAGCATTTCTAACTGTACTTAATCAATGAGTGAAAGAATTCTTAAAGCACTAATGCAGCTTTTTGCAATTATTGCGAAAGTTAACATCAATGATGAAACTAACGAAATAACAGCAGATTCTGGATCAAGAAATGTAGTTAGTCTTTTCTTAAAGCAAGAGCTTAATCAAGAAAGGGTTAAAGAGTATTTAACTCTTTTCGATTCTTTCATAGACACCCATCACGGAAAATCTAAAAGGAAAGATGGTAAAAGAAAACGAACATCAGTTAACTCTGTAAAAATCCTTCGTATTTGCACACAAATAAATGAAGAGCTTAAACAAAGGCAAAAATTAATTGTACTTATTAGAATTATTGAATTCATAGATTCTGATAATGAAATAAATTCCCAAGAACACGAATTTGCAGCTACTGTTGCTGAAACATTTAACATTAGCAACGAAGAGTTTTCGCTCTGTCTTAACTACGTAACAGCAAGTGAAGATACTGTCCTAAGCTCTCCTAATTTATTAGTTGTAGACAACAACAAAACAAACAAAGACAAAGAAACCAAGCACATTTATTCTGAAACAATAAATGGTTTCCTTAGAGTTATTCAAGTGCAATCTGTCAACACCTACTTTGTACGTTACTATGGCAATCATGAAATGTATCTTAACGGCCAATTATTTACTGCTAATAGAATACAAATACTTACACAAGGATCATCAATTAGAAGTTCTAGAGTTAATCCAGTTTACTACAGCGATATAATTAGTCAGTTCTTAAGCAATGATACTTCATCAAAGATTATTTTCAATGCACAAAACATTGAATTTAGATTTAACAACAATCAGCTAGGCTTAAGAGATTTCTCACTTTCTGAAGAATCTGGAAAGCTTATTGGAATAATGGGTGGATCTGGAGCTGGAAAATCTACACTCCTTAATATTTTAAATGGAAACTACCCACCCAGCAAAGGAAGTGTAACCATTAATGGAATTGACATTTACGACCAAGCAGCTAAGTTAGAAGGTGTAATTGGATTTGTTCCTCAAGATGATTTACTTATTGAGGAGCTTACTGTTTATCAAAATTTATTCTACAATTCTAAATTGTGTTTTGGAAATTACAATGATCAGCAAATAAACGAGTTAGTTGACACAATACTCAAATCTATTGGGCTTTACGAAACCAAAGATTTAAAAGTTGGCAGTCCTTTAGAAAAAACAATTTCTGGTGGACAAAGAAAAAGATTAAATATCTCTCTTGAACTCATAAGAGAGCCATCTGTTATGTTTGTAGATGAACCAACTTCAGGTCTTTCTTCGAGAGACTCTGAAAACATAATGGATTTATTAAAAATTCTTGCTCTAAAAGGAAAGTTGATATTTGTAGTTATTCATCAACCATCATCAGATATTTTTAAAATGTTTGACAAGCTAATAATTTTAGATGTTGGCGGCTACCCTATTTACAACGGAAATCCAATAGATGCAGTAATTTATTTTAAAAAACTTGTAAATCATGTAAATGCCGATGAAAGTGAATGTGGCAATTGTGGAAATGTAACATCTGAACAAATCTTCAACATCATAGACATGAAAGTTGTTGATGAATATGGAAACATTACACCTAATAGAAAAATATCACCAACTGAATGGAACAAGCATTATGAAAACCTTAATGAAGTAAATTTCATTGAAGATAAAGAAGAAGAAATACCAGAATCTATCTTTAAAATTCCAAATGTAATAAATCAAGCAAAAACTTTTTTCATTAGAGATTTTAAATCAAAGCTGACCAATACTCAATACATGATAATCACATTATTTGAGGCTCCTGTATTGGCTGGAATTTTAGCTTTTTTCATGAAATACATTGGAGTTAACATTCTAAATGAAAACAACTACACATTATACAATAGTGAAAACTTACCACAATATTTATTCATTTCAGTTATTGTAGCTCTCTTCATTGGTCTTACTACAAGTGCAGAAGAAATAATTGGTAACCTTAAAATTTTAAAACGAGAACAATTCTTAAACTTAAGTAAAGGGAGTTACTTGTTTTCGAAAATCACATTACTATTTCTAATTTCATTAATCCAAACGCTTCTCTATGTTCTGGCAGGAAATATAATTCTTGAAATACACGGAATGAATCTGTCCTATTGGATGATTCTCTTTTCCATTTCATGTTTTGCCAACCTTCTGGGGCTGAACATTTCTGCTAGCTTTAATTCTGTAAAAGTTATATACATTCTCATACCTGTTTGTATTATTCCTCAGTTACTTTTTAGCGGGATAATTGTTTCATTTGACAAATTAAATCCACTTTTCTCAGCTAAATCACATGTCCCATTAATTGGCAACATCATGGCATCCAGATGGGCTTTCGAAGCACTAGCAGTTTGCCAATTTAAAGACAACGACTACGAAGCTGTATTTTACGAACACGACAAAGAAATGTCTTTTGCAAATTGGAAAAAAGATCAGTGGGTTAGTAATGTACAGACTAAACTAAAAGATGTCAATAGATACATTTCCAACAATAATGAACCCGTTATAAATAATGATGAATACAAAAAAATTCTTATTACTCAACAATTAGAAATAGTAAAACGTGAAATATTAAAAGAATTAAGGCATAATAAAGAAATTAACTATTCAGGTTTGCCAGCATTAAAAATTCAAGTTAAATTATTAAAACTAGAAAACTTTAATAGTGCCATATACAGCTCTATTTCAGAATACCTATCTATTTGTAAAGAAAATTACAAAGAGATTTACAAAATAAATGAACGTAAAAGAGATGAAGCCCAACAAGCTTTTTTCAAACCTAATGAAGCTTTCATTAAACAGATTGATGAAAAGAAAAAATTAGGTATTATAGATAGTAAAGAGCACAGAAAGTTAAAAAGATTAATGACTAAACTTAAAGATGAAAATTTTAAACTATTTAGAAATAAATATAAAAACAAGGCATTAGAAGATTTTGTAACAAACTCCAATACACTAAATTTTACAGATGAAGACGGATACAATATAATTCAAAAGACTGATCCTATATACCTAGACCCATATGACTTTAATTATTTTAAAGCTCATTTCTATTCACCAAGTAAAAAAGTTTTTGGTTATTACATTGACACCTATTACGCAAACTTAATTATAATTTGGCTAATGACCACTCTACTCACATTTACGCTATATTTCGATTCTTTAAAGTGGTTTATAGATAGTATTTCTAAGCTTGGTCTTCTATTTAATTTTAAAAAATAAATTCAATACACCACTATTTTCTTAGTAATAGAATTGAATTCTTTTCCATTGATTACCAATACGTAAACTCCCTTTTCATTAATCTGAATCGAATTAGTTGAAAACACTGCCGATTGCAATAATTTACCTGAAAGATCATAAAGCTTATATGAGTCTAAATCTCTGTTAGAATTAAAATAAAAAACACCATTAGATGGATTAGGAAAAACAGAAATATAAAACGCATCATTATTCAAAGCGATCGTATTATTAGTAATTCTAAAATTATCAACACCAGCCTCAACTAAATGACCTCCTGAAGACTGCCAATCTGCAGTACTAACAGAAACTTTTAAATTTGAAATATCGAAAAGAGAACCATCTATTTGTGCATTTACTGGAACCCATTGCATACCACTAGCATCAGAATAATATTCCAAAACAGTAGACACATTATTACCATCACTCAATTGAACTCTAAGACTATCATTAGGAGCACTATTTCCACCAGAGTTAAACCACCACAATTCCATTTGAACAAACCAATTAACATTCAAACCAGAATTTAGGCTTATAACAGGCGAAGTTATTGTCGTAGATGCTTGATCAACATCATCAGACCCAGCATTTGTACCAGCATTACCCGTTACGTAAGCTTTATCACCACAATCTTGTGAATCATCTTCAGGGTTACATAAATCACCTTGGTAATTTGTTCCTACAGGATTTGCTCTTTCCCATACCCCATCAGGAGCATTTCCAGAAACAGACCAACCTAAATCAAGGTTAAATAAATCCACATACCCTTCCTCTAACTGAACTACGTAAGTAAGACTAGATCCATCAATGAGCTCCAAATTTGAACAATATTCAACAAAACCCCATTTACCAGCGTAAACATTATATGAACCCGGATAAAAATTATTAAATACAAGCTCTCCGTTAACATCAGTTTGACCAGTGAATGTAAAATCATCATTTTCTATTACAACGGCAACACCTGCAATTTCATTTAATAATAAATTTTCTGTTAGTACGGTCAAAGAGAAACCTTGAAGAGGAACTAGCTGAACATCTTGAACATTAACCAATCCGTTAGCTAAAAACACACCAATTAAAGTATCACTAATGTATTGAGGGTGTGAATAAACCACATCATATGTACCTGCTGTAGCGTAACCTGTTGCATATTCACCAATTATGGAGGATTGATCAACAACTGAAGTTCCCAGAATTTCAACTGAGGCTCCATTTATTGGACTAGAATTAGATAAATCTGTAACCTCTCCTTCTAAAAAGCAACCTCTTTGATAAGATACACCTAAAACATATAATCCCTTTTCTATATCTGAAGCTATTATATTACCAGATGGAAGCCAAGGGTAAACACCCCAACAGCCATTAAAACCATCTCCAGATAAATTGGGTGCAGTATCAAAATTCCCAACCTCTACCATGTTTCCTTTATTTGAAACATCATGAATAACAACACCATCTCTATAATAAGAAGATACAATGTAGTCATCAATAAAATGAACATTATGAGGGATAACATCCATACCTGGACTACTTTGAATACGATCAAGCTCTGTCATATTATTTGGATCTGTTATATCATACTCACCGATATAACCGTTAGTAATCTCATCTGTTGTATATATATAATTTCCATCATCAGACATCCATAAATTATGAGAAAAATTACCTGGTGTAGTTTGCTGACCTAACATAACAGGAGAACCTATAGATGAAATGTCCCACATGGTCATAAAACCATCAGTTATATGCGCCAAATACAATGTATCACCTCTTGCAACACCATCATGCACGTACCAATCATCTATCTCACCAACTTCACTTGGATTCATAGGATTAGTATTTAAATCCAACATTATACAACCACCATTCCCTCTATTTGCTCCGAAAATATAGCATATACCATTTTCATCAATATATAAGTTATGAGCTGACTCCCACTGATTAGAATTTGGCCCAGTATAATAAGAGGTGTTTAAATTTGAATTTCCAGGTAAAGAATTTAAATCGATGATTAACAAACCGTTTTGTGCTTCTGTAGTTACATAAGCATATCCATTATATGTTTTAATGTCTCTCCATATTGAATTCATACCCGGTTCATAAAACACTTCTGTTGGATTTGCAGGATTAGTTACATCAACAACAGATGTTCCATTGTTAACTCCAACTATAGCATATTCCTGATTACCATTAGACCAACCCCAAATATCTGACAAATCTGAATTGTGTATACTTACCAAATCTAAGTAACCAAGCTCCTGCATATTTAACAATCCACCATGAGATGTTCCGGATGGATCTGTTGGAATCTGTGAAAAGCAAGATAAAATGAAGAAAAAAGAAGAAAGAATAGGTATAATTTTTTTCATTAAAAAAATATTTTATTTATACAAATTGAGAAGACTTCTCAAATAACATTCCTAAGACGCAAAGAATAACAAAGGGTTTCCTCTAATAGCAATTAATAGAAAGGTTTTGTGTTAATGTAAGAAATTAGTAAGTCAATTTTGATTTTGTTGATTGTAAATCAAACATTTTTTTTATTTTTGTCGCCCAATGGTCGCGTAGCTCAGCTGGATAGAGCACCTGCCTTCTAAGCAGGCGGTCCCAGGTTCGAATCCTGGCGCGATCACAAAAGGGAGCTTTTAGCTCCCTTTTTTATTTTAAAGCATATGCTATTCTAGTTACTCCTTTTTTAACTTTTATTTTTCGAATACTTATTTCTCCAATTTCTGATGAATTTAACACATGGGTCCCTCCACATCCACAACCATCGAAACCCTCAAAATCAACAACCCTTGCCGATTTACCTGCAGGTGCCCAAATGTTTTTCTGAGCTGCTTCTTCAAAAGAAAGAGAATAATTAGAAATCTGAATATTTTCTTTTACTAAATCATTAATTTTTTCTTGAATTGGATTAATCCAATCATTTTTATTCTCTAACACCCCTTCATATTCAACATACGGGCCTTCAGGAAAATGAAAACCTTTAGATGGCTTTAGGTGCGCTAAATCTAGTGAGCTAACTGCACAATCTAACAAATGTCCTGCAGAGTGTACTCTAGCATTTACAATACGCTTATCTAAATCAATTGAAAGATTAATTTGCTGCCCCATAGTAAAAGTACCCTCAATGTATTCACCATAATGAAGCACTAATCCAGAATCGTTCAGTCTAACACTACTAACTTTATATGTAGCACTCTCGGATTTAATAAAACCCACATCAGAAGGTTGGCCGCCTCCCTGAGGATAAAAGATAGTACGGTCAACAATTATTGCTAAACCATTAGCATCATTTAACTCATTTATAATAGTTGCATTTAAAGTTGAAAGGTAAGTATCATTTAAATAAATTAGTTTTGTCATAACTGAAAGGGTTATATTCGTTAAATGGTATGTTATTTGATGTGTATAGCTTGTATTATTATCTAAGATTAAGCATTATTATGCAATAATTTAACTCTAAAATGAAAATTATATTTACAATTCTTTTTTCCACAATCACATTATTCACTATTGTTTTTCACTCTGCTTTAGTCAACACAACTTCAATTGACAATATATCAAAAGTAAAGGCATCAATAAATGAACACATAAAAAAACAATTTACTGGGAAAGGAAATTACACCGAATGTAATTTTGGGGAGCTATTCACTATTAAACCTTTAGAGATACAAGAGCTAGACAAGTTATTAATGTTGAAAAATCAACTCCCTAACATGAAAAAGAATTATGGATCTAAATTAGATTCTATGATTAGTGCAAATGACTCAAACATAAGTAGAAAGAAAAGTGAAATTCGAGAAAATAAAATTTATCATTATTACAAAATAAATCATCTATTTACAATTACTTTCAAAGGTAAAAGCACTTTGTATGAGTTTGATTTTATGGTATACCCTAATTATAAAATTAAAGATGTAAGCTTAAGCTTAAAAACAGAGCTTACACCTACAGAGAGAGCTGATTTAATGTATTTCATTAACAAAGAACCTTTAATCAAACAAGAGAATAAGAGCTACGAAAACCACCTTAATGATAAAATGTATAATCAATTAAGCAATGCATTAATTAATAGTGGAGACAAAGAGACAATGCTTCACCAAGTTTTAAAAATTGTTCGTTTTGTTCGTAAGCACAACAAATTCGATCCTGATGTTTTTTGTGCAAGTCAGCTAAAAGAATGGGTTACTTTCAATGATCCTTACAAGCAAAATTATAGAGCTGGTTTATTTACAAGATTAAAAGATGTTACGGCAGATTCTTCTTCAAATAACACCATTATGTATCATAAAATAAGTTACCAGAAAGAAGGAGGAGAAAGAACCAATACAGCTATTTCATTTGAATTTGACGCCAATTACCTCATTATTGAAATCAAAGAATATAAAAAAGATTTCGATAAATTCTTTTAGCAATCTACATCAATTTAAAACTGTGTATTGGTTACCATTAATTAAAACAAAATTATCACCTTTATTTTTAGATTTAATTCCATTTTTATAAACCGTTTTCCTTTTTATTTTATCACCTTCATACCAGGTCCAGACACCGTCTCTCTTGCCATTTACTATAGAACCCTGAGAAAAACTATTTAAATCTGCACAATCAGGTCCAGACGAGCTATATTGACTATAGAAATCAACTGTAAACAACTGATTATTATAATAATACAAACCATCATTACTTACAATATCCATAAAATTTATTTTAAGGCTTTTAGATTCTAAATTTTGTGCAGAATTAACCTTGACAAAACCAATCAACAGTAGGGGGATAAATAAAAAAATAATTTTTTTCATGTCTAAATATTTTATGAATTACAACTATATAATGCAGAAAAATATTAAAGGAACATTTATTTAAAACATACTATAAATTAAAGATGTAAGCATTCTCATTTGCATCTTCATAATCAATATTATTCTCATTTGTAATTCCTATTAATTTTCTTTGTTGGCTACTGCTCAAATCAGAACATCCAATCCATTTATTTTTCGAAAAATGCTTAATTAAAAACTTATAGTTTAATTTTTCTCTACCAGATATTAATAAAATCTCGTGAGAATTCACTAAACTATCATTTGGATTTAAAAATCGGAAGAAGTAATCAAATCCTGAAGATTCTTCAATATTAAATTCAATTATAGGAACTGAATCATTAACAATTCCAATGGTACTCAAATCTTTAGTTCTTAAATAAGTTGTCTCTTTAACATCTAAATCAAACCAATGATGCTTTACATTAAATAACATCTGAGCATCATTATTAAATAATGCTGAATCAGCAATAAAAACATGATTACCATTAAAATATAAATTAATTGCGATGCTTTTACTGGAATTATATACAACTATCTCTCTTTTGAGTTTCAAGCCTACACTTTCATTTAAGTCTATAAAACCAATTATCAAAAGAAAAAAAAGAAAACAGTCAATAAAAATAAATTTTCTAGAGTTCAAAGCAAGAGTAGCAGAAATAATAAGAAAAAAAATAAGATACGTTTCTAAAATAGATATTGAAACTCCTTCGATCAAAGAAAATGGAGATTTATCTATAAACTTCACTACTAGATTTACATAGTATAAAATATGATTTATTAGATTCCCAATTAACAAATAAAGGGGATTGAAAAACTGAAAAACTAAAAGAGACAATACAGAAACAAGAACAATAAATGCAGCTGGGATAACAATTAAGTTGCTAAATATAAAATAAACAGGAAACTGATGAAAATAAAGTAAACTTACAGGAAAAGTAGCAAGTTGTGCAGCTAAAGAAACCGAAGTAATTATCCATATTTTATTTACAAAATAATTTCTAAATTTTAAGACTTTATAAATTTTGGGTTGATAATATAAAATACCTAATACCGCTAAATAAGATAACTGGAAACCCACCTGCATTATAATATAAGGATTCAGAAATAAAAGAAGAAAGGCTGATGCTGCAATGTTGTTATATATTGAAGAGTCTCTATTAATAGTGATTCCAACTATAACAAATGAAACCATTATAGTTGCTCTTAAAATAGATGGGCTCAATCCTGCTAATAAAGCATACATCCAAAGAAAAATCAAAATGACAATGGATTTCAAAACAATCATTCTTTTAAGGGGGAACAAAACTCCTAGAATAAAATTTAACAAACCATAAACTATACCAACATGAAGACCAGAGACAGCAAGAACATGCATAGCTCCTGCACTAGAGTATGAGTGTTTTAATTGAGAACTGAGCTCATCCTTGTATCCCAAGGAAAGTGCAGAAACAACAGCAAATTGATCACCCTGCACTCCACTCTTCTTAATAAGATTTAGAAAATAATTCCTGCAAATATTTGAAAATGTAAAAGGGTTATAAATATTTCTTTGAACTATTTTCCAAGAACTGGATTCTAGAAAAGATTGATTATAAATATGATGAAATTTCAAATATCTCTGATAATTAAACTGTCCAGGATTTTTAGGCGGATTAACATTATTCCATTTTGTTTTAAACTCTATTATGTCTCCTTGTAGAAGAGCTAAAGACTCAAAATTCTTTTCTAAATACAATAAAGCTCTTCCATTTACAGAAAAAGAACTATCATTATTTATAAGTTCTAGCACTTCAACTTCACATTGAATAGATTTAGTTTTAATTCTTATTGGTTTAATTATTTGAACTCTATGTAACGACTTTGAATTTTTATAATTTTTAAAATAATTTTCATAGTTAGATTTAGTATGGAATTGAACCAAAACCATTCCACCCATAAAAAATAAAAAAATAATAATCAAATTGAATAGCAGAGGGTAATCATTAAATAATAAAGAAATTCTTTTTGATAAAAATGAAAAGGACAGCAAACAAATAATCGTGACAAAGAAAACACATGTAACTGAAGAATTGTTTGATATATATATTTCAAGTACAATTCCAAAAATGAATGGAACCAAATACAACAATAATGGTATTTCCTTAAGTTTATTCACAAAAAAATGCCGGCAAAACCGGCATTAGATATAATAAAATGAGTAGATAGCTACTCAATTATTTTAGTGTTCATGACCTTCTTCATCAGAATGGTCGTGGTCGTGATCGTCAGAATGTTCATGACCTTCTTCATGATCATGCCCTTTATCTTTGCAAGATTCAGATTTCTTACAAGACTTTCCATCTTTTTTGCAACATTTAGTTTTGCAACATGAGGTATCTTCCTTACATCCCTTCCAATTACCATCTTCATCGTAATGAGATAAACACCTTTCTTTTTCTTCTGCAGAACAACCTTTCTCATCACACATTTTAGCACATTCATCTTTTGTCATAGTAGCACACTTTGACATATCGCATTTATTTTTACAACATTTTTTAGTTGAATCAGACTTGCAACATTTTTTAGTTGAATCAGATTTGCAACATTTTTTAGTTGAATCTGATTTGCAACATTTTTTTGTAGAGTCAGTAACAACAACTTCATCTCCATCCGTAACATTATCTGTTGGTGTAGAACACATTGCAGTTCCGAGAGAAACTAACAGCACAAATCCAAAAGAATATAATGGAGCTAAGCTTTTATTATTAAGTTTTGAAAATATCATTAAAGCAGTTAAAATAGCTAATGATGTGATAGTTATTAAAATCATAATTTATTTTTTAATTTTTTAAAGAGTAATAAAAATAACAAAAATTTACAAACCATATTTATTTAATATAACATTTGCTATTTGCAACCTATCTAAATCTGTAAGTGCAACATTAAAAGCTCTAATTTCAACAACCTGACTTCTAGTATTATCACCAGGGCTTGACAGAGAAGAAGCGTTAAGCTTTAACCCATTATTTGATGTTAATGGTAAATTAAGGCTAGGGTCTGAAGCCAAAGGAACATCGGAATTGTTTATGAAAGCTGTCATTCCATCAATTGTACTAAATCTCATTGTTAATAGCCTAAAATCACTACTTCTACTAACAGGAACATTTAAATCATTTAGGTTATGACCAAATAACAAGTTAGAATTACTATTAAAACCTACTGAAAGTTGACCATATGGCATAGCATCTGAACCTTGTAAAAAGGTACCTGCATCAATAGATTCATTAGAAATATCGCTAATATTATCACCCTCAACATTCAATTTTGTAGGAGATGAAACAACCATAAATAAAGTATAGTTTGTATTAGTAAAAAGAGCTCCTGGCAAATCTAATTCAGTTGTAACAGTCTGATCAAATGAATTTGAAAGTCCGTTAGCAGAGAAATGACAAAAATCAATAGCAGGGTAACCATTTAAAGCGTTAGGAACAAAAATAGGCCTGTTATTTGGGTCAGATGTAGAAGCTATGTTGACACCAGCATCATCTGGCCAGTTTTCAACTACTAAACCTCCTACATTAGTTCCATAATAATAATCTACCATGTATTCACCTAAATCAGGGTTTGTAGCATTGTTATAAGAAAGAATACCATTGTTACTTGTATTTGCATCTTCAGCTTTTAAATAAAGAATTGGTTCTGGAATATCTCCATAAGCTCCCTGAATAGGTCCAATTGGTTCACAAGACTCAACATCGTAACTTGTAGCAAGGTTAACAGAAACAATATTATTACCATTTACAGCTCTACATACATAAGAAAGCGGAACTCCAGTAGTTATGTCACCGGCTGCACCAAGAATAGTTACAAGGTTATTTACATTACTATTACCAATAGTATATAAAGTAGTTGTAGCATCTCCACCAAGAGCAAATAATTTAATATTTAAATTTTCTAAGCTAGAAAGGTAAGATGTGTTAACACTAGCAGATGGAGCATTTGGTATAGCTGAAAAAGAAGCATTAATGCTAGAAGAAATTGAAGTAGCACTTGATGTAGATTCAACTAATAAATAAAAAACTCTACCATAAGTAACATCAGATATATAACAAGCAGGGTTACCAGGTCCAACATAAGGCTCTAAATTTTCTGGAGTTACAGAAGGAGCAAATAAATCATCATAATTTGCAGGCAAATCATAACTCATTGTATAATAAGATTGAGATAATTTAACTAAAACTCTATTATAATCATAGGAATTAGTAAAACCAAGTTCTGAAGCAATTGCAACACCATAAGCAGTAAAATCAACCCCAAGAGCTAAAGCTAATTGTTGCTCTGTATGAACCTCCTCCAAACTAAAACTAATATTAGATGGTATAGAAGAGTATGCTTGATTTGCAACAATGTCATTAAGTGCAGTTGCAACCTTTGATTTAACTACTTCATCAACAGTTGCAGTAACATCCCAACCACCAGAAATTATATCAATAGAAAAAGTACCTCCTGCTCTATCGACAACAATAACATCAGGTGTTGCATTCTTTAATGAGCCACCTTGAAGCATGTTTCCAGGATAAACTACTGAAGAATTAGGATTAAATAAAGGGAATTCTTGCATTCCTTGAATAACACTGTAAGTTTCTGTTGTACAAGCCCATAAACTATCTCCATTAACAACAGTATCAACAGACGTTGTTTTTGTTTCTGAATTGACTGGCTCATCAAAAGTGCCACCTAAATCAATAACAGATTGGAAAGTCATTTCTGCAGGATCTTTTTTACAAGAAATAAATAAAAATGAAAACACGATAATAATCAGGGTAGACTGTAGTAGTAAATTCTTCATTTTAATAGTTTTAATTAATTTTTACACAAATGTATTGTCGTAAAATTAAGTATGCAAACATACCTAATATTTGAAACATAAGGTTAGTTTAAATTTCTAAAAAGAAATAATAATTTAAATTACCTGGAAATAACCAATTTTTGTTCTCCAAATAATTTTTCATCTCCAATTTTAACTAAATAAACACCATTAGATACGAAACTTAAATCCAAAGCTAAATAAGACCAACTTGAAGAGGTAAGGTTTGAAGAATAAACCTGTTTACCAAATACATCATATATTGAAAGTTGGGTTTCATCAAGATTAACAAATGAGTTGAAAAATTTAATTTTCACCTCACCTAAAGTAGGATTAGGAAATAAATTAAAATTAAGTTTATTAGCCATTACACTTTCCATCCCAACGGGTGGAGGATTAACACCATTACATGGTAAATCACTATCAAAATGGATAGTACCCTCTGCTGCAAATGAAATTCCTGAACCACCAAATACATTAGTTGAAGGAAGAATAATGTTTCCAAAGCAATCAGAAGCAAAAACCTTAATTCGACCACCACCACCAGCTCCTCCAGATTGTCCTGAAAAACCACCATCCGTACTAATAGATTGATTACCACCTGAGCAAAATGTAGGGTTGTAAGTACATCCTGAAGAACCATCTCCACCTACACCACCTAAACCACCATCGCCACCTTTTGCACTTATATCACCTGTAATATAATTTATTCCATTTCCTATTAACATAATTGAGCCGCCAGAACCTCCACCGGCACCACCACCACCACCTGATCCACAAGAATACGTTCTCTCACCACAATCATCGCAAGGATCTGAGCAACATTTTGAGCTCTCACCACCTTCACCTCCATCACCTCCTGAAGCCCCTGGATTACCATTTGAAGTAATAGATACCTGAAACAATCAAACTATCGTAAGAATTCAAAAGAATTAAACCTCCACCTGAACCTCCTTGCCCTCCAGTATTACCTAAAGAATAAGAACGACCACCACCACCCGCTCCTGCTCCACCTGAACCAATAGATAGATCATAAAGACTAGCGGAGCCATAAGTAGCCCCTGCAAAACCACCAGGTTTTGCATAACCTGCATTTACTGTAAATGCATTTGATATTGTCATATTAGAAGAAGAATATGTGTTTGCACCATCACCTCCAAAACCACCATTCTCTCCTAAACCACCATAACTACCACCCCCTCCAGATGAACCGCCACTTGACCCACCAATCATTCCAAAATAATCATCAGCCGTACCACAAACTTGCTTTGGGCCTGAACCTGTTCTACCATCATCACCTTGTTCACCGCCACCTGTTCCAAAACCATCAGAACCTTTTAGACCTCCAACCAATTCAATTTGACCTTGGGAACCATCATTACTACAACCTGACAATGCTGAAGCATCACCTGTTGCACTTAAAACACTGGAAGATGAAACACCGCCATCTCCACCTGGAAAACCTACACCATCTGCATCAATTGTTCCGTAAATAGAAATTTTCTGTGCGTAAATCCTTAGTTCACCACAAGAGTTACTGCTGTATGGCTGTACTGAAACAACTACATTGTTTTGAATTTCAAAATTACCAGTTACATAATAACTGCCAGAAAGAGTTGTATTAGAGCTAATAATGTAATCTCCAGAAATTATTGTACTGTCACATTGTGCAAGAAAATAGGAATTAGCTAAAATTGTTAGGGGAAGTAAAAAAATTAAATAATTCTTCATATGATATTTTTAACTTTTATAAAAGTAGCTAAAAAATCACAAAAAAATTTCTTGCAAAAAAAAATGCTGCTTAGATAATCTAAACAGCACTTAAGTTATAAATTGTAAAAACTATTAAACTTCTTCAAAATCTACATCTTCTACCTCTTCTTCAGATTTTTTATTATCTGTTTGTTCTTCTCCGGCTCCTTGTGGAGCACCTTCTGGTTGTGAAGCATTATACATATCTTGACTTGCTGCTTGAAAAACAGTATTTAATTTCTCCATTGATGTATCAATAGCTGCTAAATCTTTTGCAGCATGTGCAGTTTTAAGCTCAGCTAAAGCTTCTTCAATAGGTTTCTTTTTATCTTCTGGAATTTTATCCCCATATTCTTTTAATTGTTTTTCTGTTTGAAAGATAAGACTGTCTGCAGCATTTACTTTTTCAACTTCTTCTTTTATTTTCTGATCTGCATCAGCATTTGCTTCCGCTTCTTGTCTCATTTTATTGATTTCTTCTTCTGAAAGGCCAGAAGATGCTTCAATTCTAATAGATTGCTCTTTGTTAGTCGCCTTATCAGCTGCCTTAACATTAATAATACCATTGGCATCAATATCAAATGAAACTTCAATTTGAGGAATCCCTCTCGGTGAAGGTGGCAGACCATCTAAATGAAATTTACCAATAGTTTTATTATCATTAGCCATTGCTCTTTCTCCTTGTAAAACATGAATCTCTACGGATGGCTGATTATCTACAGCAGTAGAAAAAACTTGAGACTTCTGAGTAGGAATTGTTGTGTTTGCTTCAATTAATTTAGTAAACACTCCACCCATTGTTTCAATACCTAAAGATAAAGGAGTAACGTCTAATAACAATACGTCTTTAACCTCTCCAGTAAGAACACCACCTTGAATTGCAGCTCCTAAAGAAACAACCTCATCCGGATTCACACCTTTAGAGGGTGCTTTTCCAAAGAATTTCTGAACAGCTTCTTGAATAGCTGGAATTCTTGTAGAACCACCAACAAGAATAACCTCATCAATATCAGACGGAGAAAGTCCAGCGCTTTTCATTGCTGACCTACATGGCTCAATTGTTCTTTTAATTAAGTCATCGATAAGTTGCTCAAATTTTGCTTTGGTTAATGATCTTACTAAGTGCTTAGGCACACCATCAACAGGCATAATATAAGGTAAGTTAATTTCAGTTGATGAAGAAGAAGATAATTCAATTTTAGCTTTTTCAGCAGCTTCTTTTAAACGTTGAAGTGCCATTGGATCTTTTCTTAAATCTAAACCTTCATCGTTCTTAAACTCATCAGCTAACCAATTGATTATTTTCTCATCAACATCATCACCTCCTAAATGAGTATCCCCATCTGTTGAAAGAACTTCAAATACTCCATCTCCTAATTCAAGAATAGATACATCATGTGTTCCACCACCAAAATCAAAAACAACAATTTTCATGTCTTTTCCTGATTTATCCATTCCATATGCCAATGCTGCAGCAGTTGGCTCATTAATAATTCTCTCTACTTTTAAACCAGCAATTTCACCAGCTTCTTTTGTTGCTTGTCTTTGAGCATCGTTGAAATATGCAGGAACAGTAATAACTGCTTCAGAAACCTCTTGACCTAAGTAATCTTCGGCTGTTTTCTTCATTTTTTGAAGAATCATTGCTGAAATTTCCTGAGGAGAATATTTTCTATCATTAATTTCAACTCTAGGTGTATTGTTGTCTCCTTTAACAATTTTATAAGGAACTCTATTTATTTCTTTAGAAACCTCATCAAAACGGTTACCCATAAATCTTTTTATAGAGTAAATTGTTTTTTCCGGATTTGTGATTGCTTGTCTTTTGGCTGGATCACCAACTTTTCTTTCTCCACCTTCTACAAAACCAACTACAGAAGGAGTAGTTCTTTTACCTTCGCTATTAGGTATAACAACTGGTTCATTTCCTTCCATTACTGAAACACATGAGTTAGTTGTCCCTAAATCTATACCTATTATTTTTCCCATTATAATATTTTTTATTAATTAAAATTTATAACTCACATTGGTCAATTCTTATGCCAATGCTAAAAATTAAAGAAAAATGAGAAAAATGTCAGTTACATCAAGATAAAATGACAAAACGGCTGACATTTAGACAGGAAAAAGATTATCTTTTCTGTCTCCAAGAAGAATAATCGGAAGGAAGATAATTCTTTTCACTGAATGATTTTGTTGCAAATAAATAAGAGGCCACAACACCAGCTTCAACATAAGCTTTAGAAGAAGAAAGTAGTTTTTCAGGGTTTTTAAAATGTAAATCCACAAAATGAGTATCAAAATCTCCAGAAACAAATGCTTCATGATTAATGGCAAATTCACAAAAACCAAGAGTTGTCTCTACTCCTACAATATCGTAATCTTGAATCGCTTTAGTCATACGAGCAATGGCTTGCTGTCTGTCTTCACCATAAACAATGAGTTTAGCAATCATTGGATCATAAAAAATAGGAATATCCATTCCTTGTTCTAAACCATCATCGACACGCACACCATCTCCAACAGGCCTTTTATAAACCAATAAATTTCCCACATCAGGTAAAAAATCATTTTCAGGATTCTCAGCATACACTCTAACCTCTAATGAATGACCTTTTATTTTCAAATCCTTCTGAGAGAAAGATAGCTTTTGTCCTCTAGCAATGTTAATTTGCTCTTGAACCAAATCAACACCAGTTATCATTTCAGTTACAGGATGCTCAACTTGCAATCGAGTGTTCATCTCTAAAAAATAAAAAAGTCCATTATCATATAAGAATTCGACTGTTCCTGCACCTATATAATTACACGATTGAGCAACTTTACAAGCGGCCTCCCCCATTTCATTTCTCAAATCTTCAGAAAGCACAGAAGATGGAGCCTCTTCAATAACTTTTTGATGCCTTCTCTGAACCGAACATTCTCTTTCAAATAAATGAACAACATTGCCGTGCTGATCTGCGAGCAACTGAATCTCTATATGCCTTGGAGATCCTATATATTTCTCAATAAAAACAGCTCCATTTCCAAATGCACTTACCGCTTCACTAACTGCTCTCTCCATTTGACTTACAAATTCCTCCTCAGAATTCACAACCCGCATTCCCTTACCACCGCCACCTGCTGCTGCTTTAATTAAAATAGGGAAACCAATTTCTTTAGCTGTTTCTAGCGCGCTTTCAACATTTTCAATTGCGTGATCTACACCGGGAACCATAGGGATATCATAATCTTTGACAGCAGTTTTGGCTGCCAACTTATCACCCATAACACGCATAGATTCTGGAGATGGACCTATAAAAACAATTCCTGCTTTAGTTACTTTTTGAGCAAATTCTGCATTTTCGCTCAAAAACCCATAACCTGGATGAATTCCATCAACATCTCTTTCTAAAGCTACTTCAATTATTTTTTCTTGTACCAAGTAACTCTGACTACTTGGAGACGGACCAACACACACTGCTTCATCTGCATATTTAACAAAGGGAGCCTTAGCATCAGCTTCTGAATAAATAGCTACCGATTTAATACCCATTTTCTCACATGTTCGCATTATTCTTAATGCGATTTCTCCTCTATTTGCAATTAATATTTTATTCATATATATTTTTTACAGCCTTAAGTGTATTCATTAATAATGAAGCTATTGTCATGGGACCAACACCACCTGGAACAGGTGTAATGAAAGAACATTTAGGTGCTACCTCATCAAATTTAACATCGCCTTTTAGTCTAAATCCTCTTTTAGCGCTAGGATCATCAATTCTATGAATTCCAACATCAATTACAACAGCACCTTCTTTAACCATGTCTGCTGTAATGAATTCCGGAACACCAAGAGCAACAATAAGAATATCTGCTTGTTTAGTAATTGATTTAACATCTTTTGTTCTACTATGAACTAAAGTAACAGTAGCGTTTCCAGGATTATCTTTTTTTGACATTAAAATACTCATAGGAGAACCTACAATATGACTTCTTCCAACTACAACACAGTTTTTGCCTGAAGTTTCTATTTCATACCTTTTAAGTAGTTCCATAACTCCATTAGGAGTAGCCGGCAAATATGTAGGTAACCCTAAATTCATTCTACCAACATTTTGAGGATGAAAACCATCAACATCTTTTTTGGGAGAAATTGCTAATGTCACTTTTGATTCATCAATGTGGTTAGGTAAAGGGAGTTGAACTATAAAACCATCAATATCGTTATTGTCATTTAATTTTTGAATTTCGGCAAGTAAATCTTTTTCTGAGATAGAAGTCTCTAATTGAATTAAAGAAGACTCAAACCCTACCCTTTGGCAAGCTTTCACTTTTGCGTTAACATATGTTTGACTAGCACCATCATTCCCAACCAGAACCGCTGCTAAGTGTGGGACCTTACCACCATTTTCCTTTATTAATAAGACTTGATCATACAACTCTTGTTGAATTTCCAAAGAAGTACTCTTACCATCAATTATTTTCATAGTTAAAAAAATTTATTGAGGCATTTTTCCGCCCATATTTTTAAACTGACGCATCATGTTCATCATGTTTTTCTTGTTACTCATCAGTTTCATCATTTTTTTCGTTTCTTCAAACTGCTTCATAAGCTTATTTACTTCTTGAAGATTAGACCCACTTCCTTGGGCAATTCGCCTTCTTCTACTTTGATTTATCAGCTGTGGTGAGCTTCTTTCTTTTGGAGTCATAGAATCAATCATGGCGATTATTGGATTAAAAGCTTCATTGTCAACTTCAGTTCCTTTTAAGGCCTTTTTCATTCCTGGAATCATTCCAACAATATCTTTCATATCACCCATTTTTTGAACCTGATTTATTTGATCTCTAAAGTCGTTTAAAATCGAATGTATTTTTCTTTATTTTAGATTGAAGTTTCTTTGCTTTTTCTTCATCAAATTGTTCTTGAGCTCTTTCAACTAATGAAACAACATCTCCCATACCCAAGATTCTATCTGCCATTCTCTCTGGGTAAAAAAGATCGATAGCATCCATTTTTTCTCCAGTTCCAATAAACTTAATTGGCTTATTAACAACAGATTTAATTGTAATGGCAGCACCACCTCTAGTATCTCCATCTAATTTTGTTAGAACAACACCATCAAAGTCGACTTTCTCGTTAAAAGCTTTAGCTGTATTCACAGCATCTTGACCGGTCATGGAATCAACAACAAATAGAGTTTCAGAAGGTTTAATATTATTTTTAACTTCCTCAATTTCATTCATCATCTGTTCATCAACAGCTAACCTACCTGCTGTATCAACAATTACAACATTAAATCCATTTTGCTTAGCATGTTGAATTGCATTTTTCGCAATAGAAACGGGGCTCTTGTCCTCTCTATCAGAGAAAACTTCAACTCCAATTGATTCACCAACAACGTGAAGTTGATCTATTGCTGCTGGTCGGTAAACATCACAAGCAACTAGCAAAGGATTTTTGTCTTTTTTAGTTTTTAAATAATTGGCAAGCTTTCCAGAAAAGGTTGTTTTTCCAGAACCTTGTAAACCCGACATTAGAATAACACCAGGGTTTCCTTGGTAATTTATCTCAACATTTTCACTACCCATTAACTCAGCTAGTTCTTGATGAGTTATTTTAATTAGCAGTTGACTCGGAGAAATAGAATTCAAAACATTTTGACCCAACGCTTTTTCTTTTACCCTAGTAGTGAAATCCTTGGCAGTTTTAAAATTAACATCTGCTTCAAGAAGAGCTCTTCTAACCTCTTTTAATGATTCTGCAACATTTATTTCTGTGATTTGACCTTGCCCTTTTAAAACTTTAAAGGCTCTATCAAATTTATCGGAAAGATTTTCAAACATTTTATATTAATTTGTGGTACAAATATAAAAATCAATTCATTGGAAACTTGATGATTGAATTGAATTAATTTATTAGAAAAAAAATCAAGCGTTTCAATCATATGCAAAAACCACTAATTTCAGTCTTAATGCCAATGAAAAATGCAAGTGCATATTTACAAGATTGCATAGACTCAATTATTCATCAATCATATGAAAACTGGGAGTTGTTAGTAGTAAATGACCATTCAACTGACGATTCTGAAAAAATCATAAAAAAATACTGCACTAAAGAACAACGAATTAAGCTTTACAAGAATACTCACAAGGGTATAATTCCAGCTTTAAAATTGGCCTATTCAAAGAGTAATGGCGATTATATTACTAGAATGGATGCAGATGACATTATGGAAACTAATAAGCTAAGTGCTTTATTTAATCAGCTACAATTAAAAGGTAAAGGATGGGTTGTAACAGGTTGTGTTAAATATTTCTCTACAAACAAAAAACTTAATGAAGGTTATCTTCAATATGAAAATTGGATAAACACCTTAACAAAAAAAGAAGATAATTATTCTGCCATTTATAAAGAATGTGTTATACCATCTCCGTGTTGGTTAATAAACAAAGACGATTTGGATAAAATTGGAGGTTTCAATTCATCAATTTACCCAGAAGATTATGATTTAGCATTTAGAATGTTTTACGGAGGAATTCAAATTTCAGGAGTTAAAGATGTTTTGCATTTATGGAGAGATTATCCAGAGAGAACATCTAGAAATGACATCAATTATTCAAACAATGCTTTCCCTTTAATTAAAACACATTATTTCCTAAAACATGAACTAATACCTAACGGGGATTTAATTTTATGGGGAGCGGGTAAAAAAGCTAAAGCAATAGCAAAAATATTAATCGAAAAAAAAATTGTTTTCAAATGGATTACAAACAACCCAAAAAAAATTGGAAAACACATTTATGGTCAAAAAATAATCAACACAGATAATATAATCATTAATGAAAACTCACAAATTATAATAGCAATAGCCTCAAAAGATTTTCAGCCAAACTTTTTAAAAGCAACCAATAAAAACATCTATCGTTTCTGTTAACTAAAATAAGAAACAAAAAATGTTTTTTTTCAAACTGATTTGCATATTTTTAGGAAATAATGATGAAATCTAGATTCCTTTATTTTTTTCTCATCTTAATAATGATGACACTTTCTTCCTGTAAAGAAGAAAAAGATTTCACTGCATCTGAAGGAATTATTGATTTCAACATTGATTATCCAGTTAAAAACTATGATGCTTCTTGGGAAAGACTTATTCCTAAAAAGATGAAAATGTCTTTTAAAAACAATGTTTACAAAAACGAAGTTTCAGTTGGAGTGTTTTTCAACTCTTCTATTATTACAGATTGTAATAAAAAAGAAATCATAATGATTCTCAATCTAAATCCCGAAAAAATTTACACTAAAATTGATCAGAATCAAGTTGCTGATATGTTATCTAATTTTCCTGAACCAGAAATAATTAAAACAAAATCATATGATTCTATAATGGGTTTAATTACTAAAAGACATTATGGTGTCTATGAAAATTTGGAGGATGGAAGAGATGTTCAATTAAATGAATCTAATCAAATTTTAATTTCAAATAGTAACTGGGGAAATCAATTTAGCCAAATTGAGGGTGTCTTACTGAATTATGAAGTTGCTCAATTTGGTTTAAACATGCAATTCAAAGCCCAATCAATTGATTTGGAAACAAATATTCCTGATAGTTTATTTTTAGTTCCTAAAGATTACAAGCAAGTGAGTTTGGACTTATATTTGCAAAAGATGAATGACATCTTTTCTGCTTTTTTAAATTAAAAATTATGAAAAAAACAACTGTTTTTATTTTTCTTCTTTTATTTTCAACTTTGATTACCTCACAAAAGTTTGAGGGTAAAATATCCTATTCTATTGATTACGAACTCCCAGAAATTATGGAAGCTCAAAGATCAATGTTGCCAACCGAAATGATAACTTACTGTAAAAAATCATCTTCTAGAGTAGAGCAAAAAACTACGATGGGTGATCAAATAGTAATTTCTAATATTGAAAATGGTGAATCTACATTACTAATGAACATGATGGGTCAAAAAATGGCTATTGAAGTAGGAAAACAAAGTAGTAAAGAAACCACACCAAGTATTACTTATTCAAATGAAAACAAAACTATTGCTGGTTATAAATGTAATAAAGCAACTTACACTGTTTTTATTGAAGAACAACAAGATTCAATTTCAATGGAATTGTATTACACTCCCGAAATACCTCCCATTTACAATGCCCAATTTAAAGAATTAAAAGGATTGCCATTAGAATACACAATAAACACTCAAGGTATGACAATGACTTTCGAAGCTAAAAGTGTTGAAACCACTAAACTTTCAAAAAGCTTATTTGAAATCCCTAAAGATTATGAAATTATGAGTCTGGAAGCTTTCAAGAAAATGATGAACCAGTAATAATTAAATATTTCAACATATTATTTCCTAACACACTTTAGTTAACAATACTAAATCCATATTTGATTTTTTCAGAATACAAAAGTTATTTTTGTTATGATTTATGGCAATAAATAAAAACATATTTAAATCAAGTAATGGTAAGAAATCAAAACCCAAGAAAAAAAACAGTTCATTAAAGAACTTTTTCTCGTCTATTTCTTCAATACTAAAAAACATTTCTCAATTTTTTAAAGATGAAAGACTTCATAACTCAATAGGCCTTTTTCTTATCCTACTAGGTTGTTATTTATGCATCTCTTTCACTTCTTATCTTTTTACATGGAAATATGATTACAGCATTATAAATGACCAACCATTCTCATTTGTATTTTCAAACAATGAAATTATTGTTAAAAATTGGCTGGGTAAATTAGGCGCATTTACTGCTCATAAATTCTTGAAAGTTTGGTTTGGTGTCGCCTCTTATTTCTTTGTATTTATTTCTATTTTACTTGGCGCTAGAATTTTATTTAAATTCAAAAAAATACCAATTATTAAATCTTTGAAAATAAGTCTTTTAGGTTTAATATGGCTAAGCATGACATTGGCTTTTATTTTTCAAAATTCTGCTTATGACTTTCTTGGAGGATTTTATGGCCTTTCTATTTCAAATTGGATTTCAGGAATCGTAGGTGTTCTTGGGACTGCTTTTTTCATCTTATTCTCTGGCTTCATTTCAATTGTAATTCTATTCAACCCTTCTTTCAAGTGGGTGGAAAAACTAATTCATCTAAAAGAAAAAGAAGAATTAATTGATGATAATGAATTTACAGTTGTAAATACCATCAGTCAAAATGAAGTAGTTCAAGAAGAATTAACAGAAACCACTATTCTTGATAACAACTCTAATGAAAATGAAATCACATCGATAGAAAAAGAATTTGAAATTAAGGAAGCTGTAATTGAACCAGTAACAGAGTTAACGAAAGAAAAAGATGATTCTAAAGAAGGTGATAAAGAATTTTCAGTTGAAATAGGAAAAGAAGATGTTCTACTTTCAGATGATGAAATTTCAGACAAAGTTAAAGAGTTTGGTGAGTTTGATCCTAAACTTGAATTATCTAAATATGAACTACCTAACATCGACTTGTTAGACACACACGGAGATGGAAATATAAGTGTAAATAAAGAAGAACTAGAAACCAATAAAAATAGAATTATTGAGACTCTAAGTAATTACAAAATTAACATCTCAAAAATTAAAGCTACAATTGGTCCTACAGTAACCCTATATGAAATAGTGCCAGCTCCAGGAGTACGGATTTCTAAAATTAAAAATCTTGAAGATGATATTGCTCTTAGTCTATCCGCTTTAGGAATTAGAATAATTGCACCAATGCCTGGAAAAGGAACTGTAGGAATTGAAGTTCCAAACTCTAGTCCAGATATTGTTTCAATGAGAGCACTAATAGCATCAGATAGATTTCAGAATTCTGATTATGAACTTCCTGTTGCACTTGGAAAAACAGTATCAAATGAAACACTTATAGCTGATTTAACTAAAATGCCACATCTTTTAATGGCTGGAGCTACTGGACAAGGTAAATCTGTAGGATTAAATGCAATTCTTGTTTCAATATTATTTAAAAAACATCCATCTCAAGTCAAATTTGTCTTAATTGACCCTAAAAAAGTTGAGCTTACAATTTATAATAAAATAGAAAGACATTTTCTTGCAAAACTTCCAGATGAAGAAGAAGCAATAATAACTGATACAAAGAAAGTAGTAAACACTTTAAATAGTCTTTGCGTAGAAATGGAGGCTCGATACGAGTTATTAAAAAACGCAATGGTTAGAACAATTAAAGAATACAATCAAAAATTTATTAACCGAAAATTAAACCCAGAAAAAGGACATAGATATCTTCCTTATATTGTATTAGTAGTTGATGAATTTGCTGATTTAATAATGACAGCAGGTAAAGAGGTTGAAACTCCTGTTGCCAGAATTGCACAACTTGCAAGAGCTATAGGTATTCATTTGATTATTGCAACACAAAGACCTTCTGTTAATGTAATTACAGGAACCATAAAAGCAAATTTCCCAGCTAGAATTGCTTTTAGAGTAACATCTAAAATAGATTCAAGAACAATTTTAGATGCAGGAGGTGCAGATCAACTTATAGGAAGAGGAGACATGTTATACTCAACAGGTAATGATATGATCAGATTACAATGTGGATTTGTAGACACACCTGAAGTTGATGTAATTAATGAATATATAGGTTCTCAAAGAGGTTATTCTAGTGCACTTTTACTTCCAGAATACATAGATGAAGCAAATGAAATAAAAGAAATTGACGATGATTTAGACTCACTATTTGAAGATGCCGCTCAAGTAATTGTAATGAATCAACAAGGTTCTGCTTCACTAATTCAACGTAAATTAAAATTAGGATACAACAGAGCTGGACGAATTATTGACCAACTAGAATCCCTAGGAGTGGTTGGACCAAGCAGAGGAAGCAAAGCAAGAGAAGTTTTAATCCCTGATTCTATAGGTTTGGAACAGTTTTTGGATACATTAAGAGAACAAGGAAAAATTTAAAAAATGAAAAAAATTACATTTATAATAGTCACACTCTTATTAATATTATCAACTCACGCTCAAGATAGTGAGCAAAAAGCAAAAGAAATTTTAACTAAAATTAGTGCAGAGACAAATACTTATAAAAACATGTCTTTTAAATTCACTCTTAGTATAAAAAGTTCAGATATAAATGAGACTCAAAATGGTGACGCAACAATTAGCGGTGATAAATTTTACTATCAGACTAACGACAGAAAAGTTATTTCAGATGGGGAATCTGTTTGGACATATATGAAAGAAGATAATGAATGCTATATTGATGACATTAATGACCTAAGTGATGGACTAAATCCTTCTGAAATAATGACTATTTGGGAAGATAATTTTAAAGTTAATTTTCTTGACGAAGCAACAACTAATAATGAAACAATTCAAAGAATTAAACTTTTTCCGATAGATGTGAAAAATAGTAAATATCATACAGTTATTTTAAAAGTAAATGAAGCTGAAAAGCAAATCAAGAGTGCTACTATAAAAACTAAAGATGGAATGACTTTACTTTTTAAAATCAAAGATTTAGCATCTAATAATGAAATTGATCAATCCGCATTCAAATGGAATGCCAACGCATTTCCAGGTGTTGAAGAAATAGACAATAGATAATTAATTAAGAAGTTCTGATGCGTTATCAATAGCAGCTTTTCCAGGTTTTGAACCACCGAGCATACTAGCTATTTCTAGAATTCTTTTTTCTTTAGTTAATTTTTCAATAGAAGTAAATGATCTTAACTCATTTTCAGACTTAACAACTTTAAAATGATGCTCTCCTAATGAAGCAACTTGAGGGAGATGAGTTATGGAAAAAACCTGAGATTTAACAGACAACTCTTTAAGCATCTGCCCTACTTCAATAGCCACTTTACCACTTACACCTGTATCAATTTCATCAAAAATAATTGTCGGAATAGAGCTTTCTTTATTTAATAATGACTTCATAGCCAACAGAATACGAGACATTTCACCCCCAGATGCAGCATCACTAATTTCATTAAAATCAGCACCTTTATTAATTGAAACGTAAATTTTCAACAAATCTAACCCATTATAATGAGGCAAATCAACTAAACTTAAATCTACGCTAATATTAACATTTGGCATTGACAACTTCTTCAGCTTTTCAGAAAGAAAAATCTCAATTTTTGAAGTGTTTAATTTTCTAGCATTAAATAGTTTTTCACCTAATATAACACAGTTTTCTAGTAATTCTTCAACCTCAGCTTCCAACAACAGTTTATCATTAGAGATTCCAGCTAATGATTCAAGCTGGCTTTTTAATTCCAACTTTTTTTGAACTAAATCAGATAAGTTTACAGCATTAAACTTTTTAGTAAGCTTACTTATAAGTTGTAATTTATCATCAAGCTCACCCATTCTGTACGAATCAAAGTTTCCACTTGGTTGTTTCTTTTCTAAATCAATAAACAATTCATTTAATTCTAAATAAATACTTTTTGCTCTTGACTCAAAATCTTTAAATGCAGGAAGTTTATTAGAAAGACTAGAAAGTAGAGTACTTAAATCGTTGATTTTTAATGCAATTGAATCATTACCTTCATTATAATTTTCTATTTGTTCAAAAAGATGTTTTATTGATTCGAAATTTGAAAGCAATTCAAATTCTTCTGTTATTTCGTTTTCATCCCAGTTTTCAAAAGAATACTTATTTAGTTCTTCTAATTGAAAAACAAGAAAATCTCTTTGATTGTGTATAGATCGTTCATTTTCTTGAATTGCTTTTAATTTTCTCTGCTTAGATTGATACAAATCAAAAGCTGTTCTATAATCAATTAAAAGAATATTGTTTTTTCCTAGATTATCGATAAATGAATATTGATAATCTGGTTTAGAAAGCAACCTTGTTTGGTGTTGGCCATGAAAATCAATAAGAAGAAACCCCAACTCTTTCAAAAAACCAAGCTTCACAGGTGAGTCATTAACAAATGCTCTTGATTTGCCAGAAGGATAAATTTCTCTTCGAACTATAATTTCATCTGATAGATCTAAATCATTTAAAGAAAGAAAATTGTTTAGTGAAATAGATGTGTCAAAAACACCTTCAATAGTACACTTTTTATCTTTATTAAAAAGCACCTTAAAATCAGCTCTTTCACCTATTATTAATTGTAACGCCCCTAAAAGTATTGTTTTTCCTGACCCTGTTTCTCCAGTAAATACTGAAAAGCCTGAAGATAAATCTATCTCCAGGCTTTCAATTAATGCATAATTATTAACACTTAATTTTTTAAGCATTATTTAACAATTTCAAATTCGACTCTTCTGTTTTTCTGTCTTCCTTGCTTATTATCTAAACCAGAAGATGTAATGTTTTCGGCAACAGGCTTAGACTCTCCTAAACCAACTGATTTCATTCTTGACCAACCAATACCTTTTGAATTTAAATAATTCTTAATAGAATTTGCTCTTATTTTAGACAATAGCTGATTATAATCTTCTTCCCCCTTACTATCTGTATGACCTATTATCTTTATCATAGCTGTTGGGTTATCTTTCATATAATTGAATACTTTATCAAGATCAGTTTTAGATGATTCAATTAATGAAGTCGCTTCATATACAAAATATAAAACAGGTAAATTAGAATCACTAATTGGTTTAGAGTCTGAATAATCAGGTTCTACTACTTCATTATCTACACTTCATTATCTACTACTTCATTATCTACTACTTCATTATCTACTACTTCATTATCTACTACTTCATTATCTACTACTTCATTATCTACTACTTCATTATCTACCACTTCATTATCTACTACTTCATTAGGATCAATACTTTCAACTTCAATATTAACAAGTTCATCTTCAAGCATTGCAATCGAAACAATGTCGCCATCTACAACTTTACCTGCAGTAATTGTTATTGTATCTGTATTTACAGTAACAACTTTAGTATAATCAATTACACCTTCTGTATCCATTGGTACATTAACGAAATCAGAAGTTGAAAGTTTACCTAATTGATAAAGTATCTCGTAATCATGACCTGCTTGTAGAATGAATAAAAACCTTCCGGTAAGAACATTAGGTCTATAGACTCCAAATTTATTTTCTGAATCTTCTTCAAAAATAGAAATAACCAAATCTTTAACAACATCTCCAGTGGTATCTCTAACTACCCCTTTATAAACTGCTAAATCTTTTTCTTCCTCTTCAACTAAGTTCATAACATAAATATCTTGATCTCCCTTCCCACCTTCTCTTAAAGAAGAAAAATAAGCTTTTGTTCCAGAAACAGATGGAAAGAAAAACAAATCATTTCCAACTGTATTGGTTGGATAACCCATATTTATAGGGTTAGAAAAAGACCCATCTTGTTCCATTGTTGACATAAGAAAGTCATGCCCACCCATAGTTTGATGACCTTGAGATGAGAAATACAACGTTTTACCATCAGGATGAAGATATGGACCATCCTCATCATATATTGTATTGATATTTTCACCTAAATTTTGAGCCTCAGCCCATTGACCATTTGGTAATTTTTTCATCATCCAAATATCTTTACCTCCATAACCACCATCACGGTCACTTGTAAAGAAAATAATATTTCCATAAGTATCTAAACTTGCATCAGTTTCCCAAAACTTAGAATTAATTGATGATTCTAACAACTCTAGTTCACCCCATACATCACCATCTCTTTTAACCTGATAAATACCAGCTTGCTCATTTCCATCAGCTGATTGCCTGTATACATACATCAGTTGACCATCAGGAGATAAGTACAAACAAGCATCATGACCTTGGGAATTAATTTTATCTTGAACTAAAATAGGATCAGTCCATACATCATGTTCCTTAACTGACATAAAAATATCTTCAAAATAGTTTCCTTCTTCATCTTTGAGCGCATTTGAACCACCACTTCTTCTTGATGTAAAAAACATTACATTTTCTTCAGCATTAAGTTTAGGTCTGTATTCTGGAAACTCAGTATTTAAATCATTAATTGGAGTAATTCTAAAGTCATTAGGGTTATTAAAAGCTTCAAGAGCAAATTCAGAAATCCTTAGTGCTCTGTTAATACTTCTGATATCAACAAGATTTTTTTCATCTAAAAACTGTCTGTAAAACTGTAACCGATCTATTGATTTATCAAATTCATAATTTTGATGATAGGCTTGACCTAGTAATTTTAAAACCTCTAATGGAGCTTTCTTTTCAGATGCTAAGCCAGATTCATAAAATGGATTTAAATCATTTTGAGCTTCTTCTAAATAAGGAATGGCTTTTACTTTGTCAAACTTTGAGTTCATGTAACAAATTCCAATTGAAAATTTAGTATTGGCATTATTTGGTTGCAAATCATGCATTTCTAGAAGAATTGGAAGAGCATTTTCATAGTCCTCATCTTCTAAAAGAGCAAATGCTTCTTTGTATAATGACCTAAAAGATTGTGCACTCATCAAATTGATTGACAAGAAAACGATAGCTGTTAAAAACAATTTTAATTTCATATATATACTTTTAATTTTTCAAATAATTCTAAAGGGCATTTCATCGGTTTGCCAGAATCTTCATTTATAAATACTAAAGTTGTTGCTCCAAAATTAAGCTTTTCCTTCGAATCATTAAAGATTTCATAGTCAAATTTTATTCTAGCAGTTGGAAGTTCCTTTATATATGTGTTAATTGTTAATGAATCATCATAATAAGCTGGTGCTAAATATTTGATGTTAAAATCAACTACAGGAAGTAAAATTCCACTATCCTCCATGCTTTTATAGGGAAACCCTAACTCTCTTAAAGCTTCAACTCTTCCAATTTCATAAAACTGAGCATAATTACCATAGTAGCAGTAGCCCATTCTATCAGTATGTGCATACCTAACCCTTAGACTTTGTTGATGTTTATACATTAATATCCTTATTTTTGAAACAACAATGAAAAACAACTTAAATACAATAACTCTTTTACTTTTAATAATTACATTATTAAGTTGCAAATCTACTAGCAAAGTAACAAGCTATAACTCTTCAAATCATGTAATTGACAATAACTTGTCAACAGGTAATTATGCAGAATTAAATTTATCTGATTATAGATCAGAAATGTCGAATCAAATGAATGAAATTATCAATGTTTCTGCAATTGACATGGAAACCGGATCACCTGAAGGTGTATTAGGAAATTTCATTTGTGATTTATCATTATTTACATGTATAAGTATTTTAGACATTCCAGCTGATTTTTGCATTTTAAACAACGGAGGATTTAGAACATCTCTTCCAAAAGGCAACGTTTCTAGAGGCAAAATATTCGAAATCATGCCATTTGACAATGAACTAGTTGTCTTAGAATTAAATAGCAAACAAATGATTGACCTCATTAATTACATAAAAGATAAATCAATAATTAACCAAACACGAAAAGCTGGGGTTCCTATAAGTGGAATTAGACTCTCAATTATTGGAAACGAAATTTCAAGAGTTTTCATTGGAATTGAAGAGTTCAACAACACCAAAACCTACAAAGTGTTAACTACAGATTACCTAGCAAAAGGAGGCGATCAAATGACATTTTTTAAAAACGCTAAAGTAATCTCAAATACAGGATTATTATTAAGAGATGCAATTATTAATTATATTGAAAAACTAAGCAAGCAAAACATTCAATTAAACGCTCAACTTGATGGAAGAATTAGGGTATCAGAATAGAAGGAATTTTATTTTTAAAATTCTTGGTGGTTTTACAGCATTATTAACTCTAAGTAGTTTTTCATTTTTGAACAAAAAAAAATCTAAAACAACTAAAATAACGATTCTACACACCAATGACATGCACAGTCATATTGACCCATTTGACGCAAATGACAAGAACCACCCAAACAAAGGTGGGATGGTTAGAATCGCCTCTCTTGTTAATGAAATTCGAAAAAAAGAAGAACACGTAATTTTATTAGACGCTGGAGATGTTTTCCAAGGAACACCATACTTTAACATTTTTAAAGGTGAAGTTGAATACAAACTAATGAGTGCTATGCAATATGACGCATCAACTTTGGGTAATCATGATTTTGACAATGGATTAGTTGGCGTTAAAAACATGCTTCCTTATGCGAAATTTCCATTTGTTTGTAGTAATTATGACTTTAGTGACACTATTCTTAAAAACTTAACAATTAAGTATAAAATCATAAAAAAAGGAACCATAAAAGTTGGAATATTTGGGATTGGAATTAAACTTGATGGATTGGTAACAAAAGATTTATATGATGAAACAAAACATTTAGACCCTTATGTTACAGCTAATCATTATGCAAAATTGCTTAAAGAAAAAGAAAAATGCAGTATCATAATATGTTTAAGTCATTTAGGCTATAATTATGAAGAAACTGAAAAAGTATCAGACATTAAACTTGCTAAAAAAACAAAAAACATTGATTTAATTATTGGAGGACACACTCACACATTTTTAGAGCAGGCTGTTGTTCATAAAAACCTAATTGGCAAAGAGGTTTTAATAAATCAAGCAGGATGGGGAGCTTTAAACTTAGGCCGATTAGATTTTTATTTTAATGAAAAAAATAGCCAACGAATTGATTTAGACGCATCTACGAAATACACTAAAAATTATGCCAAAATTTAAGTACTCTGAGAAGTAAAATATTTCACAAAAACAACAGCACTTCGACTTTTTTTTAAACTTTTTTATGTAAATATTTGTACTGTTAAAATTTAAAAATCGAACCACCCCTTATTTTTATTTTTTCACAAAATTTTTTAATAGAAAATTACAAATACTTAATAAACTTATTATGACTAAAACCCTGGAAAAAGTGTGGACAAATTGTCTATCCGTTGTTAAAGATAATGTTCCTTTACAAGCTTACAAAACATGGTTTGAACCAATCAAACCAGTAAAACTTAAGGGCAATGTTTTAACCATCCAGGTGCCATCTCAATTCTTCTACGAATGGCTTGAAGAACATTACATTAAGCTGTTAAAAAAAACCATTAAAAAAGAAATTGGTCCGGATGCTAAATTGGAGTACAGTATTATAATGGAAAATAACCAAGGAAACACCAATCCTTACACCATTAAAATACCAACCTCTAATAAAAGAGTCATAAAAAACCCATCAGTATCAATGCCCTTGGACATTAGTGCAAACCCAATAAAAAACCCATTTATTATTCCTGGGCTGAGAAAAATAAATGTAGACTCTAACTTAAATCCTAATTACAGCTTCGAAAATTTTGTTGAAGGAGATTGCAACAGATTAGCAAGGTCTGCTGGATATGCTGTCGCTGAAAAGCCAGGGGGCACAGCATTTAACCCTCTATTGATTTATGGTGGTGTTGGATTAGGAAAAACACATTTAGCTCACGCAATAGGCATTTCAATTAAAAACAGAATGCCCAACAAAACAGTACTGTATGTTTCTTCTGAAAAATTCACTCATCAATTTATTGATTCAGTAAAAAACAATAGCACTAACGACTTTATCCACTTCTATCAAATGATTGATGTGCTACTAATTGATGATGTACAATTTTTCTCTGGGAAGGAAAAAACTCAAGATGTGTTTTTTCACATTTTCAACCACCTTCATCAAACAGGAAAACAATTAGTTCTTACTTCTGACAAAGCACCTGTTGAATTGCAAGGGATGGAGCAACGACTTTTATCTAGATTTAAATGGGGTCTTTCAGCAGATTTACAAGTTGCTGATCTTGAAACTAGAATTGCAATTCTTCAAAAGAAAATGTATGCAGATGGAATTGAACTTCCTAAAGAAGTTGTTGAATATTTAGCTTATAGCATTTCCTCAAACATTAGAGAATTAGAAGGCGCATTAATCTCACTAATAGCTCAATCTTCTTTAAATAAAAAATCAATCACATTAGATCTTGCAAAACAAATGATTGACAAGTTTGTAAAAAACACTGCAAGAGAAGTTTCCATCGAATACATTCAAAAAGTTGTATGCGATTATTTTGACCTTCCTATCGAACTAATGAAATCTAAAACAAGAAAAAGAGAAGTCGTTCAAGCAAGGCAAATAGCAATGTATTTTTCTAAAAAAATGACTAAATCTTCTTTAGCAAACATAGGAATGCATTGTGGAGGCAAAGATCATGCAACTGTACTACATGCTTGTAGAACTGTAAATAACCTTTCTGAAACTGATAAAAACTTTAGAGCTTATTTAGCCGATCTAGAGAAAAAATTAAGTATTCAGTAAGCCAAGTAAACACATATAATAACTTTAGTAATGAAAATACTAATGGTTTGTTTAGGCAATATATGTAGATCTCCTTTAGCACAGGGAATTCTTGAAAAAAAAATTGAAACCCATAATTTAAATGCTATTGTTGACTCTGCAGGAACTGGATCGTGGCACATAGGCAATCCTCCCGATATTAGAAGTATTGAAACAGCAAACAACAATGGCTTTTCAATTTCAAATCAAAGAGCAAGGCAATTTAAAAAATTAGATTTTGAAGATTTCGATTTAATTTATGTGATGGATAAAACCAACCTTAATGACATATCCAATCTTGATTACAACAACAATCATAGTGCTAAAATAAAATTAATTTTGAACGAAATTTATCCATCATCAAATATGGATGTTCCAGACCCATATTATGGAAATGAAAGTGGATTTGAAATTGTATATGATCTATTAGACAAAGCTTGCGATAAAATTATTTCAAAATTAAATAATGAATAAAGGGGCCTTATACATGATACCAACTACTATTGGAGATGTTAAAGACAACCCCAATCAACAAATAGCACCTTCTAATCTAATTATCACCACAGGATTAAGACATTTCATTGTAGAAAACATAAAAACTACAAGAAGATTCTTAAGACAACTAGATCCTGAATTCGACATTGACAACAGTTATTTTTCAATATTAAACAAACACACAAATTCAAATGAAATTCAAAACTTTCTACAACCTTGTAGAGATGGTCAAAACATTGGTCTTATTAGTGAGGCAGGGTGCCCAGGAATTGCAGACCCCGGAGCTACAATTGTATCAATCGCCCATAAAGAAAATATAAGAGTAATTCCATTAATAGGACCAAGCTCAATTTTCATGGCTCTTATGGCTAGCGGACTAAGTGGACAGAACTTTTGCTTTCACGGCTACTTGCCAATTGATAAATCACTTAGAATAAAAAAAATAAAACAATTGAGTTCTTCATGCATGAATGGATCTAGTCAAATTTTCATGGAAACACCATTTAGAAACGATTCTCTTTTAACAGACCTGTTAAAAAACTTGAATGAAAACATCATGCTATGTATTGCGTCTAACATAAGTAGTAATGGCGAATTCATAAAGACACTTTCTATAAAAAGCTGGAAACAAAACATACCGAAACTTAACAAGAAACCTTCAATATTTATTTTAGGTAATGATTAAAATAGTATATTCGAGATATAATTAACACAATGGAATTATTAAAAATTAGAGGGAATTGGAAAAACCCAAGCATTTCATTCAACCCAAATGGCAAACTTCAAATTTGGGGTAGATCACTTCCAGAAAATGCCTTAGACACTTACAAACCAATTTTCACCTGGCTTGAGAATTACAAAAAAAATCCAGCGGTTAAAACAGAAATCGATTTTAAGCTAGAGTATTTCAACACAACCTCGAGTAAATTAATTTATGAGATTTTTAAAAAATTTGAAGACCTTAAAGCTGACGGCAATAATTTACACGTAAAATGGCATTACGAGTCTGATGATCCAGACATGGAAGAAGAAGGAAAACTACTCTCAAACATTATTAAAGTAGAAATTGAGCTAATTGCAGTTGAAGAGTTCGACTTTAGTTACTAATTTTTAGCATTCAGAATTTCAAGATTAATTATTAAGGGTGTATTTGGAGAAACTCGCCCATTAACCCCTCCCTTATCCTTAAAAGCAAGCATTGAAGGAATTAGTCCCTGAACATGATCTCCATAATTAAGTTGTTGTAATAACAAATCGAAGCCCTCTATCATTTGCCCTTCAAGACCTACAATAAATTC
This sequence comes from uncultured Flavobacteriales bacterium, assembly GCA_943788115.1. GTDB lineage: Bacteria > Bacteroidota > Bacteroidia > Flavobacteriales_D > Parvicellaceae. The sequence continues at coordinate 45,028 of CALSPA010000020.1, forward strand.
ATCAGGATTTAAACTATCTGTTTTATAAATTAATTCTCCATCATGTAAATGACAAGAGTAAAAAACAGCAACTTTATCTCCAACATTAATTAAACTATCTCCTTTATTATTTAATTGAATCCAATGAATTTTTCCATAATTTGAAACAAGTAATTTCTTGGAATCCCAATCGTCTAAAATTGATTCTATTATCATTTGTTCCTCTGAAAGAAATTTAGTCATGAAATCCCTTTTAGTTGAAAACAAATCAACTATTCTAAAGCAAAAATCTACGTCTTCATTTATAAAGGATTTTGGCAAGTCTATTTTAAGATAGTCGTTATAAAATGTCTCCATAGAAATATAAAAAGATGCACTATCACCAGAAACTAACTGACTAAACCCTTCATTAAAAACGGAATTTAGATCAAGACTATCCATGTAGAATAAATCAATTGAATTATATTGTTTTGAACTATATAATATTGAATCATTAGTGTTTTTTAGTTCTACATACAATGGAATATAATCACCTATACTTGGATGAACATTTGATGTGGAAACATCATGAAACTTATATTTTAATTCACCATTAGTTAAGTAAAAATCTGGTGTTTTTTTATGCCCACAGCTAAATGAAATCAAAAAAGCTATAAAAAAAATAAATTTATTTTCTTTTAACATCAATCACTTCAATATTATATAACACAGCTGATAAAGGAGGTATCTTGTCCATATTTCCGAGAAGACCATGAGCTAAATAATGAGGTAAAATAACTACTCCATTTTCACCCTTTTTAAAATAAGAAATTGCTTCATGTAATCCAGATTCTATGTTATCCATCTCAACAATAAAGCTAAATGGTTGGGTGTTTTTAGAGGAATAACAAAGTGTAGTATCTGTATCTAAAAGTCTAACCTCATAATCAATAGTAACTAGATCACCTGATTCAATTTTATTGGCTTTTTTTAAATCATAAACACAATACCTAACACCAGAACTGGTCTTAACAACATCTAAATTATGCCTAATACAAAATTGATCAATTAGAAAAGATTCATCTCTTATCCAATTTCGGTTAACATCAATTAAATCTTCTTTTTCAATCTCAACATCATCTTTTAAAGAATGGGATTCTCTTTTCACTTCGTTGCAAAAGCAAAAAAGAAGGCAAAGAAAACACATTACCAACCTATTCACTTAAAAAAGTATTTACAGATTTCTTGAAAAGAATAACAGTTTCATCAAAGGAGACTTCTGACCTTCCACCAGCAGCATTAATATGACCACCTCCACTAAAAAAAGTAGATGCAAAATCATTTACCCTTAAACTTCCTTTAGATCTAAAAGACATTTTCACAAGATCAACATCCTCTTTAATAAAAGCTGCCATTTCAATTCCTTTTATTGAAAGACAATAATTCACTAACCCTTCTGTATCACCTTTTGAAAAATTAAATTTCCTCAACTCATTTCTAGAAAGAGCTATAAAGGCAACAGGCAACTCATCTATCAATTGTATTTTACTTAAAGCATGGCCAAGTAAATGAAGTCTAGATAAATTATTTTGATCAAAAATTAAATCGTGAATTCTTGTATGGTTTAACCCTACATCTAATAAATGTGCAGCAATAAGATGAGTTTTTGACTCTACATTAGAATACTTGAAAGAACCACTATCTGTTATTAGACCAGTATAAATACCTTCAGCAATTTCTTTATTAATTAAGCTCAAATCACCCATAGTCTCAATGAATTCGAATATTAATTGTGCAGTTGAACATGCTTCAGTTCGTGAAATAATAAAATCAGCAAAATCAGAAGGATTCTGATGGTGGTCTATCATAAATTTAGACGCCTTGGACTGTGCTATCAACTCACCTAAATCACCTACTCTAGAAAGGTCGTTAAAATCTAAACAGAATATTAAATCTGCAGTTTCAATAATATCTTTTGCTTTGTCAATGTTTTTGTCAGCAATAAGAATGTTTTCAGACCCTTGTAACCAATCGTAAAAATTGGGGAATGAATCTGGAAGAATTACAGTAGCATCCTTTCCCTTTTTAATTAAATAATTTTTCAAAGCTAGAGAAGATCCAATAGCATCTCCATCAGGGTTCTTATGAGAAATAATAACAATTTTCGAACTATTTAAAACTTTTTGCTTCATATTTATTAAAAAAAAAGCTCTGTGTTAAACAGAGCTTTTAAAGAAGTTTATAAAAATTATCTTTTAAATCCAGTTTTAACGCCACTCTGATGCTCAATTAACAAACCTACACAAGAGTAAGACTCACCCTCTAATCCCATTTCTTGTTCTCCTCCCATTTCTGGAACATATACTTTAATGTATAACTTTCTAGTCTTATTTGATTGAAACGTAAATTCTTGAGCATTTTCATCTGCTGAATTATCATATCTAATAATTTCTTCTGTTCTATATACTCTTTTCTTTGTTGTTGTAGGAATTTGTTTCTCTCCTATTTCAAGACCATAATCATCATATTCAACTTCCGTAGTGTAAGTAGTTTTTTCTTCCCATTCACCTCTAGTTATGTGCTCCACAATTTTAAACTGAAAAGTACCATTTAATTGAGGGTGACTTGGAGAGCATAATGAAATCTTATACTCCATCCCTTTATATACAATAATAGAAACTTCAGAGGTGTCGCCTTGAACAAATGCGCCACTTTCACTTTGCATGTTAAAAACAAAACCTTCTTTCTTACTGTGTGGACAATACCTAACAATATTATTACAATCTTGAGCTAAACTGCTAAGAGGTAAAACAAATAAAATTATTATTAAAGCTTTAAATAAATTTGACATTATATATTTATATTTCTGATTCAACAATTGTGGTTCTTAAAGCATTTACAGCCTCTTTTAATGAAATAAATTCATCTTGTGTCAAGAAAAAGTCTGCTCCACCATCAAGATTGTAAGTTCCATTATCATCTACACCTGTTTCAATACTCGATTCTTCTGATCCTAAATTCATTAATACTTCTTCGATAGGCAATAAAGATGCCATCATTTCTGAAACATCAGCATCACTTTGATATTCAGCCATAAAACCATAGAGATTTTCAAGTGTTAGGCGCTGGTCAGCAATTCTAGATAACAATTCTTTATCAACTTCATAATCCACAAGATTAGTTAAAATGTATAAACTTTCTACCCAACCCCCTACAACAATTAAGGATAAAGTTGAGCCTCTTTCGTTGTCTTTCAAATAAGAATATGCATTGTAATATGTTTCATTAGATAGATTAAATAGTGAATCACTATTATTGGCTTGGATATTTTGCTCAATTCTATCAAAAACTAATTGATCGAAAGCGTTATTTACATTTAGCTCATCTCCAATATTTTTAATTACTGAAAAATATTTTAATGATGCTGTTGCTTCACCAAAGTTTGCTGCAAAAGCAAGGTCTGTAGAATAAACACCAAAATTGAGCGCTTTTATCTTGTTAGAAGTGTATTTTTCAGTATTGGTAGTTGAGTTTAATAAATTTGCATCAAAATTAACTTCAACATCTGAGAACAAAGTAAATAATTCATTTGGCGTAGGAACTTGATAGGTTACAGACAAATCAACATCTGATTGTGACTCTTCAACAACTTGCTCTTCTAAATCTACAACTTCACTTTCCTCATTATTAACCTCATTGTTTTGGCAAGACATGAAAATAAGAGCAAATGAGAAGACTAAAGTAGCTTTAGAAATTATATTAAATGACTTATTCATAAATACTTAAATTTAAAATTTATATTCTAGTAAAACACAAAAATATAATTTTTTTAGATAGGGCCTCGAATTAATTTCTCAAGACCTTCAATATGTTGTTCAAAAGACGCCTTGCCTTCTTTAGTAATTTTATAAGTTGTTAACGGTTTTTTTCCAATAAATTGCTTTTTCACCTCAAGATAATCTAACTTCTCTAATGCTGTAACATGACTAGCCAAATTTCCGTCAGTTAAATCAAGAAGGTTTTTTAATTCTTTATAACTAACCCAATTGTTCACAACTAAAACAGACATCACACCCATTCTAACTCTACTATCGAAAGCTTTATTTAATTGACTAAATCCTTTCACAACCCTTATTTAGTATCATGTCTTAAGTAAAAAATTATTCCAAAGACAACATGACAAAAACCAAAACCGATAACCCAAAAAAGAAGACCAGAACCCATAAAAAAAGAGGCTATTAACCCTAAAACCAATTGTACATAACCTAATACCTCAATTTCACCATAAGTATATTTACTAGCATTTATTAAACCTAATCCATAAAAAATTAAAGTTGAAGGTGCAACCATACCTACAAAACCATGCATAATTAATACAATTGAAAATATACCACCAGCTAATACTGGAACAAATAAAGATTTTAAAGCTCTTATCATAGATGGATTCCAAAATGCAACCTGTTGTTTTTTAGATTTTCTAATTCCTGCAAAATAGAATATCAATATTGAACAAGTGAAAATAATTGAGCCCACCAATAAAAGAGATTTTATTTTACGTTGAAAATCTTCACTACCGGCTTCTGATTCAATAAGACTACTGTATCCTATAAGCTTTCCTTCATGTAAAAAAAATTCTAAATCTGAATAAATAAGAAACCCACCTAAAGTTGCCAACAAACCTGCTATAACAATTGAAAAACCACTAAGGGAAGAAAACTTAGTAGCCCTATCCATCATTTTTTTAATATCCTTAATATCTTCTAAGTGCTTTGAATTGTCCATAATTTATACTTTGAATCTCAAAGTTAAAAAATTATCTTAAATCGATTAATTCTATGCTTTTAAATACTTTATTGATCATTTCGTATAATTAACACTGAAACAAAACATAATATCACTATATTTCTTTTCTTAAAATTTTTATAACCTTATAGAGTTGAAAAAAAAAATTAACAACATATTATTTGTAGCTGTAGTTCTAACTTTAAATTTTTCAATTAAATCTCAAGTTTTAATTAGTAATAGTGGTGAAGAAATTATTGACTCTAACAACCCAAGTCTTGGAAGCTTTGCATTTTCATTAGGAGAGCCAGTTATTAATACTTTATCAGACTTAAACAGTAATGAACTAATAACTCAAGGGTTTCAACAACCTTTAGATTTAACAACATCCCTAACATCCTCTTATTGTGGTGACGCCACCGCTGCACATATACTTTCAGACATTTACGAAGAATTTGAATGTGTTGAGGTTTACAATACACATCATTATCTTTTTAATTTCTATGACACTAATGGAAATCTTTTAGTTAGTAAACACACAGCAAATAATGCTAATAAAAGAAAGATGTCTTTGAATCTAGCTGGACTAAACTCATATGGTCAAACATATAAAGTAACTGTACAAGCAATTATTTTTTCAGGAGGTGGGACGACAAAGGAAGCTACATTTTGCTATATAAAAACAAACGTCTTTGAAGAAACTACAAAACTAACAAGCGTTTATTGCGGAACTGACTACAATAATACTTATCAGCTTTCTTCAATTAATGAATTTTTTGAATGCGAACTTATTCCTAACACACATCATTATATTTTCAATTTTTACGATGATCCAGATTTAGATAATATTTACGATAATTTAATTACATCAATTCATACCTCCAATAATTCCAATAAAAGAAGATTAAACCTTTACAAAGCTGGTTTAAGCCAAACAAATTCTACATACAGAGTTGGAGTTCAAGCTGTTAAATTTTCTGGATTAGGGACAACTAATGAAGCTGTAGATGACTGTTTTATTTCTGTTGGTGGGTTACAATCAATAGACTTATTATCACAATATTGTGGAGGATCAGAATCTACTGCTTATTCTTTAACCTCTAACAGCGATGTATTTGAGTGTGAAAATGTATCAAATACACACCATTATATTTTTAATTTCTATGATGCAAATGGAAATTTATTGATAAGTAAACACACCAAGAACAATTCCAATAAAAGAAAAATGTCTCTTAGTTTAGCAGGGAGCAATTATTTCACAAGTCCCCCATTTCAAGTGAAAGTTCAAGCTGTTTTATTCTCTGGTGGTGGAACCACACCAGAAAGTAATAATGGTTGTTGGATTACTAATGGAACTGCAGCAAGCCCAGGAACCAGTCTAATTGATTGTCAACAATCTGGAACTCCTACACCTATTTCAGATAATGATGTAATTGAAGCAGAAATTGAACCAGCAATTAATAGCACTTATGAATATAGATATATTTTCAAACTTTCAATTAATGGGACTTTTATAAAAACATGCACTACTTCTAACAATAACAATAGAAGAAAATTATGTTTAAAGGGAACTGCAAGCGGAATAACTTCAGCCAAATTAAATTCACTCAACATTGGTGATATAATAACAATTGAAGTAGAAGCTTGGGTTAAAAATGGATACAACCCTTCGGGACCTTTTCCAATTATTATACCCAATGAGGCATTATGTTACGCAACATATACAGGAGCAAAGTCTATATTTATTTCAGAAAATAAAATCAAATTAAAACTTTACCCTAACCCCAACGATGGAACGGAATTCTATATAAATGCATATGGGTTTCAAAACATTAAAGACAATATAGAAATATCCATAACAGACATATATGGTAAAATAGTCTATCATGAAAAATTAAATAACAACGCTACACAAATAATAACTACAATTAATCTGAACACACCTATTTCTGCTGGAGTTTATCTAGTAAAAGTAGCTAAAGGAGAAAATGTAATAATCAAAAAAATGGTTGTGCAATAACTTAACGCTTATGAAAAAAATATTTACTTCAATAACTACATTATTTATTGGCTTAATTATATATAGCCAATCGCCTCAAAAAATTAACTACCAAGCAGTGGTTAGAGATGGAAATGGCAACATACTACCAAACACATCTGTACCTATTGTAATTGACGTGTTAAATGGAGTAAACACCTGCTCTGTTTATAGCGGCAGTCAAACCACCAATAGCTACGGACTTATTAATATAGAATTGGATTTAAGTGCTTGCACAATAGATTGGTCTACAGGAACTGCAACACTTTCTTCCTCTATTAACAGTGTTTCTGGAAACAGTGATTTAAACAGTGTACCCTACTCCATTTACAGCAGCATTAGCGACTCTACTGCCAACTACCCAAAATCTGCAACTGATGGAGACATTCTTGTTTGGAGCGCTACAAATGGAAAGTGGGAAGCTACCACAAACTCTGGAGGCAGCTCGTCTTCCATTTCTGATGCAGATGGAAACACTAAAGTAGAAACCGAAGCAACTACAAACGACAACCTAATTCATTTTGAAACAGATGGGTCTGAAAGAATGGTTATTGATGCTACTGGGAATATCGGAATTGGAAATTCTTCTCCAGAAGAAAAGCTGGACATTACAGCTGGTAATATACTATTGGATAACGATCAAAATATTATGGGGGAAAATTTAAACGGTGATGAAATGAATTTAATTGGTACTAGTGGTAATAGAATATATATTGATCGTTATGTGAATGGCAGTGGTAATTCTAATGACATTTACTTTGGTGGCTTTCAAGGGAATGGCACTTTTACAAGAGCAATATTAACAGCTTCTGGTAATTTTATTATTGGTGGTGCTGGGCAGTCGCCTCAGGCAAAATTAGAAGTAGACGGTGAAGCTAGGTTATCAGATGCTACAGATATGGGAACTAACGATGCCAGCCTTGCTACTAAAAAATATGTAGATGATAATGCTGGAAGCTCTTCTACTGTTTGGGTTAAGCCAAATGTAAGTCCATTTCAGACTAACGATGCTATAACTCAGAATAATGATGGAAATATCGGTATTGGAGTAATAGAATTACAACCAGAACTTCCTGTTCCGTACCAAGATGTTTATGCACCAGCAGAGAAATTAGAGGTTAATGGAAACATTAGAATTAACAACATAGGAAGCTCGGCTGCAACAACAGAGAATTCATACTTAGAGATAATTAACGATGACCAAAGTACGGGAACCTTCTCTGGTATTACGCTCACAAACAACACCAGTAACATGGCAACAGCTAGTAATTCTGCAGATAACATGTTTCAGATAGTACATGAAAAAAACTCAGATGGAACTATTAATCCATTATTATCAGAAGATCCACAAAACGAATTCAAAATAAGAAAAGACATAAACTATTTTAATTCATCTGGTGCACCCGCTACATACGAAGATTTTATTACCATTGAAGGTGCAGATACAGAAATAGGCATAATGACAAATAACCCACACGCAACACTTTCTGTTGGAGGAAACAGCACCGGAAATGGTGATGCAAATGTTGCCATAGGACAAAATTACGCTGTATTTAATCCAGCTAGCCCAGATAATGAAACTGCTAATAGCATACCTAATAATTCATTAATTGTAGAAGGTAAAATTGGCATTGGAACAATGGATCCTAAAGCAAAATTAGATGTAGCTGGAGCAGCTAGAATTGGAAGTTCTTATGCTGGTGATAATAGCATTACAGATCCAACCAATGGACTAATAGTAGAAGGAACTGTTGGTATTGGCAAAAACAATCCTAACACCAACTACAAACTCGATGTAGCAGGAGAATCCATGTTTACAGCAAATAATGCTGCTGGTGGAGCACTTAAAATTAGTAATGACTTGACCCAAACAAGCGGAGATTTAGTTTTTATTTCTGGAACAACTGGACAAAACAGCTTAAATGTGGCTGTAGGAAATACTAACTTAGGAGGCGAATTAGATGTTCTATCCGATGTTAGAATAAACACAGATAAATTTACTATATCAGGAACTTCAGGCAATACAGCAATTGGAGGTACATTAGGTGTAAACGGAGCAACAACATTATCAAGCACTTTAGATGTTAGTGGAGCTACCGGTATTGTTGGAAATTTTGACATTAACACCAATAAATTTACTGTAGATGCAACAACTGGAAATACTTCAATTGCAGGTACTATGCAAGTTAATGGAGCATCAACATTATCAAGCACATTAGATGTAACAGGAGCTACCGGTATTGATGGAAATTTTGACATTAACACCAATAAATTTACTGTAGATGCAACAACTGGAAATACTTCAATTGCAGGTACTTTGGGAATTTTAGGAGCTTCCACTCTTTCAAATACATTAGATGTAACGGAGCTACCACTATTTCCTCAACATTAGGCGTAACTGGAAATACATCTATTGGAGAACACTAAATATGAATTCTAATTAATTTCAAATGTTACTGATCCATCCAGTTTACAAGATGCTGCTACAAAAAATTACGTAGACAATAGCATTACAAGTAATTCATTAACTGCTGGAAATGACATTGACATAACAGGAAATGAAATAATTCTTGAAGATGATATTGATTTAAATCATGTCAGAGCTGCTACTTCATCAGGTTTAAATCTTACTGATTTAGTGGGAATGGTATTTTTATTCAAAATGGTGGCAATGTTGGTATTGGTGTTTCTAATCCAAGAAATATAATTGATATAAATGGAATAGGTGGATTAATTTTAGATTACTTCCAAAGTGATATAGATCAAACACAAAATTGTTCAGGATGTACTGGCCACGTTGCTTTAGAAACTAGTGGAACCAATCCATTAAATTGGGAAACAATTTATTCAACTTCAAATCCTTCTTTTCAAGATGGTACAAACAGGTTAAGTGTTACAGTTACTGTTCCTTCAAATGGAAAAATAATAATAGAGGCAAAAACATTCTTACAAACCTATAATTGTAGTGACTGTTGGGCACAAATTTATGGAAGAATCATAGATGAGAATAGCAATGTAGAAGGTAATTCAACTCAAAAACTTTTGACTTGACTGCATTTGTCCACAATTCTAATGGAACAAATATACTTCTTATGAAAATCGATTTGAATATAATAGCTATATAGAGTATGAATTTTGATAACAGATTTAACTCCTGGAGACACCAAAACATTTACCTATCTCAATGGCTGGCAAATCTTCTGGAACAGACATAATGAGATTATATTATTCTAATGAACATAAGTATACAATTAAAGCAATTACAGCTCCTTGAAGCTTTTATCTAAAGTTCTGTCAAATGAGAAAAACAATACTATATATTTTAATTAGTTTTATATCCACCTGCTTATATGCTCAGGCTCCTGAAAAGATCAATTACCAAGCAGTAGTTAGAGATGCAAATGGAAACATACTACCAAATACATCTGTACCCATTACAATTGATGTGGTAAATGGAGTGAACACCTGCTCTGTTTACAGCGGCAGCCAAACCACTAAGCTACGGGCTTATTAACATAGAATTGGATTTAAGTGCTTGCACAATAGATTGGTCTACAGGTACCGCAACACTTTCTTCATCCATTAACAGTGTTTCAGGAACAAGCAATTTAAACAGTGTACCCTACTCCATTTACAGCAGCATTAGCGACTCTACTGCCAACTACCCAAAATCTGCAACTGATGGAGACATTCTTGTTTGGAGCGCTACAAATGGACAGTGGGAAGCTACCACAAACTCTGGAGGCAGCTCGTCTTCCATTTCTGATTCTGATGGAAACACCAAAGTTGAAACCGAAGCAACATCCAATGATAACATTATACACTTGAAACTGACGGATCTGAGAGAATGGTAATTATGCAAATGGTAAGGTGGGAATTGGAACAAACTCCCCAAGTTCATATTTAGAAATAAAAAGTGACCAAGATGGAGCTTTTACATAAATAAAGATGGTGCTACAGCATGGAACTATATTCAATATAAAAATAGCGGAACAAGATACTTCTATACAGGAGTTACCAATTTAGAAAAATTTGTTTTTGGAAGCGACAATGGAGAGCCCTTTTATTTTACTGGCAGCAAAGTAGATTTCATTAAATGACCCTAAAGCGAATTTAGATGTCCAAGATACATTAAGAGTTTCAAGAGAAGATAGACAGTACACAGAAATAATAAACTCTAGTGCTGCTGGTGCAATTATACAAGCAGTTAGTGGACAAGCAAATAAAAAACCATTATCTATTGATGCCCTTTATGAAACAGGAACTTCTACTGCAGGAGCAAATCAAATAAGGTTTAGAATAGGAGAAATTTCGAGTCCTAGTATTAAAATGACAATAGACGAAGATGGAGAAGTTGGAATAGGAACAACAACCCCAGATTACAAATTAGACGTTAGAGGAGATCTTGGAATTAAAAATGAATCTAGTTCCAGAACAAACTTAAAACTAATTAATAGTAGCTCAAGTCAATACTCTAGAGGAAGTTATCCTTTATTAATTCTAATACAGCAAGCGGAATAGATGACAATGGTTCTCTATTAATTATGAAAAAGCAGATGCATCTTCATCTGGAAATAGTACTGTAATTTTTAGACAAGGAGAAACTAATAGCGATTATTTAGATTATTTACAATTTAGTGAGACAACAAAAAACATCACTTTTAATGCTAACAAATCATCTACATCTACGTCTAGCTTTGGAGATGTAATTGTTGCAGAAGGAATTTACAACTAAACACGGAGCTAGTGTAAACGAGTTTTCAACCGATGGAACGCTTTCGGGTAATAGTGATAACGCTTTACCAACAGAACAAGCTGTAAAAACATATGTAGACAACAATCAATCTAGTGCAGATGGCAGTGAAACAATCGTAAGTGCAGGAACAA
>CALSPA010000021.1 GCA_943788115.1 uncultured Flavobacteriales bacterium
CATCATTTAAATAATGACAATTACCAAATTCATGAGGGGGTACAGTATGGTTATGAAATTATTAATTCAATTGGAGAAAACAACACTATTGAACTAAAATACAATGTATACCCTAATCCCACAACATCAAACTTTACACTTAACATATCAGATTTCAACCCTAATACATTTTCATATATTCTTTATGACATTAATGGAAAAGAGTTAAATCATTTAGCATTAACTAATCCAAAAACCAATATTTCACTATCAAAATACAACAGTAAAACTTTTTTAATCAATGTCTACAATAAAAATAAAAATGTAAAATCGTTTACAATTATTAAAAATTAATCAAAATGAAAAACTCATTATTTACTTTATTAATTCTTCTACTTTCAGCATCATTTTGGGCGCAATCTCCCGAAATGATGAGCTATCAAGCAGTGATAAGAGATGCCAATAATTCTCTTGTCACTAATTCTTCAATTGGCATGAAGATAAGTATTCTACAGGGCTCAATTTCTGGAAATTCTGTCTATACAGAAACACAAAATCCTACAACAAATTCCAATGGTTTAATAGCCATTGAAATAGGTAATGGCACAACTGTCTTTGGTGACTTCTCTACTATTGATTGGTCAAACAACAGTTATTTTATTAAAACAGAAACTGACCCAACAGGAAGTATTAATTATTCAATTGAAGGCACAACACAACTTTTGAGTGTCCCATACGCTTTGTATTCTAAAACATCTGGAAGCTCCACTCCTGGACCTCAAGGCATCCAAGGTCCTCAAGGTCCTCAGGGAACACCAGGTAATAATTTTTTCAACAACATGCAGGGTGGAACTACTTATGTAGGAACAAGTCAAGGTCAAGCAATATTAAGTGTTTTAGTAACATTTCCTGTTCCATTCAACTCAACACCTCATGTGATTTGCACAAGCTCTGCTGAGATTGGAACTGGTTATGATGATTCATTTAATGTAACTACCAGGACCGTAACTAGCACTAGCTTTATTATGATTATTAACAGAGTTGACGGATCTACTTGGGGTCAAAACATGGAAGTTCATTGGCTAGCATTTGAATAAAATCATGCTTCTTTAGGGATAAGCCTTCTGTAGACGAATTTAATTACTAAACCAGCTAGAATTATTCCAGTTAAAATGTCAAATAAATGATGCTGATGAACAAGAACTACAGAAAACCCAATCATAATAAGCCATAAAATTAAAATTAAGTGAAATAATTTGTTTTTAGTTTGATCTATTATTGCAAAAACTGTCAAAGAAGAATATGTAATATGTAAAGATGGATAAAGATTAAATGGCTGATCTACAGTATGCAACAAAGAAAAAATCCATTGATAATCTGTTACTTCAGTAACTCTTGTAAAGCCTAATTTTCCCGGGAACAAAATGAAAATCACACCTGCTATAAGCACAGTTAATATTAAACAAACCGAAAAAGCTTTAATGACCTTTGGATCCTTAAGTAAAATAACGTTGAGAAACAATAAAATTGCTAAAGAGATATAAAAATATATCATCCATGGAACCAATGGAAAAGATAGCTCAAAATCAAAAAAAAGTGGAAAATGGTTAGTTTGTTTTGACGCGATGAAATTACAAAACAAATAGATGGAGCTACAGCAAACTAGAGAAATAATTCCCCATACTAATAAACTTCTATATCTTTTTTTATTGTCTTTCAAATTTACTTATCTCTTATTTAGGTAATAATAACCATTTTTTCAACTAAATTTATTTTCAAAGTTCAAAAACACAGTTTTTTTCAAACAAAAATGCTCAAAATAAAATCTCCCTAATTTCGTTTACATATTAAAAATTGAAATGAAAAATATTTTTTTACTCACTATTTTATTGACAGCTATAATTTCTTGCAGAAAAGTTAATAATGATTGTAATGAAAACTATTACAGCAATGCACCAAATCAAAACTGGTTTAAATCTCACAATGGATCACAAGAAGAAGCACATGGACATTACATACTATCTTGCAGCGATGGTGGTTTTTTGCAAGTTGGTGAGACAGGTTTTATTCCAAATTCAGCTAGCTTATTTGTTGTCAAAACCAATTCGAGTGGAGAACTAATTTGGAAAAAAGAATATTCTTCTTCTGGCCACAATCTGGGTAACAGCGCCATAGAAATTGCAGATGGATACATTATTTGTGGAGCAATTAATCAAAAAAGTACAATACTAAAAGTTAATAAATCTAATGGCCAATTAATTAGTCAATCAACATTCAACAATTTAATTGGAAATAATGCCATTGAGCACATCTGTGAAACTCCCTCAGGGTTTGCTGCTGTTGGCTATCAAAATGCTGAAGACCCAAACAATACTTTTTTCACTGAAGGAAACGGGATACTATTATTAATTGACTCTATTGGGAATTTAACTGGTAATTGGGACATCAACTCCTTAATGGCTCACGGTTATAGAATTATAAACCACAATAATGAGCTAATTATTTCTGGCTTAACAGAAGGAGCCCAAGATTATGCTCTTGTAAAAACATCTATTTCTGGAAATAATGTGTTATGGAATAAAACATTTGGAGGTAATGGAAATGACCACTGCTTTGGTTTAGATGTAAATGCCAATGGCGAAATATTTCTTACAGGTCATACTAAATCTGGAACCGAAAATTGGGACACTTTTACAATTAAAACTTCAAATGATGGTGACAAATTATGGGAAGTAGTAAAAGGAAATCCAAGAGGGTTTGACCCAAAATACATTCATGATGAAACATGGGGAATAAAAGCCACAACAGATGGAGGATGCATAATAGTTGCTGGAACAGGAGATGAATATGGAAATTATAATAGGAAATGTGGTAGCAATGAAAGCTCAAATACTTGGAGAGTTTACCTTATAAAATTCAATAACAACGGTTCAATTAATTGGGAAAAAACTTACATAGGTAATGAAGGTCACTGGGCCGGTGAAGATATAGATTTAACAACAGATGGAGGTGCAATTATTGCAGTAGATAATGGACAATTTGGATTTTTAAAAATAGATCCATTTTAAATATCACAACAATGAAAACACCTTTTATATATTTGGACTGAATTAACACAAATGGTAAACCTAATCTTAATACCTTTTTTCTTACTTATGAATACATTAACAATTTATGAATTCAATAATAAATCAATTATAAATGACTGGCAAATTGTTGATGACAACGTAATGGGAGGCATATCTTCGAGTAGTATATCAATAAATAAGAATGAAAATGGACTTTTCAAAGGAACTGTATCACTTGCAAATAATGGAGGTTTTTCTTCTGTTAGGCACAGAACAAAAGTAGTAACCTTGAGAGATAAAAATCACTTTATAATAAGAATAAAAGGTGACGGTAAAAATTACCAATTTCGTGTTAAATCTGCCATTTCAGAGTCACATTCATACAAACATTCTTTCAACACTAACGGACAATGGCAAGAAATTAAAATTCCATTTAATGTGTTAAGCCCAACATATAGAGGAAGAAATTTAAGAATCCCCAATTTTCCAGGGCAAAATTTGGAGGAAGTATGCTTTCTTATCTCAAATAAAAAAGAAGAAAGTTTTAATTTAGAAATTGACTATATAAAAGCTAACTAATGAAAAAACTATTGTCATTTTTTTCGATAAGTTTATTTTTTTTAATCGGATGCAATCAAAAAAACAGCTGCATTAATAGTGTTAAAGCTAAGTATGTTAATAAAGCTAAATTAGATGGATGCGGATGGATGATACAACTAAAGAACAAACAAAATTTAAATGCCATAAACCTAGTCGAATTTGAAAAATCGCCAAAAGAAGGTCAAAAAATTTGGATATCTTATGAAGAAAAGCAAAATATGTTCGATAATTGCATGAGTGGAAAAATTATTGAAATAACATGTATATCTAAAAGATAGACAAGACTATAATTAATAACGAATAGATTGGAAAATAATAAATTAACCAGAATCAACAAATTCCTTAGTGAAGCAGGCTATTGCTCAAGAAGAGAAGCTGACAAGCTAATTGAAAAGGGTAAGGTACTTGTAAATGGTGAAATCCCTGAAATGGGTACTAAAATTTCTATCTCTGACATAGTTAAAGTTGATGGTAATATAATATCAAAAGAAAAAGAAAAACCAGTCTATTTAGCTTTCAATAAGCCTGTTGGAATTGTCTGCACTACTGACACAAGAGTTGAGAAAAACAACATAATAGATTACATTAATTATCCTTCAAGAATTTTCCCAATTGGCAGATTAGATAAACCTAGTGATGGACTTATCTTACTAACTAACGATGGAGATATTGTAAACAAAATACTTAGGGCTAGAAACAATCATGAAAAAGAGTATGTAGTTACAGTTAACAAATCAATTACAAAAGAATTTATTACCGCTATGAGCAGTGGTGTTCCAGTTCTTGATACCATTACAAAAAATTGTAAAGTTGAGAAATTAACTAAATATAAATTTAGAATCATCTTAACCCAGGGACTAAACAGACAAATTAGAAGAATGTGCGAATATCTTAGTTATGATGTTATACAACTTAGAAGAGTAAGAATTATGAATATTTCTTTAGACACTAAAGTTGGAGAATGGAGACACCTTAGTTCAAAAGAGCTTGTTGAAATAAATAAAATGGTTTCTAATTCTAATAAAGTCATTTAATTTTCATTAAACATCCATAATTCACTTTCAAGTGTTTTATACTTTAATAAAAAAATATTTACTATGAAAATTTTACTGACTGGTGCAACTGGATATATTGGAAAAAGAATGCTTCCTGAATTAGTGAAGATGGGACATCAAATAGTGTGTTGTGTTAGAGATATTCAAAGATTCACCCCCCCAAAAGAGCTAAAAGACAACATTGAAATTATCGAAGTAGACTTTCTAAAAACTAAAACACTTAGTAAAATACCATTAGATATTGATGGAGCATATTATTTAATGCATTCCATGTCAAATGAAAAAAATTATGAAGATTTAGAAATTAATTCGGCAAAAAATTTTAGGAATTTTATTGATAAAACCAATGTTAAACATGTAATATACTTAAGTGGAATCATTAATGAAGATAAACTTTCAAAACACTTAAACTCAAGAAAAGCTGTTGAGATTGAATTAAGCAAAGGGAAATATCAATTTACAACTTTAAGAGCTGGTATTATAATAGGATCAGGAAGTGCATCTTTTGAGATTATTAGAGATTTAGTTGAAAAACTTCCTGTTATGATAACTCCCAAATGGCTAGAAACAAAATGCCAACCCATAGCCGTAAGTGATGTCATTTTATTTCTAACTAAAACATTATTTAACCCTTCAACATTCAATAAAAATTTTGACATTGGTTGTCCAGATATTCTTTCATACAAAAGTATGCTTCTTGGCTATGCCAAAGCTAGAGGAATGAAAAGAAAAATATTCATTGTTCCAATAATGACTCCTCGCCTTTCTTCTTATTGGCTCTACTTTGTTACATCAACTTCATATAAACTTGCTGTTGCACTTGTAAACAGCATGAAAATTGAAGTTATCTGCAGAAATAAAGATTTGAATGAAATTTTAGGAATAAACCCTATTACATATAATGCATCATTAGCAAACACGCTAAAAACAATAAAAAATGATGTGATAATTTCTAGTTGGAAAGACTCTTTAATTAGTGGAAGGTTAAATATAAATCTAGCCGATTTTTCTGAAGTTCCAACTCACGGATGTTTCGTTGATAAACGAAGAAAAAAAACTACTAGCATAGATCAATCTTTAAATAAAATTTGGGCTATTGGCGGTAATAATGGCTGGTACTACGCAAGTTGGCTTTGGAGAATAAGAGGATTTATTGACAAACTTTCTGGAGGAGTGGGTTTAAGAAGAGGAAGAACACATCCAACTTTATTAAATGCTGGTGATGCTATAGATTTCTGGAGAGTTTTATATGCCAATAAAAAAGAAGGTCGATTATTACTTTTTGCAGAAATGAAACTACCAGGCGATGCTTGGTTAGAATTTAAAATAAATAATGACCAGTTAATTCAAACTGCAACTTTTAGACCCAAGGGAATTTGGGGTAGAGTTTACTGGTACAGTGTTGTTCCTCTGCATGGAATTATATTTAAAGGGATGATTAATAAAATAGCTCATTGATGAATATAAAAAAAAAAGAAATTTTAGGTCATCTCAATAAAATAATTTCTCAGAAAATAAATGATGCGAACAAAAACATCAAAAATGCAATAGAATCTAGGAATGAAGCTACTAAAAGTAGTGCCGGTGATAAGCATGAAACATCTAGAGCATTAATACAAATCGAAATTGATAAACATGTAACTCAATTAAATAAAGGGAAAGTTCAAAGAAATGAGCTAAACAAGATACAGCTTAATAACAAACACAATGAGATTGATTTTGGTAGTTTAGTTATCGCTAGTAATGGCATTTATTTTATTGGAATAGGAATTGGGCAAGTTAATTATCAAAACACAAATTACTTCTGTATTTCACTAGCCTCTCCAATTGGAAAATTACTTTTCAAAAAAAAAGAAGGAGATATTATACATTTTGGTAATAAAGAAATCACAGTTTTAGAAATCCATTAACATTTTGAATATATTTCTTACTATTGTTTAAAATTCAGAAAGTAAATTGAAATCAAAATTCCTTATACTATTTTTTATAATTAGCTCTGTAAACTGTCTAGGACAAGAATCTAAACAAGACAAACAGAAAGACAAGTTGTACTTTTATTGGGGTTGGAATAGAGGTTTTTTCAGCAAATCTAATATTAGATTTACAGGAGAAAATTACGACTTCAACTTAACCAAGGTAATAGCCAAAGACAGGCAAAGTACATTTAACTTTAAAACCTACTTCAGTCCTGTTAGTTTTACCATTCCACAATATAATTTTAGAGTTGGCTATTTCATCAACAATCATTACGATGTTTCATTTGGAATAGATCACATGAAATATGTAGTTGTACAAGATCAACAAGTAGAAATTAATGGCTATATTGAAAATAGTCAAACTAGCTACAATGGAATTTACAATCAACATCAGATAATAATTCAACATCCATTTTTAAAATTTGAACACACTGACGGACTAAATTATTTCAACTTTGACATAAGAAGAAATGATCATCTTTTTAGATCAAAAAACTTCACAATTAACATATTAGAAGGTTTCGGATTAGGAGGTTTATTACCCAAGACTAATTCAATTTTATTAAACAACGAAAGGCATGATAATTTTCACTTATCTGGTTATGGAATAAATTTTTGTGCCGCTTTAAACCTAAGATTTTTTGAGCTATTTTTTATTCAATCTGAGTTCAAAGGTGGATTCATACACATGCCATCAATAAGAACTACAAATAATAAAATGGATAATGCAGACCAATCATTTTTCTTTGGCCAATATAACATTGTATTTGGGTTGGTTTTTAAAATTAAAAATTGAAACTTAAGGAAATAGCAGCCTACAATCTTCAGACATGAAATTAACTGGGTTTTTAGGTTGTGTAAATTTCAAAGAAAATGTACTTAAAAAAAGAGAGAAAAGTAAAACCAATAGTAATTTAAATCAAAAATTAACTCTTTTAATATAGATTCAATTACATTACTTAAGCAAAAAGAAATTTATTGAAAGCTTTCGAATAACAAGTAATTTAAGCTCAATTCATTCAACTACAACATTAAATTTAAAACACCTTCACTAAAAAAAAATATAAAATAATTTTTTAGTGTTATACATTCAATTACATTTGCACCATATTTAAATATTAATTATTACAATGAACAAAGGCACAGTAAAATTTTTTAATGAAACTAAAGGATTTGGATTTATTAAAGAGGATGATTCAACAAGCGAACATTTCGTACACGTTTCTGGACTAATCGATGAGATTAAAGAAGGAGATGCTGTTGAGTTTGAATTAAAAGACGGAAAAAAAGGTTTAAACGCAGTAAACGTAAAAGTCGTTTAGTTTTCACACTTTATTATTAAAGCCTATCGATAGATAGGCTTTTTTTTTGTTCATTTTTTTAGATTATGAATTTTTATTACAAATATAAATTGATTGATTTCAAACAAATAGCTATAAATCTTTAGCTTCAAGCAAGAATATATCTTTTACATTAACTTGAAACACTTTTGATATTTTCAATGCTAATATTGTAGATAAATTGTAATCACCAGATTCAATTGCATTAATAGTTTGCCTACTCACATTTACCAATTTAGCCAATTCTGCTTGAGTCATGTCTTTCTTTGCCCTTTCAACTTTTAAACTGTTTTTCATATTACTTTCTATTTAATTGAATCATTTTAAAGTTAAAATGAATTATAAAAAACAACAGAAGAGTAAACATATTAAACATCATAACCCACATAAATGTAAAATTGTAAAAAAACAATATACAGAACAACAAAACTAAATAGTTAATATAAGTAGCTCCCAAGAGGGATTTTAAACGAATATCTGCAACTAGCTCATCTTCAACTTTTCGCTTTGAAAAAGCAATAAACACCAAACTTAATATTGCAAAAACAGCTATTAATTCATTAGTTATATTGTCATCTATGAATTTGAAGTGTTCAGCGTCTCCCATTATTGGTTCATTAATAATAGAAAAAACTCGAAAATCTAGAAAGGATAATTCAAAATCATAAAATAAATATAAAACAGCCATTAATAATGTAGGTACTAACAAGACTATTCCTATAGATTTAAATTTTTGTGGTAATAAATAATTTGTTTTCATTCTTAAGGTTTTAATTACAAGAACAAATGTACACTTTTTTTTACATAATGTAAAACAAACTTTACTTTTTGTAAAGTAAACCACATATTTCAGAGAATAAAATATCGTAATAAGAGATGTTTTTATTACATTGTTAAATCAATAGCTTAAATCATTTATGATTAAATATTTCATTAATAAAGAAATAGATTCCAAGGTCAATCAATGGACTATTGAATTTCTAATTTTTACAGCTGGATTTAAAGCAATAAAAGTCAATGAATTAAAGCCTGATGTTAATTTCTATTACGGAAATGACAATTCTGAGATTGAAATAGTTAAGGAGGCGATGATTATAAATTATCAAAAAAACATTTCTGAAAAATTAAATATTGACACTCAAAATCTGTTTAAAAAAAATAAAATTGATTTTGATATTATTAATAGTACTAGATTATTTTTAAATGATGAAATACATGACAATTTAGCAATTAGCGATTTTGATATTCATAATAGATTAAAATTTAATTCTTCATTTCAAAATAAAAATAGAATTGGAAGTACTCCGATAGTTAATTATTATGTGATCTTATTAACTAAATGTATCGAGTCTAAATTAAATTTAAAACCATTTCCGCTTTATCCAAAAAAATATAAAAGTGTAATTATACTTTCTCATGATGTTGACGAGCCCTTAAGATATGCAATAATAAAAGATTTCAAAAGTAGATTTAGCAATCTTGAATCAACAAATAAAATTAAATACTGCTGGCTAAGTCTAAGAAAAAAGCTTAGAAGTATAATCCTAAAAGGAGAAGACACTTATTTAAATTTTGAACAAATAATTAAAGAAGAAATGAAATATGGATTTAATTCCACGTTCTTTTTTACTTCAAAATCAAAATTTAATAAAAAAAGTGATTTTGATTATGACAATTCTTATGATGTGTCATGGGATGAGTTTCAAAATATTTTCACGCTTATAAATAAAGAAGGATTTGAAGTAGGTTTACACAGTAGTTACAACTCACGACTTGAACTTTCAAATTTTATTTCTGAAAAAAATAGATTAGAAAAGTATGCTAAAAGAAAAATTTTAGGCAATAGACAGCATTTTTGGAATTTAGGACCTCAAACTAAAAACACATTAAAAATGCATCAAGAAGCTGGATTAAAATACGATTCATCTATAGCTTTCAATGATTCTACTGGATTTAGGAACAATGTTGCTCTACCCTACTATCCATTTAACAATAAAGATAATACTCCTATAAAAACACTTCAAATTCCAAATTTTATAATGGACACAAACCTCATATCCACCAATACAATTAATGAGGAAAACATTTTAGAAAAAGCAATTCATCTAATCGAAAATCTAGAAAAAAGTAAAGGGGTAGCCTCATTAAATTGGCACGTTAGAATGGCTTATCCTAATGACCCCAAATTAGCCATATATGGAAATAAATATATCGCTATATTAAAACACCTCTCAAGTAAAAAAGACATCTGGGTTACCAATTTCGAAAATTATTACAAGTGGTATTGTGAAAGGGAAAACAGCATTGAAGCATTAAAATGACAATAATAAAAGATTCACTATACAAGCTTAAAACCCTAGATTTCTTATTCATTATTTCCAATGTAATATTTATAGCTTTATACATTATAGTTGCTGTAAACAACAGAATTTCACATGATGACTTTTACTCAATTTATATAGTAGAAAACTTTGGCATTATTGAAGGAGCTAAATTAATTTATAACAATTGGTGCACTAGATATGTAGCTTTAATAATTAGTTTTTCAACAACTGCTATGCTAAAGTATAATGGCAGTTTAATTATTTATCAAACACTTCTTTTAGCTCTTGCAATATTCTCAATATTTACATTACTTAAAAGCTTAACAAAAAACACATTAAAACTCACCTATTTTCATCTACTTAACTACAGTGTTTTTTTAAGTGCTGCAATTTTTTATTGCTCTTTTAATATTTCAGAAACATGGTTCTGGCTTTCTTCAAATTGTACTTATTTGCTTAGCACAATTATTACAATTGGAGGATTAGGGTTTTATATGACAAAATTAAAAAAACCATTAACACTAGCCATTTTATCGTTTTGTGGATTTCTAATAGGTGGAACAAATGGCACGTTAAGTTTATTCTTACTCATTGTAATCTCATTTGGATTGATAACTTCATATTTGAAAATAAAACGTTTTGAAATTTCTAAAACCTATCTACACTCAATATTAGTATTCTATTTAACTCTTCATTTAGCTTTTTTATTAATGTATGTAGGAAAGGGAAATGAAATAAGATCAAGCTATTTTAATTCTATAAGTGTAATAGAAACTATTTTAATGAATTTCAAATTTTGCGGAATAATAATTGTTAAATTAATTTCTAAAATTCTCCCTTATTGTATTCTATTCTCAATTCCTTTTATAATTACAATTAAGAATAATAGACAACCAATTTCATTAAAAACCTTCTTTTTAAAAATGTCTTTTTCAATTATTATTCTTTTCATTTCAATTTACATATTTCAACTTCCAATCACATATAAAACACAAGATATTGGAGCCGAAAGAACACTATATCCATTAGCTATTCTAACGTTTATATTCTGTTGCTATAACATTTATCAAATTGGATTAATTCTAAAGAACAATGAAAAAATAAAAAATGTAATCTCACATTTTGCTGTAATTTCAGTGATAGCTTTAAATACATTTCAATTAATTAAACAAAAAAATATAAGCTCTGAATACTCAAAAGCTTTTGACCAAAGATTAATGCAAATAAACAATGAAGCAGGTAATGACTTAATAATTCTAAAACCTCTTCCAAAATCAGGATACATTCATTCAGCTGAGATCTCAACCTCATCAAAACATTTTACACATGAGCAGCTAAAAAAGGGACTTAAAATTAATGGCGAATTACAACTAAATACTAAAGAATAGAAAGTCCTAACCCTCCACTTTTAACTTCAGTCATTACAAAAGAGCTTTGAACTTTTGCTATATTCTTGATATTAGCTATTTTTTTTGCAATAAAAACCTGGTACTCGTCCATGTCTTTTACTGTTAATTGAATAAGATAATCATACATTCCAGCTATATGATAACAGGAGATAACTTCAGGAAAATTCACTATATCATTTTCAAAATTTTCCAAATATTCAGCTTGATGCTCTTTTAAAGATACATTACAAAAAACAAGCAACTGAAGCCCTATTTTTTTTCTATCAATAATTGCTTTATAGGATTGTATTACTCCATTTTTTTCTAGCTTTTTAATTCTTTCATATACAGGAGTTGTTGTTAAATTCAACTCACCAGCAACCTCTTTAAAAGTCATCTTACCATCTTTTTGAAGTAAATTAAGAATGGAGTAATCAATTTCATCTAACATAACAAGTTTATTTTTCTAAAAATCATCAATAAAGCAACAAATTAAAGAAATATATTCTTTAAAATTAAATTTAAAAGTATTATAATCTAAATAAATTAATTTTAAAAGAATTTAAATCTATAAGCAATACATTTGCTTTATGAATAAAAATGAAATGAATCCAGAAAGTCTCATGATGACTCACGGCTACAAGCCTGAGCTTTCAGAAGGAGCAGTTAAATGTCCTGTTTTTCAAACCTCTACATTTGTTTTTAAAACTGCAGAAGAAGGAAAAGCATTTTTTGAAATTGCTTACGGATTAAGAGATAAAGAACCAAAAGAAGAGCTCGGGTTAATTTACAGTAGAATAAATAATCCCAATTTGGAGATTTTAGAAAACAGACTCTGCTTATGGGATAAAGCCGATGATTGTGCTGTATTTGAAAGTGGAATGTCAGCAATAAGCACAGTTCTATTGGAGTTTTTAAAACCAGGAGATTTATTAGTATACAGCAATCCAACATATGGAGGTACTGATCATTTCATTAATCATTTTTTAGATAAAATTGGTGTTCACACGCTAGGAATTCTACCAGGACAAACTGAAGAAGAAATCATAGATGCTATTGATGCAACAGGACATGCGAAAAATCTCGCTATGATCTACTTAGAAACACCTGCTAATCCTACTAATCATTTAGTTGACATTAATGCACTAAAAGTCAATGTGGTTGATTATTACTC
The DNA here is from genome assembly GCA_943788115.1 of uncultured Flavobacteriales bacterium. Taxonomy (GTDB): domain Bacteria; phylum Bacteroidota; class Bacteroidia; order Flavobacteriales_D; family Parvicellaceae. The sequence continues at coordinate 12,905 of CALSPA010000021.1, forward strand.
TAAAATCAACAATAAAGAAGTTCTACTTACTGTAGACAATACTTACATGGGACCAATATGGCAACATCCTTTAGCTTTAGGAGCTGACATAATCATCTACTCAGCAACAAAATATATTGGTGGACACAGTGATGTAATTGCAGGTGCAGTTTTAGGAAATCAAGAAATAATGAATAGGGTAAAAACACTAAGAACCTTCTTAGGAAATATGATTAGCCCTTATACAGCTTGGTTACTACTAAGAAGCTTAGAAACTCTTAAAATAAGAATGGACAAACAAGCTGAAAACGCAAATAAAGTTGCACAATACTTATCCAAACATCAAAAAATTGAAAAGGTTTACTACCTCGGTTTATTAGAAAATGGCTCTGAACAACAAAAGATTTTCAACAAACAATGTACTGGATCTGGAGCAATGGTATCTTTTGATATTAAAGGGGGAGAAAAAGAAGCTTTTGAGTTCCTAAATGCACTAAAACTAATTAAACTTGCAGTAAGCTTAGGTAGTACAGAGAGTTTAGTTCAGCACCCAATAACTATGACACATGCAGGAGTTGATCCTGAGCATAGACAAAAACTCAACATTACTGACAAAATGATACGCTTATCTATTGGTGTGGAAAATCATGAAGATATCATTAAAGACATTAAACAAGCCTTTGAAGCTGTAAAAAGCATTAAAGAAATGAGTCACTAGAACCCATCTCTTTAATGCTCTTTTATTAGAATTTAAGGGTCAATCCTACAAAAAAGTTGATTCCTGCTTGATTGAATGCACCTATCTGATTATACCTTCCAGTGCCCTCACCCTCTGCATTGGCATATATATCATCCGGAACAGGATTATAACCAATAGATTTAAATCGATATATCCAAGCATTAGAAATATAATTCTGATCAAATAAATTTCTAACCCAAGCACTAAAAACAACCTCCTTAAAAAGCTTATTCTTTATTGTGTAACTCATTCTTAAATCATTTACTAAATAATCATCTAACAAACTGAACTGGCTAGAGGTATTGTCAATAAATTGCTCACCTACATACTTGGTAATAAAAGCCATTTCTAATGTTCCATTTTTGGCAGAACTAAATGGCTGATAAACCAATTGACTACTTGCAATTATTGAAGGAGAAAAAGCAATATTAGTATTGGAATAAACAGAGTCAACTTTATCACCAGTATCCCAATCATCAACATATTCATGAAAAGAAGCAATTTTATTATCGCTAAGAGTAGCATTGAATTTCCAGCTTAATTTCTCCAGTAATTCAATGTTTCCAGAAAATTCTACTCCCCTTCTATAACTATCTACCACGTTAACCCTTACAGCTGCACCAACATCATTTAATTGTCCTGTAACAATAAGCTGGTTCTTATAAGCCATGTTATACAAATTAACATTAAATGCTAATTTATTTGTTGCCAAACCATACCCAAGCTCAATATCTAACATACTTTCATGTTCAGGTCTGCTGCTTGGAGTTGAATTGGTATAATCATCTCTATTGGGTTCTTTATTACCTATTCCTGCAAAAGCATAAACTTTACTTGTTTCATTTAGTTTGTAATTGAACCCCGCTTTAGGATTAAAAAATGCTAAAGATGCCGTTTGCTCAACGTTATTTAGGTTATTATCATATCCTAAAAAATCATAGCTAATGAACCGTTCTTGCAAATCAATATATAAATCAAATCCTGTTTTAAGTTCATAATTGATTTTTGCATAAACATTAACGTCATTCTTATTTCCATCGTTATCATAATATGGATGTCTTATAGCTCCATTACTTGCATATTGCGACCATATTACTTCACCATAATGCCTTCCTAAGTACCTGTTTGCTCCACCACCTATAGCTAGCTGTAATTTCTTAGTAGAATATTCTGCAGAATATACTAGTCCATAAAAATGATTATCTAACCACCTTCTTCTTATCAAATCGGTTTGAGTTATGGTGTCACCATTTGCTGAAATAACATTATCTAAACCATAATCACTAAAACTTTCTTGAGAATAATAATTTATCAATGCATTCTGGCCAACACCTTTATATTGCTCATAATAACCCACTCCTCTTGTATAATGTAATGCAGCATTGAGCTTAATGTTGTTATTTAATATATGAGACATGTGGAGCTGATAATGGGATTGTGTATAATCATCTACCTCATTATCATACTCATATGGATTGTAAGTTTGGTTACTATCCACTCCGGAATTTAACAATCTCAAAGGAGCACCATACCAGGCCTGATAAGTAGTTTCATGACCCGAAAAAGCAATAGCTCTAAGGGTAGTTTTGTTTCCAAAATAACTTCCAGATAAATAATAAGAATTTAAATCAGAAGAAGCTCTATCAATAAAGCCATCAGAAACCACTCTAGACAACCTGCCTTCAAAATTCCATTTACCATCAATTAACCCTGTACCTAACTTAATGGTGTTTTTTTGTGTATTAAAAGAACCAAAACTATTTGAGATCTCTCCATAAGGAGAACTAGAATTTATAGTATTAAAAGTACTTAAGTTAATACTTGCTCCAAAAGCACCAGCGCCATTGGTGGAAGCACCTACACCCCTTTGAATCTGAACATCATTTGTAGAGGAAGATAAATCTGGAAGATCTACCCAAAATGTTCCTTGAGATTCTGAATCATTTAAAGGAACACCATTAATAGTTACATTTACTCTTGTAGCATCAGATCCTCTAACTCTAATTCCTGTATAACCTACACCAGCTCCAGCATCAGAAGTGGTTACAATAGATGTTGCTTGATCCAACAAAATAGGAAGATCAACTCCATGATTAATTTTCTCTAAATCTTCTTTTAAAAAGTCCTCATGAGCAACAGGACTATTGTCTGAAACTCGAATGGCTTTTAAAACAAATTCATCAAGCTTATAAATTTTTAAAGAATCAACTTGATCTTGAGAAAATGATTGAGCAATCAACGTTAAGACAAATAGAAAGCAAACTATATGTTTCATAATATAAATTTAATTATGTGTCTTTAAGGGAGTAATATAAACACGTGTTTATTTACTATAAATTCCTACGCCAGCATTATCTGGTTCAGGTCTCGTTCTAAACTAAGTTTAGAACATGGGTATGTTCTCAGCCGATAAGGCACCCCCTTGAGTTAACGATACAAATCTAATAAAATCAATACATTAAAATATGTTTGTCAATTAATTTTATTGTTTTGTTTAATCTGATATCTGCAGAGCCAGAAATTAAGAAATATGGAATACCTAATTCTGTTAGTTCTTGCTCATATATAGCAAGCAGCTCATCTCTATCATTAGGATTCTCTCTTAAAGGATCAGGTTCCCATGCAATATCAGGAGACATTAAAATATAAAGATTTGCAGGATAAGAATTAAGCATATTGATTATTTCAGAATCACATGTATTGTATTTAAAATTACTCCATATTTTAATCGTCAACAAGTCTGTATCGCACAATAAAAAACCACTATTATTAATTAATTCTAGTTCACAATTAAGCTGGCCCTTTGCAATTGTTAAAAGATCGACAAATTCATATTGGCCTTTTTTAGAATTAAGAAAACCTCTAGAAAACTCACTAACACCTTTTATATTATAGTGCATTTCTAATGATTTAAATAGCGTTGATTTTCCAGATGATTCAGGACCTGTAATAACTATTTTCATGTGTTTTTTATTAGCTGTTTTTTCCACTGATAATGCCCCATAAATGCAATAACTATAAAAAATAAAAACTGTACAATGCTTAAATAATATTCATTATATATAAACAGTGGGATACATAAAATATCTGCAACTATCCATAACATCCAATTTTCTATTCTTTTCCACGCCATAAGCCACATTGCAACAAAGTTTAAAGCCGTAATAAACACTTCGACACATAAAAAAAACAAATTTGTATTAGGATCTTGAAAAGGTTTTAAACACAAATATAGAATTGGGGTTAAAATTAAAATTGCAACTATTGAAAATGTATTTTCTTTAATAGAATTTGATTTAATACTAATCACTTTTAAATCATCAGAATTCTTTCTTAACCAATTAAACCATCCGAACACATTCATTAAGAAAAAAAATAAATTAACTAAAGCCTGACCATACAAACCACTTTTAAAGCAAAGAAAAACCCAAATAAGAACACTCAAAATACCTACAGGATAAAGAATAACATTTTCTTTTTTAGCTAGCCAAACGCTAATAATACCTGAGATCACAGCCAAGAGCTCTAATAGAAAAAAAAAATCTAAAACCATTTAAACACAAAAATATTAACTTCCCTGTAAATTAATCAAACGAACTAATAAAAAATATTGTCTAACCTTTTTATTTGAATGTTAAACAAATTTTGTTTAACTTTACAATCAATAAATTAAACAAAATATAATTTATGAATGAAATAACTGTAATAAGAAAAGAACATTTTAACGCTGCTCACAGGTTACACAACAACAATTGGAGTGACGAAAAAAATATTGAAATTTTCGGAAAATGCAACAATCCAAATTACCACGGACACAATTATGACTTAGACGTTATGGTTACAGGTATACTTAACACAGATACAGGATATTTAATTGATATGAAAATTCTTTCTGAGATAATAAAATCTGAAGTTCTAAATTACATGGATCATAAAAATTTAAATCTCGATATTTCTGAGTTTAAAGAATTAAATCCAACTGCTGAAAACATTGCAATTATCATCTACAACAGAATTAATGATAAACTTAATTCCAATCTTAAATTAAAAATTAGACTATATGAAACCCAAAGAAATATTGTTGAATATCCAGCCTAGAGAATCTGAATTCAAATTAAACTCTGATTTAGTTGGCGATGAACACATCTCAACATCATATGATACACCTATTAGACCCAATGCATTTGACAAGAGTGATTTAACCAAAAAGAACATTATCGAATTCCATTTTAAACAAATAATGGAAACACTTGGTTTAGATTTAAATGACGACTCTCTTAAAGGAACACCTTCAAGAGTTGCAAAAATGTATGTAGATGAAATTTTTTCGGGTTTAAACCCAAGAAATAAACCATCAATATCATTATTTGAAAATAAATACAATTACAATTCAATGTTAGTTGAAAAAGACATTACATTTTATTCAAACTGTGAACATCACTTTGTGCCAATAATTGGAAAGGCTCATGTAGCTTATTTTTCAAACGGACAAGTTATTGGTCTTTCAAAAATTAATAGAATCGTTGAATATTACGCTAAAAGGCCGCAAGTACAAGAGCGCTTAACTAACCAAATTGCTAATGAATTGAAAACAATTCTAAAAACACAAGATGTAGCTGTAATTATTGATGCAAAACATCTATGCGTATCTTCTAGAGGTATTAAAGATGATTCATCATCTACAACCACTTCATACTATTCTGGTAAATTCAATGATAGCGAAGTGAAAAATGAATTCTTAAACTATTCTTTCAAATAACCACAACGTCATGATTAAATTTTCTAAACACTCAGGCATTTACACTTTAAAAGCTACTAGCACAGTAAATATTCCTATTAAAGAGGCTTGGAATTATTTTTCAAACCCATCTAATCTTTCAAAAATAACGCCTTCTTCAATGGGCTTCTTAACAACTTCTGAATTATCTAATTCTATGCATGCCGGTCAAATTATTTCATATGTAGTTAAACCTATCTTAGGAATAAAGACTAATTGGGTAACAGAAATCACTCATGTTAAAGCTCCTAATTACTTTGTAGACGAACAACGTTTTGGACCCTACGCAATGTGGCACCACGAACATCATTTTACAGAACAAAATGGACAAACTTTAATGGTAGATAAAATTTCATTTAAAATTCCGTTTGGGGTTTTAGGCCAACTTTCTTTTCCATTTATTGTTAAACCTCAATTGAAAAAAATATTCAATTATCGCCAAACTAAACTTAACGAACTTTTTAATCTAAATAAATGAGTAATACAGTCATAATAGGAGGAAGCAAAGGAATTGGTGCAGCAGTTATTAACTCCTTAGCAGATCAAAATTGTTTAAACTTCAGCAGAACTGAACCTAATACAAAACACGCTAGACATCAACATTTTTCTTTCGACATTAACAATGATGATTTTCCTGAAATAGAAAATGTATCAAGTCTAATTTATTGTCCTGGGACGATAAATCTAAAACCTTTTGGCTCTTTAAAAGAATCAGATTTTGTCAATGATTATCAAATTAATTTCTTAGGTGCGGTTAAGGCAATAAAACATTTTTTTAGAACCATGAAAAAACAAGAAAACGCATCTATTGTTCTTTTCAGTACAGTTGCTGTTTCTCAAGGTATGCCTTTTCACGCATCAATTGCATCAGCAAAAGGAGCAATTGAAGCTCTAACTCGTTCCTTAGCAGCAGAATTTGCACCAAAAATCAGAGTGAATTGTATTGCTCCGACACTAACCAACACCACTCTTGCATCCTCAATTCTTAGAAATGATGAAGCAATTGAAAGATCCAATAATAGACATCCTTCAAAAAAAATTAATTCTGTTAATGATGTTTCTTCAATGGTTAATTTTCTTATAAGCAATAATGCCAATAACATTACGGGGCAAATTTTCCATATCGATGGTGGACTTTCAACTCTTTCAATTTAAAAAATGAATAATGTCAATGTATTTTGGTTTAGAAGAGATTTAAGGCTGCATGACAATACAGCACTTAATGAAGCACTCAAATCTGAACTTCCTGTTTTACCCATATTTATTTTTGACACAAATATTATCAATGAATTAGATAACAATGACTCAAGAATAACCTTCATTTACAATGAACTAGTTAAAATCAACAATCAACTTAAAGAACACCATTCTGGCCTAAAAGTATTTATAGGTGAGCCAATGAAAATCTGGACTGAAATCTTAATTAAGTTTAACGTTAATAAAGTTTTTTTCAATAGAGATTATGAACCATACGCTAATCAAAGAGATGAAAAGTTAATGTCTTTTTTTAAGCAGGAAAATGTAACTAATTTAAATTTCAAAGATCATGTGATTTTTGAAAAAAATGAAATTACAAAAGATGATGGATCTCCATATTTAGTTTTCACCCCTTTTAAAAAAAAATGGATTGAAAAGCGAAAATCTTTAAAGATTCAAACAAAGGCCTTAGCTACAAAAAATTTTCACAAATCAAGTTTCATTTTCCCTTCTTTAATTGATATAGGTTTTATAAAATCAACGATAATAGCTCCGCCATTTAAATTAAATTGTGTTCCAAAATATGAAGAAACTCGCAATTTTCCATCATTAGATAAAACGAGTAAAATTGGCCCTCACCTCAGGTTTGGAACAGTTAGTATAAGAGAAGTTATAAAACAAGTTGAATCACTCTCTGAAGTTTTCTTGAGCGAGCTTATATGGAGAGAGTTCTTTATGCAAATTATTCATCACTTCCCACATACAGTTACTCAGAATTTTAAAAGGAAATACGATACGATACAATGGAGAAATAACGAAAGTGAATTTAAAAAATGGTGTTTAGGAAAAACTGGATATCCAATTGTTGATGCAGGAATGAGAGAGCTAAACAATACAGGTTTCATGCACAATAGAGTGAGAATGATTACAGCAAGCTTTTTATGCAAACACTTACTTATTGATTGGAGATGGGGAGAAGCTTATTTTGCTTCAAAACTTTTAGACTATGAGCTAGCTTCAAACATCGGAAATTGGCAATGGTGTGCAGGAACAGGGTGTGACGCTGCACCTTATTTCAGAATATTCAATCCTTATGAACAAACAAAAAAATTTGATAGTAAGTTAACCTATATTAATAAGTGGGTTAACGAATTAAACTCTTTTAACTACCCAAAACCCATTGTTGATCACTCATTTGCTAGAAAACGTGCCTTAGAAACATATAAAACAGGTCTAACAGGTTGAATTAATAGTGACTGTACTGTTGAACATTAACATGTTTTAAAACATAATTACATAAATTAGTAATTATATTCTATTTATTAATTATTGAAAGAATACGATTACATAATTATTGGTAGTGGCTTTGGAGGGTCTGTAAGCGCATTAAGGCTTTCTCAAAAGGGTTATAATGTATTGGTGATTGAAAAAGGTAAATGGTTTAAAGCTAAAGATTTTCCGAAATCAAATTGGAATTTAAATAAATGGCTATGGGCACCAAAATTAAGATGGCACGGAATTATGAAGATGTCTTTTTTTAGACACATTAGTATAATTTCTGGTGTTGGTGTTGGTGGTGGTTCACTTGTTTACGCAAACACCTTACCTATTCCAAAGAAAACATTCTTTAATTCCGGATCATGGAACAATTTAGCAGACTGGGAGACAGAACTTAAACCACACTACAAAACTGCTTTAGAAATGCTTGGAGCAACTAAAAACCCATTACTTTTTGACGGAGATAAAGCCTTAAAAACGCTAGCTAAAGAAATTGACAGAGAGCATGAGTTTGACACTCCTAACGTGGCTGTTTATTTTGGAGAACCAAAAGTCAAAGTTGCAGACCCTTATTTTAAAGGAAAAGGACCAGAGAGAGTTGGGTGTCACTTTTGTGGAGGGTGCATGACAGGGTGTAGACATAATTCAAAGAATACTTTAGATAAAAACTATCTTTATTTGGCTCAAAATTTAGGTGCAGAAATACTTGCTGAACATGAAGTTTTTGATGTTGTTGAAAATAAAAATAAAGATGGATACATTGTTAGCGCAAAAAAAAGCACAAGTATTTTCAAGAAAAAAATTTATTTCAAAACTAAAGGAGTTATTTTTTCTGGTGGAGTTATGGGTACAATAAAGCTATTACTTAAACTAAAAAAACAATCTCTCCCTTTAATCTCTAATCAACTTGGAGAAGATATCCGAACTAATAACGAAAGCTTAATAAGTGTAACCAACTTAGATGGAAAAAAAAACTTATCTAAAGGAGTTGCAATTGGTTCAATTCTGCATACAGATGAAGATAGCCACCTAGAAATATGCAGGTATTCAAGTGGTTCTGGATTTTGGAAAACCACACATCTCCCCTATGTTTCTGGTAAAATCCCAATTTTAAACATTTTAAAAATGTTTGTGAGTTTCTTCAAAAGACCAATAAGCTTTTTTAAAATGTATTTTGTTAAAGACTGGGCAAAAAGCACTGCCACATTATTATTCATGCAAACCCTAGATAGTAAGCTGACTTTTAAAAAAAACAAGATAGGTGTATTCTCTTCTAGAGTGAGCGAAGGAAAAAAACCTAGAACATTTATACCAAGAGCTGAAGAGCTATCAAAAAAATATGCTAAAATAATTAATGGAAACGCCTCAGTTTTCGCACTTGAACCTCTTGCTGGGATACCTTCTACAGCACATATTTTAGGGGGTGCTGTTATGGGTAAGGACACAAACGAGGGTGTTATTGATAAAAACAATTTAGTTTTTGGCTACAAAAACTTATTAATAATTGACGGCTCTATGATTTCTGCAAATCCAGGAGTAAACCCTTCTTTATCAATTACTGCAATTGCAGAAAATGCAATGAGTAAAATCAAAAACAAATGATACTTTCTTCAACATTAACAAACATATTTTTTAAAGCATGGGAAATTTTTTCATTGGAAACTTTAAACTTTTCCCAATACTTCTTCAATGAATTAACATTTAATGTAAATCCTTGGTATGTTAATTATTTTTGGTGGCTTATTTCACTATCTCTTTTCATATGGGTATTAGAAATTTTATTTCCCTGGAGAAAAAAACAACCCATCTTAAGAAAAGACTTTTTTTTAGATTTGTTTTATTTATTTTTCAACTTCTACCTTTTTAAAATAATTGTATTCTATGGATTTTCAGTGTTAGCTGAAAAAACTTTTAACCTACTAATTGGAGGTAAAGAAAACTTAATTCTTTTTGACACCTCCATATTTAATCCAATTTTACAACTTATCATATTTTTTGTTTTTCTAGATTTCATACAATACATCACACATCGAATACTTCACTATTTCTCATTCTTATGGGAGTTTCATAAAGTGCATCATTCAGTAGAACAAATGGGATTTGCTGCTCATTTTAGATATCATTGGATGGAAAACGTGTTGTATACACCCATGAAATATATTTCAATGATGCTAATAGGTAATTTTAGTCCTGACCAAGCATTCCTTGTCTATTATATTTCCATTGCTATTGGGCATTTAAATCATGCTAATATCAATTTAAGCTATGGCCCACTAAAATACATTTTTAACAATCCTAAAATGCACATTTGGCACCATACAAAGAATTTGCCAGAAAAATTTAACAAAGGGGTGAATTTTGGCATTTCATTAAGCATATGGGATTATATTTTTAAAACAAATTTCATTCCAGCAACAGGCAAAGACAATGAACTGGGCTTTATTAATTCTGAAAACTTTCCTAAATCATTTTTAAATCAATTTATGCACGGATTTAAAAAAACAAAAGAAGATAGCTAACGCATTATAAATAAAACCATTATTTTTAAAGATGACTTCATTTTACATTGGAATTGCCATCATCTTTTCATGGTTTAATAGCTACATTCAAGAACCTAAAAACGACCAATTATCACTCTTATTTATAGGAGATATTATGGGACATGGTCCTCAGATTAAAGCCGCTTTAAATGATTCTTCAAAAACATATTCTTATCAAGACATGTTTAAGCACATTAAAGAAGAGGTTTCAGATGCAGATTTCACTATTGCAAATCTTGAAGTTACTCTAGCAGGGAAACCCTACCAAGGGTACCCTCAATTTAGCTCTCCAGATGCGCTTGCCTTAGCTTGTAAATCCAATGGAATAGATGCTTTTGTAATGGCCAACAATCATTCATGTGACCGAGGAGGAGATGGCATAAAGAGATCGATAGATGTTGTTGATAAACTTAACTTACTACATACAGGAACATTTAAAAACAATAAAGACAGAGACAGTCTAAACCTACTAATTCTTACTAAAAACAATATTAAAGTTGGAATTCTTAATTACACCTATGGAACAAACGGCTTACCCTTTCCAAACCCTACTTATGTAAATTTAATTGACACAGCATTAATGGCTAAAGATATTCTAGCGGCAAAAAAAACAGATATCGATAAATTAATTGTTTTTACTCATTGGGGCAAAGAATACAAAGAACAACCTGATAATTTTCAATTAAATACTGCAAGTTTTTTATTTTCTAAAAAAGTAGATATTGTTATTGGATCACACCCGCATGTTCTTCAAAAAATGATTTATGTCCCAAAACAAGAATCTCAAGATAAATTGAACGAATCATTTATTGTTTACTCTCTTGGCAACTATGTTTCAAATCAAAGAGATAGAAGAAAAGATGGTGGATGCATGGTGAAAATAACTCTCGAAAAAAACAACGAGAGTGTTTCGATAAAAGAATGTGGCTATTTCCTTACTTGGGTTTATAAAAAAGTTATTGGTGGTAAAATAAATTATCATGTGCTTCCATGTTCAAGATTTGAAAACGACTCTACATTTTTCAATAAAAAGGAAGATTTTTCAAAAATGAAATTATTTATTGATGACTCTAGAAAATTATTTAAAGAACATAATCTTTCTGTAAATGAGTATGTTTACCAAGACAGCTCCTGGACAATAAACAACAACTAATCATTTTATGAATATTATTAAACTATTCATATTAAGCTTCATATTAATTGGTTGTGGTTCTGTTCAAAACAATACAAATAAAACAGAAACAGTTAAAGTAGAATTCACTACTAAACCTTCTATAATTGTACTTGGAAATGTTCAAGACGGTGGATCTCCGCATATTGGATGTAACAAGAAATGCTGTAAAGAGCTGTTTACAAATCCAGACAAAAACAGAATGGTTACTTCTTTAGGATTACTAGATCCAACAGAGAATAAATCATGGATAATTGAAGCATCACCAGATTATCCAAGGCAAGCCAAAATACTTAGTAACTACTGTAATTACAACGAAAACCCTAGTGGTATTTTCCTAACCCATGCCCATATCGGACATTATGCAGGGTTAATGTATTTAGGAAAAGAATCTCTTAACGCGTCTAACATTCCTGTTTTTGCGATGACCAGAATGAAAGGCTTCTTAATTCAAAATGGGCCATGGAGCCAGCTTGTTAATTTAAAAAATATTAAGCTTAATAACATTGACCACCTTCAAAAATCTACTATTTCAAAAAACATTTCAATCACACCATTTCTAGTTCCTCACAGAGATGAATTTTCAGAAACAGTTGGATATAAAATTACTGGGCCATCTAAATCAGCTTTATTCATTCCAGATATAGATAAATGGAGTAAATGGAATAAAAGTATCATTGATGAAATTAAAAACGTAGACATTGCATTTATCGATGCTACATTTTATGACAAAAACGAAATAAACAATAGAGACATATCAGAAATACCTCATCCATTTGTAATTGAAACTATGGCGTTATTCAATGAATTCCCAATTCAAGAAAAGCAAAAAATTCACTTCATTCACATGAATCATACTAATCCTCTATTAGACTCGACTAGTAATGAGAGTAAAATTGTTATTTCAAAAGGATTCAACATTGCTAGGGCTTTCCAAATTGTAGAATTGTAAACTGTACCTTTTTTGAATTGGTTGCATTATATAGATTAAATCAGTATAGCCTATGTAAAAACACTACTTAACCAATTCAACAAAACCATGAAAAAAGTAGTTCATTTAGTTCACACGATAACTTTTATTATTTGTTTATTAATTATTAACGGATGTAGATCATCAAAAGCTAGTTGCAGTGATAACAAAAACAATAAAAGTGCCAAGATAATGTACGCACAACACAAAAAAGCAACAGCAAGTACAATAGAAAATCATACATTAAGAAAGTTAGTTTACAGCAAAAAAAATGCAAGAAATAAATTAAATTTACAAACTATAATCATAATAACATGAAATCAGTTTTTATAAGCTTAATACTTGTTACTTTTTTTAACTTAAATGGGATTTCTCAATATAAAATTGAAGTCTATAATCCAGAAAAATCAACCATATCATCTGAAGAATACAAGCTTTACACCCAAATTAACAGTTACAGAAAAAAAAACAAACTCCCTGCAATTCCACTTTCCAAAGCATTATGTCATGTTGCAATGGTTCACTCAAAAGATTTAGAGCTAAACTTAAAGAAATTGACTCATGGATGGAGTACATGTAAATACAAAGACACTCAATCCAAAACATATCCATGTATGTGGGAAAAACCATCACAGCTTACCACATATAAAGGAACTGGATATGAGTGTGCTCATGGAGGCGAGGGTGAATACGTTGCTACAGCAGCAACATCACTTAAAGGATGGCAAAACAGTAAGCACCATAACAATGTGATTTTAAATAAATCCATTTGGAAAAACTCTAAATGGAATGCAATTGGAGTGGGTATTTATGGTGGATATTCAACAATATGGTTTGGAGAAGAAAAAGATATTGATGGAAGTCCTGAAACTAAAGGTAAATAATTACTAATTTTAAGAAAAAAAATTAATGAAATATTACATAATCATTCTTTCATCAGCTTTACTTTTTTCAAGTTGTAGCTGGGTTCAAGAAAATGTTTGGGGTTCTGCTGAAAGCAAATTAGATAAAACAACAATTGAAGAATCAAATAATAACTTATTTGAACTTGATGGTATTTTTTATTCTGAAAAAGGAATAGATATCACCAGTTCTGAAATCAACTTCGAAATTGAAGGATTATCAGAAACAAAAGGTCGTTTTAAATCATTTGACATCAATCTTACGAGCTCACCAAAAGATAAATCCCTATCAATTTATGTTTCTATAAATGCTAATTCTATTTTTACAGACAATGAAATGAGGGATGAGCATTTACTAAATGAAGACTTTTTCAATACAGAAAAATTCCCATTAATAGCTTTTAAAGCTGCTGATATAATACAAACTGATTCTTGCTTTTTAGCTCAAGGAAAGCTATCACTTTTAGGAAATGACAGTAAACTTACACTCCCATTTAATTACTTAGGAACTTCAAAAAATACAGAAGGAAATGACATATACATATTTGAAGGTGAAATAGAATTTGACAGAACTAAATTTGGAATGTCCGAAGCTGAAAGTGTAGGAAACCTAGTTAAACTTAAATTTTACACAGAATTATCAAAAAAATAAACATGAAAAAAACTATAATTAGGGTTTTAAGCACATTTTTAATTGCTATTGCATTTACTAGTTGTGGTCCGTTTGATCAAGCAGTTCTTTTACAGGAAGAAGTGGATGAATCTTGGGGAAATGTTGGAGCAGCATACCAAAGAAGAGCCGATTTAGTACCTCAACTTGTAGCAACAGTAAAAGGAGCAGCAGAAAATGAAAAAGAAATACTTGTAAAAGTAACTCAAGCAAGAGCTGGAATTGTTAATGCTGAAACACCTGAAGACATGACCATGTTTGGAAAAGAAATCAACACAGCTATTAATCTAGCTTTTGAAGCTTATCCTCAAATAAAATCTACAGAAAATTTTGGAGCACTGCAAGCACA
>CALSPA010000022.1 GCA_943788115.1 uncultured Flavobacteriales bacterium
ATAAATTACTAACTCCACCCAACCCTCATTTTCACAATAACATTATCAAAATATTCTACTTTGATTTTATTTTTATGAATAAACCTTAACATTAGCTCATAATCAGCAGCAGATTTTAAACTCGTATTGTACAAACCATATTTTTGATAACATGTTTTTTTTAACAAAAAAAGTTGGATGTGGAGGCATCCAACCATGCAAAAATGATCCAAATTTATATTTACCAGATTTCCAATATCTTTTAATATGATTTAAATTATTCTGTTGTACATATACTAAATCTGCATAAACACCATCACTGTCCTTTAATGTTTTAATCATATTACTTATAACAGAACTGTTTTCATACACATCATCTGAATTCAATATCCCAATTACGTCTCCTTTAGAAGCCTTAATTCCCTTATTCATGGCATCATATATTCCATTGTCAGGTTCAGATAAAATATATTCGATATCTGATTTATATCTATTAACAATCTCCATTGTTTGATCAGAGGAGTAACCGTCAATTAAGATGTATTCAACATCACTATAATCTTGATTTAAAAACCGATTTTATAGTATCCTCAATTGTTTTAGCACTATTGAAAGAAACAGTAATAATGCTAATTTTCATTTTCGTAGATTCTTTTACGTATAAATTTTGCGGGGTTTCCTTGATATATTGAGAATGATTCTAAATCTTTTGTCGCAATAGACCCAACAGATAAAATAGCACTTTCATTACAAGTAACTCCTGGACAAACAATAGACTTTGCTCCAATCCAAACACCATCTTTAATGTTAATATTATCTACAATAAGGTCGAAAGAGTTTCTCTTGTAATTATGATTACCTGTGAACAGGTAAACTCCTTGTGAAATACAGACATTATTTCCAATTGTGATTTTTCCTAAACTATCCAACCATACTTCTTCGCCTATCCACACATAATTTCCTAATGAAACATTCCAGGGATATTTAATATTTACTTTGGGTTTAATAACTACATGTCTACCCACTTTAGCTCCAAATAATTTAAGAATAACAACTTTAATAGAACTAAAAGGAAACCAGTATCTATTAAAAAAAATAAAATTAATGAAATACCATAGTAATCTTTTAACAGGATTACCTGGTTTGTACCATTCATTATTAAAAGATTGTAATTTCATTTAACTAAAAATTTCCCTGTAATTATCCTTAAAAGTATCTAAATCTATTTTCTTTTTAAAATATTCAAAAGCTCCCATCCTATATTTTAAAAACATTTGGTTATTCATATCAATAAAAAATTGAATCTTTTCGATAAATGCAACATCATTTAATTCAAGACTAAAACCTGCAAAAGAATCTTCTAATTGCCTCCATGGAGTATGCTCACTAACAATTACAGGACAACCAAAAGAAAGAGACTCAACAATACTATGACCATAATTTTCGTTAAATGAAGAGCTAATAAAACAATGATGGCTTTTAAAAAGCAAATGAATATCAGAAGGAGACATTTCTCCTAAATGTTCAACGGCAACTTTGCCATTAAGCAAATTAATTTCATCTAAACATTTCTCCCAATATACTTCATCTTCAATAGGTCCAGCTATAGTTAATAAAACTTCTCCTTTAAGGCTATTAAGCAGACCTATTAAAAAATCTATGTTTTTGATAGGAGATATCCTACAAACATAAATAAGCTTTAGAATTCCTTTATTTTTCATTAAGAAACTATCTGGAGAATTAAACTGCTTTATAGCCAAGTTTGGTACCACAAATAATTTCAAATTATTTCCAAAATTAGAAATCACTTGTTGCTTTTCAATTTCATTAGAAGCAATCCAATTAATATTTTTATAAAAATTAATAGCATTAGCTAAGAAGAGAAACACCTTTTTCTTTAAAGGTTTTATTTCTAATGACTTTTCTCCTAACATTCCTCTGGGTGAAAGATAAATTATAGGATTAAAAGAACTTAAACACCTTATTGGCAATATAGCAAATGAATAAGAAAAAAGACTGTTTATATAAACAAAATCAGGATTGATTTCTGTATATAATTTTTTAAAATAAAATCCTTTTAAATTGATTTTAGAAAGGTAAATTATATGATATTTAGATTTTTCAATCCAATCATTAATAAGAACATTTTCATAAGGAACCTGATCCCCTAAGTCTCTATCACTAGTTACAATGTGAAAATCAAATTCATCAGCTAAATGATCAATTAAATTTGAAATTGAACTTATTGGTCCCCCAGCCTTATATCCTGGTAAAAACCAATCAACAAAGATTAATATTTTCTTTTTTCTAAATCTCAATTTTATTTTGATTAAGCCAATTACTTAAAACAACCAAAGACCAAATTTTTGACCAGGATATTTTAGGACTATTACTTTGAAATTTATTATGGATTGAGTCTATTTCCTTATTATTAAGGAGATTTATTTTTTTTAGATAATCTAGCTGAGAGATATTAAAATCTTTTAATTCGTTTCTCATCCAATTATTCCAAGGAAGAACAAATCCCATTTTTGGACGATTTACAACTTCATTAGGGAGCATATTACCAATTGAATTAACTAAAAGATTCTTAGGTGATTTCCCAAACTTATAAATGTCTTTAACACCATAAACATATTCAACTAATTGAGAGTCAAGCATTGGAACTCTTACTTCCAAAGAATGAGCCATACTCATCTGATCTGTATCTCTTAGTAATACATGCTGCATATAAGTATTCATTTCTAAATAAGAAACCTTACTTAAAAAAGGCATTTTTGAATTCACAAGGTTATCATTACCAAAACTAAAAGGATGTGTCTTATTTATCTTAGTAAAACCAACTAATCTTTTTAAATCTTTTTCAGTAAATAAATTTCTATAAATTGGATAGTAATATGTTAATTCTAAATATTTTTGATTAATTATTTCTGCAATTTTATCAGAAGATATAGATGGCTTTACAGATTTTATAAGTAAACCAATGAATTTTCTAACTCCAGGAGGAAAAGAAAATAGCCATTTTTTATCCAACAAATTAAATGCTCTATGAAATATATCATAACCAGCAAACAATTCATCTCCACCTAAACCAGAAAGAGCCATAGAAACTCCTGCAAATTTTGCAGCTTTTGCTACAATATAAGAATTTGGACCATCAGCACTTGGATGATCCATTGAAGAGAGAGCATTAGGAATGCCATCTAAAAAGTCATTTGGAGATAACTTTATAACCTGATGATCAGTAGAATATATATCTGCAACAATTTGAGCGTATCTAGACTCATCAAACTGTTTATCTTCAAATGAAACACAAAAAGTTTTAATCTGTTTAGTACTTGCATTTGCTGCTGCAGCAACAACAGCGCTAGAATCAATACCACCACTTAAAAAAGCACCAAATGAAACATCTGAAAACAATCGTTTTTGAACAGCTTTATTAAATAAATCTTTAATCTCTATTTGAATTTCTTCTAATGATTGAGAGGAGGATTTAACGCTATATCTTGTTCTAATATCCCAAAATGAATTAATTGAAAAATCATGTTCATTAACTTGAAGATAACTACCAGATGGTAATAATTTAATGCCTTCTACTATGGTATTTGGACCATGCACTGTAGAATATTGTAAATAATCTTGGATTGAAGATGAATTCAATTTTCTGTCAACTAAATCACAATTCAACAGGCTTCTAATTTCAGAAGAAAAAATAATTGTATTGTTTTTTTCATAATAATACAACGGTTTTATTCCCATTTTATCTCTTGCTAGCAGTAATTGCTTTTGAGACTTATCCCATAACGCAAAAGCAAACATACCGTCAAGTTTATCTAAAAAATTTACACCCCATTTTAAATATGCAGCAACTACAACTTCAGTATCAGAATTTGTTATAAAATGATACTCGTTCAACTCCTTTTTAAGCTCTAAGAAATTATATATTTCTCCATTAAATGAAAGAATAATTCCTTTATTAGCACTTATAAAAGGTTGATGAGATCTAGAATCTAAATCAATTATTGAAAGACGAACATGTCCTAAAATAATGTCATTATCACAATAAAGCCCTTGATTATCTGGTCCTCTATGTGCAGAGGATTGATTCATTTTTATAACCTGACTCTTAGAATCGTTAAGAATTAAATGATTATAAATGCCATTTATCCCGCACATTGATTAATGAAATCTTTATCGTTAAGCATTAAATCAATGCCTTCTTCGATGGTAATTAAATCTTTACCCAGAACAGCTTTCATTTTAGAGTTATCTGGCATTCTTCTTCTCATATCACCTTCTTTCAAGGCAGGTAAATGAACAATTTGAGAAGACGAGTGAGTTTTTGCAATTACTAGTTTAGCTAATTCAAGAATAGTCATTTCCTGAGCTCCACCTATATTTATAACATCATTGAGTATTAAATTTTCTTCAAAAATTTTAACACATGTACCAACATTATCAGAAACAAAGCAAAATGTTCTAGTTTGTAAACCATCTCCATATATGGTTATGTCTTCGTTTTTAAGTGCTTTTGTAATGAACCTAGAAACAACAAAATCTTGACTTTGATTTGGGCCATAAGTATTGAAAAATCTAAAAATAGTAAATGGTAATCCGAAAGATTTAAAAAAAGATCTAAAATAGGACTCACCAACATTTTTAACTACTGCATATGGAACTCTAGAGTTCAAAGGAGTTGTTTCTTCGTGCTGAGGCAATTCAACTGGTTCTCCATATACTTCAGATGAAGAAGAGAAGAACACTCTTTTAACAGAGCTATTCTTTGAAAGCTGAAGAACATTTCTTATCCCTTCAATATCATTTAAAACCATAATAGGATTGTCTTGAGTTCGTTTAACACCAACTACTGCAGCATAATGAAAAACAAAATCAAACTTATTGACCAACATGATTTCAGAAATCTCTTTGTATTTATTCACATCACAATAAACAAATTCCCAATTTGAAAATTTATCTGAGGGGAGTTTTTCTTTTGATCCCGTAGATAAATCATCCACAATTACTACATAATAGTTTTGATTCTCAACCAATTTTCGAGCTAAAGCTCCACCAACATTTCCAGCACCACCAGTAACAAGTATTTTAATCATTTTTCAAAGCTTTTAATAGAATTTTATTTAAAGTAAAACTCCATGAATTTAAATCATATGATTTTGATAATTCATGACTTAACTTCCCAAATTCAATAAGTTTATTTTGAGGAGTTTCTGCAATTTTAATCATTTTATCTAGTAAATCATTAGAATTTTTAGCTTTAAAAATAAATCCATTTTCTCCATTTCTTAAAAATGAACAAGTTGCACCAACTTTATCGCTTAAAATTAGTGGGAAACCAGCAGCTGAAAACTCTTGAACAGCAACCCCCCAATGATCATAATGAGATGGCATAATAAAAACGCCCTTAAATTTCACAAAACAATCAAGTTCAGATTGTTGCAAAAACCCATGATGAAAAACTTTAGGGTGAATTATCTTTTTTTCAAATAAATCACCCGTACCAATACAATGTAACTCCCATTCAGGATATTTTTCTGAAAACAATTCAAAAGCATCCCATAATTCTTCAACTCCTTTCAAACCTAAATATCTACCTACATATAAAAATCTTTTAGGAATTATTTTAGAAGGTTCATTTAGATGAAATTTACTGAAAAACCCTAAATCAGTAGCATAAAATCCTTTATAAATTGAATCTAATTTAAACCCCAATTTTAAACCATATTTTAGATGTATATTACCAGGAACCCAGCAAGAATTAAAATAATTAACATATCTTTTTCTAAAAAAAAAAGACCCAATTATTTGTTTTAGAGTTCCTTCCCAATAGTTATCAAAAAGCAAAACTGTATTTAAGGTTTTATAATTCTTTTTTACCAACGAAAAATAATCTTTATCAAACCACCCACTAATTAAAAGTAAATCTGGGTTTAGGTTTGTAATTAGATTTGTTAAATCAATATCATTTTTTATGTATGTTGAAATTTTTGAAGAATATTCAAATTTAAAGGGAGCTTCTTTATTTACAGGCCAATGTACAACATGAATTTTTTTATCAGTATTATTTTCTGCAAAATGATTAAGGCATTTAATTGAATAATCACTTAATTCTGAATACAAAAAAATTATTTCACTGTTCATCTTCAGAATTGTTTAATGAAATCAACTTTCGATTGTAACTAACATAGTTATAATAATATAAAAGAAATAATAAAGGCAATCCATTTAACATATAATTACCCTGTCTAATCAAAGAAAGTATAATTAAAACAAAAATTCCCTGACTAATTATTTTATACTTAACTAAATCTGAATAATCTGTTCTCCATATAAAACATTTAAAAGTGAAAAAAACAACAAAGAAAACTCCAAGGATACCCGTTTCAGTGCATAATCTAATTAATAGCGAGTTGCCATCTTTCTTATTAAAGGCAAAATCATATTGTATTACTTTCCCTGTTAATGTATATTTATTAAACGCAGTTTCATGAGAACCTAAACCAGTACCAAATAAAGGGTGCTTTAATAAATTTTCTTTGGCAATGTGTAAATTATTGTATAATACAAAACTTGAATTATTAGTGTTTTTCAAACTAAAATCTTGATTAATCCACAAACCTATGGCCGAATCAAATCTAGATTTAAAGTCTCCAACATATTTATACGTAAGTGAGAAAGAGATATAGAAAATAAAAACTCCGAAAATCAAATATCGGAATCTAAAGCTTTGAGTATTTAACAAAACAGCAATCAACAACCCAAAAAAACCAATAGATGATGAGGTTAATATTGTTATTAAAATAACTATTAATGACTGGTTTTTATTTAAGATAAAATTTTTCTTGTGTAATAAATTTCTAACTGAAACATAAACAGCTGGAGAAAGAACAATTGCTAATTGAGCTGGCTCAGAAAGAATAGAATTAACCCTAAACCCAATTAACCCACCTTCAACAAGCCCCCATTTGTTAAAAATCCATGAAAAATCATAACCCTGCTTAAAACCAATTAAATACGAAATAATTTGAAGCACACCAACTACGGAAATCCAGTAAGAAAATTTTATATAAAGTGAAAATATTTTATTAACATCAAATTTATATTCCATGAATATATAATAATAGAATAAAAAGGTTAAGACTAATCCACCTAGAACTTTTATAAAAGTGAATGAATCACACCCACCTAAAAGAACATGAAATAAACCAACAAATAAAGGCACCGAGAAAAGTTGAATAACAATTTTTGGAAATCCATATTTCAAAATAAAAAAAGGAACCAAACTGATTATAAATAGGTAATGGAAATAAAACTCAAATGGACTCTTAAAGAAAACATACGAAGAAGAAAATAAACAAATAAATAATATTGAATTAAAAGAATTAATTTCTCTAAAAATATTATCATATAATCTCCTCAAATCTAAAATATT
Source organism: uncultured Flavobacteriales bacterium (assembly GCA_943788115.1). Lineage (GTDB taxonomy): Bacteria > Bacteroidota > Bacteroidia > Flavobacteriales_D > Parvicellaceae. Next base: position 7,430 of record CALSPA010000022.1, read on the forward strand.
TATTTATTTGAAACCTTATTACTAAGTTCTTTAACAAGATTTTCAATAATATTAGACCATAAAAAATTTCTTTTTATTGAAATTATAGACTTTTCTTTCATTTCTATTAATTCTATATCTCTCATTTCAATAAATTTAATTAATCCCTTTTTAATCGAATTTGCATCAACTTGATTCAATAAAATTCCATTTTCGTTATTAACCATTAAAGATACAGCACCAACATTAGTAGCTAAAATTGCTAATCCAAAAGCCATTGCCTCAAGAATGACATTTGGCATACCTTCAGAGAAAGAGGGTAAAACAAGAACATCTGCATTAGATAAGTATTCTTTTAATAGTTCATCATTATTTACATATCCTTCGTAGGTGACATTGTTAGATTTTATTCTATTTTTTTCAGGGAAAGGACCAATAAAAGAAAAATGAAAACAATAATCCTTCAGTTCTGAAATTGCTTGATTTAGTTCTTTTATTCCTTTAACTAAATCATATCTACCAATAAAAACAAATCTAATTGGATTACTAACTGACTTAACCGAATCTTCTTTCAACCATTCTTCTTCAATACCAGTGGGTATTTCAATGATTTTATTTTTATTTACACCAGTATTTTCAATTGTATTTGTAACAAAACCTCCATATGAAAATACAAAATCTGAATATTTCATGTTGAAAACAACAGGCTTTCTAAAAAGGAATTGAGATAATCTTGATTTCCCCCCTTTAATAGGTAAAAACATATTCATACCATGAAAATTAATTCCAATTGGTGGTGTTTTTAAATTATTCTTTTTTTCTTGTAATAATTTCCAACCTGAAAATCCTTTAATATAAATAAAATCATAATCATTGATTTCAGATTTGATTTCATCATAAATTTCCTCAGAATATCTAAAGGAATCTCTTATATAATGTCCGGGTATTTTTTTTGATTCAGGAAATTGAAATCCTACAATTTTATGTAGGTTATTAGATCCATTAAACAATACTTTATTCACATCATTCGATGAAGGAATTTCGCATCCATTATTAACACAATGATAAAGTGATACTTTACATCCATTAAGGGTTAAGTATTTTGCTAAAAATGTAGAATGCTTTTGCATTCCCCCAAGAACAAAAGGCATAATGCCATCAGTTAAAAGAGCTATTTTCACGATATAAACAACATTTTGAATAAATAATTAATTCCCTTTATTCTTATTTTGAACTTATTTAAAAATAAATAAATTGTGACTAAAAGATTATCTTTTTTTGAATAAATTAAGTTTGATGATTTTTTTATAAAAATTTCAATTAAAACAAATTTCTGTTTCTTATCAATCTTTTTTAAAACAAATGCAAGACAAATTTGAGAAAGAATCACAAAAAAAGTTCCTTTTAAATATTTAGTCATTTGTTTCTGATTTAAATCTTGTAAAAGTTCCAAAAACTTATCAATGTAAATTATTGAGCCATCTATTTTCCTTTCTAAATAAGAATAATAATCTATTGAAAACCTTTTTTCATCTATCCTATAATGACAGTCTGGAGACAAAGTTGAATATATCTTGTATTTGAAATTAAATAATAAAGCTCTGGTGTGTAATTCAACATCTTGCAATCTACAGAAATCTACATCAAAACCACTTAAATTAATCAACGAATCTTTTTCCCATAGAACCATCATTGTTTGCCATGGTAAATCATGAGAAAGAAACCTAATGAGATGATTTCCTTCAAAATGATTCCATATATAATTAGAATCACCAATTTTATTATAAAAAGTAGCCATTGGATAAACGTAAAAATCTAAACCTTCTTTCACATCTATGGCATCTAACCTGTTTTTTAAGCAAAAGTTAGAAAGAACATCATCAGAATCTAAAAAAAGAACATATTTACCTTTAGCCTTTTCAAGACCTAAATTCCTACATACTGATCCGCCTTTCTGGTTTGTACAGTTTTTATAAGAAAAGATATTATCAAATTTATCTACGTATGTCTGAATTACATCCCATGAATTATCAGTAGATAAATCATCAACAACAATTAACTCCCAATCTTTGAAAGATTGATTAATAACTGAATCAATTGAATAAGAAACATAATTAGCATTATTATAATTCGGAATAATAACTGAAATCATATTATTTAAAAAACTTTAACTATTATTTAGAACTATTTCTAAGGTTAGAATCGACTTTATGGGGGAAAGCATAGTTGATATCATCATTTAAAAAAATAAACTTGCATGTGACTTTTCAATCTGAAAATTTAAATTTTCAGATTGAAAAAAACCCATTAAAAACGAATAAATGGTCAAAATATTTCTCAAATTTTTCATATAGTTTGCCTGTAAAAATTAATCTATTTTTTAATCTTTAATTAAAAATAAAATCTCAAAAAGAACAACAAAAAAAGATCTTAGAAAAATAAGAATCATTTTTTAAAAGTATAATTAATTTGTGTATTAAAAAATTCCTCAAATTTCAAATCCATAGTCAAATGGATACGTTTTAAAAAAGTATCAAAATCATCAATCACAAAATAATTGAAATTGGATTTAGCTATTGGGAATTCATTTATTTTATTATTAAATATAAGTGTTTTATATCCACATTGAATTCTTTCAAATAAAATTGAAGAAAAAGCTCCAAATCCCAAATCAAATTCTTTAAACGCCTCAAATGAATTTTTATTTGAATAATAAAATTCGACATTTTGACCAAAAATATCTTGATAGTACTTTTTAGCTCTTTCTAAAACTTCAAAAGATGCTTTTTCTTTTGGATGTAGACATATGTGAATCTTATTACTTTTAAAATATTTGGATTTACTTATTTTATCTAACAAATCAAGTTCTAATTCAACCTCATTAAACCATGGCAAATGATGATCTTCATCTTTCCTAATCCATGAAGCATGAGAATAATAACATAAATTCTTATTTATATGAACCCTTTCTAACTTGTTATAATATTGAGTTAACCCAAATGGTTGCCACCTAGTAATTTCAAAATCTTGATCTGGATAAAAAAGCTTAGCCTCTTCAAATTGATATTCAAGAGTAAGTATCAGTTCATCAGTTACCATACTCTTATTAAACATAAACAATGGATTTGAATTAGGTATTTTTACGACTCTGATATTTTCCCTCTTTAAAAAATGAGCCAATAAATTTGCTTCAGGTTCATGAGTAGAAAAGAAATAAATTTTTTCACAACCTACTTTAATTAATTGATTAATTAAAACTGAACATTCTATTAAAAGCTCGGGGAAAAGAGCAATATTAATACGATTTTTTTTTCTGAAAAAAACTAATATTGAAATTAATGGATAAAAAATTAAAGCTGAAATTGAAAAAACAACTCTATTATGTAAAGGCAAGTCCAACAACAAATCATCTCTAACAAATAATCCAGAAAGTTCAGTGCCAGATTCTTTGAAAACATAATTCGCTTTTTCTTTAATATTGCCCGAACTTATATCATATAAATAACAACCTAAAAGATCATTTTCAAAATAATGATTTGAAGTTTTTTTTTTAGAAGACCACAACTTAAAGAAGAATCTTTTACACTGCCTTAAACCAATTAATCTATCATATTTAGCACTATTTGGAAGAGAAAATGAATGCTGATTAAAAAAATCATATTTGATTTTCTTATTTAACTCTGTTTTTTTTAAAAAAAGCTCTAGTAATAAATTAAAAAAAATCATAGCTATTTAATAAGCTCATCAACATTAAATAAAAACTCAACAAACTCACGGAAAACTCCTTCTCCTCCATTCTTTTTTAAAACAACATCAACTATATCTTTAATATAATCAGGAGATGATGAAGGACAGGCTGAAATACCAACTGCTTTAAGCAATTTAATATCATTTAAATCATCGCCTATATAAGCAACATCTGCTAAATCGATACTATATTTTTCACATAAATCGTTAGCTACATCTAATTTATTAACAACACCTTGATATAAGAGCTCAATTTTTAATTTTTTAGCTCTATTAGCTACAATTTCTGTTTGCTCACCTGTTAAGATTCCAACAGGAATATTTAACTTATTACAAAACAAAACACCTGCACTATCATAGGTGTGAAATTTTTTCAATTCGTTACCGTTGTTATCATAATACATTCCACCATCCGTCCATACACCGTCAATATCAGTTAAAATTAGTTTTGGTTTCATGTTATATAATTTTCAATAAAACTACTGTAATTTTTGGGAGCAAAATAGTTTTCCTTCCAATTCTGTTTTATTTCTTCCTTTGAATAAGAAACATTTAATATTTTCGATATAGACATAGTTATATCTGATGATTTAGAGTCAACTGGCAACAAAACACCATTAACATCATTTACAATTTCTTTTAATCCATAAACATCAAATGCTAAAATGGGCACACCAAAACTAATCGCCTCCATAATTGAAACTGGAATTCCTTCTTGAAAACTCAAATTAATGAATAAATTAATTGTATTTTTCTTATAAAATTCAAGCACATCATTATTCGGAACCCAACCCATCAAAATGACTTTAATGTTATTTGGGAAAGATTTAACTGTACTTTTCAGACTTTGCATTTGATTTCCATCTCCAAAATGGATCCATTTAACATTGTTTTTCAGTTGTCCAATAGCTTCAGCAATTTCTTCAATTCTTTTTCTTTTAGTAACACTTGAACAAGTAACAATTGTGAAACAACTATGACCCTTTATTGTCGGATTAATTCCTCTATCAAGAACGCCCAATCTACTGCAAGAAACCTTTTCAGTAAAATCAGGGAATTTGTCTGTCAAATAATTTCTAGCGTGATCAGAAATGGTTATAACAGAATCTAAATACTTTAGTTTTAATTTTGTGAATTTCATGGGAATAATTTCATCATAAACATCTCCCATATGTGCTCTAGAAACAGCTTTAATTAAAGGAACTCTTTTCTTTAAAAAACCAGCAATTAATGCACTATGAAAAAACCAATAACTATAAACAGTAACATTTTGAAAATCAATTTTGTTTCTTAAAATAAAATCAAGAATAAATTCTGATGCTGACCATGCATGATGAATAGATTTCAGGTTCTCTAAACTTACAGAACCTGAACCCTGTTTAATTATATTGTAATAATTAAAAAAATTAAACATCATTTTGGTTTTTGAAACAATTAATTTTTCATTTAGATCAATAATTTTCAAATTCTCAAAACCAGTTCTTTTTTCTCCAATAATATTTACTGGTAATAAATAGATATCATTAAAATTTTGCTGCAACAATTTAAATTCATCATTTAAATATTGCTCACCATTTCCATATGGAAAAGAATTTGTAAATAAAAAAAGTATTTTTCTATTCATTTTAATCAAAATAGGATATAATATGTAAACTTATATATTTACTTAAAAAATTGTTTAACTAATTTTACAAATTATTAAATTCAATTGTATTAAAATGAAATTTAAACATCCATCTTTATTTTATATTTTTTTAAAAAGAATGATTTTTAAAATAAATAACACAATAATCTTATTAAATAAAGAAAATCACGTTATTGGTGAAAATACAAATTTCAAAAACGTACATCTATCAGGTAAATTAAACATTGGAAATAACGTAGTCATTAAAAACTCAACCATTCAGGGGGAAATAAAAATAAATGATAATGTGAAAATAATTGAAAATGTAAAGCTTTCCGGAAATATATTTATTGGAGAGCAAACAAGTATTAATGGTCCTGGAACAGATATTATTGGAAAGCTAAATCCTATTAAAATTGGCAAATATTGTTCTATTGCAAGAAATGTTGCAATCCAAGAATACAATCACAATTACAAAAGAATATCAAGTTATTTCATAGGACACCACCTGTTAAACGACAACTTTAGTAATGATATTACCTCTAATGGAGAAATAACAATAGGTAATGATGTATGGATAGGCACACAATCTATAATTCTTTCTGGAAGTAAAATAGGTAATGGCGTAGTAATAGCAGCTAATACTGTTGTAAATGGAGAGATTCCTGATTTTTCAATCGTAGCTGGTAGTCCTTGTAAAATAATTAAATACAGATTTTCAAATGAAATAATATTAAAATTAAATGAACTTCAATGGTGGAACTGGGATAATAAAAAAATAAAGGAAAATAAATTTCTTTTTGAAAAGGATTTAACAATAGATATGTTAAATAAATTATACTGATTTATGCCGTTGATTTCTGTAATAATCCCTGTACATAATAGAAGAATTGAATTAAAAAGAGCTTTAGATTCTATTCTTCAACAAACATTCTTAGATATTGAAATAATCATTATTGATGATTTTTCGTCAGATTCATACAATGATATATTAATAAATATCAAAACTATACCTATTAAATACTATAAGCTAAAAACAAAAGGAAATGCTAATATTGCAAGAAATAAAGGAATAAAATTAGCAGAAGGTGATTTTGTTTCATTTTTAGATTCTGATGATGAATGGAAAAAAAATCACTTGCAAGAAAGTGTGAATTTTATTAAAAAAAACAAACTTGATGGTTGTTATGGTGGAATTGACATTTATAGGTCACAAAAAGTTAATACAATAATCCCCAGAAATATAAAGCCAAAAGAAAAGTTCATTGATTATTTATTTGATGGAGGAATATGTTCTAGCCCAACAATTACCGTTAAAACAAATTCTGCAATAAATACATTATTTGATGAAAATCTAAAAAGACACCAAGATTGGGATTTTGGCATACGATTTTACAAAAAATATAATTTTCAACCGATGCAAAAATCAACGGTAAAAGTCAATTGGGAACTCAACAACAAAAGAATTATCGATTTTAATTCATCAAAAATATTCATCAATAAAAACCTTGATGATTTATCTAAAAAAAATTATCATTTGTATCACAGAAACATGTATCATCATTGCTTAAAGAATCAAATATCAAATGAAATAAAAAAGTATTATGAGAATAATGCAATGAAATTTAAACGCGAATTAAGCAAAAAAGATTATATGAGTATTTACAATCCAAAAACATTAATAGATAAAATATTTTATTCATTAACATTCATTATCAAAAAAATTTAAATAATTACTTTTTTCAACTTCTTTTTGAACTTTATCACTGTTATTAGAATATTTCCTAATTAAATCGGCAGTTATTTCATTAGAATTTAAATATATAGCTTGCTTTAAATTAATTAGATTTTTAAAATTATATTTACCAATTTCATTAATAATTATAGAAAATTTACCTAGTAATTGAGCTTCTATTATAGCTCCACTATAATTAGATATGTGTAATAAACAATTTTTCATTAAAGTTGGCAATGGCAGTTTAGATGCTAAATCGATCTCAACAAATTTGGTTAAGCCATTATCATTTAAAAAAGAAATTATATCTTGAAGTTGATTAAACTGTCTTGGGTGTAACCTAATAAACCATTTAATATTAGAATTTCTAATTGATTCTATTAAATTATCAGTAAATAAAACATGAATTGCTAGTGGCTGTAACGTATACAATATAAAATCATCTTTAGTAATTTCTTCCGATTTATCTTCTAAATAATCAATCCATGGATTACCAAATTTAATGGCTTTGTGATTATTCAATTTATGATTCCATTTACTTAAAATTGATACACTATTATCATCCCAGCACCAAAATATATTTGGAAGCATTGCATAACCTGATAAAGGTAAATTAGTCCAGTGGGAATAAGCAGCATGAGAAATGGGTTGAGGGCCATGTTGAACCTCTATAGATTTAACTTTATTAAGAGAACAAGCTATATTAAGAGCAAAAACGACATCTGAATAATAACATAAAGTAAAAACATATTTTGGCTTTGTTTTAGCTAATAAAAGTTGGAAAAAATCAATTTTATAGCTCAATTCATTTAAATAAAACTTCAAGAAATCTAGATCTATACCTAATCTAAAATCTGATGTGAAATCGGATTCTAAAAAAAAATCAGATAACTTAAAATACTCTTCTAAATTAAAATTGGGGGTTCTTTTTGTTAATTTACTTTTAAAGCGAATAAAACTAAAAAAGGAATTAAAAAACTTGTTATAATTTAAAAAAACATCGCTATTAAAAATAGGACCAGTGCCTAAACTATCATAATCCATTATCAAAGATTTCGATTTTATATTCATTTTATTAATAATAGAATCAAAAAACCTATTAAACATAAACCCTTTGTATTCTACTCTATGACTATAGGATCCAATAAAAAGAAAGGTTCTTTTTTTAAAAGAGTTAATTTTCCACAAACAAAAAGGCCATTTAAAAAGTTCAAATAAAAAATTAGATTTAATTTCATTTCTTTTTTTTTCAAAAAACAATGACTCTTTCTCAATTTTATAAATTAAATGAAAAAATAATTTCACTCGAATTAATGGCCAAAAATGAATATTATTAAACTTAAGTGAATTAACATTAAACTCATCTTCAATACGCAAAATAAAATCAATTATATCTCTTCTACTTTTCATTTAAGTATTTTTAACCAGAAAAAGACTTCTTCTAATATAAATCCAAAGGGAAAAAGGGACAAAAATAAATATAGTTGACAGCAATTTTAAAAATAAGCCTTCATCTTTTAAACAGAATACTATAATAGTCAAACCAATATGAGTTAAAAACCAGTACAAAGGATAAAATTTAATTCCATCCTTTAAACTCCTGTATGTTGATAGAAAAAAACCTGAATATCCCATATATAATAAAGCAACAAAAGTAGTTGCTGCAGCAATTTGAAAGCCATATATAGGAATCAAAAATATATTTAGAACTAAATTGATTAATCCTGCTATTAATGATATTCTCCATAATTTTTTTGTTCTCTCAAAATAAACCAATCTAATACTTACCGCTAAATATTGAGGTCTATAGTTATAAGACATAATTATAATTATTGCTAATGGATATAAACTTGATAGAATATCATTATTAACTAAAAGTTGAAATATTTCTTTACACCACAAGGAAACACTAAATGAAATAGCAAAAAACATTAATTGAACAGCAAAAATAACGTCTCTATAATGAAATAATTTATTTTCTTTTAATTTCTGATTTAACATAGGACCAATTGCTAAACCAATCGCCATTGAAAACATACTAAAATAATTACCAAAACCGTAAGCAAAGTTATATTTACCAATTTCTTCTGTAGAAGTATTTAACTGATCCATAACAAGACGATCAGATGCATCTAATAAATAAACAGAATATTGATGTGGCACAACAGGAAGTGACACTTTTAAGTATTTAAAAATCAACTTGGGTTTGTATGAAAATATTGGTTTTAATTTTAGTCTAAACCTAAGATGTGTCCAATAAAGAAATCCTCCAATTAATGAGGCAAAAAAAGAGGACCATATCCAACCCATATAACCCATTTTCAATTCTACAATGGTATAATATGTTATAAAAACTGTAATTAAACCAACAAGAATAGTTCTTGATGTTACCATCAAAGGTTTTTGTTTTAATTGATAATATGTTGAGAATATCATACCAACAGGTCCAAATAAAATGCTTGGGATAATCGTAAGTAAAATTATCTCCCAAACATTGCCCATAGCTTCTTCAGGGATTATTATATATAAAAAAACACCTTGTAACAAATTAAAAAAGATTAACCAGAATCGAAGTATACCATAGACATACCTCCATCTATAGATAAAATGGTTTTTATGATGGTAGAAAGAATTAACTAAAATCAACCTAAGTCCAAGAGTATTAAAAATTATTAACACACCTAAATAAGAAGCTATGACACCACTAACACCATAGTCTAATTCAGTTAAATTTGCAGTTATTAATGGATAAATGAATAATGTAATAACCTTTGGAAGATGAGGAGCAAAACCATATATCAATGTATGTGAAAATATTTTCCTTAGCATTCAACTATAAAATATTAATTAGTCAATCTATAAAACTCATCTTTAGTTCCAATATCAAACCAATTATCTTTAATAGCGTAAACTTTAACAGTCTTATTATTTAATTTTGCTTTGAGAAATAAATCTGGCATATCAAAGGGATTATTCTTAGGTAAAAGAGCTTTTATTACATTATTAATGATGTATATTCCTGAATTAAAATAAAAAGTAGTTACCGGTTTTTCTTCAAGAGAAACTAAATTATTTTCTTCATCAAAATTAACGACAGCATAAGGATTTTTATAGTTATTTTGTTTTACACACATTAAAGCATCTGCTGTTGAAGAGTTATAAGATTCTAGTATATCGCTGTAATTAACCATACTAAGAACATCTCCATTTACAACAAAAAAAGGTTCTTTAACATGAGAATCATCTATTAAGCTAATAGCGCCTGCTGTTCCCAATTTATTTTGTTCAAAGACATAATTTATTTCAACACCAAATGCACTTCCATCGCCAAAATAATTTTGAATTATTTCGTACTTATAGTTAACACAAAAAATAAACTTATAAAAACCTTCTTCTATGAAAGATTGAAGAATATATTCCAAAATTGGCTTACCCATGATTTTCAACATAGGTTTAGGAGTGTTTTTTGTTAAATCTCCTAATCTTTTTCCAAGACCACCAACCATTATTACCACTTTATTTTCTTTTGTTTTTAAATGGTCACTGTTCTGTATAAAAACATCCATTAGAATGTGATTTTCATCTACTAAAGGGACATGTATAATTCTATTTTGAATAGAAAAATCAAAAACTTCTTTATTAGAGAATTCATAGTTAACAAAAAAAGGCTTAAAGTTAATTAATGACTCTATTGTGTTAGTTTGATTTAATATTGCTCTTCTTACATCACTATCTGTAACAACTCCTATTAACTTATTTTTCGAATCAACTAATGCTAAAAATCCATCATTAGCTAATTTTAATGCATCAACAATATTGGAAAATGTCAATTTTTTATGAAATATTATTTTGTGACTATCTTTCATTAACTACCTAATATTTTTTTCTAAAATAACCTCATCATAATTTAAATCTACAGTAGATTTTTTATTTCTAAGAAGTGAAAAATCATTTAAGTCTGATAGTATATCTGACATTTTAAATGCTACATTTTCTAAACTAAAAAAATCACCTTTATTGATTTTCTTTGAAGCTACTGCTATCTTTTGTCGCCTTCTATAAGATAACTCATATTCATTTAAAATAGAAAAATCGTAGCTATTATTTAAAATCTGAAGATCTAAAAAGTTAAGCCTCTCAATAATCAATTTTAATTTATCTGCCCCAACGGAAGATTCATAATCTATTCTTTTAACACCCTCTTCTAATGTTATATGCTTTTCAAAAACCCGAGCTCCCAATAAATAAGCATATTCATTTGAAGTAACAGAAAAATTGTCATCAAATGATGAATGATCTGCATAACCAATTTTTAAAAAAGGGAATTTAGAAGCTAAAAAGAATATTTTATCTAAACGGACATTTTCAATTTTACTAGGAAAAGATTGAAATCCATGCATCAACACTTCAACTTGTGAACCGAAGTACAACAACAGTGAATTTATTTCTTTTAATGTCCTACCACCAGCTCCAAGAATCAAAGGGATATTTGATTCTTTTATCATTTTTTTCAGACTAGTGTCATTAAAACTAACGGAGTGTAATTCTAAATATTTAATGTTTTTTTTATACTCTAATAACATTTCAAATACAGAGCAATCCAATGGCATTGCAATAATATCTAAACCATTCTCAATTGATATATCAAAGATTTCCTTCCATTTATTGGGTTCAATAACTAAACTAGAAAGGGCTGAATAGTTACCGTGAGAGCTAGTTGTCAAAGAGTTTAATTCAAAAAGAATCTGAAATTTAATCCCATGTGCTCCAACTTCTTTTGACATATGAACTAATTTTTTCAAATAATCATAATCTCCTTCATGATGAAATGCTGTTTCAGTATAAAAATAAATAGACATTTTATAGAAAGAATTTAAATGAGTTATCAATCCTATTTTTCATATCTAATTTATATTCTTCAAAAGAAATAACTTTTCCATATGGATATTTAACTTCCCCTTTGGCATCATAAATCAAATGCCTAATGTTATTTTTTTTTGCGGTCATTAAAAGTTGTTTTAATTCTATATTTAATTTGTCTAATACATTTGATTTATCAATAATCTCTAAAGTTCTATTGTAATCATTTTGTGTATCGACAGTTAAAGTATAGTTAGAATAATCCTCATTAAAAGGCACAACAAGTCCACATTTATATCTTTGTGGATTAAACATATACAACATTAAATATTCACTAATTGATGGGTCCATATTTTCATAACAGTCTAACAAAGCACTAAAGCTAATTATTTCTGCAGATGTTCCTATAGGAACATTATGTAACCTAACGTAATCAAGTTTATTATTTTCAATAATTTCTAGTTGAGTATCTATATATTCATAAGAAGTAAAAACATTATCTCCTGTAACTCTGATAAGATAATCTGCATAATAATTTTGACCTACCTTAATCATTCTTTCAATAACCTTAGATTTAGAACCTCTATAAATAGAAACATCATTCTTTATAGCTGTTAATTCAAGTTCATCATCCGAACTGTCAGATGAAGTACATAAAACAATTTCATCTATTTTGGAACAATTTTTCAATCTATTTATTATGTAATCAAGCATGTTATGTTGTTCATAGACTTCCTTAAACACTTTTTTTGGCAATCGTTTAGAAACCGTTCTTGCTATTACACATGCAACTACCTTTGTCATCTTATTCAAAATTGTCTATTGAAAACAACACATCTTTATTAATATCTCTATTTAGTTTTCTACCTATAATTAAGAACTCTAAATCAGGGCTCAAACCACTACCTGGTCTTTTATACAAAATATCATTTTTATCAATAATTTTACCTTTTTTTAAATTTCTTGATGCGACAGCACTTCTTCGAAACTTTATTTTTTTCTCTTCTTCTTGAATTGAGACTGTTCTAGTTTTCTCACCCAAAGCTTTAGAAATATTCACCCCTTCACTGCAAATTACTCTCATTTCATTCGAGTCAGCAGATATTTCATGATCCCAACCTGGAAGATTTTTATCAATTGTGAAATGCTTTTCTACTATACAAGCTCCCTTAGCAATAGCAGCTAAAGGAATTGAAAATCCTATTGTATGATCAGAAAAACCTACTGGATAACCGAAAGTCTCATTTAACATATGTATGTTATTTAAATGAATATCCTCATATTTTGGAGGATAAATTGAGATACAGTGTAATAAAACAATATTAAAATTGCCTGCAGACTCAACAACTTTAATGGCTTTATCAATTTCAGAAATAGTAGACATACCGGTAGATAAAACAATAGGCTTTTGAAATTCAGCCAAATACTTTAAAAGTCTATAATTATTAATATCCATCGAAGCTACTTTAAAGAAAGGAATATCAATTTCATTTAATAAATCAGCTTCTTTTTCCGAAAAAGGCGTAGATAAGAAATCAATACCAATAGTATCGCAATGTTTTTTTAATTCAAAATGCTGTTCAGGTCTTAAATAATATTTATTCACCATTTCTCTTAATGATCCAAAATGCTTTTTTGGAGAATCGTTATAAACTTGATTATTTTCATACTCTTGCTCAGAAACAAGTGAATCAGGTGTCCAAGATTGAAACTTCACAGCATGACAACCAGCAGCGTAAGCAGCATTAATCATATTTATGGCTAAATCAATGTCACCATTATGATTAGCACCAATTTCAGCAATAATATAAGGTGCGCAGTAATTAAAAATTTTTTTATTTGGAGTTATTTGTACTTTCATAATTAAATTCATCAAATGGTTTCACTTCTTCCCACCAAAAAAAGCATGGACTTTCTATTTCATTAAGCTTATCTAGATATTCATTGCAATTTTCATTATTCAATAAATAGGTCTTTAATTTTGAGTATGTGTTTAATTTATCTTTAAATATTTTTCCGAAATTAGATAAGGATTTAAAATGTTCTATTTTAACATTCACAATAAATTTAACCTTTTCTAGATTTAATTTATCAAGACCAATCATGTTACCATCGTACTGCCTATAGTATATTGCAGTATTATTAGTAAATATAGTTTTTGATTTATACACTAACAAAAGTCTTGAAAACACTTGCCAATCAACAGCCAATATATTTGAGTTAACTAATAACCTTTTAGTCAAAATACTTGTTCTAATAGCAGTATTACCTAAACCTAAAATATTTTTGTCCAAAATGGTATTAAAATCAATTAGTGATCCATTTTCTAATCTATTTGAGAAATAATTTTTTTGGATCAAATCACCTTTTTGATTGACTAAATGAACATCATTTACTACAATATCAGAAATATCAAGAAGCGAAATATTTTCTTTAATTCTATTTTTTGGAAAAAAATCATCAGCATCCCCAAAAATACAATGTTCAAAATCTGATCTAATTAGAAATAGAATCATTTCATTTCTAATCTCATTAGGAGAACCTTTAACATCGATAATTTCAACATTTAAACCGACACTAAGTTTTATAAGAACATTCTCATCAAGAGCATCATTAAATAAAATAAGTTCAAAGGATTTAAATGATTGTTCTCTCAAAGAATTAAAAAAATCAACTAAATAAAGCTCAATCTTTCGATGAACAACAGTAACAAAACATATCTTTTTCACTTTATTTTTCTTATTGGATTCCCAACATATGTGCCACTTTGTTCTATATCGTTAACAACGACACCACCCATTCCAACAATTGTATTATCACATATTTTTAATCCTTGTTTAATAATAGCAGATGTTCCAAAATAAACTTGATTTAAAATAGTACAGTTGCCACTTACATTCACTCCAGGTGAACAAGTGAAAAAATCACCTATTTTGCAATCATGTCCAATGGATGAATTTAAATTTATGTGAGCATGATCCCCTATTTCAATATCACAAGTAAGTACTGATCCTGGGCATACAATTGTTCCAACTCCAAAAGAAATATATTCAGAAATAATAGCATGTTGACTAATAATATTTGGATATATAGTAGCCTTTGGAAATTTACTGTTTAATTTCTTTCTTAGAAGGGGGGCTGCTACCGAAAGAACCAGCTCATATATTTCTGGATCAAATTTCGACTCAGGTAAAGTCTCTATACCATATATAATCTGATTAGAAAACTCATCATCCTTAACTAAAAAAAAGCAGGTGCCAAAAGGATCAATATTTTTTATTTCTAAATTTTGTTTTATTATTTGAAAAACTTCCCTAGCAAAACCACCAGAGCCAACTATACATATTTTATTTCGTTTTGTTAACATACACTACTAGGAATATTTACAAGTCTTTTTTCTAGCCAAATTGAATTGCTCAAATCACTTTTTGGACATTTTTCATACATATTTAAAGTATTAATTAAATTCCAAACAGGTCTAGTCATAATATTAAACTTATTTAAACTATTTAAAAACACATCTCTTTCATTTTGATCTTTAATTAACAATGTATTTAACCAATAATTTGATCTTGACTCGTCAATTTCTCGAATTAAAATAACACCTTCATAATCTTTAAAAAAATGATGATATGAATCTGACAGACCTCTCTTTTTTTGAACAAAAAACTCCAAACATTCAATCTGAGCACATAAAAGTGCTGCGTTTATATTAGGCATCCTATAATTAAATCCAATAAAATCATGTGAGTATTCCCATTTGTGAGGAACTTTAGCTTGAGTACTCAAATATTTTGCTTTTTTAGCAATTTCTTTGTCATTAGTAATTATAACACCCCCACCACCTGAAGTAACTATTTTATTTCCATTAAAACTAAAAACACCTAACAAACCAAAAGTTCCTGTATGTTTGTTCTTATAAAATGACCCAAGAGATTCAGCTGCATCTTCAACAACACTTATGTTATAATGATTACATATATTAACGATTTCGTCTATGTACATTGGCAAACCAAAAGTATGCATAGGAACACAAGCTGAAATTTTATTACCCGTTATTTTATTATAGCAAACCCCCTCTTTTATCTTAGCAATTTGCTTCAAATAATTTTTTAACAAGGAAGGCGACAAACCCAAAGTTTCTTTATCAACATCGACAAAATGAGGAATTGCTTTACAATATGAAATAGCATTTGCAGTAGCGACAAAGCTTAAAGGCTGAGTAATAACTTCGTCACCTTCTCCTACACCTGCCAACAATAAAGATAGATGAAGAGCATTTGTTCCATTGACTATAGCAACAGCATGATTTGAACCAGTATAATTACAAATTTCGTCTTCAAATTTATCAACATATGCCCCCACAGAAGAAACAAAAGTAGAGTCTATAGCATCTATTACATATTTTTTTTCATTTCCATTAAAAACAGGTGAGTGAAGTGGAATAAAACCTGATTCTTGATTATAATGTTCTCTTATAAATTTAGAAAGATTATTATACATTGTAAATACCAGATTTATAATGCTTCAAATTATTAGAATCTGAAAACCAATCAATAGTTTTCTTAAGTCCACTTATTAAATCATTTTCAACTTTCCAATTAGTATTTTCTAATATTTTAGTGTTATCTCCATACAACCTAAAAACTTCAGATTTCTCAGGACGAATTCTATCTAGATCTGTAATAATTATAGCATCTGTATTTATCAATTCAATCAAAGTATCAGCAACATTTTGCATGGAGACTTCAGAATTTGTTGCAATATTACATTCATGACCTATTAAATCTTTACAATTGTAAATCTCAATAAAAGCTTTAACTGTATCTTTTACAAATAGTAAATCTCTAGTTGGTGTTAAATCTCCTAATTTTATTTCTTTATTTCCATTTAATAATTGGGAAATAATTGTAGGAATAATAGCCCTTGCAGATTGTCTTGGTCCATAAGTATTAAAAGGCCTAACGATAGTGATTGGCAAGTCAAAAGATCTATAAAAAGAATCAGCAATACTATCTGCACCAATTTTAGATGCCGAATAAGGAGATTGAGGCTGCTTTGGATGTTTTTCATCAATTGGAACATACTGAGCTGTTCCATATACTTCAGAAGTTGATGTAACTAAAGTTCGTTTTAGATTTAAATCTTTTGCAGCTTGAACAACATTTAATGTTCCTTTAATATTTGTATCTACATAACTCTCAGGAGAAAAGAAGGAATATGGAATTGCTATTAATGCAGCTAAATGTATTACAGAATCACACCCTGTCATTAAAGTTTTTAAGCTATTAAAATCACGTATATCTCCACTAACAATTTCAATTTCATTTTTTTGATTTTGAGAGAATGAATCTAACCAACCCCAAGAATTAAATGAATTATATTGGCATAAAGCTTTAACCTGAAATCCTTGAATCAACAATTCTTCAACAAGATGACTTCCAATAAAACCATCAGAACCAGTTACAAAAATTTTATCCTTAGACATAGATTAAAACAGTTTGAATGATTTAGAATTGTCACCAGAATTTATAACTAAAAAATAAATTTGATTTTTAGTTAAAAGACCGGGGATATTAATTGAGTTATTTCCAGAAATCAAAAATTCTTTACTAAATACAATCTGCCCTAAAGAATTATAAAGAACAAGATTTATTTTTATTGGTTTTTCAACATCATAATCAACTATGATATTATCGTTGAAACAATAGGCAGAAATATCATTTATTTCATCGAATTTTGGCAACAATAAAGATGTTGAATCCATTACAACAATATCTTTGTTCAATTCAGAATAACACAATGGATACATATTATTTTCAGCTAAAAGAGTTAAATTATATGTTCCATTTGAAGAATAAAAGTGAATAGGGTGAGTTTGGTTTGAAAAGTTTCCATCGTCAAAATTCCATGTATAATTATCAGCCCCAATACTTGTATTAGTTACAGCTAATTGTGCCTGTCCTTGATCAAAATAAATAGTATCAGTATTGGTTATAAAATTTGCTTCAATTTGTATAGGTTGTAAAACTTCAATTGAATATTGATTATTCAAGCAATTTTCAATAAGATCAGAAGAAATATTATAAAAACCAGCATGTATATTATTTAGCCACAACGAATCTCCCGAAACAATTCCTGATGAAACAACTGATCCAGATGGGTCTAAAAGAGAAAAATTAGACGCTGAAATGGAATTACCAGAAATTAGAACAGAACCATCATTTTCATCAAAACATGATGCATCTTGAGAAAACACATTATAATCATTAAAAAAATGAATATTAAACCTTGGAATAGTAGTCGTATCGCTAGATAAAAAAGAATAGCTTGAATCGGATCTTAAATCAGTTATTATTCCAGTATGTAAATCTTCTAATTCGATACAACCATAATGCATAAACCCTTCAGGTATACTAAAATTAAGTGTGTAGGTACCTTGGGTATTTAACCCTGCTATAGCTGAGATTTTTAATTCTGATGAAACAAGATCATTTACTGCAGCAACACATAAATTTATAGAATCTTCACACAATACAGACAAACTTGGAGATTCATCAGGTAATTCTGTAAATAATTTAGGAAATTCCAATCCCTGATCATAAGATTCAGAAGCGTTAGGTAGCCTTCTAACAATTAACTCATCTTTATAATCATTTATATTACCTGTAAGGTAAACATGCATGTCATCTGAAGGATTGTATGTTTTAACAAATGCTTTATCTGTTCGTACTTTATCATCTTCATTTATTGTTATTGAACCTGTTGAAGATATCGCTTTAACCCAAAATGCTTGTGAGTGAGCAATTTCATTAGTTACACCATTAGAAGATCCGCCACTCCAATGTAAACCATATTGCCCATCTGTAGCATTCCAAATCCAAACGGCATCCTCAATGCCAGACTTAGTAACCAAATCCCAATCAATTGTGCATGGATAGGGATTTCCTAACAAATTCCAGCCATTCTGATCATCACCACTTCCAGCTCCACCAGTTTGAGTTACAGGAATAACTTGAGAATTTTTATAAGGATTACCAGTTACTGAAAGTGTATAATCTACGGCATCCATATATACTCTATGCCCAGCTAATGGACCTGTATCATCAGTAAAAGCATCTTGAGCATTAAACCATCCTTGATTTTTATTTCCTAAAGCATTTGGTTCAACGTATGTAAAAGCATTCACATAACTAAACCCTGGAACAGTTGAATTAGAAAAACCACTAAATATAACCCCATTATTCTGCCAGTCAATAATATGAGTGTTCTCAACAGGTGATGTAATCTCCCTTAAACCTTGATTAGACATAGAAATAAACCTTTCTACAGTTAAATTTCCAGAAATATCTCCAGACTCTAAATCATCCATTTGAGCAGTAGCTAAAGCATTGGACTTTAAGGTGACAGCTCCACTGGTAGTAAACGTACCAGAAACAATGTTTAATACTCCGTAAATATCTTGAGTTCCTGAACTAACAGAAACACCAGAACTATTATCAATTGTTAGAATATTCCAATCTGTAGTACCTGAAATAGTACTTAACGAAGATCCATCAAATGTCAATGAATCACCAGAAAAATAAGTATAACTACCTAAAGAGTTATCCCAGTTACCTCCAACAAAAATAAATGAGCCAGAAGAATTTGTTGTTCCTGAATTAGTTAAGTTTCCTTCAACGTCCAAAACACCATTTAAGCTATTAATAGAACCTGTTTGAAGATCTAAATTTCTAGCAACATTTAATGTCCCTCCAGAAAGGTCTAAGCCTGCTGTACTAACAACATTTAAATCTAGCGCATTTGAACTAGCAGATACACTTACAGTGTGACCAGCATCAATAGTTACAGTACTGCTAGAACTTGGAATACAAGAACAATTCCAAGTAGTGTTATCATTCCAAGTTTGACCATCAACAATACTTATAATATTTGTAGAAGGGTTTCCAAGGGTGAAATAATAGTCGTCTTCAAGCTCGGCAGCAAGAACATTAAAAGTTACAATGCCTGAAGAATACACTCCTGAAATAACATTAGCTCCAGAAGAAAAATCACCATCAGTATCAATTAATAATTCATAATCAGGAGTTAATCCAAATCCATTTGAAGAAACATCGAAGGTTATTGTAAGATCCCCAACTTCATTTGTCTCAGTAACCCTCCAAGTTCTTTCATATATTTCACCGGCAGGAGAAGCAGTTGTATAAGCTAAGGGTGTACCTGTTGTTGTTGAATTTAAAGGATTTCCATCATGACCAAAAAGTAAATAATCATTATTATCAAGAGATGTAGCGGTGATTCTAACAATACCTTCTCCTTGTGCGTCTAAATGTTCATTTGAAGCATCTTCTCTACCAATGCCAGCTAATTCATTTCCATAAAGTGCATCATTGGTTGCAGAGTACTTATCATTTGAAGAAAGAGCTATTGAATATTTAGTACTAAGATAATTTTGAATGATAATTCTTTGAGCCGAATTAATTGCTGTTGAATAAATAAAATACTCAGAAATATCTCCTGTATAAGGATATTGATTAATTTGATTGGCTGAATTTGCTCCTAAGGTAATATAATTATGCCCTGATGGATTAGCAGAACCATTAAAATTTTGATTTATAATACCTTCATCAATATAGCTTTCAAATAAAGTTGTACCATCCCATATATTTGCCCAAATGTGTGTTCCAGACTGATAACTAGCATCAACAGGACTAATAGTAGAATTAGACTCCCTAGTATGGGCTCTAAACAAAGATGATGATGTATAGTTCCCCCATAAAGCATTTGATCCAAAAGAAGCCCCAGAAGAATAATTTGAACGAGTAACTACTTGCAGAGATGTATTAGAAGTATTTAAAACTAAAAACCAAGATAGTTGATTATTTTCAAGATTAGATATTGAGGAAGAATTTAAATGTTGACTGTTAAATGAGACAGCAGGCCCAGAATTTATTGAACTATTATCAGAAAATGTAGGTTGGTAAGTAGGGTTTGATTGCGTAAAGTCATTGCTATTACCCGAAACATCGCCCCATGATGATAAAAAATCTCCATTTGAAGCTGAAATTTTCGTAGCATCTAACCAAATTTGAAGTTCATTTATGGTTCCTACTCCACCAGGACCATTGGGTGTTTGTGAGAACACATTAATTGTAAGTAAAAGAATGTATATTGTGTAAAAAAAATTTCTCATTATTAAGGGATAATTTAAATTTGAACAAATTTAACTAAATATGTTAAATGTTGAAAATCAAAATTTCCTAAAGCCTATTTTACATAAATGTCTGAAACAGGAATAATAATACAAGCAAGAACAGGATCAACCAGACTCCCTAATAAAATCATCCTTCCTTTTTACAAAGAAAAAGGAATCCTTGAACTTATTGTTGAACGTATTAAAAAATCTATTGACATTCCAATTGTAGTTGCTACAACAAAAAACTCAAAAGATGATGCTATTGTGAAAATTGCTTCAAAAAATGGAGTTGGATGTTACCGTGGAAGTGAAAATAATGTATTAAGCAGATTTATTGAAACAGCAAAAAAAAATAACTTCAAAAATATTATAAGAATATGTGCTGACAATCCATTTTTAGACATTGAGGACCTTGTTTTACTAACTAAACAAAACAATTCTTATGATTATTCTTGTTTTAAAATAAACCATAACCCTTCTATTATATCACATTGGGGTTTATGGGCTGAAAAAACAAATCTAAATGCATTGGTTAAAATAAGCAGAAGCACAAATGAAAAATTATATTTAGAACATGTAACAAATTACATATATAAAAACTCAGATAAATTCAAAATAAATTACATCTCAAATTCTAAACTTTTTGATACAAGGAAAATAAGGCTAACATTAGATACCATTGACGATTTTAAGATTCAAAAAGAAATTTTTACTCTGCTTGTTAACAACAAGAACATGTTTTTTAATAAACATGATATTTTAGAAATTTTAGAAAAAAATCCAATTTATTTTGACAAAATGATTAAAAATATAAAACAAAATGAAAAATAATTCAACCTACATAATAGGTGAAATTGGACAAAACCACAACGGTTCATTAGAACTTGCTAAACAATTAATTGACATGGGAAGTATGTCAATTAAAGAACCAGTATTTAACACGAATATTAACAAAATAAATGCAGTCAAATTAACTAAAAGAGATTTAAGCGAAGAGTTATCTGACTCTCTAATGAGGAAAATTTACAATTCTCCTCATTCATTTGGAAAAACTTATGGAGAACACCGGGAATTTCTTGAATTATCAAATAATGAACATTATGAGTGCTTTAAATATGCCAAAGAAAAAAATCTTGACTTTATTGAGACATTATGTTCAATAAAATGTCTTTCGATTTTAAAATTATTTACACCAAATTTTTTAAAAGTTGCCAGCAGAGATTTAACAAACCTTCCTCTTTTAAATGCATTATCAGAAACTAAAATACCAATCATATTATCTACTGGGATGGCTGGTAAAAAAGAATTAGATGATGCACTAAATATCATTACTAAGTATCATAACAAAATCTCTATTTTACATTGTGTTTCTGAATATCCTACACAACCTCAAAATGTTAATTTAAATAGCATTAATTATTTAAAAAAGAATTTCCCTAATTATAAAATTGGTTTTTCAGATCATACTATTGGAATAGCTGCACCCATTGCCGCTGTAGCAATGGGCGCAGAAATCATTGAAAAACACATTACACTTGACAGAAAAATGAAAGGAACAGATCAAGCAGGATCACTTGGTCCCGATGGTTTAAAAAGAATGGTTCGAGACATTAGAGTTCTCGAGAAATCATTTGGCAAAGAAGATTTATTTATTGAGCCTTCAGTAAAATCTGCAAAAATAAAATTAGAACGATCTATTGCAAGTAATAAAGATTTAAAAAAAGGAGACATAATTTCTATTAATGACCTTCATTTACTTTCTCCTGGTGATGGGTATAAATGGTCTGAAAAAGAAAATATAATTGGGAGAAAATTAAATGCAGATCATTCTAAAGATGAAATAATATATAAAAAAAACATAAAATGAGCACGGTAATTAAATCAATTGCATCAGAAAATGAAAAAAATAATCGACAAGAATTAACAGATTTATTTAATTCTAATCCAATTTTCAATGATGAAAAAATAAATAATATTGGTTTATTTTTAAAAAGGCAAGAATTGTCAAAAATCTTATTTCTAAATGAAATCTATTCTCAAATACAAAGTGTGCATGGTGTTATTTTTGAGTTTGGTGTTAGGTGGGGGCAAAACTTAACAACACTAAATAATTTAAGGGGAATATATGAGCCATTCAATCATAGTAGAAAAATTGTAGGTTTTGATACTTTCACAGGATTTAAAGGAGTTAGTGAAAAAGATGGAGCATATGAATATAATTTAAAAGGTGCCTTTAATGTGTCTGAAAACTATCAAGAATATTTAGAAAATGTATTGAAATGCCACGAAAATGAATGTCCCTTAAATCATATCAAAAAAAATTCAACAGTTAAAGGAGATGCTGTACATACACTAAAAGCATATTTAGACCTACATAAAGAAACTATTATTGCTTTTGCTTATTTTGATTTTGACATATACCATCCTACTGTTGAATGCTTAAAAGTGATTAAACCTTACTTAACAAAAGGAAGTATTATTGGTTTTGATGAACTTTGTGACCCTGGTTTTCCAGGTGAAACTGAAGCTTTACGTGAAGTTTTTGGAACTTCTAATTTCGAAATTAAGCGAAATAGATTTTCAGGGATCCAATCTTATTTAATTTTCAAATAATAAAATGGATTAATTTATTTAAAACATTATTTAGCTTACGATTCCTCACTATCCCCATAGCCATAGCCGTAGCCGTAACCGTAGCCGTAGCCGTAGCCATAATAAGCATTCCACTTTTTATGTTTAACTCCATTTAAAATAATACCAAAACTTTTAATATTAGACTTTTCAACAATTTGATCAAAAAAGGAAATTCCTTTTTTATTAGCTTTATTCACATTCATAACAAAAATACTTGAATTTACTTTTGAAGAAAGATACAAACCATCACTAACGTAACCAATTGGAGGTGTATCTAAAAATAAATAATCAAAATTCATCTCAGCATATTTTATTATTTCATCTACTCTATCAGAAAGAACAAGTTCAGACGGATTTGGTGGAATTAAACCACTTGTTAAAATATATAAATCATTATCAATCTTCTGAATGTATTTATCTAAGGAATCATCTCCAGATATAAAAGTTGAATTACCTATTTTATTATCCAAGTTTAAAACTTTATGAATCTTAGGTTTGTGCATGTCAAAATCTACAAGTAAAACTTTTTTACCAGTTCTACTAATCATCCTAGAAAGGTTTACGCTGATAAAAGTTTTACCTTCACCAGGATGTATTGAAGAGATTAAAAATGATTTCAATTTCTTCTCTTTATCAACATTAAAAAAGTTTAATGATGTTCTAATACTCCTAAGGGATTCTGCGAAATTAGATTTTGATATAATTTCAGGCATCAAAACACTTTCTTCAATTTCAATAAACGGAACCGAACCTAATACAGGGAACTCAGTAGCAGCATTTAAATCTTTTAAATTTTCAATTCTATCAAAAAATATCAACTTTAAAATAGAAAAAATAAATGCAGTGCAAATCCCAACAAATAAAAACATATAAACAAAAGAATCAGAATCAGAATCTACCCTACCAAGCAGACGAGCTTTCTCAATAACTTTAGTCTGTGGCACTATACCGGATCTTGCAATATAAGTATTTGCTCTTTTTTCAAGTAAAAATGTATACAACTTCTGATTTACTTGAAGTTTTCTGTTTATTGCCTCTAAATCTCTAGCTGATTTAGGTACATTTCTCACTAATTTTCTAAAAAAAGCTATTTCTGAGTCTTCATCTTTAATCTTTTCAAAAAGAGCTTTAATTGAATTATCAATGTATATCAATAAATCTCTTCTTTGATTTGCAATAGACTGATTGAGTTTTAATAAATCTTGATGCTCTTTTTTAACCCCATATTTTAAATCAACTTTTTTTAGTTGTGCTTGATAAAACTTAGAGATAGATTGTTCTAAATAAACATCATCATCTAAAATAAATAAAGCTGGAGGAAGAATATTTTCATCTTGAACAGCTGTTATGTAACCCTTTAAGTTCTCTAAAGATTTTATTCTAAGCTGAATTTTTCTTTTTGCAGATTCATGAGACATTAAATCTCTAAAATATTCTGTAGCTTCCTTATCAATGTCTAATATTCCTTTTTTATCTCTTACATTCTGAAGATCGTATTCGATAGAGTCCATAATATCAACAACTTCATTTAATTGAACATTAATATATCTCAACGTATTTTCATTAATCTGAAACTGATTTTGTAATGTATAATCAATATATGTCTGAGCCAATGAATCAAGAAAAATTTTAGACCTTATTGGCACCTCATCATTAAGTTCTATTGTAAGAATTGAAGTGTAATCTAAATTATCAACCTTGATGTTTCTTAGAATTCTATTCACCCAATAGTTCATTGAATGAACTACTATTTTATAATTAACTTCAGAACTATTTTTAAAGTCAAAGGATTTAGTAAGATTAGTATTTATTGAATAATCAACAGAAAACTCAGTAGAGTCAAATTTATGGGTTCTGCTGATATTTACGCCTTCTAGCTCATATGAAATAGAATAATTATTTGCATCAATAATTTTAAAATCCACAGGTAATTCATAAAGTTTTCTATTTAATACATCAATGTCAATAGTAAACGGCATGCCAGAAAAAAACTCTTTCGTGTTTAATCTACCAACAATAAAATATGATTTAGAGAAATCAAGTTTAGAAAGTGTTTTTTCAATTAAATCATAAGAAGTAATAATTCTAATTTGGTTAGTGACATCTCCATAATAATTATAAAAACCAACATTTGAATATAATTTCTCTTGATAATCGTATACATCATTTGACTTTAAAAGAATTTCGATTTTTGAAGCGTAGTTTGGGACAATCTTATATTTATAGTAATAACCAACAACTAAAAATATTAGAGGAAAAATAACAAATACATACCAGCTTTTAAGAATAGCTTTTAATAGCCATTGTAAATCTTTTATAGAAATTATTTTATTTGATAAATCGTTTTTCAAATTAATTATGTAATAAATATTTTAATCAAATATAAGTGATAGTTCAAAAATTAAACATTTTTTGACTATAATTATATTCTTAATTAAAGAAGAAAATTATCTTTGCATAATTCTAATGAAAAGAAAATTAACATTATCCCTACTTATTCTATTTGTTTTTTCAAGTTCATATTTACTTGGACAGATAGGAGGTGGTGGACCTCCAGGTTCCAGCGGACCTCCTTGTTGGCCCCCACCTTGTGTTCCAGTTGATGGTGGTATAAGTATTTTAGTAGCTATCGGAGCATTTTTTGGCGGGAAATCATTCTACGATTTTTTGAAAACTAAACACTAATCTTTTTTGAATTCATTAGATCTAAGAGAATTATATAGAAATAAATCGTTTAGATTTGTACTCGTATTCTTTGCAGGTATTGTTATTTGGTTTAGCTTTTATCATTTCATTTATGAGTTTGACGAATTAATTTCTTCAAATTCACGTCAAATAGATATAAAAAAAAGTATTTCTATTTTACTTGCCAAGCAATCTAATTATTTCCTTTCTATTTTAGGTTACCAGCCGAAAATTGAAATTTATTCAGACATGGTTGTTACACTAATTCAAGGCACTAAATATAATCACGGTGTTTGGATTGGAGAACCTTGCAATGGACTTAAACTTTTTGGAGTTTTCTCAATTTTCATAATTGCATTTCCCGGAAATTTAAAAACAAAACTTTGGTACATTCCGTTAGGAATAATAATTCTGCATTTTATAAATGTTATTAGGATTGCTATTCTCACAATTATACAAGCTTACAATCCATTACTCTTAAATTTCAATCATAATGTCACTTTTCAAGTAATTATTTATTCGTTTATTTTTCTTTTATGGTATCTATGGACAAAAAAATTTAGCTCTTTATCTAAAAAAAAATGAGTAAAAAATTAATACTAATATTCACTTTAATTATTTCCAGTTTATTTTTTGATTTTTTCAGAGATTATGTTTTTCAGAATATAAATTTTCAAATACATTATTTATCTCATTTTAGAAACGGAATCTCCACAACTTTCAATATGACTGATAGTAGAATGTTATCTTGTATCAATCATTTATCTATACCAGAATTAGAAAAAATGAAATGGGTTTTTAGCCTGCTATTCATTTGCACTTTTCAGCTCATAACTATTTTTTTATCAGAAAATATTTTTCAAAAAAAAGGTCTCATTTTTTTCTTTCCAATAACATTTATTCTCAGTTGTTTTTCATTACTAGCATATTATTTTAGCACTATATCAGACTCATTAAATCACAGCTATTCTTTTTACTACATTTCAATTGAAATAAGTCATTTTTTACAATCTTCACTTATCGTTATTTCTATGCTAATGATTTTTAAAGTTTATCTACTATTAAACACATCATCTAACAAGTAAATTTATAAATTTGCAACAAAGATTAAGAGATGAAAAATGACAATCAGATTTTTGAATTAATTGATGCTGAAAAACATCGTCAGACAAATGGCATAGAACTTATCGCTTCAGAAAACTTTGTGAGTAATCAGGTTATGCAAGCAATGGGGTCAGTCTTAACTAACAAATATGCAGAAGGGTTGCCTTTCAAAAGGTATTATGGTGGTTGTGAAATTGTAGATCAAGTAGAAACAATTGCTATAGAAAGAATTAAAGCTCTTTTTGGAGCATCTTGGGCAAATGTACAACCCCATTCAGGATCTCAAGCAAATTCGGCTGTTATGCTAGCTTGTCTAAATCCAGGAGATAAAATCTTAGGTTTTGATCTTTCACATGGCGGTCATTTAACACACGGTTCATCTGTAAACTTTTCTGGTAAATTATATCAACCTAACTTTTATGGTGTTGAAAAGCAAACAGGGTTAATTAATTATAACAAGCTAGAAGATCAAGCAATAAATGTTAAACCTAAAATGATAATTTGTGGTGCTTCAGCTTATTCAAGAGATTGGGATTACAAAGCATTAAGATTAATTGCAGATAAAGTTGGAGCTATTTTACTTGGTGACATTTCTCATCCATCGGGCCTTATAGCTGCTGGTCTTTTAAATGATCCGCTTCCTTTTTGTCACATTGTTACAACAACCACTCACAAAACATTAAGAGGCCCAAGAGGAGGTGTAATTATGGTTGGCGAAAATTTCGACAACCCTTGGGGCTTAAAATTAAAATCTGGCAAAACTAGAACAATAACTTCATTATTAGATTCAGCTGTTTTCCCTGGATCTCAGGGTGGACCGTTAGAGCATGTAATTGCAGCAAAAGCAATTGCTTTCGGAGAAGCACAATCTAATGAGTTTAAATCTTACTGCAAGTCTGTCATTCAAAATGCCTCGGTAATGGCTAATGAAATGACAAAGAAAGGATATGAAATTATATCAGGTGGAACAGAGAACCACTCAATGCTTTTAGATTTAAGATCTAAAAACATCAATGGCAAAGAAGCTGAAATTGCTCTTGGAAAAACAGAAATAACTGTTAACAAAAACATGGTTCCTTTTGATTCTCAATCTCCCTTTATAACTAGTGGAATAAGATTAGGGACAGCTGCAATAACAACAAGAGGGGTTAACACAGACGAAATAATTGAAATTGTAGATTTAATAGATCAAACAATTATAAATTTCGATAACGATTCTAAACTTTTAGAGATTAAGAATATGGTAAACGAATTAATGGCTAAAAAACCATTATTTAAATGGTAAAAAATTAAACTATGACAATTAAAGCAAATAACCCTGAAATAAGTTCTTGGATAAACGTAAATCAAGAATCTGACTTTCCTATTCAAAATTTACCTTTTGGCGTTTTTTCAATTAAAAATTCATCAGCAAGGATAGGAGTTGCTATTGGAAATGAAATTTTAGATTTAAAAGAACTTTTTGAATTAGGATACTTAGCTGATTTAGGATTTCAACTTTCAGATTTTGACAATTGCTATTTAAACGACATGATGATCCATGGGAAATTAGCAACAAGAAAATTAAGGAATAGAATTTCTGACCTTTTAAATTCCGAATCTGCTGAACTTAAAAACAACATTAAAGATGTTAATCGAGTAATTGTCTCTCAAAAAGACGCTATAATGCAGCTTCCTGTTAAAATTGGTGATTATACTGATTTTTACTCTAGTGAGCAACACGCATACAATGTAGGATGTATGTTTAGAGATCCAAACAATGCACTTCTTCCAAATTGGAAACACATTCCTGTAGGCTATCACGGAAGATCTTCGTCAATTATAATTTCTGACACACCAGTTCATCGCCCAAAAGGTCAACAAAAACCTGATGACAACTCACCACCTGTCTTTGGCCCTTGCAAATTATTTGATTTTGAACTTGAAATGGGGTTTATCACCTATCAAGGTAAAGAACTTGGAGAGAATATAACCACTAATGAAGCTGATCATTATATTTTTGGAATGTGTTTATTTAATGACTTATCAGCAAGAGACATTCAAAAATGGGAATATGTTCCATTAGGTCCTTTTTTAGCTAAAAATTTTGCAAGCTCAATGTCTGCATGGATTGTAACTTTAGATGCATTAGAACCATTTAGAATTCCTGGCCCTGTACAAGAACCAAAAGTTCTTCCCTACCTGAATTATGAAGGAAATAAACATTTGGACATTAAGCTTGAAGTTTCTTTGATGCCTGAAAATGGACAGGCAAAAATAATTAGCAACAGTAATTACAAATACATGTATTGGAACATGAACCAGCAACTGGCTCATCATTCAGTGAATGGATGTAATATTAACTGTGGAGATTTACTAGCATCAGGAACTATTTCGGGTCCAGATGAGGGGTCTTATGGATCAATGTTAGAAATATCCTGGAAAGGTACAAAACCTGTAGATATGCCTGATGGCAGTCAAAGAAAATTCATTAACGACAACGACACTATTATTATGAAAGGTTATAGTGAAAAAAATGGTCTAAGAATAGGTTTTGGTAAAGTAGCTACTAAAATTTTACCTAGTAAATAATTTATGGGGATCAACGAAGAAAAAGAAAACAAACAAATCTTAAATGCCTATAGAGGCATTCTTCGTTCTATGAAGAGCAATCGCTCAAAGGAAGAAACTAAAGACATTAGAAAAGCTTTTGATGTTGCTGTTGATGCTCATAAAAACATGAGAAGAAAATCTGGAGAACCCTACATTTTACACCCAATAGCTGTAGCTAGAATTTGTTCAGATGAAATTGGCCTTGGCCCAACTTCAGTAATTTGTGCATTACTTCACGATAC
Source organism: uncultured Flavobacteriales bacterium (assembly GCA_943788115.1). Classification (GTDB taxonomy): domain Bacteria; phylum Bacteroidota; class Bacteroidia; order Flavobacteriales_D; family Parvicellaceae. The sequence goes on from CALSPA010000022.1 coordinate 37,828, forward strand.
AGTCGAAGACACAGAGTTAAGTTTAGATGATATAAATAAGCTTTTTAATTCCAATGTTAGAAATATAATTGATGGTCTAACTAAACTTTCTGGGGTGTTTGACCTTACAACATCTGCTCAAGCAGAAAATTTCAGGAAAATGCTTCTTACTATCCCAGAAGATATTAGAGTAATACTAATCAAACTTGCAGACCGACTTCATAACATGAGAACACTTGGTTCTATGAGAGATGATAAAAGATTAAAAATTGCATCTGAAACATCTTTCTTATATGCTCCTATTGCTCATCGATTAGGATTAAATAATATAAAAACAGAATTGGAAGATTTATCTTTCAAATACATGAACCAAGAAAGCTACAATGAAATTGAAAAGAAATTAGAAAAAACAAAACCTGTTAGAGAAAGATTCATCCAAAAGTTCTGTTCTCCTATTAAAAAATCTTTAGATGAACAAAGCATAAATTACACTATTAAAGCTAGGACAAAAGCAATTAATTCTATTAACAGAAAAATAAATGAAAAAGGTGTTGATTTTGAAGAGATTTTTGATGTTTTCGCCATTAGAATTATAATTGATTCAAAGCCAAATGAAGAAAAAACAGAATGCTGGAAAGCATATTCACTAGTAACAGATCATTACATTCCAAACCCAGAAAGACTAAGAGATTGGATTTCACACCCTAAACAAAACGGTTACGAATCTTTACACACTACTGTAATGAGTCCAACTGGAAAATGGGTTGAGGTGCAAATACGTTCCAAGAGAATGGATGAAATTGCTGAGAAAGGACTTGCTGCACATTGGAAATACAAGGAAAAAAGCACTACAAATAGTGGCTTTGAACAATGGATAAACCAAGTTAGAGACCTTATTGAAAACAAATCTTCAGATGCATTAGATTTCATAAATGAATTTAAAACCAACAATTTATATTCTGATGAAATATTTGTTTTTACTCCAAAGGGAGAATTACATACTTTACCTCAAAATGCTACACCATTAGATTTTGCATTTGGAATTCATACAGAAATTGGAGCAAAATGTATTGGAGCAAAAGTAAACTCTAAGCTAGTCCCCTTAAGTTACACTCTTAAAAGTGGAGACCAAGTAGAGATATTGACTTCAAAAAATCAAAAACCTAAAGAGGGTTGGTTAGATTTTATAGTTACATCTAAAGCAAGAAACAAAATACGACAATCTTTAAAAGATGAGAAAAAAGTAATAGCAGAAGATGGAAAAGAGATATTAATAAGAAAACTATCTGGGTTAAAAGTTGATTTTGATGAAAAGAATTTAAAAGAATTGTTACTTCTCTATAAATTAGATGAGCATACAGAAATGTATTTCCAAATAGCAAAAGGAAAACTTGATTTAAAGAAAATAAAAGAAATTGTAATTAAAGGAGGTCGACTAAAGTTTGGCTCAATAACTAAAACCATAAAAAATTCTTTTGAAGCTTTAATCAGTAAAGTTTCTAAAAGCACAGAAGAAATATTAATTGGTGAAGGGTCTGATGCCAAGTTAGATTATAAATTATCTCCATGTTGCAACCCTCTACCTGGTGACAATGTATTTGGGTTTGTCACCATTAGCGATGGCATAAAAATACATCGATTTAATTGCCCTAATGCAAAACAATTAAGAGCTAATTATTCTTATAGAATTATCCCTGCAAAATGGAAGGCTGATAAACTTGAATATTTCATGGCTGGAATTAAATTCATTGGAATTGATGATGTTGGATTACTTAATGAACTCACATCCATTATTTCTGAACAAGAAAAAGTAAACATGAAATCTCTTAATTTTAATTCTGATGATGGTATTTTTGAAGGAGAAATAATGCTGTATGTTTATGACAAACACCATTTAGAAAACCTAATTCAAAAGCTACTAAATATTGAAAGCATTAGCCAGGTAGAAAGAATGGAGCAAAGTGATATTTCATAACAATTTCATCATTTATAAACAAATAGTATTTTTCGATTGCATTAATTATAAATTTGCATGAATTATTGATTTTTCATGACTATGGAAATAGAGAAAAGTAATCAAACAAAAGTAAGAGATATTTTTTCGGAATATCTTGCTGAAAAAAGGCACAGGAAAACGCCCGAAAGATTTGCTATACTTTCAGAAATCTATGATATCGAAGGCCATTTTGATATTGAAAGTCTGTATAAAAACATGAAAAATAAAAATTACAGAGTTAGTAGAGCAACGTTATACAACACAATTGAATTATTGCTAGACTGTAAATTAATTAGAAGGCACCAATTTGGACAAAATATATCTTTTTTTGAAAAATCATTTGAATTTAAACAACACGATCATATCATTTTAGACCAAGGTGAAGTCATAGAATTTTGTGACCCAAGAATTCAGCACATAAGAAAAACTCTTGAAGATATATTCGATTTAGAAATTAATGACCACTCACTTTATTTTTACGGAAAACGAAAATCTTAACTATGTTTAAATTCACAATAACTGATAAAAATAATTTTCTTCTTGTGGTGCTAGAAGGCAGATTAATGATTCATGAAGATGCTCAAAAACTTCACCAAGATGTAACAAAACAGATTAACAAAGAAAACAATCATGTAATTGTTAATTTCGAAAAATTAGAATATTTAAATAGTAGTGGCCTAGGTGCTTTAATAACAATTCTCACAAAATCTCGAAACATGGGTGGAGATACAATAATCACAAAAGTCCCTAAAACTATAAATGAACTTTTATTAGTCTCAAAATTAAATACCGTTTTTAAAATTGAACTAGACACTAATGAAGCTATTAATTCACTTGAAAAAATAAAAAACAACTAATATGGGAGCTGATGTTCTTTTAGGTCTCCAATGGGGAGATGAAGGTAAAGGTAAAATTGTGGATGTTCTTACACCAGAATATGATATAATTGCAAGATTTCAGGGAGGTCCTAATGCTGGCCACACTCTTGAATTTGATGGCATTAAACATGTATTACACACTATTCCATCTGGAATTTTCAGAAAAGGAGTTAAAAATGTCATTGGAAATGGAGTTGTAATCGATCCTATTATTTTAAAACAAGAAATTGACAAACTTATTCCACTAGGAGTTAATATTAAAGAGCAATTACTTATTTCAAAAAAAGCTCACATTATTTTACCTACACACAAATTACTTGACAAAGCATCTGAAATTGCTAAAGGCGAAAAAAAAATAGGCTCTACTCTGAAGGGAATAGGACCAACTTACATGGATAAAACTGGAAGAAATGGTATCCGTGTAGGTGATTTATTTGAAGATAATTTCCCAGAAAAATATAAAAATTTAGTGGCTAAACACTCTACACTACTTAATTTCTACTCTATGGAAATAAATTTAGATGAATTAGAAAAAGATTTTTTTGAAGGTATTGAGCTCATTAAATCGCTCAATGCAATTGATAGTGAACATTACTTAAACAATGCCATAAAAGCTGGAAAAAAAGTTTTAGCTGAAGGTGCTCAGGGTACTTTATTAGACATTGATTTTGGAACTTACCCATTTGTAACATCAAGTAATACAATAACAGCTGGAACTTGTACAGGTCTTGGTATTGCTCCAAATAAAATTAAACGTATTATTGGGATTTTCAAAGCATATTGTACTAGAGTGGGTAGTGGTCCTTTCCCTACAGAAGAAGACAATGAAACTGGAGAAAAAATTAGACAACTAGGACATGAATTTGGCGCAACAACTGGAAGAGAGAGACGTTGTGGGTGGATTGATTTACCTGCATTAAAGTATGCTATAATGATAAATGGAGTGACTGAACTGTCAATGATGAAAGCAGATGTCCTTGACCAGTTTGACAAAATTAAAGTTTGTACCCATTATATAAATAAAGGAGATAAAATTGATTATTTCCCTTATAATATAGACAACAATGTTAAGCCTGTTTACATAGATTTCGATGGATGGAATACAGATTTAACAGAATTAACTGAGGCAGACACACTTCCTACTGAACTTAAGAATTACATTAATTTTCTTGAAAAAGAATTGGAAACTCCCATCTCAATTGTTTCTGTTGGACCAGATAGAAAGCAGACGATAGACAATTCAAAGTCTTAAATAGATTAGAGATATTCATACTTTATTTTGTTTTTCCTCGTTCATTAATTGCAAATGAAAAATCAATTTTCGATATCATTTTTACTATGGCTATTGCCATTCTACATTTGCTCTCAAGAGAATAAGATTAACATACTAAATGCAGACATTTTAGAGTATAAAAAAGAAATAAAAGATGCTCAGATTTTAAAAGGAAATGTGATTTTGGAACACGATGGTGCTATCATGTCATGTGACAGTGCCTATGTATATACTAAAACAAATTCCTTTGAAGCTTTTAACAACATCAAAATTGTTCAAAATGACTCGTTAGAAATGAGAGGAGACACTCTTTTTTATAATGGAAATAATAAAAAGGCAGAAATAACTGGAAAAGTCACTTTTAAAGAGAAAGATTTAAGTCTTTCTACTAGAAGATTAATGTATGATTTAAAAGCTAAACGAGCCTATTATAACAATCGAGCACATATTAATAGTACAAAGTCTCAAAACAAGTTAACAAGTAAAAAAGGGGTGTACCACAGTGAATCAAAGACTCTTTTTTTTAAAGACAGTGTCGAATTAACACATCCTAAATACAAGATGATTTCTGACACATTAATTTACCATACAGCATCAGAAATAGCTGATTTCAAAGGACCTACGACAATTACTTCTAAACAGAACACTATTTTTTGTAATAAAGGATGGTATGATACTAAAAATGATCAATCTTCCTTTTGGAATAATGCAATGATAATTTCTGAAGAACAATTTCTTTCTGGAGACAGCATATTTTACGACAGTAATTTAGGTGTTGGAAAAGTATATGGGAACGTTATTTTAAATGACACATCTAAAAAACAATTAATTCACGGTGATTATGCATTTCATGATGAAAATAAAGATTCCTCTTTAGTAAAGGGTAATGCGCTTCTTTCTCATCATTACCAGCAAGACACTTTACATATTTTAGCAGATCAATTCATCAGCACAAATGATTCAAATAATTTAAATTTCCTGAGAGGTTTCAACAATGTAAAATTCTTTAAAAATGATATTCAAGGAATCTGTGATTCAATTTCCTATAAACAGGGAGACTCAATAATGGAGTTATTTAAACAACCTTTCTTATGGTCAAATGAAAATCAAATTTCTGGAGATTTTATTCAATTAAAACTTTGGAATGGAACTATCAACAAGATGAACATCTATGAAAATAGTCTGATTTTGTCTTTAGCTGACTCCATTCACTTCAATCAGATTAAAGGAAATAATATGGAAAGTATTTTTTCAGAAAATGCAATTAAAAGCATCTATGTTAAAGGAAATGGAGAAACTTTATATTATATAGAAAAAGAAAATCAAGAACCATTAGCTGATTACAATAAAACGCAATGTTCTGAGTTAACTATCATATTAGATAGCAATCAAATAAAAACTTTGAATTTTAGCAATCAACCAACTGCAAAAATGAATGCTATCACTTCAACAGAAAATCAGAAACTTGAAGGATTTATTTGGAATATTTCAGAAAGACCACTTAAAATTCAATTCATAAGGAATGAGAAATTGGACATTAGAGAATAAACTATTAGGAATATTTTCCCTCTCTATTATCTTCATCTATATCTATGGATTAAGTCTTCCACTTTTAGGGTTAGATTCCTCACAATACGCTGAATTATCTAGACAAATGTTAGAAACAGGAAGTTTTCTTGAAATAAAACTTGATGGCTTAGATTATTTAGATAAACCCCCATTACTATTTTGGTTCAGTAGTTTTAGTTTTTCAATCTTTGGAGTTAATGAGTTTGCTTTTAGGCTTCCATCATTTCTATTCACACTTATTGCTACATATGGAACTTATTTAATAGGAAAAGAGCTATATAACAATAGAGTTGGAAAATACAGCAGCTTAATGCTTCTTTCCTCTGTTGCTTTTTTCATGATAAACATAGATGTAAGAACAGATACAATACTTATTGGAGCAATAACATATTCAACTGCAAAGCTTATTCAGTATTATAAATATTCTAAATGGACAGATCTTATACTAGGCTTTTTCTTTATTGGACTTGCGATGTGTTCTAAAGGTCCACTTGGCTTACTTATTCCAGTAATAGCAATTGGAACTCACTTATTATTGAAAAAAGATTTGAAAGCAATTTTAGATTGGAAATTATTAATTGGCCTATTAATAACCCTGTTAACAATATCTCCTCTTTTGTATTCCTTATATACACAATGGAATTTACATCCAGAAAAAATGTTGTATGGAGTAAATAACATTAGTGGAGTTAAATTCTTTTTATGGGATCAAAGTTTTGGAAGATTAACAGGAACTAATCCGTTTATAAATAACATGAAAGAGGTTCAGAGTAATGATCCATTCTACTTTGGACACACGATTCTTTGGGCGTTTTTACCTTGGACAATTCTTGGAATCACTCAACTTTTCAAGAATATATTTTCAATATTTAAAAAAGACAAGGTAAATGAATTTTTCACTTTAGGAGCAATAGTTATTCCAATAATAATTTTAAGCTTTTCAGCTTATAAACTTCCACATTATATATTTATCTGTTTACCTTTTTTAAGTGTGCTGTCTGCTGATTTTTTATTAGCGAAAACTCATAAAAGCTGGCTTAAATACATACACCTTGTCCCTGTATTAATTTTAATATTATTTACGTTTTTAATTTTATCATTTTCTTTTGCAACAACTAATTTTTTACAATGGACTATATTATTTTTCATGGTAATCTGTTTAGTTTTTTTTATTGTAAAAAAACTAAACCAGCTCTATTTCTTGCTATTAATTGGAAGTATTTCTATTTTATTCCACCTTTCACTTTATACGCACTTCTACCCAAATCTACTTCAATTTGACAGTGCAATAAGTGCTGGAAAAAAAATTAAAGCATCAAACCAAAAAAGCACAATTTCTTATGACTCTAATCGATTAGATCAAGATTGGAAAACGTTATCATATAGCTTAGAATTTTATAGCGAAAATATAAATCAAATTTGTTTTAGTATTGATGAGCTTAGTAAATACCGCAACAAAAATCTATGGATTTACACTTCTGAAATAGAATTATTAGAATTAGAAAACAAGAAATGGATAAAAGAAAAGATTGCATATGAGCATTTCCCAACATCAAAAATCAATATTTCTTTTTTCATCCCTAGTAAAAGAAAATTAATTACTTCTAAAAAATTCTTAGTTAAAATTTAAGCTATCCAGCTAGTTTCATAGGGTTCTTCAAAAGAATTAATAAATTCTCTTTTAGTTGACACTAATGGATTAAAAATAGATTTGAATTCTAAACTATTTTGTTCTTTTATTTGTGATTTTACATTTGTAAACGAAGAGACATTTACTTCTTCATTTTTAGTTCGGTATGCAACTGTCATTCTATCTAACAAAATAAGCCCTGTTTTATTTTCTAAATCTTTAACAAAACGCACATTAGCATCTACAGCTCTCCCGCACATGGATTCATTAGTAACTTCAGCACTAATTAATAAAAAACAATCCTCAATCACATTAATCAACCCATTAACCTGTTCACCATGAGAAATCCAATTTTGTAAGAACGGCTTTGACAATTCTTTAATCAGCATTTTTTGGTCAGCATTAATTTTAGTTTTAGACACATAAACCCAGACCTTAGCATCGTTAGATAATTGATCGAATGTCATCATAGCTCAGCCGCATTTGCAATTAATTCAGCTACATCTAAAACAGCTGTCTGACTTTCTTTTTCAAAATGTTTAACCCCATCAGTCATCATGGTATTACAAAAAGGACAACCAGTAGCAATGTAATTAGGAGCTTTTTCCAAAGCTTCTTCAGTTCTCTCAATATTAATTTCTTTTCTACCCTTTTCCGCTTCTTTAAACATTTGTGCACCCCCAGCACCACAGCATAACCCTTTTGTTTTACACCTTTTCATTTCAACTAATTCAGAATCTAGCTTATTAAGAATCTCCCTAGGAGCTTCATATTCATTATTTGCTCTTCCCAAGTAACAAGGGTCGTGAAAGGTGATTTTCTTGCCTTTAAATGAACCGCCTTCTATTTTAAGTCTTCCTTCTCTCATTAAAGAATTAATCAATTGGGTATGATGAATTACATCATAATTTCCTCCAAGCTCTGGATACTCATTTTTAAGTGTATTAAAACAATGAGGACAAGCAGTTACTATTTTTTTTATTTCATAGCCATTCAAAAGCTGAATGTTTTGCATGGCTTGCATCATAAACGAAAACTCATTACCAGCTCTTTTTGCAGGATCTCCAGTACAACTCTCTTCTTGACCTAAAACAGCAAATTTAACTTTGCAATTATTTAAAATCTTAACTATTGCTTTTGTTATTTTTTTTGCGCGATCATCAAAACTTCCTGCGCAACCAACCCAAAATAAAATTTCTGGCGATTCTCCTTTTGCAACCATATCTGCAACCGTAGGTACTGAAATAGAATTACTCATATTTTTAATTTATTCTTCATTAATCCAATTAGCGCGATCAGAAGGTGAAAATTGCCATGGAGCACCATTATTTTCAATATTTGTAAGCATGGTAGCAAGCTCACCAGGAACTTTAGACTCCTCCATTACCAAATACCTTCTTAAATCAATTATTATTGAAAGTGGATCGATATTAACAGGGCATTCTTGAACACAAGCATTACATGATGTGCAAGCCCAAATTTCTTCTTGAGTTATGAAATCTCCTAAAAGTGACTTACCATCATCATAATCATCTCCATGCTTTCTTCTATTGTTACCCACCTCAACCAAACGATCTCTTGTATCCATCATTATTTTCCTAGGACTTAATTTTTTACCTGTTTGATTTGCAGGACAAGCAGATGAGCATCTACCACATTCAGTACAAGTATAAGCATCCATTAGGTTTTTCCATGTAAGATCTTGAACATCTTTAGCTCCAAATTTTTCTGGATCAACAACTTCACCTTCAGCAGGAGCTGCATAAGGATCAAAGTTTGGATCAAACATATTCTCCACCTCTTTTTTTACATTACTTAAATTAGAGAGTTGACCCTTTTCATTAAGGTTACTGTAATAGGTGTTAGGGAAAGCTAGTAAAATGTGAAAATGTTTTGAGTATGGAAGATAATTTAAAAAACTAAATACCATAACAATATGACCCCACCATCCAATTCGTTCAAAAATCTCAAGTGTTTGAACATCAAAACCTCCAAAAATAAGTGGTCCTAAATAGCTGGTTACTGCAAAACCGAAAGTAGCACCTTCTACATCTGCATGAGACGATCCCTTGTTCAAAAGAACCTCATCTGCACCATTCATAGTAAAGATGCAAACAATAAGTAATATTTCTAGATAAAGAATTATGTTACCATCGAGCTTTGGCCAACCAGTCATTTCATCCATATGAAACCTTGGAATTTTAAGTAAATTTCTTCTGGCTAAAAACACTAAAGTTGCTATAAATGCTAGCACAGAAAGAATTTCAATTGTGCTTACAATAAAAACATAAACCCCACCTAATGTATGAGCGAAATAACGATGACTTCCAAATAACCCATCAACAACAATTTCCAACAACTCAACAGATGTTATAACAAATGCAGCATAAATGAAAAAATGAAAAACAGCTGGAAGTATATTTTGAAACATCTTCTTTTGACCAAAAGCCACAAGAAGCATTGTTTTAATTCTTTTAGCTTTATTATCTGATCGATTTAAATCTTTACCTAATAATATATTCTTTCTAACTTTTAAAACATTCCAACCAAAAAAAATGATCGTAAATAAAAATAAAATTGTGAAAACAATTATTGATACCATGTTTTAAATATTTTTTCTAACTATTAATATTTTTAATGTTTAGTTATTCCTCAAAGAATCTTTAATAAATTTCTTTAATACTTTTTCATCTCTAGCATCTAATCTAGATTTCTCTTTACCTCCAAAAACACTAAACTGTAAATACCTATTAGGGTGAACTTTAATGTTTTCAACTAAGCGAGTTGCTTCATCTAACATTAAATTAAAGTTATTATACATAAGAGTATCTTGAATTAAATGCGAGATAGTTCCATCACCATGATGAACATCATCAATCAATAAATTTACCTGTTCAATGGTTGTTTTTACATTATTTATTGTGCCAACAAAATCTACCATTGCAAGTGAATCTGTAATTTGCGAAATGTTTGTTACTGTATTTTCAATTGCTTCGTTATTTTTCTTTAAGTTTTTGGTAATACTTTCAACATTAACAAGAACACTAGAAATTCTACTCTTTTCAGATTTAATTAACGTATCTATTCTTAATGAAACACTCTCAAAGTTCAATATGGCTCGCCTAATACCTTCAAATGATTCATCTAAGTTATCTGTGTTTCGGCTAAAAATAGCTTCAATAGTTTGAATTGCAGAATCTGCAGTACTAATTAATTCATTTGTCTTTTTTTCTAAAGGAATTAATCTTTCGTTAATTTGATCTTCAATATCTTTTGAAACTTCAGACCATAAAGTATCACCCGACTGATAGAAAACATTAGTATCATTCCACTGTAACTCAACATATGGGCCTGCTAACAAATCTGAATTTAGTTTTGCCATTGTTCCTATCGGAATTTTAAGAACACTTGGATCACTTATTTCCATTGCCACTATTACACTAGATAAATTTTTAGGATTAAAAGAAACATCAACAATTGAACCCACCTTTAAACCATTTAGAGTAATTGGTCTTCCATTAGTAATACCACCAGAATTATCGTAAACAGCATAATAACTTGTTCTATCTTTCCATAGTTCAAGACCTTTTAGATAGAAAAAACCAAGTACAAGACCACAAATACCAATTGTGGCAATTATTCCAACAATAAATTCTTTTCTCAGTTTCATAATTTAAAATTGATATCTAATCTGTTTTATTAATTGCTTCTTGAAGGTTAATTCTTTCACCATTTTCAAAAGCAGTAATAAATGCTGTAGAATAACCAAGCTCTTTCAATTCGTTTAAAATACCTTTAGCATCTTTAAAATTCTTACAATTTCCGTAAGTATATTTGTAGAATTTCCCACTAAGATAAACATCTACGCCATTTAAACCCTTAAAGTTACTAGGAGTTGTTTCAATTTTTGAAGATGATGTTGAAATTTGAACTTTAAACAAAATACCAGATTGATCTATTTCTTCCGTTTTAATAAGCTCATTTTCCTGTTTAACATTATTTTCGGACACCCCTTTAGTTATTGATTCATCAACAGCATCATAATGTAATTTATAGTCTTTAAAACTATCAAACAAATGCTTTGCTAATTTCAACTGCCCTTCTTTTGAGGCTAGCATTTTCTCTTCTGTTGGATGAGATAAGAATCCTAGCTCAACTAATACTGCAGGCATTGTGGCTCTGTAAAGAACCATGAATCCGGCTTGTTTAACTCCCCTATTTTTAATTCCCAATTTTTTTGTGCACTCTTTTTGAAGCAGGTCAGCAAAAACTAAACTTTGATCTAAAAAAGCATTTTGTCTCATTGAAAGAGCTATGTATGCATCAGGATCTTCAGGATTAAACTCCTGATAAGTTTGATCATGATCATCTTCCATCAAAATAGCTGAATTTTCTTTTTTAGCTACTTCTAGAGCAGCTTTTGTTCTATGAAGACCAAGCACCCAACTTTCAAAACCTGAAGCAGAAGGTCCATCGACAGCATTGGCATGAATAGAAAGAAAAAAATCAGCCCCAGCCTTGTTAGCTATTTTCGCTCTAGATGCTAACCCAATAAATTCATCATTATCTCTAGTGTAAATAACTTCTATTTCCGGAAAATTTTTTTTTATCATATCACCCAGTAGAAGACTAACATTTAAAACGACTGTTTTCTCCATAGTCTTCAACTTTTTACCAATAGCTCCTGGATCTTTCCCCCCATGTCCTGGATCAATTACTATTGTTTTCAAACCTAATCCTGTCTGAGCTTGTAATTGAAAACTCAACATAAAGACAAGAAAAAAGAAAAAATTGCGTTTATTCGCACGTATCTTTGTCTTTTTAGTCATAAATGAATTTCTTTTGATAAGAGATTGTAACATATATTTCACTCACTTCAAAAATAACATTACTATGTGTTATAATCATATAGTTATCTTATTTTTTATTCTCTTATTGTTGTTAATAATACCCGTTAATTTATTAGCTCAAGAAAAAAGTGACACAATACAAATTCCCCAAAGTAATCTTGAAAGCCCTGTTAACTACAATGCACTTGATTCTATTGTAATGGATTTAGAATATCAAAAAGCATACCTTTATGAGAATGCTCATGTAGATTATGGTGAAATTATACTGGATGCCTGTTATATAGAATTTAATTTTCAAACAAAGGAAGTCTTCGCAAAGCTATGTTACGACTCATTAGGGAAAAAAAAAGGAGTTCCAAAGTTAACGGACGGATCTACAGAAACAGTTTCCGACTCGCTTAAATTCAATTTTGAGACTAAAAGAGGAATAACTTATCAAGTGAAATTAAAAGAAGGTGAAAGCTTTATTCATGGGGACAAAGTTAAAAGACAAGAGAATGGAGATATTCATATTAATAAAGCATTGTACACTACTTGCGACTTAGATCATCCTCATTATTACTTTAAACTAAGAAAGGCCATTATTATTCCTGATGACAAAATTGTTTCCGGACCTATAAATTTATTTATTGCTGATGTGCCAACTCCACTTGGTTTACCATTTGCTTTTATTCCAAATAAAAAAGATGAAAATGCAAATGGAATTGTAATTCCAATATATGGAGAATCACAAACATTAGGGTTTTACCTTCTTGGAGGTGGATATTATCATAAGTTTAAAAACAACAAGTTAAGCACATCTTTTTTAGGAGACATTTACAGCAGAGGTTCTTGGGGATTGAGTAATAGCACAAATTATAAAGTGAAATACAAGTACGCTGGTAATTTCCAATTGAACTATAGACAGATTAAACAAGGAGAAAAAGATTTTGAGGATTTTGAAAAATCAACGGACTTTTTTATTCGTTGGACACATAATCAAGATTCAAAAGCAAAACCAGGCACAACATTTAGAGCAAGCATAAATGCAGGAACTACAACCAACTTTCAAAACGATTTCAACAATGTCTCTGTAAATAATTATCTAGCAAATACATTTAACTCAAACATAGCATGGAGCAAACAATTTAAGAACAAAATAAGCTCTAACTTAAACGTAAACTTAAGACACAATCAAAACAGTAATACAGACCTTATTACGTTTACACTTCCAGAGGCTACCTACAATGTAAATCGTTTTTATCCATTTAAAATGTTAAGAAAGAAAACTAGGAATAAAAACTTTATTGATGAGTTTATTAATCAAACAAATGTAAATTACTCTTTGAACTTTAAAAATGAGACTACAGATTCCATTAAAAATATATCGTTCAATAATCTTAATAATTTAATGAACAATACAAGATATGGAATGAGACATAACATTAATGCATCTTCATCAATTAAATTTCTTAAAAAAGCCATCACTATTAATCCTGCATACCAATACTCTTCTATTTGGTACATGGAGAAAATTCAAAAACAATGGAACCAGAGCAATGAAGAAATTTTTACCGACACCATTAATGAATTTACTACAGCGGGAAATCATAACCTAAGCGCATCTGCAACAACAAAAATTTATGGTTTCTATCAATTTTCTAAATTTCTCAGGGGTAAAGGAAATGCTAAATTTAGACATACCTTAACTCCAAATATTAATTTCTCTTACCGACCTGATAATGGATTACAAAATTCATATCAATCAGACACTTTAGGAACAATTTCTTATTACTCACCATTAACAAATGGCATTTACGGATCTCCTTCTTCTTCAGAATCTGGAAGGTTAGGTTTCAATCTCATAAATGCTATTGAAATGAAAAAAAATAACACTAATGATACAACAGGAAAAACTCCTTTTATAAAAACAAAAATCCTTGAAAACTTTACTATATCTTCAGGTTATGATTTCATTAGAGACTCATTCAAATTAGATAATTTCAATCTAAGTGGAAGAACAAGTTTTGGTAAAAATTTAAGCCTTCGTTTTGGGGGAACATTAGACCCTTATTACTACGACAGTGAAGGTCTTAGAAAGGAAACATATCAATATAAAATAAACAAGAAATTAGGAACTCTCAAAAACGCCAATTTAGCATTGAGTTTAAACTTAAGGTCTAAAAAGAAAGCAAAAAAAGATTATGAATCCAATGCAGGAACAGAAGAAGAACTTGAAATTATCAATGTAAATCAGGATGCATACTTAGACTTCAATGTTCCATGGACATTTAATTTAGATTATAAAATAGATTACAGAAGAGTAATATCATCTTTATTAGATACAATATATTTGACTCAAAGTATTGGAGTTAGAGGAGATATAAGCTTAACTAAAAATTGGAAAATTGCTTATATTACTAACTATGACTTCACAAGAAAAGAATTTAGCTTTACATCATTCGAAATAGCTAGAGATCTGCATTGCTGGGAGATTGGTTTTAACTGGATTCCTTTTGGATACATGAAAAGCTATAATATTCACATAAATGTTAAATCATCATTACTTCAAGATTTACGCCTTCAAAGAAGAAGAACATGGTATGACAACGGAATAAGATAACTATGAAAAAAATAATAACAATTAAAAACGCCCCAGCTCCAGTTGGTCCTTATAGCCAAGCCATTTTACATGGAAAAACTTTATATTCTAGTGGTCAAATAGCTATTGACCCCAAAACAAACAAATTGGTTTTAGACACAATTGAAGAAGAAACTCATCAAGTAATGAAAAACATTAGTGCAATTCTTGATGCGGCTCAAATGGATTGGAATCATGTTATTAAATGCTCTATTTTCTTAAGTGATATGAATAATTTCACAATAATAAATGACATTTATGCCAGCTATTTTACTAACGATTTTCCTGCTAGAGAAACTGTGGAAGTAGCTTGCTTACCAAAAAATGTAAATGTAGAAATTAGCTTTACAGCTATTCAAGATTAAGCTTACGCCAAGGTTGCAAACTCATCCCATAATGAATCTTTCGGAGGTTTTGCTTTTATAATTATTTTCTCTTTTTTAACAGGGTGTATGAAAGAAATTTTTCTAGCAAACAAATGAATTGAACCATCTCTATTGGTTCTGTTAGCACCATACTTTACATCTCCTTTAATTTTACAACCGATATGACTTAGCTGAACTCTAATTTGATGATGCCTCCCTGTTTTGGGTGTAATTTCTAGATAATAATAATTTTTACTTCTTCCTTTAAGCAAGTAATCTAATTCACATTCTTTACTTCCCTTAACAAGTTTGTTGTAAGCTCTTGATTTATTTTGCTCTTGATTTTTCTTCAACCAATTCAAAAGATTACCTTCTTCTAAAGGTGGTTTTTGCTCGACAACAGCCCAATATGTTTTAGCAACTTGTTTTTCTAAGAACAATTTATTCATTCTTTCCAAAGCTTTGCTTGTTCTAGCAAAGATTACCACACCTCCAACTGGCCTATCAATCCTGTGAATAACACCAAGGAAAACATCATTAGGTTTGTTGTACTTTTTTTTAATGTATTCCTTAACAGCATCAGTAAGTGTAGGGTCACCTGTTTTATCTGCTTGAACTATATCTCCAGCAACTTTTCTAACTGCAATCAAATGATTGTCTTCGTATAACACATGTAAATTCATAAGTCTGCAAAATTAAACAAAAAAAAGGGTGTCATAAGACACCCTTTAGAAACAATTGTAAAACTCTAATTATTCACCAGTTACAATAGTATGGTAAGATCTATTTTGGATATCATATTTAAAATCTACAGTAGCAATTTTTGTAATACCACCAGCTTTAGCTGCTGTAGCTATACCACGATTTGCATCTTTAGTAGATGGTAAACCTAACAGATTCAATCTGTATGAAGCTTCACCTACTTTAGAACCTACTGGATTATCAGTAACAATTACTGGGCTAACTAGAATTGGATTACATGACATCATTGATAATACAAATGAAGCCATAATTATATTTTTAATTTTTTTCATAATATATATTTATTTTATTCACCTGAAACGATGTATGAGTATTTACCAAAAATGTTGAAAATGTAGACTTTTTTATCTACTGTAGCTATAGAAGAAACTCCTCCATTTTTAGCTGCATCAGCAACAGTTGCTGGCTTGAACATATTTCCTTCAGAAACACCTACTTTGTCTCCTAATGTATTATTAGTTGCTGATACTGGAACTGTGACTGCACAAGAACAAACCATAGCACTAATAAATAATATTGATAATATTTTTTTCATCTTAGTTTAAAATTAGTTAATTAATCTCCGTAAACAGTTGTTATTTTTTTCATAACAAAACCATTTGTCCAAACAGTTTGTTCAGTAAGGCCAACTTTGGTAACACCTCCTGCTTTACAAGCCGCTGCATAACCAGCATCTTGCAATTCACCACCCATTGGAATAGAACCAAAAAGAAATTTCTGTTCCGAAGTTCCTGTTTTAGAACCAATAGGGTTGTTGGTTGTAGTAAAGTTATACATTACTGTACAGCTTGACATAAAGCCCACACATAATGACAACATAATTATTTTTTTCATAATTAGTAGTTTTTAGATTTAAAATAATATAGTGAAAATTTATTCAGAGATACACAATCCCTTTAGAAAATAAATACTAAAGAATTGATTTTTGTTTAACTAATATTGTTCAGAATTATTTGGGAAATCTTTGCTTTTCACATCTTTTATATAATTTTCAAAAGCTCCTTTCATAGATTCGAAAAGATTTAAATATCTTCTTAAAAACCTTGGGGAAAATTCTTGAGTTATTCCAAGCATATCATGTAAAACCAATACCTGTCCATCGACTCCACCCCCTGCTCCAATTCCTATAACTGGGATAACTAATTCTTCAGCAACTTTTTTTGCTAGTTCAGCAGGGACTTTTTCTAAAATAATTGCAAAGCACCCTGCATTTTGTAATAACAAAGCATCTTTAATTAATATTTTAGCTTCCTCCTGCTCTTTTGCTCGAACAGTATAAGTACCAAACTTATAAATGGATTGTGGAGTTAATCCCAAATGCCCCATTACGGGTATTCCTGCTTTTAAAATTCTTTCAACACAATCAATTACTTCAGCTCCCCCCCTCCAACTTAACAGCATGAGCTTCGGCTTCTTTCATAATTCTCACTGCAGATTTAAGCGCACCCTTAGAATTTCCTTGATAAGAACCAAAAGGTAAATCAACAACAACTAAAGACCTGTTAACGGCCCTAATAACTGAGGCTGCATGATAAATCATCTGATCTAAAGTAATTGGAAGAGTAGTCTCATGACCAGCCATTACATTAGAGGCAGAATCACCAACTAAAATAACATCCATACCAGCCTGATCCACAATTGAAGCCATGGAAAAATCATATGCCGTAACATAGATATTTTCTCTCCTCTATCTTTCATTTCTTGAAGAACGTGAGTTGTTATTCTTTTAATTTCTTTGTGTTGTGACATTGTCTTTTAAAATTTTAAAACAAAGTTAAATTTTTAATTGAAAAATAATTAAATCTTATAACCGACACTTTATTTATACTGAATACAATAAATCCTAAAAAATATCTTTATAATTTTGAGCAACTCTATTTGCGTTAAATGAAATTTAAAATTTTATTCATTATATTTCTTTGTCTGTCTCTTGTAGATGTTTCTTATGCCAGCTACATTAAGGGTAAAGTCACTGATGAAAATGGTGAAGCATCTACCGTTTGCAACGGTTTATATTCACAACACTACTTATGGCGTAACAACAAACAGTATAGGCAACTATTTTATAGAATTAAAACCTGGCTACTATTCCATCACCTATAGCTTTATAGGCTACCAGTCAATTATTCATAATGTATCCTTGACAAACGAGCCACTAACAATTGATGTAATCTTAAGTGCTCAAACAACACAATTAGTAGAGTTTGAAGTTTATTCCAACACTAAAAACAAAGCCAAAGAGGTAATGTCAAATGTGCGGAAGAACAGGAAGAAACACCTTGATGCCGTTTCATCTTACTGCTTGCAACACCTACATGAAAAATTCTTTGATTAAAGAATTAATTAATAAAAAATGACCAACCAGAAACTACTTTTGAGCAGAAGAAAAAAAAGAAAAGAAAAAAAAGAAATAAAAAAATCAATAAGCAAAGACACAATATCTAAATCAATTAAAAAAGACTCCATAGAAGAAGAAATTTTGAATTTAATA
Organism: uncultured Flavobacteriales bacterium; assembly: GCA_943788115.1. GTDB lineage: Bacteria > Bacteroidota > Bacteroidia > Flavobacteriales_D > Parvicellaceae. The sequence goes on from CALSPA010000022.1 coordinate 56,241, forward strand.
GAAAGTTATAGTACAACAAACTTTAAAAAACCAAATAAATATAAAGAAGAATTTATAGGCTTTCATGATTTTGCAGATACAAAAAAAGAAAATGGATTAGATATAAGTGCTGAATTTGGATATGGAGAATATACAATAGTTCCAGATGATCAAGAACAAGAAGACCCATATCTTTTATATACTGAAGTATCATCCGGAGATTTCAATTTATATAAAAATTCAATTGCCATTAAAGCTGTTGTCGATAAACCAATAATGTCTCCCTTAAGTTTAAACGGTTCTTTATACTACAAATACGACTTCGAAGGATCTT
>CALSPA010000023.1 GCA_943788115.1 uncultured Flavobacteriales bacterium
GAAGTTCGCTAAAAATCTGTTTAGTTGCAGAAGGAATAGCTGATGTGTATCCTCGTTTTGCTCCTACGATGGAATGGGATACTGCAGCAGGACACGCAATTGTAAAGCATGCTGGGAAAAAGCTAATTGATTATAAAACAAAAAAAGAAATGATATATAACAGAAAGAATTTATTAAATAACTGGTTCATTGTTTCCTAATTAACAAATCAAATGAATAAAATTGCTTTAATAACAGGAATAACAGGTCAAGATGGTGCTTATTTAGCAGAGTTTTTATTAAAAAAGAATTACATCGTCCATGGAATTAAAAGAAGAGCTTCATCTTTGAATACGGAAAGAATTGATCATTTATATGTTGATTTACATAATGCTGATGCTCGTTTGCATTTGCATTATGGTGATTTGACAGATGCAACAAATTTGATTCGAATAATCCAGGAAGTTCAACCAGACGAAATATATAATTTAGCAGCTCAGTCGCATGTTAAAGTCTCTTTTGACTCACCTGAGTATACAGCAAATACAGATGCTTTAGGTACCTTAGAATATTAGAGGCCATTCGTATTTTAAACATGGTGGATAAGGTGAAATTTTATCAGGCATCAACTTCGGAACTTTATGGTATTGCCCAAGAAGTTCCACAAAGTGAAACTACTCCTTTCTATCCAAGAAGTCCTTATGGAGTAGCGAAATTGTATGCTTATTGGATTGTAAGAAATTATAGGGAAGCATACAACATGTTTGCTTGTAACGGTATATTGTTTAATCATGAAAGCCCAATTAGAGGAGAAACGTTTGTTACTCGAAAAATCACTAGAGCTGTAGCAAGAATATCCTTGGGCATGCAGGAGAAAATATACATTGGAAATTTAGATGCAAAAAGAGATTGGGGACATGCTAAAGATTATATTGAAGGGATGTGGCTAATGTTACAACAAGATAAACCTGATGATTTTGTTCTTGCTACTGGAAAAACAAATACAGTAAGACATTTTTGTGAATTGGCATTTAATGAAATAGGAATTAAATTAGTTTGGAAAGGAAGTGGCTCTAATGAAAAGGGCTTAAATGCAGAAAACGGATCAACATTAATTGAAGTTGATGAAAATTATTACCGACCTACAGAAGTAGATTTGTTAATTGGAGATCCATCAAAAGCGAATGAAATTCTCGGATGGAAACACAAATATGATTTAAAAAAAATGGTAATAGAAATGGTTAAGTCAGACGTTAAACTTTTTGAAAAAGAAGAGTTTTTAAAAAGTAATGGATTTGAAATTAATAACTACTTTGATTGATGAATTTTTCCGATAAAATATATATTGCTGGTCATAATGGAATGGTTGGTTCTGCTATTAAAAGAAAACTTCAAAATCTCGGATATACAAATTTTATAGATGTTTCGTCAAAAGAATTAGATTTAAGAAATCAACAAAAAGTTGATGATTTTTTCAAGCGCCATCTTCCAGATTATGTTTTTTTGGCAGCAGCAAAAGTTGGAGGAATATTTGCGAACAATAACTTTAAAGGAGACTTTATTTATGATAACTTAATGATTCAAAATAATATTATTAATTCTGCACATCATTACAAAGTCAAAAAATTACTTTTTCTTGGGTCTTCGTGTATATATCCTAAATATGCTAATCAACCAATAAACGAATCTGAATTATTAGATGGGAAATTAGAGCCAACAAATGAACCCTATGCAATAGCTAAAATTGCTGGGATTAAAATGTGTCAATCATACAGAGATCAATTTGGAGCTAATTTTATTTGTGTTATGCCTACCAATTTATATGGTCCTAATGATAATTATGATCATAAGTCTTCACATGTTTTACCGGCTTTGATAAGGAAATTTCATGAGGCAAAAATTTCAAATTCAAGTCGTGCTGAGGTTTGGGGGTCTGGGAATCCTAAAAGAGAGTTTCTTCATGTAGATGATTTAGCAGCAGCTTGTGTTTTTCTGATGAAAAAATATAACGAAAAGGAAATTGTAAATATCGGCACAGGTTTAGATATCTCAATTAAAGAATTAGCTTTACTTATTAAATCTACTGTTGGTTTTAATGGGGAGATTTATTTTGACAAAGAAAAGCCAGATGGAACACCAAGAAAGCTATTAGATGTTTCTAAACTAAATAATTTAGGTTGGAAACATAAGATAAATCTGGCCGAGGGAGTTGAAAGTGTATATGAAGATTATAAAGAAAAATATTCACTACAAGAATAATAATCAGATAATTTATCGATTTATAATTCTTGTTCATGCATTCTGTATAAGCAGCTCTTTGTTGTCTCAAAATAAGATTTTTTATCAAGAGTTTAATTTTCTACAACGCTTATCCGCTAAAACAACTCACAGTACATTAAGGCCTTACAATGAACAATTTAATCAATTGTCTTTTAAAGATTATTATATAGATAGTTCATTGAATCAATCCAAGCTTTATGGTTTTATATTTAAAAAAAGTGTTTTAGATATTGTTGATAAAGATGTTCACTTACAGGTAGATCCTTTATTTAATTTTTCCTTTGGAAATCAAAATAGTAATGGTTTATATAGATATTATACCAATACAAGAGGGTTTCGTGTACTTGGTGATTTAGGGGATAAGGTATCTTTTGGAACTAGAGTCTATGAAAACCAAATGAATTATCCGGATTACTTGGATGAAGTTGCTGATCTCAGAGGTGTTGCTATTGGTATAGGTCGTTCAAAGCCATTTAAAACTTACGGGCATGATGCTGCAATTGCTTCAGGTTATGTATCTTTTTCTCCAGTCAAAGATGCAAATTTACAATTTGGACATGGCAGACATTTCTTTGGAAATGGTTATAGGTCACTGCTGCTTAGTGATTACGCTCCAGACTACCCTTACTTTTCTGGACAATATAAATTTCTTGATGGAAAAATTGCCTATAAGCATATTTCAGCTTGGATGCATTCTTTGGAAAGAAGTCTCTTTTCAACAATAACAGCAGAAGCGTTATTTAAGCAAAAAGCAACTTCTATAAATATGCTTTCCTTTAACCTAAATAAACAAATTGAATTTAGTTTTTTCGAAGGGGTTGTTCATAAATCATATGTTGATTCAATTGGAAAGGTAAATCCAGATGTTTCTTTTTACCTTCCTATTTTTGGAAGCTCTCAATTAATTAACAAGCAGGAATCAGGTATTAATAGAGTTTACGGAGCTTCATTATCTACAATATTTAAAGATGAATTGGTATTTTACGGACAAACAATGTTTCATGATCAATCCAATTGGGGCTTTCAGTCAGGACTTAAGTGGTTGAATCCATTAAAGTCTGTTAATAGCTATATTTTAGTAGAATACAACTATGTGAAACCTTTCTCTTATACAGTTGATAGCTTAAGAACCATACAATCTTACACCCATAATGGTCATGAGTTAGCTCATCCTTTAGGAAGTGGTTTTTCTGAATTAGTATTAAAAACACATTTTGAATATAAAAAATTCCTGTTTAATCTTCAACTTTCAAGAATTGTTAAAGAACATGTAATTAACTCTGATTTAGGAAATAATATCTTTAAACCAACATACTCAACAATTCCAACAACGTTAGTCAACGAAAAGATTTTTTATTCATACATTGAATTGGGGTATTTGTTAAATGTGCAAACTCAGATGAAATTGTTTGTGAACTTTTTTAATCGTAAAACAGAGGGTTCAGCTGAGAGATATTTCACATTTGGTTTTAGAACCAATTTAATTAATAATTATTTTGATCAATAAATTAAGATAACATGACAGGAAGTGTAATTCTATTACTTGGATTTGTAAGTTCTTTTGCCGTTGTTTTTTTAGCAACACCTTCTTTAATTAAAGTGGCAAAGCTCAAACATTTAGTAGATGAACCGAAAGAGAAACGTAAAATGCACGGGTGGAGTATTCCAACAATCGGTGGCATTGTTATTTTTGGTTCTATACTTTTTTCTTATTCTTTATGGTTTCCTGAAAAATACAGCCATATTCCTCAAATGCTTTCCAATTTTAAAGCTTTGATTGCGTGTTTAATAATTTTATTTTTTGTTGGAATTAAAGACGATATAATTGGAACTGCACCTGCGAAAAAATTAATTGCACATTTTGTTGTAGGGTTTATTCTAGTCATTATGGCAGACATAAGAATTTTTGAAATGCAGGGAATTTTTGGTGTTAATGAAGAATTAGATTTGTGGCAGAGTTACCTGTTGTCGTTTTTTGTATACATAGTAATAATTAATGCAATTAACTTAATCGATGGCCTTGATGGACTGGCTGCAGGAATAGGATTAATAGCAGCAATTGCTTTTGGGTTAATTTTTTATTATGCAGGAAACATTCCTCTTTCATTATTGTCTTATGTTTTAGCTGGATCTCTATTTGGCTTTTTAATTTTTAATTTTTCTCCTGCAAGAATTTTCATGGGTGATTCGGGGTCTTTATTAATCGGAGTTATTCTTTGTGTTTTAGCAATAAATTGCATTAGCCAAGATTATTCCAACTCACCAGAATGGCTAATTGTAATTAACAAACCTGTATTAGCTATGTCAGTTCTCGTTTACCCCTTAATTGATACAATAAGAGTTTTTAGTCTTCGAATTTTGAGAGGGAAGTCGCCTTTGCTTGCTGATAAAAACCACATACATCATCATCTTTCTAAACTGGGGCTAAGTCATACTTATTCTGTTTTTATACTCTACTTTTATACTTTAATTATTATAGCCTTACAGTTTTTATTCCAGCTTTATTTTAATATTGAAGATCCAACGTTAATATTTTCTTTACAATTAGGAAGTTCAATGTTAATAATAGCTATCATTTTCTTTTTTAAAAAAAATAAAACACAAGCATTATAACGTTGGTTAAATTAATTTTAAATATTGTTTTTTTAATTCTTGTGTTTTCTATTAATGCACAACATTATTTTTATGGAGATAATCAAAGAGTTTTTCAATTAGAATCTTCTTTATATCAATCAGATAGTAACAAACACTCTGTTATTAAACCATATAACTTTAAAACTTCTAGAAATCAGTCTTTTAAAGATAGCTCTTTTCATAAAGGGGTATGGATTTATGGTTCAGATTTAAACAATAAAAAAGCAATATTTCTTCCTGTTATTGGAGCTAATTATTTTATTTCACCACAAGAAAGTAATGCCAATCTTTCTACTAGTATTGGCGCTCAGTGTGAATTAAATTTTAATTCTAAAATCTCTTTTTTCTCAAGGTATGTTTTCAGAAGGGGGAGTTTGTCTGATTTTTCTTTAGATAGAACACATAATAGGTCAACTGTTCAAGGGTTTGGTCTTTTAAGCGACTCAACAAATGAATTTCAAATTCATCAGTTTGACTTCAATCTATCTGCAATTTTAAATAAGTATATTCTGTTTTCTATTGGTAAGGGGAAGAACTTTTTTGGTGACGGTTACAGATCTTTACTATTGTCAGATTTTGCACCTTCATATCCTTACATAAAAATAGAATCTGAGTTTTGGAAGGTTAAATATGTGAATTTATATTCCATGCATGTAGATAATTATAACGCTCAAGAAAATAAAAAATTCTCTAGTACTCACACATTAAGTTGGAATATAAACAAAGCGATAAATCTATCTATTTTTGAATCAGTCGTTTGGGCTGCCAAAGATTCTTTGAATCAACGAAATTTTGATATTAACTACTTAAATCCTATTATTTTTTTTAGACCTGTTGAGTATAGTATTGGTTCTGCTGACAATTCTTTTTTAGGAGCTAATTTAAAACTTAGATTTTTTAAAAAACACATTTTTTATGGACAGCTTTTAGTAGATGAATTTTTGTTGAACGAATTGAGGTCTGGAAATGGATGGTGGGCTAATAAATACGGATTTCAATTTGGATATAAAGTTTTTGACTTATTTGGAATTAAAGGATTAGGTGCACAAATAGAATACAATGAAGTTCGTCCATTTACTTATTCACATGTTGTTTCTCAACAAAATTATGGGCATATGAATCATTCATTAGCTCATCCATATGAAGCTAACTTTAAAGAGCTTTTAATTAGAATGAGGTTCCAGAAAAACAATTTTAATGCTGAAATAAATTATGCTTATCAGCGACATGGTGCTAACACTTTTGGTAATTATGGCGGGGATATGTTTTTTAGCTATACCACTAGATTAAATGAGTACGATAATTTTACTCTTCAGGGTGATTTAAATGTTGCCAATCACTTTTGTGCTTTAGTTTCGTATCAGTTGATTGCAAAATCAAATACTGCTTTATTTTCTACTGTTGTTTTTAGAACTAATAGTCATCCTCAAATTAACAACGATTTATTAATTTCATTTGGAGTTAAGTCTAATCTTTGGAACACCTATTTAGATTATTGATAAATAGTCCTTTAATAACATTAAAAAATAGTAATTTCGCATTCTTAAAATGCAAAAAGATATTAAAGTCCCGGCAAAAAAAATAAGCTTAACTCAAAAGATTAAAAGCTATGCTGACCTTACTAAACTAAGGCTTTCTTCTTTAGTTGTAATTAGTGCTTTACTTGGTTATTTGATTGCTCCTGGTGAAGCTGATTATCTTCATTTGATTTATCTTTTTGTCGGTGGGTTTCTAATTACTGGCTCATCTAATGCATTCAATCAAGTATGGGAAAGAGATTTGGACAAACTTATGAAGAGGACTCAAAATAGACCTCTCCCATTGGGTAATTTAAGTGTAGTTGAAAGTCTTGTCTTTGCATCTTTTATTGGTTTTGCTGGTCTGTTTTTACTTTGGCTAGTAAACGATGCCTGTGCGATTTTAGGTATTTTAGCTTTAGCACTTTATGTAATCGTCTATACTCCATTAAAGACCATTACTCCTTTTGCTGTTTTTGTTGGTGCTATTCCAGGCAGTATCCCTCCAATGCTTGGCTATGTTGCTGTTTCAGGTGAATTTGGCCTTGAACCTGGGATTTTATTTTTAATTCAATTTTTCTGGCAATTTCCTCATTTTTGGGCTATCTGTTGGAAGTTAGATGATGATTATAAATTAGCAGGTTTTAAATTGTTGCCTTCTGGTTTTAGAGATAAAAAAAGTGCTTTTCAAATCATGCTGTATTCTGGTTTTTTAATTCCAATTACTATGCTGCCTTGGGCTATTAATATGAGTGGAATTTTATCTATGTGTTTTGCCATTGTTGCCAGTATTTCAATGCTTACACCAGCTGTTAAGCTTTTTAGAACATTAGAAATGAAATACGCTAAACAAGTCATGTTTCTATCTTTCGTTTATTTACCTTTGGTTTTGTTTATTTATTACCTAGATAAAATTTAATTTTCATGAATAAAAATGATGAATCAGCTAATCAAAAAGCTTCAAAGATTAATGTATATTCAAGTCTAGTTTACGTTGGAATAATTTCTAGTATTATGTTGTTTGCTGGCTTAAGCAGTGCAGTACTAGTAAGAAAAATGGACAAATTTTGGGTGAACATTCATTTGCCTAATTATTTTCTGTTTAGCACATTAATTATTGTAATAAGCAGTTTGACATTGTATTTTGCTTTTAAAGCTGCAAAAAAAGGGAATTTAAAACGTTTAAAAATTCTACTTTTAAGTACTTTGTTTTTAGGGTTTTCTTTTTGTGTTTTTCAATATTTTGGTTGGAAAAAATATTATAATAATGGAAACGCAGTAAAATCATTTATTACTTACGTTTATGGTCAATACGGCCAGTCCTACTATATTTCTAAAGGTAACAATCAAATAATTTATAATGGAGATAATTATGAAATAAATGGTGCGCCACTTACACCTTCCCAAGTTCTAGAGATCAGAGATTTTGCACATCAATTTTGTGGAGATGATTTTGGTTATAGATCAAAGAAAATTAATGTTGTTGACTATGAAAACCCTTATTCAATTTACTCAGCTAAAGACAATTTAATTGTTGAAATTATTGAAGGATACCCATATAAAAATGGAGTGAAATTGTCAGAAAGTGAAGGTGATGAGCTGTTTAAGTTTGCTTTTGGTGTTTATCAAAATAAACCATTTTTCATGTTGGAGGGTGATTATGGAAAAGATTTTTCAGTCTCATTAAATGGTGAAAACTTAGAGTATAATAAAAAGAAACTTTATTTTCCATCGAGAGTATTAGACGATCAACAAAAAAAAGCGATTAACGAACTTGTTTATCAAGGTGGTAAAGAATTTGAAATAAAAAACGGGCTTATTTATTTTGAAGATTCAGTAGTCTCTAATTTTGAAACCTACTTGTTGTTAAATAATGGAATTGAGATTGAGATTGAAAATGATAAATGGACTCAATTAAAACAAGAATTGAATAGCACACAGTATGGTGAATTTTTTCAAACAACAAATGTCTCGAGCAGTTTTGTTTGGGTTTTAACAGGAATGCATTTTCTTCATATTTGCCTAGGCCTTTTAGTCTTATTCATTATATTTTTTAGAGCTATAAACAATAAATACAATAAAAAAAATCAGGCAGGATTAAAAGCAGGAAGTATTTTTTGGCACTTTGTTGGGCTTTTATGGGTGTATTTATATGTATTTCTTGAATATATTAATTAAACTTGTACTCGAAAATAAATCATTATGGGGCAACATTCTGAAAATATAAGTAAATCTAAACTTTGGGGAGGTGGTGGTTCACCTTTTAGAATATCTTACGGAAAGCAATGGATGTGGATGTTTTTAGTTTCAGATGCATTAACTTTTGGTTCACTATTAACTGCTTATGGTTTTGCTAGACATTCTGCAGACTCTTGGCCTATTGGAGAAGAAACTTTCAATGCCATGCCATTTCTTGGTAATGGATATCCTCTTCTTTATGTAGCATTAATGACCTTTATTCTTATTGTTAGTTCTGTAACAATGGTTCTTGCTGTTGAAGCTGGTCATAGAAAAGATAAAAAAGGAGTTGCTAAATGGTTGTTACTAACTGTTGTTGGTGGTGTTTTCTTTGTTAGCTCCCAAGCATGGGAGTGGTATCACTTTATTCATGGAACTCACTATGGAAGTGTTTTAACTGCTGAAGGTTGGGCAGTTGTTGAATATCTTAATGGAGGTAAAGATCTTATTTTAAAATTTGGAAAAGGAGTAATTGTTGATGGAGCTACTGCTCAATCTTTATTTGATGGAGCTACTGCTACTATGCAGGGGGCTAATCTTATAGAGAATGAATATGCACCTGAAGTTCCACAGTATGCAAACTTCTTTTTCTTTATTACTGGTTTTCACGGATTTCACGTTTTCTCTGGTGTTGTTTTTAATTTAATTGTCTATATCAATGTTGTTAGAGGTGTTTATGACGAAAGAGGGCATTTTGAAATGGTTGAAAAAGTTGGGTTGTATTGGCACTTTGTCGATTTAGTATGGGTATTTGTATTTACCTTCTTTTATCTTGTTTAATAATTTAGATTATGGAAAGAGACGATTTAATTAATGATCATGAGTATTCATTGTTAGCTAATCATGATGAAGAACATGGAAAAGCCATAAGAAAGAAAATTTGGCAGGTAACATTGATTTTAACAATCATAACTGTTGTTGAAGTAAGCACAGGAGCCTTTATTAAACAATATTATGACGGTATCGCAAATGATTATTGGTGGCTTATAAAATGGTCATTCATTATATTAACAATTGTTAAGGCTGGATATATTGTTCTTGTTTTTATGCATCTTGGTGATGAAAGAAAAAACTTTAAATGGGTAATATTAGGGCCTTATTTACTTTTTATAGCTTATTTAATTTTCATTTGTCTTTCTGAAGCAGCTGACTATTTATCTCCTATGATTGATGTTATTAGTCCATGAGTTTCGATTTTAAGTATCTAATTCCAAAAAAAGGTGCTGTAATTCTTTTTTCAATATTAATTGGGTTTGCCTCATTGATTGCCTTTTTAATTTCTGGATCTCCTGTATATGTTGATCAGCCAGTATTTGGTGAGTTTCACGATTCTTTTATTTTTCACGATGAAAATAATAATGAAATTAATTCTGAAGACTTAAGTGACAAAATAGTATTATACAATTTCCTGTCAACTGATTGCCCCACTGATTTTAATAAATGTCCGTTTAGATTAGAATGGTTTAAAATTAAAATATACAATGAATTAGTTAGTAATAAAGGGTTTGAAGACGTAGTTGTTGTTTCTAGTTTTATCGATAAATACCCAGATTTAAACCATAGAATGAAACAATTCAGAGTTCATAATAATTTAGACGCTGAAAAATGGAAATTTGTAACTACAGACTATCATCCATTTTTTGATATGAATTTTAAACAAGGAAACCCCTGGTTAAAAAAAGACACATTATTTGGTTTTCATAGAGAAGCATATTTGATGACATTATTAGTGGATAAAGAGCAGCAAGTAAGAGGTAAATATTTTACATATAATTTTGGTGAGGTGAGAAGAATCACAAAAGAAATTAGTCTTATTTAAAGGAAGAAAACAATGATTAAAAATCTGTTTATTTTAGTTCTACTTTTGATTGTTGGTTGTGCTGAAAAAACTGAAATTAAAACCTTCCAATTTTTGGTAATAAAGAATTCGTGGAAGGTGTAGATGTTGATACTTTATTTCATACAATACCAGCTTGGTCTTTTCAAAACCAGTATGGTGACACCATTAATTCTGATTCCTATAAAGGAAAAATACATGTTGTTGATTTCTTTTTTCAGTCACTGTCCTACAATATGTCCAGCGATGACTATGAATATGGTAAAACTTCAAAAATCAGCAAAAGACCTTAATATTGGCTTTGTTTCTTTTACTGTAGATCCACAAAAAGATTCTTCAGAAAGATTACTTTGGTATCAGATGCCTTTGGAATAAATGGTGACAATTGGAATCTTCTTACTGGCAATCAATCCTTAATTTATCAATTAGGGGTTAATGGCTTTTTAGTTCCAAATCAAGAGGACGCACTTGCCCCAGGTGGTTTTTTACACTCTGAAAAGATGATGCTAATTGATGCTAAATCAAGGATTAGAGGATATTACGATGGTACTGATGAAGACCAAATGATGGTGCTTTTAAATGACATTAGAAAATTAAAACAAGATTAGACATTTTTTTATTTCAATCTTAAATGGATTAATTTTGTTTCACAATAATTATTATGAATTTACCTGAACCTTCGCTCACCAAAAATGATAAAAAAGCCAATATTTTTATTATTTCAGTCTCTGCCATTGTTTTTTTAACTGTAGTTATCTTACACGAACTAAACTTGAAAATTCAAGTAAATTTTGATCCTCATATTTTCGCAAAACTCAATGCTTTAATCAACGCTAGCGTTTCCATACTACTTATTCTAGGTTTAGTTTTTGTGAAATCAAAGAAATATATGCTTTCACAAAAGAGTAATGAATTTAGCTATAATTTTATCTGTATTTTTTATATTATCATACATAGCTCACCATCTTTTGGCAGAAAGTACAGTTTTTGGAGGTCAAGGAAGCATTAAATCAATTTATTATTTTATTCTTGTAACTCATATAATTTTAGCTGGATTATCCCTGCCATTTATTTTATATACAGCCTACAGGGCTTCAATTGCAGAGTTCGGAAAACATAAAAAGTTAGCTAGATATGTTTATCCAGTATGGTTGTATGTTGCTATAACTGGAGTTGTTGTATATTTTTTAATATCTCCTTACTACGCATGAAAGTAGTTTATAATTTCATATTTCTCTTTCTATTGATAATCTTTCAATTACAATCTTTTGCTCAAGGTTGCTCTACTTGTAGAGCTCAGATAATTAGTAGTAACAAAGAAGATTTCACTGTAGGTAATGGTATAAATACTGGAATTATTTTTCTTATGGTTATTCCATATATTATTCTTTTTTTCTTGTTTAGAAAGAGAATTAAATCTCTTTATATACAACTATTTAAATCTAAATAGTCAATTTTTATTCATTTAAATTGACGATGTTAATTCTCTAGCTATATTTGCTATAAGTTCTTTGTATTTATCTAGAAAGGAGGAGGGAGTAGGCCCATTGAATCCTTAGCAACCCCCATTGGGAAGGTGCTAAATCCTGTTGTTTGTTAAACAACACAGATAAGTGATAAAGAAATATTTATATATAATACTTTTTATCTCTTTCGATTTATTTCGTTAGGGATTTTTTTTTATAGCATGATAGTTAAACAGAGCATATACGAATTAGCAGAAAAAAGAATCTTAATTCTTGATGGTGCAATGGGAACCATGATTCAAAGACACAAACTCAATGAAGATGACTTTAGAAAGGGATGGTTTGAGAATCATGAGCAGCCATTAAAAGGTAATAATGATTTACTTTCTTTAACTCGTCCAGATATCATTAAAGACATTCATAAAGAATATTTTAATGCTGGGGCAGATATAGTAGAAACTAACACATTTTCTGGCACTTCTATTGCTCAGGCAGATTATTCGCTAGAAAAGTATGCTTATGATATTAATTATTATGGTGCTAAAATAGCAGCAGAAGTAGCTTCAGAATTTACAGAAAGACAACCTGATAAACCACGATATGTAGCAGGTTCTATTGGCCCAACTAATAGAACATCATCAATTTCGCCAGATGTTAATGACCCTGGATTTAGGAATGTGACTTTTGATGAACTTAACCTTTCCTATAAAGAACAAATACGAGGGTTGATTGATGGTGGTTGCGATTTACTATTAATAGAAACAATATTTGACACTTTAAATGCTAAAGCGGCTTTATTTGCAGTTCAAGAAATATTTAAAGAGTTAAATACATCATTACCTGTAATGATCTCAGGAACAATTACAGATGCTAGCGGACGTACATTAACAGGACAAACCACCGAAGCATTTTTAATTTCATTATCTCATTTCCCAATACTAAGTATTGGTTTAAACTGTGCTCTTGGGGCTTCAGATATGCAGCCTTACCTTAAAACTTTGGCTAGAAAAAGTGATTTTTTAGTAAGTGCTCATCCTAATGCTGGTTTACCTAATGAATTTGGTGAATACGATGAAACACCAGAAATTATGGGCGACCAAATTAAAAGTTTCTTAGAAGATGGTTTGATTAATATTATCGGTGGATGTTGCGGAACTACTCCTGATCATATTCATACTATTTCTCAACTTGCCAATAACTATTCACCTAGAAAAATTGCAGTAGCATAAATTTATAATGAGTTTACACCCAGATTACAAAGGAAATTATAAATATAAGTGGCATCAAATTCCATTTTTAAGACTAAGTGGACTAGAGCCTTTAGAGGTATCCTCTAGTATTAATTTTATTAATATAGGAGAAAGAACAAATGTAACAGGATCTAAAAAATTTTTAAGATTAATCAAAGAAGGTAGCTTTGAAGAAGCACTTGATGTGGCTCGAAATCAGGTAGAAGGTGGTGCTCAGATTATAGATGTAAACATGGATGAAGGTCTTTTAGACGGTGTTGAGGCTATGACAAAGTTCTTAAATTTAATTGCAGCAGAACCAGATATTTCAAGAGTTCCTGTTATGATTGATTCTTCTAAATGGGATATTATAGAAGCTGGGCTTAAGTGTATTCAGGGCAAGGGTGTGGTTAATTCAATTTCATTAAAAGCTGGAGAAAAGGAATTTCTAGAACAAGCAAATAAGATTAAGCAATATGGAGCCGCTGTTATTGTCATGGCGTTTGATGAAGAAGGACAAGCTGATAACTATAGTAGAAGGATTAAAATATGTAAACGTTCATATGATCTACTTGTTAAAAAAGTAAAGTTTCCACCACAAGATATAATTTTTGACCCTAATATTTTTCCTGTCGCAACTGGAATTTCAGAGCACAACAACAATGCAATGGACTTCTTTATGGCCACAAGATGGATAAGAGAAAACTTGCCTGCAGCCCATGTTAGTGGTGGAGTAAGTAATGTGTCATTTTCATTTAGGGGTAATAATATTGTAAGAGAGGCAATGCATTCTGCTTTTTTATACCATGCAATAAAAGAAGGAATGGATATGGGTATTGTTAATCCAACAATGCTGGAAGTATATGATAACATTCCTAAGGATCTATTAGATAGAGTAGAGGATGTGTTGTTAAATAGAAGGGCTGATTCAACAGAACGATTGTTGGATTTTGCAGAATCGGTTAAAGGAGAGGCGAAAAAACAAGAAAAAAATGAAGAATGGAGAACATTTTCAATAACTAAAAGAATAGAACATGCTTTAGTTAAAGGAATTACCGAATATATAGTTGAAGACACGGAATTAGCAAGGTTAGAAAGTTCAAGACCATTGGATGTAATTGAAGGCCCCCTAATGAGTGGAATGAATGTAGTAGGAGATTTATTTGGATCAGGTAAGATGTTTCTTCCTCAAGTAGTGAAATCTGCTAGGGTTATGAAAAAAGCAGTTGCACATTTAACTCCTTTTATTGAAAAGGAAAAGGGGGGCAAAATTCAGAGTAATGGTAAAATTATTATGGCAACTGTCAAAGGAGACGTACATGATATAGGTAAGAATATTGTCGGGGTTGTTCTTGGGTGTAACAATTATGAAATAATTGATTTAGGTGTAATGGTGCCAGCAAATAAAATTTTGGATGCTGCAATTCAAGAAAATGCTGATATTATTGGGTTGAGTGGTTTAATTACCCCATCCCTTGATGAAATGATTGATGTAGCAAAAGAAATGAAAAAGAGGAAGGTCCATCTTCCATTATTAATTGGTGGTGCAACAACATCTAGAGTACATACAGCAGTTAAAATTGAGCAAGAGCTTTCAGAGAGCCAGGCAGTTCATGTTTTAGATGCTTCTAGGTCTGTAACGGTAGTAAATAGTTTACTTGGTTCAGAAAAGATTGAATATGAAAAAGCAATTCAATTAGATTACAATAGAATAAGAGAGCAATACGAAAGCAAAAAGCAACAAAAAAAATTCTTAAGTATTCTTGAAGCTAGAAAAAATAAATTGAGTTTAGATTGGGATAGTTTTAGCCCTACTATACCTAATCAAACTGGTACTCAGCCGATTGAAGATTTTAATTTAGAATTGTTAACTAAATACATTGATTGGACTCCATTTTTCCAGACATGGGAATTACATGGAAGGTTTCCTAAAATTTTGGAGGATAAAATTGTTGGGATAGAGGCTAAAAAATTATATGATGATGCTTTAAAAATGCTCACTAAAATTATAAATGAAAAATGGTTGACAGCTAAAGGAGTCTTTGGCATTTGGAAAGCTAATTCTAATGATTTTGATGAAATTAATATTTATGATGATAATAATAAAATAATAGCAGTTTCATATTCTTTGAGGCAGCAATTGCAAAAAGCTAAAGGTGCCATTAATAGAGGTTTGTCAGATTACATAGCCCCAGAATCTTCAGGTAAAGAGGATTATATAGGAGCTTTTGTAGTTACTGCAGGGCTAAAAATTGATGAAAAAGTAGCTGAATTTGAAAAACAATTAGATGATTATAATGCTATTTTATTAAAAGCATTAGCCGATAGGTTAGCTGAAGCAGCTGCTGAATATCTTCACGAATTAATTAGAAAAAATTATTGGGGTTATTCCAAAAAAGAAAGTTTTGATAATGGCGAATTAATAAAAGAAAAATATGTTGGAATAAGACCAGCTCCAGGGTACCCTGCATGTCCCGATCATACAGAAAAAGAAACTATTTTTAAATTATTAAATGCTACAGAACTAACTGGAGTTTGTTTAACTGAATCTTTAGCAATGCTTCCTGCTGCATCTGTTTCTGGATGGTATTTTTCTCATCCTGAAGCTAAATATTTTGGATTAGGAAAGATTAAAATGGATCAGGTTGAAAATTTAGCAAAAAGAAAGGGAGTAAGTAAACAGAAAATGGAAAGATGGTTGTCTCCAAATATTTCAGATTAAATCTCAAGGTTTAATTCATAAGTTTTTTCAAAAGGAATACACATTTGTTCATTACAAACCATATATGCTATCTTAATTTGTAATAAAGATTCATCTAGGACTTCAATTTTTTGTTTGAAATGAGCGTTGTTTTCAAAATAACTAACCTGAATTCCGAAATTTTCATCAAAAACTGTATTAGGCTTACTTTCTATTACATTTCCTATAAAATTAAAGTTTTCATTTTCTGAGAAATGAAATTCTGTTGGTAATGGACCTTCATTTGGATTTGGAAGATATACGGCATATAAATGCCAAGAACTATCAATTACAGCTGTAAATTCTATTACATTGTCATTTTTGTTTTGATTAACATTCCATTTAACAGGGTCTTCTTGAAGAAAAAATGTGTTTGAAACAAAAAAAAAGACAATAGAAAAGAAAAGTTTAATTTGATAAAGCATTATAATTATTCAATTTTATTGAAAGCTTCAACTCCACATTCAAGCCAGCTAGCATATTCTTTATAATCTGGTGTATAGCTAACAGGATTAGTTAAAAGTTTTCCATTAGGGCTAATTAAAACATAAAACGGTTGAGATACTTTTTCAAAAACTCTAGCTTCAAAAGTTGCCCATTTGTCACCAGTAGTGATAATTTTCTTTTGTTTTTTTGTTCCATCTTGCATATTAATGGTTACTTCACCTTGAAGATCTATAGGGAGTTCCTCCCTGTCATCTACATACAGAGATGCTAAAACATAATTGTCATTAATTAAATTGAAAACTTCTTTTTTGCTCCATACATTGTCTTCCATCCTTCTACAATTAGTACAAGCATGCCCTGTAAAATCAATCAAAATAGGAAGATTAACTTCTTTTGCATAAGCTTGAGCACTTTCAAAATCGTGAAAACAATTTAACCCATTTGGGCATTCATTTGGAAATGCCCAGCAATATGTAACAGGCGGAGCAACACCACTTAGTAGGTTTAACGATTGATAAGTCCCTGTTTTGTCGTTAAGTCTAAATCCAAAAGAAAAATAAACTGCTGTTATGGCAAATAAAGAGGCTAATGCTATTCTAGTGGGTTTAAGTTTGCTTATTGGGCTATCGTGTGGGAATTTAATCTTTCCAAATAAATATAAAGCTGTTCCAATTGCACACAAGATCCAAATAATAAGAAATGCTTCATATTTTAAAATCCCCCAATGTTCTACTAAATCAGCTGTTGAGAGGAATTTAAACGCTAATGCTAATTCCACAAACCCTAAAACAACTTTCACAGAGTTTAACCATCCGCCAGATTGAGGTAAGGATTTAAGCATGGAAGGGAAAGCAGCAAAAATGGTAAAGGGTAAACCAAGTCCAACTCCAAATCCGAGCATTGCCATAGTTATTGGAACAGGACCTTTGTCTAAAGAACCAGCTAGTACAGACCCTAGTAATGGTCCTGTACAAGAAAAAGAAACAATAGCTAAAACTAATGCCATAAATATTACTCCTACAACACCACCTATATCAGCAGCCTTATCTGCTTTATTAGCCCAACTAGAAGGAAGAGTTAGTTCATAGAATCCAAAAAAGGAAAAAGCGAATACAAGAAAAATTATAAAGAATATTACATTTAAGATTGCACCAGATGCAATTTTATTTAAAACTTCTGGATCTGTTCCTTGAATATAAAAAGGTAAACTTAAAGAAACGTAGACAAGAATAATAGAAAACCCATACAATAGAGCTTTACCTATGCCCGATCCTTTTTCGCTTCCTCCTTTTGTAAAGAAACTAACAGTTAATGGAACCATAGGAAATACACATGGAGTAAATAACGAAATTAAACCGCCAAGAAAACCAAAAATAAGTAACATCCAAAAGCTCTTGTCTTGTTCTTCGATATCCCCACAATTATTATTAATAGGAGAATTTAAATCAAGTAATGGTAATGAAGGGATTACTGCTAGAGTTGAGCTATCTGTTTTGTAAATGACTTCTTGCTGCCCACCAATTCCACTGGATAAATTAATTTCAAAATTGTAATCGTCTGGAGGAAGACACTCTTTTTCATCACACACCATGAAATTAACATTTCCTTTAATCAATGTTTGAGTTGTATCAGAAACTGCTATGGTTTGAATGAATTTTGCCTTGTTTTCAAAATAGCTTATATCCATTTCCCAAACAGGGTCAAAATGGGTTACAACTCCTTCTTCAGTAGTAGAATCAATTAGTGAGTTAGTAGACCCAATATCAAATTGAATAAAGGTCGAAAGAGGACCTTCATTACTTTTTAAATATTGAGAATATAAATGCCAACCATCCTCAATTTCTGAAGAAATAATAATGTTATATTTATTATCTACTAGCTTTTCAGATTTCACACTCCAACTTGTTGGAGTTGGAGATTGTGCGGAAATAAATAATAAACTAAATAATAATAAGGATAATGAAAATAATTTTTTTTTCATATTCATGGATATAATTGTTTGCCCCAAAGTTAACAGATTGAGTTAATTCAAAAGTATTAAATTAAAAGCTTTATTGGAATCTTAAAAATAAACGAAATTTATAGAATGACATCTATGAGTCTATGAATGGGAATAATAATTCCCTTTTTGAGTACAATGTTTTTATCTCCTACAGCCCAAATAGTCGTTTGAACTTCTTTTTTACCAGACTCATCTTCGAAAATAATTCTCATTTTAGTTCGATGGACATTACCTAAAATCATAGATCTTTTTAATTTCTTTTTTAATACCTGTAACTGTTCTTTAGACTTGCTTACAGGAAGGGTAGGGAAGTGTAAAGTAGGAATTGATTCTTTTTCAATAACTTCAGTAGTATAGGTATCAACCATAAAATAGATTTTAAGTAAGTAAGTGGTGTGAATGATACTTTTACGCAAGTATTATTAATTTGTTACGAAAATCAATACTAAACGAAATTATTGTATTCTTAGATGAAGGCAATTTTTAGTTTTTTCAGATATTTTATAAGGATCACTTATTCTATAACCCATTAGCCAAATTATTTCATTATTATTAGTTAATACCCAAATTTCATCTTTTTCAGATTGAGGTATTTTATTGTCAATTAAAAAATCACTCACCTTCTTTTTATTTTTCATGCCAAGTGGAATGAAAAAATCGCCTTTTTCCCATTTTCTAATTTTTAAAGGAAACGATAGAAGGTTATAATCTAAATAAGCATTATTTCTAGCTGATTTTATTTTTGATGGGACTTTAATTTTCATTAATTCAACAATAAATGGTGTTTCAGAAATTAAATTTGAAGAAATCAAATACTCTTGATTTGCTTTTATTTTGTTTTCACGAATAATCCATTTATTTCTATCAATAAAAAGGGTGTGTTTGGGAGTTGAAAATTTTTTGCCACATTGATGATTGTTATTTACAATGTCATCAACTTGAGCAGCATTAAATCCGAATTTTTTTAGAAAGTGGTACCAAATTTTTGAGCTAACATTTTCACTATTTTTTAAATGAATACTTTCGTTGTTATATGAAATAAAAGGGGCTAATTTTTCAGAAATCAATTGTTGCAATAATTGATTTTCTGAAGCTATAATGCTTAGAGTGGAGTTTAATGATGCATCAAAGTTGTTGAACCGCTCTCTTAGAAGTGGGGTGATCTTATTTCGAAGGAAGTTTCTATCGTATTTTAAGCTAGAGTTACTACTGTCATCTAAAAAAGGGATGTCATTTTCGGAAACATAAGTTTGGATTTCTTTTTTTGAGGTATCTAGTAGTGGGCGAATGTAAATGTCTCTTATTTTGGGAATTCCTGCTAACCCTTTGATCCCAGTTCCTCTTATCGCATTTATGAAAAATGTTTCAACTGAATCTTCAATATGATGTCCTGTAATTACATAATCAATTTCATGTTTAGAAACAATTTCTTCAAAAAAAGAGTACCTGATGTTTCTAGCTGATTCTTGAATAGAAAGTTTTTTTGATATGGAATAGTCATTACAATCTTTTTTTAAAACATGTAATTTAATTTCATGTTTTTGGCAATACTTACTTACAAGAATTGTTTCATTGTCACTTTCTAATCCTCTTAATAGAAAATTAACATGAGCAACTTCAATTTTAAGATTTAGATTTTGAGCTATAGCAAGACAGGCCATTGAATCACTTCCTCCTGAAACAGCGATTAAAAATTTTGAATTGATGTCAATTTTGTTTTTAGCAAAGAAATTATAATATGATTTTTCTGTTTTATTCATTGACACGACTTAATTAAAGCGTCTGCTTTTATAAGAGTTTCTTCATGTTCTTTTTCTGGGTCGCTATCAATAGTAATAGCTCCGCCAACTTTAAAAGATAGGCATTCTTTAGCTTTATTGTAGATAATTGTTCTAATTACAACATTTAAATCAAAATCTCCGTTAGGTTGCATAATTCCAATAGCTCCAGAGTATAAACCTCTTTTAGAAGTTTCATATTGCTCCATTAGTTCTAATGCTCTTATTTTAGGAACTCCAGTCATTGATCCCATTGGGAATAATGCTTTTAAAACAGTAGAAAATGTGATGTTTTTAGGAACTTCACAACTTATTGTAGAAATCATTTGATGTATGTTTTCAAAAGTATAAACTTGACACAATTCATCAACATGTACAGAATTTTTTTTGGCAACTTTACTTAAGTCATTTCTAACTAAATCAACTATCATTATGTTTTCAGCTCTTTCTTTAGGGTCGTTTTTTAGTTTGTTTTTAAGTTCCTCATCTATTGTTCTATCTACACTTTTTTTAGAAGTTCCTTTAATTGGTTGTGAAATAAGTTGATTGCCTCTTCTTTTAATAAATCTTTCTGGGCTAGCAGATATTATAACGTGATTATTTAATTCTGCATAGACTGAAAAAGGAGCTTTAGTTAATTTACTAAGCTTAGTATAAATTAGATGACAATTTTCTATTTTTTGATAAGATTCCCAATTATAACAAAAATTTGTTTCATAAATGTCTCCTTGTTGAATGTGAGTTTTTATTTTATCAATTTTAGAGATGTATTCTTCTTTAGATAATTCAGGAATAAATTTTATTTTATCATTTCCTTTAAAGCTTGATTGGAATTCATTTTTGTTAAGAATTTTATTTGGAATTATACAATGTAGCATTGGAAATTCCATAGTGTCTAAATTTGACGAATTTAGATCTTCAATTTTATTTTTCAGATCATATGAAATGAAAAATAATTTAATTGATTTTTTGTGTTTAGCAAGAAAAGCTTCAAGTTTAGAAAAGATATCAGTATTATTCTCAAATAGAATTAATTCATCTTTAATTCCATCAAAATAATTCTCACCTAATATTGCCCTCAATAAAAATGAAGTTTAAATGTTTTAATTAGAGACTTTCTCTTTAATAATGTTTCGTAAGCCTTTCACCCAATCATCATTATCATTAAGTGATGGTACAAGGTGTAATTCTTCACCACCATTTTCTTTAAAAAGATCAAGGTATTCTTCCCGATCTCTATCGTAGTTTCTAAACAATCAGCAACAAAAGCAGGAGAGAAAACTAATATTTTTTTGACTCCTTGGTTGGCTAGATTTTCAATAGCGTGATCAGTATAAGGCATTAGCCATGGGTCTCTTCCCAATCTAGATTGAAAACAAGATGAGAACTTACCAGATGGAATTTTTAGTGCATCTACTAATAATCTTGTTGTAGCATAGCACGTAGCTTTATAGCAATGAGAGTTAGAACTATTAATTTCTTCTTCACATGAATGGTCAGCACAAGGCTGCCATCCAGATATACTTTATCTACATGCCTCTCCGGAATTCCATGATAAGAAAACAATACATGATCGTAATCAGCTATGTTAAATGAATTAGCTCTGTTAACTATACATTGAATAAAGGACGGGTGATTGTAAAACTGCCCAATAATTGAAATTTCAGGAATAACCCACCATTTATTTATGATTTTAAATGCTTTTTCAATTGTAGAACCTGAAGATGCTGATGCGTAGTGTGGGTACAATGGGAAAATATAAATTTCATCATAATTCTTAAGTCTCATTTCAGCAAGAACATCGTCCATACTTGGTGAACCATATCTCATTGCTAGTTCTACATCAAAATCATTGTCAGCTAATTCTTTTAGCTTAGAAGTTAAACTTTTACCATAAGTAAGAAGTGGTGATTTTCCACCCCCAATTTTAAAAAGCTTTTTATATTCTTTAGCTGATTTTGGTGCTCGAAAGGGAACTATAATTAAGTTAACTAATAATAACTGTGCTAACCTGCCAATATCAATAACTCTAGGGTCATTTAAAAACTCTCTTAAATAAATGCGCACATCTTTTACTGATGGGCTATTCGGAGTTCCTAGATTTAATAATAAAACGCCTCTTTTTTTCATAGTTCTAAATGTGAAGCGGTCTTTCTGCAGTAGCAGATAATGCAGCTTCTTTTACAGCTTCACTATATGTTGGGTGTGGGTGACATATTCTTGCAATGTCTTCAGCGCTAGCTCTAAACTCCATTGCAACAACAGCTTCCATTATTAAGTCAGCAGCTCTAGGAGCTATCATGTGAACTCCTAATACTTCATCAGTTTTAGCATCAGAAATGATTTTAATTACTCCTTGAATATCCATAGAAGCACGAGCCCTTCCTAACGCTCTAATTGGGAATTGACCCACCTTGTAATTGGCACCACTTTCTTTTAATTGCTCTTCTGTTTGTCCAACTGCAGCAACTTCAGGCCACGTGTATACAACACCAGGAATTAAATTGTGATTGATGTGTGGTTTTTGTCCAGCAATAAATTCTGCAACAAAAACACCTTCCTCTTCTGCTTTGTGAGCTAACATTGCCCCTTTAATAACATCTCCAATTGCATAAATATTAGATGAGCTTGTTTGTAAATTTTCATTAACATTTATTCTGCCTCTATCATCAGTTGATACAGCAATTTTTTCTAATCCTAATCCTTCAGTATATGCTTTTCTTCCAACAGAAACCAAACAATAATCACCAGTGAATTTCACATCTTCACCTTTTTTGTTTTTGGCAGTAACTTCAACACCGTTTTCTTTAGCTGTTACATTTTCTACAGAATGATTGAAATTAAATTTAAAACCTTCCTTTTTTAGAACTTTCATCAGTTCCTTGCCTATGGTTTTATCCATTGATGGGATTAAGGAATCAGCATATTCTAAAACAGTAACTTTTGAACCTAATCTAGCATAAACAGAGCCTAATTCTAAACCAATTACTCCACCACCAATGACAATTAAATTTTTTGGAATTTCTTTTAGTTTTAAAGCTTCTGTTGAAGTGATAATCCTTTTTCCATCTGGCTCCATGCCTGGGAAAAAATTAGGTTTGGATCCAGTTGCTATTATTACATTGGTAGTTTCAATTTTTAAGTCTTTTTCACCTTTTACCTGAATGGTGTTTTTGTCGAGAAAAGAGCCAACTCCATGGTGAATGTCAATTTTATTTTTATCCATTAAAAATTTAACACCATCACATGTCTGGCTTATTACCTCGCTCTTTCTTTGCATCATTTGAGCTAAATCAACTTTGGGCTCATCTATTACAATTCCATGCTTTTGAAAATCTTGTTTAGCTGTATGGAAATGTTCACTTGAATCAAGTAAAGCTTTTGATGGTATACAACCAACATTTAGGCAAGTACCACCCAGTGTGTCGTATTTTTCAATTAAAGCCGTTTTAAATCCTAATTGCGCACAACGGATTGCTGCTACATATCCTCCAGGTCCCGAACCGATTACGGTAACATCGTATTTACTCATTTTGTAATATTATTAGTCTACAAATTTAATTATTCTCTGTAAAAACAAGTTTAATGTTAAACTTGTTTAATAAGTTTTTTTGATTTATTAAAAAGAAAGTAATGTATAAGTGTAAAAGCAAGGATTAAAGGTCGAATTGAATAGTGAAATTCTTGGGGGAATACGAACCAAAAAAGAACAAAAATAAAAAACAATGCTGTCATAGCTAAATAGAATTTTTTGAGCTTAGTTGTTAATTTTTTAGAAAAAAGAGAAATAAATGAGATTAGTAGCAGTGGGTTAGCCCAAATAAGATTTAAATTTTCTTTTGTTGCTTGATGATCTGTTCCAAACCACATAAATAACAGAATAATACTTAAAACACTTCCTAATAAAAGTAAAGATCCGAACCAAAAGTTATTTAATAACCGCTTGTTTAATATTCCAATAATTAATGTAACCATAAGGATTATCCAAAAATATATTGAAACGTTATCGGGCTCCATTTTCATTTCTTGCTCACTTAAAAGTAAAACGGATTTATTACTAATTAATGGTTGAGAATTACCATTTTCATCTTTGATTATCGATTTTTCTAAAATTAGTTCCATGTAAGAAGGAAGAAACATTAAGTGAAAATTTGATGTTTTTACATCTATTTTCTTGCCTAAAACTAAGTCAATTCCAAGATCTAACCATTGATTCTCTTTTAAACGAATATCTATAATTTCTCTAAATGTATATTTATTGTCATCCTTGTGAACTCCCAATTCTAGATCATTTCCAATTGATGATATTAAAATGTCTCTAATTCTTGACGAACAATTATCGTAGAAAAAATCATATTGATAGCTTCTGTTTTCTGGAAGATAGTTTTCTTGTAAAACAGCATGTAATTTTTCTTTTTGCTTTTGATTGAGATTAAGAACCTGTTCTCTAACACCTCTTTTGTAAAAAAGATATTCATAAATAAAATTTTGATACTTCTGTTTACCAAGAAAATAATTTAACCTGCCTTTTGCAAAGTCATAACCAAACTCGAATTCATTCTCTGAGAAGGAAAACATTCCCCAATTATAGATTTCATCAATATTGTTTTTAGGATCATATACCCTTACCGCACTGTGCCCAAAAAGTGTGTAAATTTCTTTTCCTTCATCACAAGTTAAAATGCTAATCTTACTTTCATTTGAAAGTGAGTTAGCGTAGGTGTTATAAAAGACAGTTAAAAAAACTGCTACAAGAAAGATTTTATAATTTGAAAACATTTAATGCATTTTTAGTAGTTTGATTTTCAATTGTATTTAGACTACAATTGTATATAGTTGCTAATTTTTCAGCAACATAAATAAGATTTGTACTTACATTTCTTTTCCCTCTAAATGGAACTGGTGAAAGGTAAGGTGAGTCTGTTTCAAGAACAAGGTGCTCTATGTCGATAGATGATAAGACTTTGTCTAATCCAGCATTCTTGAAAGTGACGACTCCGCCAATTCCAAGCTTAAACCCTTTGTAAGCAATTATTTTTTTAGCTTGAGTTTCATTCCCTGTAAAGCAGTGAAAGATCCCAGTAAGATTTTCATCGTTGTGTTCATCTAAGATTTCAAAAATTTCATTAAAGGAGTCTCTAGCATGTATGACAATCGGTAGTTTCCATTTTTTTGCCCAATTAATTTGAGTAATAAAAGCTTGTTTTTGTATCTCAAATGTAGATTTATCCCAATAAAGATCTATTCCAATTTCTCCAACTGCAATAAATTTGTTTTTTTTAAAAGAATTTTCAATTTTCGTTAATTCAGAATTGAAATTTTCTTTTACAGAACAAGGGTGAAGGCCCATCATCGGATAACAAACTGTTGGATATTTAGAGGATAAATAAAGTAAGTCACCAATAGTACTTGAATCTATATTTGGAAGAAATAATTTTTCAATTTTTTGCTCAACACAAGAGTTAATTATATCATGAATTTCAGCTTTGAAATCGGAAAGGTATAAATGAGTATGTGTGTCTATAAACATAATGTGCTCTTCAAACAAAGCAAAGATGAATAATAAATTTTAATTAAATTGGATTGAAGTGATTTTACTGATTTGATAATTATATTTGTTTAGATAACAATATTAGATATGTCCTTTGTTGCAAGTTCATTTGTTTTATTTCTTGTCTTATTCTTCTTTTTGTTTTACTTAACACCCGGAAGATTTAGATGGGTTATTGTTTTAATAGGCTCCTATCTATTTTACTCATTTGAAGATCCTTTTTTCTTAATCCCTTTACTTATTTCTACAATAATAGATTACACATCTGCAATTGTTATAGAAAGAAATAGAAGCAATAACAAGAAATACCTTTTTTTAGCAATTAGTTTGCTTACAAATATTTCTTTGCTTGTTTATTTTAAATACACAGATTTTTTCACATCAATGTTTAACCTTTCTGAATCTATGGGATATTCCCCAAGTTCAGTTGGACTCTATGCTATTCCAATTGGAATTTCTTTTTATACATTTCAGACAGTTTCCTATACTCTGGATGTCTTTAATGGATCAAGAAATGCAGAGAGACATTTAGGATATTTTGCTGTTTTTGTTTCTTTTTTCCCTCAGCTAGTAGCAGGACCTATTGAAAAGAGCACCAAATTAATTCCTCAGCTTAAGAACTTTGTTAACGTTAAAATTAAAAACATTAAAGTTTTAGAAGCAACAAGTTTAATTGTTTGGGGATTAGTTAAAAAGATTTTGATTGCTGATAGAATAGGTGTTGTTGTAGATAAGGTTTATGAGTCACCTGCTGAATTTTCATCTATACTATTAATTTTTTCAGGTTGTTTGTTTATGATACAAATTTACTGTGATTTTTCAGGTTATACTTTAATTGCAAGAGGAGTTGCTAAATTATTTGGAATCGAATTGTCTAAAAATTGGAACTTCCCATTGTTTCAAACCTCATTCAAATCATTTTGGGTTAATTGGCACATTACATTATCTATTTGGTTTAAAGACTATATTTATCTTCCATTGGGTGGTAATAAAGTTCCATTTTTAAAATGGGGACTTCTAACGTTATTTGTTTTTTTTATAAGTGGTTTTTGGCATGGTGCAAATTATACTTTCATTATTTGGGGAGTTTTAAATGGCATGTTTTTAATAGTTGAAAAGATTTTTTCAAAATATTTAAAAGTGAGTAAATTCAAACTTTTCAGTTGGTTTTTAATTTTTATTTTGACAGGTTTATTCTTTATTTCTTTTAGAGCTACATCTTTAAATCAATTACTTTTAATTGGAAATTTAATTTTAGAGTTCCAATTTGATTTAATTCAAGATTATGTCAAATTAGACATGTGGAAATTTAGTCACTTGGTTAATGGCGCCTTAATAATTTCTTTTTTTAGTTATGAATCTTTCTGTTATTTCAATAAAATGGAATTCGAAAAATCCACTTTAAAAAACCCTGAAGTTCAACTTTTCTTGTTGTTTTTAATTTTAATTTTAGGAGAATTCCAAAATAAAACATTTATATATTTTCAGTTTTGAGGTATAGATTTTTAATATCAGTTTCATTGTTTTTTGTTCTATTAAGTGGGGTACATTATTTAATAATGAATCAATTAAGGTCTACTGATTTTGGGCAATATGGAAAGTTGAATTTAATTTTCGAAAAAAAAGGAAGTTTTGATGTTGTTTATTTTGGGTCATCTAGAACTGCATTTCATTTTGATCCTCGAATTATAGATTCTATTGCAAATGTAAATTCTTGTAATATGGGAATTACTGCAACAAATGATGTTGTCTCTTTAGCAGCAATTAAAACATATCTTTCTAATTGTGAAATAAAACCCAAAGTGATTGTTGTTAATTTTGATTTTTTTCTTTGGGATAATCAAAACATTAATGATGTTAACTCATCGATTCCTAGGTTTATACCTTATAT
This sequence comes from uncultured Flavobacteriales bacterium, assembly GCA_943788115.1. GTDB lineage: Bacteria > Bacteroidota > Bacteroidia > Flavobacteriales_D > Parvicellaceae. The sequence goes on from CALSPA010000023.1 coordinate 27,590, forward strand.
ATACAATCCTATTCTTTATAATTCTTTAGCTTCTTTAGATCCTTCTTACGCTAAATTAAAATATGCCAATTTTTTTTCATTTACCTATTTAACAGATTATTTTTATTATGAGTTATATAGAGGATTAGTTAATCATGAAATAGGTAGAGATGAAGAGTTTAAATCCCGAGGATTTCAGACAGTTCCTTATCAACAGAAAATTGAAAATTTCCAAACAAGTAGAAATAACGAAATAATTTGTATTTCTGAAAAGCAAATTATCGCTACTAAACAGATTTTTACTTTATTGAAAAATGAAAACATTAAACTAATTCCAGTTGTTACACCAATATTTAAATCCTATTCATTTACAAATAGTGACAATGAATTGTTTGAAAGGTTGAAAGAAATATGTTATGAATTTGAGCTCAATTGTTTTAATTATTCAAATAAAAAGTATTGCCAAGAGAAGAATAACTTTTTTGATGAAATACATTTAAATAATAAAGGATTGGAAAAGTTTAATATAGATTTTGCTAATGATTTAGTTCAAATACTTTCCCAAAAGTAATTTTTTTCTGAATTTAAAGGTTGAAATGAATTGCCGTTGTAATAAAGAATGCTATCATATTCCCAAGGAGATAATAAAAATTGATTAAGAATAAGGCTATCTGTTTTTATTACATTACAGCTAATGTTCTTTAACTTTGAATTATAAATTTCTATTCCAGAATTTAGTGAAGAAAAGCTCTGGTAGTTTATTACAGAAATCTTTCCTTTGATGTTGTTTAGTTCAAGAAATTCATCAATTCCATGTCTTAATACATAAACACCTTTGTAGTTATCGGGTATGTTTACAAGAATTACATTTTTATTTTCTAAGTCCTGTTTAATTAATTCGTTTAGATATTGATTGCAAATTTCAGATGCAGCAACCCATTTTTTAGTGTCAAGATAAGTCAGAGTTGAAAAAACTGTAATAGTTAGTATTGAAAGCATTAAAATTTTTGGAGTTTTCCAACAACAGATAATATAGCTAAGAAATATAGCGAATATAACAGTGCTGAAATAACCGTATCTATCAGATTGTATAGAAAATAATGATGTTATTTCTAAATTAATTACAGGAAGAATTGATGTTATAAAAAGAGCAAGTATTAAGATTATTTTATTTATACTTTTTTTATTGTTAAGAGTTTTAATATAAGGAATAGATATAATTATTAATGCTGTAAAGACAAGAATTGCGATTAATATACTATTTGAATATCTATAAAAAGTTGCATACTTTATAAGGTATGAGCAAATTGTTTTAATAACAGTAATTAAATTAAAATTTAAATGTGTTGCCCCCCCATATCCACCTATTAAAGAATTAAGAACAATAAATCGTATTATAACACACGATGTTAAAACAAGTGAAAATGGAATTATTTTTTTTTTTAACAATGAAAATTGGCCCCTATGAAATTCAATTATAAATAGTATAATGGGTATAATGTATCCCATTTCTTTACAAAATATTGCTAGGATAATAAAAAGATAACTTGAGTTATAAAATCCTTTTAAATAATACTTAATGCTTAAACAAGTGAAAAACAAACAAAAAACATACCCTTTAGAGGCAAGCCAAATAACTGTTTCAGTTTGATAGGGTAGAATTAAAAATATTAAGCCAGTTAAAAATGCAAAAATTATTTTTTGATCATTTATTTCTTTAAGTATTAGATAGAGTTGCCACCCAATTAACACATGAAAGAAAATTTGAACACCATGGAAAACATATAAGTTTTGACCAAATATTTTATAAATAATCAACTGGATGAAATGCGATAATGGAAGAAAAAAAGGGTCGTTAAAGTTGTTTAATAATGAATTCCAACCATCATTAGTTACTCCAACAAAATAACCATAATCATCAGATAATAAACCAACATAAAAGGTGTTGAAATAAATAATAAAAGTACATGTGAGAAAAATGATTAAGACATAAAACTTATTGTGTAAAATATTTTTTATTATCATCTCAATAGATACATTTTACCAAATCCCTTTTTAAATGAATGATCACCACTTGTTGGTCGATGTTCAATATCTTCACCATTGATTTTAGCAGTTACTTTGTAGAAATAGATACCGTTGGCTAGTAAATCTCCAAATTTATCTCTGCCATCCCAGAAATAATCTGTTTTATTATGTCCTATTTTAATACTTCCCATGTCATTTAAATTAATTTCTTTAATTATTTTTCCTGAAACAGTGAAAATTTGAATCAAAAGCTCATCGGGAAAAATATTCCCTGTCAATGTGAAAACAAAATGAGTCTTGGTACTAAAAGGATTAGGATAATTGTAAATATTAGACAATGATGATGTAGTAATTACTTCAAAATCTATTTGATATTCGCTGTCACCAGAATTGTTATTTTTTTTGTCTCTAGCTTGAACTTTTAAAGAGTATTTTCCATCTAAGACAAATGAGGGGTTATATTCAATTCTACATTTGTTTTTTGTGTCTGTAGCGGGGAAAAATTTTAAATTTTCCTCTCCATTTGAATTTATAAAGTAAACCCTTTCCCAGGTATTTGTATTAGGTAGTAAGAGGTTAATGCTAAAATTAGAAGTGTCTGTTTCTTCATTTAACAGTAGAAACTCATTTTCATCATCTAAGGAGATGACAATGTATGGTGTAGGACTTATAATGTCATTGTTTAAGATGTGGAAACCATCAAATGTAACATCTAAAATTGGATTAATTTCATCAGTTAAGGTGTTGAATTTTGTTTGAAGAATGTTGTTGAAATAAAGTTGCTCTAATTGATCTTGATTTCCATTTAAATCTTTGGGATTTGCAGCTATCCATAAATTATTTTCATTCTCGTAATTTAATGATGAAAATTTTATTGTGTCTAAAAGTAGTTCTCCTGATTTTAATGAATCTTGCCTAGGATAGTAAATAATGTTAGGACTAAAGTTTTCATCATAAATAGTGTAGTTAACTAATAAACTATCCATGTCGAAAGCTGAAACATTTTCTATCGCTACTGCAACTTCAACAGAATCACCTTCTTGAATCCCATCATTTTCGACATTTAAATAGTACCCTTTTTTCGGATTTATTGCCAGTTCAGGAACTGGGTCATAAATAATTTGTAAACGTTCAAATTGCCCAGGAGTTGAATTCACTTTATCAGAGTTAAAGACTTCAAGTTTGATTTTAGGATATAGGCTAGCGTTAATAATCGAGTTTAAATTATTTATTGAATCCATTTCATGCATAACAGTGTCAATGAATAAATTTTGTCCACTATTAGCTGAAATCCCATAAATTTTTATTCTTAGCGAATCCATTGAGGGGTTTTCCAAAGGAGAGTGTTCCCAATATATACTATTCCAATTATATGCCGGACCAGCAACTTTAGCAATCATAGCTCCGCTAGTTTCAGAACCCTCTAGATATGTTTCAAGATCAATAAATTGATAGGGGCTAGTGCTAGGATCTAGGGTGTCTGAAGTGTGTATTTCTATTGAAGAACTGGGAGCTCCCTTTTTAGAAAAAAATATGAATCCGTCATTTGGACTATTGGGTGATAAATTTGTTGCTCCTAAGTTTTGAAAAGCAGCGTATAATTGAGGTGGCCAATATTCACGGACATTTGCCCCTAGTGGTTGTTGACCTCCAGTAGATCCAGTGGTGAATAAAGTATATTTATCATAAATAAAAGTGTAAGCAATGATGTAGCTGCTATCTGGAATGTAATTATTTAAAAAATGAGCAAGTGTATCCATCTGATCGGGATAATTCATGTTGAACATGAAAAAACCGTGCCTTCTATTTCTACCAAAATTTGAAGTTCCACAAATTGCAGGGCATCCATTCCATTGTCCAACACAATGATAACTATCACATGGGCCTCCAATTGTTATTCCGTTTGGGCAGTCTGTACACCAATGTTTTAAAGAAATAGGATCTACAACAGCAACCATAATACTGGGGTAAAGATATCCTCCATAATCTTTAACTTGTCCATTCAATTTCCAAAATGTAGAATTAATCTGAGTGCCTGATTGCCAACCAACAAAATTATCAACTTCTAACTTAACTAATGATGGAGAAAAATCAAATGTTCTATTTGGACGATTATAATTAATTCCAGAGTAAGAATTATTCTTGTACTGGAAAAAATGAGACTGTCCCCATCCCCACTTATTAGAGATGTATTGAAATGAGCTTTCTTCCCAATTTAAAACCGAGCTATCTGTAGCGCACCTCCAAAAATACACTGTGCTATCTGTAAAGAACAAAGGAGATGGTGAAAGAGTATTAGAGTTAATCCAGTCATTTGGTTTAGCTTCAATTACACCTCCTACACTAATTATTTCTTGTTGTTTTTTAAATGGAGAATTAAATTCATCTGTTGTGTCAATTTCGAAAAAATATTTTTTTTCACTTTCAAAAGGATTCATGGTAGAACCTTTTAATGTTTCAATTTGGTTTCCGATAATAGAATAATCGTAAGGCCAGATTGGAAAAAGAGCATTAGACGAAATTATAATTGTTTTTGATATTTCATTATTGATGTATTCATCTTGTTGCTCTTCAATAAAGGTAATTGGTAAATCAGCTTTTATAGTAAAGTTGTTAACTCCAATTCCTATACTAGCATTTGTAGGTATTCTGAATTCAACCGTGTCTCTATAGTAAGTTCCATATACTGTTTTGTCATAGATTGAATCTTGACCCCCTGGATATTCACGTGAAACAGAAAGGTATAGTGAATCACTAAATGCTTTACCAACATTTGTTACCACAACATATAAGCTAAATGTGTCAATAGATAAATCAATATTGCTTGGTTCGTGCCAAACCCTGGTTTCGTCTAATATTATTTCAGGTAGTGAATGACTGTTTATCTTTAAAGCAGGATCTCCTTGTAAAGACATCCCGTTATAATTACTTTGATAAATAGGATTCCAGGCAATTCCTGCTGTGAAATCATCAATGTAATCAATGTTCATTTTCATTTGTTGACCAATAGTTTTTCCATAACCATCATTAGCTATTCTTTCGTATAAAAATGAGACATATTGGTTAGTATATGGTGTGAATCCCTGTTTGATTGTGGAAACAAAACCTATTGCACCTTCATCAGCAGGTCCAACAAGTGATTCAGCATAATTGGTGGTGTCTATTCCATGAACATCTCCAGAATAGCACCCAATACCTATTACCATAGGATATTTACTTGGGTTATTCCAATTGTCCGGTGAATCAATGTTTTGACTAAATCCAGAGCCAGATGAAGAGTGACCAAAAAAGGTTATTAATGAAACTCCATTTTCAAGTAAATCATTAACTTCTTGAAAGTCATTGTTGTTTAATGTACTTGAAAAAGGATCTTTGGAATAGTTGTGGACGAAACCTCCAAATAAGGAGTCCTCTATAGTGTTTTCAAAATTTCCAAGCCAATTGGTGATGTAATTTTGCTCAGTAGAATCTGTTCCACCACCAAAATGGATTATTTGTTTTTGCCATTCTTTATTTGGAATACTATAAAGACTTGAGTTGGTTTGTTGTAATTCATAATCTTGAACTTTATTTAAATATACATAAGCAGAGGACAATGATGTTGTACTTCTTCTCCCCGTTGGGATGGCAAACCCTTCTGAATTATTTAATAACCCAACAGTGAAATGATTGTCTGATGATGGGTATCCCCATGAGGGAACCAAACAGTTTTGGTATGTAGAAGGTTGTGTCCTTGGAGTAAACGCACCTTGTTTAGCTATTGAGATTGACTTACCTATTAAAAATAAATGTGATGGCCATGTATTCCATTCATCCATGGTCATTTTAATGAATCGTTTAATGGATAGGGGATGTAAGTAGATACCTCCGCCAAACTGATGATACAATTCTTCAATATTTATAACTACCGTGTCGTATTGGTTTGAACGATATGAGCCATAGTCTATAGCAGCGGGCATTAATTTTTCGTGTGAAATGATTACATAGGCTTCGTTGAGATTCATTGAGTTTAAATCTCTAAAATAGCCACTACCATTTATTGGGCTTAATTGATTGATTGATATGAAATTGGTTGAATCTACTATAAAGCAAATAGAGCTGTCTCCGTTAGATGAATTTGGAACAAGTACTTGCCCATTTAGATTGTTGTAAATTACTTTTACTCTTTTTAATTGATCATTTAAAACATAAAGAATAGGGTTAGAAACTGCTTGATTGAGATTAGAAAAATCTAATCTAGATTTGCTAGATTGAGTGTTGAATGGTATTCCGAAGGTAAAAGTGGAGTCTCCGTTGAAGTCAAAAGTATGTGGGTACCATAGCGTTATTTCAGAGACATGTTGTCTGTCACTCCCTTGTCCTATTGATGCAATTTCGTGTGTTATTGTAGAGTTGTTAGAAACTGTTGATAAAGGGAACTCAAAGTTTATTTTTTTATATCCAAAATATGATGAATCAATGATGAGGTTGTTGTTGTAAAATATTTTTGTATTATGGTTGGGTAAAGGTGGGTTTACTGGAGGCACAGGGACAACAGAATTTGAACTTACAATAGTTACTCTTGCTTTTGCTGAATTGGGGCTTGGATACGGATTATTTGTTGTAAGAACTTCATCGTAGGAATTACCCTTTGTGTGTACATTTCCTACCCATCCTTCACCTTCCTCAAATAGGGGGCTAGAAAGCCCTTCTAATTGCTCACCAAGAGAATAACTAGAATTATATTTAACATAACTTTTCCCCCAACAAAAATCAATTGGATTATATGAATTAAAGTTAATGGCAGTTTCCTGCTGCATTCTCAAACCATTTGTTTGATTGTTCCAGGTTAAGTAATATCTAATGGTGTCATTAAATAAGCTGTAATAAGGATCTGGAACATAATCGCCAGATTCGTAAACTAAACTATCAAGCCAACTGTCATTTTTCTCTGCATAAAATTCTATGTAATCATCCGTGTTAAGAAAACCATCATTGCCATCTTCAATAAATAGTGGAATCTCTTTTTCTCTTCCAAAAACTTGAAATTCACTGGTTGGTATTGTTGAGACATTAATCCCTAAATTAAATAGAGTTGTTTTTATTGTTAAATAGTCTAACCTGTGAATACCAGTTTTATAAATTGGGATTTTAAAATATTGTTGAGAAAAATTAATCCATTCATTCCCATTTTGTTGGGATAATGAGCTAATACTAATAAGGATAAATAATATGCTTAAAAGTTTTTTCAAATTTTTCTAGATTTTGGATTTAAGTTAACCCTTAATGAAAAAACATTGCTGTAAAGAGCAACTGATGCATCACCTATGTCTGTTAGTGCATAATCGATAGATAAACCTTTAATTTGAATCCCTAAACCGATATTAGGTTGGACGGTAGTAACAGTCTTCCCAATTAAACCAGTTGATTTTTGAATGTTACCAATGCCGCTTCTAAGGAAAATTAAATTCTTAAAGTTGAGTTCTAATCCAAAATGGGGGTCAATTGAAATAGGGTTTGAAGAAATCAAAACGTTTCTCATGCCGTCAGTAGTGAAGTCAGCATCTAGCTCGGTTATTAATTTAAACTTATCATTTATTTTAAATGTTTTTGCTGTGCCAAGAATAATTCTAGGCATTGTTATTTCTAAACCATTTTGAGGAATTTCATTTCCAGTTAATACAAATGTTTCGAGCATTTCATCAGAAAGGTTGTAACTCCAAGCATTAAAAGTCGATGTTACATCTCTTGCCATAGCTGCGAATTGCCAAGATTTATGTTGGTATGAAGCAGAGAAGTCTACACCAAATCCCCATGCTCTTGCGAAATCACCAACTTGCCTATTAACAAGTTTTACAGATCCTCCTAGCATAACTCCGTTGTTTAGTTTTTTCCCATAACTAAGAAATAGTGCCATGTCAGCAGCGCTGAAATAGCTTATTCTGTCATAATTTATATTTCCTTGAGCATCAATTAATTCGGTAGTGTTTGGAATATTGTCAACACCAAATCGGACAAATGACAAAGCAAATGCACTTGTAGAATCTATTCTTTTAGCAAAAGCTCCGAAATCATATTTTGCTATTCCAGCAAAATACTCTGAATGCATTAGTCCAATTTGGGCGTCAGATTTTAAATTGCACAAACCCGCTGGATTCCAATAGCCTGCGTATACATCATTAGTTGTAGCAATAATTGAATTACTCATCCCTAATGATCGAGCACCAACTCCGATATTTAAAAACTCATTACTATATTTTGGAGTAGAGGACTGACTTTGAATCTGAAAAATAGTTAAAGAAAATAATATTAAAATTAAATAGCGCATTTTGTAAAATAAGTGATATTTAAGAGGGAACAAGATAATAACTTTATATGTAACCTATTTTAAACGTGATAATTGTTCATTTGTTTACTTTTGTTTAATAAATTTTTATCTCAAGCAAAGATATATAATGTCTAAAATTAATAAGGAGACTTTACTATTCTAATAAAAAGCAAATTTATTAGTTAAATGGTTTGGTTATTTTTGCTTTAAATATTTGTTTTATATATGCTTAAGCATTTGCCAAATTTATGTACTATAATTAACCTTTCTCTTGGTTTTTTCTCAATTATTTTAGCATCAAACGATGAGCTTTTATTGGCTGCAGTATTAATTTTATTTGCTTCTTTTTTTGATTTTTTAGATGGTTTTCTTGCTAAAGTTCTGAATGCATCGAGCGAACTAGGTAAGCAATTAGATTCCTTGGCAGATTTAGTGACATTTGGTGTCTCTCCAGCTTTTCTTGTTTATCAATTGTTAATAAACTTACCTCAAATATATTCTCCCTACTCCAATTATATTGTTGTGCTTATTCCAATTTTTTCTGCATTAAGATTAGCTAAATTCAATAATGATGAATCTCAAAAAAATAATTTTACAGGATTGCCAACTCCAGCTAATGCTTTGTTTTTTACTTCCATTGTTTTTTATTTAGAGTCGACCTCTTTTAGTTTAATTGATGGATATAATCCATATGGATTAATTATTTCATTGATAATATTGTTTTCTTTTTTAATGACATCTAAAGTTTCTTTTTTCTCACTCAAGTTTCTAAATTATGGGTTGAAAGAAAATAGATTACGTTATCTATTTTTGTCTTTAACTTGCATTGTAATATTTGTTACAATTTTTATGAATCTTATGTCTCTTACTATAGCATTTATAATATTTTTGTACTTAATTCTATCATTGGTAAACAACTTAATAACAAAAAATGAAATTTAAAGCTGATATTGATATAATGCCTCTTGAGGCTCTTCTTGATCCACAAGGTAAAGCCGTTTCTAAAAGCATGGATAATTTGGGGTTAGATGTAATATCTAATGTGAGAATAGGAAAGCATATTACGTTACAAGTTAGCGCTAAATCTAAAGAGGATGCAGCTGAAAAAGTTAGTCAAGCTTGTGATAAGTTACTTTGTAATAAAATTATGGAGAGCTATAAATTTGACTTAAAAGAAGTTTAGAGTTTAGTTTATCACACTCTTTATTTTTGCCACAACTGTGTTTACACTAATATTTCTCATGGAATTAGTTGCACATTCTTTTTGCTTTGAAGTAGTCACTTTTCCATAAATACTACAAGGTCTACAGGGCATTTCTTTTCTATCAATTTCAACAATCAGATTTTCGTTCATTAATGGGCCAAAACCTAAAAAGTGATGAGTCGGGCCCCATATTGAAATCACTTTTGTTCCAACAAGTGTTGCTAGGTGCATGTTAGCACTGTCCATGCTAATCATAAGGTCTAAACCTGCTATTATTTCTAATTCTTCTTTAAAAGAATAGTTGCCAGCAACTAATGTACAATTAGAAAACTGTGTTGAAATTTCAACAAGTTGTTTTATTTCATTTTGGCCTCCTCCAAATAATAAAATTTCGACATTTTTTAGCTCACCTATAAGAGATGTTATTTTGTTTATTCCCCACTCTTTACTTTTATGAGCTGCAAACGGAGCAATACCAATTTGTTTTTTATTGGAAATAATTTCTTGGTTTTTGTTGGTCATTAACCAAGGTCCATTTTGTAGCTCACAATTCAATCCTAACTCTTTGAAACAGCTCAGATATCTCGAAACAGAATGCGGCAGTTTTTTAAAAGAAGTTATTCCATTTAGCATGTTTTTCTTCTCCTTTCTTCCTTTGTTGAAGCAGTAAATATCAGGAACTTTGTTGTTAAGTAATCTTCTTAAAACTTTTGTTCTTAAAACATCATGTAAATCGATAACAGCATCAATTTTAGTTTTTTCAAGTATTTCTTTCGTTAATTTTTTTAAACCTAAAATTCCTTTATGATTCTTTTTTAAATCTGATTCAATAAAGTGAAAACGAGGGTTTTGATTGAAAAGTGGTTTGTGAAATGGTTTAGAAAGAAACCATATATTGACATCAGGATTGGACTTTAAGATTGATTCAATAGCGATAGCTGCTATTGCAACATCACCTAAGGCAGAAAATCTTATGACCAGAATATTCAATAGTATTATTTTTTATATAAAATAGGATTTAGTGATGTGTCGTTGTACATTTTCATCTGTCTGTAGACCTTAATCTGTTTAGTTCCATTTTTATAATTAGCAATTAATTCATCGAATGATTTTGACAGATCTTGTTCTTGCTCAAGAAGAATGTTGAGCTTGCTTTGGCACTTCTCCTTATGGGTTTCATCAACATTCTTGCGCTCTACTTGCTCTTTCATATGAAAGATTTTAAGACATAGTATAGATAGACGATCTACTACCCATCCTGGACTTTCAGTATTTAATGTTGCATTTATGTTGGGTTTTATATTTGAAAATTGTTGAATGTAATAATCGTCTGTTTGCTCTACTAAATCGGTTCTTTCTTGGTTAGACTTGTCGATCCTTCTTTTAAGCTCAATTCCTTTAACAGGGTCAATATTTGGATCTCTTATAATGTCTTCTAGATGCCATTGAACAGTATCTATCCAATTTTTTTTATATAATAGATGCTCAAATGAATCTTCTCTATAGGGAGAATCTATTGGCTGGTCAACATTGTCTTTTAAATGATATTTTAAAATACAGGCATTAAATATTTCAATACAATTAGTGGCTTTCATGATTATAAGTTAGGGAATAAGGCGGATTTAAGCTCAACAGCGTCTTCTGGATTCATTCTTCCAGCAAGCACTAGGCTCAATTGTTTTCTTCTTAAAGCAGAGTCAAATCGTTCTTTTTCTTCAATACTTTCAGGAATTAGAACAGGAATATTGATAGGACTCCTGTTTTGATCTATTGCAACAAAAACATAGATTGCTTCATTGCACTTTTCTCGTTGTCCATTAGATTTTTCAACATGGACATCTACAAAAACTTCCATTGATGATGAGAACGATCTACTAACCTTTGCTTCAAGTGTGACAATTTCACCAGAAAAAATAGGCCTGTCAAAAGAAACGTTGTTTACCGATGCTGTTACAACAACACGTCCACAGTGTCTGTGAGCAGATATACTTGCAATTTCATCCATCCAGGCTAGAAGACTTCCTCCAAATAATGTATTTAATGTGTTGGTGTCATGAGGAAGAACCATTTTAGTTTGAACAGCTAGAGATTCTATTGCTTTTTTATTCATAATTTTTTATTTATTCCATAAACTGCTGATCCTGTCTTGCTTTATCTCCTGGGTTAACATATACTGGAGGGCAATCACCTTTCGATGGACTTTTTAACCATACAAATCTACAAGAAAATACAATTGGCCTATATCTACTATTGTTGAAAATACCATAAGTAGATTTCCCTTTCTCCCATTGTCTAAAATTTAATATTGGTGTCTCTATTGAAGGAATGATAAATAGTTTTTCGGAAAATTTAATTCCATAGCCAATTTTATAATGCAGTGAGAATAGTAGTTTTTTTGTATTTACAGGAGATGGTGTTCCATTTTCCCAAAGCTGATAATCTAAATTAACTCCTATACTATTTTGTAAAAAATGCCTATCTCCCAATTGGTATATGTTGTTTAAGTTAAAATTAGCTGAGATATAATTTTTTTTAAATTTTGATTTAGTGCCATCTAAAGTTTCACTGCCACTTAATCTTTTATAGGCAACAGAGTAGTCCATGTAATTGAAAAAAGCTCCACCCTCAGGAAAAATATGATACCTTCCCAATTCTAAATAAAGTCCAACTCTTCCTCTAGCAACAGTATCTTCTTTTTTTTCTCCTCCAAGCCACTTTACTTTATTTGGCCACATGTAAGTAAGTCCAGGCGATAGAAACCACCCATTCATACTATAGTTCCCGTTTAGGTCCATTAATGGTCGGTTTTTCTTTCCGTAATATTGAGCGCTAAATGATAGGTAAGTACTAAATATTAGCATTATCATTAAAACTTTTTTAATCATAATTCACCTAGAATTTTGTTTTCAATTTCAATGGAGTCCCAAATTTCTTCAATGTTTGGTGTTTTTAATATTTCTTTCATTATGGCATCTTGCTTTTTACCTATAGCTAATGCTTCAGAATAGGGTATATGGCTAAATGTTACCTGACTATAAAGTGGCATCCATTTATCTGGGTGTTTTTCAAAAATTTGTGCTTCAATTTTTTTCTGCAATAAGAAATTAGGGTCAGCTACATAATCTCTCATCACATGATAATTATGAAGAGATAGGTCTTGCAGAGCATCTCCGTTGGCTTTATGTGTCTCTTGATATTCATTAAACACTAGCTCCCAATCTTCATTATGCTTTTTCATTAATTCCCATAAAACTGTGCAGTCCTCAAATCCTGCGTTCATTCCTTGTCCATAAAAAGGGACTGTAGCATGAGCAGAATCTCCAATTAAAGCCGTTTTACCATGAGTCCATGGGTAACACCTCACAATTGCTAGAGATGATAAAGGGTGTTGGTGCCAATTTTCAATAAGATTAGGCATCATTTCATGAAAATCTGGAAAAACTTTTTTAAAGAAATTATCAACTTGGGCATCAGTTTTTAGCTTGTTAAATGCGTATTCATGATTGTCGTAGGGCATAAAAAGGGTGCAAGTGAAAGAACCATCTTCATTAGGTAGGGCAATTAACATAAACCTTCCTCTTGGCCAAATATGTAGAGCTGTTTTGTCTAATTGATACGTTCCATCTTCATTAGCAGGGAGCAACAATTCTTTATAACCATCATCAATGAATTTTTGACTGTAGTTAAAACGATTTAATTTTTGCATCGCATTGTACCTTATCGCTGAAAAGGCACCGTCAGCAGCAAACACTAAATCTGCTTGATCTTCAATTTTCTCTCCTGTTATAAGGTTTTCAAAAGCTACTTTGCCTTCCTCAAGATTTGCATCTGTGCATTTATAATTATAGTGAATTGTTGCATTTCCTTTTTCCTCAGCCATTGTCATCATAATTGAATTAAGATGACCTCTTGAAACTGAATAAATGGCTTGATCTTTTTTTCCGTAAGCTTGGTTCGTAAGATTCCCTTCTAAATCATGCATAATCCTACTGTACATTGGGTAAGCAATTTTTTTCACCTCTTCAGCTACTCCCGCTCCTTCTAATGCTTTCCATCCTCTATATGAAAGAGCAAGGTTAATTGATTTTCCAGCAGAAATTTCAGCGTTTCTAATGTCTTGTCTCCTTTCATAAATAGATACTTTGTATCCCGCTTTTGAGAGATAAATAGCCCATAAACTTCCAACAAGACCTGCCCCAACAATAATTACTTTCTTCTCCATTTTTCTTTGTATTTAGTATTAAAATATGAACTGCCTTTTGGTTGATTGTTCTTTCTAGAAAATCGAGCCATTATCCTCCACAAGACTAAACCAATAACTAGAATTAGTATAGCTTCTAGAGCTAAGTCCATCATGGTTTGTTCATTTAATTGATTCATTTTAGTTAGTGATAGATTTCTCAATTATTTGACCGAAATTATAAGCATCTTCAAAGTTGTTGTATAATGGAACTGGAGCTATTCTTATAACATTAGGTTCTCTCCAATCTGCAACAACTCCATTGTCTGATAACTTTTCAAATAAAGCTTTTCCCTGACCATGTGCAACTATTGAAAGCTGACACCCTCTTTTGTCAGGGTCTTTAGGGGTGATAATCTCTAAATTAATGTGCTCATTTCTGTTGTTAATGTCATTAATAATAAATTCTTGATAGCCTGTAAGTTTGAGACTTTTTTCTCTTAATGCTTTCATGCCAACAATGTCAAAAATTTCTAAAGATGCTAAGTGTGCTGCTAATGACAAAACAGGAGCATTACTCAATTGCCAAGCTTCTGCTGAAGGCATTGGATTAAACTTATCAGGCATTAAAAATCGATCGTTTTTATCGTGTCCCCACCATCCTGCAAATCGAATTAAATCTTTGTTTTTCACATGTTTTTCATGAATAAATAACCCACTAGAACCTCCAGGGCCAGAATTTAAATATTTGTACCCACACCATGCAGCAAAATCAACTCCCCAATCGTGTAAAGACAAAGGAATATTTCCAACACCATGAGCTAAATCGAAACCAACTTTTGCTCCAACTTTATGCCCTTCTTCTGTTATTTTATTCATAGGAAACACTTGGCCAGTAAAATAATTAACCCCTCCAATCATAATCATTGCTAGTGTATCTCCTAATTCAGCAATTTTAGATAAAATGTCTTCTTCTCTAATTGTGTACTCTCCATCTCTTGGACCAACTTCAACAATTGCATCGCTTGGTTCAAAACCATGGAACTTTACTTGACTCTGAAGAGCGTATTGATCGCTAGGAAAAGCTTTTTTCTCACATAAAATTTTAAATCTTTTATTTGATGGCCTATAAAAACTAACCATTAATAAATGAAGGTTTGTTGTGAGGCTATGAGTTACTACAACTTCATTGTTTTGAGCTCCAACAATTTTAGCAGCTTTTTCTGTAATAAACTCATGGTATGGCATCCAAGGTCTTTCTGCATGAAAGTGTCCTTCAACTCCCCATTTTGCCCAATCATTCAGCTCCTGATTAATAAAGCTTTTAGTTGCCTTAGGTTGAAGCCCTAAGGAATTCCCAGTAAAATAGGTGACTTTGTTTTTATGAAATGTTGGTAAATGAAATTGATTTCTATAATCTTTTAGAGGATCTAATTCATCTTGCTTTTTAGCAAATTCTAAAGTATTTTCCCAAATGTTCAACGCGTTGATTTTTTAATAAATATTGTTCTTACTTTGCAATTGCAAATATAATTGAATTAACTATTGAACTATAAATTGTTTACCAATGGAAATCACTGAATCAAAAAAATTATTTAAAAGAGCTCAAAAAGTAATTCCTGGGGGTGTCAATTCTCCAGTTAGGGCTTTTAAAGCGGTTGGTGGAAGCCCTATTTTTGTTAAATCAGCAAAGGGAGCTTATTTATATGATGAAAACAATAATAGATATATTGATTATATCTCTTCGTGGGGGCCAATGATATTAGGTCATGCTCACCCTGAAGTTATAGATGCTATTAGAGATGTTTCATTAAAAGGGACTTCTTATGGAATCCCAACTCAACTAGAGATTGATATAGCTGAACTAGCAACTAAAATGGTTCCAAATATTGATATGATTCGCTTTGTTAATTCTGGAACTGAAGCGTGTATGAGCGCTGTAAGATTAGCAAGAGGTTTTACAGGTAAGTCAAAAATCATAAAATTTGTAGGTTGTTATCACGGACATTCAGACTGTTTTCTTATTGAAGCTGGAAGTGGTGCCCTTACATTTGGAACTCCTAATAGTCCAGGAGTTACTAAAGGAACTGCTCAAGATACTTTAACTGCTCCTTTCAATAATTTAGATGCAGTTAAACAATTGTTTATTGAAAATAAAGATGAGATAGCTGCAGTAATCATTGAGCCAGTTGCAGGAAATATGGGTTGTGTCCTTCCTTATGATGGTTTTTTGAAAGAGCTTAAAAATTTATGTAAACAAAATGATTCACTGTTAATTTTCGATGAAGTAATGACTGGATTCAGATTAGCTAAAGGAGGTGTTCAAGAGTTATTAAAAGTAGATGCAGATATAATGACTTTTGGAAAAGTTATTGGTGGAGGACTTCCTGTAGGAGCCTTTGCTGCCCGCAAGGAATTAATGAACTTTCTTTCTCCAAATGGGCCGATTTACCAAGCTGGCACACTTAGTGGAAATCCTTTAGCTATGGCTGCTGGATATTCTACGTTGTCAATTTTAAATAATCGACCTGAAATCTATCACTCTCTTGAAAAAAAGACTGCTTACTTGCATGATGGATTAAATGAAGTATTGAGTAATACAGAAATTCCTTTTACTATTAACAGACTTGGCTCAATGATCTCACTTCACTTTACTGATAGTAAGGTTGTTGATTTTGAAACTTCATCGCTGGGAGATAATGATTTGTTTAAAAAATATTTTCATGGAATGCTTAAAAAAGGGGTTTACCTTCCTCCTAGCGCTTTTGAAAGTTACTTTTTAAACGATGCCATTTCCTATGAAGATTTAGACTTTACAATAGCTGCTTTTAAAGAGGTGATTAGTGAGATTATTTAGGTTTTCGTATATTTATCTTGTTGCAAAAGCAAGAAAACAAATACATAAAAGGTCTTTTCAAGGAGATTTGGAACGCTGAGCTTATTGTTTCAGGGATTATAATTTATGGTCTTTTTTTAATTAACTCTGAATCAGATTATTTTGCTGATAAGATAGGTTCCATCACTGGTAATATTATTTTAGTAGCTTTCTTTAAACTTTTAGTAGGCGTTTTTTTTGTTTTGCTTTTTAACTTTATAATTCATCTACTTCTTAGAGCATACTGGATTGGAGTTATCGGATTAAATTCAACCTATCAAGAGGGGATTAAGTTTGAAAAATTAAATTATACTGATTCTTACATTAAAAAAAATAAAAAAAAGTACAATAGTTTAGAAACTTATTCTGCTAAACTTGATGATTTATGTAGCCAGCTATTTTCATTCTCTTTTCTTGTTTTTTTGATATGCACCTCATTTCTTATTATTGCTATTATTCCAATTACAATTTTACAATTATTTGATTCGGAATTAAATATAATTCGGTTTATATATTATCTATACTTTGTACTTTCTGGTATTTTTTTTATTGACTTGTTTACGGGTGGTTTTTTTAGGAAATTCAAATATTTATATTTTGTTTATAGACCTATTTATTCATTTTATAGTTTAATATCTCTAGAGTTTATTTACAGACCAATTTATTTAACCTTCATAAGTAATACCAGTAAGTTAAAATTCACTTCATTATTAATATCTTTTTTCATATTTTCTATTTTTGGTGGAACATATATTAGAGATTTAGGTAGTTCAAAGTATTTAAATGATTTGAAATTTTACAATTATGATTTTTCTGATGAGGATAGATCACTAATTTCGTCCAGCTATTCTTATAGAAATATATCTAATATAGGTGCTGCATTTTCAATAGATAAGGATGTTTATGAAAATGATGATTTCTTAAAACTTTTTATAAAATTTGGTTCTACATATTATTTTGCAAACCTCAAAGAAATATCAGAGCTTAACAAAACGAATAAATCAATCCAAAGAGATTCAGCTTTTTTAGAATTAATTGTAAAGTCTCAAAAATTGAAGATTGACAACGATTATTTGCTTGAAGATAGTTTGGTGTTTAATCAATTTTATATTGATTACAACACAAATACAAAAGGTATTATGAGTTTGGTAAATTTGAATTCCCTTTCTAAAGGTCATCATACTTTGGAATTAGAATTCTCCAAAAAAGTAAGAGAGACTTCCCCTGATATAAAAAGTAAAAAAATTCACTTTTGGATTAAGTAAAAAGAAATATTACTGTATAATATTTCTTTTTAATCTGTTGTCTTTAGCTCCGTAAGCTTTGTAAAGTGAGTAGTAATACCATTGCTCAACAATTCCTCTAAGAGTTTCTGTAGATTCAGCAGTCTTCGTTGTTAAATCTACAGGCACGGCTGCATCTGTTTTTGAAATAACTTGAATAACATAAATTCCTTCATTCGCTTCAATTAATTTTGAAGTAGATCCTTCTTCAGTGTTAAAAACTGTAGCTAATAATTTAGGTTCTGCAACTGATTGGTAATTGTTTTTTAAATTCACAAAAGAATAAGATAGCTCAGCATCTTCAACAATAACCCCAAGCTTTAAAGCAATGTCATTTATATTTGAACTACTGTCCAATTGCTGTTTAAAATATTCTGCTTTAAGCTCATTGATTAGTCTAGGTTCCATTAAAGATTTAATGTTACTAAATGTAACATCATTTTCATGAATAACTTCTTCTAAAGAACATACAACTAGTTGCTCGTTGTTTGAAATGTATTCAGGTTCCATGATTGAACCAACTTTGTTGTTAAAAGCCCATTTAACAATGTTCAAATTTCTTTTTAATTCAGTTGGTCCAAACGCTCCATTGTTACCTTGTCCATCAGGGTAAGTTAAAGGAACATATCCTGATTTCTTAACTTGTAGGCCAAATTCTTCAGCAGCTTTTTCAAAAGAGGTTTCTTTAGCTTTATTATAGAAATCTACAGCTGAAGAAGCGTAAAAAGCCTCTTGTGTTTCTTCGCTTACAGAAAGTTTATAGTCAACAACTGCAATTTTTTTAAATGAACCAACTTCTTGGTTTAAAACCTCAATAATATGATATCCAAATTGAGTTTTAACTACACCAACAGTTCCTACTTTTTTATTAAAACTAAAGTCGTTAAACTCTGTTACCATTTGGTCTCTAGGAAACCCCTTATAAACTCCTCCAGTAGATGCAGATCCTGGGTCTTCAGAATATTTTAAAACTAAAGATGTGAATTTACTTGTATCTCTTCTAACAGCAAACATGATACTGTCAGCTAATTTTTTCTTTGTTAGATCATCTGCACTTCCATCTCCAGAAGATTTAATTAAAATATGTCTAACAGAAGCTTCATCTTGCTCGCCAGTGTCAAATACTTTAACAAGTTGTAAAACGTTTTGGTTTGGCATCGAGAAAGGTCCAATAACATCTCCTTTTTTAGCTGTATCAATCTGTGCATCAACAGCTGCAGAATACTTTCCCCCAGAATAAGGTCTGTTAGAATACATTCCAGTAGGTTGAGCACCATAAGGTGTAATGTTTACTGTTGGAGTTTCAGCATTGTTAACTACAAACATTGAATCATTAATTGCGTTTTTGAAATCTAATTTTAAAGATTCAAGGTTTTTCATTGCATTTTCTTGATCTTTAAGTGATGGAGAAATGTTGAAAATAACATAGTCATAAGAACGAACTTCGTTAGTTTGATTCCATACTTTTTTATAACGATGGGTATTGAAATATGATTTTAAATTTTCGTCATTAACCTTCACTAAACTATCATTAATGTCATCGTAACTTTTAAAGACATACTTTATGGTTGCTTTAGTGTTTTCTTCGGTGAAAAGTCTCTTAGCTTCTTGGTAAGATCCAATTACTCCATTTTTCATCATTGCGAGATATTTGTATCTTTTTCTCTCTTGATTTAATGGGTCTTCATAATATGCTTTAAGATCTTGCTTCCCTTTTGTTGTATTTAAAAGAGGGTCAATAACTTTTCTTTTCCAAACGGCAAAAGAGTCGGCAGTGTATACTCCATTTTCTGTAAAAGCATCTTTTAGTGAAGAATTTACAGGAGCGTTAGGATTTAAAATCCCTAAGTTAAGCTCTCCTTTTTTTCCAGATGAAATCCCAATTCCAAGTTTTTCAATTTCAAGGTCATGTATTTTTTCAGAAATCATTGTGTTCCAAACACTTTGTAGTATTTTATCTTCTTCTTCGTCTTTAAGAATTCCTTCTCCTCCTGTATCTTTACTGTTTTGTCTTGCTCTATTTTGAGCATTCATAAGTCGTAATTCGTATCCCCATTCTTGAGAAACTACATCATTGCCTTCAAACAATCCAATTCCGTTATCTTGTTCACCAGTAAAAAGTTGCATTATTTTATCGACTGGAATGATAAATGCAAGTAACCCAACACCAACAAAAGTTAAGATGAGCCCTGATCTTTTTCTTATTTTATTTATAACTGCCATTTTTCCTGAAATTAAGGTTGCGAATATACAATTGAATATTGATATTTGAAAATATGTTTTCTGTTGTTTTTTACTTATATTATTATTACGAAAATATCTCTTATTTTTAAGCCATTAATTCTTATTTAATGATGTTGTCAATTTTTAAAGCTTTACATCTAATTTTCATGGTAAGTTGGTTTGCTGGATTATTTTATATGGTAAGATTATTCATTTATTTTGCTGAGGCAAACCTGAAGAATGGCGTAGAGAAAGAAGTTCTAATTAAACAATTTAAGATTATGCAATGGAGATTGTGGTATATAATTTCATGGCCTGCAATGATTTTAACATTGTTTTTTGGAATAGGTATGATTATTATTAATCCACTTTATATTGAAATACCATATATGCAATTAAAACTTGGTTTTGTTTTTTTGTTGATTTTGTATCATTTACAAACCCATTTTATTTTCCTACAACAGAAAAATAATATTGTAAAGTATTCATCAAATACTTTAAGAATTTGGAATGAAATAGCTACTCTTTTTTTAGTTTCAATTGTTTTTATAATAGTCTTGAAAAATGAACTTTCTTGGATTTATGGAACAATTGGCTTTTTCCTATTTGGAATAATCCTTATGCTGGGAATTCGTTTGTACAAAAAACTAAGGTCTTAGAGCAAATTCCGATTGTAATTTTTAACATTTGATAGCTATTTATTAACAAACTCAAATTTGATGCTATTCTCTTTAAAAATTGTTAGTAAAATTGTGTTATAATTTATTTAAGAGTAATGTCTGAAACAAGAAAAATTAAAAGTGCCTTAATTTCCGTTTTTTCAAAAGATGGACTGGATGAATTAGCTTTAGAATTACATCGTCAAGGAGTGCAAATATATTCTACTGGTGGAACACAAGTTTTTTTAGAAAATTTAGGAATCAAAGTTCATGCCGTTGAATCGCTTACAAGCTATCCATCTATTCTTGGAGGAAGGGTTAAAACTCTTCATCCAAAAGTTTTTTGGCGGCATTTTAGGTAGAAGATCACTTGATAGTGATGTTGCTCAGCTTGAAGAATATGAAATTCCTGAAATTGATTTAGTTGTTGTTGACTTGTATCCTTTTGAAGACACTGTTAAATCAGGTGCTACACATGAAGATATTATTGAGAAAATTGACATTGGAGGGATATCTTTAATTAGAGCAGCTGCAAAAAATTATAAAGATGTTTTAACTCTATCTTCTAAAGAAGACTATCAGCCACTTTTAGATTTACTTAAATTAAATAGTGGTGAAACATCTGTTGATCAACGAAAAAACTTTGCAATGAGATCTTTTGATGTTTCTTCTCATTATGATTCAAGTATATACGACTATTTTTCTGAGGGCAAAGAAAGTTTAAAATTGTCTTTGAATAAAAGAAAAGCTTTAAGGTACGGGGAGAACCCGCATCAAAAAGGTGCGTTTTATGGAGATTTATCCGGTTTGTTTAATCAGCTTCACGGTAAAGAACTTTCATACAATAATTTATTAGACGTTGATGCTGCTGTGAATTTAATGAATGAATTTAAGGGTGAAGCTCCAACATTTGCAATTTTAAAACACAATAATGCATGTGGCTTTGCTACTAGAGACAATTTAGTAACTGCTTATGAAGCTGCTTTAGCAGGTGATCCTGTTTCTGCGTTTGGTGGCATTTTAATTTCAAATTGTAAAATAGACGTTTCAACAGCTGAAAAAATAAATCAACTTTTTTGTGAAGTAGTTATTGCAGATCAATATGATGTTGCAGCATTAGAAATCCTTAAAAGCAAGAAAAACAGAATAATATTAGAGAAAAAAGAAGCTGATTTTTCCGGTAAAATTATTAGAACATGCTTGAACGGAATAATTGTTCAAGAAAGAGATTTAATTACTGATGTTGCTTCAGGTTTCACAGTTGCTACTTTAAAATCGCCATCAAGTCAGCAAGAAATGGATTTGGTTTTTGCCAATAAGTTAGTGAAGCATACAAAATCCAATACAATAGTATTGGCTAAAGACGGTCAACTTTTAGCAAGTGGAACTGGTCAAACATCAAGAGTAGATGCTTTAAATCAAGCTATTCATAAAGCCAAGTCATTTAATTTTGATTTAAATGGAGCGGTTATGGCTTCTGATGCTTTTTTCCCATTTCCAGATTGTGTTGAGATAGCTTCAAAAGAAGGTATTAAAGCAGTTGTTCAGCCAGGCGGATCAATAAAAGATCAACTTTCTATTGATTATTGCAATAATAATGAAGTTTCTATGGTTTTTACTGGTAATAGACACTTCAAACACTAAAAAAATAAAAAAATGGGGTTATTTAACTTCTTTACTCAAGAAATAGCAATTGATTTAGGAACAGCCAACACGCTTATTATTCACAATGATAAGGTAGTTGTTGATGAACCATCAATCGTAGCTAAAAATCGATCAACTGGAAACATTATAGCTATTGGTAAAACTGCACAACAAATGCATGGAAAGACCCATGAAGATATTAAAACAATTAGACCTTTAAAAGATGGTGTAATTGCAGATTTCCAAGCTGCCGAACACATGATTAGGGGAATGATTAAAATCATGAATATTGGAAATCGTTTTTTCTCGCCTTCTATGAGAATGGTTATATGTATTCCTAGTGGTATTACAGAAGTTGAAAAAAGAGCCGTTCAGGATTCGGCTGAACATGCTGGTGGAAAAGAAGTTTATTTAATTCATGAACCAATGGCTGCAGCTATTGGAATTGGGGTTGATGTTGAAGAGCCTATGGGGAATATGGTTATTGATATAGGAGGTGGTACATCTGAAATTGCTGTAATTGCTCTTGGAGGTATTGTTTGTGATAAATCTATTCGTGTTGCTGGTGATGATTTTACTAATGATATTGAAGAATACATGAGAAGGCAACACAATATTCTTATTGGTGAAAGAACAGCTGAACAAATTAAAATTCAGGTTGGTGCAGCTATACCTGAGTTGGAAACACCACCTGATGATTATGCAGTAAGAGGAAGAGATTTAATGACTGGAATTCCAAAGGAAATTTATGTTAGTTATCAAGAAATAGCACATGCTTTAGATAAATCAATTTCAAAAATTGAAGAAGCAATTTTAAGTGCTCTTGAGATGACTCCACCTGAGTTATCTGCTGACATTTATAAAACAGGAATTTACCTTGCAGGTGGGGGATCAATGTTAAGAGGTTTAGATAAGAGGATTTCTCAAAAAACTAAACTTCCTGTTCATATTGCAGAAGATCCATTGAGAGCAGTTGCTAGAGGTACAGGTATTGCACTAAAAAACATTGATAAGTTTCAATTCCTTATCAAAGCTTAATTAGGTACTAATATTAGATAAATTTTTATGCAAAATATTATCCGATTAATTCAGAACAACAGCAATTTGTTGTTGTTTTTATTTATTCAGATTATTTCTTTTGCTCTTATTTTTAACTGGAGAAATACTTTACATCATTCTTCTTTTTTAAGTTCTAGTAATTATGTTTTAGGAAGTGCATTAGAATTAAATTCAAATGTTTCTAGTTATTTTAATCTAGCAGAAACAAACAAAGGATTAGTCGAAGAAAATAAAGATTTAAAAAGTAAAATTCACAATCAAGAAATTATTTTAAGTAATGATTTTGTTTTTTTAAATGATTCAGTTTTTAAAAAACAGTATAAATTTTTACACGCTAAAATAATTAGTAGTCAGTTTAAAAACAGAGAAAACTTCTTAATACTAAATCAGGGTAGAAAGACTGGTGTGCAGCAAAACATGGGGGTGATTGGCAACTATGGTTTGATCGGAGTTGTGGTTAGCGTAGGGAAATATTATTCATCTGTTTTACCTGTTATTAATTCAAACTTCGAATTAGCCGTTAGGCATAAAGACTCAAAAAGTTTTGGAATATTAAAATGGGCAACTAATGATAATTGGTTATCTGCAACTGTTGAAGATATACCAAGCTACATTGACATTAAAATTGGTGATATTATTGAAACAAGTGGTGCAAGTGGAATCTTTCCTAAAGGTGTTTTAGTTGGTAAAGTGATAAAAGTTCTTCCTATAGAAGCGACTCAGTTTCTTGAAGTCAAAATTTCAATTGCTGAAGATTATGCTTCGATTTATAATGCATATGTTGTTAAAAATGAAAATTTAAAAGATATACAGCTAATTAATAACGTAGAGAATGATTAATTTTTTTTCTAAGTCTTTATTGTTTTTTGTTATTCTATTTATTCAAATATTTTTTATTGATAAAATGGATTTGGGTGGGCTTAATTATTTTTTTGCCCCTATAATTTATGGGTTAATAATTATTACAATTCAACCCTCAATTGATTTATGGATTCTAATGCTAATTGCTTTAATAATGGGTCTAAGTATTGATTTATTTAGAAACACTATTGGATTAAACATATCGGCATTAGTTATGGTTGCTTTTTTTAAGTATCCGATTTTGAATTTCTTGTTTCCTAGAGACGGATATGACCCTTTAAAAGATTTGACTCCAACTAATATTGGATGGAATAATTATTTTTTTTACGTATTTATTATGTTGTTTATCCATCACTTTTGGTTTTTCTTAATTGAAGATTTTCATTTCAATCAATTATTTCAGCTGTTTTTAAAAGCAATAATAAATTCAATTGTTGCACTTTTTATGTTTGTGTTATTCTACTTTTTAAGTCGTAAAATCAAATAAATGGATCCGTATCAAGGAAGACGATGGGTAATTATTTTAATTCTAATTTTGATAGGGTTAATATTTATTTTCCGTTTACTTTTTGTTCAGGTTTTTAACACCAAATGGAGTGACAGAGCTCACGTAATAACTCACTCTGAGAAAAGTATACAACCTCCTAGAGGATTGATTTATGATAGAAACGGTTTGTTACTAGTTAGTGCAAATCAGGTTTATGATATAATGGTTACACCTCGTGAAATAGGTGAAATTGACACTGTTGAGTTATGTAAATTGTTTGCAATAAGTAAAAATAAATTTGATGATAAAATAAAAAGAGCAACATCAGGATATAATGTTTCTTATAAAGCTTCATTGTTTATTGAGGGAATGGCTAAAGATGATTATGCTAAAATCTCAACAGGGTTAAGAAAATATAAAGGTTTTAATGCAATTCGCTCATCGGAAAGAGGGTATCCAATGCACAACGCTGCACACATCTTAGGATACATTAGAAAAATAAGTAAAAAACAATATGAAAGACACAAGCAAGATGAAGAACCATATTTTAAAAATGATTATATAGGGATAACTGGTCTTGAAAGTGTTTACGAGAATGAGCTTAGAGGTAAAAGAGGTAAAGTTTATTATTTACAAGATTATAAGGGTAACAAAAAGGAAAAAATTGAGGAAAATCAACCTCTTCTAGGTAAAAATTTGCATACAACAATAGATGGGACCTTGCAGGCTTTAGGAGAGCAATTAATGAATAATAAGTTAGGTTGTATTGTTGCAATTGAGCCTAAAACTGGAGAAATTCTTTCTATGGTTTCTGCACCATCTTTCGACCCTGCTTTGCTTTCTGGGAAAAAATTCAGCAATAACTATAAGGCTCTTTCCGATAATGATACATTAAAACCATTAATCAATCGACCTATTTATAATGATAGCTATCGACCAGGTTCTATCTTTAAATTAGTTCAAGCATTAGTTGCATTAAATGATGGTGTAATTAATCCAAATACTGGTTTTATCTGTAATAAACAAATTATTGGATGTCATAATCATGAACCACCTATGAATTTAGGAATTGCAATTAAGCACAGTTGCAATCCTTACTTTTATCAAGTTTATAAGCGATTAATTTTAAGAGGAAATGATCCAAGTATTTTTAAAGACTCCAGACTAGGGCTAACGAGTTGGAGAAATGCAGTTGAAAAATTTGGAATTGGGAAGCAATTACAAACAGATATTCCTGGTGTTAAAAAAGGACTTCTTCCTTCTATTGAATTTTATGACAAGTGGTACGGAAAGAACCGGTGGGCGTTTAGTACTATATATTCTAATAGTATTGGAGAAGGTGAAATAGGAGTGTCTCCACTTCAAATGGCTAATTTAGCAGCAATCATAGCTAATACCAAGGCCATTATTATACACCACATTTAGTGAAGAAAATTGGAGACAATGGGTCGAAAAAAGCAGAATTTTTAGAATTAAACAATACTGATGTTGATCCAAAACATTTTCAGCCTATAATTAATGCTATGGAGCAGGTTGTTTTAAATGGAACAGGTAGGAGTGCTCAAATTGATAGCATATCATTATGTGGTAAGACTGGAACTGTTGAAAACAAAAGTTTTAATGATCACTCTGTTTTTATAGCCTTTGCACCTAAAGAAAACCCTCAAATAGCAATTGCTGTATACGTTGAATATGGAACTTGGGGAGGTACTTGGGCCGCTCCTATAGCTAGTGTTATGATTGAACAATATTTAAATAAAAAGTTAAGCGAAAAAGGAATAAAAAAGAAAAATAGTATTGAAAGCGCTATTATTTTAAGTAAAAAAAGTGATTTTAGTTTTTAGATTTGGCAAGAGGAAAATCCATATGGAAATCTATAGATAAGTATTTGTTAGGCTTATTTCTTTCAATTTTAATTTTGGGCTTAGCAACTATTTTTTCAAGTACTTATGAAGGAGATTCAATAAGTTTATTTGATTTTTCTACTATTTATGGTAAGCAATTTGTATGGGTAATTATTTCTTTGATTATTGGTGTTTTTATTTTACTTCTAGAGGGACAGTTTATTAAAAACATGTCATATATCATTTACGGTGTTGTTTTATTTTTACTTATAGGTGTTTTATTTATGGATCCTATTAAAGGAGCTAAATCTTGGTTCCAAATAGGGAGTATGTCTATTCAACCCAGTGAATTTGCGAAATTAGCTTGTTCATTGGCGATTGCAAAATACTTAAGTTCAGTAAATGTGAAGATTCAAGATGCTAAAACTAGACTAATTGTGTTGGTGTTGTTATTGGCGCCAGCATTTCTAATAATGATTCAACCTGATCCTGGTACTATGCTTGTCTTTTTTGCATTTATTTTTGTAATGTACAGAGAGGGTCTGTCAGGAAATGTATTGTTATCAGGGTTTTTTGCAGTGCTTATAGTTGTCATCGCTATTTTTCTTAAAGCTTCAGAAACCGAAAATTTAATTTTTGGTATTTCAATTACTGGCAATTTAATTTTTGCTTTTGTTCTATTGTTATTAGGGGGAGTGATTTTTATTGTAATTAAATTGTTAGTTCTTCCACGTTACAGAAGCTCAAAATACAAAGCACTTATTTGGTCTGTATTAACAGGAATTATAATTAATTTAAGTATCAATTATGTTTATGACTCTGTTTTTAAAGAAAGGCATAGAACAAGATTTCAAATTATGTTTGGCATCGTTGAAGACAGAAGAGGAGATGGGTATAACATGTGGCAAGCTCTTTCTTCTATTGGCTCAGGTGAGGGACTAGGTAAGGGTTTTCTTAATGGCACGTTAAGTAATAATAAATACAAGCATGTTCCAGAACAAAGTACTGACTTTATTTTTTGCAGTCTTGCTGAAGAATGGGGTTTTGCTGGGTGTTTTATTTTTATTTTATTGTATCTGTCCTTGTTAATTAGAATGATAATGATTTCTGAAAGACAAAGAAGTAAATTCACTAGAATATTTGGTTACTCTACAGTGAGTATACTATTCTTTCATTTCATGATTAATATTGGAATGGTAATTGGATTAGCTCCTGTTATTGGAATTCCATTGCCTTTTTTTAGTAAAGGAGGGTCAGCAGTTTTAACCTTTTCGATTTTAGTATTTATATTTATGAGATTAGATGCAGAAAGAAAAAAAGTTTTGAGATGAAAAAATTAGATATCATCAGTTTTAAATTTTGCTTTTAAATCTTGAACATAAGATTTAATGGATTGCTCATTTTCTTTTTTACAGATTAGTAAAGTGTTTTCATTTTCAACAACAATATAGCCATCTAATCCTTCAATTAATGCTAATTTGTTTTTAGGCATTCTTATGATATTATTTGAAGAGTTGTGTAAAGTTATTTTGTCTCCAACAATAGCATTTTTGGTTTCATCTTTAGGTAAGTTTTCATAAAGCGATCCCCAAGTGCCTAAATCACTCCATCCAAAATCAGCCAATACTACCAAAACATTACTTGCTTTTTCCATAACGCCATTGTCAATGGAGATATTTTTACATAAGGGATATATGGAATTGATTAAACTCGCTTCTTGACTTGTGTTAAAAATTGGTAGTGCATCCTGAAAAACTTTGTGTAGGTCAGGCATGTGTTTTTCAAAAGCATTGATAATGCTATCAGCAGACCAAATAAACATTCCAGAATTCCAATAAAACTCTCCAGATTCTAAAAATTTAATAGCTAATTCTAATGGAGGTTTTTCTGTAAATGTTTTTACTTTCTTAAGTGACTTAGGTTTGTCTTCACTTAAGTCTTCAAATTGTATATATCCATACCCTGTGTCAGGTCTACTTGGATGAATACCTAATGTAATCAACTGTTGATTATCTGCTTCTTTTAGAGCAATTTGAAGTGTGCTTTCAAATTCAATTTGATTTAGTATTACATGATCACTTGGAACAATAATTAATTTAGCATTTTCATTAATAGATTTAATCTTGTAAGATGCATAAGCAACACAAGGAGCTGTGTTTTTTCTAAATGGTTCTAATAAAATTTGAGAATCTTTAAGAAAAGGCAATTGTTTTTTTACTAAATCAAGGTAAGCTTTATTAGTAACAATAAATATATTTTCTTCAGAACATATGTTTATAAACCTTTCAACAGTTAATTGAAGTAAAGATTTACCAACACCAAGAACATCATGAAATTGTTTGGGGAATGATTCCTTACTCATTGGCCAAAATCTTGATCCAATGCCACCAGCCATAACAACTAAATAGTTATTTTCCATAAAATAATAATTTCGAAAAGTACAAATTTAACGAATAGGGTAATTTAAGATTTAGTATCTAGTTCTTCAAAACTTATTTTTTGATCTTGTGTCCATGAAGGGCAAGTGTCACATTTATTTTTTTTCTTAAACATAGAACAAGAACTAAAACAAAAAGTTGAAAAGAACAATACTAATAATAAAAAGGTTTTTATTTTCATAATATTAATTAATATCAATATTAAACTGTTTAAATTTAGGGAATGCACATGCTATTTCCCAATATATATTAACTATTTTCGTTAATATAATATTATTTCAAAAGTATGTTTTATCATATTGGTCGTTACACAACTATGCTTTCTTACCTTTTTGCTAAACCAGAAAGAGTATCTACTTATTGGAAAAGATTGATTGATGAAATTATTCAATTAGGTGTTAAGTCACTTTTTATGGTTGTTTTAATGTCTGCTTTTATGGGTGCTGTATTAGTTATTCAAACAGCTAGTGCAATTGAGTCTGCTTGGATACCAGATTATACTGTAGGCTTTACTGTTAAACAAACATTAATTCTTGAATTTTGCCCTACTATAATATCTTTAATTTTAGCTGGAAAAGTTGGTTCTAATATCGCTTCTGAATTGGGGACAATGAGAGTGACAGAGCAAATAGATGCATTAGAAGTTATGGGTGTAAATTCAATTGGTTTTTTAATTGGTCCTAAAATTTTAGGTTCATTATTTATTTTCCCAATTTTAATCATGTATAGTATGTTTTTTGGTTTTGTAGGTGGTTGGGCTTTGTGTTATTTAACCGAGATAATTCCTATTGAGCAGTATTTATTGGGTATTCAATCATTCTCGTATGAAAATTATGAATACTTAAGGTATGCATTAGTCAAAACAGTTTTCTTCGCATTTATTATTACAAGTGTTTCCAGTTATTTCGGGTATTATACTTCAGGAGGAGCACTAGAAGTTGGTAAATCAAGTACAAAAGCTGTTGTATATAGTAGTATTTTAATTTTGATGTTTAACGTCTTGTTAACACAATTACTTTTAGATTGATAGAAATTAAAAACATATCCAAATCTTTTTCTGGTGTTCAGGTTTTAGATGATGTAAGTTTCACTTTTCAAAAAGGGAAAACGAATTTAATTATTGGCAAGAGTGGATCTGGAAAATCAGTTCTAACAAAATGCATTGTTGGATTATTGGAGCCAGATGAAGGTGAAATTATTTACGATGGCAGGAGTTTTAGAGGGATAAACAACAAAGAAAGAAAAGAAATAAGAAAAGAATTGGGTATGTTGTTTCAAGGAGGTGCTTTATTTGATTCTTTAAGTGTTGAAGAAAATGTAGCTTTTCCTTTAAAAATGTTTTCTAATTTTAGTAAAGAGGAAATTCTTGAAAGAACTAATTTTTGTCTCAATAGAGTAAATATTATTAATAAAAACAATTTATTCCCTGCAGAAATTAGTGGTGGAATGCAGAAAAGAGTTGCAATTGCTAGAGCAATTGCAATGAATCCAAAATATTTATTTTGTGATGAACCTAATTCTGGATTAGATCCAGTAACAGCAATTGTTATTGATGAATTAATTAAGGAGATAACCGAAGAATATCAAATGACAACCGTTGTCATCACTCATGACATGAATTCTGTATTAGAAATAGGAGATAATATTATGTTCATCTTCGAGGGAATGAATAAATGGGTAGGAGACAGAAACACCATTTTAAATACTGACGTAATAGAGCTTAATAACTTTGTCTATGTTTCAAAATTTTTACGTCAATTTAAAGAAATGTTATAAAATAAAAAAAGCCACTTAATAGTGGCTTTTTTTATTATGTTTTGTTATTGAATTACTTTGCAACTACTACTTTAAATTTGCTAATTTTCCCATCTTCAAAATTTAGATTGAAGATGTAATTACCACTTTCAAGGTTGTTTAAGTCAACATTAATTAATCCATTATCTGTATTGATTGTTTTAGAAGAAACCAATCTTCCAGTAATATCGTGAACAGAAAGATTAGCAAATCCATTTCCGTTTTCTAAAGAGATTGTTATCTCATTATTTGCTGGATTAGGATAAACTATACCCTCAATTGTTTCAAGCTCAATTACATTAACGTCATTAGCAATTTTTAGTCCAAGCGTTACAGCATCAGCACTAGTCCATCCAGTGTACCAAGTTGCACCATCAATGTTTAATGCACCAATTGGTTGGTTGTAAATAGAGTAATTTGCCCCGTAATTTGGACCACTATCATATCCGAAACCAATAGAATCATTTGCAAATGAATTCAAACACACTAGGTATCTTTGATTGTCAACTAATTGTACCGATTCATTAAGTGGAGCATAAACAACTTCACCATTTACAGTACTTGCTGTACCATCCCAATCAAAATCAGCAACTGACGAAAGAACATCGAAAGTAACATTTGCCCATGCTCCATCAACACCAGTCCAAGCATCATCCCATTCGTAAATTTCACCTTGTAAATAGATGCCATCTAAGCTTTCAGAAACACCTTCATTAAATGGAGAAAAGTAAATTCCTTCAACTCCAGTGGAAACCGTTGGGTAAACATCTTGAAGCATCATACATGATTGGTAACTTGTGGTATGATTAATTGGAAAAGAATTAACAGCTACAGTACTTGTAGCAACATCTTGTCTTGCCAATGAAAGAATATCTGTTGTAACATGAAAATCTGAAGAAAAATTATTGTCAAATGTATCTTCATCAGTTTGTCCGATAATACCAATAGAGTAAGATACTGTGTATTTACCTATATCCCAAGTTCCATTAGTTAATGCTGCAAATGAATTTGCATTTCCATTAAAAACCGGAAGAGTATCTCCTGAAATCAAATTTAGAGGAGCTAAAGAATCATAATAAACTTGTCCAGTAGGACCATTAATTTCAGCTATTGCATAAAAATCGTTGTCAGATGAACCAAAATTAGTGAATTGAACACCTAGGTCAAATGTGTAACCATTGTTAGCCATGTCTTGAGGAATAGAACCGTATTTAGAAATCATTATATCAGATTTACTAGTGCCACCATCATGTGCATATAAGTTCAATTTGTTCCCCATAAATGCAACAACATCTGAATTTGCCATTTCATTGACAAGAGTTGCTCCATCATCGCTAGATAGCATAACAACAGGTATGGTAACAGCAGTTCCGTCATCACCACCAGCCATTCCTATAGCTTCTGGATCTCTATTAATAATGATAATACCAACCGCACCTGCGTTTTGAGCATTTAATGCTTTAGTTCCAAACTGACAAGTGTTTCTGTAACAAACAGCAATTTTCCCAGTTAAGTCATTGATTAGAGGATTACATCCTTCAGCAGAAATTGGATTTCCTTGAGGGTTTAATCCAGCTGTTCCATCATCTACCATCATTAAAGTATCTTCAACAAAAGTATTGGCAACGTTGAAATCGGGACAAGCCCAATCACCTCCACCTGGATCAGCCCAGGTAAAGTCATAATTATTTGCAATTACTGCAGGAGAAACTCCTCTTACAATAATTTGTGCATTAGCAAAAACAAAAGTAGTTAGCGCTAATAATGAGAGTAATATTTTTTTCATGTAGTGTTATTTAATTATTAAATTTTTAGGAGCACTAAATTTACGGAAATCAATTCATTAAAACAAGAGCAAAAAATGGATATAAAAAAAGGCAGCCGAAGCTGCCTTTAAATTTGAGTTTATTAAGAATAGTTATTTGATAATAACTCTTTCTATAATAGTTCCATTATTGTTAGAAACTTCAACTAAATAAACACCAGTACCTTGGTTAGATAAATCAATAGTAGTTGTAGTGTTAGATACTTTAGTCATAATAACTTGACCAAGCACATCAAATACAACGATTGAATTTTCTTCATTGTTTGTATTAGTAATGTTTACTATTCCTTCAGAAGGATTAGGGTAAACAGAAACTCCTTCTAAAGTAGCTTCATCAACACCAACTCCCCAACCGTTGCCCATAAGCATACGAATTGCAGTTCCAGTTCCGTTTGTGTAAGATTGATCTCCAGGAATATAAATTGCACTAGCATCAGATGGTTGAGCAACTGTTCTATCATCTAAAACTCTGATATCACTTGCATTTCCAAAGCTATAAAGTTCAATAGCTGCATAGTATACACCAGCATTAATGTTTAAAACTTCATCAAACCATACATCAACATATCCATTAGATATATCGTTAGCTGTAACTGTTGTAATACTAGATACAAATAAATTAGTCATGTCATATGCCCAAAAATCTGAAGTATCTTTGATTGAAGCAATAATTTCTCCACCAGCAGTATTTCCAGTTGAAGTTAACATTACTCTTAATCCAGAAACTTGATCAGCTTGTTTTACATGGTAAAGTGTAGCAAGAACTAGTCCGTCTTCAGCACCAGTAAAAGATGCAGTTCCTAAAGATGTGTAATCATCATAACCAGCTGGATGATTTCCAGCACCATCTAAAGAGTAAACATCTGAAGTAACTTCAAAATTTCTTTCATAAACATTGTTACCAAAAGTAGCAGCACCAGAAGTTTCTTGATCTGAAACAGATGTGAAATCACCTTCGTAAAGACCAGTTGAAAGAGTTAAAGCTTCAGTAGTTTCGATTGTAATTGTAGAATCAGCTTCCAATAAAGTTGTACTTCCACTGTTACCAAACGACCCAAAATCACCAGTCATAACAACATTTGTTTGATCTTGAACACCAAAGTTGAAGATTTGAGCTCCAACGAAATAATTTGCATCAACATGATTAGATGGAGTTCTTCCGTACTCAACACCGCTATTGTTTTCACCAGAAATATAAGCAGTAGAAGTTTGAACATCATTTTGAGGTTGCTCAATGATTGCAAAATCATCTACAAACCAAGCATATCCCCAAGTACCAGTCCAATGAAGTCTGATGTAAATATCAGAAAGCTCAGTAGGTGTTAAACCAACTAACGCAGAACTAATGTTAATTTGCATTAGTTGAGGATTAGTTGTTGCAGCACTGTTAGCCCAGTTTGGGAAAGCATCAAAAACATTAGTTAGAGTTGAAATGTCAGTTAATGGATCTAAATCTGGCCAAGTAACATTACCAGCACCATCACCAATACCAACAACAACGTAAGGTCTTTCACTGTTATACCTTCTGTAATGTGTTTCAAATTCAACAACAACATTTGGGTAAGCAGATAAATCAATAGGAGAAGCCATTGTAATCCAGCTATCTTCAATTTCAGAACCTCCATTTGCTCCACCATATGCGTCAGAATCTACCATTGCCCAACCATCAGCTGCAGTTGAAGAAGCTATATCAGCAATAGGATAAGAACCAGCACAAGAAACTGTGCCAATTGACCAATCTAATGCACAAGCAGAAGCATCATGACCAATAACCCAATCAGTAGCACTACTAAATGTGTTAGACCATAGAACTGTTTTTTCTTGGTTAAAATTGTTTGTGATAGGCTTTAATTCAGAATGCTCTATAGAACGAGCAACTGGTCCTTCACTTTTTTTATACTGTGCGTTAAGTCCAGAAACTATTGCAACAGATAAAATACTTAAGTAAATTTTTTTCATTTTGTTTGTTTTAGATTATAAAGTTTTTTACTAGGGTTAATTATAAGGATTGCAAATAAAATTAATTTAAAGCGAAAATCCAAATAAATCAACTCTTTGAATGTTATTTAAAGACTCATTATCAATTATATAGTTGCTTGCTCTTGATATGCTTCAATAGGTAAGCAACTACAAACAAGGTTTCTATCTCCATGAGCATTGTTTACTCTGCCAACAGGTACCCAGTATTTATTTTTATAGAGTGAATCTGTAGGGTAAGCTGCTTTGGTTCTTGAATAACTGTGTTCCCATTTGTCATTTATAAGAGAGGCGGCAGTATGTGGAGCATTTTTTAGAACATTATCATCTTTAGGATAAATGCCGTTTTCAATTTCTTGAATTTCTTCTCTTATTTTGATCATTGCTTCAACAAATCTGTCAAGTTCACATAGAGCTTCACTTTCAGTTGGTTCAATCATCATTGTTCCTGGCACTGGAAAACTTACTGTTGGAGCGTGGAATCCATAATCAATTAACCTTTTTGCAATATCTTCTACTTCTACACCAGAATCTTTTTTAAATTCTCTACAATCAATAATCATTTCATGAGCAACCCTTCCATTAGGCCCTGTATAAAGCACATCATAGTATGAATGTAGTTTTGCTTTTAGATAATTTGCATTGAGAATAGCAAGTTCAGTAGATTTTTTTAGTCCGCTAGCACCAAGCATTTTAATGTAGCCATAAGAAATAAGTAGAATTAAGCCACTGCCATAAGGAGCAGAGTTAATGGGCTTAATTGCTTTTTCTCCTCCTGTTTTAATTATTGGGTTTCCTGGTAAAAAAGGAGCGAGGTGCTTGGCAACTCCAATTGGTCCCATTCCAGGACCACCACCACCATGAGGAATAGCAAAAGTTTTGTGCAAATTTAAGTGACAAACATCAGCTCCAATAAGTCCCGGAGAGGTAAGACCAACTTGAGCATTCATGTTTGCTCCATCCATGTATACTTGGCCACCATTTTCGTGAATTATATCAGTGATTTCAATAATGCTTTCTTCGAAAACCCCATGGGTAGATGGGTAAGTGACCATTAAAGCAGCTAAGTTAGCTGAATGCTCTAGGGCTTTTTCTCTCAAGACAGAAACATCAATGTTTCCATTCTCATCGCAACCGACAATAACAACTTTCATTCCAGCCATTACAGCACTTGCTGGATTTGTTCCATGA
This sequence comes from uncultured Flavobacteriales bacterium, assembly GCA_943788115.1. GTDB lineage: Bacteria > Bacteroidota > Bacteroidia > Flavobacteriales_D > Parvicellaceae. Next base: position 63,448 of record CALSPA010000023.1, read on the forward strand.
GCACTACTTGGAATTAAACATATGTTTCTTGCACTATCATTATTGTTTTCATGGTATGCACGAATCACCATTAATCCAGCGTATTCTCCTTGTGCCCCACTGTTGGGTTGCAATGACATTCCTGCAAATCCAGTAATATCACACAAATCATTAGAAAGGGTTTCAAAAATTTGTTGATACCCTTTTGCTTGGTCTATTGGAGAAAATGGATGAAGATTGGCAAATTCATCTATTGTTATTGGAATCATTTCTGATGCTGCATTTAATTTCATTGTGCAAGAACCTAACGAAATCATGGTATGTGTTAATGATAGATCTTTGTTTTCCAATGTTTTTAAATACCGCATCATTTCTGTTTCTGAATGATAAGAGTTGAAAACAGGGTGCGTTAGAATTTCATCTTTTCTCTGCATGAAAACAGAAGGACTGTCAGATTTTTCAAGTATTATTGATTTATTTAATGCATCATTTAAGCACGTAACTAGTTTTTCTAAATCAGACCAATCAGTTAATTCATCAATTGAGATCACAGCAATCCCTTTGTCAAAATAGTACCCAAGATTGATTTCGTTTTTTAAAGTAACCTCTTTTAACCGTTTTAAGTCTGCTTTAAAACTAATTGTGTCAAAGGCATTTTCGTTGATAACTTCAACACCAGCATTTTCTAATGCAGATTTAAGTGAGATTGTTTTAGAGTGAATATCTTTTGCTATTTGCCTTAACCCTTTTGGTCCATGATAAACAGCATACATGCTTGCCATAACAGCTAATAAAGCCTGTGCGGTGCAAATGTTTGATGTAGCTTTAGCTCTTTTAATATGCTGTTCTCTAGTCTGAAGAGCCATCCTTAAAGCATTATTTCCATAGCTGTCAATCGAGACTCCAATTATTCTTCCTGGAATAAATCTTTTGTGTTCTTCTTTACAAGAAAAATAAGCTGCATGAGGACCACCATAACCCATTGGCACTCCAAACCTTTGGGTAGAACCTACCACAACATCAGCACCCCAATTCCCAGGAGATTCAAGTAAGACAAGACTTAAGATGTCAGAAATTACAGCAAGCTTAATTTCGTTTTCATGACATTTGCTTGCAAAAGACTTATGATTAAATACATTACCAAGGTTATCAGGGTATTGCAAAATAGCGCCAAAATAGGTTTCATCCATTTTAAAATCTTCTGGACTTCCAAATGTCAATTCTATACCTAAAGGCTCTGCTCTACATTCTAATACCTCTTTCGTTTGAGTAAAAATAAAGTCAGAAACATAAAATTTATTTACACCTGCTTTTTCTTGCTTTCTAGATCTCATATGAAAGAACATTAACATAGCTTCTGCAGCTGCTGTTCCTTCATCTAAAAGTGATGCGTTAGAAAGTTCCATACCAGTTAAATCTGTTATCATAGTCTGGAAATTTAATAATGCTTCTAATCTACCTTGAGAAATTTCTGCTTGATAGGGAGTGTATGCGGTGTACCAACCTGGATTTTCTAAAACATTTCTTAAAATAACCGAAGGAGTTTCTGTTCCATAATAACCTTGACCTATGTAAGAGTCATAAAGCTTATTTAGTTTGGCAACCGAATTTATATGGGATAAATATTCTCTTTCTGACATTGCATCCCCAGTAGCTAGTTCTTTTTTAGTTCTAATGTTTGATGGAATTGTTTCATCTATCAATTCAGAAAGAGATGAAGCGTTTACTTGAGAAAGTATGTTTTTTGTTTCTCCTTCAGGAATTCCGATGTGTCTGTTTACAAATGATTTATGGCTCATAATTGGTATGAATTTTTTGGCAAATATATTAACAAATTAATCTAAAAATAATTTAGTTAAATATTGTTTTAATATGTGTTTAAAAAATAATCTATTTAAGATTCCAAGAATCAACTTATCTTTGTAGTTAAGAAGTTTAATGAATGTTTTTTACAAGTATTAAAGTTCATTTAGTTTTTTAGATTTCAGTTATATATGCAATTTTTATTTCGTTGGTTAATTTATGGTAATTTTTGGATAGCTTTTGGTGCGGTTGGTTTAACCTATGCAAATTCAATAATGATTTACAACCAAGTGAATTGCAAGCTTTTGGTTGTTGTTTTTTTAACCACTCTTTCTGGGTATAATTTACAAAGAATAATGAGGGGGAAAGAGCAAAATTCTTTTGAAATAAAAGATGATTGGCTTTCAAAAAACATTATTTCATTAGCAATAATTTCTATAGTTTCTCTTTTTATTTGCGCCTATTTATTTATCGGGATTAGTTTAGATAGATTATTAATATTTGCTCCTTTTTCTTTTATAGTTCTGTTTTATAGATGGCCAATTTTAGGCATCTCACTTAGAGATATTCCATTTATTAAAGTATTGTTAATTGCATTTTGTTGGGGGTTTGTTACCGTTTTTCTTCCTGAATTATTTTACGGGAATGAATTCCTAAATAATTGGATTTATATATTAAGTAGTTTTTTATACATTCTTGGAATTACCATTCCGTTCGACATTAGAGATATGGATTTAGATAATCAATCGAAAAAAACAATCCCACAATTATTTGGCAAGCCACTTTCTTGCTTATTTGCTACAGCTATTATTCTTTTGTCTGGATTAGTCTTTCTTATATTGAAACAATATTCTATGTTTTTACATTGTTTATTTTCTGCATTAATTGTTTTATTCTCATATAAAACTAGACCTGACTACTATTATTCATTTATTTTGGATGGATTATTAGTAATTATACCTTTGTATTTTTTATTTTAAAAAGTGAGTAGAGCTAAAATATTGATTATATATACTGGTGGTACTATCGGTATGATCACAGACCCTTCAAGTGCTGTGTTAAAACCTTTTGATTTCAATCAAATTACTCAAGAGATTCCAGAGTTGAAAAAAATTAAATGTTCGCTTGACGCTGTTTCATTTAAAACCCCAATAGATTCTTCAAACATGAATTTTTCTTCTTGGAAACGAATAGGAGATTTTATTTGGAAAAATTATGATAATTACGATGGTTTTGTTGTTCTTCATGGTTCAGACACTATGGCTTATTCCGCTAGTGCTTTAAGCTTTATGTTTAGAAACTTGTCTAAGCCAATTATATTCACAGGCTCTCAACTTCCAATAGGAACAATAAGGACAGATGGTAAAGAAAATTTAATAACAGCTATTGAGATTGCTTCATCTTCAAAAAACAACAACCCTATTGTTAGTGAAGTTGCTATTTATTTTGAATATCAATTGTATAGAGCAAATCGAACAACTAAGGTTAGTTCTGAAGATTTTGAAGCTTTTAAATCATTTAATTATCCCACATTAGCAGAGGCTGGAATAAATATAAAATATAATTATTCTGCGTTACTTTCCAGTGAAAGTAATGTGCAATATTTTTCAAATTTTGACAATTCAATTGGTGTTATCTATTTATATCCAGGAATGGATTTTAACATGTTTGAAAAACAACTCAATTTAGAAAAACAGCGTGCAGTTGTTTTATTAACATTTGGTTCTGGCAATGCTCCAACAGACAGAAAGTTTTTGAAAATCATTGAAAACAATATTTCTAAAGGAAAGTTCATTGTAAACATAACACAGTGTAATGCAGGAAGTGTACAGTTGGGCAAGTATGAAACAAGTGCTAAATTAAAAGAGTTAGGAGTTGTTGGTGCTAAAGACATGACAATAGAAGCGGTATTAACTAAGCTAATGCTACTACTGGCTGAGAATAAAACAATAAAAGAGTTAAAGAAAAGTTTTCAAGAAAATATTTCTGGTGAAATTTGAAAATTAAGCCTGTAAATTCACTCTTTCTTAGAATTCTTGAAATAAATTTTTATTTACAACGTTAAAATTTTGTATTTTTCGAACCAATTTAATTTACAATAAGAGGGAATCCTCATTTTTTAAAGATTTAAAACCACAAAGAAACAACAATTATGAAAAAAGTATTTGCGTTTATTGCAGTATTCGGAATGTTATCAATGAGTACATTAACTGCTCAAGATTCACTAGCTAATGACTCTACTGTAGCTCCTGTCGAAGAAATCGTAGAAGAAACACCAGAAGAAATACCTGTAGAAGAAGAAGCGGAAGCGCCTGTAGAAGAAGTTGCTGAGACTGCTGGGATTTCACAATCTCTAAAGTTGAAATTTATTGAAGGTGGACCATTATTTATGTCATTTGTACTTATCGCTTTAATTTTAGGTTTAGCATTGTCTATCGAACGTATTATTTATTTAAATCTAGCTACTACAAACACAAAGTCTTTATTAGATAGCATTGAAGATGCTCTTGCCAATGGCGGAGTTGATGCAGCTAAAGAAGTTTGTAGAAATACAAGAGGTCCTGTTGCAAGTATTTTTTACCAAGGATTAGAGAGAAGTTCAGAAGGAGTCGAAATGGTAGAAAAATCTGTTATTTCTTATGGTGGCGTTCAAATGGGGCTTTTAGAAAGAGGTCTTTCATGGATAGGTTTATTCATTGCTCTTGCTCCTATGCTTGGTTTTATGGGAACAGTAATTGGTATGATTCAAGCATTTGATATTATCGAATTAAAAGGTGAAGCTAAGCCTGATGAATTGGCTGGTGGTATTAAGGTTGCTCTTATTACAACTGTTTCTGGTTTAATTGTTGCTATTATTTTACAGATATTTTATAATTACATTGTTTCTAAAATTGATTCATTAGTTAATCAAATGGAAGATGCTTCTATTTCTTTGATTGATATTTTAGTTAAACACGAAGTTTCTTCAAAGTAATTCTAATTCTAATTATATAATTATTATGGATACTAAGGTTCAAAATATTGTACTCAAATCAATAACAGGTCTTATCATTTTTTTAGGAGTCTTGTTTACCGTCATGGTAATGGGAGATGATAATCCTGCAGAAATGAGTTATGCTCAGCAAGAACAGTGGGCAATTAAAGAAGCTAAAGACTTAAAGCTAAATGAAGAGCTTAGCTCTTCTGAGCTTAGTCAACACATTACAGCAAGAACTTCAGAAATTGCATCTGAAAAAAGCAAAGCATTATGGTCTGATGTTTCTTTAGTTATCGGATTTACCAACACAATTTTAATTTTAGGAGTTTTAATTGTTATAGGCGGATTCATTTACTTACTTGTAATTGACAGAAAAAAAGCTTTACGTATTCTAGGAGGTATTGGAATTTTTGCTCTTTTAATGGTTATTGTTTACGTTGGATCATCAAGTGATGTACCTGCTGAGATGATTAACTCTGAAGTAGGTCTTCTAGAAGAAGAAAAAATTCACACTCCAGAAAATTGGAAGATTGCTAGTGCAGCTATTAATGCAACAGGGATTCTAATTTTAGTAGCTCTGATTGGTTGGATTGGTGGTACAGTAGTTAAGTATTTCAGATAATAAATAGTTATGGCAAAAAAAGAAATAGAAGAAATAAATGCAGGTTCAATGGCTGACATTGCCTTTTTACTTCTTATTTTCTTCTTAATTACAACAACAATGAATCTCCCTCAGGTACATGAGGAAAGATTGCCTCAAAAGTCAGAAATTGAATTTTTATTGAACAAAACAAACGTTCTTCAAATTCAAGCAACGAAAACTGATAAAATTGCTATTGAGGAGGAATTTGCTAAACTGGAAGACATTAAAGATGCTGTAAAAGAATTTTATGTGCATAAAGTGGGTGATAGAAGATGGCCAAAATACATTGATGTTACTAGAAAAGTTTGTGAAGATACACTCGTAAGGTTAGACGAAGTGCTAAAAGTATACCCAGATGCACCTCTTTATAACATTGAAAGGGGTATTTGGTCTTCTAGATTAGAAGCAGTAAAGTTAATAGGAGATTTTCCAGCCTTACCAAACAGTGCGACTGTGTCAATTCAGTTAGATAATGCTACATCTTATGATATTTACATGCAGGTTTTGGATCAAATCATGTTGGGCTTAAATGATTTAAGGAATGAGTTATGCTTAGAAAAATTTGGTGTTCCATTTACTAAGCTTAATAAAAAGGTAGAAACTGATAAAGCTAAAATTTCTGCAATTCGTCAGGTATATCCTAAAAGAATTATGAAAGAAAAGAACAGATCAGTTCAGTAAAATTTATATTATGTCAAAATTTTCAAAGGGTAAGAAAAGAAAAGATCCTGCAATTTCTACTGCAGCCTTACCAGATATTGTTTTTATGTTACTTTTCTTTTTTATGGTGACAACTGTATTTAAAGAAAAGGAGTCTAATAAAATTCTTATTGATAAAGTCACTATCAAAGAGACGGTTGATTTAGAAAAAAATGTTAAAGCAGCATATTATTGGATTGGAAAAGTGCCAGGTGAATTCACAGCAAAAGGAGAACCTCTTTATAAAACACAATTGGATGATGATTTAATAAATGATAATTCAGAAATCAGAAACTACTTAAATAAGCTAAAGAAAAATCCGGAATTCGCTCAGGTATGGGATTCTAAATTTTTCAATGTCTTTAAGGTTGATAAAAAAACTAAAATGAGATTAGTTAGAGAAATTCAAGATGAGCTAAAAGAAGCTGAAGCATTTAAGGTTGTCTATTCTGTTCAAAAAGATAAACAGAAAAAGTAATTAAAATTATTTAAAAAAAAAGGGAACATTCAGTTCCCTTTTTTTTATGCAAAATAATTTTTTTTGATCTGTTTTAGAAGACTTTTTTTTCTCCAAAAAATGATCAATAAAATAACACAAATAAGAACGATAATTGCATTAAGGTAGGGATTTTCAATTGTGATTATATTTTCTAAATCCATTTCTCTTTTTTTAGAATATATGGAAATAATACTTAAGCTATTAAATGCAAAGTGTAACGTAATGGTAGACCATATGTTATTAGTTATTGCTATAGTATATCCTAATAATATTCCTAAGATTAGTAAAGGTATGATGTTGTAAAATTGAAAATGCAAAATGGCAAATATTATGGAAGTAGTTAATATCCCAAGGTGAATATTATTAGTCCATTTAATAAACAAGTTTTGTAATATTCCTCTAAATGCAATCTCTTCACAAACTGCTGGAACAAGGGCCATTAAAAAAAAATTAAATAATAAACTTTTATTTGTGGTACCTATAAATGATTGATGAATTTCATCCATTTTTTCTTGGTTAGTCTTTATTATCGTCATGGTTTTATCTCCTAAAAAAGAAAAATCAATGTTGTGATTAAATTTTAGAAGAAAAGAACTTGAAATCACCATTATTATCAATATTAATGGAAGTGCTATTATGGTGCTAAGCTTTAGTTTGTGGAATTTTAATAGTTGATTATACTTTTTATTGAAAAACCAACAAAAGATTATTGAGGGAATTAGAAATGTGCCTATTTGATCTAATAAAGCAGCAATTTTATAAGATTTAATAGTAATGTTATTAATACTATCAATTTGTGTTAAATCAATTTGAAAAGCCCATATTGAAATGTAATAGCTTAACCCACTAAAAATAATTTTTCCTATTAGACAAAAAATGAAAAAATAAAATAATTTTTCAGTAAAGGATTTAGTAAAATAAGTACCATTTTTCATATTTATTGCAGTGCTTATGACCTTATATATTAATTTTGATGCTTAAAATTACATTTTTGATATATATAGGAGACATAAAATTAACTGAATTTCCATTGCTTTTAGCACCAATGGAAGATGTTAGTGATCCTCCTTTTAGAGCGCTTTGTAAAAAACATGGTGCCGATGTTATGTATACTGAATTTATTTCGTCTGAGGGGTTGATTAGAGATGCAGCTAAAAGTGTACAGAAATTAGATATTTTCGAATATGAAAGACCTGTTGGAATTCAAATATTTGGTTCAGAAATTGAATCTATGAAAAAAGCTACAGAAGTCTGTGATTCAGCCAATCCAGATATCATAGATATTAATTATGGTTGTCCAGTTAAAAAAGTAGCCGGAAAAGGTGCTGGAGCTGGAATATTACAAGATATTCCAAAGATGGTTTCATTAACTAAAGAGATAGTTAAATCAACTTCACTTCCCGTAACAGTTAAAACCCGTCTAGGTTGGGATGAGAATTCGAAATACATTGTTGAGGTTGCAGAACGCTTACAAGATGTAGGAATAAAAGCCATTTCTATTCACGGTAGAACACGTGCTCAAATGTATAAAGGTGAGGCAGATTGGTCGCTAATAGCAGCTGTAAAAAATAATTCAAGAATGAAAATTCCTGTATTTGGAAATGGTGATATAACATCTCCTGAAAAGGCATTGGAATATAAGAATAGATTTGGTGTTGATGGTTTAATGATTGGAAGAGCAAGTATTGGAAATCCATGGTTTTTCAATCAAGTTAAATCATACATTAATAATGGAATTATTTTAGACCCTCCAACATTAAAAGAGAAATTGGATGCGGTTCAAGAACATTTAAATTTTAGTATAAAATGGAAAGGAGAGCGATTAGGTATTTTAGAAATGAGACGACATTATTCAAATTATTTCAAAGGAATTCCAGATTTTAAAAGATTTAGAACCCAATTGGTAACATTAGAAAAAAAAGAAGATTTATTTAATGTTTTAAATTCAATTGAAGAACAATTTATTATACAACAGCAATGAAAATATACACAAAAACAGGCGATAAGGGAAAGACCTCTTTGCTAGGGGGGGATAGAGTTAAAAAATATGATTTAAGGATTGCTGCTTATGGTACAGCAGATGAATTAAATTCATGGCTTGGTCTTTTGAAAGATCAAGAGATCCCAGAAGATGATGTTACATTTCTTGTTGAAATTCAAAATAAAATTTTCACTATAGGCTCTCACCTTGCAGCCATTGGAAATAAGAAAGTAAATTTATCAATACCTGCAATTGAAGAGTCAGATTTAACTGTCATAGAAATTAGAATAGATGAATTTCAAGAAAAGTTGCCGCCAATGAAAAATTTTATTTTACCTGGTGGACACACTACAGTTTCTTATTGTCATCTTGCTAGAACAGTTTGTAGAAGATGTGAACGGTTAGTTATAGAACTATCTGATAGTGAGGATGTTAACCCTTTAATTGTTCAATATTTTAATAGACTTTCAGATTTCTTATTTGTGCTTTCAAGAAAATTATCTCATCACTTAGGAGCTGTTGAAACAACTTGGAATTCAAAAAAATAATATAAAGTTGGTTTTTTACTTTGATGTATCAACAAAAAAATTATTTTTGCGCTTTAGAATAGAATAAAACAATTTACTATGTATTGGACACTCGAACTAGCTTCTTATCTAGAAGACGCCCCTTGGCCAGCAACAAAAGATGAATTAATTGATTTTGCAATGCGAACTGGAGCACCATTAGAAGTTGTAGAAAACTTACAGGCTCTTGAAGATGAGGGTGAAAGTTATGATAGAATTGAAGAAATTTGGCCTGATTATCCAACCAAAGAAGATTTTTTCTTTAATGAAGATGAGTATTAATTTTTCTCTTTTATAGAGGTTCTTTTTGTTCTGAACCTTTCCCTCTTTTTTTTAAGTCTTTATTTTGTGTCATAGTGGCAGAAATTCCCATTTGGTATAATTTGTGAAGTCATATATTTGGCTGCAAATCCCTACAATACTAACTAATAGATTATTTTTGTTAGCCTTAAAAAACAATTAACAGATGTTAGATAAAATTTTCAAAAAGTTATTCGGTGATAAAGATCAAAAAGATTTAAAAGAATTATTGCCTATTGTTGATTTGGTTAACATTGAATATGAAAAAATAGCTTCTATTTCTGATAACGAATTAAGAAATAAGACTACAGATTTTAAATCAAGAATTCAAAAACACAATTCAGAAATTATTTCCACTATTACTTCTCTAAGAGAGAAGGTCAAGAAGGATGGTACACCTATTGATGAAAAGGAATCTATTTTTAAAGAAATCGAAACCCTTGAAAGTCAAGAAGATGAACAGTTAGAAGAAGTTTTGTTTGAAATTCTTCCAGAAGCTTTTGCAGTTGTTAAAGAAACAGCTAGAAGGCTTTTTGAGAACGGATCTTTAAATGTTATTGCCAATGACATGGATAAGGATTTGTCTAAGACTAATGATAACATCTCTATCAACGGTGATAACGCTGTTTGGCAAAATAATTGGGATGCAGCAGGGTCTGAAGTTATATGGAACATGATTCATTATGATGTTCAGTTAATGGGTGGGGCGGCTCTTCATAAAGGTAAAATTGCTGAAATGATGACAGGTGAGGGTAAGACATTAGTTGCAACTCTTCCTGTTTACTTAAACGCTCTTGCCGGTAAGGGAGTTCATGTAATAACTGTTAATAATTATTTGGCTAAAAGGGATGCTGAATGGATGGGGCCAATTTACCAATTCCATGGCCTCAGTGTTGCCTGTATTGACAATTATCAACCTCACTCTCCAGAAAGAATAGATGCATACAATGCCGATATTACTTTTGGAACAAATAATGAATTTGGATTCGATTACTTAAGAGATAATATGGTAAGCGATCCGGAAAGTATTGTTCAAAGAAAACATCATTTTGCCATTATTGATGAGGTAGATTCTGTACTTGTAGATGATGCAAGAACACCTCTTATTATTTCAGGCCCTGTCCCTAGGGGTGATGAACATGAATTTTCAGAGTTGAAACCAAAAATTGAAAAACTTGTTAGTTTTCAAAGGAAATTAGTTACATCTCTTTTAGCTGAAGCGAAAAGTAAAATTGCTAAATCTGACTCAGAAGAATTAAATAAAAAAGACGCTAAAAAGAATATTGAAGAAGGAGGATTAGCTCTATTGAGATCTTTTAGAGGTCTCCCAAAAAATAAAGCGATAATTAAGTATTTAAGTGAGCCAGGAATTAAAATTCAGCTTCAAAAAGTAGAGAATTTTTACTTGCAAGATAATGCTAAAGAAATGCCCAAGGCAGATGAACTTCTTTATTTTGTTATTGATGAAAAGAATAATACCATTGATCTTACAGAAAAGGGTATTGATTTAATTTCTGGTGAGGAAGACCCTGAATTTTATATCCTTCCAGACATTGGAATGAAAATAGCTGAAATTGAGTCGTCAAATGCTTCTGTTGATGAGCAGCTTAAATTAAAAGACTCATTAATGTCTGATTACACTATTAAAGCAGAGCGAATACATTCAATCAATCAATTGTTAAAAGCATATTCATTATTTGAAAAAGATGTTGAATATGTTGTAATGGATAATAAAGTTAAAATTGTAGATGAGCAGACGGGTAGAATTATGGATGGAAGAAGATACTCAGATGGTCTTCACCAAGCAATAGAAGCTAAGGAAAATGTTAAAGTTGAAGCGGCATCTCAAACCTATGCTACCATAACACTTCAGAATTTCTTTAGGATGTATCATAAACTTGCTGGAATGACTGGAACTGCAGAAACTGAAGCAAAAGAATTATGGGATATTTACAAATTAGATGTTGTTGTAGTTAAGACAAACCGACCAATTGTAAGAAAGGATCAGCAGGATTTAGTGTATAAAACAGCAAGAGAAAAGTATACTGCTATTATTGAAGAAATAGAAAGATTAAGATCTGATGGTAGGCCTGTTTTAGTTGGTACTACATCTGTTGAGGTTTCTGAATTGCTTTCAAGAATGCTTAAGATGAAAAAATTGCAACATCAGGTTTTGAATGCAAAGTTGCACCAAAAAGAAGCAGAAGTAGTTACAGCAGCAGGTCAAGCAGGTACTGTAACAATTGCAACAAATATGGCTGGTAGGGGTACAGATATTAAATTAGGAGCAAATGTTAAGGAAAATGGTGGGTTAGCCATTATTGGTACAGAAAGACACGATTCAAGAAGAGTAGATCGTCAGCTCAGAGGAAGGTCTGGAAGACAAGGTGATCCAGGGTCATCTCAATTTTTTGTTTCTCTTGAAGATAATTTAATGCGTTTGTTTGGTTCTGAGAGAATTGCTAAGATGATGGACAGAATGGGGCACAAAGAGGGAGAGGTGATTCAGCATTCAATGATTAGTAAATCTATTGAAAGAGCACAAAAAAAGGTAGAAGAGAATAATTTTGGTATTCGTAAGAGACTTTTAGAGTTTGATGATGTTATGAATGCTCAAAGAACTGCGATTTATACAAGAAGAAAAAATGCTCTTTTTGGAGATAAATTAGAGTTAGATTTAGATAATATCTTATATGAAATTGCAGAGTCTACCGTCTATGATTTTCAAGAAAGTGGAGATTTTGAAGGGTTTTCATTCGATGTAATTAGAAATTTTGGAATACAATGTCCATTTTCAGAAGAAGAATTTATATCTACAGATGCATCAGTTTTAATTGATAAATTATATTTATCTGCAAGAGAAGCATATGATAGAAAATCAAAAGTTATTCAGCAAAGAGTTTTTCCTGTAATCGAAAATGTATATAAAAATCAATCAGATTCATTTGAAAACATAGTTATTCCTTTTACTGATGGAAGAAAAGGAATTAAAATAGTTGTTAACTTAAAAGAAGCATTCGAATCTAATGGTGCTAGAGCTATTAATGCTCTAGAACGTAGCATAACATTAGGATTTATTGACAATGAATGGAAAGAACATTTAAGAGAGATGGATTTTTTAAAGCAAAGTGCTCAAAATGCTCAATATGAGCAAAAAGATCCTTTGTTGATTTATAAACTAGAAGGGTATGATCTTTTCAAAGCAATGCTAGATAAGTTAAATAAGGATATTATTTCTTTTTTAATGAAAGCTCAATTGCCAGTAGAAAATGCTCAAAATGAAAACCAGTCTAGAACGATTCAGGCTCCTCCAAAACAAGATTTAAGTAAACTTAAGACTGGAAGAGAGGATCTTGGTCAATCTACTCAGCAAAATTCTCAAATGGCTCAAAAGAATCAAAATCAGCAAGTAAAAAGAGAACCAGTTTCTGTTTTAAAAAGACCAGGTAGAAATGAACGAGTTAAGTTGCTAAATCTTCAGAGCGGAGAAACTAAAGAAATGAAATTTAAACAAGCTGAGCCATTAATAAATGCGGGTTCTTGGCAGTTAGTAGAGTAGTTTGTTAATTGAATAATCTTGATAAAAAGCCTTTCTTTGAAGGAACTTTAACCTGTGTTGAATCAAAAACAAGGGGTTTATAAAAAAGATTCGAATTATTTTTTTTAAGGAATAAATCAACTGCTTTAGCTATGTCATTAGTTTGATCTAAAGGCTCATCACTTATGTTAAATGCAGTCAATAATGATTTTTCGAAATCAGAATCAGGGAATTGAACAGCGATTACATTTAAAAATGTTTCGTTCCATGCTTTAGTATAAGTTTTTCCGTCCCGAATCCCTTTTTCATTAATTAAATAAAATGTTAAGCTTTTAAAAAAATCAAGATTTTGTTTTATGAATTTTTTATTATCCATGCAAAATTCAAAAAAGCACCATTTAACACAATATGGAATAACATGGTTGTATTTGTCTTTTGTAAAAGAGATATTAGTTTTAACTAGCTTAGGGTTAAGCTCATTAAACTTTTTAAAGGCGAAATCGTAAAGTTTAATGTCAAGTTTATTGTTTTTAATTATTAACTCTTTGATTTCATCAGAAATTTCATCAGACTTAGGTCTTTTAAAGGTCATTCGTTTTACATCAATGTTTTTTTTCCATTTTATTCCAGTATTTTCAGAGAAGTATGTAAGTGATTCTGAAAAGTGTTCAAATATTCCTATGTGAACAGGAACTCTCTGAATGACTTCAAGTACATCATCAAGATCTTGTTCTTTAGCTGAGTGAAGATCATACATCCTTCTGCCTTTTAAGAAATTAACAACATAATTTTGGGTTTGCCTACTTTTAATATATGATTTAAAATCTTTAGGCTTACTTTTTATTAAATCAGTAAATTCTTTTCTTTCCTTTATAAAATAATATTCAGATATCATCCTGTCAATAGGATTTCGCAACATCATAAAAATAGAATAATCTGAATATTTCTCAATGTTTGCTGGATCGAAAATGTCTCCTGAATTAGATAATTTATTTGCATCAATATGTCTATAGTTAAATCCAATTTCAGTTTGCCATAAAGAGTTATTCATGGCGGCATTAATCGTAGTTCCACCAGTTTTGGGAATATGAATAAAAATATTTTTATCGCTCATAATTAAATATATCAAAATCCCACAAGTAAGGCAGTATAAAATACACTAATAATGAAAGAATAATTATTGAAATAATATTCATCCAAATACCAGATTTAATCATATCAGGAATTTTAAGTAATCTAGAACCAAACACTAATGCATTTGGAGCGGTTGCCACTGGTAACATAAATGCACATGAAGCAGCAACTGTAGTAGAAACCATTAGTGTATATGGATTAATATTTAAAGAAAAAGCGATTGGAGCCATAACAGGTAACAACATAGCTGTAGTTGCTAGGTTTGAAGTTATTTCAGTTAAAAAATTAACTGTTGAAATAATTAAAAAGATAACAATGAAAAGAGGGAGCGTTTCTATTAATGTTATTTGATCGCCAATCCAATCAGCCAGACCTGTTGTTTTAAATCCATTTGCTATGGCTAATCCTCCACCAAACAACAAAAGTATTCCCCAAGGTAGTTTTACTGCATCTTCCCAAGAAATTAATTTTTGACCTTTATTTTTGCTTGGTATGATAAAAAGAAGAATTGCAGAAGTAATAGCAATTATTGTGTCATCTAATTCAGGAATAAATGAATTAAGTAAAAAAGAGCGGGTGATCCAACAAAAAATGGTCGTCCCAAAAATAATAAGCACTAATTTCTCTTCAATTTTAATAGGGCCCAAGCGAATAAGTTCATTTTTGATTTCTTTTTTATCAACATCAACTTCATTATTCTCAAACTTAAATGCAATTTTAGTCAAATAAAACCATGCTATAAACAGTATTAAAACTGAAACAGGTAACCCAAACTTCATCCACTTTAAAAACTAATTTCAATGGCATAGTTTTCTTGAATAAAACTGGCGAATATCAGGTTTGGTGGCGTGCCTATTAAAGTAGCTATTCCTCCTATAGATGCACTAAAAGCGATACTTAACATTAAAGCTTTTCCAAATAATTTTTTTTCCTTTTTAGTAGCGTTTGGATTATCATTTAATTGGGATATTACAGAAAGTCCTATAGGTAGCATCATCACTGTAGTAGCTGTATTAGAAATCCACATTGATAAAAAAGCTGTTGCCAGCATAAAGCCTAGAATGATTTTTGAAATGTTATTTCCAATTGTTGAAATTATAAACAGCGCAATTCGTTTATGCAGATTCCATTTCTCAATTGCTAAAGCAAGAATAAATCCACCAATGAAAAGAAAAATTATTTTATCACCAAATGAAGATGCAGTAGTAGCTAAATTGACTATTCCGGTTAGCGGGAATAATATTAAAGGAAGTAGAGAAGTAACAGCTATAGGTATTGCTTCAGTAATCCACCATATTCCCATCCAAATAACAATGAGAATTAAACTATAAGCCTCATTTGGCATAGATTCAGGAGGCTCAAAAAATTGAGAATTAAGAATAGTAAAGGACCTAATAATATGTAGATGTTTTTATTTGATAACATGTACAATTTTATTTTATATCTCCTTTATCTGAAAGAATAATTGCAACAGGTTTTGTTGAGGGGAATTGAGATAAAATAATAATTAATATAACAGTAATGGGAACACTTAAAAACATGCCAGTAATGCTCCAAATTGAACCCCATACAGATAATGCAATTAAAGTAGCAAGAGAGCTAATGTTTAGTGAATTCCCCATTAATCTCGGCTCAATTATGTTTCCTATTACTACCTGGACTGTTCCAACAAGGAAAAGAACTAAAAGAAAAGGGGATATGTCTCCAAATTGCAATAAACAATAAGTAGCTGGAAAAACTGTAGCAATTAATGATCCAACCGTAGGTATGAAATTTAGTAAAGCAATAAGAAAAGCCCAGAATACTGGAGCATCAATTCCTATAAAAAGTAAAATAATATAACTTAAAAATCCAGTGATAAAGCTTACCAATGTTTTTAGCCCTAAATAATTTGTAATTGAGGCTTCAATTTCTTCAAGAATACTTGATATTTTTTCTTGTTTTTCTTTATTGGAGAAAGCAAGCATTAGCTTTTTGTGAAAATTAGCTTCTTCTAAAAAGATGAATAATACATAAATTACAATCATAAAAAGATTGCCAAAAAGCTCAGTTATTGAGTTGAAAATAAGAGATAAAATTTGCCCAAAATTTATGTTCCCAAGCTGTGTTTTAAGAGTTTCCGTTAGGTCGATAGTTAGGTATTGTGATATGTTTTCAACAATAGAACCTATGTTTGAATCATATTCTTGAGTTGCCTGTGCAAGTGTGTTAATATTAGTTGATAATATTTTAGAAATAACGATTAATGAGGAGATAATAATAAGAGAGCTTAATGTGTTTTTTATCCAGGTTGGAAAATGTTTTTTTATGAACTTAACTTTATTCATTAGAGACCTCATTTTTCTTGAGATAAACCATAATAACATTGCAAATACAAAAGGAATTAGAAGGCTTTTGCCAAATGTTAATGTTATTACAATTGAGATAGATACAATAAAAAAGTAGGCAGTATTTTTCATGAACAAAGAATTTGTTTTTTGATTAATGTAAAATTAAAACAAAATCAATGCAAAGCTGAAAATCAAAAATCCAACCAACATTAATATTAATGTGTAGGGCAATATTTCTTTCGCTTTTAACCCAGTTATCCCTAGTAATGGTAAAGCCCAAAAGGGTTGTAGCATGTTGGTAAGTTGATCTCCGTATGCAAGAGCCATTATGCTTTTTGATAATGAAATTTTCATTTCAATTGCTGTTTGAATAACAATTGGGCCTTGTACATACCATTGACCACCACCACTAGGGACAAATAAATTGACTAATCCAGCACTAACGAGTGTAAACAAAGGATAGGTGAATTCATTTGAAATGTTGATGAAAAAGAAAGCAATGTCGTTAATCATTCCACTGTTACTCATTATTCCCATAATTCCAAAATATAGAGGGAATTGAATTAATATCCCAGAAACCCCTTTAATTGCATTCTCTAATGAGCTTAAAAAATTTGATATGCTACCATTCAATAAAAGTGCTAATCCAAGAAGTGAAAAATTTAGGTAATTAGGGTTAATAAATTTAAATTCTGAAAACCCTGAATGAGAAATAGCCATGTAAATTGCATAAACAATCATTGCCGAACCTAAAAAGGAAGAAAAGTATATAGATTGGTCAATTTTCTCAGCTCCTTTCAATTTCACATCATTTTTAGGCTTATTGGATGACGATACTAAACTTATATTGGGAACAGTCGCTTTTTTCCTCTTCCCAAGAAAGAACATTATTATAGGAAGTATTATTAATAAGCTAATGGTAACTGTAATGTTCATAGACGAAAAAACGGTTTCGTTAAAACTAATTGAAGAAGGTAGCTTTGTAAGTAAATTTGAATTAGAAATTAAATCATTAAAATGTCCTTTTTCAGCAACTTTAATTAGTGATGACCCAGAAATTCCTCCGTGCCAAATCATCAGCCCTGAATAACCTGCAGCTCCAATTAAACCATAGTTGAGAGCTAGACCATTTTTAATGGCATATTCTCCTACTTTTCTTGCGAAAATTGCTCCAAAAATAAGTCCTAGTCCCCAGTTAAGCCAGCTAGTAATTAGTGTTAATAATGTGACAAGAAGAGCAGCTTTTGATGTGGTATTGCAATAAGGTGAAAGTTTGTTAATTAATTTCTCAACGGGTTTACTCAATGCTAGAACATGTCCTAAAACCAGCATTAACATCATTTGAATTGCAAATGTTAATCCTCCTTTTCCCCAAAGTCCATTGTACCAAAAAGAAAGTAATTCTAAGAACTTTGCTTTAGATTTGATAACAGTGATTAGCTCATTTTGCTTGTTAAGTTGAAAATTAATATTCGAAACGTAATTACTTTTTTTTGATTTATAAGTTCCAATTATTAAAAGCCAATCCTCTTTATTGAATTCAATGGTGTCATTTTTTATACCATTCCCCCAGTCTATTATTTTGTTTGATACAACAGTACAAACATTTTTATCATTATTTAATGAGATAATTAAATCAGGTTTTTCGTTAGGCCAAAAAAAGGCTAACGAAAAGGAAAGCAAAGTAAGAAGGAATGCAATGGTTAGAGGATTAGGAAGTAAATACCTAAAAGCATTGCTGTATTTGTCAATAAATGACATTGTTAATTAGAACGGCAAGTCATCTGCTTCATCATCTCCAAGAGGCTCTAAGTCTGTGTCTGGAGGAATTGTTTCTGGAGCATTACTAGTTGCTTCTTTTGATATTTTCCATGCATCAATGTTGTGGAAATAGCGACCATTATATTCTCTAGAAGATATGTTGAACGAAACCTCTAGCTCATCTCCATCATTTAACCCATCTAACATTTGAATTTTGTCATCTCCAAAAAGCTGAAAGCAAACTTCAGGATTATATTGAGCACCTGTATTTACTAAAAAAGACTGTTTTTTCCATTCTTTTCCAGCTTTACTTGTTCCACTTTCTACATCTAACTTCCTTACTAATTTCCCTTTAATTACTAGACTCATATTATTTGTTCTTTAATTTTTAGCAAAGCTAAACTTTTTAATATTTAATGAAAGTGTATTAGTCGTTAAAAGCTAATAATGTTAGCCAAGCTTCTACTAACAAATTTTCTTTCAGCAGGACTTTTGCTTTTTTGTGAAGCGATATTTCAAGTTGTTTTTGATTGTCTTCTAACTCAACAAATAAATCGCTAAGTTCAATTAATTTATATTCATTGACTTGAGTTTCATCTGGTAATTGTTCAATTCCCCCAAGCTTTCCTAAATCATTCGCACTTAAAATCTCACTATTAAGTATTTCTTTTGGAATTTTATCATAACCTATGCCACAAGATGTAATGGGCTTAGTGATTTCAAACATTGAATTTTTATCACTTCTGCAATACCAATTACCACCCATTCTTGAAACTAAATCAATTTTGTGTTGATCTATCATGTTGTTTTCATCAAGAATATTTTCCTGAATGTGAATTTTTTTGATTTTACACATTATTAAGTTTCCAGCTCCACCTTTATCTCCTAGTTCCATTACATTAAAAACTTCACATTCCATCTGAACGGGTGATTCTTTTACCCTAAATGGTTTAATGGTTTCAGATGCTATTGGTGTAAATCCACTTTTAGTAAATTCATCTACTTCAGGGGTGTATGGTGAACTGGCTAAAGACATTTGTTCAACCATGTTGTAATTAACAAGATTAATAACAACTTCAGCTATTTCTTTTACATTGTTGTAGGTGTCTTTCTGTTTACCTGTTCTTCCGCTTCTTGCTGGAGAGAATATAGCAACAGGAGGGTTGGAGCTAAAGACATTGAAAAAAGAAAATGGCGCAAGGTTGGCTACTCCATTTTTATCTATAGTACTTGCGAAACATATGGGTCTTGGTCCTACTGCTCCTAAAATATAATGATGGGCTTTTGGGTTGCCTAATTCAATTGGATCTATTGTTAGCATTTGGTTGTAAAATTTAAAGCAAAGTTAACAGAACAAATTTGAGGTTAAACTTTTGTTTTTAATAAAATTAAATAACTTTGCAAACCATTTTTGAATAAAGATTCAAAATTTTGCGGGTATGGTGGAATTGGTAGACACGCTAGACTTAGGATCTAGTGCCGCGAGGCGTGGGGGTTCGACTCCCTTTACCCGCACTAGTTACAGATGGTATAAGTTCTTACTTATGCCATTTTTAGTTTAAAATTATAAATCATGGATGTTAAAATAGAAAATGTTGATGCACTTAATGCTGTGTTAACTGTTAAAATAAATAATGAGGATTATAACACAACTTATGAAAACTCATTGAAAACTTATAAAAAACAAGTTCAATTACCTGGGTTTAGAAAAGGACATATACCAACTTCTGTAATTAAAAAGAAATATGGGCCATCTATTTTAGCTGAAGAAATTGATAAGTTGTTGAGTCAAACAATTCAAAAGCATATCACTGAAAATGAAATTAACATTTTAGGAAATCCTTTGCCTAAAAGTAATGAGCAATTAGAAATTGATTGGAAAAATCCTGGAGATTTTGAATTTCAATATGAACTTGGGATTGCTCCAGAATTCGAGTTGAAAATTCCTGGAAGAGATAAGCATCCTTTTCACAAAGTGAAAATCGATGATAAGCTAATAAATAAGCAAATTGACGATTTAGCCAAAAGATATGGTAAGCTTGGGTTGGTAGATGTTGCTACAGATAAAGACATGATAATGGCTAATTTTAAGGAGCTTGATTCAGATGATGTTGTGGTTGAAGAAGGGTTTAATCAAAGCTCTACAGTTTCTGTTGAATTTGTTGATGATAAAAAATCAAAAAAGAAACTAATTGGTTTAAAAGCGGGCGATAAATTAGTTATTGACCCTATAAAAATTTCAAAAGGTGAAGCTGATATGGCTGCTATGTTAGGCATCGATAAGGAAAGAGCTGCTCTATACAAACGAAATGTTGAAATGACTGTCACTGAAGTGAAAAGTTTATCTCCTGCAAACTTAGATATTGCATTATTTGATAAGATTTATGGAGAAGGTGAAGTTGCTGATGAGAAAGCTTTTAGAAATAGAATTTCAGAAGATTTAGAGAAAATGTTTGTTGGTGACAGTGAAAGAATTTTCAAAAAAAATCTTTCTGAAACATTTATCAAGAAGTTAAAGTTAAGCTTGCCAAATGAGTTTCTAAAGAAATGGATTTTAGCAACAAACAAAGATGCTACAGAAGATCAATTAAATCAAGAGTATGATCAATATGCCAAAAGCTTAAAATGGCAATTAATTGAGAATAGAATTATTAAAGAAAACAACATTAAAGTTGAAAGTGATGAAGTTGTTGCCAAAACAAAGGAGCTTTTATCTTCACAATATAGTCAATATGGAATGATGATTCCAGGAGACGAAGAATTAACTAAAGCGGCTCAAAATGTACTTTCAAATCAAGAAGAATCTAGAAAGATTTTTGACATGATGTACGATCAAAAAGTGATTACATATTTAAAAGAAAATCTAAAAATTTCTGAAAAATATGTTTCATATGATGATTTTGTAAAGCTTGCCTCTGCTCAGTAGGAATTTCTTTTCTTTTTTAGTTACAAATCCAATTGATTAATGTTAACTTTAATTCAAAATTTTAAAGACTAATAAATAATGCATAATATCGATCAAAACGAATTTAAAAAATACGCTGTTAAACACATGGGAATATCTAGCTTAACTCTAGATAACTACATGTCTGCTATTTCAAGAGTCCCAACTAACATGACTCCAAACATTATTGAAGAACGTCAAATGAACATTGCTGTAATGGATGTTTTTTCAAGATTAATGATGGATAGAATTATTTTTTTAGGTACAGGAATTGATGATTATGTTGCTAACATAGTTACTGCTCAATTGTTGTTTTTAGAGTCAATTGATGCAAAAAAAGACATTCAAATTTATATCAATTCACCCGGAGGTTCTGTATATGCTGGTTTAGGGATTTATGATACGATGCAATATATTAATCCAGACGTTTCTACTATCTGTATTGGTATGGCTGCTTCAATGGGAGCTGTTTTGTTGTGTGCTGGAGCTGATGGGAAAAGAACAGGGCTCAAACATTCTAGGGTAATGATTCACCAACCTTTAGGTGGCGCACAGGGTCAAGCTTCAGATATTGAAATTACTGCTAGAGAGATTCAAAAATTGAAAAAAGAGTTATATGCAATAATTTCTCATCATACTAAAAAAGATCCTGAGCAAGTATGGAAAGATAGTGATAGAGATTATTGGATGAGATCTGAAGAAGCTAAAGAATATGGAATGATTGATGAGGTTTTAATGAGAAACCCTAAATAGTCTATTGCTCTCAAGTTGGCTTTTTAACAAATAAATAGATAATTCAATTAGCTATTTACAATTTTGTAGTTATATGTCAAAATCTAAAAATGAAAATATACGTTGTTCTTTCTGTGGAAGAGAGAAGAAAGATGTTAATGTATTAATTGCTGGTATAACTGGTCACATCTGTGAGGCATGTATAAGTCAAGCAAATACGATAGTTCAGGAAGATGTAGGGCTGAAAAACAACAAAGAAATTGAATCTTCTTTGAAGTTGTTAAAACCTCAAGAGATAATAGAACATCTCAATCAATATGTTATTGGTCAAGATGATGCTAAAAAAGTATTAGCAGTAGCAGTTTACAATCATTATAAACGACTATTACATAAAGAATCTAAAAATGAGGTTGAGATAGAGAAGTCTAATGTTATTTTAGTTGGTGAAACCGGAACTGGAAAAACTTTACTCGCTAAAAGTATTGCTAAGCTATTAAATGTTCCATTTTGTATTGCTGATGCAACTGTTTTAACTGAGGCTGGCTATGTAGGTGAAGACGTTGAGAGCATACTTTCAAGACTTTTACAATCTGCAGATTTTGATGTGGCTTCTGCAGAAAGAGGTATTGTATTTATTGATGAAATAGATAAAGTCGCAAGAAAAAGTGATAATCCTTCCATTACACGTGATGTTTCTGGAGAAGGGGTTCAACAAGCAATGCTTAAATTACTAGAAGGAGCAGTCGTTAGTGTTCCTCCTCAAGGTGGTAGAAAACATCCCGAGCAAAAAATGATTCAAATTCAAACTAAAAATATTCTTTTTGTTTGTGGAGGTGCTTTTGATGGTATTCAAAAAATAATTGAAAGAAGAGTTAAGACCCAAGCAATAGGATTCAATTCTTCTGAAGGAGACTTAATTAATAATGAAAATTTATTGTCTTATGTTAATCAATTAGACATAAAAAAATACGGGCTTATTCCTGAACTAATTGGTAGATTTCCAGTTTTAACTTTTTTAAATCCATTGAACAAAGAAACACTTCGTCAGATTTTAACTCAACCAAAAAATGCTTTGATAAAGCAATATGAAAAATTATTTGAGTTAGATGAGGTTCAATTAAACATTGACTCTAACGTCTTAGATTACATAGTTGACAAAGCTATAGAGTTAAAGTTAGGAGCAAGAGGATTAAGATCTATTTGTGAAGCAATTTTAACAGATGCTATGTTTGATGCTCCATCATCTG
Source organism: uncultured Flavobacteriales bacterium (assembly GCA_943788115.1). Taxonomy (GTDB): domain Bacteria; phylum Bacteroidota; class Bacteroidia; order Flavobacteriales_D; family Parvicellaceae. The sequence continues at coordinate 86,581 of CALSPA010000023.1, forward strand.
AGCAAAAAGAAATGAATATTAACTTGACATATGCCAAAGAAAAGTTTTCTAAATCAAAAATTAGTAAACTGAAGGTAGCTTAAGGTAATTTTTTTGAATATTCAACTACCTGAAAATCGTGTGTATTTTTTTCATCGGCAGTGTTAGAAAACATGACTTTCGAATTCCATTGAGCATAATTTAAATCAGGGAAATAGGTGTCTCCATCAAAGTTGCTATTTATATGAGTAAGGTACATTTTATCAACTAACCCTAAATCTAATGCGTGTTTATATATTTGTCCGCCACCAATAATAAAGCATTCATCTTCGCCTTTTGTTTTTGCATATTCAAGGCCTTCTTTTACACTAGTAACAACCTTACAATTTTCAGCTTCATAGTTTTTATTTCTAGTAACAATTATATTCTCTCTGTTTCTTAATGGTCTATACTTACTTGGAATACTTTCGAAGTTCTTTCTACCCATTATTATGTGTCTATTCATTGTGCTGTCCATAAAGAATTTCATGTCTCTAGGAAGATCCCATATAAGTTGATTGTCTTTTCCAATCACATTATTTTTAGCAATTGCTGCTATCATAGAAACTATCATATGGATACTGCAGCTTTAATATGAGGGTGTGGATTGTAATCTATTAATTGAAAATCTTCAAACTTAAAATTAAAGATGTCTTTTACTTCAGGGTTGATAATCATTTTAGGTAAGCTTCTTGGAGATCTTTCCAATTGAATTTTGGCCTGCTCTAAATGATTGTTATATAGGTGAACATCTCCAAATGTATGCACAAAATCTCCTGGTTCTAAATTGCAGACTTGAGCTATCATCATAGTAAATAATGCATAAGATGCAATGTTAAATGGAACGCCTAAAAAGGTATCGGCACTTCTTTGATATAGCTGACAAGATAATTTGCCGTCAGCAACATAGAATTGAAAGAAAGCATGACATGGTGGTAATGCTGCTTTACCTTCAGCTACATTTTCAGCAAATGAAACATTTGGATCAGGAAGTACGCTTGGATTCCAAGCGGAAACCAACATCCTTCTGCTGTTAGGGTTGATTTTAAGTTCTTTAATAAGGTCTTTAATTTGATCGATTTCTTCACTATTCCAGTTTCTCCATTGATGACCATATACAGGCCCTAAGTTGCCATTCTCATCAGCCCAGTCATCCCAAATTCTGACTTTATTTTCTTTTAAATATTCAATATTTGTATCTCCTTTTAAAAACCAAAGTAGCTCATGTATGATTGATTTTAAATGGAGTTTTTTAGTTGTTAGCATTGGGAATCCTTCTTGCAGATCAAACCTAATTTGATGTCCAAAACAACTAATTGTACCAGTTCCAGTTCTGTCACCTTTTTGGGTGCCATTTTCAATAATGTGATTTAAAAGGTCAAGATATTGTTTCATTTTAGTTATTAAAATTTCGTTAAATATACTAGTTCCCTTTCTAAGAAAAAGAGATAAGTTAATAATTGACTTGATTAGTGAATAAAAGATTTAATTAGAGAGTCATTCCAATTACAGTTGCAGTAAGGATACAAGCAATTGTGCCTCCAATAAGAGATCTAACCCCTAATTTAGAAAGTAATCCTTTGCGAGATGGAACAAGAGCTCCTATACCACCTATTTGAATCCCAATTGATGCAAAATTAGCAAAACCGCATAGTAAGTAGGTAGACATGATTACTGATCTTTCAGAAATCAGTCCATCAGCTTTCATTTCACCAAGCCTTGGATAGGCGACAAATTCATTTAGGACTGTTTTAATCCCTAGTAGTTCCCCAACATAAATTGAATCTTCCCAACTTATACCCATTATCCAAACTAAGGGTCTTCCTAGGTACCCTAAAATAAATTCAAATGATAATTGATCATAAGGTGTGTTTTCAGCAATAACTCCATTAATACTAGTCCAAGAACCTATTTGATTTAAGACACCATTACATAAAGCCATTAATGCTATAAAAACAAGTAACATTGCACCTACATTAACAGCTAATTTTAAACCGTCAGTTGTTCCATTGGCGATAGCTTCAAGTGCGTTTGTTCCAATTTTTTCTTTAGATATGGTAAGGTCTTCATTTATTTTTTCTGTTTCAGGAACTAACATTTTAGCAGCTACAATTGCTGCAGGTGCTGAAATAATCGATGCCGTTAATAAATGCTTTGCAAAAAAAGCTTGTTGTTCTGGATCATCACCTCCAAGAAAACCAACATAAGCAGCGAGCACACCTCCAGCTATTGTAGCCATTCCTCCAGTCATTAAACACATCATTTCTGACTTTGTCATTTGTAGTAAATAGGGTTTTACAAGTAAGGGGGCTTCAGTTTGACCTAAAAAGACATTTCCTGCAGCAGCTAAGCTTTCAGCACCTGATAAACGCATAAATTTTTTCATTATCCATGCAAAAGCATATACTACTTTTTGTATAATTCCCCAATAATAAAATAAACTAACTAGAGCTGAGAAAAAGATAATTGTTGGTAAAATTTTAAATGCAAAACTTACTATTGGATTTCCAACTTCACCTGAAACTAGACTTTTAAATAAGAAAGTAAAACCGTAATCTGTAAATCCTATTAATTTCACAAAGGCAACACTTATTCCGTCAAATAATGCTTCAATTAATGGGAATTTAAGAACAAGCACTGCGATTATTATTTGAAGCGCAACTCCTTTGGCAACTAAGACCCAATTAATTGATTTTCTGTCAATGCTAAAAACCCAACCTAGAAATAAAAAAAAAGCAATTCCAATAAGCCCTCTAAATATTGAGGTGAATGAAAAACTCGTTTCAGGTGCAATGTCTTTTCTGTACAAGTATAAATCTCCGTTATTGTATAATTTTAGTTCATTCTTATTTACTAAAATAATTTCCATCATCGAACTTATCTTTTCAGGGAAAATACCGTCTTTATTTATAGTTAGTACTTTTTCATCCCCACTTTTAAATATTGCTTGATAGCTATCATCATTAAGAACAATCAACGAATCAATTTTAGAATGAATTTGGCTAGGAATGTATTCCATAAAAATCATGGAATCTTTTAATTTCCATGACCCTTTATTGTTGTCTATTGAAAAAGTATTACCACTTTTACTAGAATTTAAAATAAAATAGTAAGAGTTTTCTTCTGGAACTTGATCTACAGCTCCTGAAAGCCACTCCACACTTTTTAGTTTCCATTTTCCATTTAATAAATCAGTTGTTGATTTACTTTTTTCTTTTGTACATGAAATGGATATAAGTAATATAAGAAAGCCAAGTATGGTTTTTAAAAATAGTTTCAAAAGTTGTGTTTAGTTTTTTCCTCTTCTTTTAATTTCATCTCTTATTTTAGATGCAGATTCATAATCTTCATTTTCTATAGAATCTTTAAGTTTTAGATTTAATTCATCTAATGTCAACCTTTCAACTGAATCAGCATTAAAATCATCCATACTGTATTCTTCTTCAATTAATTCAGAATCTTCTTCTGACTGCTCTTCATCTTCTAGAATTATTCCAGCTTGACTTAATACAAATTCATATGTATAGATAGGGCATTCGAATCTTACTGCCAATGCAATTGCATCAGAAGTTCTAGAGTCAATTTGAATTTCTGTTCCATTTTGCTCGCAATATAATTTAGCAAAGAAAATACCTTCAACTAAATTATATATAATAATTTCATTAATGTTGATTTGATAATTATCTGCAAAATTTTTAAATAAATCATGAGTAAGAGGTCTACTTGGTGTCATGTTTTCAAGCTCAATGGCAATTGCTTGAGCTTCAAACCCACCTATAATGATAGGTAGCCTTCTCTTTCCATTGGCTTCTGCAAGAACAAGCGCATATGCTCCTGATTGTGTTTGGCTATAAGATAACCCTGCAATTTCTAGTTTTATTTTATCCATATTAAGCTGAAAAATTGAGAGGCTTACTACAATTTAAGTATTTAACGAAAATAATAATTTTCTACTTAATTAGTTCTGCGAACTTTGGAATTTCTTGAAAGCTTCATTTAACCTAGGTAAAACTTCAAAGGCATCTCCTATGATTCCGTAATCAGCAGCTTTAAAAAATGGAGCTTCACTATCTGTATTAATAACTACAATTACCTTACTTCCATTAACCCCAGCTAAATGTTGAATTGCACCAGAAATTCCAGCTGCAATGTATAAATTAGGTCTAATTGCTATCCCTGTTTGACCTACATGTTCATGATGAGGTCTCCAGCCAATGTCAGAAACAGGTCTAGAACAAGCAGTTGTAGCGCCAATTGTGCTTGCAAGATCTTCAACAATACCCCAGTTTTCAGGTCCTTTAAGACCTCTACCTGCAGAAACAACTAATTCAGCTTCAGGAAGAGGAATTCCTTCACCTTGAGTTTTTAATTCTTTAACAATGATTCTTCCTTCCCCAAGGTCAGCATTAAATTCTTCTACTGTAGCAGAACCATTTGTTTTCACAGGTGCGTGAGAGTTGGGTAATAAAGAAATTACTTTTTTATCTGAATGAACAGTGATTTTAGCCATTGCTTTTCCAGAAAAAACATTGGTGTTAACAACAAATCCGTTAGCTGTTTCGGGAAGAGATATTGCTCCAGAAACATGACCAGCATTTAGTTTCGCTGCAACTCTTGGCCCAATACTTTTTCCTGTTTGATCTTGTGAAATAACAACAACATCTGCTCCTGTATGATCTACAGCAGCACTAATTAAATTGGTTAGTTGTTGATCATTGGATTCATTTAAAGATCTGTTGACTAATATTTTCTCTGCTCCATATTCACCTATAACAGTTAGTTCTTGTTCATTAATATTACCATAGGTGATAACAGTTGTTGAACCTATTTTACTGCCATAAGAAACTGCTTCTAATGCAGCTTTTGATACTTTACTTTTTGCTTCTATAAAAACTAATACTGACATATTTATATGACTTTTGCTTCGTTATGTAATAAATCTACTAATTCGTCCATATTTTCAGGATCAATGTATTTGCATCCACTTTTTGCATCTGGCAAAGAATAACTCAAAACCGATGTAAGATTTTCAATTTCTATTGCTGGAATCACATTTAATGGTTTTGTTCTTGCAGCCATAATACCTCTCATGTTGGGAATTCTTTGTTCTGCCATCCCTTTAGATGCGCTTAAGACAAATGGTGTTTGTGTTTCTAATACCTCAGTACCTCCTTGAACATCTCTTTCAAGAGTCGCTGTATTTCCTTCAATTTCAAGTTTTGTTGCTAAAGAAATAAAGGGTTGATTTAAATTTTCAGCAATCATTCCACCAACTTGAGCTCCATTGTAATTAATTGTTTCTTTTCCAGTTAATATAATGTCGAATTCTTTGTCTTTTGCATATTCTGCTATTTGTTTTGCAACATAGCTTGCATCTAGTGCTTCACTATCAATTCTAACAGCATCATTAGCACCAATTGCTAAAGCTTTTCGTATTGTTGGGTCATCGGCTGATGAACCTACAGTGATGGTTGTTACTGTTCCACCATTTTTCTCAACTATTTCAAGTGCTCGAACTAAAGCGTACCATTCATCATATGGATTGACTATATATTGAACACCAGATTCGTTGAATTTTGTGTCATTATCTGAAAAGGAAATCTTTGCAGTTGTATCGGGAGCTTTACTAATGCATACTAGTAATTTCATTAAGTTTTTTTTTGGTTAAATAATTTTTTACAAAAATAAAATAATGTATTTGTAAGACTCATCAAATCTAGTTTTTTTTATTATGCAAGCATACTATTTTTTTATATATTTTTTAGTTTTTATGTTTTATTATAGTTTAATTTTGCAATCATTAAATTAATTTAACTATGAGGACTGTACAATATAGAGAAGCATTAAGAGAGGCAATGTGTGAAGAAATGAGAAAAGATGAAAATGTTTTTCTCATGGGAGAAGAGGTAGCAGAATATAATGGTGCCTATAAAGTATCTCAAGGTATGTTGGATGAATTTGGTGCTAAAAGAGTAATTGACACTCCAATTGCTGAACTAGGTTTTGCCGGAATTGCAGTAGGTGCAGCAATGAATGGTTTACGTCCAATAGTCGAATTCATGACTTGGAACTTTGCTTTACTTGCTTCAGACCAGATAATTAATAGTGCGGCTAAAATGCTTCAAATGAGTGGAGGTCAATATGGTTGTCCTATTGTATTTAGGGGAGGGAATGGTACAGCAGGTCAACTAGCTGCTACACATTCTCAAAGTTTTGAATCTTTTTATGCTCATGTTCCCGGTCTTAAAGTAGTTACTCCATTTACACCATACGATGCTAAGGGTCTTTTGAAATCTGCTATTAGAGATAACGATCCAGTTTTAATTATGGAATCTGAAAAAATGTATGGAGACAAAGGCGAAATACCTGAAAAAGAATATTTAATTCCTATTGGTAAAGCAAATGTTAGAACAAAAGGTTCAGATGTGACTATAGTTTCTTTTGGAAAAATTCTTAAAGTTGTTCATGCTGCTGCCCAAGAGCTTCAAAAAGAAGGTATAAGTTGTGAAGTTATAGATTTAAGATCCATACGTCCAATTGATTATGATACAATTGTTGAATCAGTAAAGAAAACTAACAGATGTGTTGTTGTTGAAGAGAGTTGGCCTTTAGCATCTATTTCTAGCGAATTAGCTTATCATATTCAGCGATACGCTTTTGATCATTTAGATTCACCTGTATTAAGAGTTATGCAATCTGATACACCTTTTGCATTCTCTAAAAATCTAATTGAAGAAGCATTGCCTAGTGTTAAAAAGGTAATGGATGCTGTAAAAGCATCAATGTATGTCAGTTAATTTTAAAGTGCTGAAATAAGTAAGTCGAGATCTTTATAGGGGAGGTTAAATGTTTCTCCTAGAAAAGATGAGGTTAATGTTCCTTTATAAACATATACTCCATGTCTGAATCCTTTTTCGGTTTGAATTAATTTTTCACAACCGCCTCTTTCTGCAATTTCAATTAATAAAGGTGAAAAAATATTGCTTAGTGCGTAGCTAGCAGTTCTAGATACTCTAGATGCAATATTTGGCACACAATAATGTATTACTCCATGTTTTTTGAAAGTTGGACTTTCGTGGGTAGTAATTTTTGAGGTTTCAAAACAACCTCCTTTATCGATACTAACATCAACAATTACTGAACCTTCTTTCATGCTTCTTACCATGTCATCAGAAACAACACATGGAGTTCTTCCATGAGGAACTCTTAATGCTCCTATAGCTACATCACATCTTTTTAAAGCTTTGGACAATACTTTAGGCTGAATTACTGAAGTGAAAACTCGTTGACCTAAATCTCTTTGAATTCTTCTTAATTTGGCAACAGAGTTGTCAAAAACTTTAACAGAAACACCCAAAGCTAATGCTGCTTTAGCAGCATATTGACCAACAGTTCCAGCACCAATAATTACGACTTCTGGTGGAGTAATACCGGCAACCCCCCCTAACATTAATCCTTTCCCATTATTTGCGTTACTCATAAGTTCACCAGAGATGAGAATTGAAGTAGTACCTGCAATTTCTCCCATAGATCGAATGATTGGAAATACACCTTCTTCGTCTTGCACATAATCCCAAGCAATTGCAGTAATTTTTTTACTAATTAATTTTTTAAGTGCATCTCCAGGTTGAACAGTTAGCTGAAGAGCTGAAAATAAAATTTGTTTGTGTTTCATTAAAGAAATTTCCTTAATTGAAGGAGGGGTAACTTTAAGAATTATATCTGATTCATAAACCTCTTCAGGGCTGTATGCGATTTTAGCGCCAGCTTCACTGTAATCATTATCAGAAAAATTTGCATTAGCCCCAGCGTTGGTTTCAATAACAACTCTATGACCGTTAGAAACTAATAAGTTGACGGCTTCAGGAACAAGTGCAACTCTTTGTTCTTGAAATTCAGTTTCTTTGGGGATCCCTATATAAAGACTTTGTTTTTTTCGCCCAACTTCCAACATTTCTTCTTGAGGAAGCATTGCCGCCTCACGAGCTAAAGATTTAAGGGCATCACCAGATGATATCATATTGATATAATTAAGTTACGAATATTATTATGCTGCTCAATTTTAATCCTTACGAACTTATTAGGTAAAAGGTTTTGAATTTTGTTAGCCCATTCAATAAAGCAAGGGGATCCAGAGTCTATCATCTCTTCTAACCCACTCTCTAACGCTTCATTTTCATCTTTTAGTCTGTAACAGTCAAAATGATAAATTTCACCGATTAAAGGGCTTAAATAATTGTTCACAATTGAATATGTGGGAGAAGAAGTCGAACTAACTTTTAGTAAGTTACATACAACTCCAACAAATGTTGTTTTTCCAACACCCATTTCTCCTTCTAAAATAAATATTGAATGCTTGTTAAGTAGAGATTTAATTTTTTTAGCAGGAATTAATAGTTCTTCCAACGTAGATATTTCATATTTAAAATCCAATTATGGTTTTTTTAATATGTAAAGAATTTCATTTTCATGAAATCTGTGTTTTTTTATTTCTTCTTTGTCCATTTGTTGATGGTAGTCAAAAGCTTCAACATTAAACCCAACCGCTTTTAATTTGTCTGGATAATCTAAGCCATATAATCGAAGATGATCTTTCTGCCAAAAATGTTTTTCTCTATCTTCTAAGGATGTTATAGATGAATCTTCATAAGTGAGAGCATTGTTCCAATCAATTGGAACCTGAAAAACACCCCATCCGCCAGGTTTCATTATTCTGAATAACTCACTCATACATTTATTGTCATCTTTAACATGTTCAAGAACATGATTGCAAAAGATTACATCAAATGAATTTTCTTCAAGTGGAATTTCATGTAAGTCAAAATGTAAGTCAGCAATTGGTGATTCTAAATCTCCCGTTAAGTAAGATAAGTTTTTTTGTGTTTTAAATTTTTTATGAAAACATTGTTCAGGAGCAATATGTAATAGTTTTAAATTTTTTTGAATAAAAAAAGTAGAATTATTTTCTAAATAATACCACATTAAACGGTGTCTTTCCAAAGTTAAGTCATAGGGGCATAAAACATTTTCTCTGTGAGCAACTTTAGATCCATAAGAAAGGAATTTTCTAAATGATTTTTTACATACATTACACTTAACAGAATTGCCCTTGAATAAGATAGGTGCAAAAAATTTAAAAACATAGCTCAGCCTAATTAATAAGGGTCTTGGGAGTGTGTTTAGTAAGTAGTTATATAATTTTTTCATTATTCTTTTAGTAGGTCATCAATCTTTTTTGAATAATCAAAAGAATCGTCAAGGTAGAAATGAAAATCTGGTGTTTTTCTTAACTGATGTCTAACGATTTTACCAATTTCGAACCTAATTGTTGCTGAAGAATTCATTATTTGTTCAAATACTTCTTCTATGTTTTTAGCTCCAAAAATACTTAAGTAAACCTTAGCAATTGACAAGTCTGGACTTAATCTTATTACTGTTACACTAACCATTGCTCCCATACACAAGGTCCTAGCTTCTTTTTGAAAATACTGTCCAAGCTCTTTTTGAATTAAACTGGCTATTTTTTCTTGTCTAATATTCATGATCACAAATTTAGATAAAACAAGTAAAATTAGCTCTCTTTGTCTTGTGAACATGTAAATAAAATATAAGATAAGATGTTTTTTATACCATAATCTTATCTTTGAACCCATATCTTAAATCAAAGATGATTGAATTTTTAAGAATACTGACCCTTGTTAAAGGTTACTACAAACATGCTTCATTAAATGTGATTTTTAATGTTTTGGGAATGCTATTCTCTGCATTTTCTATTATTCTTCTGATTCCTATAATGGAGATTTTATTTAATCAAGAAGGAAAGGTTCAAAGAATTTTAGCATCAAATCCAGAAACTGATTTTTTTGCTGATGGATATTCTTTGAAAGAACATGGCTTTTATTTTTTAGCTGAACAAATCCAATTGAACGGTTCTGCTGTGGTGCTGATGTACGTTTGTGTATTAGTGGTGTTGTTTACTCTTTTGAAAAATGCTTGTATTTATTTTGCTTTATATTTTATAGCAGTTATTAGAAATGGGGTTATAAAAGACTTCAGAAATACCATGTATCGTCAGTTGTTAAATTTACAATTGTCGTTTTTTAGTGAAGAAAGAAAGGGAGATATTCTGTCAAAAATGACAAATGATTTAAAGGAAATTGAGTGGTCAATTTTAAAATCAATAGAGGCAACTTTTAGAGATCCGTTAAACATTGTTATTTATTTTATCATCTTAATATGGATGAGTCCTGAGCTTACATTATTCTTAGCAATTTTCTTTCCTCTCGCTGGAGTTATGATTGGTTTTGTTGCGAAAAGTTTAAGAGGCAATGCTAAAAAAGGGCAGTCTCGTTTAGGAGATTTAATTTCTTATTTAGAAGAATCTATTTCTGGGCTAAGAATTATAAAAGGTTTTAGTGTAGAAGAAAAAGCAATTAGAAAATTTGATAAATTAAATAAGGAGTATAATAGGTTAATGATAAAAATGTATAGAAAAGCGGATTTAGCATCTCCTTTAAGCGAGTTTTTAGGAATAACGCTAATTGCATCTGTTTTATGGTATGGTGGACTATTGGCTATTGATGGGGAAATTGACGGGTCTTTTTTTATTGCATATATAGCTTTTCTTTCACAATTAATATCCCCTTTTAAAGCAATAACTAAAGCTTATTCAAACGCCCAAAAGGGATTATCTGCAATGGATAGAATAAAAGAAATTACAGAAGCAGAGGTGTCTATTTTTGATACTAAAAATGCTGAGAATATTGTTAATTTTTCAGAATCAATTTTATTTGAAAACGTTTTTTTTAGATACGAGCAAGATTGGGTGCTCAAAAATATTTCCTTAGAAATTAAAAAGGGACAAACGATTGCTTTAGTTGGACAGTCTGGTTCGGGTAAAACTACATTAGCAGATTTAGTGCCTCGATTTTATGAAATAGAAAAAGGAGAAATTAAAATTGATAAGCATTCAATAAATACAATTTCATTGAAAAGTTTAAGGTCATTACTCGGAATAGTAACCCAAGAAAGTATTTTGTTCAATGATTCAATTTTCAATAACATTGCTTATGCTGTTGAAAACCCTAATAAAGAGGATGTAATAGCTGCTGCGAAAGTTGCAAATGCACATGACTTTATATTGGGTTTTGAAAAAGGGTATGATTCTATTGTTGGTGATGGTGGAGGTAAATTATCTGGAGGGCAAAAACAACGCATCGCGATAGCTAGAGCAGTACTTAAGAATCCAGAAATCTTAATCTTGGATGAAGCAACATCTGCGCTAGATACAGAATCAGAAAAATTAGTTCAAGAAGCGTTACAACGATTAATGAAAAATCGAACATCTTTAGTAATAGCTCATAGGCTTTCTACAATTCAACATGCAGATTGTATTCTTGTTATGCAAGAAGGAGAGATTGTTGAGAAAGGAACTCACAAGGAGCTTATTGAGAAAAATGGAGTGTATAATCGTTTAATACAATTACAATCTTTTGCCTAATGGTTAAGCCAAAAAAACATTTAGGACAACATTTTCTAAAAGATGAAAGTATTAGTTTGGAAATAGCTTCATCGTTAATTCAATCACCAAATTCTGACATTTTAATTGAAATTGGACCAGGAACAGGTGCATTAACTAAATTTCTATTAGAAAGACAAGAAACCTTAATAGCTTTAGAAGTCGATAATGAATCCATTGCTTATTTAAAGGACAACTACCCAGCTCTAGATGTAAGAAACGAAGATTTTTTAAAATTTGATTTCCAGTACTTCTCTAGTCAAAAGGTTTCTATTGTAGGAAATTTTCCATACAACATTTCTTCTCAAATATTATTTAAAGTTTTGGAAGAAAAAGATAAAGTTTTTCAGCTTGTTGGTATGTTTCAAAAAGAAGTGGCTCAGCGTGTAGCTGAAAAGCCTGGAAATAAAAGATATGGAATAATAAGTGTTCTTGTTCAAGCATTTTTTGAAGTTGAATACCTTTTCACTGTTGATGAACATGTTTTTGATCCTCCTCCAAAAGTCAAATCGGGAGTAATTCGTTTAACAAGAAACAATACTTTAAAACTTCCTTGCAATGAGCAATTATTTAAAAGTGTTGTCAAGGCAACCTTCAATCAGAGAAGAAAAATGATTAGAAATACAATTAAATCGTTTGTCGGTAAAAACATTGAAGAGCATTCACTTTTCACAAAGAGACCAGAACAATTATCTGTCGAAGATTTCATTGTTCTTACAAATTTTTTAGAAACCTTAATGAAATAAGGATTATTAGTTCATTGTAATTTCTTATTTTCGTTTTTGATAATAAAAATGACTAGCTAACTCTAAATCAGGGAATAATGCAGTTCGAATTAACAAAAGATTTTCTAAGTAATGTTTCTCAAGCAATAGCTGAGAAGGATAATCTTTTTATTATCAATAACATTATTGATTTACATCCTGCTGACATTGCAGATGTTATGGATTATGTTAATCTTGAGGAGGCTCAATATATTTATCAACATTTAGAAGAAGAAAAAGCTGCTGATGTTCTTGTTGAAATCGATGAGGACGTTAGAGAAAAATTTCTAGAATCACTTTCGGTAAAACAAATTGCTGAATCTATAGAAAACATGGATTCAGATGATGCAACAGATTTATTGCAAGACCTTCCTGAAAAAAAGCAAGAAGCAGTTTTAAGTGAAATTAAAGATGAAACTCAAACAAGTGACATTACTGCTCTTCTTAATTATGATGAAGATAGTGCTGGAGGTATTATGGATAAAGAATTCATTGCTGCTAATGTTAATTGGACCGTTCAGAACGCTCTTGAACTGCTGAGAAGGCAAGTTGAAGATGTTGATCAGGTTTATACAATTTATGTTACTGATGATAATTCAAATCTTTTGGGAACGTTATCTTTAAAGAAATTCCTTTACGCCTCTGATAGTACTTTGATTAAAGATATTTACAGAAAAGACCCTATACATGTTCAGGCATTAGTCCCATCTGAAGAAGTCGCTTCTGTAATGGAGAAATATGAACTTGTAGTTGTTCCTGTTGTAAATGAAGTCGGTACATTAATTGGTAGAATTACTATTGATGATGCCATGGAAGTTATCAAGGAAGAGGCAGAAAAAGATTATCAGATGGCTAGTGGTATTTCTGAGAAAGTAGAGTCTTCAGACACTGTTTGGGTGCTAAGTAGGGCTAGGTTACCTTGGTTATTAATTGGGTTGACAGGAGGGATTTTTGGAGCTTACGTTATTGGAGGTTTTGAAGATAAGATTAGTGAGTTTCCAGTAATGGCATCATTTATTCCTTTAATTCTTGCAATGGGGGGCAATGTTGGAGTTCAGTCCTCGGCAATAATTGTACAGTCATTAGCAAACAATTCACTTGAGATAGACACCATTGCGAAAAAATTAATCAAAGAAATGTTAGTGGCAATAGTAAATGGATTGATTTGTTCATTTATAGCATTATTGTTTTGTTTAATAACTGAAAAAGATGTTCGACTAGCAATTACGATAGGGATATCACTAATATCTGTTTTTCTTTATGCAGGATTGTTTGGAACGTTTATCCCTCTTATCTTAAATAAATATAAAATTGACCCTGCCTTAGCAACCGGTCCTTTTATTACAACAACAAATGATGTTATAGGGTTACTTCTTTATTTTTTAATTGGTTGGGCGATATATTTTTAAATGAAAGTTCTTTTAATAGATAGAGTTCATTCTTCTTTCAAAGATAAATTTGATCAGTGGGGATGGAATTCAGTTGAAGGATATGATTGGACAACTGAAAAAATAGAAAATCAAATAGCTGAATTTGATGGAGTTATTATTAGAAGTAGAATAGTTCTTGATGATAAAATTCTTTCTTTAGCAACAAATCTTAAATTTATTGGAAGACCTGGTGCTGGTTTAGAAAATATTGATTTAAATTTCTGTGAGAAAAAAAACATTTTAGTTTTCAGATCACCAGAAGGTAACCGAGATGCAGTAGGCGAACACATTATAGGAATGTTATTGTCTTTATTAAATAATCTTTACAAAGCTGATTTTGAGGTTAGAAAAGGTGAGTGGGTTAGAGAAGGCAATAGAGGGAGAGAATTAAAAGGAAAAACTGTTGGTATTATAGGTTATGGTTATATGGGTAGAAGTTTTGCTCAAAAGCTATCAGGTTTTGAAGTAAATGTAATTGCCTATGATAAATATCTAAAGGGATTCGGTTCTGAATTGGTAGATGAAGTCACTTTAGATGAAATTTTCACCAAAACAGATATATTAAGTTTACACACTCCTCTTTCATCAGAAACTATTAATATGGTTAATACATTTTTTTTAAATAAATTTCAGAAGCCAATTATTTTAATAAACTCTGCAAGAGGTAAATCTGTTATTCTAAAAGATTTATTACAAGGAATTAATAAAGGAAAGGTTGTTGGAGCTTGTTTAGATGTGTTGGAGATAGAAAGTCACTCTTTTGAAACAGTAGATATTAGTGGGATAGTAATTCCCTTTCAGAGTTGCTTGAAAAAGATAATGTTCTCTTTTCTCCCCATATTGCAGGTTGGACGTACGAATCAAAAAATAAAATGGCTCAAGTTATTATTGACAAGCTATACAATGAATTTGTTGTTGAAAGATGATTTAAACAAGTATGATTTTAAATAAAAAGCCAATTAACTTAGACATTATTTTAAATATGTTAAACAATAAAATATTTTTGTAAAAAATTAATTTAAGTATGAATAATTCATCTTTCTATAATTCCATTGGTTATAAAGTTCTAATGGCACTTTCAGGTTTTTTTCTCATGTTTTTTCTTGTGCAACATTTATCAATAAACATGCTGTCAGTATTTAATGAAGAAATGTTTAATGAAACATCTCATTTCATGGGTACAAACCCCGTAGTTCAAGGGTTGCTTCAACCCGTATTGTTAATTGCTGTTTTATTTCACTTTATTATGGGTATTTTTCTGGAGTACAAGAATAATAAGGCCAGAACAATTAATTATGCCTTCAATAAGCCAAGTGCAAATTCAAGCTGGGTTTCTAGAAATATGATTATTTCAGGGTTAACAGTCCTTAGCATTTTTAATTTTACATTTTATTGATTTTTGGATTCCAGAAATTGCTCATAAATATATAGATTTTCTTCCTGAAGATCCTTCCAGATACTTTCATGAACTTCAAGCGAAATTCATTCATCCTGAAAGAGTAATTGCTTATGTTATTGCATTTGTCTTTTTATCGTTGCATTTGATGCACGGGTTTCAATCCTCTTTTCAGTCTGTTGGATTTAAAAACAACAACAATTCGCCATTAATAATTAAATTAAGTTACCTGTTTTCAATAGTTGTTCCTGCAGGTTTTATTTTTATTGCAATATTTCATTATTTAAATCATTAATCTAATTAAGTCGCTTTTATGAAACTAGATTCAAAAGTACCAGAAGGAAATTTAAAAGATAAGTGGACCAATTATAAGGATTCAATTAATTTAGTTAATCCTGCAAATAAAAGAAACATAGATATTATTGTTGTTGGTACCGGTCTTGCTGGTGGATCAGCATCTGCCACTTTAGCTGAATTAGGATATAATGTAAAAGCGTTTTGTTACCAAGATAGTCCTAGAAGAGCTCATTCTATTGCTGCACAAGGTGGAATAAATGCAGCGAAAAATTATCAAGGTGATGGAGATTCTACTTACAGACTTTTTTATGACACCGTAAAAGGGGGTGATTATCGTTCTAGAGAAGCCAATGTATTTCGATTGGCAGAAGTGTCTACAAATATCATTGACCAGTGTGTTGCTCAAGGAGTTCCATTTGCTCGTGATTATGGTGGTTTATTAGATAATCGTTCTTTTGGTGGTGTTTTAGTTTCTAGAACATTTTATGCGAAAGGTCAAACCGGTCAACAACTTCTTCTTGGAGCTTATTCAGCAATGAATAGACAAATTGCTAGAGGCAAAATAAAGATGAATAATCGTCATGAAATGCTTGATATAGTCATTGTAGATGGAAAAGCTAGAGGCATTATTGCTAGAAATTTGGTTACAGGAGAAATTGAAAGACATTCTGCTCATGCTGTGGTAATAGCATCTGGAGGTTATGGAAATGTATATTTTTTATCTACTAATGCAATGGGAAGTAACGCAACTGCCGCTTGGAAGGCTCATAAAAAAGGAGCTCACTTCGCTAATCCATGTTACACACAAATACATCCAACATGTATACCAAGGTCTGGAGATTATCAATCAAAATTAACTCTTATGTCTGAATCATTGAGAAATGATGGCAGAATATGGGTTCCAAAAAATAAGAAAGACGTTGATGCCCTTAGAAATGGAACTATTAGGGCAGTTGATATTTCAGAAGCGGATAGAGACTATTATTTAGAAAGAAGATACCCCGCATTTGGTAATCTAGTACCAAGGGATGTTGCTTCAAGAGCTGCAAAAGAAAGGTGTGATGCTGGGTTTGGTGTAAATCAAACAGGAGAAGCTGTTTTCTTGGATTTCAGCGCTGCTATTGAGCGGTATGGTAAAGAGCAAGCTCTTCTTAAAGGTTTAGACTCAAATAATAAAGATAAAGTAAAAGAATTAGGTACAGAAATAGTCCGTTCAAAGTACGGGAACCTATTTCAAATGTATGAGAAAATCGTTGATGAAAATCCATATCAAACACCAATGATGATTTATCCAGCTGTTCATTATACAATGGGAGGCATTTGGGTTGATTATAATTTAATGACATCTGTTGATGGTTTATATGCAATCGGAGAAGCTAATTTCTCAGATCATGGTGCAAATAGATTAGGTGCGTCAGCTTTAATGCAAGGATTGGCAGACGGATATTTTGTTCTTCCTTATACCATAGGTGATTATTTGTCAAATGATATAAGAACGGGGCCAATCTCAACATCTTCTAAAGAGTTTGATGTAGCTGAAAAAGAGGTGGTTGAAAGAATTGAAAAACTTATTAATAATAAAGGGTCAAATACTGTAGATCATTACCACAAAAAATTAGGTAAAATAATGTGGGATAAGTGTGGAATGGCAAGAACAGAAAAAGGGCTGAAAGATGCAATGTCTGAAATTAAAAAACTACGTGAAGATTTTTGGGAAAACGTAAGTATTCCTGGTAATAGTTCAGAAATGAATAAGGAATTAGAAAAAGCGGGAAGGGTTGCCGACTTTTTAGAATTGGGTGAACTTTTTGCTAAAGATGCATTGGAAAGAAATGAATCTTGTGGAGGTCATTTTAGAGAAGAATATGCTACGCTAGAGGGAGAAGCTGAAAGAGATGATAAAGATTTTTCTTATGTTTCTGCTTGGGAATATAAAGGGGAGCCTGCAGATGCTATACTGCATAAAGAGGAGCTTTCTTTTGAAAATATTGAGGTAAAAGTAAGATCATATAAATAACATTAATACATAATTAACAATGAATCTTAATTTAAAAATATGGCGTCAAAAAGATGCTAATGACAAGGGTAAAATTGTTGAATATCCTATTGCTAATGTTTCAGAACACATGTCATTTTTAGAAATGCTAGATGTTTTGAATGAAGAGTTAATTGAAAAAGGTGATGAGCCTGTAGCTTTTGATCACGATTGTAGAGAAGGGATATGTGGAATGTGCTCTTTATATATAAACGGGGAAGCTCATGGTCCAGATAGAGGTGTAACTACATGTCAATTACACATGCGTAAGTTTAAAGATGGAGATACCATTTTTATTGAACCATTTAGAGCAACAGCTTTACCTGTAGTAAAGGATTTAGTTGTTGATAGAAGTGCTATGGACAGAATTCAACAAGCTGGTGGGTTTGTTTCAGTAAATACATCTGGTAATACGCAAGATGCAAATGCAATCCCTATTGCTAAAGAAAATGCAGATAAAGCATTTGATGCAGCAACCTGTATTGGTTGCGGGGCATGTATTGCTACTTGTAAAAACTCTTCTGCGATGTTATATGTTTCTGCAAAAGTTTCTCAGTTTTCATTATTACCTCAAGGTCAAGTGGAGGCTAAGGAGAGAGTGAAGAACATGGTTAATAAGATGGATGAAGAAGGCTTTGGTAATTGTACTAATACTGGAGCATGTGAAGTTGAGTGCCCAAAAGGTATTTCCTTAGAAAATATTTCGAGAATGAATCGTGAGTTTTTAGCAGCAAATTTTAGCTCTAAAAAGTAATTTTAATTTTTTATTGTTGCAACAATAATTTTTTCTACGACACTCCTGTTATAATCAAAATTCCATTCTAGTTTCCTTTTAAGAAAATTGTAGTTAGCAATTGACACGGGTTGAGTTTTTAAAAATCCGATTTTCCAATTAGATTTAGCTTCAAACAAGCTAATGTCGGCTTTAAGCTTAATCGATTTATTTTTAGGAATTTCAATGCTGTTAATAATAACATGTTTGCTGGTGTATTTTTTTTTTGTGAATTCTATTTTATATATATGTCCAGTTGATAAACGTAATTTTATTTTATTGCTTTTTGATTGAACTGAATCAATTAATGAGCCGTTTTTAAATATATATATAGTTGAGTTTTCTAGTTTTCCCCCAAAATTTTCTACAGACTTTAACTTTGCAATAAAGCAAAAATTATTAGTTTTTTGAGCAACAAAAAAAGATAAAGATGTTGTTAAAATTGTTAAAATGATATACTTAAAGCAAGTCGACAATAAATTATAGTATAAAAATATGAGACTAAAAATAGTTATAATGAATTCAACGAGTTGAAAGTACAAAGAAAAGTTCTTTTACAGGAAATGTTAAAAAGTATTGAAACTAAAAAATATGCTTAACTATATTTTTAACCGACATTCCTTTACCCATGGTGTAAAAATGCAAAACTGGAACATTGTGTGCTTTTAATTCTTTGGCTTGCTCAATTCCCCATTCTAGACCAACTTGTTTTACTTGATCATTAGTTTTACACTTAGATAATTCAATTGAAAGAGCATCTGGAAAATCAATATGAAAAAATTTAGGAAGAAATGAAATGTGTTTAAGACTTGTGATTGGTTTTAACCCTGGAATAATAGGAATTTTTATTCCTATTTCTCTACATTTTTTTACAAAAGAAAAATATTTTGAATTATCAAAAAACATTTGAGTTACAATAAAATCTGCACCAGCATCTACTTTCATTTTTAAATGTTTAAGATCTGTGTTCATGTTCATCGCTTCAAAATGTTTTTCAGGATATCCGGCTGTACCAATGCAAAAATTTGAGGGACTATTTTTTGTTTCTTCATGAAGGTATTGCCCTTCATTCATTTCATTCATTTGTTTAATAAGGTCTAAAGCATATGCATTCCCTCCTTTAGCAGGATTGAATGTTTGCTCGCTTTTTATTGGATCTCCTCTAAGAGCAAGAACATTGTCAACACCTAAAAATTTTAAATCAATTAATGCACTTTCAGTTTCTTCTTTAGAAAATCCTCCACAAATTAAATGAGGAATTGCATCAATTTTATATTTATTCATAATGGCAGCACAAATACCAACAGTTCCTGGTCTTTTTCTAACAGAAACTTTTTTTAATAGGCCATTGCCCATGTCTTTGTATTGATATTCCTCTCTATGGTAGGTGACATTTATAAAGGGTGGCTTAAATTCCATTAAAGGGTCTATACCAGAATAAAGGGCTTCGATTCCCGCTCCTTTTAAAGGGGGTAGAATTTCAAAAGAGAAGATAGTTTCCTTACTATTCTTTATGTGATCTGATACTTTCATAAAAATAATTACGCAAATAAAGTTGTAAAATTGATTAATAACAAGAATTCTTCACTCTATTGCAATTAATAATTGATTTATACTTTATTCTTTGCTTTATGTTTAGATTTCTAATGGTTATATATGCAATAGAAAATCAACTTTGCATGAACTTTTTATAGCAAACTAAATAATTAAACTTGTCTATTGTAAAGAGCAAAAGGTTACTTTTACATTCTATGAAAAACATTAGGAATTTTTGCATAATTGCACATATTGATCATGGGAAAAGCACTTTAGCAGATCGCTTATTGCAAGCTACTGATACAATTTCTGAAAGGGAATTGAAGGAGCAAACTTTAGACGATATGGATATAGAACGAGAAAGAGGTATTACTATAAAGAGCCATGCCATTCAAATGGATTATAGTTTTAATGATCAAGATTATGTATTAAATCTAATCGATACACCAGGGCATGTTGATTTTTCTTACGAAGTTTCTAGGTCTATTGCTTCATGTGAAGGGGCCTTATTAATAGTTGATGCTACTCAAGGAATTCAAGCACAAACAATATCAAATTTATATTTAGCAATTGAGAATGATTTGGAAATTATTCCAGTGATGAATAAAATGGACCTTCAGAGTGCTATGCCTGAAGAAGTAACAGATCAAATTGTAGATTTAATTGGATGTGATAAAGATGAAGTTATTTCAGCTAGCGGTAAAACAGGTTTAGGTGTTGAAAATATTTTAAAAGCTGTAATCGATCGAGTCCCTGCTCCTAAGGGAGAACCAGATGGACAGTTTCAAGCTTTAATTTTCGATTCTGTGTTTGATTCTTACAGAGGCATTTATGCATATTTTAAAGTGTTAAATGGACAGATAAAAAAAGGTGAAAAGGTAAAATTTATAAATACCAATAAAGAGTATTTTGCCGATGAAATAGGAACTTTAAAATTAAATCAAGTTCCAAAACAAGTAATTAAAACAGGAGATGTTGGTTATATTATTTCTGGAATAAAAGTTGCTAAAGAAGTTAAGGTTGGAGATACAATTACAACAGTTAACAATCCTGCTCAAGCAATTCAAGGTTTTGAAGATGTAAAG
>CALSPA010000024.1 GCA_943788115.1 uncultured Flavobacteriales bacterium
TAAATCTGTATTTTAAAACTCAAAATAGGTTTTTGTTTATTAGACATTTGAGTTAAAAATAGTTAGAGATCTTATATTAGGTTTTTTATACTTTATGAAAAAAATAATTTTAATTTTAATTGTAATTTTATTTTCATCATCTGCTTTTGCAGATCATGATAAATACAAATGCTCTAAAAAAGAATCTATTTTATATGGTGCTGATAAAGTTTTAAAAGATGGGGAGATAATCCCATTGCCTTCTTATACCACAATGGGTTTGTATAACGTTTTAAATGAAAAGTATTTGTTAAACCCAGTAACTGTAACAGGATATTTAGCTTTTCCAAAAGGTACTAATAAAGCTCCTGTAGTGATTATGACTCATGGAAGTGGAGGTGCTGGATCATTATTTACTAATCCTTATTATGTTAAAGCGCGTAAAAATCTTCTGGAGGCTGGAATTGGAGTAATGTTAATTGATAGCTTTTGTAATAGAGGCACAAAAGATACATGGAGAGATCAATCTAAGGCGACGATGGTTAGTCAAGCAATAGATACTATGATGGCTTATCAATTTATAAAATCTCATCCAAGATCAAATGGAAAAATTGGAACCAATGGTCACTCAAGAGGTGGTACTAATTCTTTACTTGTTGCAGATGTAAAATTTACATCAAAATTTTTAGAGGGATCAAATGGATTTGATGCAATACTTCCAGAGGCTGCAGAGTGCAGAATGGCTGGATTGTTTAAAAATGCTGAACTTACAAAGAATACAAAAATGCTTTATGTCCACGGTGAAGATGACGATTTAACTTTAGCAAAGCCATGTGAAGAATATGTTAAAAATATTCTAGCTAAAGAAGGTCAAATTGAAATTGATATTAAATCAGGCTGGGGTCATGATTGGCATTCACCATACAAACCTCAAAAAGTTAAGGCAATGGTTATGCCGACATGTCCTGCAAATTACGTTGATGATAATGGTGTTGTTATGGGCAAACTTGCTGACCTAGGTTTAAATAAGTATAAACTTTTTAATAGTTGGGAGGAGTACGGTGAAGCTGCTGCTACAGAACCTAAAAAAACTTTTAAAAAAATGTTTAAAATTTTAAAAGGTGAAAAATGTTTAAAAAGAGGAGCTCATGTTGGAGGAAATCATGGTGATGAATATATGCCTCAATTTATAAATTTCTTTAAGAAAAATCTTTTATAAGTCGTGGTTAAAGGGATAGACAATGAATTGATATATTTTATTGTTTCTCATCATATTAACCATTTTCTAAATGTAAAAAAGATGGCGAAACATGATTATGAAAGTCACATGATCTTATTAACAGTATATACGCATTTTCTCTATCAAACTATCACTCTAGGAAAGTCACTTAGTTGGACTGAAGTTTTTGATGAGACAGAGACTGAAGATCACAAGAGATTAATGAAAGATAAAAAATTGACAATCTTTGCAGTTGCAGAAAATCTATCCATGCCTCAAGAAACGGTAAGGAGAAAATTAGAAAAATTAATTAAAAAAAAATTATTAGATTATTCTAAATCAGAAGGGCTAAGTTTAGGTAAAAAATTTAAGGAAACGATTGAACCATTAGGAAAAATAGACACTGAAGATTGTTTAAAACTTTATAAAAAATTTGCTAAGCAACTTAAATAAGACTTAACAAAAAGTATCACCCACAAAAAGTAAAGTATTTTCAATATAAAGAAACCCATTTTGAGTTAAAAAATATTTGTTTTTTAAGTTATTTAAATTAAACAATGATAATGAAAGTTTTAGTAATAATATTATCACTATTTATCACAACTGTAGCTAATGCAGATGTAGCCTCTCAAGCTTTAAATAAAGTATCTGAAAAAATTTCAGAATATACAATTGGTCTTATTCCTGGAGAGGGAATTACAGAATTTGATATTCAATTGTCAGATAAAGATAATAATGAACCAAGAATTAATCTCTTGTTATTAAGAGATTTAAATAAAACAGAGAGCTCAAATTTTTTTACTCAAATAAGTTTACATACTCAAGACATCGGAGTAAGTGACAACAGATACATTGGTAATTTTGGTCTTGGATACAGAAAATTAAGCAATGATAATTCATTTATGTTTGGTGCAAATCTTTTTTATGATCAAGACCTTCAGGAAAATCATTCAAGAGCAAGTATTGGGTTAGAGGCAAAAGCTGGAATATTAGATTTTCATTTCAATCATTATGAGGCAGCTTCTTTACAAAAAGTAATTGATGGTACCAAAGAACAAGCTCTAGGTGGAATGGATTATACTCTAGCAACTCAAGTACCTTACATGCCTTGGATGAAGTTTAATTTTGTAGGTTATAGATATGAAGCTGACTTGGCGTCTGCAGATACAAAAGGTGAAAAATACATTGCAGAAATGAATTTAACTCCCTCACTTATATTTGAAGCAGAGTATGACAAAAGTGGAAATAATGCTGATGATTTTACTTCAGCACGTTTAACTTTTGTACATCCTCCAAGAAATATTAGTCCATCTTTAGCAGATGGGTTTATTAGTGATGAAGCATTTTATAAAGTTGATATGAGCAAAAAATTATCAAGTAAAGTTAAAAGAAATAACAATATAGCAATTGAAACACAAGGAGCAGTAATTATCACTGTACAGTAAGTTATGAATAAAATATTTTCATCATTAATCATATTTTTATCTTTAGTGAATTATAACAAAGCATATTCAGCTGCTGTTACACCAAGTAGTTATATCAATACAGTTCATTCTGTAATGTTGTGTGAGACCGGAAGTTCAGAAACTACATGTTTAAATCCTGTGATTCTTGGCAGTGAGGGAACAACTGGGAAGTCTTTTGATCTCAGCTCAACAACTGCAGGACAATCGGCAGGAGGAATTGGTAGTCTCAGTAGTGTTCCTTATGGAAAAACTTTTACATGGTTTCAGGTTATTCTTAACAGAAATTTTACAGTAACAGCTGCAGGAAGTGATGACACAGCAGCTTGTGTTACTGGAGGAGATGATGCTTCAGCAGCAAGTGGAGCAACTCCTGCAGATGGAACAAGAGACAACACAGCTTCTAATGCAGTAGCACAAGTCATAAGAATTCCAGATAATACTACTTTAGCAAATCATATGAATGGTACAGATGCGATTGATGGAACTGTCACTGCTAATGAAGAGCCAGCAGGTGATCCAGTTGATGGAGATACACCTTATATTAAATTTAGAGTCGAATTGGGTACACCATTTACTCTAAAACCTGGGAAAATGCCAAATGTTCAGGTTGCATTTAACTTAACGAATGCAGTACAATTTGATGATGCAGCTGCATGTTTAGTTTGGCCTAACGCTCCAGTAGTTTCAATAACTTTCGTTGAGTAAAATAAAAATTTTTGAAATTTTATTAATTTATTTTAATTTTTTGGAAACCTGTAATATTTTATTTTAAAAGTTCTAGTAACTTATTTTCTATTTCTAAAGCTCTAATATCGTCTACATTTGGAAATGTGAAGGCTACTTTTTACTAAGGAATTAACCAGGTATCCTTCTTATTCTCTAAATCAAACTTAGCACGACGGTGACCTTTGGCTGCTAAATAAAGCCATTCCATACTTTTAATTTTACATTGAATAACAGTAAAGTTTTTATATCCCACCTCACTTTGCTCCATTGTAAATTCAAAATTATCCAGTTCAGGTTTTAGTCCTGAAGTAGGGGTTTCAGATAATGTTCCTGGTCCGTTATCAACTAAATAACAT
>CALSPA010000025.1 GCA_943788115.1 uncultured Flavobacteriales bacterium
GAGCTGAATAAAAGTCAAAACCGGCTTTTGTATTTATGTTAAATAACTCAGCTGCTCTTTTATTAGGAAGAAAAGCTTCCCCGGCATCTTTTTCAGCGGTTATCCCAAAACTTATGTTGTTTAGGTATTTAAATCTATAACGCATGTAGATATTGTCTGGAGATCCTAATTGAACTGTGTTTCGACTATCTAGCCAGCTGCTATCATCTATTTCTCTTCGACCACTTGTAGGCTCAATTACTCTGTTATAACGAATAAATAAATCATTTTTACCATATTTAAACATTTCAGAAATTGAAAGGTTAGGGGCGTTGAAATCTGTAGAAACCAATACAAACGGCATTAATCTTCTTATGTCGTTCATGTTGAACAAATCAAGAACTTGTAATTCGTAAATGGTAATCAATTTCCCATGTTTTTTCTATGTGATCCAGAAGAGCATTGATTTGAAATTGGTTCAGTAACCTAAGTTGAGTTAGGTCGTCTAAAATATTTTTTTTTATTGAGATTTATTGGGTGTTCGTAGTAAAAGCTAAGTAGATCAAATAAGGTTGTATAATCTATGTCTTCATCTTCATTGTTTTTCAGCAATTGTTTCTATGCTTTGTTCAATTATAAACTGTTTTTGTAATTCTTTACCATTGAGATTTACCAGATTTATGATTTATTGAATATTTGTAACCCTTAATGGTGTCTTGAGAAATATAAACTTGACAAAAAATAAAATTCAATGTTATTATTAAAAGATATTTGAGTGAATAAATCTTTCAAGTTTATTTATGGAAATTTGTAGTTATTGATAATTCTGGACTAAAACCTAGAACCTGATGATATTGTGTTCCTAAATCAAAAAAGACATTTTTATATGATGTTCCTAAGCCAAAACCAAATGAGGTTGGATGGGTTCCTACACCTGCTCTAATTGTCATTTTTTCTATAGGGCTATAAATAATTGCGGCCTTAACAGATGCTGCGTATAAAATATCTTTTTCAATTGCTATGATTGTATTTAGTTGTTCGGATACAGAATAATCAAACCCTAGTTGAATTATTGTTGGTATTCTTTCGTCTTCAAAGTCTGCTATTTTAGAAAGCGTGGGGTTTTTAATAATTACTCCCATTTTTAAGTCTGAATTTAGTTTTGCATTTAGTCCTAAATCAGCTGAAAATATTGATTTAGAGCCATAGAAGTCTCCTAGATTTAGAAGGAGATAGTTAAATTTTAAACCACCAGAGATGTTATCTCCAAGCCTCATAGAATAACCAGCTCCTACTTTATGAATTTGATAGTTTTCATTTCCATAATTAGAATAGATTAAACCAACGGCTGCATTATTAAACGGAATGGCAAATGCTGCAGTATTTGTAGAGAAATCAGAAACTAGGAAACGATTGTTAAAAGAAAAACCAGCATGAACCCCTTCGATTGAGGATAAACTGCCTATGTTATTGTTAATACTCCATAAATTTGTTTGGGTCACACTTGCTCCTACAATAGCTGTACTAGTTGCTCCTTGGTCAAAAATAATCTGAGAAAAGTAAGTTTGATGAAAAATTAAATAAAATAAAAGTGTCCAATACTTATTCATTAACACAATTTAGATAATTTTTTGATTAATTGTATAGAGAAATATTATTAAATTAAATTGAGAAAGCTAAATATTTAATGGTCTTATTTTCCTTTAGCCAAATACTTTCGTAGAATGTTTGAATTTTCATTGTTTCAATAAGTTGGTCATCTACTCTTGAAATAAGTTCTTCGTATACATTGTCACTGCTTTCAATGATGTTGTATTTATTTTCCTTTATTTCATCTAGAGTATAGTTGTAAAGTAAATCACTATCTGTTTTAAGATGAATGATTCCATTTTCTTTTAGAATTTTTTTGTATCGTTCTATAAAAAGAGGAGATGTTAATCTTTTTCTTGGTCGTTTTGGTTGTGGATCTGAAAAAGTTAACCAAATTTCAGAAACTTCATTTTCTCTAAAGAAATGCTCAATGAAATCTACTTTTGTCCTAATGAATCTAACGTTTGATATTTGTTCTTCTTCACAAGTTTTTGCACCTCTCCAAATTCTAGCGCCTTTAATGTCTACACCAATAAAATTCATAGATGGATACTGCTTAGCTAATCCAACAGTATACTCTCCTTTCCCACAACCTAATTCTAAAACAATTGGAGCCTCGTTTTTAAATTCGAGGTTCCAGTTACCTTTTATTTTATGTGCTGGCTTTATTTCATTAACATGAGGTTGAAGAACATGAGTAAAAGTATTAAGTTCAGAAAATCTTTTAAGCTTATCCTTGCCCATTAGAATCAAATTTTCCTGTTTTGGGGATAATTCCCATTTTTTCACCGAAAAAGTCAGCGAAATCTCTCATAGCAAGAGCAATTTGATCTTCATTTGTTGCTTTTTCAAAATTGTCAGCCATGGTAATAAACGTTTGAAAATAGAATTTACTCATTTCTTCAATTGAAATGTCTTTTGTCCAAAGATTTAAACTCATTGCATTTTCATCATTTCTATCCCAAAAAGAAAGAAAAGCTGCTTTAGCATCATGTTTAGATTTTTTAGAATCGGTTAAAGATTCCCAACTAATTTTATCTGGAATTTGATTTTCATCTAAATCAAAAACTATGTTTAAATTACTTTTATTACTCATTAGGTTTATATGATTTTAATATTTTTCTGACATCTTTTTCTAATTGCAAATCTAATACATCTATGCAATTAGCTTCAACATAGTCTTTTACGATTTTATAACCAAGCCAAACACCAACTTTTGAGGGAGATTCTTGTGGAAGTCCTTTTGTAAATGGTGCCTCTGAAATAAATGGGGTTATTTGTTTTTTATCTTTTGAGTATAAAAGATTACTATTAATAATTACCTCCCAAATGTTCATCTCGTTTGAATTACACCATTCAAGTTCTTCTTTAGAATACCTGAATTTTAAATGTTCATCAACTGCTGGAGTCGTAGCTTCAATATAGTACATTATTTTGCCTAAAGAGATGATTTCAGAGATGAAATCATCTCCTAAGTTTTCGTGAAATCTATTGTGAAAATAGCAATGCATTACATCTGTAACTAAAAATTCAGGATTCATTTTTTTCTTAATAAAGAGAGGGAAAAAGTCCGGAGAAAGACTTTTTACAACTTTATTTTCCTCTCCTAAATACATCTCAAGTCCGATTGCTATTCTGTTGTTAACTTCGATGACATTAGCATTGAAATTAGAATAAAAAGTTGTTATAATTGGAATTGAAGAATCTGGATAATAGTGGTTTACATATTTAAATGCTTTTTCAATGGTTTCTTTATAAGGATTGAAATCTTTAAATTGAGTTTCCGTTTCTTTTTTTATTTCCTGAGTTGATGAATGATTAATATAGTTGTTTAAAATTGTTGGAGCATTGTCCTTGTAAGGGTCTCCTTCATTAAGCATTTGAGCATAAAAAAGAACATATAGGGTGCCGTATTTTTTCAATAAAAGTTCATGTTTCGATAAACTATTTGTGGCTTGAGAAAACAAATCTTCTTCTAAATGATCAACTTGAATAGCGATATTTTTTTTGGGTAAATCAATTTCTAAGTCAACACAATTGTTGTTGCAAGAACTTAATAAAAAGAGGGTTGCAATGAGCGAAAATCTAATTAAAAACATTAATTGATGTATTTTTCTGTCAAATGTAAAATTTGTTCGTCTAAAAAATGCTTAAATTTGAATTTAAAATATTTGATTAGTTATGAAAAAAATTGTGATTACTGCCTTATTAATACTTCCACTATTAAGTTTTATTGCTCAAGAAGAGGAGGGGAAAAATTTCAGATTTGGCCTAATGGGTAATACTTCAATTGGGTGGTTAACACCTGATGATGAGCGTAAATTTTCATCCGGAGGTGTTGGTTTAGGATTAGGATGGGGGCTTCAGATGGAGTTTAAACTTGGCAAAACTACTTCTTTTGTTACTGGTCTTAATTTAGAATCTTACAAGGCGAGCTTAAATTACGATGATCCAGATTTATCTGCTACATCTAAACCAACATATTATGATTTAAACAGTGATTTTGAATACGTTTCTTGGGAAGATTTGACTGATATTCCTAGGGCAAATCCTGAAGACACGTCACTCTTTCAACTAACCAAAAGATCATATACCATTAATTATGTTAACATTCCTCTTATTCTTAAAATGAAAACTAAAGAAATTGGGTATTTTACTTATTTTGGTGAATTTGGTGCTGTTTTAGGATTTAAGACAAAAGCTAGAGTTGATGATATCGCTAATGTTGTTTCTTATGATTCTTTATCTACTGATCCTTTTACTATTGAAGATCCAAACAATGAAAATAATATCGATTTAGATTTGGCAAAAGGAACTCAGCCAATTAGAGCAGGTATTAGAGTTGGTGGTGGTGCTGAGTATAATATTTCGGGTACTACCTCTTTATTTTTCTCATTGCATTATAATTACTTTATTACCAATGCTCTTACAAGAGCCAAATCAGAAGATTATTTAAGAAGTTATGATTCTGATACAGGTGAATTTGAAGCAGTAGGTGCTAAAGCAATTCCAGGAAGTGTAAGCTTAACTGTAGGGATTTTATTTTAATTTTTAGCTTTTAATGCAGCACCAAAAAATAGTAGATCATATTAATCTTTGGCTTACTGATTATTTAACTAAATCTAATTTAGAAGGTTTTGTAGTTGGTGTTTCTGGAGGAGTAGACTCTGCCTTAACAGGCACCTTAGCTGCTATTACTGGTCGACCTACCATTTTGGTTAATATGCCTATTTTTCAATCTAAAAAGCAATTTGAAAGAAGCTCACAACAGATAGAAAGATTAGAAAATAGTTATACGAATGTAAAAAGTTACGAAGTTGATTTGACTCCTGTGTTTAAATCTATTACTGATAATTTCCCAGATCATGTTCAAGATTCTTTATCTATGGCAAATGCTAGAGCTAGACTAAGAATGACTACACTTTATACTTTTGCTAGTGCTCATAAATTACTTGTTGTAGGTACAGGAAATAAAGTAGAAGATTTTGGTGTTGGTTTTTATACAAAATATGGTGATGGTGGAGTCGATCTTTCACCTATTGCCGATTTAATGAAGTCAGATGTTTTTTCATTGGCTAAATATTTAAATGTATTGCCCTCAATTCTAGATGCAAAACCTACAGATGGATTGTGGGGTGATGATCGTTCTGATGAAGATCAGCTTGGGGCAACTTATGCGGAGTTGGAATGGGCAATGAAAAATATTGAAAATGAGGATGCATCAACTTTTTCTGTGCGCCAAACAGAGGTGATGTTAATTTATAAAAGATTAAATAAAGCAAATCAACATAAAATGGTACCTATTCCAGTTTGTGAAATTCCTAAAAGTTATAAGTAGCAACATCTACCAATCTTCATCAGCGGCTATTTCTGGGGCTAATTTAACTTTTAATCCATTTATTTGAGGTGTTAATTTTATCTGACAACCAAGTCTGCTGTTATCTTGCACATTCCATGCTTCATCTAACATCGCTTGTTCATCTTCACTTCTTTTTAATGAAACATGATTACTTTCAATATATACCTGACAAGAGGCACACATGGCCATACCACCACAAGTTCCTTCTACTGGAAGTTCATAGCTTTTACAAAGCTCCATTAAATTCATGTTCATATCAGTTGGCGCATCTAAATTATGCTCTTTGCCTAGTCTATCAGTAACAGTTATTTTAACAAAATTATTTTCCATTGAAAAGGATTTAATCAAATCCGTTAACTCCACTCACAGTAGTGTATTTTAGTACATTGTTTTTATTAGGATGAATTTTTTTAAAAGCAGCTTGAACCATAATAGTTGCTTCGTGAAAACCACATAGAATAAGTTTAAGTTTGCCAGGATATGTGTTAACATCTCCAATCGCGTAAACCCCATCAATATTTGTTGAATAATCTGTAGCGTTATTTACAACGATTGCATTTTTTTCAATTTCTAATCCCCAATTAGCAATTGGTCCTAATTTTGGAGTTAGACCAAATAAAGGCAACCAATAATCAGAATCAATAGCTATTTCTTCTTGAGATTTATTTTTAACAGTTATTTTTTCGAGCTTATTATTGCCATCTAACCCAATAACCTCAGCATCTAAAATAAGATTAATTTTCCCTTTTTCTGCCATGTTCATTGCTTGCTGCACAGAGTCTAGGTGAGCTCGAAAACTTTGACTTCTGTGAATTAAGGTTACTTTTTTTGAGAAATTATTTGCGAAAAACAAAGCCCAATCCAATGCACTATCTCCACCACCAGAAATTACAATGTTTTTATTTCTATAAATTTCAGGATCTTTTACAATGTAAGCAACTCCTTTGTTTTCAAATTCTTTGATATTGAAAATAGGAGGTTTTCTAGGGATAAACACTCCTAATCCCCCCGCAATAGCGACAACTGGAGCTTCATGTTTTGTTCCTTGTTTTGTTGTTACAATGAATTTTCCCTCATCATTTCTTTCAATGTGTGTAGCAGTTTCTCCTAAAGTAAAGCTGGGTTTAAAGGGCTTTATCTGGGTCATTAAGTTGTCTACCAAATCTCCAGCTAAAATAGAAGGGTAACCAGGAATATCATATATAGGTTTTTTAGGGTATATTTCAGCACATTGTCCTCCAGGAATTGGTAATGAGTCTATTAAATGACACCTTAATTTCAATAATCCAGCTTCAAATACTGTAAAAAGACCTACGGGTCCAGCACCAATTATTATAATATCAGTTTTAATCATGTTTAATTAGTGAATCTTAATTGTTTAGAATCGAACTATTGTAATTCCTCATTTGATTTTACTACCTTTTCTTTAAGTGCTTCTTTAAACTTAACTATTTTATTGGCAACATCATTGTTTGAGGTGCCTATAATTTGAGCAGCTAAAATTCCAGCATTTTGAGCACCATTTAATGCCACAGTAGCAACCGGAACACCATCGGGCATTTGTAAGATTGATAAAACAGAATCCCATCCATCTATAGAGTTTCTTGATTTTATAGGAACACCAATGACAGGTAGAGTAGTAATCGATGCTACCATTCCCGGAAGATGAGCAGCGCCACCAGCTCCTGCTATTATTACTTTGACTCCATTTTCTGAGGCATTTTTTGCGTACTCAAACATATATTCAGGAGTTCTATGTGCTGACACAATATTTACTTGAGCATTTATTCCAAATTCATTTAATATGTCAATTGCTTTTTGCATTATTGGCAAATCACTCTTGCTCCCCATAATAATTCCAACTAGTTTCATTTTTTACGCTGTTACTTTAATTAATTCTTTTATTTTTTTTCCAATTTCAATAGCTTTTTCAATTTCTTTATTAACTATTGTAATGTGTCCCATTTTCCTGTTAAGTCTAGATTTTTTCTTTCCATAAATATGTGCAGATACTCCAGGGATTTTAAATATGGTTTCAATATTTTTATAAAACACATCACCCTCTATTTCATTTTCACCAACTAAATTTACCATAATTCCAGGAATTTTCATTCCTGTATCCCCAAGAGAAAGGTTTAGTACACTTCGTATGTGCTGATCAAACTGAGAGGTAAGGCAACACTCAATAGTATGATGTCCAGAGTTATGGGGTCTTGGAGCTACCTCATTTATAAGAATTTCGTTGTTTTTTGTTATGAAAAGTTCTACCGCAAGAAGACCAATACTATTGAAGCATTGAGCTGTTTTAAGAGCTATTTCATATGCTTGAGTCTCTAAATCTGAAGAGATATCTGCAGGGCACATGATGTATTCTACTAAATTAGATGTAGGGTTAAATTCCATTTCAACGACTGGGAAACAAGCTTCTTCCTTGTTCTCATTTCTTGATACTATAACCGAAATTTCTTTTTTTATTTCAACCTTATCTTCAATCAGACAATGTGTATTAGGGAGGCTCTTAATGTCGTCAAGTGTATTAATTATTTTAACTCCTTTACCATCATATCCAAATTCTGCGCTTTTCCAAACTGCCGGAAGTTGAATTTTCCCAGCATTAAAATCATTTATTATGGCATCTAAATTGATGTAATTTTTGTAGGCAGAAGTAGGTAAATTGTTTTTTTTATAGAAATCTTTTTGTTTTGATTTGTTTTGAATAGTTCTGAGGGTATTAGAGGATGGGAAA
This sequence comes from uncultured Flavobacteriales bacterium, assembly GCA_943788115.1. GTDB lineage: Bacteria > Bacteroidota > Bacteroidia > Flavobacteriales_D > Parvicellaceae. The sequence continues at coordinate 8,175 of CALSPA010000025.1, forward strand.
ACTTTCTTACCGTTATTTTCAAGAAATTCTAAAGCATCAACATTGACATTTTCTATTTCAACAGTTATAACATCTACATTTTCACAAAAATTGATAACATCATTATAATTTGTTAAATCACCAACAATAAACTCATCTGCAATTTTACTGCAGGGAGCGTTTTTATTGGGATCCATTATTTTTGTAAATATGTCATATCTTCTACAATCATATAAAAGCATTTTACCTAGTTGTCCTCCTCCAAGAATACCTAGTTTAAAATTTGAGCTAAAAAATTGCATAAAGAATCATTTAAATAATGTATTTGCAAATGTAATTCAGCAATTTGAAGAAACAATTATTTTTCAGTAAAATGAATTAATTAACTTTGGAGCCCTAAACATTCATATGGAAATTGTACAATTACACGACAAAGCTTTTAAAAAGTTTATTTCAAACAATGATATTCAATTAAGTATTGATAAAATTGTAGAAAAAATCAATGTTGATTATACAAATAAGAGACCAATATTTATTGGCGTTTTAAATGGATCTTTTCTTTTTAGTGCCGATTTAGTGAAAAAGTTTAGCTCTTCTTGCGAGGTTGCTTTTATTCAATTCTCTTCTTACAGTGGGACTAAGTCAACAGGTAATGTTAAAGAGCTTATGGGTTTAAATGTAGATATCAAAAATAGAGATGTTATTATTTTGGAGGATATTGTCGATACAGGAAATACTTTAGAAAAACTAATGATTACTTTAAAAAAACATGCTCCAAGTTCAATTAAAATAGCAACTTTGCTTTTTAAACCTAAGGCATATAAAAAGAAAATCCCAATAGATTATGTAGCCATTGAAGTAGGGAATGAATTTCTTGTAGGTTATGGATTAGATTATGATGGTATTGGAAGAAATTTAGAACATATTTATAAAATAGAAGAATAAATTAGTTATGTTAAACATTGTTTTATTTGGCCCCCCTGGAGCTGGGAAAGGTACACAAGCAGAAAAATTAATTGTTAAATATGGACTTGTTCATTTATCAACTGGTGATATTTTTAGATCAAATATCAAAGGTGAAACTGAGCTAGGTAATTTGGCTAAAAGTTACATGGATAAAGGGGAGTTAGTCCCTGATTCTGTAACTATTAAAATGCTTGAGCAAGAAGTTGTCAAGCATGAATCCCCCAAAGGATTCATTTTTGATGGATTTCCCAGGACTAATAATCAGGCAAATGCATTAAGTGTTTTTTTAGAATCTATCAACACAGAAGTTTCTGTGATGTTAGCATTAGATGTTCCTAAAGAAGAGCTGGTCAAAAGACTTTTGCTAAGAGGTGAGAAAAGTCAAAGAGCTGATGATCAAGATGCTTCGATTATTGAAAATAGAATAAGAGTTTATTTGGAACAAACAGCTGTAGTAGCATCTTATTACGAAGAGAAAAACAAATACCAATCAATTAACGGTTTAGGGTCTATAAATGAAATAACTGAAAGGCTTTATAGAGTTATTGATTTAATCTAAAGTTGAATTATGGCTTCTTCTAATTTTGTTGATTACGTTAAAATCTGTTGTAGGTCGGGAAAAGGTGGTGCCGGCTCTACTCATTTTCATAGAGATAGAACTACTGCCAAAGGTGGACCTGATGGTGGTAACGGTGGAAGAGGAGGGCATGTTATTTTAAAGGGAAATAGTCAGATATGGACACTTTTGAACTTAAAGTATCGAAAACATGTTATAGCCGAGCATGGTTTGCCAGGTTCAAGTGGATTAAAAACAGGTAAAAATGGAATTGATGAAACTCTTGATGTTCCTTTAGGTACTGTTGCTAAAGATGCTGAAACAGGAGAAATTCTTTTTGAGATCACTGAAGATGGTCAAGAGAAAATATTGGTTAGTGGTGGTAAGGGAGGATTAGGGAATGATAATTTTAAATCTTCAACTAATAGAACACCAAGGTATGCTCAGCCTGGAGAAGACGGAAAAGAAGAATGGAAGATTTTAGAACTTAAAGTTCTTGCAGATGTAGGTTTGGTTGGTTTTCCTAATGCTGGAAAGTCAACGCTTTTATCTGTGGTTTCTGAAGCTAAGCCAGAAATTGCTAATTACCCTTTTACAACTTTAGTTCCTAATTTAGGTATAGTAGGTTATAGAGATCATCGTTCATTTGTGATGGCAGATATTCCTGGTATTATTGAGGGAGCACATTTAGGGAAGGGATTGGGCCACCGTTTTCTAAGACATATTGAAAGAAATTCAGTTTTACTTTTTATGGTTCCAGCAGATGCTGATCATATTGATAAAGAATATCAAATTTTATTGAATGAGCTTAAGCAATATAATCCAGAATTAATGGATAAAGAGCGAATATTGGCCATTACAAAATGTGATATGTTAGATGATGAGTTAATTGCTGAATTGTCAAATGAATTTCCAATTGATGTAAAGGTGGTTTGTATTTCATCTGTTGCTAATATTGGTATCATAGCATTAAAAGATTTAATTTGGTCTAAGATTAATAAATGAACTGGTTAGAGATAGTTAAACAATGGGATAGCCAAATTTTACTATCTATTAATGGTTTAAATTCACCCTCTTTAGACTACTTCATGTGGATGATTAGCTCTCCATATTTTGGTATTCCTTTTTATTTTTTTTTTTTAATTGTTTTGGTTAAAACTAAAAACTATAAAGAAGTAATTGTGTGTTTTGTTCTACTTTTAGTTGTAGTTGGATTAGCTGATTTAACAGCAAAATATTGTTTTAAAGAGTTTTTTCAAAGGTATCGACCTACTCATAACATAAACTTAAAAGAGCAACTTCATATAGTTAATAATTATAGGGGGGGTAAATATGGATTTATTTCAAGTCATGCTTGTAATATGTTTGCCTTGTCTTTTCTCTTCTATCAGTTTATTAAAATAAAATATCGTTGGTCTATATGGTTTCTTTTTTCATGGGCTTTAATAATTGGATATAGTAGAGTGTATTTAGGTGTTCACTATCCTTCTGATGTTTTGGTTGGTGGTATGGTTGGCATTGTCATTGCTCAAATTCTTTATTATCTTTCCTTAGAATTTAATTGGGTTAAATGCTAGTATATATATATGTGTTTATTGGAGGTGGAATCGGAGCTGTTTCTAGATTCGGGTTGGGAAAGTTTTCTGCTTTGTTTTTGGGTGATAATTTTCCTTATGGCACATTGATCTCAAATTTTTTAAGCTGTTTAATAGTGGGTGTCATTCTTTATTATTCAATGGGCTTGAAGTGGTTTTCAGATGAAATGAAATTTTTTTTAATTGCTGGGTTTTGTGGCGGGTTTAGCACTTTTTCTACATTTAGTTTAGAAACTGTTGAGCTGATTAAATCAGGACAAAACAGCCTGGCAATTCTAAATGTTTTGCTTAGTCTTTGTATTTGCTTTGGGATAATATTTATTCTGATAAATAAGCAAAGAATTTAATTAGTCTTCATTTTTTGTTACCATACAATCTAGTAATATATCAGCCATTTGTTTTTCATTTTCAGAAATTTCAGCAAAACTTTTATATTCTTTTTTTACTTTTTCAATTGCACAGTCGCAAAATTCTTTTTCCCATTTTGTTTTTTCACATTGTTCTAAAAATTTAGCTGAATCATTATCAGACCATTGATTACAAGAAATTAAAAAGGTAGAGACTATTATTAGTAATAAGTTTTTCATTCGTTAAATATTCTTTTTTTGTTAATTGTCATCAATGAATCAGAATTCATTTCAATATCATTAGAGTCACGTAGTGTAAGCTCAATTGCTAAAAGGTTTTCTTTTACCTGTAGGTACAATTGGTGATAATTATTTGGAAAGTTAGAATAGTAATCTAGCGACTGATTGAAATCTTCTTCACTAACGTTGTGCTTTAAGAAAATCATTTCTTTAAAAACATTAAGGCTGTCTTTATTGGTAGCTAAATTCATTTCTAATTGATTAATATGTACCTCCATAATATGGAAATCTGCTAAGACTTTTGATAATGTTGTTTGATCTAAGGTAGATTTATTTTGTTCAAATGATATTTCATTTGAACAACTAATTAAAAATGATATTAATAATATTGTTAAAATTCTCATCTGTCGAAAAGTAATCTCATGCCTTTGGGTTGTTCTTTAAATGCACCGTTACAATAAACTAATTTGCCATTTACAAGAGTGCACTTTATTCTGGAATTAAATTCAAAATTTTCAAATGGTGACCAATTACATTTATAGTATAAACTATCTTTTGTTACTTTTTGTTTGTCATTTAAATCTAATAAAACTAAATCTGCATAGTAACCTTCTCTTATGTATCCTCTTTTGTTAATTTGGTACAAATCTGCCACAGCGTGACTGGTTTTTTCAACTACCTTTTCTAACGTTAGGTTGCCTTTCTTAACTAATTCTAATAAAGCTAGAATAGCGTGCTGTACCATTGGGCCTCCAGAGGGAGCATTAAAATATGAGTTGTTTTTTTCATCTAAGGTATGCGGTGCATGATCTGTTGCAATAACATCTATTCTATTTTCGTTGATACCATTAATAATTGCAAGCCTATCTATTTCAGTTTTAACGGCAGGATTCCACTTAATAAAAGTGCCTTTTGTGTTGTAGTCCTCTTCATTGAACCATAAGTGATGTATACATGCTTCAGCTGTTATTTTCTTTTGAGATAAAGGAATGTTGTTGTTAAAAAGTGCTAATTCTTTTGCAGTTGATATATGTAGAACATGAAGCTTGGTGTTGTGTTTGGTTGCTAGTTCAACAGCCATTGAAGAAGATTTATAGCAAGCTTCTTCACTTCTTATTGATGGATGATATTTAATGGGTAAGTTTTCTCCGTATTTTGCTTTGTAAAATTTAGTATTATTAATTATAGTTTCTTCATCCTCACAATGAGTAGCTATCAATAAGTTACAATTTTTAAAAATAGTCTCTAAAGTAGATTTATTATCAACCAACATATTTCCGGTAGATGATCCCATAAATATTTTAACTCCACAAACGGTTTTAGGGTCTGTTTTTAAGACTTCATCCAAATTATTATTTGTAGCTCCCATGTAAAAAGAATAATTAGCGAGAGAATTAGTCTTTGCAATGTTGTATTTGTCTTCGAGTAAGTCTTGAGTAATTGTATTTGGAATAGTATTTGGCATTTCCATGAAAGAGGTGATGCCACCAGCAATTGCAGCTTTAGATTCGTTGTAAATGTCGGCTTTGTGAGTTAATCCAGGTTCTCTAAAGTGAACTTGATCATCTATCATTCCAGGAATTAAATGGAAACCTTTACCATTTATTGTCTGATCAAAAACTCCAAAAATTTCTTCGGAAGATATTTTTTTAATTAGAGAATTTTCGATTAAGACATTTCCTGTGAAAGAAATACCCTCATTTACAATCTTAGTGTCTTTGATTAAAATAGTACTCATTTGAATTTTTTATTACGTAACTTAAGTACACCCCAAAATGCTTCTTTGAAAATACTCATGTTCATTTTAGATTCACCTAACTGTCTGTCTTTAAATGTGATCGGAACTTCAGTTAATTTAAAGCCTAGTTTATAAGCTGAATATTTCATCTCTATTTGAAAAGCATATCCCATGAATTTAATGTTATCTAAATTTATTTGCTCCAAAACACTGCTTCTATAACATTTGAATCCAGCTGTTGTGTCTTTAATGTTAATGAATAAAACCATTCTAACATATATTGATGCGAAGTATGACATTAGCCATCTTGTTTTAGGCCAGTTTTCAACTCTACCACCATTTATATACCTAGACCCAATGCTTAAATCAAAACCATCATTGGCACAGGCGTCTAAAAGTTTGGGTAAATCGTTAGGATCGTGAGAGAAATCGGCATCCATTTCAAAAATAAATTCGTACCCATTTTTAAGTGCCCATTTAAATCCCGTTATGTATGCTGTTCCAAGACCTAGCTTAGATTTTCTTTCAATAATGTGAAGACTTTCTTTCGCTTCTTTTTGAAGCTCATGAACTATCTTAGCTGTTCCGTCTGGAGATCCATCATCAATGATTAATACATGAAGTTCAATTTCTAATGAAAAAATAGATCGAATAATATTTTCGATATTTTCTTTTTCATTGTAAGTGGGGATAATTACTAGACTCTTCATTGGCAAACGAAGATAAATTAATATCTCTTATGATTAATCTAATTTTATTCATTTTATATCACATTGCTAAATCTTAACTTTTTTTAACTATTTAATCTTGGTATAATCTCACAATATCTTTCATAACTTAGTAAAATGAAGTATATCGTTTTCTTTTTTGTTTTTAGCTTAAGTTATTGTTATTCACAATCCGAGAATGTTTCTTATTTAGATTCTTGGACAACTACTGGATTGCCAGTTACAAGTGACGGTGAGTCAGTTTTCAATGAAGTTTGGGGTTTTGTTCAGGGAGAAGAAGAATATGCCGTAATAGGTTCTACAGCTGGGACTCATATTTTTCTTGTTAATCAAAATAATGAGTTGGACTCTATCGGATTCATTCAAGGTAAACATGTTTCAACTGATGCTGTTCATAGAGATTACCATGATCATAACGGTTATTTATATGCAGTTTGTGATGAAGGTTCAAGCTCTTTACAAATTATTGATCTTCAATATTTACCAGATAGCTTGCCTGTAATTTACGATAATGATTCTTTAATGGTAAGAGTTCATAATATTTTCATTGATAGCAGCACGGCAAAATTGTACGCTTGTGGAGTTACTAAACTAAACGGTGGGTTCCCAATGTCTATTTATGACATTTCTAATCCAAGTGAACCAAATTTTTTATCTAATTATGAATTTGTTAATTATGTTCATGATGCATATGTAAGAAACGATACAGCTTTTCTAAATTGTGGATCTGAAGGATTATTTGTTGCAGATTTCTCTATTCCATCAATGCCTATTCCTTTGGGTAGCTTAGAATTTTATCCTGACAAGGGATATAACCATTCTGGTTGGTTAAGTGAAGATGCAAAAACCTATGTCTTATGTGATGAGACCAAATCAATGCGAGTAAAAGTTTTAGATGTTTCAGATTTGTCTGATATTAAAGTAGCATCTTTATTTACAACTGGATTTTACGATGAGACACTTCCTCACAATGTCATTCTAAAGAATGGTATTGCATATGTTAGTTATTACAACGATGGATTACAAATTTACGATGTAAGAAATGTAAACCTTCCTAAAAGAGTTGGGTATTACGATAGTTACCAGGGTTCTAATATAGGTTTGTATAGAGGTGTTTGGGGGGTTTATCCTAACTTGCCAAGTGGTAGATTGTTGATTTCAGATAGAAAAAACGGGCTATTTTTACTTGGATTTAACCCACCGCCACAAATAAATTCAGATGTAAACTTTCTTATTTTCCCTAATCCATCTAGTAATTATATTTATTTTAATCATACACATTTAGGTGATCCTGATTATAATATTGATGTTTTTAATTCTTTAGGCCAACTTGTTGATTCATTTAATGGTTCACAAGATTTTATGTTTATTGATGTATCTAATTATAGTATTGGAAATTATATTTTAAAATATACCTCTAATCTTTCTGATACAGAATTTGCTGGTAGCTTTATTAAAAATTGAAGACCACTAATTTTAATAATGATGTTATTGAACTTGTTTGGTTAATTCCTAAAGGTAGAGTTACGTCTTATGGTGCAATTGCTAATTATTTAGGAGCTAAAAAAAGTTCTAGAATGGTGGGGTGGGTGTTGAATTCAACTTTTAATATTCCCAGTTTCCCTGCCTACAGAGTGGTAAATCGATTTGGATTGTTAAGTGGTAAGTCTCATTTTTCTTCAATAACCAAAATGGAAGAATTACTATTAATTGAGGGTGTTGAAGTTGAAAATGATATAGTTGTAAATTTCAAAGAAATTTTTTGGGACCCAATGATTGAACTTAAACTTTGATATCATTAAATCTTTGTATTTTTACAACTAAATATTCTAATTAATATTAATGAACAAAGATAGTCTGTTAAAAGCGCTCTCAAATGTTGCCGAGCCAGATCTTAAAAAAGATATTGTTTCTTTAGATTTGGTTTCGGATATAATTGTTTCAGAAACCAGTTTTAGTTTTACTGTATCTATTCAAAATGCTGCATTACATGCGCGAAAAAGAATGAAAGAGGCTTGTGAATTTGCTGTCGAACGTTTTTTTGATAAAAAATATGAGGTTTCTGTTAAAGTTATTGGAATGAAAAAATCAGAAGCATCTCAAAAAGTACTTCCAAATATTAAAAACATTATAGCCGTAACTTCTGGAAAAGGTGGGGTTGGAAAATCTACAGTTGCTAGTAACCTTGCAGTTGGTCTTTCTAAAAAAGGATTTAAAGTCGGTTTAATTGATGCAGATATTTACGGGCCTTCAGCTCCGTTAATGTTTGATTGTCAACACTACAGACCCGTTTCTAAAGTTGTAGATGGTAAACAAATGATTGTTCCAGCCGAAAACTATGGAGTTAAAATTTTATCTATTGGTTTTTTTGCAGAACTAAATCAAGCAATTGTGTGGCGAGGACCAATGGCTGTTAAGGCATTAAATCAGCTTTTGTTTGATGCAGTATGGGGTGATTTAGATTATTTAATTATTGATTCTCCACCAGGTACAGGAGATATTCATTTGTCTATTGTTCAAGCACTTCCTTTAACAGGAGCAATAATAGTAAGTACACCCCAAAACATTGCATTAGCAGATGCTAGAAAAGCAATTGGGATGTTTAAATTAGACAACATTAATGTTCCAGTTTTGGGTATTGTTGAGAACATGTCTTGGTTTACCCCAGAAGAACTTCCAGATTCAAAATATTTTATTTTTGGAAAAGAAGGTGCAAGTCAGCTTGCTGAGAAATTTGAAATTCCACTACTTGGAGAAATTCCATTGGTTCAATCCATAAGAGAAAGTGGTGATGCTGGAAGACCTGCGGTTCTTCAACAAGATACGCCTTCGCAAAAGGCTTTTATGCAACTGTGTAATAATGTTGTTGATAGAATTGAATGGAGAAACAGCAATGTTGAGCCAACTAAAGTTGTCCCAGTTGAATACGGTGAACCTAAATGTTCTACATGAAAATGGAAAATGAATTAAAAGATAAAGTTCTTCAAGCAATAGAAGATTTGCGACCATACTTAAAAAATGATGGTGGAGATATGGAGCTTGTTGAAATTACGTCAGAAAAAAAAGTTATGATTCGCTTTTTGGGTGCATGTCAGACATGTTCTGTTAGTCCTGTAACATTAAAAGCTGGTCTAGAAGAGTCTCTTAAAAATGTTGCCCCTGAAATAACAGGAGTGGAAGCGATTAATAATTAAAATTCAAATTGAAGTCCAATTGATGGAAGTAATGTTCCAGATACATTAGCTATTAATTTTGTTTGGTACCTACTTGGATCATTCGGATTTATTAATCTATTTCCATTGAGATCTGTAGGAACAATTAAACTTGGAGCAGTTTCTGATTGAAAATTATAAGCATTTTGAATGTCTAAATATAGATTAAGTGCCATTTTTTTCCAATACCACTTTTTGTCTATTCTAATGTCTAGACCATGATTTGCCTTAAGTCTAAGTTCATTTAATTGATTGTAATCTAATAGTCCCATGTTAGCGACATCCCAAACTTGTATGTATGATGAGTTTAAAGTATCGAAAGGTGTATAAGGTGAACCACCTGAAAATCTAAATTTCACTCCAACTTCCCAATTTTTCTTAAACTTTTTTCCAGCAGTTAAGCTAATTATATTGCCATTGTCCCAAGCTGAAGGTTTGTAGTTGTTGTTTTGATCTCTAAATTCACTTCTTACCCATGTATAGGCAAGAATGCCATAAAAACTTTTACTTAATTTTTGTTGGGCTAAAAATTCTATTCCATAAGCCCGCCCTTGGGATGTGCTTGTAACTTCTTCATTTCCGATTACACCAAAATCGCCTCCCAGATTTGCTAACGAAACATTTTTGTTTACTAAAAAAGGATAATTATTGTAATTTTTATAAAATCCTTCAACAGTTATTTTATTAAAAGTAGCCGGGTTGAATTCTAATCCAGCTACTATATGATCATTTGAAATATAGGTAATTTCATTTTCTTTATTTACTAGCAAATTGTAGTTGTCTCTGTAACCCATTACAGTATATGCAGGAAGTTGATAATACCTGCCAATATTGAAATTGAGACTCATTTTGTTGGTTAATGCATATGCAGCACTAAATCTTGGGGAAAATTGTTTTAGTGGGTTAGCCATTTGTTTAGAATAGGAATTGTGATCAGCTCTTAACCCTAAAGATAGTATTAGCTTGTTGTTAATTAACTTTTTACTTCCCTGAGCAAAGTAGGAGAATTTGTGAAAGTTTAAATTAGATTCAAAATCTACAATTGTATTGGAATCGCCAAGTGGAATTTTAAGAAATGTACTGTTTGTGTATTCTGCATATTCATATCCGAATCCGAAATTTAATTTCCATCCATTTTTTCTAAACGTATTTTCAAATCTCAATTTGTTTTCAATTTCTTGCGAATTATAATCTTGGAGAAGATTTTGATCAGTTTCAACGTTGTCTGCATATTTCTTAGAAGTGTTGTTGAGGTGGTTTCTTGAAATAACTAAGGTTTGAAAGCTGTGTTCTTTAAAATGTGTCCATTTACCACCAAAAGTGTAATTCCATTGTGTTGATACAGGAAGATATCCCAATATGTATTCATTTCTTTCGTATGTGTCAGGATCGGAAATGTTTTCATTTAAACCTAAGTTTAATTTAAATTCATCTATAGCACCTAACCCTATAAAGGTTAAATTATTTTTTTCATTTAATTTAATGCTTTGTTTGAATTGAATATCATTATATGTTGGTAAGAAAGGCAGCTGAATTGCTTTGAATAAAAATTGTAAATATGATCTTCTTGCAGACAAGACAAAAGTTGATTTTTTTCCAATTGGGCCATCTAATGTTAGACCAATATCACTTGATCCGACAGTAAAAGAAGATGCTAATCTTTCGTTATTTCCTTCAACTTGTTTGAATTCCAGAACCGAGCTTAATGTGTTACCTCTATTTGCAGGGAATGCTCCTGAATATAAATCAACTTCGCTTATGAAATTAACATTTATCATTCCTACAGGGCCACCACTAGAACCTTGTGTGGCAAAATGATTAATATTTGGAACCTCTATCCCGTCTAAATAGAATCGGTTTTCGTTTGGTGCACCTCCTCTAATTATGATATCATTTCTGAATGAAACAGTTGATGCAACTCCGGGAAGAGATTGAATAACTTTTGAAATATCTCTATTTCCACCAGGATTTCTATAAATTTCAGTTGCACTTATGTTTCGTTTACTTACAGGGCTTTCTTCTGATTTTATAAACGGAGATGCCTTGATTTCTATTTCTTCCAGAGATGTAGTTGTTTCTACTAATCCTGCATTAATAGTTGTTGGTTTGTTAGGTAAAACTATTACTTCAGATGCTGTATATGTTTGATATCCTATAAATGAAAAAGTAACATTATAGGTGCCAGACATTATATCTTTTATAATGAAATTTCCTTCAAGGTCAGATGAGATTCCTTTTTCTATTTCATTTATATAAATGTTAGCAAAAGGAATAGGTTCATTGTTAATATTATCGAAAACTCTGCCTTTAATAATTCCGTTTTGACAGTAAATTGTTTCAAAAGTCATTAGAATTAGAAAGGTTAATATGATTAATTTTAAATAAGTAGAAAAAAAACTAGTTGTTATATATTTCATTGTGATTTAAGAATTTTTATATATAATTTATATATGTTTAAAGAATATTTGTTCAAATATATTGCAAAAAAGTTAAACAAAGTCTTTGTAGAACCATTTTGTTTAACTATTTTAGCGTAAAATTAAACAATATGTCGATATATTCAATAGCAGATTTAGAAAAATTATCGGGTATAAAAGCCCACACACTAAGGATTTGGGAAAAAAGATACAATATTGTTGAACCTAACAGAACAGATACTAACATAAGGTTTTACAATGACTATCAATTAAGGAAAATTCTTAATGTATCATTTTTAATTAATCAAGGATTTAAAATAAGTAAGATAGCTAAACTTGATGAATCTAATTTGGCCATTAAAGTTAAAGAAAGCTCTACTGTTTCAGCTAGTCATGAATCTTATATAAATGACTTTATAATTTCAGCTTTAACTTTTGATGCCGAACTATTTAATAATACTTTTGATAATGTAATTAGTAAATTTGGTCTCTCTGAGACTTATGAGTCTATCATTATACCATCTTTAAATAAAATTGGTTCATTGTGGTCATCTGGCGATTTATACCCTTCTCAAGAACATTTTATTTCTAACCTTATTAAACAGAAATTCTATCACATTTTAGAAGAAAAAAAAGACAATAATAAAATTAATAAAACAGCACTACTATTTTTGCCGCCTTGGGAAAACCATGATTTTGCTCTTATTTATGCTGATATTATTCTACAAGAAAGGGGGCTTAATGTTTGCAATATTGGAAAAGCTTTCTCAAAGGAAAGTGTTTATGAATGTATTGAAAAAACTCAACCTGATTACATATTTACTACTATTATTGTTGGACATAAGGTTTCTGAAATTCAAGAATTTTGTGATCAAATTAATCTTCTTAAGAAAAATGCAAATTTTTTGCTTGGAGGTAATATGAATCTTTTAAAATTAGTTAACACAAAAGCACAATTATTTAATTCTTGTAAAGAGTTTGAGAATTATGTTAAATTTAAAATTAATTAAGTTTTGAAAAAAGTTGGAATAATTGGTACAGGCTTTTCAAGTTTAACAGCTGCTATAGAGCTTTCAAAAATGGGTTTTGATGTTGAAGTATTTGAAAAAAACTCATCTCCTGGTGGGAGAGCGCGTCATTTTGAAGTGGATGGTTTTACTTTTGACATGGGGCCAAGTTGGTATTGGATGCCAGATGTTTTCGATGATTTTTTTAAAAAGCATAACAAGAAAATTTCTGATTATTATGATCTTGTAAAGTTGGATCCAGGGTTTTCTATCTATTATGAAGATAAAAACAGACTAGATGTACCAGAATCATATGAGGAGTTAAAAAAAGTTTTTGAATCAATTGAAAATGGAAGTAGTGAGAAACTTGAAAAATTCATCAAAAGAGCTGAGAAGAAATACGAAATAGGTGTTAAGAATTTAGTCTATAAACCCTCAAAATCATTTTTAGAATTTTTAAATATTAAAGTAATTAAAGGGGCGTTTCACTTAGATATTTTCACTGTTTTCAGTAAATATGTTAGGAAATATTTCAAGCATCCTAAACTCATTAAATTAATGGAGTTTCCTATTTTGTTTCTAGGGGCTCTTCCTAGTAATACTCCAGCAATGTATAGTTTAATGAACTATTCTGCCTTAAAACAAGGAACTTATTATCCAATTGGTGGCTTTTTTAAAGTCATTGACTCTCTAGTTAAAATAGCTGAAGAAAGTGGAGTCAAATTCCATTATGACTCAGAAGTTACAAAGATAAACGTGGTAAATAAAGTTGTTGAAAATTTTGAAATTAACAATAAAAAGATTTCTATAGATATCGTTGTTGCTGGTGCTGATTACCATCACGTAGAAAAAAATCTTTTACAAGAAAAGTATAGAAATTATGATGAGAAATATTGGGATTCTAGAAAATTAGCACCATCAAGTTTGTTGTTTTATTTAGGTGTTAACAAAAAACTTTTAAATGTAAATCATCATACATTGTTTTTTGATCAAGATTTCTCAGTTCATGCCGAAGAAATTTATGAAACTCCTAAGTGGCCATCATCTCCTCTATTTTATATGAGCTGTCCTTCCGTTACAGATGAAACTATCGCGCCAAAAGGAATGGAGAATTTAATGCTATTAATACCATTGGCACCTGGTCTTGAAGATACTGAAGAGATGAGAGAGAAGTATTTCAACATTATGATGAAAAGAATTCAACAGCTAACTGGAAATGACTTTAAAGAAAATATAGTATATAAAAAATCCTACTGTGTTAAAGACTTTGAAAAAGATTATCATGCTTACAAAGGAAATGCCTACGGCTTGGCTAATACATTAGATCAAACAGCTATTTTAAAGCCTAGTTTAAGGAATAAACACATCAATAATTTATTCTATACAGGACAGCTAACGGTTCCGGGGCCAGGAGTTCCACCATCCATTATTTCCGGACAAGTTGTTGCGAGTGAAATAAATAAACATTTTTAAATTTAAGCCATGAAAAAATTATATGATGATATATCATTCAGTTCAAGTAAGCTAATTACTAGAACCTATAGTACAAGTTTTTCCTTAGGAATTTATTTTTTAAATAAAAAAATACATAAAGCTATTTATGCTATTTATGGTTTTGTCAGGTTAGCAGATGAAATTGTTGATTCTTTTCATGATTATCCAAAAGAGCAGTTGCTTAAAGAATTTAAAGAAGAAGCATTTAAATCTTTAGAATTGGGAATTAGTATTAATCCTATAATTAATTCTTTTCAAAAAATTGTAAATGAATATAATATAGATCACGAGCTTATTCATATATTTTTAAGAAGTATGGAACAAGATTTATCTAAAATCGAGTATTCTAATGAAAAAGAAAAATATGATCAATATATTGTAGGTTCTGCAGAGGTTGTAGGTTTAATGTGTTTAATGGTTTTTGTTGATGGAGATAAAGAAATGTATGATTCTTTAGAAAACTCAGCCAGAAAATTAGGTGCAGCTCTTCAAAAAGTGAATTTCTTAAGAGATGTTAATGCTGATTTTAATTCTTTAGGAAGATCATATTTCCCTAAAGTAGATTTAAACAATTTTTCCAAGGAAGATAAGTTAATTATTGAAGAAGATATTGACGCTGATTTTAAGTTGGCTTATGAGGGCATTAGAAAACTTCCAAAGTCTTCTAAATTAGGTGTCTTTATTGCCTACACATATTACATTTCATTATTTAAAAAAATCAAAGCTTTACCACCAACAAAAATGATGAGTTCTAGAGTAAGAATTAATAATTCTAAAAAATTATATTTAGCTTGCAAGTCAATGTTGGTATATAAGTTGAATTAGTCATGATTTTTTTTAATGTTTTCATTTGCTTAATAACCTTTTTACTTATGGAGGGTGTTGCATGGTTTACTCACAAATATATTATGCATGGATTCCTATGGAAGGTTCATAAAGACCATCATGTTAAAACCACAAAATCTTTTTTTGAAAATAATGATTTGTTTTTTTTAATTTTCGCAATTCCCGGTTCCTTATTTATTATTTATGGGTCAATAATTGGATATTCACAACTCTTGTTTTGGGTCGGACTAGGAATCACAATTTATGGTGCAGCATATTTTTTTGTTCACGATTTATTTATTCATCAAAGAATTAAAGTTCTTAAGAACTCAAAGAACCCATATTTATTGGCAATCAGAAGAGGTCATAAAGTTCATCATAAACATTTAGGAAAACAAGATGGTGAATGCTTTGGAATGTTGTTAGTCCCGTTCAAGTATTTCAAACACTATTCTAAAAAATAATGTTTACATACTTATACTTACTTATTGATTTTTTTGTAATTCTAATTCCTCTGTTTTTTACTTTTCATAAAAGACTGAATTTCTTCCGAAATTACCCTCCATTTTTCATTTCTACATTTGTTGTTGGTGCTGTGTTTGTTGTTTGGGATGTTTATTTTACCAATTTGGGATACTGGGGGTTTAATCCCAATTATTTAACAGGTTTTAATCTGTTTTCACTGCCAATAGAAGAAGTTTTGTTCTTTTTTTGTATTCCTTATGCTTGTGTTTTCTCTTATCATGTTTTAGAGACAATATACCCTATATCAGATTCTGACAACTTAAAGAAATTCAATTACTTGTTTTCTTTTGTTTTGTTTGTTTTGGGTCTGATATTCATAGAAAAACATTATACATCTATAACTTTTATTGCATTATCAATTGTATTATTAATAGCCCCTTTATTTATTAATCTTAAAATGTTTTATAGGGCTTATGGTATATTGTTGATTCCTTTTCTAATAACAAATGGGCTTTTGACGGGTTCTTTTATTAAAGATCAGGTTGTTTGGTATAATGATGATTATAATCTTGGGATTCGTATTTTAACAATTCCAGTTGAAGATGTATTTTATGGAATGTTGCTTATTCTTTTAAATGTCATAATTTATGAGAAGTTAAGAGATTCTGTTTTTAAGCGTTAGTTTAAAGGCGAATGCTCCTAAAACCCCTCCTATTAGTGGAGCCAATATGTAAACAATTAACCACCCTATCCCATTATAGTTAAATGCAAATTGCTCCCAGCCGTTAAAATAGGCTATTATTCTTGGGGCAAAATCTCTTGCTGGATTCATACAGCATTGTGTATATGGAGCAACAATATAAATGATAACACCTACAGTTAATCCAATCAAAGTTGGGCTTAATTTTTTCAACTTTGAGATATTGGTAATAATAAAGATTAGATAGATAAGAAAAAAAGTAGCCATCATTTCAATTATACTAGCTATAGGGAGGCTTACCCAATCTAAGTTGTCAAATGTTGGGTTTGGAAAGTATTCTCCAAAAACACAAGCGGTTTTTAAATTAAATATTTCAATATCATTCTTTATAATTTTAAATAGTATAAAGCCAGCAATTAAAGCACCAATGAATTGAGCAATTATATAGTAAAAGAATTCATTAACTTTTATTTCTTTTTCGGTTAGCATTGCTAATGATACAGCAGGGTTTAGATGGGCTCCAGATAGTTTCAAAGATGAGTAAATTCCTAGTATTACACCAATAGTCCAAAAAAGAGCAACTTCAAAAAGTGTGGTTATTAATTCATATATGATTGCTAGAGATACTGATCCACAACCAATGAAAACTAAAATAAATGTGCCTATAATTTCTCCTAGAAAAATTCTTTTAACACTCATATTAAAAGTTGTCTTTTAGGTAATTTTCGCTAAATGATTTTATTTCTTCTCTAGTTTTTTTAAAAGCATCGTTGATGCTGTCAACTGAGCCAATAACCTTGGTTGGGTCGGAAAAATTATGGTGTATTTTAATTGTGTTCTCATTGAATATTGGGCAGTGTTC
Source organism: uncultured Flavobacteriales bacterium (assembly GCA_943788115.1). Classification (GTDB taxonomy): domain Bacteria; phylum Bacteroidota; class Bacteroidia; order Flavobacteriales_D; family Parvicellaceae. The sequence continues at coordinate 25,306 of CALSPA010000025.1, forward strand.
ATTTGCGTGATCGCATACGGTTATTACATGAGTTATGCCTTTATTAAGATAATCTTCAATTTTGTTTGAGGTGTGGTGTGAAATATCTATTCGATCTTCTTTTAGTATTTCAATTACCTTGGAATTCACTCCGTGAGCTTCTATACCAGCGCTAAATATTTCGGCATCAATGTTCTCTTTTTCACAGAAAAACCTTAAGTAAGCTTCGGCCATTTGGCTACGACAACTATTGCCCGTACATATAACTAAAATTTTATTTTTCATTTGAAATCTAAATTTATTAAATAATAGTTATGAGTTGTTGTAAATAGGTATTATTTGATATAATATTTAATTTTGTGTATGATGAAAATGATAAAAACCCCTTTTCAGTTTGCTTTTTTTGTTGCTACAATTATTGGAATTGTATTATTTGCCTTTCAGTATATATACTTTGTATTGTCAGATACTCCCATAGATTATTATTATTTAATAATTGTCTCAGTTTTAATTTGGCTTATTAGTTATGCTGTTGTTTATTTTCTGTTGGAAAAAATGATTACTCAAAAAATAAGGTTGCTTTACAGAACTATACATAATTATAAAATTACAAAAGATGAATTTCCTTTAAGTATGAATGAAGATCTTTTGTCTGTTGCTGAAGATCAGGTAATGGAGTGGGCGGAATCTAATAGAGAAGAAATAAATAAATTAAAAGAGCAGGAGGTTTTTAGAAGAGATTTTTTAGGAAATTTAGCTCATGAATTAAAAACACCAATTTTCAGTATACAAGGTTATATTTTAACGCTGCTTGAGGGTGGGTTGGAAGATGAAAGTGTGAATAGAGAGTTTTTAAAAAGAGCGTCAAAGGGTGTAGATAGAATGACTAAGATAGTTGAGGATTTAGACGTTATTAACAAGTTTGAATCTGAAAGGATAAAGCTAGATCTAAGAAGTATTGATGTTGTTCAAATCGCCAAAGAAATAATGGATGATTTAGAAATAAAGGCTAATGAGAGAAATATAAAATTAGTCTTTAATAGTAATTATGATGATGCAATTTTAACCATCTGTGATAGAGATAAAATTGCTCAAGTTTTTCAAAATTTAATTAACAATGCTATAAATTACTCAGAAGATGGTAAGCAGGTAGAAATAAGGTTTTATGATATCGAGGACAATGTTTTAATTGAAGTCTCTGATCAAGGGTTGGGAATTGAGGAAAAACATTTGGGTCGATTATTTGAAAGATTTTATAGAGTTGATAAAAGTCGGGCTAGAAATAAAGGTGGTACTGGTTTAGGGTTGGCTATTGTTAAGCATGTCGTAGAAGCTCATAATCAATCTATTAGCGTTAGGAGCTCAATAGGCAAGGGGTCTACTTTCTCGTTTACTTTGAAGAAGTTTAAAAAGTAGTTATTAAAATAAATTCACTATATTTTACGTTCGTTTATAAAATGTAAAAAAATAATTCATTATGAAAAATATTAAAATTTCATTATTGTTAGTAGCAATAATTTCAATGGTTTCATTTTCTTCTTGTAAGAAAAAAGGTTGTACGGACTCTAATAGTCTTGCGTTTAATTCCGAAGCCAAAAAAGATGATGGTTCCTGTACTGAGCCTGTGGCACTTAAAAAAGCATTAGTATTTAAAATGACGGCAACTTGGTGTGGATATTGTGGAGATTGGGGGGAGTCTTATTCTACTAATATTTCTAGTGATTATTCTGATTGTCAGGTAATTGAGCTTCATGGTGATAACGCATTTGGTTCAACACTTGTTGATGATATAGAAGCAACTTTAGCTCCCAATGGTAGACCACATTTTTATTTAGGCACTACTGATATTAACAACAATTATAGTTTATTAAGTAATGCTGTGAGTGATGAGTTGGCTAAAGCTGTTGAAGTTTCAATGGCTATGGAAACGTCTACGAATGGAGATGTGATGAATGTTAGAGTTCAATCTAAATGGTTAGGGAGTACTACTGATGAATATAAACTTGCTGTTTACATTCTTGAAGATGGACAGGTGGCTGAGCAAAACATTAACGGTTCTCCATCAGATCCAAATTTTGTTCATAATTATGTTTTACGATATGAGGCTTCGAACCTTCCTTTTGGTAAAGATATTGAAATAAATGGTGACGGGAATTTAGAAGAATTTGATGTTACATTAGGTGGTGGTGTTGTTGCTGAAAACTGTTACCCTGTGGCTGTTATATGGAAGAAAAATGGATCTGACCATGAGTTTGTTAATTATGTCAAATAATTTATTTATTTAATCAAAAGGGGAGTTCGCTCCCCTTTTTTTATAATCCGATTTTATCAAATTCTTTTTTCAGTAAAGGTTTCATCTTTGGAACTGTAAGTTTTCCAAATTCATTAAGTCCCTTTAAATTAAATTCTTTTTGCTTTACCCAATTAATAGATGATTTTTTAGAATGGTATTTGGCTAAATACTCTTGTTCTGTTTGTCCTGGTGTAGGTACTAATATTGCTCTTTTGTTGAGTACCGATAAATCCATTATGTTGCTGTATCCAGATCTACAAATTATAAATTTTGAATGTGATACAATTTCTATAAAATCTCCTGTTTTTAAATGAGGGTAATAGTTAATGTTTTCTTTTGCAAATTCTTTACCTCCTGGATTCCCTCCAATTATAGCACAAGGATTGGTTAATTTAGAAAATTCTTTTAAAATAATTTTTTCAAAAATGGTTCTTTGGGGTTCTGGTCCTGATAGTATGGCAAGGTACTTATACTTTTGTGTCTTAGTTTCAGTTGGTTTTTTAAATCTAGATAGAGGGCCGATAAATGAATAGTTTTTAAGCCCAGGATTTTTTGACAATTCTCCTGAAAGGGAATCTGTTTCATTGAAATCGGGTATCCAGCAATTGTCAAACTGATTTATGTATCTAGAGTTTATTTTATAAAGTATTGGTTTTAATAGCCACGGCCCTTGAATGTGAATTTGATGTGAAAGGAATATGTTGGTTGTTTTGGTAGATCTAAATCCAAATCTATTATCTGAAATTATAATGTCTAGATTTAGTTTGTTTGCTAACTCTTGAGCAATTTTTTTTTCATTTAATATTTTATATATGAATTTAGGGGTCTGAACAATCATTGATAAGCCTTGATTATTTCTCTTGCTGTATTTAGCGTTGTATCCAGAAATTAAAATGTGTTGTAATTTTGGAAAGTGTTCTTTGAAAAGTTGTTTGCTTTCGTTGTTTCCACAAGTTATTACAGTATGATTGTTTTCCAATAATTTTTCAATTAATGGAATACACCTTGAAATGTGACCAAGTCCCCAGTCTAAAGGTGCTACTAAGATTCTTTTATTAGAGCTCAATGTTTGAACAATGTGTTTGTTCCATTTATAAATTCATAGATGGAATCTTTTCCCATCTTTGATTTTGAGGAAGTGATGAAGATCTCAGGAAGGGTTTCCCAGTATTCAAGCATTGATGCCTTGTATTCTTCAATGTTTTTGTCTAATTCTTTAGGTTTTAATTTATCAGCTTTTGTAAAGCACATGACAAAGGGTATTTCTTTAATTCCACAATACTCCATGAATTCTAAATCAATTTTTTGAGGTTTTATTCTGGAATCAATTAAAACAAATACACACATTAAGTTTGTTCTGTTTTCTAAAAATTTCATTGTGAAGTCAGCAAATTTAGCTCTACTTTTTTTTGAAACTTTAGCATATCCATATCCTGGTAAGTCAGCTAGGTAAAAGTTGTTGTTAATTATAAAATGATTTATAAGTTGTGTTTTCCCAGGTGTACCCGATATTTTAGCTAACGATTTTCTTTGTGTTAGCATGTTAATTAATGATGATTTCCCAACATTAGATCTTCCAATTAAAGCATATTCTGGAAGTTTTGGATTTGGGCATTTTTTCCAATCAGTGTTACTTTCTATGAAATTTGCAGTTATTGACATTTTTTAAGAATTAATGTAGCTGTTGATGTGTCTTTCTTTCTTTGCTTCAAAAATATCATTTATAGCAATTAAAATTCCTGTTTCTTCGACTTCTCCAAAACTATTGTTTAGTGATGTTCCAAACGTTTTCATTGTTGAAGATAGGTTCATATATGCTGAAACTAAAGGAGGGATATTGACACCGAGGTCTCTTACCTTAAGTTGTAGTTGTTTGAATGCTTCATTATAGTTTAAAGCTTGAATATCATCAATAAATGGTTTGATGTTTGTATGGTAGCTTAAAGGAGTTATTGTTGAAATTAAATTATTGTTGTCGGGAAAGAAATGATACATGAAGCCTAAAATTAAATCTCTAGCTTCTTTGTTGAAGTCTAGATACATTGTTATTTTCCCAAAAAAGTAGTTGATCTGTGGTTCGTCTACAACAAGTGCCCCAAGACCGTCCCATAAATTGTCTAAAGAAAAGATGCCTCTTCTGCTTCCTTGAGACGGTTGAAAGTTTGGTTGTACAAAAGATCGGCCAAGTTCTATTGTTTTGGGTAAGTAATTTGTCTCAAATTCTTTGGAAAATTCAAACAATCCGTTGGTTGCTAAATTTAAATTGCAATTCAAAGCTTCGCCACATTTAATAAATCGATATCCACCGATAATTTCTTTTGACTCAGGGGCCCAAACAACTAATTGTTCATAATGAGCATTTTCACGCAAATCAAAACTATCAAGATCGCAACTTTTTCCAGTTCCACCACCAGCATTTCTAAATGTAATTTCTCTTAACCTCCCAATTTCTCGTGTTGTATTGGGACTATTGTGATGATTTAAGATGTAAATTTCGTTATTAGCATTATTTGTTTTTCTAACAAAACGATTTTTAGTGAGCTCTTTTTCTAAAAGTTTAACGGGAATAGGATCTATAATTTTTTCCATAACAATTATTTTTTTTCTGAAAATATGTTGTGCTCGTTATGCTTTAGAGAGTAAACGAATTTTTTTACTTTTTGAGCCCACTTCAGGTTGTCTATTCTTTTATTAAATGTGCTCCATGGTATTGGTTTTCCAAATTTAAAGATAATAGTGTTTCCTTTTTGTTTAAACATTTCATCTGCTAAAAATAACATTTCAATGTTGGCTTTTATGCCAATTTTTTTTCTCCAATAGGCAATGTTGTAAAATCGTTTTGAATTCTCTCCATTTATATATACTGGTATCACATCTCTTTTGTGTTTTATAGATTTTGAAATGAAACTTTTTTTCCATTCTAAATCTTCTATTTTTTTATTTTTTTGTCTTCTTGAAACCATTCCGGCTGGAAACAATATTATGCATTTGTTGGATGCATATAGGGTGTCAATGTAACTTAGATTGGTTCGGGAGTTTTTTCCATGTTTGTTAATTGGAATAAATATTGGTTTAAAGTTTTTTATTTGAAGTAAGATGTCGTTTACTAAGATGTGAACATCGCTTCTTACTTTCCCTACTTCATTTATTATTGCAACTCCATCAAGTCCTCCAAGTGGGTGGTTGGCAACAATTATAATCCCCCCAGATTTAGGTATGTTTTGTTCACCTATTGATTTTGTTTTAACTCCCATGTGGTCTAATCCTTTTTTTGAGAATTCTAGACCTGTCTTTTCGCTGTATGTATTGATGATTTCATTGAGTTCTTCTTGATGAATCAGCTTTTTTAATTTTTTAAATATAAATGTGGGAATTATTTTATAAAGCGAAGGGTTTTTGACGTTGAATGCTTTTTCAATGTCAATTAAGTTGGATTTGTCACTAATGGAAGAGTTTTTATTGTCCATTTTTTATAAGCGTTCAAAGTTAAGGAAATTAACTTTAATTGAAATAAATGTTGATAATTATAATTAAGTTCCCACATTTTCCCACACTCATGTTAATGTAATTTTTTATCTGTTAATTGTTCTATTTTACGTTTTAATGCAACAAAAATTAAATAGATTGCGTTGAAAGTTATCCACATTTGATAAAAAGTGGGAAAATGTGGGTAATTTTTTTTAGCTTTACATCTGATAACGATAGAGTTTAATTATGACTGGTTTTATTGGTGAATATCATTGCAAGATTGATTCAAAAGGAAGATTGATGCTTCCTTCTGAACTGAGAAAGCAATTGGATCCATTAGACCAGGAACAATTTGTGATTTCTAGAGGTGTTGATGAGTGTTTGTCTATGTATACGATGTCTGAATGGGCTGTTGTTGTGGGTAAACTCAGAGACTTAAATCGGTTTAAGGTAAAGGATAGAAAATTTGCCCGAATGTTTCAGAAGGGAGCCACTAAAGTTCCTGTAGATTCAAGTAGCAGAATTCTTTTGCCTAAAAGTCTTTTAGGTTGGGCGGGTATTCAGAAGGAAATCGTAATTGTAGCAAATGTCGACTTATGGGAAGTTTGGGACAAGTCAAAGTATGATGCTTTGATGAGTGAGAACTGGGATGGGTTTGATGATTTGGCTGCGGATGTTATGGGTGGATCTTCTGAAAATGATCGATAACGGTTATCACATACCAGTTCTTTTACATGCTGCTGTAGATGGTTTAGTGTTGAATCCAAATGGGATTTATGTCGATGTAACTTTTGGTGGCGGTGGTCATTCAAGAGAGATTCTCTCAAGGCTTGGTGAGGCTGGTAATTTGATCGGTTTTGATCAAGATGAAGATGCTGATAACAATAAGCTGGACGATTATCGTTTTACGTTAATAGGTCAAAACTTTAAATTTTTGAAAAATAATTTAAAGTTGATGAAGCTTAGTCCGGTCGATGGAATATTAGCTGATTTAGGGGTTTCTTCTCATCAATTTGATTCTGCTGAAAGGGGTTTTTCTTTTCGTTTTAACTCACTATTGGACATGAGAATGGATAAGAGTGTTGAGTTAGATGCGATTGCTGTTCTAAATGAATATTCTGAACAACAAATTGCTGCTGTTTTTTGGGATTATGGAGAGTTGAGGGAGAGTAGAAGAATTGCAAAAAGAATAATTGAGCTTAGGAAAACAGAACAGATTAATAATTCAAAACAGATTATAGATTTGGTAAGAGGTCTTGTTCCTAGGCAAAAAGAAAATCAATTTTTAGCTAGAATATTTCAAGCAATTAGAATTGAAGTTAATCAGGAAATGGAGGTTTTAAAGTCCATGCTTGAGCAAACTGTTGAGGTGTTGAAGCCAGGAGGTCGATTAGTAGTGATTACTTATCATTCTTTAGAAGATAGAATGGTTAAAAAATTTTTCAAATCAGGAAATGTGAAAGGATTAATTGAAAAAGACATTTATGGTAATTCAAATTGTCCTTTTAAGGAGATTAATAGAAAACCAATTATACCAGCAAGCGAAGAAATAGAAGAAAATAATCGTGCGAGAAGTGCGAAATTAAGAATAGCGGAACGAAAAATAGAAAAATAATTTTGAATCCATTTAAAGAAATAATATCAGGTGAACTTTTACAAAGAGGAAGGGTTATGAAAAATCTTCCCTTTTTGTTGTACTTGACATTTTTAATGCTTCTCTATATAGGTTATGGGTATTATGTGGATAATTCAGTTAGAAGAATAAATGATCTTAACGAAAAAGGTGAGGAGTTGTATTCAGAGTTACAGTCTGTACTAGAGCTGTATGATCAAGAAAGTTTGCAAAGTAAAATTGTTGAGAAAACTTCAAAGTGGGGTGTTTATGAATCAAAAGATCCTCCAAAAAAAATTGAATTAAGCTATGAGTAGTAGAGAATCCATAGTGAGAGTTTATTTGATCTATATTTTGATCTTAGTGTTTGCTCTATTTGTTATCGGTAAGATAGCTTCAATACAATTTTTCAACGGAGGGGAGCTTGTGGAGCAAGCAGAAAAGCAAACCTATAAATTGAAAAAAGTTAAGGCTCCTAGAGGTAATATCTTCGCAGATAACGATCAAAAAACATCATTAGCTCTTTCGGTTCCTAGATATGAAATTCGAATGGATTTAATTACTATTAAAGAGAGTGTTTTTGATGAGAAAATCCATGAATTAGCTGATAGTTTATCTGTAATGTTTAGTCATAAATCTAAAGAGAGTTGGTTAGATGATTTGAAACTTCAAAGAGATAAGAGAAATAGATATTATTTGATTAATAAATCTATTAGAAACGATGAGTTAAATAGGTTAGAGAAGTTCCCAATTTTAAATTTAGGTCAATACTCTGGTGGTTTAATTGTTTTAAAGGAAAACAAAAGAGTTAAACCTTATAATAAACTTGCAGCAAGAACAATTGGATATGTAAGAGAAGCTCAGGGTAAATATGTTGGCATTGAGGGGGCATTTAATGATGAGTTAAAAGGTAGGGATGGAGAAATGCTCATGCAACGAATAAGAGGAAACGATTGGAAGCCAATTAAAAGTGAATTTTCCAAAGAACCCATTCCTGGGTGTGATGTTTACTCAACTATTGATGTGAATATTCAAGATGTTGCAGAAGCAGCTTTGATGAAACAATTAAAGAATCAAAAAGCTCTTAGGGGTTGTGTTGTTTTAATGGAAGTTGAGACAGGTTTCATTAAAGCCATTGCGAATCTAACTCAAGATTCTGATAAAATGGAATATAATGAGAGTCTTAATCATGCGGTTGGTCTAGCTTCTGAGCCTGGTTCTACGTTTAAGTTGGCTTCATTAATGGTTGCTTTAGATGATGAGAAGATTAAAATAACGGATAGTGTTTTAATGAATGGGACTTATCGATTTTATAAAAAATATAGTTTAAATGATGGGAATAAGGTTTATGGTAAAAACACCATTCAAGCTGCATTTGAAAAATCATCAAACATCATTAGTAAAATAATAGATGATAATTATAAGGAAAATCCACAACAATTTATTGACGGTCTTAAAAGAATAGGTCTAGACAAGAAGCTTGGATTGCCTATTATAGGTGAGGGTGTTCCTTACATAAAAGATGTTGATGACCCCCTGTTCTCGGGAATATCTCTTCCTTGGATGTCTATTGGTTACGAAGTTAAAATTACGCCCCTTCAAACATTAGCATTTTACAATGCTGTTGCAAATAATGGTGTCATGGTTAAGCCTCAGTTTGTAAAAGAAATTAGGTTTGGAAATGAAGTGAAATCAACATTTGAAAAAGAAATTATCAATCCAAAGATTTGTAAAAGCTCCACTTTAAAAGATGTTCAAATTATGTTAAAAGGTGTTGTTGAAAGAGGAACTGCTAAAAACATTATGGCAAGAGGTTTTGATATTGCTGGAAAGACTGGGACTTCTAAGATAGCAATAAATTCTAAAGGATATGGATCTAAGTATCAGGCATCATTTTGTGGTTATTTTCCAGCTGACAATCCTATGTATTCTTGTATAGTGGTAATACAAGGTCCTACCACAAATATTTATGGATCTATCGTTTCGGGAACTGTTTTTAAAGAAATAGCAGATAAGGTATATGCTTTAGGTAACATGGAAAACAGGGAGTTACAAATGGAGGATTTGTATTATCCATTCTCTAAACATGGCAATAAAAAAGATTTTGTTTTTGCAAGTTCAAAAATGAAAATACCATTAAAAAAAGAATCAGGAGTTGGGAAGTGGATACATACAATTGCAAATGAAGATGGTGTAGCTGTTAAAAATAAAAGAGTTGTAAATGATAAGATTCCTAATGTTATAGGAATGGGTCTAAATGACGCGCTTTTTTTGTTAGAAGATCATGGTTTACAGGTTAAAGTTTCTGGGAGTGGTTTTGTTAGAAATCAATCAATAAATCCTGGTCAAACAATTATAAAAGGGCAATTAATAACAATTGATTTAAGCTAATGAAGTTATTGAAAGATATTATATATGGTGTAAATATGTTAGAACTTAAGGGTTCTACAAACATTGCTATAGAATATCTAGCATACGACTCTAGAAAAGTTGGAAAGTTTACACTTTTTGTTGCTGTTAAGGGAACACAGGTTGATGGTCATGATTATATAGATGCAGCAATTTCTAGTGGAGCTGTATGTATATTATGTCAGCAAATGCCAAAAAAAATTCACGAAGAAATTACTTATGTTTTGGTTGATGATGCTGCTAAGGCCTTAGGTCTTATAGCGTCAAATTTCTACAATTCACCATCAGATAAATTAAAACTTGTTGGTGTGACGGGAACCAATGGTAAGACAACATCAGTTACACTGCTTTACAATTTATTTAGGCTTATGGGCTATAAGGTTGGTTTAATTTCAACTGTTGTCAATAAGGTTCATAACGAACTTGTTCCTTCAACACACACAACTCCAAGTTCATTAGAGTTAAATGAGCTTCTTGATAGAATGGTCCAAAAGGGTTGTCAATTTGCATTTATGGAAGTGAGTTCACATGCAGTAGACCAACAGAGGATTGCAGGTGTGAATTTTGAAGGTGCTGTTTTTACTAATATTACAAGAGATCACTTAGATTATCATCAAACATTTGATAATTATATAGCGGCTAAAAAGTCGTTTTTTGATCAACTTGGTTCCAATTCTTTTGCACTCTTTAATGTGGACCAAAAACACGGAGAAACGATGGTGTTAAACACTTCTGCTAAAGTGTTTTCTTATGGAATGAATTCGGTATGTGATTATAAAGTTAAAATTTTAGAAAACAGATTTGATGGTATGACTTTGGATTTAGATAATACTGAAGTTCACACAAAATTAATTGGTGATTTTAATGCTTACAATTTATTAGCTGCCTATGCTGTTGGTAGGCTTCTTTCTCAAGAAAAAATAGATGTTCTAACAACACTTAGTGGATTATCTGCACCAGAAGGCAGGTTTCAGCATGTTGCTTCAGAGTCAAAAATCACTTCAATAATAGATTATGCTCATACTCCAGATGCATTACAGAATGTTCTTAAAACAATTCAAAAAATCCGAGTAGGAAACGAGATGGTAATTACGATTGTTGGTTGTGGTGGAGATAGAGATAAAGGCAAGCGGTCAATGATGGCTGAAATTGCTTGTGAATTAAGTGATCAAGTGATTTTCACTTCTGATAACCCAAGATCAGAGAACCCGGAAGATATCATACGTGACATGGAAAAAGGAGTGCGTAGTGAAGACCTTAAAAAAACACTTTCAATTGTAAATAGAAAAGAAGCTATTAAAACAGCTTGTAGTATGGCACATAGTGGTGATATTCTTTTAATAGCAGGAAAAGGTCATGAGAAATATCAAGAAATCAAAGGAGAGATTATTCCTTTTGATGATTTAGAAGTAGTAATAGAAACTTTAAAAATTATGAACAAATAATGTTATATCACTTATTTCAATACTTACAAGAGGTTTCAGACTTTTCAGGAGCAGGATTGTTTCAGTACATCTCATTTAGAGCAGGTATGGCAATAATTACATCATTGATTATTTCAATGGTGTTTGGAGGAAAGCTAATTAATTTATTGCAAAAAAAACAAGTTGGTGAAAGTATTCGAGATCTAGGATTAGATGGTCAAATCGAAAAAGCAGGTACTCCAACAATGGGAGGGTTAATAATACTAGCTGCAATTCTAATACCTACTTTATTATTTGCAAAACTTGATAACATTTATACCATTACCATGGTTATTGCAACTGTATGGTTAGGAGTTATTGGTTTTATAGATGATTATATAAAGGTCTTTAAAAACAATAAAAAAGGTTTAGCGGGAAAGTTTAAAATTGTTGGTCAGGTAGGTGTTGGAATAATCGTTGGTTCCTTACTTTATTTTAGTGATGAAGTTGTTGTCCAACAAAAAGTAGAAATCAATAACACAACAGCTGATAGCATTAATTCTGCACAGAACAATTCTTTTGAATGGGTAGAATCTAAATCTACTAAAACAACAATTCCTTTTTTTAAGAATAATGAGTTTGATTACAGTTGGTTTGGGTTAGGTGAATATACTTGGATTGCTTTCATACTTGTTGTTATTATTATTGTTGTTAATGTTTCTAATGGTGCAAATCTAACTGATGGAATAGATGGTTTAGCAACAGGAACCTCTGCAATAATTGGTACCACCTTAGCTATTTTTGCATATCTGTCTGGAAATGCAATTTTTGCAGACTATCTAAATATAATGTACATCCCTAACTCAGGAGAGTTAGTAGTGTTTATTGGAGCTTTTATTGGAGCCTGCATTGGGTTCTTATGGTATAATTCTTTTCCAGCAAAAGTTTTTATGGGTGATACAGGAAGTCTTGCTCTAGGTGGGATTATTGCAACTTTTGCAATTGCAATTCGAAAAGAATTACTTATTCCAGTTATCTGTGGAATTTTTCTAATTGAAAATTTATCTGTAATGATACAGGTAGGATACTTCAAATTCACCAAAAGAAAGTCTGGTCAGGGGAAAAGAGTTTTTTTAATGGCTCCTTTGCATCATCACTTCCAAAAGAAAGGTATGCATGAATCTAAAATTGTTGCTCGATTTTGGATAGTTGGAATTCTCCTTGCTGTTTTATCAATTGTAACTCTAAAATTAAGATGACCCAACAGAGTCAAATAACGATTTTGGGTGCTGCAAAGAGTGGTATAGGTGCTGCTGCATTAGCAAAGAAAGAAGGGCTAGAAGTTTTTGTTTCTGACTATGGAGCTATTAATGATGATTACAAGAGTAAATTAAGAGCATTAAATATCGAGTGGGAAGAAAATGGGCACTCTACTGATCGAATTTTAAGTTCAAAGGAAGTCATTAAAAGTCCTGGTATTTCTGATGAGGTTCAGATAATTAAAGAGCTTGCCAAGTGTAATATTCCAGTCATATCTGAAATTGAATTTGCTAGTAGGTATTCTAAAGGGAAAAAAATATGCATTACTGGAAGTAACGGTAAAACAACCACCACTCTTATGTTGCAACATATTCTTTCTAATGCGGGGTTAGATGTCGTAGCAGTAGGTAATGTTGGAAATAGTTTTGCTCAAGTTCTTTCAGAATCTGATCACGATTATTATGTGATTGAGTTGAGCAGTTTTCAGCTTGATAACATGTATGATTTCAAAGCGGATATTGCAATTTTATTAAACATAACACCAGATCATTTAGACCGCTATGACAATAATTTTCAAAACTATGTTGATAGCAAATTTAAGATTGTGAATAATCAAATAGAAAGTGATTTTTTCATCTACAATTCAGATGACAAAGTGATTGAAAAAGAAATAAGCAAAAGAAAAATTCCGTCTACTCACCTTCCCTTTTCTATAGAAAAATTTATCGAAAAGGGAGCTTCTTTAGAAAATAATCAAATACAAATCAATATAAAAACCAAACAAACCATTATGTCTATACACGAACTAGCACAACAAGGGAAGCACAACACATACAATTCCATGGCATCTGGAATTGCATCTAGAGTGTTGGAAATTAGAAAAGAGATAATTAGAGAAAGTCTTTCAGATTTTCAGAATGTCGAACATCGTTTAGAATTTGTAGCAAAAATTCACGGAATTGATTTTATAAATGATTCAAAAGCTACAAATGTTAATTCAACTTGGTATGCATTGGAAAGCATGCAAAAGCCAACAATATGGATAGTTGGTGGTGTTGACAAGGGTAATGATTATTCAATGCTTGAGGGATTGGTTAAGCAGAAAGTTGTTGGTATTGTTTGCTTGGGTAAAAGTAATCGTAAGATACAACGTTCATTTAGTGGAATTGTTGATGATATTCATGATTCCTCTTCTGCAGAAGAAGCTGTTAGAATAAGTTATCAGCTAGCGAAAAAAGGATATTCTGTATTGCTTTCTCCAGCATGTGCAAGTTTTGATTTATTTGAAAATTATGAAGAAAGAGGAACAAAATTTAAAAGAGCTGTGAAGGCTTTGTAATAACCACTTTATTATGGAAAAAAAGAAAATTGAAAACTTATCTGCTAAGCTAATAGCTAACAGGCAAACTGGAAGAGTGTCATTTTCAGATGTTGAGCATAGATTACAAACTATTTTAAATCACAACGATGTTGAATGGATTAATGATTCAAAATCAACAAATCTAGAATCTTCTTGTTACTCACTAGAGATGTTGCAAAAGCCCATAATATGGATTGTAGGGACTAATGAAAGAGCTCGCGATTTTTCTTTAATTGAAAAGTTGGTTAGACTTAAAGTGTGTAAGATTGTTTGTTATGGTAAATATGATACTGCCGTGAAATATTCTTTAAGTAGTGTGGTAGACGGTTATGCTTATAAAAATGAATTATCTGATGCGATTGATATTGCAAATCAATGGAGTAAAAAAGGTTATGCTGTTTTGTTTTCACCAGCTTGTGCTAGTTATGGTGCTTTCAAAGATTATAAGCATAGAGGAAATGAATTTATTCGAATTGTAAATGAATTATTATAGTGCAAAAAATTCTTGAGAAATATTTAAAAGGGGATAAGGTTATTTGGACCATAATTATCCTGCTTTCATTGTATTCAATTATAATGGCTTATAGCTCGAGTTCCAATTTGGCTTACAGGTTAATGGATGGAGATGCCACTCCATATCTATTTAAACACGCTATTATTTTAATAGTTGGAATTGTGATGATAGTATATCTACAATTTTTCAACTATAAATATTTTTCAAGGTTATCGCAATTAGGAATATATGTCTCTGTTTTATTGTTGCTGGTAACATTAATATTTGGAGTAAATAAAGGAAATGCTTCAAGATGGATTATGGGTTTTCAGCCATCAGATTTAGCTAAGGTGGTTTGTGTAATTTATGTAGCAAGAATGGTAGTGCTTAAAAAAGAACACATAAAAAATTTTAAAGAAGGTATTATTCCTATTGTATGGCCAGTAATATTAATATGTATATTAATTGTGCCTGCTGATTTTTCAACTGCTGCCTTGTTATTTGTGGTATGTTTTATTTTGATCTTTGTTGCTGGTGCTAAATTAACTCACTTACTTTCAATTGTAGGAGGTGCAATTGTATTGTTCGGTTTTGCTTTGCTAATTAATTTAGCTGTTCCTGGTTTTTTGCCTAGGATCGATACCTGGACTAAAAGATTAACAAGTTATGAGTCTGGAAACGAAGGTGAAAACTATCAAGCTCAAATTGCTAAGAGAGCAGTAGCTACAGGTTTTTTACAAGGTAAAGGTCCTGGTAAAGGGAATATTAAAAACAATTTATATTCTGCTCAATCTGATTTTATTTATTCATCCTCTATTGAAGAGTTTGGATCTGTTATAGGTGGAATAGGTGTAATGTTTCTTTACTTGATTTTATTATTTAGAGTAATAAAAATAATGACTAAAGCTGAAGGGGAGTTTGGTGGATATGTTTCTTTTGGCTTAGGTTTCTTGTTGGTTTTCCAAGCGATGATTAATATGGGTGTTGGGGTCAATTTGCTCCCTGTTACAGGTCAGCCTCTACCATTACTTAGTATGGGTGGCACTTCTATTTTATTTACCTGTTTGTCCTTAGGTATTATTTTAAATGTTAGTAGAACAATTTATTCCGATAAAACTGTTTTAGCATGAGTTATAAATTTATCATAAGTGGTGGTGGAACTGGAGGACATATTTTTCCTGCAATTGCTATAGCCAATGAGCTTAAGGTTAATTATCCAGACTCAGAAATTTTATTTGTTGGTGCTAAGGGTAAAATGGAAATGAAAAAAGTTC
The DNA here is from genome assembly GCA_943788115.1 of uncultured Flavobacteriales bacterium. Lineage (GTDB taxonomy): Bacteria > Bacteroidota > Bacteroidia > Flavobacteriales_D > Parvicellaceae. The sequence goes on from CALSPA010000025.1 coordinate 40,857, forward strand.
CAGAAGCTGGCTACAAAATTAAGGGATTGGAAATAGTTGGCCTTCAAAGAAGGTTAACAATAAAAAATTTACTTTTCCCATTTAAATTATTGAAAAGCTTAAGCGATGCAAAAAAAATAATAAAAGAATTTAACCCTGATATTGTAATCGGTGTTGGTGGGTATGCTAGTGGGCCTACGTTGAGAGTTGCTGGAAAGCTGGGAATTCCAACTTTAATTCAAGAACAAAATTCATATGCAGGCCTTACAAATAAACTTTTAGCAAAAAACGCACGAAAGATTTGTGTTGCTTATGATGGTATGGATGTATTTTTTCCTAAGAAAAAAATCGTATTTACTGGAAATCCTGTACGCAATGATATTTTAAATACAACTGCTAAAAAAGCAATTGCTATAACACATTTTGGTTTAAACCCTAATTTAAAAACAATTTTAATTATTGGTGGGAGTCTTGGAGCAAGGACTATAAATGAAAGTATAAAGGATAAATTGATACAAATAAAAGCCTGTAATGTTCAACTACTTTGGCAAACTGGAAGCTATTATTATTCAGCAATGAAGAGTGCTGTTGATGGGGAAGCTTGTTCGAATGTTTTTCCTCAAGAATTTATAAATAAAATGGATTTCGCTTATGCTGTTTCAGATGTGATAATTTCCCGAGCTGGAGCCCTTTCAGTCAGTGAATTGTGTATAGTTGGGAAGCCCGCTATTTTAGTGCCTTCTCCTAATGTTTCTGAGGATCATCAGACAAAGAATGCAAAATCACTTGTTGATAAAAAGGCAGCTATACATGTAAATGATGTCGATTCACACACGAAATTAGTTGAATTAGCACTTGAATTAGTTGATAATGAGAGCTTTTGTAACGAGTTGTCAACAAATATTAAAAAGTTAGCTAAGCCTAATGCAGCTAAAGAAATTGTATTAGAAATTAAAAAATTGATTGTAAAAAATTGAATTTAAATAATATAAATAGCATTCATTTTATAGGCATCGGTGGTATAGGTATGAGCAATCTTGCTAGATACTTTTTAAGTAAAGGTGTGTCTGTGAGTGGATATGATCGTATAGAATCAAGTATTACCAATAATTTAATTAACGAAGGTGCAGCTATTCATTATGTAGATGAAATTCAACAAATCAAAAATATAGATTCATTAGATCTAGTTGTATATACTCCAGCTATTACTGAAAAAAACACGCAATTGTCGTATTTTAAAATAGCTTCAATTAGTTTAATTAAAAGAGCAGAGCTATTAGGTGTTATTACGAAAGATAGTTATTGTATTGCAGTAGCTGGAACTCATGGCAAAACAACAACTTCTTGTATTGTTGCTCATATGTTAGAGACTTCTGAATTAGGTTGCACAGCTTTCCTTGGTGGAATTGCGACAAATTACAATTCAAATTTCATCTTAAATTCAAATTCAAAATATGTAGTTGTTGAAGCTGATGAATACGATCGTTCCTTTTTACATTTATCTCCAGATACTGTTATTTTGACTTCAATTGATGCAGATCATTTAGATGTTTATGGTGACGAAGAGAATGTCATAAAGAGTTTTCAAGAATTTGTTGACTTAATTCCGCAAAAAGGAAATTTAATTAGTAGTTATGGTGTTAAAGTTAATAGGGCCTCAAAAACTACATATGGTGAGAATGAAGCAGCCACTTTTAATATTGTTAACCAAAGAGTTGAAGATGGCGCCCAGTACTTTGATTTAGCATTTGGAAGTAGTTTAATTCAAAACATCCAATTAGGGATACAGGGAAGACATAATATCCATAATGCTGTTGCTGTTTTTGCACTTGGTTTAGAATTAGGCATAGATATAGAAACTATTAAACATTCATTTTCAACATTCAAAGGGGTTAAAAGAAGGTTTGAATATATAGTTAAGACAGATTCACTTATTTACATTGATGATTATGCACATCATCCAAAGGAAATAGATGCATGCTTAAGTTCTGTTAAAGATCTTTTTCCTGAAAAAAAGATCACTGTTGTTTTTCAACCTCATTTGTATTCAAGAACAAAAGATTTTTTGAGTGATTTTGGAATTAGTCTTTCAAACATAGATGAGGTAATACTTTTAGATATCTATCCAGCTCGTGAGTTGCCAATTCCAGGCATAAGCTCAAATGTTTTACTTAAAAAAATAACTTGTAAAAACAAAATGTTAGTTGATAGAAAAGAGTTAATACCAGAATTACGGAATAGAGCTTTGGAAGTTTTACTTACTCTTGGAGCAGGAGATATTAATGAGTTAGTTTCTCCAATAAATTCAATGTTAAATTCTAAAATTAGTGTCAATTGAAAAAGGTGCTTAACATATTGATATGGTCATTACTATTCTTTGGAGCTGTAATTCTTTTAAGTTTTGTTGACTCAAGTTATCAAACGATTCAATTGAAAAAAATTAATGTGAATATTGATCAGTCAGACGGACATTCATTTATTACTAAGACTCAAGTAATAAGAACATTAAGTGACATTGGTGTGATAGAAAATGGCGAGAAAGTAGATGCTTTAGATTGTAACAGAATAGAGAAAGTTATTAATGAATTTTCAGGAACAAAAAATGCAGAAGTATTTTTTTATAATTCGGGAGACTTGTTTATTAATATCAAACAAAGAACTCCAATAGCTAGAGTCTTACATGAAAATGGGTATTTAAGTTATTATGTTGATAAAGAAGGAAAGGTAATGTCTTTAAGTAATAACTATGTTGCAAGAGTTCCTGTTTTTAACGGTTCAATTAAATGTGGCAATCAATTTAGTCCAATAAATAAGCAAAAAAGTAATAATCAAGAAGATGCAATACTTAATGGGATATTTGAAATGGCTCAAGTTATAAATAACGATGAATTTTTAGCAGCTCAAATTGTTCAGATTTATTGTAATAAAAAGGGCCATTTCGAGCTAATACCTAGAATAGGAAACCATAGAGTTATGTTTGGTGCACCTGAAGATATTAAAGAAAAATTTTTTAAGCTCAAAAGCTTTTATACTAAAGGAATTAACATAAAGGAATTAAACCTTTATGATACACTCAACATTATGTATAAGAATCAAATTGTATGTTCAAAAAGATAAAAAAATAAATTATGGATGCACCAGAAATAGTAGTAGGCTTAGACATCGGTACCACAAAAATTGCTTGTTTGGTAGGCCGCAAAACCGATCATGGAAAAATCGAAATATTAGGAGTCGGAAAAGCTCCAAGTGTTGGAGTCACTAGAGGAGTAGTTTCAAACATTGAGAAAACAGTTCAATCTATTCGAATGGCTGTTGAGGAAGCTGAAGCAAAGTCTGGTGTCGAAATTAAAGTTGTAAATGTTGGTGTTGCAGGTCAACACATTAAAAGTTTACAACACAGAGGCATGATTACAAGAGATAATTTTGATGAAGAAATTTCTCAGAAAGATGTAGATGAATTAATCGAAGACATGTATAAGTTAGTTATGCTTCCAGGAGAAGAAATCATCCATGTTCTTCCTCAGGAATACATTGTCGACAGACAGCAGGGAATCAAAGATCCAATTGGTATGGCTGGAGTTCAGTTAGAGGCTAATTTTCACATTATAACCGGTCAAATAGCTGCAGCGAAAAATATTTTTAAATGTGTAAGTAAAGCTGGTCTTGAAGTAGCAGAACTTATATTAGAACCATTAGCATCTTCATCTGCGGTATTGAGTGATGAAGAAAAAGAAGCTGGAGTTGCTCTTGTTGATATTGGTGGTGGTACAACTGACATTGCAATCTTTCAAGATGGAATAATCAGGCACACTGCTGTAATTCCATTTGGCGGTAATGTTATTACAGAGGACATTAAAGAGGGTTGTACTATAATGCACAGACAAGCTGAATTGCTTAAAACAAAGTTTGGAGCTGCAATAACACAAAATAGTCAGGAAAATGAAATTGTATGTATTCCAGGACTTAGAGGAAGAGATCCTAAAGAGATTTCAGTTAGAAATCTTTCAAATATTATAAATGCAAGAATCACAGAAATTTCTGAACACATTTATTATGAAATAAAAAATTCAGGATTTGAGAAAAAATTGATTGGCGGTATAGTAGTAACAGGCGGAGGTTCTCAATTAAAGCACATAAATCAACTTTTTGAATATATAACTGGAATGGATTCTAGAATAGGTTATCCAAATGAGCACTTAAGCTCGAATACAAATATTAATGTAACCTCTCCGCTTTTTGCAACTGGTGTAGGTTTAGTAGCTAAAGGCTTTGAGCAGTTTGACATGCTTAAATCAAGACAAGAAAAAATAAGTACAAGAACACATTCACAAAAAAATAAGGGAAGCTTCTTTGAGAAGATAAAAACTTTCTTTGACGATAAAGTAGAGTAATAAATTAGAAACAATTAAAAATAATGTTATGATGAAATTTGATTTACCAAAAGACCAATCATCTATCATAAAGGTGATAGGAGTAGGTGGAGGAGGCAGTAATGCTGTTAACCACATGTATAGACAAGGAATAAAAGGTGTTGATTTTATTGTCTGCAATACTGATCATCAAGCCTTAGATATGAGTCCAGTTCCTGTAAAAATTCAGTTAGGTCAAAGCTTGACAGATGGAAGAGGGGCAGGGTCAATCCCAGATGTTGGTAAAAATGCTGCAATTGAAAATCTAGATGACATTAAGGCTATTTTAGAAACTAATACCAAAATGGTATTTGTTACAGCCGGAATGGGTGGTGGCACTGGTACAGGTGCTGCTCCAGTGATAGCTCAAGCGGCTAAAGAATTAGGAATACTTACTGTAGGTATAGTCACTGTTCCTTTTACGTTTGAGGGGAAGAAAAGAAGAAATCAAGCTGAAATGGGTATTGAAAAAATGCGAGATTCTGTAGATACTTTATTAATTATTAATAATGATAAGTTAAGAGAGAAATTTGGAAACTTATCTTTAATTAACGCATTTGAGCAAGCTGATGATGTTTTGGCTATAGCTGCAAAAGGTATAGCTGAGGTTATTTCTGTAACAGGTCAAATTAATGTAGATTTTAATGATGTAAATACTGTCATGAAAGATAGTGGTGTTGCAATTATGGGATCTTCAGAGGCTGAAGGTGATGATAGAGCAATTAAGTGTGTGGAAAGTGCTTTGGCATCTCCTTTACTAAATGATAATAATATTAATGGAGCAAAATATGTTTTATTAAACATTACTTATGGAAAGAGTGCAGTTTTAATGGATGAAATTACTGAAATAACAGATTACATTCAGGAAGAAGCTGGAAGTACTGCAGATGTTATTTGGGGACATGGGCACGATGAAGATTTAGGTGAAAAGCTATGTGTTACAATTATTGCAACAGGATTTAAAACGCTTCCAAATACTGGTTTACCTGAAAGACAGCCAGAAAAAACCATGTTGAACCTAGATGATAGTCATCATCCAACAATGATAACACAACCAATAGTGTCTCCAATTGAATCAACAAAAACTGATTTTAATGAAAGTAATCAAGAACTTTCTGAAGAACATGAACCATTTGTAGTTAAGAAATTTAATTTAGAAGAAGAAGTAAGCGAGATTACGGAACCAATTCCAGTTAATTCAAATGAAATTCAAGAAAATGATGATGTTGTTGAACCAAGTTCTGATGGTAAGATTCGTTTTTATTTAGAAGATGAGGAGGTCGAAAAAGATGAAGTTGTTTCTAAAGATCAGTCTTGGAACTTAGAATCTTCAACCCCTGAAAATAATAATGAACCCTCTGTTGAAGAGAATAAAGAATTGACAGAACAACGTTTAAATAGAATTAAAAAGGAATCCCAGAAAATGAAATCTCCAATTGGAATTACAGAGCTTGAAAATGAGCCGGCTTATAAAAGAAGGAATATTCAGTTAGATGATTTTCCAAGGTCAGATGATTCTAGTGTTTCAAAATTCACACTTGGTAATCAAGACGATTCAAAGAATAACTTAGGTTTAAATGGAAATAATTCATTTTTGCACGATAACGTAGATTAGTATGAGTTTGTTAGATAGAATCAATGGGGACATTAAGCAAGCAATGCTTGCGAAAGAAAAAGAAAAATTAGCAGCTTTAAGATCAGTAAAAGCTGCATTGTTGCTGGAAATGACAAAGGAAGGTGCTGATGGATCTGTTTCAGAAGAAATTGGATTAAAAGTGGTTCAGAAATTGTATAAACAACGTAATGATGCTGCAAAAATATATAACGAGCAAGATAGAATTGATTTGGCATCTGTTGAGGAAAAAGAGGCGAAAATCATTGCTCAATATCTACCTGAAATGATGAGTGAAGATGCTGTTGTTGAAGTTGTGAAGCAAGTTGTTATTCATTTGGGTGCTACTGGTCCTTCAGATATGGGTAAGGTAATGGGGGCTGTAATGGGCAGGTTAAAAGGAAAAGCAGAAGGAAGTTTAATTTCTTCAGTTGTAAAACAGCAATTAAATAAGTGAATCTGTGTCATTTTTTCTTTACTCCTATATCTAAATAATTTTTTAAACTATTTATAATGGATTTTCTTGATGAAGAAATTGAAAACTATGCATTAAATCATACCACTCAGGAAAATGATTTATTGAAAGAGTTAAATCGTCAAACACACATTCAAATACTTCAGCCAAGAATGCTGTCTGGGCATTTACAAGGAAAAGTTTTGAGTATGTTTTCTAACATGATAAACCCTAAAAGGGTTTTGGAGATAGGAACGTATACTGGTTATAGCGCTCTTTCTATTGCAGAAGGTTTGCCTGTTGATGGTGAAATAATTACTATAGATTTAAATCAGGAGTTAGAGCCTTTTACTCGTTCATATTTTGAAAAATCTGATTACAATTCAAAAATTAAATATTTAGTTGGAAATGCTCTAGAAGTTATTCCAACATTAAATGAGACTTGGGATTTAGTCTTTATTGATGCTGATAAGGAGAACTACTGCACCTATTTTGACTTAGTAATTAACCAAGTTAGAAAGGGGGGCTTTATTATTGTAGATAATGTTTTGTGGAGTGGTAAAGTTCTTCATGAAGCTACTCCTAATGATATGGAGACAAAAGGAATCATAGCTTTTAATTCAAAGGTGCATGAAGATTCTAGAGTTGAAAACCTGTTGCTGCCTGTTAGGGATGGATTAATGATTTTAAGAAAGTTGTGATTATTTTTTATAGCACATATTAAAGTGCTGGAGTTGGTAGAACAGGCTAGTTTGTGGGCATAGTGTTCATTAGAGCGTGTGGTTTCGACTCCCACCTTCGCTAAATTTTTTTTTAAGTATTAATAGTTTAACACTATATTTAAAGTCTAAAAATAAAATACAGAAATGGAAATCACAAATACACCTGATCAAGAAAACAATCAAAGCCAGGCTCCTTCAAATAATACGAATACAGTAATTAATCAAGAAGCCTTACCAAATTCTACAGCTATTTTAGTACTTGGAATCGCATCAATAGTAACTTGTTGTTGCTATGGTCTCCCAGGTATTGTATGCGGAATAATCTGTTTAATTATGGTGAAAAATGCAAATGAACTCAATAATTTAAATCCGGATAAATATACTGAATCGTCTCAAAAAAACTTAAATGCTGGTAAAATATGTGGAATAATAGGTTTAATTCTTAGTATCCTGTATTTCTTATATAATATAGTAATTATTGGATTTTATGGTGCGACTATGATAAGCGATCCAGGAATGTATTATTAGGTCAAATGAGTGAATGGCTGGAAAATCATATGTTGCCATGCTTTTATAAACAAACTTTCGGACTAGATTGTCCGGGGTGTGGTATGCAGCGGGCTATTATAGCTTTATTTAAAGGGAATTTCATCCAAAGCTTTGAATACTACCCGCCTCTAATATTTCTATTAGTTCTATTTGTTTTCTCCACTTTTCACATCCTGTTTGACTTGAAAAATGGTGCGAGCATCATCAAATGGATTTTTATTATAGCTAGTTCGTCAATTTTTATCAATTTTATCTATAAACTAATTTTTGTCAATGATATTTGTTGCGCTCCTGGTCTTGGAAGTTAATTCAAAACCTTAATTTTATACTGATTGTATGAAAAACCATTGAAATTGCTATTTTTACCTTCCGTAAAAAAAAATGCACCTAATCAATTTTAACTTTTTAGGTTTGATGTTAAATAAATAATAATAATGAAAAGAATTACAAAAATACTTATGGCTGTTGTCATTGTTTTTTCTACTGTAGTTAAGACAAAAGCAGATGAAGGAATGTGGCTTCCTCTTTTAATAGGTGGTGAAACCTATAAAAACATGCAGGAATGTGGTCTTAGACTTACGCCAGAACAAATCTATTCGGTAAATCAATCAAGTATTAAAGATGCTATTGTTGCTCTAGGAGGTGGTTTTTGCACGGGTGAAATTATTTCTAAGGAAGGTCTAATGTTGACCAACCATCACTGTGGTTTTGATGCTATTCAGCAAAACAGTACTACAGAACATGATTATTTAACTGATGGTTTTTGGGCAATGAATCGTGATCAAGAAATACCAGCAGATTTTTCAGTTTGGTTTTTAAATGAAATGAAAGATGTAACAGAACTTGTCTTAGCTGACATTTCTGACCAAATGGGTGAGGATGAGCGTTCAAACGCAATTAGAAAATCAATTGCTAAAATTAAAAAAGAAGCAGCTGAAGGAAAAGGTGATGAGTTTGCTGTTCAAGTAAAACCTTTCTATTATGGTAACCATTATTATATGTTTACCTATGACATATTTAATGATGTTCGTTTAGTTGGTGCTCCACCTAGCTCTATCGGTAAATATGGTGGTGATACTGATAATTGGATGTGGCCTAGACACACAGGAGATTTCTCTATGTTTAGAGTGTATTCCAATAAAGATAATCAGCCTGCTGCATATGCTGAAGATAATGTTCCTTATAATCCAAAACATTTTTTACCAGTTTCCACTGCTGGAGTAACAGAAGGAGATTATGCTATGATTTTAGGTTATCCAGGAAGTACAGATCGTTATTTGACATCTTTAGGAGTTAAACAAGCTGTGGAAATTGAGCAACCTGCTAGAGTTAAGGTAAGAAGAATGAAGTTAGATATCATGGATGAAGGAATGAATAAAGACCAAAAAGTTAGAATTCAGTACGCTTCAAAACATGCAAGAGTAAGTAATTACTGGAAATATTTCATTGGACAATCTGAACAATTGGTTAGAAATAAAGTGTTTGATAAAAAGGTTGCGGTTGAAAATGAATTTTTAGCGTGGGCTTCAGAAAATAGCGAAAGAAAAGATAACTATGGAAATGCGATTGATTTAGTTCACAAGTCTAAAGAAGTATCTGAGAGTTATATTATTCCTGAGGTTTATTTTATGGAAGCTATTTATCAAGGACCTGAATTATTTGGTTTTATGATTAATTATTTTGGACCTCGATCATCTATGGGTCAGGCATTAGTTTCTGAAGATGAAGATCAAATCGAAGCTGCTAAAAAAGAGATATTAGATGGTGTTGATGATTTTTATAAAAATTACAACATGGAAATAGATCAAAATTTAATGGCTAAAATGCTTGATGTTTATTTTAATGATGTTCCTGTAGGTTTTCACACTAGTGAGTTAACTGAGTTAGCTAAAAAGAATAAAAATGACTTTAGAAAGTTTGCTATTAAATATTACTCAAAGTCACCATTCACTTCAAAAGAAAAACTTAAAACTTGGTTAGAATCTAAGTTCAGTAAATCAAGCTTAGAAAAAGATGCTGTTTATCAATTAGCAAATTCTTTTTTACAAAGCTACATTCAAGAAATAATGATGCCTAAAGCAGGTTCTGAAGCAGATTTTTCTAAAGGAATGCGTCTTTTTGTAGATGGTTTAAATCAAATGGGATACAATAAAGCATCAGATGCAAATTCAACAATGCGTGTTACTTTTGGAAATGTTCTTCCCTACGATGCTAAAGATGGTGTAACTTTCAAGTATTCTACTACAATGCAAGGGGTGTTAGAAAAAGAAGTTAAAACAGATGATAAAAATCATGAATTTTACGTTCCAAATAAACTAAAAGAATTGCACAAGAATAAGGATTATGGAGATTATGCAAATGCTGATGGAACACTCCCTGTTTGTTTTCTTTCTAATAATGACATCACTGGTGGTAATTCAGGAAGTCCTGTTATTAACGCTGATGGCGAATTAATTGGAACTGCATTTGATGGTAATTGGGAAGCAATGAGTGGAGATATTTATTTTGAACCAAATATTCAAAGAACTATTTCGGTTGATATTAGGTATACTTTATTTATTATTGATAAGTATGCAGGAGCTGGTCATTTAGTTGATGAGATGCAGGTTAATAAAACGCGTAAAAAAATTATTGCTCCAGCTAAGAAAGAAATTTCTATTCCTGTAGAAATAAAAACTGAAAAATAACTTACCAATGGGGGTGCCTAAAGTATCCCCTTCTGGAATTCATTCTTTAGTATATCAGATGCTTTATCAGTGGGTATTTTGTCCATTTTAGAGAGTATCTCAAAAATTCCGGTACTTAATTCTATAGCGCTAGAGTTATCGTTAAGCTTACTTTTTGCCATATTAATAATTTGAACTGTTTCCTCTCTGCTTTTTTTTAGAGCATTCCACCCGGAAGTAGAAATGTAAACTTGTTGAGACATGTTATGTGCATATTCCTCTCTAATAACTCTTAATAGTTCAGCGTGCAATAATTTCCCGCTCATTCCTCTTTTATGAATTCTAAAGATAAGATTGTTGGGGTCTATTCTTTCTAAATAAAGAATTGCTCTTTCATATGCTTGCATTTGAACAGGGAAGTAATCTTTTTTTGCAATAAGTTTTAACTCTTGAGCTCTAATTTCTTTTTCTTTTTTAAGAAACTGATTTAATAAATAATAGACAACTCCAAAAACAATAATAGATGGAAGTGTTATTTTAATTATTTCTAATAGTTCATTCATGTTTCAATTCTTCAATAATGTTTTTATAACGCTTAATAAACTGGCTTGTTACATAAAATATGAAAAATTAGAAATAAAATTTATAAGCTTTATATAATTAAAAGTTCAAATAACTAAATTTGGGCCATGAAAACAGAAGTTTTAAATAGTGTGTCTGATCGACTTAATAGATTGTCTGAATCGGCAACTATTGCAATGGCAAGAAAAAGTAGAGAGCTTAAAGCTCAAGGTATAGATGTAATTAGTTTAAGTTTGGGTGAACCAGATTTTTTTACACCAGATTTTATTAAAAAGGCTGCTTTTGAAGGTATAGAACAAAACTATTCTAAATACATGGCTGTTAACGGTTATGAAGATCTCAGACAAGCAATAAGTAATAAATTTAAAAGGGATAATAATCTTAATTACTCTCCAAATCAGATTGTAGTCTCTACAGGAGCTAAACAATCTATTGCAAATGTTGTAATGAGTTTAGTTAACCCTGGCGATGAGGTAATTATTCCTGCTCCATATTGGGTTACTTATGAAGAAATTGTTAAAATGGCTGAGGGAATTCCTGTTATTATAGAAACTTCTATTGAAAATGATTTTAAAATCACACCAGAAGAATTAGAGGATGCAATTTCTGAAAAAACAAGAATGATGATTTATAGTTCTCCTTGTAATCCAACTGGTACTGTTTACAGTAAAGAAGAATTGAATTCTATAGCTGATGTAATTGCTAATCATTCAAAAGTTATTGTAATTAGTGATGAGATTTATGAGCACATTAATTTTGTAGGCCATCATACATCTTTGGCTGAATTTTCAAATGTATATGACCAAGTTGTTACAATTAATGGTGTATCAAAAGCTTTTGCAATGACGGGCTGGAGGTTGGGATATATTGGTGCTCCTCTTTGGATTGCAAATGCATGTACTAAAATTCAAGGGCAGTTTACATCTGGAGCATCCAGTATTTCTCAACGAGCTGCAATTGCTGCTGTAAGTGCAGATCCAAGTGTAACTCATCAAATGCGTGAAGCATTTAGATCAAGAAGAGAACTTATTTTGACAGAGTTAAATAAAATTCATGGTGTTAAAACCAATGTGCCTGAAGGTGCTTTTTATGTGTTTCCAGATATTAGTTTTTTCTTTGGAAAATCTGATGGAGAGATTACTATTAATAATGCAGATGATTTAAGTCTTTATATTCTGAATAAAGTTAATGTTGCATTGGTTACTGGTGCTGCATTTGGCGCACCAAAATGCTTGCGAATTTCATATGCTGCTAGTGATCAAGAATTGAAGAAAGCATTACAAAGAATTGAAAAAGCACTTTCGCTACTCAGCTAAATCATTGCTTTTATTTTCTATTAGGTCATTCACTTTTCTTTGAATGTCTTTAAACTGTATGGGTTCTGCTATAGAGTTTAATAGGCGTATTCCTATTTTGTTTTTTGTGGGGAAATTATCATCTAGAACTTTTGTTAAAACGACATAAAAATCCCATTGTTCAAGGTTTAGAAAGTCAGCATTTTTTAAATCTTTTTCTTTGTGTAAGCCCAAAATATATAGATCGGCTTCTCTATTTTTAAATGTAAGGGAACGATCATTTTTTGCATGTATTCCTTTTTTTCTTGAAATGTTAAATAATATTCGGTTGGATTTGCTTTGTTTCCAGCCCTGAATTCTAGAACAGATGTCTACTGATATTTTTTTTCTTTTATATCTTAAGTCTACATTCCCCCAATTTATTCTTGGCATTTTTGTTAGTTCAAGTGCATGTGCAATAATGAAAAGTCCTAACGAAGATCGATTACTCTCGATCAATAAGTCTGAATATGTCCACTGCCAATAATCTTTTATTGTAGTAGATTTCAAACCTTTTATATTTTCATGCCCCCAGAACATTATTCTTTTCTTATTGCTTTTATAGGAGATATTTTAGTTATAAAATAGGAGGGAAAGATTAAAGCGGCAAAGCAAGTTGTGAAAGCACCTAGGTTAATTAAGATGAAATTCATTGTTGATAAATGCATTGGAACGATACTTACAAAATAATTTTCTTTAGGCAGTGTAATTAATTCAAAATTTGTTTGCAGAGCTATAATTGAAAGTCCAATTATATTACCAATAATTAGCCCAATTACTATTATGTACCCTCCGTTATAAATAAATATTTTTCTAATGCTCCAGTTATTAGCCCCTAAAGATTTTAAAGTTCCAATCATTTGAGTTTTTTCTAAAATAATTACAAGCAGAGCTGCTGTCATGTTTATAATAGCAACGGCAATCATTAGCCCTATAATTATGTAAACGTTTAAATCTAACATATTTAGCCAATTGAAAATTTCTTGATTTCTTTCAATAATAGTTGTTATACTATACTCAGGACCTACATGCTTTTTCACGATATTAGCACCATTGAAAAGTTCATTATAGTCATTAAATAAAATTTCAATCCCACCTGTATAATATTGGGCTGTTCCTTTGGAAAGCTTAACCTCAGCTTCAAGATTAAAACAATTATTTTCATAGCTGTTTTTTGAATGAAAAGAAGAAACTAATGTTAGCTCATTGCAGCTGTTTTTAGTTGCTTTAGGTTCAAATTTCAAAGAAATATAAGCTGTGTCTGGAAGTGAAATGTAGTCAGAACCAGCCAAAAGAAAGTAAGGATCAAAATCACTGCTAATTACTTTTAAAATAGTGTCTTTATTAATAGGGGTTAAAAATTCATTATTAGATATGTAAGGGCCATTGTTCCAGCTGTATTTGTAATTACCATTTCCTCCAAAAGAATTTGCTTTAACTTGGATATTGCTGTCTACAATTAATGTGTTTACAGATAGGATAGTTTGAATTCCCCAAGAGTTTATTTTCCTTATTTGATTCAAATCTATAAAGGCAAAACGTTTGTCAAAATCTTCAAGACCTGTTTGGTAAATTCCAGCAATAGTTAAATTTCTTTGTTTAGGTCCTTTTTCTTTAATGAAAAAAGTAGATACTTTATCGTTAATATTTAGTTGAAGTCTATTGGATATGTATTTTGAGATAACAATGCTGTCATTCGTTAAATTGTTTTTATAGCCTGGAAATTTGCCTTCAAGCATTTTCGATTTAAAAAAATCATAATTATAATCCTGGTCAATCCCTTTGAAGATAATGCCTTCAATATCTCTTATTTCTTTATCTGATTTTTTATTAGATGTTAAGTTTTTTGATTGAAGAATAGCAGGTTTGTTCGCATAGTTTTGAACGTGTTTTATCTCTTTCTCATTTTTCAAAAGAGAATAAAAGCTAGAATCTATAATTAATGGATTACTTTCAAATGATTGATTTCCATACTCAGATTCAATTTGTACATGTGCACCAAAACCAACAACTTTATTTCTTATTTCTTGCTGAAATCCACTTGCAACGGCACTTGAAAGTATCATTACGGCTATGCCAAGTGCAATTCCTATAATTGCAAGGAAAACAATTGGTTGAGATACCTTTTTTATTTTCCCCATGCTTTTTTAGCATTCTTTTTTGCTATGTAAAGTTCAGTATTCAATGAATTCCATTAATTTAACCTAATATTATGTGTCATATAAACGTACATAAAAGAATAGCTCTAAAGTTAAAATACTTTTGTTTTATAATTTATGGAAGCTTTAATTTGTTTTGCAACAATTTTTCGGCTCAGGTTAGTGATAGTACTTACTTTTTAAAACAAGATAAAAATAATCAAAAGGTTATAGTTGGGGCTCAACAAATACATCATTATTTAAATTATATTAAGGACAAATCAATTGCAATTGTTGGGAATCAAACTTCTGTTGTGAACAATGTGCATTTAGTTGATACATTACTAAGTTTAAATGTGGATGTTAAAATGGTTTTTGCTCCAGAACATGGGTTTAGAGGAAATGCTGATGCTGGTGAAAAAAGTTTTGGATGGTAGAGACCCAATTTCTGGCTTGCCAATAAAATCTCTATATGGTTCTAAAAATAGAAAACCATCTGCTGAACTTTTAAAAGATATTGATGTTTTAATTTTTGACATACAAGATGTTGGCGTAAGATTTTATACTTACATAAGTACTATGCACTACATTATGGAGGCATGTGCTGAGCAAAATAAATTACTTATTATTTTGGATCGTCCTAATCCAAATGGTCATTATGTTGATGGTCCGGTTTTAAAGAAAGGAAATGAATCTTTCATAGGAATGCATCCTGTGCCTATAGTTCATGGTATGACGGTGGCTGAATATGCTAAAATGATTAATGGTGAAGGGTGGTTAAAAGCAGGTGTTAAGTGTCCGTTGATAATTGTTTCTTGTCTATTTTATGATCATTACAACATATTACAAGTTGCCGATTAAACCATCTCCCAATCTTCCAAACATGAAAAGCATTTATTTATATCCTTCATTGTGCTTGTTTGAAGGAACAAATGTTAGTGTTGGTAGAGGAACTGTTGCGCCATTTCAATTATACGGTTCTCACCTTTATTGATGAAACAGGTTTTTCATTTACTCCAAAACCTACTTTTGGAGCTAAAAATCCAAAACACAATGGAGAAATTTGTTTTGGTTATAATTTAAGTTTAATTGAAGATTCTAACTTAGAGGTTCAAAGGAGATTAAATTTTGATTGGGTTGTTAAAATGTGGGGATTAACAAATAATAAGTCAGATTTTTTTAGAAAAGATGGGTTTTTTAGATTGCTAACGGGTGATCCAAAAATAAGGCTTTTGATTGAAAATAATAAAACTTCGATTGAAATTTGGAAGAGCTTCCAACAAGAGGTTAAACAGTTCAAACAGGTTCGAAAAAAATATTTACTTTACAAAGACTTTGAAAAATAATTAGTGTATCGTATACTTTTCATAATTGTATTTATTTTTAGTATTCATTCTGTTAATAGCCAAGATAGAAACCTGATTATTAAAAAAGCGATTGACCCAATAAATTTAGACGGACAACTAAATGAAACTTCTTGGGCTAATGCAGAAGCAGCAAAAGATTTTTATCAGCGTTATCCTATAGATACAGGATTTTCTATTACCAAGACAGTAGTTAAGATGACTTTTGATGAGCACAACTTATATGTTTCGGCAATTTGTTATGATGATAGAATGAATGAGGATTTTGTTGTTACTTCATTGCAAAGAGATTTCTCATTTCCTGTAAGTGATGCATTTGCCATTTTTTTTGACCCTTTTAACGATAATACTAATGGATTTAGTTTTTCTGTAAATCCCTATGGCGTACAGCGAGAGGGATTAATAGAGTCTGCAGGGACTTATGGAGTGTCAACAGCTTGGGATAACAAGTGGTTTGTTGAAGTAGAACATTTTAAGGAGGGTTGGATAGTTGAGATGAAAATACCTTTCAAATCTATTCGCTATAAAGAAGATTTAAATTCTTGGGGTATAAATTTTTCTAGAAATAATTTAAAAATTAATGAAAATTCTGTTTGGAACAAAGTACCTATAAATTTTAATGTAGCAACACTTAATTTTACAGGAACTCTAAATTGGGATGAATCTCCACCTGATGCTGGTTCTAACGTTGCTGTAATCCCCTATTCAATAGCTGGTTTTCATTCAGATTATATTGCAAATACTAGTAAAAATGAACTCGATTTGGGTTTAGATGCTAAAATTGCTATTTCTTCTTCATTAAATTTAGACCTTACTATTAATCCAGATTTTTCAAATGTTGATGTAGATCAGCAAGTTACAAACCTTTCTAGGTTTAGTCTTTTTTTTCCAGAAAGAAGGCAGTTTTTTATTGAAAACAGTGATTTGTTTGGTCGATTTGGTTTTAGAAATATTAGGCCATTCTTTTCAAGAAGAATTGGCTTATATGATGGAGCCAAAGTTCCTATTATTGGCGGTGCTCGATTAAGTGGTAAAATCAATGAAAATTGGAGAATTGGTCTTATGAATATCCAAACAGAGGGGTCTAGTGATCTTTCTTTAGAAGCTCAAAACTATTCAGTTGCTGCATTTCAAAGACAAATTGGAGAAAGTTCAAATCTTTCAGCTATCATCGTAAATCAACAAGGTTTTGATCGTAATAAAATTGATATAAGTTCATTTAATAGAATTGTTGGCTTAGATTATAACATGTCTTCAAGTGATGGGAAATGGAGAGGGAAATTATTTTACCATCACTCATTTTCACCAAACAAAAGTGATTATTCACACGCATCTTGGTTAATGTATAAAACAAGAAAGTTGCAAATTCACTGGAACCATGAATATGTTGGTGATAATTTTAGAGCTGAAACTGGATTTGTTCCAAGAATTCAAAACTACAATGCTGAAACTCAAGAATATGTTTATAATGCTTATTGGAGAGTTGAGCCTTCATTGGAATTTAATATATATCCAAATGCTAATTTTATTAATAGGCATTCTTTTTTGTTTTCTTACGATGAATATTTTAATGTTGATTTTTCATCAAACGAAAGAACTTTTTCTAACAGGTATGTTATGCGTTTAACAAATCAATCAGAATTCAGGGTTGTTGCTAAACAACAGAAAATATACCTTCCATTTAAAACTGATGTTACTTTTTCTGATAATACGCCTTTAGATACTGGTTACTATTCATTTAGTTCAATTTCTTTTAAGTATAAGTCATCACCTATAAATACTTTGAATTTTGATTTTTTCACCAACTATGGTCAATATTATACTGGAAACAAGTTAACATACGGTGGAAACATAAGTTATAGAATTCAACCTTATGGCAGAATGTCAATAGATTTTGAACAGAATAACATATGGATGCCAAATAATGAAAATGTAAAACTTACTTTAATAAGTCCAAGATTCGATTTAACATTTACCAAAAAAATATTTTTCACAACTTTTATTCAATACAACACTCAGATTAATAATGTTAATATTAACGCTAGGTTTCAATATCGATTTAAACCAATGAGCGATGTTTTTTTAGTATATACAGACAATTATAATTCTAACATTTTTGGAATTAAAAATAGAGCACTTGTTATTAAGCTAATATATTGGCTTAACATATAGTTTTCAATCCTTTTTTCATCCTCATTTTTTTCTAATTCATCAGTTATTTAATCTTTTTTTTTTTTTTTTTGACAGGAAGAAATTGGTGTTTAGTCACTAAAAAACATCATTTAGTCTAAGAAAAACTTGCTTTTGTCGAAATTGTTTTCGTAACTTAGAGTAAGTGGCACACAAAGTTCTACTTAATTGCTTTTGAAAGTCAATAGCAATTTTTCAATCATTAAATATAAAATTATGATGACTATCTCAAACCCTGAAAGTTCTCTTCATTTTGAAAAGAATTTTTACCGAGACAGATTTAAAGTAAAGTCTGTTCTCTTTTTGTTGACGTTTCTAAGTTTTGGTTTCAATTTAATTGGCCAAAATAGTGGAGATGCTCAAGATTTGGAGCAATTCAAATCAACATGGATGACTGAACATAATGTTCAATCATTAACACCTGATCAATATGCTCAGATGAAAACTGATTTCTATCAATCATCAGTTGGAGCAGTTGAGCCAATTCGTCAATTTAGAACTGAAGCTAATGAGCCTCAGGAAAGAATAGATGCATTGAAAAACTGGCAAGGTGCCAATTTTGCTTCAGGATTTCCAGTTAAAAAACTAACTGGTGATGCTGAAATGGATAATGAAATCTATCAAGCTGAAAAGCAATTATGGATTAATAAGTATCCAGCTTTATATGAGAAAATGACTCCAGATGATGGATTGTCAGTTTCTGAAAGAGAAGCAATTCGTGCTAATGAGTTAAACCAAAATAATATTCAGAAATAATGAAAAAATATATTACTAAAATATCGCTTTTCGTTGCTGCAACTTTATTTAGTGTTCAACTAAATTATGCGCAATGTCCAAACAATAATACTCAATATTTGACATCTAATGCTCCAACAGTTGTTGGTTCTACTGTAACCCTATCTACATGTATGTATGGAGGAGAATATCGTCTTGTTAATAATTTACAAGCTGGTTATGTTTACTCTTTTGAAACTTGTGGAGATACAGATTTTGATACTCAGATGACTATTTATGATAATTCTACAGGTGCATTGGTTGGTTACAACGATGATTTTTGTGGTCTTCAATCTAAAGTTCAATTCACTTCTAATGGAAACTCAGTTAGAGTTTTAATAGACAGATATAATTGTGCAAACCAAAGCAGTTGTATGACTTTAAAAGCTACTCTTGTACAGGGTGGAGCTCCAGCATACGATCCATGTGATGATGCTATTAATATAGCTTCTTGTAATGGAGTAGGACAATTTTCTTTAAGTGGAAGCGGTTCTTGGAATGGCTTAGGTGGACCATGGTCAACACCTGGTGAAGAGCAAGTTTTTACTTTTACTGCAACTGTTTCAGGATCTCATCAAATTAATATTATTAATAATTCTGGATGGGTAGATCTTTATGCAAAAGTAGGATCAACTTGTAATTCAACTGGATGGACTTATATAGATGATATCTTTCAAAGTACAACTACTCCTACACAATTGTTTTTAACCCTTACAGCAGGTACTACGTATCAATTTTTAATTGATGATGAGAATACTTCTAGTAGTGTTGGTGCTATTCAGATTGTTTGTCCAACACCTGTAGCTGACCCTTGTAATTCAACTACAGCATTAACATGCGGAGTTAATTCAAGCTATTCTTTAGGTTCTGGTGCTGGTGCATGGAATCCTACTGGTCCTTGGGGAACACCTGGTAATGAGGCAGTATTTTCATATACTCCTTCAGTTTCTGGGGCATATGATATTGCAATTACTAATAACAACTACTATGTAGATTTATTTGTTGGTACTTCTTGTGGTCCAAACGGTTGGACATACATAAGTGATATTTTCACAAATGAAACTAATACTGTTAACTTAACAGGTGGTGTTACTTATTATTTTTTAATTGATGATGAGAATACAACTGCTAGTTCAGGAACAATTAGTGTTTCTTGTCCTTGTATTCCTCCAGCAGGTGGAATAGATGGTTCATTTACTTATAATGGTCCATTTACAATTTCAGGAACTACAGTAGGTGCTTGTGATGATTGTAGCCTTAGACCTTCTAAAGATAGAATTTATGAAGTTATCATTCCTTGTGATGGTCAATATGCATTTTCAATGTGTAATGGTGCATCTTGGGATACTTATTTGTATTTAAGAACTGCACCTTGTGGAGGATCTTCAATTGCAATTAACGATGATTTTTGTGGATTGCAATCTCAGATTGCTACTTCATTATCAGCAGGTACATATTACATTCATGTTGAAGGATGGTCTTCTTCTTCGCAAGGAGCATTTAACATGAGCGTATTTGGTGTATTAGATACTCCAGTTATAGGTTCAATTATTGGACCTGAAGAAGTTTGTGAAAACGAATCAGGTGTTGAATTTACAGTTTCTGGTGATTTTGATAACTATACTTGGGATGTTCCAAATGACGGTTCTATTTCTTCAGGAAACGGAACAGCTGAAATCATTGCAAATTTTGGATCAACAACTGGTACAGTTAGTGTTGTTGCTACAAATAATTGTGGTGTGAATTCTGCATCTACAACTGTTGTAGTTAATCCTACTCCAACATTTACAGCATCTGCTACAGATGTTTTATGTAATGGTGGTAGTGATGGAGCAATTGAAGTTGCATCTGGTGTTGGAGAAGCTCCATTTACTTATGTTTTAGATGGTTCTTCAAATTCTAATGGAATATTCGCTGGATTAAGTGCTGGTACATACAATGTATCGGTTATTGATGCTAATGGTTGTTCTTCTGCATCAGAAGCAGTTACTGTTAATGAGCCAACACAATTAGAGTTGTCAGTAGGCGGTTGCGGTATTGTATATGAAGGTTTAGGCATTGATTATGCATGTGCAACAATAGATGGAATGGCATCAGAAGGAACACCGGGATATACTTATTCATGGTCTAACGGAGAGTCAACATCATCAATTATAGTATGTCCAGATACAACTAGTACTTATACATTGACTGCAACAGATGCAAATGGATGTGAAGTGTCAGTAGATTGGACAGTTGAAGTGTTGGATATTTCATGTACACCAGGAATATCACATTCATCTTCTTCTAAAAGCTCAAAGAGTTCTAAAAGCTCAAAAAGTGGAAGTAGTTCACACTCTTCAAGTAGTTCTGTATTAAGTTCAGGTATTGCTTATCCAAGTTATAATTCACATTCTAGCTGTGGATATGGAAGTAGCTCAAAAAGCTCAAAAAGCTCAAAAAGTGGAAGTGGAAGTGGTTCTCATGGACCATCATCTAATAGTTCAAAGAGTTCAAAGAGTTCAAAGAGTTCATCATGTTCTTCACACTATTCACCTATAAGTCATCAGATATCTGGTTACTCTAGTGTTAGTGGTTCTGCTTGTAAGTCTTCTAAGAGTAACAATGGAGGTAGCGATAAGAACTCATCAGTACAGATGTGTTTTGAAGGAGTTACTTACTGTGTTAAGAAGAAGCACATAGAGAAGAGAATGAACTGTGGATATACATTAGGACCATGTGACGCACAGCAAAGTGCAGCATGTATAAATGTAACACCAGAGGTTGATTATGATTCGCAATGTGTTTGTGATGGTAAACTAACTTCATTAACAGTTAGATACATAGGTCCATCAAATCAGGATTTAAGTATAACAGCTAAGAAGTGTAACGTTACATTACTTGATGTTGCTTCAGCAACAACAGGAGATGTGTTTACAATAAATGCTTCAGATGCTGGGTTATTATACTTAAGAGAGAATACCTATTTCAACATGGTTGGAAGTTCATTTGGGAAAATTAAAATCCCAACAAATTGTTGTGATAACCCAATGGGTAGAGTATTCTTCCCGTTTGAAGTAATCGGATGGACAGACACTTACGGAAACGATTGTGATGATTCAAATCATGCAATGGAAACAGACGGAAGTGGAGAAGAGAAAGACATGACTGTAATGGATGTAAATGGTGCTATGATTAGCCAATATCCAAATCCAGCAGATGACAATTCAACTTTCGAATTCTCAGTAATGGAGACTCAGAATGTGAGTGTATCTATTTTGAATATCAAAGGACAAATAGTAGAGACAATATATAGTGGAAATGTGGAAGCATTGACAACATATAGAGTTGACTATGATGTTTCAGGACTTCAAAGTGGTATATACTTTGTTCACTTGAATACAAACAATAATGTATTGAAGAAGAAGTTTGTAATACTTAAATAATACAAATTGTAATTAAATTACAGTTAAAAAACCCTCTAGATTTATTTCTAGAGGGTTTTTTTATTTATATTCAATTATATAAAATGAAATACAATCATAAAATAGCATTTTCAGTTTTTTTTCTCTTAATTTTTAATATTGGTAAATCTCAAACATTGCAAATTAATGAGTTGCAAGTTTCTAATAAAAAAACTTTTTGCGATGGTTTTGGTGAATTTGATGATTGGATTGAAATATATAACCCTTCAGATTCTGTGGTTAGTCTTTCAGGTCTATTTTTCACCAATAATCTAAAAAACCCTACAAAACATCAAATAACTAATGTGAAATCTAAATGGATGAGCATCGCTCCAAAGGGCTATGTTTTACTTTGGTTAGATTCTGACACAGAGCAAGGTAACAGGCATATTTCATTTAGATTAAATAAAAAAAATGGAATTGTAGCTATATATGATGCCGATACTAATTTATTAGATTCTGTAAGTTATAAGTATCAAAAAAGAGATTATTCAATAGGAAGATATTCAGAGCTTCAAAGAGATCTTGCTGTTTTTAAAAGGCCATCCCCAAATGCCGCAAATAAAGACGGTTTGTTATTAACTCCAAATAATATTAGAGTTAAAACAGATAAGCCATCAGGATTTTATAATAACAAAATTGACGTTATACTGTCTGTAGATTTCCCCGGAGATATATTTTATACTTTAGATGGATCTGTTCCTAATACTTCTAGTTTGAAATATAAAGGTCCAATTAAAATTGATTCAACATCGGTGTTAAGATCTATAGTGTTAAGAGAAGGTTATTTTCCT
Organism: uncultured Flavobacteriales bacterium; assembly: GCA_943788115.1. Taxonomy (GTDB): domain Bacteria; phylum Bacteroidota; class Bacteroidia; order Flavobacteriales_D; family Parvicellaceae. The sequence goes on from CALSPA010000025.1 coordinate 63,867, forward strand.
AATTATATTTCCTCAAATACATATTTTATTAATCAGGAAAGTTCAATTCCTGTGGTTTCTCTAATATCGGATCCTAAATTCCTTTGGAGTGATAAAAGAGGTATTTATTCAAACTATGAGGCAAGGAAATGGGAGAGGCCTGCTCATGTAGAATACTTTGATATAATCAATAATGCTAAAAAAATTGCTTTTTCTAAGACTGTAGATATTCGAATTGCTGGAAAAACTAGTAGGAGACAGCCTAAAAAATCTTTTGTCATTTCTTCTAACGATTTTGATGGAAAGAAGAGAATGGAATATAAAATATTTAACGATAAAGCCATTACAAGTTTTAAGAGTGTTTGGGTACGTGCAGATGCTACTTCTGGTAGAAATGTGCCAGAAATGTGGGTAGGTGAACGATTTAAAAATGAACTTTTATATGAAGTGAATAAAGAAATGAGTAATGCTCTTGATATGCAAGCTTACGAGCCAGTTTCATTGTATTTAAATGGTGAATATTGGGGGTTATATAATTTAATGGAAAGAAAAGGAGCAGATTTTATAAAAGATAACCATGTAGAGAAAGATGTTCATATTTTAACCGGTGAAAGTGCAAAAGTCGTTAGGGGGAAAAGTTTGGATTACGACCGACTATTAGCCCTTGTCTATGATGGAGACGTTACAAATGATGAGGTGTTTTCAAAAATTTGTAATAAAATGGATGTTAATAGTTATATAGATTACTGGGTTAATGAAACTTATTGTGGAGCACATGATATTAATGTGAATATTAGGTTTTGGAAACCCAAAAGAGAAAACACCAAATGGAGGTGGATAAGTTATGATCAAGATTCGTGGAATGATTACGATGAGGAATCTTTAGATTATTTTTTGAAACATGGAAGTGTTATGCTTTTGGAAAGATTGATGCAAAACAAAAAATTTAGGGATCGATGGATTAACAGAATGTGTGATTATTTAAATTCTGGTTTTAAAACAGAAAATGTTATTAGTAAAGTGAATAAAATTACATCCAGAATTTATAATGAAGATTTAAAGGATAGAGAAAGATGGCAAGATACCATGATTTATGTTCCTAAAAATCAAAGAATAGACTCCATAAAAGAATTTGCTAAAAAGAGACCAGATTTTTTAAGGAATGATATAGTATCATTTTTTAAAATAGATGCAGATGTTGAATTAATAAATGTAAATGTCAATTCTATTGAAGGAAATGTTATGGTAAATCAATTGATTGTAGATTCTATTTGGCAAGGATACTATATTGGCTCGGTATTGTTGAAAATAGAAGCTGTAGCTAATGAGGGATATGAATTCGTGAAGTGGAAAGAAAGAAAGTTAGGTAAAAACCCTTTAATTTCTGTAGATCCTTCAAAGTATAAAAAGTTTACTCCAATTTTTGAAAAGAAAAAAGTTCATCAACAAAACAACAGGAAATAATAGAGATTTAAAATTCATTTGATATCTAAATTAACAGGAATTTTTTATTCAATATTTTTTGTTTTAATCAAAAATCTTCCTAGATTTAATAGACGAATAGCTTATATTCATTGACGAAACAATAAATAACATAGATTAAAGCTCAGACAATTGTTAATTTATTTTATGTTAGTATTAGAATTATATTAGTTAAAAAGAAGACTACCCCTATTTTTTTTCATAAAAAAATCCTGTTTTCTTCATAATTGAAAATTCAATATTTAATTATTTGTGAATTTAATTAATGCTTGATTTTGCTGTTCTTAATTATTATATAAAAAACATAAAATGAAAAATAAACTCCTTACCCTTTTAGCTATATCCTTAATGATTTGTTATGCTTTTGATAGTGTTTCGCAAGATTTGAATAAACATGATGCTCCATCAAGAACTAGTGAAATTATTAAGCACGAAATTCAACCCGAATTTAATAGCGAAATAGATTCTCCAATTACTTCAAATTCACAATTTGTTTCAGATAGTTATAAAACTAAAGTTCAAAATTTCTCTAAAGAATCTAGCCCGTGGAAGTTAATAAGTTGCAAGGTTTCAAAAAGGGATTTAATTCAAAATATTAATAATTATCAGATACTAACTGACGAAATTAAAGATGAAATAAATGGTAATGTTTTCTATTACGAAAATAATGGAAAAGCACTTTTATGTAAAGTTACTGAAACTATAACTCCAATGTATTTCGGTGCTTTTTCTTTAAAAGGTGATGACATTCTTTTATCTCATGAAGTTCATGGGTGTCCAAACTGCTCCAAAACAATAACTTATTCTCGAACTATTAACGACAACAAGCTAACTCTTAAAGTCCAAGATGAAGACGAGGATAAGAGCGATGTTTTTTATGTATTAACCTTCATTAAATAACCCCTAAAATGAAAAAAATTATAGACCTATTTAAAGTGATGAAATTGCAAAAATTTCATTTCATTCCTGTATTATTTGTTTTTCTGGGCATCAACTCGTTTGCTCAATTGGCAAACATTAATTATTCCGTTAAAGTTGATAGAATTCAAAGTTATGAAGGGGGTTGGTTTGGGCCATGTTGGGAAAGTGGAACAGAAGAATATACTGCTTGGGGTGGTTTTAATGATAATTCCAATAGTAACATATCCTGGGCTTCTTGTTTAACTTGTAATAGCAATGGTAACTGTACTTATGGTTATGGTGCATTTATTGGTTCTAGAACTAACACAAACGCTTACAATATTAATTATTATCTATATGCTTTTGAAAATGATGCAGGTTCACGTTGTTATTATAATAGTGGTGATGACTGCTATTATTATGGCTCCCCAGGGTATTCTTACATTAGAGAAAATGCATATCCATCTGCATCTACTTATACAGATGGGCCTTACGCTCAAGCTTCAAGCAGCCATAGAATAAGACTTGAATGGACTTGGAAATATAGTGGTTCAGCCAATTCAATTTCCCCGTCATGTGTTGCACAAACTGCTTCTTATTCTTCTGGACAAATTAGATCTTGGTCTTCTAATCTTACTGCTGGAAGAACTTATAGGTTTTCGACAGTAGGCAATACTTCAGAAGATACTTATATAAGGATTTATGGTTCTAATGGTTATTCTATTGTAGCTTCTAATGATGATTTTGGTTCTTTACAGAGTCTTGTAAATTTTACTCCATCTTCATCAGGAACTTACTATGTAGAGGTTTCTAGATACGTACGTAATCCTTTAAGTAATGCCGGTGGATTAACTTATCAAGATATTTCTAATCCTGCTGTTAATGGTGGTTCTATTGCTTCAAACTTAAGTTTATGTACTGGAAGTTCTGTTAGTCTTAGTAATACTGCTAATGCATCAGCAGGGTTTAATGGCAGTGGTTTTAATTATCAATGGCAAATTTCATCTAACAACAGCAGTTGGTCTAATATAGGTGGTGCTAATGGGACTTCATACAATTCAGGACCGTTATCGTCTACAACTTATTTTAGAAGAAGTGCAATAGATTGTAAAGGAACTACAGGTTATTCAAATGTGGTTACTATTAATATTGTTTCAAACCCTTCTGTTGTTATAACTTCATCCGTTTCTAATGCTACTATATGTAATGGTGGTTCTACCGCTCTAACTGCTAATATAACAGGAGGAGTAGGAGCTTTGAATTACAATTGGCAATATGAAAACCCCGCTGGTTCTGGAAATTATACTAATATTAACTCTAGTTCTGGAACTGGAACACCTCCTTTTACAACTACTCAAAATGCAAGTCCTTCTATTTCTCGAAATTATAGATTAGTAGTTTCTAACTCTAATGGATGTTCTAGCTTAGGCACACAACTTGTAACAGTTGTTGCAGATCCTATTGTTATCTTCTCTACTAATAATGTTTCTTGTAATGGAAACGAAGACGGAGTAGCTACTGCTTCTATTTCTGGAGGAATTCCTGGTCAGTCATATTCTTATAATTGGTTTCCAGGATCTCCAACAGGTGATGGAACATTGTCAATTTCAAATTTATCTGCTGGAACTTATGGTTTTACAGCTAATAATGTCTCTTCTGGTTCTAGTATTTGCTACGATCAGACAATTAATTTATCCAGTCCTAATTTAAGCAGTGGTTCTAATTCTTTTAACTTTTCTTCGCTTCCATCCGGAATAAATTCTGGAACTTTAACAATTAGAGCTAGAGGTGATTTAGATGGAATAGGCTCAAATTTAGAACAATGGACAATCAGAGATGAAGGAGGTAATAACTTAGGAACTATTGGTGCAAGTGGGAATTTTTCTGATCAATGTAATACAACTTTAACTAGTTCTATTTCTTTTACTGCTGCACAGACTAGCGCTTGGGCTGCAAATGGTTCTATTGATTTTACAGCGCTAGATTTGTTAAACAAGATTAATGTTTCATTGTGTAGCTTAAACTTTCTTGAATTAAGGCTGCAATTAAATTGTTCTTCTGCTCTCCCAGGATGTAATGTAACTTCTTCTGTTGTGATTTCAGAACCTGCATCTCTTGTTGCTGATGCTTCTGCACCTGATGTTTTATGTAATGGAGGAACAACAAACGTAACTGTATCAACATCTGGTGGAACAGCACCATATACTTACGCTCAAGCAAGTGTATTTATTAACGAAATTCATTACGACAATTCAGGTTCTGATATAGGTGAAGCAATTGAGGTTGCTGCAACTGCTGGAACAAATCTTAATGGCTGGTCTTTAGTACTCTATAATGGATCAAATGGAACTGTTTATAATACCAGAAATCTATCAGTTATTGTTGGTAATTCTGGTAATGGATTTGGCTTTGTTACTGAATACATAAGTGGTATTCAAAACGGATCACCTGATGGTGTTGCTTTAGTAGATAACAATGGAAATGTAGTTCAGTTTTTAAGCTATGAAGGTTCATTAACTGCAACCAACGGTCCAGCTAATACCATGACTAGCACAAATATTGGTGTCTCAGAATCATCATCAAATTCTGTTGGTAATTCTTTACAATTAACAGGAAATGGTTCATCATATAATGACTTTAGCTGGAGCTCTGCTCAAGCTAATACATTTGGTAGTGTTAATAATGGACAATCATTTAATGCAGGTGGTGGCTCACAGTCTTCTAATATGTTTACAGGGTTAACTGTTGGAACTTATACTTTCGATGTAACAGATGCAAATGGTTGCTCTAGTTCTTCGACTATTACAATTTCGGAACCAACTATATTGGTCGCTACTTCATCTGCTTCGCAAATACTTTGTTTGGGTGGTAATACAGATGTTACAGTTTCAGCATCTGGTGGTGTTCCTCCCTATTCTGGAACAGGGATTTTCAATGAGAATGAAGGAACTTTTTCTTATCAAGTAATTGACGCAAATGGATGCATTGCAACTACAACAATAACTACAAATGTGGTTCCTGATGTTACATTACCATCAATAACATGTATTTCAGATGTATCAGTAAATACAGATGCTGGGGTATGTGAGACACAAGTTACAATGGGCTCGCCAAGCACATCAGATAATTGCTCAGTAGCATCAGTTATAAATGATTACAATGGCACTTCAGATGCAAGTGATGTTTATCCACTAGGAACAACAACAGTAACATGGACAGTAACTGACGGTTCTGGAAACACGACTAGTTGTACACAGGATGTAACAGTAACAGATGTTGAAGCACCAGCTATAACATGTGCTGCTAATGTATCAGTAAATACAGATGCTGGGGTATGTGAGACACAAGTTACAATGGGCTCGCCAAGCACATCAGATAATTGCTCAGTAGCATCAGTTGTAAATGATTACAACGGCACTTCAGATGCAAGTGATGTTTATCCACTAGGAACAACAACAGTAACGTGGACAGTAACTGACGGTTCTGGAAACACGACTAGTTGTACACAGGATGTAACAGTAACAGATGTTGAAGCACCAGCTATAACATGTGCTGCTAATGTATCAGTAAATACAGATGCTGGAGTATGTGAGACACAAGTTACAATGGGCTCGCCAAGCACATCAGATAATTGCTCAGTAGCATCAGTTGTAAATGATTACAACGGCACTTCAGATGCAAGTGATGTTTATCCACTAGGAACAACAACAGTAACATGGACAGTAATAGATGGTTCAGGGAACACAACAAGCTGCTCAATGGATGTAACAGTAACGGATGTTGAAGCACCGTCAATAACATGTGCTGCTAATGTATCAGTAAATACAGACGCTGGAGTATGTGAGACACAAGTTACAATGGGATTACCAAGCACATCAGATAATTGTTCAGTAGCATCAGTTGTAAATGATTACAACGGCACTTCAGATGCAAGTGATGTATATCCACTAGGCACTACAACAGTATCGTGGACAGTAACTGACGGTTCTGGAAACACGACTAGTTGTACACAGGATGTAACAGTAACGGATGTTGAAGCACCAGCTATCACATGTGCTGCTAATGTTTCAGTAAATACAGATGCTGGAGTGTGCGAAGTCTCAGAGCTGACTATTACGGAGCTCCAAGCTACATCAGATAACTGCTCAGTAGCATCAGTTGTAAATGATTACAACGGCACTTCAGATGCAAGTGATGTTTATCCACTAGGCACTACAACAGTATCGTGGACAGTAACTGACGGTTCTGGAAACACGACTAGTTGTACACAGGATGTAACAGTAACGGATGTTGAAGCACCAGTCTATAACATGTGCTGCTAATGTATCAGTAAATACAGATGCTGGGGTATGTGAGAGCACAAGTTACAATGGGCTCGCCAAGCACATCAGATAATTGCTCAGTAGCATCAGTTGTAAATGATTACAATGGCACTTCAGATGCAAGTGATGTATATCCACTAGGAACAACAACAGTAACATGGACAGTAACTGACGGTTCTGGAAACACGACTAGTTGTACACAGGATGTAACAGTAACAGATGTTGAAGCACCAGCTATAACATGTGCTGCTAATGTATCAGTAAATACAGATGCTGGGGTATGTGAGACACAAGTTACAATGGGCTCGCCAAGCACATCAGATAATTGCTCAGTAGCATCAGTTGTAAATGATTACAACGGCACTTCAGATGCAAGTGATGTTTATCCACTAGGAACAACAACAGTAACGTGGACAGTAACAGACGGTTCTGGAAACACGACTAGTTGTACACAGGATGTAACAGTAACAGATGTTGAAGCACCAGCTATAACATGTGCTGCTAATGTATCAGTAAATACAGATGCTGGAGTATGTGAGACACAAGTTACAATGGGCTCGCCAAGCACATCAGATAATTGCTCAGTAGCATCAGTTGTAAATGATTACAACGGCACTTCAGATGCAAGTGATGTTTATCCACTAGGAACAACAACAGTAACATGGACAGTAACTGACGGTTCTGGAAACACGACTAGTTGTACACAGGATGTAACAGTAACAGATGTTGAAGCACCAGCTATAACATGTATTTCAGATGTATCAGTAAATACAGATGCTGGGGTATGTGAGACACAAGTTACAATGGGCTCGCCAAGCACATCAGATAATTGCTTCAGTAGCATCAGTTGTAAATGATTACAACGGCACTTCAGATGCAAGTGATATTTATCCACTAGGAACAACAACAGTAACATGGACAGTAACAGACGGTTCTGGAAACACGACTAGTTGTACACAGGATGTAACAGTAACAGATGTTGAACTTCCAGTTATTGAATGTCCTTTAGATATTGTTTTATCTGAATGTACTCCAACAGCTAGTTGGCCTTTAAATACTTCAGACAATTGTGCTATTTCTTCTATTAGTTCTGATATTCCTAGTGGGTCTACTTTTGCTGAAGGTACAAGTACTGATGTTACTATTACAGCTGTTGATAATTCAGGAAATGTTTCGAATTGTACTTTTAATGTTAGTCGAGATTCTGACCTTGTTCTATCTTCTTCTGCTGATCCTATACTATGTAATGGAGGGACTACAGATGTTTTGATTTCTGCTACAGGTGGCGCTGCCCCATATACTGGAACTGGTTTATTCACTGTAACTGCAGGAACTTATACTTATGTAGTTACAGATTCAAAGGGTTGTTCCGAAACAGTAACTTTAACTATTGATCAGCCAACACAATTAGAGTTGTCAGTAGGCGGTTGCGGTATTGTGTATGAAGGCTTAGGCATTGATTACGCATGTGCAACAATAGATGGAATGGCATCAGAAGGAACACCGGGATATACTTATTCATGGTCTAACGGAGAGTCAACATCATCAATTATCGTATGTCCAGATACAACTACTACTTATACATTGACTGCAACAGATGCAAATGGATGTGAAGTGTCAGTAGATTGGACAGTTGAAGTGTTGGATATTTCATGTACACCAGGGATATCTCATTCATCTTCTTCTAAAAGCTCAAAGAGTTCTAAAAGCTCAAAAAGTGGAAGTAGTTCACACTCTTCAAGTAGTTCTGTATTAAGTTCAGGTATTGCTTATCCAAGTTATAATTCACATTCTAGCTGTGGATATGGAAGTAGCTCAAAAAGCTCAAAAAGCTCAAAAAGTGGAAGTGGAAGTGGTTCTCATGGACCATCATCTAATAGTTCAAAGAGTTCAAAGAGTTCAAAGAGTTCATCATGTTCTTCACACTATTCACCTATAAGTCATCAGATATCTGGTTACTCTAGTGTTAGTGGTTCTGCTTGTAAGTCTTCTAAGAGTAACAATGGAGGTAGCGATAAGAACTCATCAGTACAGATGTGTTTTGAAGGAGTTACTTACTGTGTTAAGAAGAAGCACATAGAGAAGAGAATGAACTGTGGATATACATTAGGACCATGTGACGCACAGCAAAGTGCAGCATGTATAAATGTAACACCAGAGGTTGATTATGATTCGCAATGTGTTTGTGATGGTAAACTAACTTCATTGACAGTTAGATACATAGGTCCATCAAATCAGGATTTAAGTATAACAGCTAAGAAGTGTAACGTTACATTACTTGATGTTGCTTCAGCAACAACAGGAGATGTGTTTACAATAAATGCTTCAGATGCTGGGTTATTATACTTAAGAGAGAATACCTATTTCAACATGGTTGGAAGTTCATTTGGGAAAATTAAAATCCCAACAAATTGTTGTGATAACCCAATGGGTAGAGTATTCTTCCCGTTTGAAGTAATCGGATGGACAGACACTTACGGAAACGATTGTGATGATTCAAATCATGCAATGGAAACAGACGGAAGTGGAGAAGAGAAAGACATGACTGTAATGGATGTAAATGGTGCTATGATTAGCCAATATCCAAATCCAGCAGATGACAATTCAACTTTCGAATTCTCAGTAATGGAGACTCAGAATGTGAGTGTATCTATTTTGAATATCAAAGGACAAATAGTAGAGACAATATATAGTGGAAATGTGGAAGCATTGACAACATATAGAGTTGACTATGATGTTTCAGGACTTCAAAGTGGTATATACTTTGTTCACTTGAATACAAACAATAATGTATTGAAGAAGAAGTTTGTAATACTTAAATAACAATCATTATAATTAAAAAAAGCCATTGTTTTACAATGGCTTTTTTTTTGATATATAAAATGTGTTTATAATGTGTGTTAGTTTATTTTTACATTACATAAAATTTAATTAATGAAAATAATTGGAGTATTAGGTGCTGGTTCAATGGGTTCTGGTATCGCACAAATTGCAGCATCAAATGGATGTAAGGTTTTATTGTTTGATACTAATCCAAAAGCTTTAATTAGCGCAATTGAGAGATTAAAAAAAATATTAAATAGGTTAGTAGAAAAGCAAAAAATTAATGAAGATAAAATGCAATCGATTTTATCTTTAATTATTACAACCAACAATTTGAACGACTTCAAGAATGCAAATCTTGTGATTGAAGCCATAATTGAAGATTTAGAGATTAAGAAAAAAGTCTTTTCAGAATTAGACAGTTTATGTTTGCCTAGTACTATTTTAGCATCTAATACATCTTCTCTTTCAGTAACTTCTATAGCATCTTCTTGTGTTTATCCTGAAAGAGTTATTGGAATTCATTTTTTCAATCCAGCACCATTAATGCCTTTAGTCGAAATTATTCCTTGTATCCAAAGTTCAAATTATACAATAAATAATTCAAAGAATATAATTGAAAGTTGGAATAAGATTACTGTAATTGCAAAGGATACGCCTGGTTTTATTGTTAACAGAATCGCTCGCCCATTTTATGGTGAAGCCCTTCGGATTTATGATGAAGGAATAGCTAATTTTGAAACAATAGATTGGGCTGTTAAAGAGATAGGTGGGTTTAGGATGGGGCCATTTACATTAATGGATTTTATAGGTAATGATGTGAATTATGCAGTAACTGAATCTGTTTTCAAAGCATTTTACTATGATCCTAGATACAAACCTTCATTTACTCAGAAAAGACATGCTGAGGCTGGATGGTACGGTAGAAAGTCGGGGAGAGGTTACTATAATTATGAAAATGAATCAGAAATTGAAGTTAATAAAGATAAGCAATTAGCAGAAAAGATATTTAACAGAATCTTAATTATGTTAATAAACGAGGCGGCTGATGCATTGTTTTTAAACATTGCTAGCAGAGATGATATTGATTTGGCAATGACGAAAGGAGTAAATTATCCTAAAGGATTGTTGAAATGGGCTGATGAAATTGGAGTAAG
>CALSPA010000026.1 GCA_943788115.1 uncultured Flavobacteriales bacterium
TATTCATATAAAAATTTTGCAGCAATGATAAGTAAAAATATTCCAAAATATTTACTAATTCTATTCTTATCAATTGTATGAACTGTTCTTGCACCAATTCTAGCCATAAAGGTTGTAATCGGTATAAAAATTAAAAAAGCTGGAATATTTAAAAAACCAATACTTAATGGAATATTTGTTTTTAAATAACTGCCAGTTATCAAAAATCCGATTGCGCCAAATAATGCTATTAAAAAACCAATAGCTGCAGCGCTACCTATAGCTCTATTAATTGAGTAACCAAAAAACTTTAGAATTGGAACATTCATAACAGCCCCTCCAATACCCATGGGTGCCGAGATAAAACCTACTAAAAATCCTAAAATAATTTTCAAATGAAGCTTAATTTTAAGAGTTATATTTTTTTCCTTCTCTTTTAATAATAAAAGATAAATACTTAATAAAAATATTACGATTGCAAAGAAAAGAACTAAGGTTTTAGTTTTAAGAGTTGCTGCAAAAATTGTTCCAAAAATAACACCAAGTACTACAAATATTCCATAACTTTTAACTATATCAAAATCCACTGCTTTAAATTTATGATGAGTTAAAACTGAGACAGTTGAGGTTGGTATTATGATTGCAAATGATGTTCCAACTGCAAGGTGCATGACATATTGTTGATCAATCCCTAAAGAATTAAAAATATAAAACAAAAATGGAACTGTAATTAATCCACCGCCAATACCAAATAAACCTGCAACAAATCCAACAGGAATAGCGGTTAAGGCCATTAGTAGGCTAAAGTATATGTACTCGTTAGATAAAAGAGAACTAAGCAGATTGACTTACCGACGTGTCGACATTGTTATATTTAATCTTATCCATGATGTGATCAATCTTTTTAACATCGGCATCTCTAACACACATATTTTCGCTTAAATACCTTTTCCAAAAGCTAGATCCTGTTTGACCATGAAATAATCCAAGTGTATGTCTCATAATTTGATTTAAACGTGTTCCTTTTTTTATTTCTTCTCTAACGTACGGTAGCAACTGTTCAATTACATCTTGTCGACTTGGTACATTTTCATTATTAAATATATCTCTTTCAATATCAGCTAATAAATAAGGAGTATGGTAAGCAGCACGTCCGATCATAACTCCATCAACTTTATCTAAGTGATCTTTCATTTGATCAGTTGTGGTAATTCCACCATTGATAATAATTTCTTCATTAGGGAAATCTTTTTTTAATCTGTAGACAAAATCATACTTTAAAGGAGGGATGTTTAGATTTTGTTTAGGAGTAAATTTTCCAAGAATAGCTTTTCTTGCATGAATGATGAAAGTTTTAACACCAGTGCTTTTTAAAGTTGAAATAAAATGATGTAAATTTTCATAATCCTCGGTGTCATCATAACCAATTCTTGTTTTAATCGTGACCGGCAACTTTGTAACCGATTGCATTTTACTTAAGCAATCTGCAACTAAATTTGGTTCTTTCATTAAGCATGCCCCAAATTTATTTTTCTCAACTTTTTTTGAAGGGCAACCAAGGTTTAAATTTATCTCATCATAACCAAAGTCTTCACCTGCTTTGGTAGCCTCTGCAAGTAAAGTTGGAGACGATCCACCAATTTGAAGGGCTATTGGTTTTTCATTTATATTAAATTCTAATAGTTTTTTTTTATCCCCTCGATGAATAGCTTCAGAGACAACCATCTCACTATAGAGCAATGTATTTTTACTAATCAGTCTTAAAAAAAAACGTTCATGACGATCAGTGCAATCCATCATAGGTGCAACGGATACTTTCCTGTTCATACTAAACTTTTATATTATTTTTTTAGCTATTTGTAGTCTCTGAATCGTCAGAGTTTTCTTCAGTTGTTTCAGCTTCTGTTTCAGCTTCAGCTATTTGATCTAAAGAAACTGCTGTCTCTTCATCTCCCGCTTCTAACTCTGCATCAACATCAACTTCTGGTTCTGCTTTTGCAGTTAATTCTTCTAAATCATCAGAGGATACTTGAATTTTTTCTGGAATTTTTCTAGCTCTTTTTGATGGTAATATAGGTGTTCCACTTTTAGAAATTTCACCTTTGTACATGCTTTCAAAATCATCACCAATAATTTCATCATCGTCCGTGCCATCGTCAACTTGCTCAACATGTTTTCTAAGTTTATGAACAGCACTGTCAGTTAAATCTGAAACTTGAATAGTGCCTTCTGCGATTTCTCTTAAAGATATAACTGTATTTTTGTCATTATCTCTATCTAGAGTAGGTTCTAATCCTGAATTTAATTGAACGGCTCTTTCTTTAGCAACTAATACTAATTCGTAAGGACTTTCTACTTTATCTATGCAATCTTCTACAGTTACTCTAGCCATGCGCAGTATCTATACAGTGCTTAAAAAAAAATCAAGGTTAATTTTATAAAAATTGAGGATTAAGCTTACTCTTAATGAGAAATAGCAGCGATATAGCTATTAAAATATAAGATCCTGAAACTAGAGCAATTTGCTCTATAGAAAATCCATTATCTATAAGTATTCCAAAAAGTGCTGTTCCAAAGGCTGTTGAAAATACCATTAAAGCAGTCGTTAGTGCTTTGATTGAACCAATGTATTTTACACCATAAATTTCAGCCCATGTAGCTGAACCTAAAACATTAGCTAATCCGTTTGAAATTCCAACTAAACCTAAAAAAACAAATGATGACATTGGAGAGTTAAAGTAAAAAAGTACAACCATTGCAATTAATAATGGAATATTCATGTAAATAATTAATTTACGACTACTAAATTTATCAATTAAAAAACCAGATAAAAATAAAGTAACTACAGATAGAATTGAATACACCATAAAAGATTGTGCAATAACATAGGGTCCCCAATTTTTAGAAGATACAATAAAAGATTGATAAACAAATGTCCCTGTTGCAATCCAAGGCATTGCTAACATACTTAAACAAATAATATAAAATCGATAATCTTTTAAAACTTCAGCTCTAGTCCACTGCTTTATATCTTTAGTTTTAATTTCTGTAACAGTAGATGTTTCTCTAGAGTCTAATTTAATATTCTTAACTAATGTAAAAGTTACTATAGGTAAAACAATAATAACTAGTAGTGAAATTGCTATCCAAATATATCTCCAATCAATAAAAGTTAATAAGAAAATAACTAATAATGGTAAAATAAATTCTGCTAATGATAAACCAAGCCAAGTTGTGCTTAGTGCGCGTCCCCTAGTCTTTTCAAAAAATCTTGATATTGTTGTGGTTGCAGTGTGAGACATTAGTCCTTGACCTGATAACCTCATTAAGAAAATTGATAAAAATAAAAAAGCGACTGATGAAATTTTAGAAAATAAAAAACAAGAGATCGCTAGTAAAGCAATGACGTAAGATGCAAATTTTAAAATATTAAAGTCATCTATTTTTTTTCCAACCCAAACAAGTATAAAACTACTTAACAAAGTAGCAGATGCATAAATTGATCCAAACTGACCATGGGTGATGGAAAGTGCGTCCCTTATACTTGAATTAAATAGTCCTAAAAAAAAACTCTGTCCAAAACTTGAAAAAAATGTAAATATAAATCCAAATAGAATTACTTTAAAATTCAAACTTTTAAACATAGGAAATAAAAATTATGAGCAATGTTGCATTTATAGGATTAGGTGTCATGGGTTATCCAATGGCAGGTTATATATCAAAAGCAGGTCATAATGTAACTGTTTATAATAGAACTGCTGCAAAAGCTGATAAATGGGTTGCAGAATATAAAGGGTCAAAAGCAGACACACCTGCAAAAGCTGCTGAGGGTGCTGACTTTATATTTACCTGTGTTGGTAATGATAATGATTTAAGAGAGGTTACTTTTGGTGACAACGGTATCTTTAAAACAATTAAAAAAGGTTCCGTTTATATTGATAACACAACAGCCTCTGCAACAATTGCTAGAGAAATTAATGAGTTTGCTAAAAAAAATGGTTTTGGTGCATTAGATGCGCCAGTATCAGGGGGTCAAGCTGGTGCTGAAAATGGTGCACTGACAGTGATGATCGGTGGAGATCAATCTGATTTTGATAAAGCTAAAGACATCATTGATTGTTATAGCAAAAAAATGAAATTATTAGGTGGCGCTGGTAATGGCCAATTAGCAAAAATGGTTAACCAAATTTGTATTGCAGGTCTTGTTCAAGGTTTATCTGAGGCAATAAATTTTGGAATGAAAGCTGGTTTAAATATGGAAGATGTAATTGAGGTTATATCTAAAGGTGCGGCTCAATCTTGGCAAATGGAAAATAGATATAAAACAATGATTGATGATCAGTTTGAATTTGGTTTTGCAGTTGATTGGATGAGAAAAGATTTAAAAATCGCAATGGATGAAGCTAAAAATAATGGTTCCCTACTTCCAGTAACTGAAGTTGTTGATAAATATTATGCTGAAGTTCAAAAAATGGGTGGAAACCGTTGGGACACCTCTAGTTTGATCAGAAGACTTAGTAAATAATCCATAATGCAACCAGCATACTACGAAGATTTTGAGGAAATCAAAAATAAAATCTGGTCCATGCTGGACAATGCAATCAAAGATAGAGGTTCTCAATTTAGAATTCCTGTGTTTATCTGTGGTGGCCAGGATGATTTTGATGGAAGAATTGTGGTCCTTAGAAAATCAGATAGAGAAAATAATCTTGTTCAATACCATAGTGATATCAGATCAGATAAAATTGCTAAATTAAAATCAAATAAAAACGCTGCAATGTTATTTTATGACAAGGATGAGAAGATCCAAGTTAGACTTAAAGTTGAATGCACTGTTAATCATGATAATGATATTACAAAACAGTCTTGGTTAAAAACAGGACACATGAGTAGAAAATGTTATTTAGTTGATAACGGACCAGGAACATTATCTGAAACCCCTACTTCAGGACTAAAACCTGAACTGGATAATTTTGAATTTACAATGGAGCAAAGTGAGGTGGGATATAAAAACTTTACTGTTATTCAATGTAAAATTAAAAGTATGGAATGGCTTTATTTAGCAGCCAAAGGTCACCGTCGTGCTAAGTTTGATTTAGAGAATAACAAGGATACCTGGTTAATTCCTTAAAATACTGACTTAGAGTATTTTTTCCAGTTATCCTGGTAATGGATAGCGTTTTCAGTAATTGACTTCGCTCTCTTCTTTTGAGACTTGTCGTACAATTTTACCAGGGGATCCAACCACTAAAGAATTGTCTGGGATGACTTTGTTTTCTGTGATCAA
>CALSPA010000027.1 GCA_943788115.1 uncultured Flavobacteriales bacterium
CAAGAAGAACCAGAAGAAGCAAAAGCAATTATTTCAGAAGAAATGAATCATAGTTTATGAAAAAAGATAATTGGGTTGCTTATGGAATTGTATTTGGAACTTTAGTTGGGTTATTTACTGAAAATTTAGGATTATGACTTGCTTTAGGAGTTGTGTTAGGTGCTGGAATGAGTGAAATAAAAAAAACTTATTATGAAAAAATTCATTCTACTATTTCTGTTTATTCCACACTTAGTATTATCACAAAACAAAGTTTTTGATTTTAACGAATTTGATAAATTTTCAGAGGAATATGTCAATAATGACGAACCAGGAATTATTTATAATATTTACTCTAATACTAAAAATATTAATTGGTCAAAAGCTTTTGGAATTAATGATGTTAGAATAAATGATTCTTTAAATAAATTTGGTCAGTTTAGAATTGCCAGCGTAACCAAAACATTCGTCGCAGCGAGTGTTCTTCGACTTTGGGAAGAAAAAAAAATATTATTAGATGAATCGATATCTAAATATATTTCAAATGAACATCAAAATATTTTAATTGAAGGTGGCTACAACCCAGAAATAATCACGGTAAGACATTTATTAAATCATTCTTCTGGAATGTATGACCATACCAATCATCCAAATTTTTTCAAAAAAATATATGATAATCCTGACCATAAATGGACTCGAACGGAACAAATAAAATCTTGTATTGAATGGGGTAATCCAATTGGTTCTGTAGGAAATCAATTCAAATATTCTGATACTGGGTATGTTATTTTAGGAGGAATAATTGAAAATATTACAAAATCAAGTTTGGATAATGCAATTAAAAACCTCTTAAGATTTGAACAATTAAACATCAATGATACTTGGTTCGAGGATGAAAGAGATGATAAAAGAATTCATCAGTATTTTAGAAACGGTAAAGATGCATATGGGATTGACCCAAGTATAGATTATTTTGGTGGTGGAGGATTAATTTCAACTGCTGAAGATATCTCAAGGTTTTTTTACTTATTATTTAACAATAAAGTTTTTAATAAAGAATCTACATTAAAGGAAATGCTTAAAAAATATAAATATAAAAGTAAAGCATCAATGGATTATAGTTTAGGAATATGGGAAATTGAATTGAATGGTTTAAAGTTTTATACTCATAGTGGGTTTTGGGGTACTCAAGTAGTTTATTCACCTAAGTATGATATATCATTTTCTGTAAATTACAGTAAAGGGTGGATTGGCTCAAATAATGCACCATTAATTCATAAAATTTTTGATTTTATAGAAAATCAAACTAAACCATAGGCATTTCTTCTTCTTTTAATTCAGCAACTTTTAATCTTTTTTGGCTTTTACTTCTACTTTTATTTTTTTCTTGCCGTTTTCTCCTTCTTCTTTTTTTATTTCTATGTCTTCAATCCATTCAATTTCTCCGTCTTCTATATCCTTAAACATAAACATAGATTCACCTGCTTTCATCTTACCATCCATAAACATCATTTTATGATGATTTTTCATCATTGGACAACTCTGAGAATTATTTTGACTTCCTAGTAAATATCCAATGCATCCAAATATTACAGCAATAAGTGTAAAAGCAAACCAATTTTTATTTAATGTTTCCATAGTATTTTTTTTTTAAAAATAATAAATTTTTAATCATAGGCATATCTTCTTCTTTTAATTCAGAATATAATTTACTTATTTATTTTTTGACTGTAAATCACAAGAAAAACAGCCACTAAAACGATTAAAATACTAATCGCTACTTCGCTGTTTGGAATCTGTACGATATCTTGAATAAAAAAATTATAAAAGGTTTGAATTAGTATACTTATCAAAGAAATTATTAAAAGTAGATTTGCCCATTTTTTTCTAATTAACAAACCAATATTACCAATAGTTGCTGAAAAAACAGCCAAAGCAAAAGCACCTGTAACCCAAGAAGGTCTTGTTTCAATATATAACTGCATATCGCTTGGTAAAGCTTTGAAAGCTTCATTTGACATATACACAAAACCTAAATAATTAATTACACCAACAATATTCCAAATTAAAGTTATAGAACATATTATGTAAAAACTCTTTTTCATATTTATTAAATATATTCAAAAATATATTAAACCATAGGCATATCTTTTTCTTTTATTTCAGCATATCATACAATGGTCAATAAGAATATTTCCCTTAATTTCCTTAAAAATTGCTTGATTAATAAGTTCATCGTTATTTAGTGAGGTTAATTGTTTCCAGACAATTCCTACAGAATTATTTCTTCTGAATAAATGCAAGAACTCTCTTTTAGTAAAATAAACTTTTGGTTCATTTGATAATTGTCTTTGAAGTTCATCAGGTGTAACTATTGATTTTATTCTATCTGTAAAATCACGGGTATGCTTTTCATAATTTCCCTCATTTGAACCCTCTAAACAATTATCCATTATAGGTTCAACAATTTGAAGAATTTCATCTACGCTTAAATTGGAAAATTTAATCTCAGTACTCATTTTATCAAAGTTAATCAAACTAAACCATAGGCATATCTTCTTCTTTTAATTCAGCAACTTCTAATCCACGTAATTAGGTTAAGCTAACATTTTAATAGGAATGTTTTTTTTTATATTATTGTATATTAACAAATTAAATTGTTTTTTAAAATGAAAAAAAATATTTCTAAAATCAGAGTTCACGATGCTATCGTTGGTTTACTATATTTAATTAGCGTAGGATTAACTTTCTACACTTCTAATTTAGTTTTTTTATGGGTTGCTGTTGCTGTTGGGGGGCTTCAAATTATAAGTCCAATAACTAAGTTTTGCCCTGTTTATTTTATTCTAAATAAATTAATGCCTGATTCTGAACCAATACAAAATGGAAGATAAGGCTTAAACCATAGGCATATCTTCTTCTTTTAATTCAGCAAAATAATTACTTGAGTTTAAATATATCAATATACATTCGTGTATCAAATGGAACCCTAGCACTAATAATGTGTAACGTAATAAAATGAATAAATGGATTTCCTGTTACAACAGTAAAAGTTGCCTTTCCCATACCAACAAGTGTTTGTGTCATAATTATATATGTAAAGGAAGTTAGCGCAATAGATAGATTACCATAATCTACTCCTTGGTCAAACAAACTAAAAACAGAATAAAAAAGACCTCCAATTAATATAACTGTGATTTTATGCTTAAATATTACCGCTATTCGTGGTATAAAAATCATATGCATCATAACTAAGACTGGTAATCCTGCTCCCAAGGAATTAACTAAAATACCTGTAGGAACACCTATTGCGTATTGACTTGCTGAAATGCCTCCAATAAAATCGGTAGACCCTGTAATTATTGGACCAAAAAAATCTAAAGCCCAATAAGAGATAATTATCCACATATCTCTTTTCCATTTAAATGAAGTGAAAAGTTTTCCTATGGAAAGGCCTTTTGTTTGAAGCCACAAAAGAGGAATAATAGTGTAAATAAATGTATAAGTGATTACCCAAATCAATACATCTTGTTGAGAATGACTTCCACTTGAGTAAATATCAGTACCAGGAAAATGCAAACCTAAATTGAAACCTAAACCTAAGATTAGTTGAGTTATTATTAAATAAATTAGACATAACCAAGCTTCTTTTTTTGCAGATTCCTTATCAACAGCATAAAGCTCAACCCAATCAACTCTTTCTCTTTTTCTAGTTAAATAAAGTAACAAAAAAACTGATAGCAGTAATACTGGAATATAAATTGTCAATAAACTATTTAAACCATCCTCTGAGATTGGTGATAATGCAAATCCCATAGAATTAAACAAAAAATATGAAGATGTTGCTACAAGCCACACTAATAATCCTATCAATAAAAATTTATCTTTTACTAATTTCATTTTTTCATTTTTTTAAAAGAATAATATGCTCCAGTTAAAGCAGATAATATTAATAATATAGTTAAAGGCTGTGGTCTATTAGTTGGCAAATCATAATACATTCCATATTAAAGTTAAAGAACATATTATCTAAAAACTCTTTTTCATATTTATTAAATATATTCAAAAATATATTAAACCATAGGCATATCTTCTTCTTTTAATTCAGCAACTTTTAATTAGCAATTAGATTAAGTTAGTTTTTTTATTAAACTCATTTCTATATTTCCGGCATCAATATTGTATATCTAAGATTAAAACAAACATTCTGAAAAAAGAAAAAAAGGTGATAACACCAAAAACAAAAGAGATAATTAAAAATCTATCTATTACAATTTCAAAAGAATCTAAAAAAGTTAATGGAAGAAACATAAAACTCATTGAAATTCTACAAAAGAAATTAGATAAAATCAAACCATAGGCATATCTTCTTTTTTTAATTCAGCAACTTCTAATCCACGTAAGTAAGTTAAACTAACATTTAAACTTGAGTGCCCCATTGCCTTTTGTAGCTTGGTTAATGACCCTGTTCGCTTAAAGATTTCTATCGCTCCAGAATGCCTAAAAGAATAAATCGTTACGCCTTGTTCAACAGATGAATTAGCCTTCTTAAAACGCTTCCAAAGTGTGTTAAAATAGCTTCTGTTATAAGGCTGTATTCTTCCTGTAAAGATGTTTAGATTATTGTCTGATTTTACAAGCCCTAATTTGGGTACAGGAACGACTCTATTGCGTTTAGATTTCACTTTATTACCAGACAAACTTATGTGTCTTAAATCCTCACTAAAATCACTCCATTTAAGTAATCTAATTTCTTGATGTGGTCTTAATAAACAACAATACGTCAGAACACAACACAGGTATAAATCATAATTAAACTTCTTAATAGTTTCAAGCAGTTCTTTTACATTCTTTATAGGCTTATGCAAAGTTTCTGTTTGTCTTCTACTTTTGAGTTTAGAAGGTTTAATATCAAAGCCATTTTCACACAGATAATTGACTAGAACATTAACGTGTCTTCTTGTTGTATTAAAGCTGGTATTGTTGCGATACCTTAAAGACAAGGAATCAACATATTCAGTTGAAATATGACCTGTAGAAACCAACTGTTCACGTAAACATCTTTCTATAGCTTTAAGTGCTTTTGAGTAGGATAGAGAAAGGTTTTCCGAAAGTTTTCTTTCAATTAAAGAATCGTAGAACTCTAGTTTAGTATTAGGTCTTTTAACGAAGCTGCAGTTATTAGAAACGAGATAATCGTAAACCTCTTTTGCAAGATTGACGGATTGTGTTTTACGTAAACGTGGCGGATACGAATTAGGATTGTTAGAAGAACCGATATACTTACCATTAAACAACCTAAACCTCTTACCGTTTAGTTTAAAATCAATATAGTATTTACCGTCTGTACGTCTACAAACCTTTGGATAGGATAAACTTTTATTTGGCACTTATTTGGCATTTTAGTTAAACATCTATTACAACGTTTAATCTAAAGTATTGAAGCTCAGTTGTTAGTAAGCGTAGCGTGTCGAAGACGTAGCTGACTCATAATCAGTTGGTCCCTGGTTCGAGCCCAGGTGGGACCACCAACAAAAACCGTAATGTCTTTATAAATAAGGCGTTGCGGTTTTTTTATTTCCTTTTTGGCAACATATTGGCAACAAACCTCTTGGTTATTGTGCGCTCAATTACATAAAAACCCCAAAAAAGTCCAGCCTAAACTTTAATTTGACACTCCCTACTTCTCGATTTAAATCCGTTTTCCTTTTGGAACTGTGCCGCTGAAACCGGTATATTATCAAATTAATCCTATTCTCTAAACTAAAAAATCAGCTTAGCAGCTCTAAAGAAAACAAGCTTTAAAAACAGTTTTGTACATTGTATTGACGATTAGAGAAAAAACTTGAGTCTGCAAAAACAGTTTCCCCTCAAAATTCTAATTACAAACTAAATACCTGAGCTGCTGGATAACAGATAAGACTAAAAATTTAATTATGAAAACAAAAATTACAATCGCAACACTTCTATTTGGATTTACAGTAAACGCTCAATTAGAAAAATTTGAAGGTTTTTGGATGTCAGGAGAATCAGAATTTAACCTTATAATAACTCACAACAGCAATAAAGATTTCCTTACTTTATATTCCTCTAGTTTTTCAGTTAATGAATTAAGTACACAATCAATTAAATCGACAAGTAAAAATGAAATAAATACTATTTTTTTTTCCGAAAATAACTGGGATCTATTAGTTAAATATACTATGATTAATGATTCCATAATGAAAGCATCTTTTTCAGGAAGCTCGACAGGAACCTGGATATATGAAAAAATAACAGATTAATTCTTAAACCAATAAATTATTATTTTATGAAAAAGCTACTTTTTCTTTTACTGTTAGTTCCCTTAGTTTCCTTTGGGCAAATCCAAATTGACCAAAATAGACTTTACCTATTTTTAGATTATGTTTCAAATTCAATGAAAGGTGACCCTGTGAATCAGTTAATTTATCAAGGTAAAAAAGCAATTTATGCTTCCGATTATGACGACCCTCTCTATGATAATTTAAACATAGATGGAAATGCAGAAATGATTAATCAAGCAAAAAACGATGATGGAACATACAAATATGTGCTTCATAATCAGAGAGTAGGAAAATATTTGGGTATTGATTTTAAATCTTTTGAGGGAGCTTTTATTTATTCAACAATTATTGCTTTGGATTCTGATAAAAACAAGACAGATAACATAGTAGCAATAGATACTTATATTTTATTTATGAGAAGAAATATAAATAATAATATCATAAACAATATTGAAAGGACCTTAATATATGAATTTGATAATTACTTTAAGAACATATGCACTACAGGTCTAGTAAACAAAAATGTTACATATAATAAAAAAACTACTCTAGGATTGGTTGATAAAAATCAAACTTTTCAAATATTAGGTAAACAACGTGTAAAGGAAAAATTCAAAAACGATTATTGTTCTGATTATTGTGATAACTGTTACACAAATTTTGACATTGGTATTCAAACATCAGGAATAGGAATAAATGACGGATATAGCCATATTTTACATATCAAATTCACGAATATTGTGAATAAAGCTTTTTCAGAGCTAAATGGTGAAATAAACGAGGCTTTAAAAAGAAATTAACTTACAGGTCTTGACAATAAATTAAAACTCTATTGTGCAAAAATATAAATCATAAGTTAATTTTCAATTAATTATCCATAAATTGTATTAAAAAATATTATGAAAGAGTTTAAGTTAATTTTATTTGTGTCAGTTTTATCACTATTTATGTTTTCTTTTTCTAATTCCATTTTATCTTCAGAGTTTGAAATAATCAAAGAGGAAACAACTGTAGTAACAAAATTCGATGAAGGATTTAAGGACGGTCATTGTGAAGGTTGGAAGGATGAAAAAGGTAAAAATGCATTTTGTCCATTCCCACCGTTCCCACCGTTCCCAACATTTGAACAAAGTAGTGATTCTTATACAGATGGTTATAATACAGGATTCAAACAGGGAATAAGAGATGCAAGGAAATCCTAGAAAGAAACATTTTAACTACTATTAAGAAGTAAATCTAATAGGAGTTGTATTTGTTTTTCTCATATTGGGAGGAGATGAATTAGATGTTATGAAAAAGATATTTCTTCTTTTACTGTTAGTTCCTATGATCTCCTTAAGCCAGGTGTTTAAAGTGATCAGGGTAATTGACGGAGATACATTTGTAATAGAAGGTGGTGAAAGAGTAAGAATGATTGGCATTAATGCACCTGAGCTGAAAGATCCTTTTGGAGTTGAGTCAAAAAACCATCTTAAGAAGCTTATTGAAAACAAATATGTAAATCTAATTAAGGGAGACGACACAGCCGATAGGGACTACTTTAAAAGACTTCTAAGGTATGTTTATCTTGACGAAGCTGACATTAGCCTGGCGATGATAGATGGAGGATTTGCGCTAGCTTATTTAAAATATCCGTTTTCTAAATCTGAAAAATATAAAATCAAGGAACTGGAGAGATTAATAAAAGAAAAACCCAAAAGTTATTTAGGGTACTGGAATTATGCTGAATTTCTTTCTCTTAATATTGATATAAGCTCTGAGAACTTTAAATATGATAAAAAGATTTGTGATTTATATTTAAAAGCTTTTAATAGACTCTTTTTGCTTGATGAAATGGGAATAATTAGTGATGAAGAATATGAAATTTATATTCAAATGTTAAACATATATAACGCTGGTTTTTGCCCGGTTCCTAAACAAATAATGGGTTAAGTTGTCATTTCTTTTAAGGCTTTCTCTGCGCCGAGAACAGATGCTCTTGTTGCATGATAATCATTCGCCGTTTCAGTTGTTATTTTTAAGTTTAATTCAGATGCTTTTTTAATAACTTTTTCTATTTCGTTTAATATAAAACGAAACTTCTCAATCCTTAATTTCACCCCTTCAACGTCTAAATTACCTTCATTAAATTTCATCAAATATTCATCTTTATGAGTATTTGCCCAATACTCATAATCATCAATTTTTATTCCAGCACTTACCATCATAGCATGCCCATTTCCTCTTGCTTGTATAATTCTGTACCAATCTGGGATCTCTTTCATTGATTTAATAAACACTTTAATAGAGTTTTTAAACTCATCCAGATCTTTCTTTTTTTTCTTTTCTTCCTTGGATGGAATATTTAGGTAAATAGCAAAGAAAAACAACAAGGCCACAAGCCCATATACAACAAAATAGACCCAAGTTTCATATTCTCGAGTTAACACAAAAAGAATTAGTAGTTTTTTTATGATATTAAATTTTAAATTAAGGCCTGTTTATTTTAATAAATTATAAAAAGTAGAATCAATTATAATTTTTATATTTAATTATAATTCTACCATAAAATTGAAACATATCAAAATTTTATTTTATTTATTTATTTTTCTAACTACTTTAAGTATCATCTTTAATAGTTTTGAAAATGAAAATTTAAATGGAAAAATAACTTTTAGTGATTCAGATATATCGTCAACTTCTTCAGATATAATATCAAATTACCACTATTGGAATGATTCATTCAAGACAAATTACTCTGGTAATTTTAGAGTTAACACTAGAGATTATCAAAGTTCAAAATCTTTCAGAGATAATATTTATGCAGAATCTTGGAGAGAATTATATGATAAAATCTCTAAATATGACTTTTACAAACTTGAAATGGTTTATTCAACTTTAAGTAACATTAGTGTAGATCAAAGCTATTTCAAATATATGTTTGCAAATTTAATTGTCTCTTTTGTCCAAAGCATACCTTACAGTCTAGTTTCTCAATCAAAATGCTCAAAACTTTACTATTCAGATAATTCATTTAAAGAAATGATTGATAATGGTACTGAATGTGAGGGTGAAGTCTTTGCGGGCATATATACTCCAGTAGAGTTTATTGGGAAGTTTAAAGGGGATTGTGATAGTAGAACACTTTTTCTTTACACTATATTTAAAAAATTTGGATATGACGTAATAATCTTGAACAGTGACGTATATGGACATTCAATTTTAGGATTGAACATTCTATCAAACGGAAGATATAAGTCTTACCTTGGCAAAAGATATTATACTTGGGAGACAACTTCTAAGGGATGGATGTTGGGGGATTTACCTCCAGATGTATCTAATATGAGTAACTGGTACGTAGCTTTACCTAATTAATATATGAAATATGAACACTAATCTTTTTTTTTACTCACTAACCGAAATTATAATATCCCTGTTATTTGGGATAATTTTACTGTACAGCACTTATCGAATGTTAGATAGGTTCATTAAAAAAAAGTATGACATTGCAAATGATAATTTAGCTTTTTCGGTTTTTAGTTCCTCTATACTATTTTCAGTTGCCTATCTCATTTCAGGAATAAAGGCACCAATTCTTAACTCTTTAAGAATGCTAAGTAATGACGGTGATTATGAGGGATCACTGATTTTAGATGGTTTTAAATACACTTCACTCTTCTTAGTTATAATTTTAATTGCCATTGGACTTGTGATTTACTTATCAATAAATCTTTACACTAAAATGACTAAGGATGTTAATGAATTCAACGAAATAAAAGCAAATAATGTCGCTGTTTCATTAATCATGGCAACAATAATTATTTCTATCTCTATTTTGATAAAAGAAAGCCTGTATCTGATGTTGGAAACATTTGTTCCTTATCCTGATTTACCAAAAATATTTTAAGCCTCGACTTGACAATTAAGGAGAAATGGCGCTATTTTCAGAGCTTATAGAGCTTTATTTAATTCATCATGAATATATCTGAGATATGTAGGTTCTAGTTTATTCATAATCTATGTTATTATGAAACGTGACCCCTTTCAATGACTGTGTTAATGAATTCTTTGGAAGGGCTAAATTTAGTTAAAGCACTTTCTACAGATCCTTCACTCAAACCCAACAAGGGTTGTACATTATTTAAGCTGAATATGTTTTCCAAATTAGGAAAACTATAAAACCCTTCTCTAAATGAAAATATCCATTTAATATTAGGCTTGCTTTTCCATTCACCATTAACCTCACCATTTTCATCATAGGTTGTAAAATAATCTTTTATATTATACTCAGAAAAAGCAACACCTGCTTCATCTAATCCATCAATAATAATAATTAAATTTTCATGTTTATTATTTCTATTTATTTTAAAAAAATCATCTAATAATTTTTGAAATAATGATATTAATTCAGGGTATTTAGAAGGTAATTTTTTCATTTTTTTTGAAATATCTTCATTCTCGATATCCCATATTTGCATTTTCTTTCCTTGAAGAATAAAATGATATAGAATAGCATGTAAATTATTTGCCAATCCACTATTACAAAAATGATGTAAGAACAGGGATATTTAATTCTTCATTTGCACTATTTTTAATTATGTGAGCAAGAAGCGCTCCTTTACCCATTCCAGCTTGCGAATAAACAGGAAGAATATTATTTGGTTCATTAGAATCTTTAGTCCATTTAATTATTTCATTACTTTCAACCTCTCTACCTACAAAACATTCACTATAGTAATCAATGATTTCATTGTGATTAAAAACTCTTCCTGCCCCACCTTTTAATGATTTAAGCATTGGACTGAAAACTGTATCGTAGTGTTTACCTCCATCCTGCTCTTGAATATCTCCATGAAAGGTGCTTATCAGCTCTGCTGTTTTTTTGTTGTCGTACAAGCCCTGAAAAATATATGGTAATCCGTCGTCACTTACCTTTTTGAACAAATGGATAAAGGCTTATGGCTATGTGGCTTTGACAAAAGACTCTTTTGTTTTTCAATAAAACTATATTCCCCATTAATTTCTTTTAGCTCTGTATTTTCAAATAAGGGAGAAACTTTTATGCATATTTCGTTGAGTATTTGAATCCCATTTTTTATTTTCTTTAGAATCTTTCGGGACCAAAGAAATAATTTCATGGACATATCTATTTCGAAAAGTGACAAACTTCTCCATCAAAGATTGCTTCCCCTTTTCGTGATTCACACAAAATGCCCATTTGGAGTCTGTATCACAGGTGATTTCCCATATAGTTTTCCAGTTCGTGTCACTGGGTAAAGTCTCTCTTAGATTGTCTATTATCTGCTTCATTAAAACAGCATCCTCATCATCACTCCCCTTCGTCAAGTTTTTTAGACAAATTAATAACTGCTCCAAGCCTTAATATTAAGGTTGATGCTCCAAGACCAGACATTAATAAGTTGTTTAATTGTGATTTGTTATTAATTATTAATTCAGATACTGCATTTTCATCAAGAGAACTTATGTTGAGTGCATTGTATTGATCAATAAACCTAGTCACATATGTTGATAAAGGTTGTGGAAGATTCTTCATGTTTTAAGAATTTTATGTTGATACTCTAATTTATTATCTCTACGACCTAGAGAAAATAAAACTCTAGAGCTTTCAGTAATTTCCTTTGGAAAATTATATAAGTCATCAAGTTCGTCTGAATCAAAAGATTGTGTATTGTATTCAAAAAACGGATTTAAAATTGAAAATGCTTCATGAACAAATTCAATAGGGTATTTGTATTTATCACTAAACCTTCGAGCAACTACAACTTTTTCCTTTTTAATTTCTCCGATTAATTTAGATGTTATTTCATATAACTTGTCATAATCACTTTTTTGATCAGCAACATTATTATCAGGACCCTTAAACCTTAAATAATTGAGAAAAACTGGAAGCCAATTACTTTCATTAATCTTAGTAATTGGTTTTGATTTGTTAATGGATAAATTAAAAAACTGGTCCATCCAATTGTGATGAACACCAAAAGCAACAAATAAAATATTGTTTTCGTAAAATAAATTTACTAAATGTAAAATATGATCTGAATTGAATAGTGAAAGATGAATTTGATCAATTATGATAACAGGTTTAATCTTGCATTTCTTCCTTAATTGAGACAATGCTTTCTATTACTTTTACTATAATTATTCTCCTCAACATGTGTAGCTAATTTATTTACAACTCTATCTAGTAAAAATTCACTAGTAAAATTTATACCCTCTGTATTTAACTGTTGAAATACCAGAATAAAGTCTTCATTGCTTTTTATGCTATTAATTAGTGAAGAGTAAAGTACTGTAGAATCCTCCTGGGGATTTAACCAATAAGAAACTGCACCTTTTTCATTATTATTTAAAAATTCTAAGAGTTCAGAGCCTACTTTATCTATTAGTTTACTTTTTTCAACTAAAGTATTTTGATCCAAATCATATTCTGGGGATATTTCGTATTGAATTCTTGAAGAAAGTTTTCCGAAATCGTAACAATCTTTATACAAACTCCATTTATCAACTGATATTGACCAGTCCCCATTGAAAGAAGTTAAATCTTGATTGTGATTTAAAAAATGGTAATTCATATCTGAAGATAATTGAAAAATATTTTTTTCAATTATAATTTCTAAGACTTTTGCTATGTGGTTAGCCTCTTCCCTATTTCTTTCTGCGGGTAAAATAAAGAAACCATGCATTACAGCATTTCGTAAATCTGATAACCTTTCAAAATCATTATTTAAAACATATTCTCCAGCTGATTCGTTCCAGAAAATTGGTTTAATTTTTTTTGACAATGAATCATCTAAATCCTTTAATCATATGGGCAGCCCACCTATATAGAGGTCCTGAATTATAAGAATGTGATTTGGATGTAAACAGTTCGATAATAAAATCATTAAACACTTCCTTTTGATTTGATTGAGACAAGTAAAGTGAAATACCAGCTGAAGCTAATTCCAAAAGAATTTGTTCAGAAAGCTCAACAAGCTCGTCAGCAACATAAGCTTCATCTTCATCAATAACCTCATTTATAAGATTATTGATAGAACTTGAAAGTTTTGGGTGATTATAATATTTTTCTAGATCAGTGTTTTTCATGTAATCATTAATTTATCATCTGAAAATAATTGTTTTATGAAATCTGTTTTTTTTTGATCAATTATATTTTTTTGAGATTCTTTAAAAAATTCATAAACGACATAATAATTGAGATGATGTTTGTTGTCTTTAAAATTACACAAGTATAAAAAATCATCATTTTTACTTGAGTTTAATAGTTTTGAGTCCAGTGAAAAAGGATTTTCCACCTTGTTTTTTTTCATTTTATTTAAAAAAATAAAACAATCTTCCATTGAATAATTTTCAGCTATAAAATCACAATAATCTTTCAAAAAATTGTGCTCTAAAAATTTAAGAGATTTTAAGGACAAATCAACTTTATTTTGTTCTAACATATTTACTGCAAAACTTTTTATTGTTCTTTGATCACTAAAATCAATTAATTTAAAAAAGTCATCAATACATAAATTGATCTGTTTTTTTTTATTGTTTTTATAGTAATTCACTATCAGTCTATTTAGCATAGATGATAATTCTCTAAATGAAGTTTTATTTTGATTACTATTAGACACTACATTATTAAATAATTCTTTTACTAAGTCATATTGTTTATCTAAATTCTGTGGTTTAAACTTTTCTTCAAATGATATATTCTCAGTTTTTGAAATCACATTATTTATAAGATCAGTGATAATATAATTATTAGTTAAAAGACTTTCTAAACCAACAACTAATAAGCTTATTTTTCCATCATTTTTACTGTCATTAATTTTATCAATAATTTTTGTAATTGAAACTTTATTTATTGTACTGTGTTTATCTAATCTTGACATTTGATTGAAGATTTCCTTAAATGTTCCGTTTATATGTCCGTACTTAGAAACAACTATATGACATAGATCACATAAAATATTTTCATGCTCCTTTTTGCTGTATTTTCCACAATTGCATCTAAAATATCTATTACTAATGCTGGAAGCAAAGTGTAATGAATAGTCAAAAGCCTTGAGCTCATCGTCTTTGTCTATTATCTCATCACTAACAAGTAATTTAGAGAATTCTGAAAGTTTTGTGTCTAAAATTTTTCTATCTTCTATTCCTGCAATCAAATTATTAATTGTCAATCTAGTGTTTGAAAGTGCGTAATCTTGATCCCCACCAATAAAAAAAATTTTAAATAGTTTAAATAGAATATCTATTTTTTTTGATTTTTGATCATCATCTTCTACAGGCATTTCATGAACAAAATCCATTATTTCACCTTCATCAAAAATGAGCCCAGTGTCAGAAATATATCTCTCCTCATTTAGATCTAAATTGTTAACTAAATATTCATGATTGGAAATTTCTTTAATAAAGGTTTCATTAAAAAATATTAGCCTTTTGTGTAGTGCACCTATTTTTGAATTCGAGTCTAATTTTTTTAGTCTTTTGTAAGCATAAAAAGATTCATCAAAACTCATTTCAATCCTCCATTCCCCCGTCTTAATTAAATCATCAGACAATAATTTGTCATTATTCAAATCAACTATTAAATCTAGCACCTGATTATAAAATTCATTATTTTCTTTTTTTTGAGCATAAAACTCAATGAGTTTTTCTAAAATTACTGACATATGTACAGCATAACCTTCATGAATATTATTTTTTGGAAGATCGGCGGTTTCAGGTAACTCTATAAATTCTGATATTATAGTATCAAGATAATTCTTAAAATTGACAACATTTCTTTTTAAAAGCATCCTGTCAAGTAGATTAATAATTATGCTTTGATACTCTCCATAAAGAGATTCTTGGTTTTCTCCATCAATGTCTAATACTTCATCCAATTTGGTTTCTAGCCAAATGTAATCATCATCTGTATTTTCGTTAATTGAATTAATTTCAGAATTCGAAATTTGAAACTTATTTAAATCAATTTTTGATGAATTATTGCTCAAAGTGGCTAAAAGTGACTTTCTGAAGTTTGAAAAACTATATAAATTAATATTAATGTTCATTTGTTAGTAATGATTATATCTTGTCTAGTTTAGGATAATAATTTAATAAACATTTATATGCTCTTTCATTTTTACCAATTGCTATATATAGCTCTGCCTGGATAAGCCAATGATATTCAAATTCATATCCTAAAAACCTGAATCTTCTGACAGATTTTAATAATGCCTTTAAATTATTAGTTTGATTACTCTTAGATTCTAATTTAATTTGATCTCTCCATTCGCATGCACCATCAGTTTCTAAATCCGAATACATATGGATAAATATACAATTTTGGAAAAATGTTAAATAGTATTTTTCATCCATTTTTGAGTCACCATATAATATTGTCTGCTTATCTGATTCTGAATTCACAAGAATTTTATTTGGTGTGGAAGTATTATGTATTTTTTTTTCCAAATTATTAATCTCTATTTTTAAATCAGAGTCATATTTGTGTATTAAATTTTTTTCTTGTTTTTTAATATTGTTAATGAATATTAAACTTTCATTTTCATTTTTCTTATTTATTAGGTTTGAAAAATCAAGCACTTCACTACATAGTTTATAAGCTTCTACATCTATTTTATCTTTAATTTCTTCAGCTAATTTATTTTTTTTCAAAGGTAAAAGCTCTTTGTATATTTTTAAATATAAAGAAGACTTTTCAAATTGAACTTTAATATTTTTACATAAATCTAGGCATTTAGATAAATAAGATTTTGCTTTATGACTATGCGTTTCATTTGCTTTATATGATTCGAAATAAAATAGTGCTTTAAAATAGTCATTGTGTATTTTTCGAGAAATATCAGTTGCATTTTTATAATCATTTACACCTAAGAGATATTTACAATAATAAAAATAGATCATAGATTTTAGTCTAACCGATGAATCACATATTTTATCTTCAATCAATTTAATTGCTTTATTAGTTTTACCTGAAAGCAATAAAAGATAACCTAAATCAAAAAAACTTTCCTCTTTATTGTATTGATCAATATTAGGGATTAGCGAAAGGATAAAACCTCTTCTTTCTATTTCTACAAAGTCAAAAAATAAATTTTTAAATAGAACAATCATACTATATGATTCATCCCATTCACAAATATAATTTGACAACTGTTTATTTTCATATTTTCTATCGACAGGATTGTACAATACAAAACCAGACATTAAAAAGTTTTCAATTTCGTTTAAAAATATATTTAAATAAAAATTAAAACATTTAAGAAAATACTCTGCCTGATTTTTATCATTCCACTTTAACATTAGTTTATATAGATAAAGAGATGAACAAATCCTATCACCAAAATCATTAATTAAATTAACTCCATTGCAAGCAGATGTTTTTTCATCATATATTTGAAAATTTAAATCTATAAATCTTGAAACTTTGGTTATTTTGGGGCCAATTTTATTAATGTAATACTCTAACAAGGACGAATCTTGCAAATCAGATAGCTTTTTGTATGTTATATTATCCAGTAGATCGTCATGAATAGACATTAAATGGGGTTGGAAGTAAGCTTTTTTTAGATTCTCCAGGTTTCGTTTCAAATATTCTGAATCAGAATCAAAACTATTTTCGATTAAATCAATTAAATACTTTATTAGGTCATTATACTTTTTGGTATAGTTGTTTTTGTTTCCAATATGAGACCTTACTGTAATTATGTTAAATAAAAACTCATTTAATTTAGGGATTGAGTCGAATTTTACTGAGTCATATTTAATTAAAATATATTCTAAAAATAGATCAATTTGACTTATTGTGATATGCTCCTTAATTTTGTGTGATAATATTTCTACTACAAATTCTAAATCGTAATTATCTAAAACCTGGTTCGTTTTATGAATGTTTTTGTCAAAGTTGAGAGTTAATAATTCTGAAATAAAAGTTATTTCTTTATTCCTAAAAAAAACAGCTAAATCTTGATTAATAAATTTACTGTATGTATTTTCTTTGATGAATTTATCTAAAAAGAAAGTTGATTTTATTTTATTACCATTCTTAAAGTATTTTATGATATTTTTTTGGTTGATTAAATAATAATTCCAGAAAAATGGTTTTGAAAAAAAACTGTCATTAGAAGAAAGAAGATCATCTTGATGCTTTCCATCACCCAGAAAATCCCATATTTCACGTATACCTTTTACATTATACCCCTCAAAACCGAATCTTTTTAGATACTTTTCAACTAAATTGACGGTGCTTGAATTTGAAATTGAGAGAGTATGATCAATTTTAAATTCATTAACAATATTTTCAAAATACTGAAAATATTTGTCTAAGTTAATTTCTTGAATATCATCTTCTATTAAGCCTTTTATATGGTTCAAATAATGATTGAAAAAACTGAAAAAATTATCATCAACTCTGAAAATGTCCTCTTTATTCTTTATTAGAATATAGTTTTCAATTGAATTTTCATGATTTATATTTATCTCGTGTTTCAATAATGTCAGAAGATTAGCAAGTAAAGGCTCTATTAATTTGTCATCTTCTTCTGAAATTAATTTGAATAAAATTTTTAACCCTGAATTAAACAACTCACTAATGTTTCCAATTTCATTTTCACTATCAGACTCGGCAGTATAATTTAAAATCAGTGATACTTTGTTTTCAAATGCTTTGTTAAAATAGTCTAACGATTTATTTATTTTATTCCCCTCAAGTAAAAAATAAATTTCAGATAAATATGAAAGCGCAGTAGCTTCATGTGCTTTGTGGAAGTTTGATTCTCTTGTAATAGCTTCAGATTTTTCCAATATTGAGCTCTTTAAATCCGCAGTTATAAGAAATTCAGAGTCGATGATTTTAATGAAATGCCTTAATTGATTAAATATATTGTCTTTTAATTTATACGTTTTAATTAAATCTTTTGACAATTTTAAACGCTCAATAAACTCCCATTTTAAATTATATTTAATATTCCTTTTCTTGGATTCTTCAAATAGTATTTTGTTTAATTGTAAACAGGACTTAAAATAGTTGTTAATAGTATCTTCTGATGATGGATGAATATTTTGATTGATTACAAGAGAAATTATTTCCTTATCACCAGGTAGGGAATAATATATATTATCACCGTAATTCTCGTTTCTTATTAGATTTCTTTCAGAAAGTGTATTTTTATTAAAGTGATAGCTTAAAATTTTCAATAAATCATCTTTCTTTTTATAAGATGGGGGGGATAGATCAACTAGATGAGCTAAATCAATCAAATCAACTTTATTGATTTGTATATATTTAGCGGATTCAACAAAAGATTCCATAAAATAATTATCAATAAGTGAAGTCTTTTGATCCTCATCCTTATTTTCCTTTTTGTATGACAATAATTTTTCTGAATATTGTGAAGACATCTTATTTCTCTCTTGATCATCACATATTAAATTATTAAAGTTAATATTAAACTGCCAGAGACATGAATCATCAATTCCAATTTCTTTAAGCTTGCAATGGTAAATAAACATTAATATAGTCGGTAATGTTATACTTTTTTCAATTCCTATTTCATCTAATTCATCTTGTTCAAAGTAACTTGACCAATTTAGAATTTCAATATTCCCATTGAAATTACTTATCAAATCTTTTACACTGTTAATCAAAAAACTACAAGCATCTTTAACAAAGATCTCATCCTTTAGCCCACCGATTGTTAAATCATGAATAAGAAGCATTGATAATTTATATCGAAGATGAATATCTATTTTTTCAAGTCTATTTATGGCTAAAATATACTCCCCTGAAAAAATGAATTCTATTATTGACTCATAATCTGACTGCTCCAGCTGGTGAATTTTTAAACTATTGATAGTAGAAACTAATGATCGCACTTCATCATGCCTTCTCGCTCCCTCCATTATCCCATACTGAATCACCGCTTTTGACTCCACTTGTATTCCTTTGATGCCTCTAACCTGTCTTGGCCATAGGTCTTCCCTATTCACAAAAGCATGTAATCGCTTGTAGTTATTCTCTAACTGTGATTCTACAGCCATATGGGTGCTTAAATGCTCTAAAGCATATAATTCAGACTCTTCTCCAACAGAACTCTCTAAAGACTGCTCTAAGTATGCTATAAGCTGCTCATTAATCTCTTGAACCTCGTGATCACTTAGCTTTTGAATTAAGTAAGAACGTAGCCTATCGTGAAACAAGACATACTTTCCAGGCTCTGGTGAGTTGAACCATTTGGAATAAGTGTCTATAAGGGCTTTTGTGGAATCGGTATTCTCCTTTAAAACCTCACTGACAAACTCACTAGAAACGGCCTTTTTAAGTAAAGCCCAAAGACATAGACGTCTTAGAGTGGAACTACGCTGAGAGATTGGAATATCAGAAGAAAACTCCTTCTCAAATAATCCAATAAAACCATGGGGAAGTGAAGAAGCATTATCTGAACTTAGTGAACCACGACCTAACTCATCATAAACATAACGAAGATAAGTAGGCTCTAGTTTGTTCATAATAGTATATATTTTTTCTTTAAACTTCAAAACAATTAAATAATTAATAACACAATTAAAGAAGGGTAACAGAACTATTATAAATCTAATAGATTATTCTATTCCTATGATTTCTCTAATTCCCTCTATATGAAGAGGAGTCTCTAATAATGCAATTACTGATATACATAAGAGTAAAAATTGTTGCTTGCTCTGCTGTTTTTCATTAATTTGATCTTGCCAAAGTATCTAAGTCGTGAACGAATAAATTCAATGTCATCATTTAACTCTAAAGAATTCGATATCCCATTATTCAACTCATTAGGAAGAAAATTATATGATATTTTTTTTAAATAATACTTATTAAAAACAGTCATTAAACTCTTTTCTTTTTTTGATTGGGTCTGAAGTGAAATCATTTAGTATGACTTGAAATGAAGATTTTAGATATAAATTATACACATAAACAGAAAAATAAATAGTATTCCAAGTTTTGAATGTGTAATGGATCTTGACTATTATAATTATCGTGGCCAATCACTGTAAACGAATTTAAAAGAGCTAAGCATTCATAATTATTAAATAATGAAATCTTTTTAGCTAAAACTTTATTTAAATATTCATCAGAAGGGGCATCAATAGATTTATTACTTATTGTGTTAATTTTTGATGAAGTTCCTAGCTCATACAAAAGGTTATCTCGTGAAAAAGAATCATTTTTAAAATCTAAAATAAGATAGTTTTTATAACGACTCCCTGAATACTCATAAAAAGAATCTTTTTCAGCATTAAAAGAGGTTTCTAAAATTTCCTTGAAAATGAAATCGTCTAAAAAATATTCCTCTTCTTTGAAAATTATTTTACATTTTTTATTTTTTAATTCATTGGTTATATCTGATAAAGCTAAAATTGATTTATCTAAAACATCATATTCTAGTGAGAAAATAGCAGTTTGATTCTCTTTAAATGAATCATTAAACAAGAAGATTTGAACTTGATTTATTATTACTTTATCTTCTTTTGAAACAAGAGTAAGTTCGTGTTTAAAATTTTTAGTGAATGTAGAAACTCCAAAACCGTTATTTTCAAAAATTAAATTGACGTACTCATTGTAATAACTATTCTTTAAGAAGATTTTTGTTTCAGAGTCTAATTTTTGAAGTGAGAAACCCGAATTAATTAGTTGAGAATCATAGTTTTTTTTATGTTCAAAAAACCCAATTGTTTTAAACAAGACATTTTGCGCGATCATGTTATCTCTTTATAGTTTATTAAATATAATGATATTACAATAAAGTAAATTTTAAATAACTGTAGTTAATGTTTTTGATGAGTTCGAAAAACATTTTTTTAGTCACTTTTGACTCGTTTTTAGCGTTTTTTGATCAATTTTAAGTGATTTTACCTTTTTTTGTGTTTTTAAACACTTTTTCAGAGTATTAGCATTAAAAATAAAATTTATTAGTAATTCCCGCTTCTAACCCTTGATTTTATTCAGGTTATATAGGTTCTGATCACCCCTTTGTTTGGGGGTTAAAAAATAACTGTGGGGGTAATCACCTTCTTCTGTTTCTATGAAGTACGTTTATTATATAGACCATGCTTTTGCTTTATGATTAAACCTTGCTCAACGAATGTTTTAAGATAGGCGTCTGCAGTTCTTGAAGGAACTCCAATTTCCTCTGCAATAGCTATAGCTCTTTTTCTATCAAATTCTTTAGGAAGCACATTCAGAAAATTAGACTGTTTAGATTTTGGAGATTTATTTGACTTAGACATTCGTTTTAGTTGTTCAAGTGAGTTTCCTAAAAACACCTCTGTTATTAGTTTAAGACTTAGGTCAAAAAACTTGTCTGAACATATAATTTTATCATCATTTGATTCTATAGCTGATAAAGTCATAGCAACCTTATAAGTCATTAATCCATGTCTAAATAAAACACTAACAGCCTCTTCCTGACAGTTATTCTTTTTCATGGTTTTTAGGATATTTCTGAAAGTGTCATCAAGTTTTTTTCCTTGTTTTTGAGTTAATGAAAATATTCTTTCTTTATTATTATTTTGATTAGTATAAAAAGATTGCCCTAGTTTGTATAAAATTACATCCATGGAATCATCGATTTCTTGAGTATAAGTAGTCCTCCATTCATAGGGAACGGAAAAGACATAGAATAAAAATCTACTGTAAAGACCGTCTTCAGAATTCGGGATTAAACTGTTTACTTGATCTGGAGTTCCTGTTGTTAGAAAAGAAAATCTAGAATTTGAAATTTCAGTAAGCTCGTCATCTGTTTTTCTTGTTCTAGAAATATCCTCATGATGAAAGTTCTTTCTTAAAACAGGTGAAAACCCACCCCATTCTTGTTTATTAGCTCCCGATATAGTATCTGCCTCTGTTTCAAAAACACAGCCCTTGCCTTTATTTTCTCCAATATGACCAATAAGACTAGCTTCTGAAGTGTCTCCAGGAAAGAAAAACATAAGTTGTCCGGGTTTTTTGGGTTCTTCTATGCTTTCTGTTTTTTTAGATTTTTTATTTTTGTCATATTCCGATTTAGCTATTCGATATTCCTTCATTAATTCTTGAGAGCTCATTTTAAGCTGTTCATGATAATCTTTTCCAAAAACCTTAGCGTATTTGGCTGCACTTTTACCACTTGCTGCATTTGCTACAATAAATGAATATAGATTAGGGTAAACTATTTTTTTGTCGTAAGACCCTTTAACATTGTTAAAATATCCACTCAAAACAGTTATTGATGCAATTAGAAAAACATCTCTTTCTCTATCATTAAAATGATCACATGCTTCTTTTAATACTTGTGGTAAATCATTATATAACTCATCACTAATTAATGGAGATTGTAAAGTTTTAAAATCAAAGGTTGCAGTATTGCAATATTGCAATATTGCAAATTCGCAAGAGTTCCTTTTATATGCATTTCTTACTGTACGTTCAATTTCATTATAGGTGAAATCAGACTCCGAAAATTTTGCAATATAATCTATTGATTCGCCCTTGTTAACCCCTAGTTTGTTTGTATTACATGCATAAGTGTATGTAAACACATTTCTTGATCCGCTGGTAAATGTTAAAATGTTAGAGGTATAATTATAGGCATCTTCTGGAGTATACTGCATAGGTATTTCTCTTGGTTTAATTATATTCCATCACATCAAACACAATCGATGATTTATTTAAATATAAACTAGCATCACTTGACGCATAGCAAAGTCTTGTAACGTCCTTAACCGACTTATCTGATACTATTCCAGCACAAGTATCATAAAGGTGTTTAAGTTTATTAAAAGACTCCTCATGACTCTCTAATGTTGAATTGGTTTTGATAAAAACCTTAACTCCTTTTCCACTTGGACTAATAAAAGCACAAAAAGTAGTTTCAAGTTTTGAGACCTCATCTTTTAATTGTTCTGGATTATTGACTCTATCATAATCCAAATGAATAAGCCCATTATAGTCCATTACATTTTCTTTAATTCTTCTATCATTAAAAGTTGCAGAAACAGTAAACGAAGGTAGACTCTCTTTTAATAAATTTATTTTTGCTTTATCATTAGCACTTCTAATCTCTTCAATTTTCTCTTTTAATACACCATTCTTTATTTTCTCAAATACATCAGAAATATCTCTAATATCTTTCATATTAGGATCCTTTATTTTTTTTAAAACATTTACATTATATTTTTTCATTGCTTAATTTTTAGAGGTTAATTGGATTAAAGAATTCAATAGTTCTTCTTTCTTGTAGAACCTTTTACTCCCAATGCCATAGGCGGTAATTTTACCTTGGTTGGTCCATCTCCAAAGAGTACTAGAATCGACTTTTAAAAGCATACAGGCTCCCTCTCTGGTGAGAAGCTCCTGATCAGGCAAATGATTAAATGGATTGTTTTTAATTACCTCTTTTAGGGATTTCCCGATGAGGTCTCCGAGTTCTTCTTTAGAAAGAACATCGAAAATGATTTGATTATTCTTCATCACTTAAATATTTATATTAAGCCACAAAGATTATTTAGATAAAAAAATAAAAGTTTGGAAAATTAGGTGTGGATGGGTAAAAACCCATGTTTTTATTGAAAATTCTTAAAAACCTCATCAATTGCATCCTTGTGTTTAGGATTGTGAGACTTTGAATTATTTAAATTTTTCACTTTTAAGATTGTCCCTTTAGAGCTGTAGATTTTGTTTGTATAGGCAACCGATGTTATTGAAAGGTTATAGAAATAGAGCTTAAGTATTGTAAGTATATAATGGAAGGATCCATTATCAATATTTAAAATAATATCCTTGTCTGACTTTCCTATTAGAATATCTACAAAATCTTTTGATAAACTGTCTTCTCTTAGAAAATCAATTTTAAGGTTCAAAGCTTTTACAAAATCATATACTTTGTTATCCCTGATGGTTATTTTTTTATTCTCCTTTACTTTTTTAACGACAGTAACATCATTTTTTGATTTATAATTATCAACCTGCTTAGGATTATTTATAACTGTTCTTATATTGCTGACAATTTTTGAAAGAACAGCGACATAATACCGCAACCACAATTTTTTAAAAACTTTTTCATCTTTTGGATTAAGTTTTATGTTGTAATAGCGCCTGCTTATGGATTCTTGTTCGTTATCAGTATTAAATGTATAATTCCAATCTTCTTTTTCTGAGTATTCACCCAGATTTATATTGTTTCCACATTTTGATTTGATAGCTTCATCAAAATTATCAATTATACGTGCCAATATATTGAACTCAGCCTCAATCAAATTAACTTGAAAAGAATAACTATAAGGATCTAAATACTCATCAGGACAATAAGTTTCTTCCAACCAAATAATTCTATTTACGCTAGTTTTATCGAGTTCCAGTCTATTTATTTGCAAGGAAAATGAAAGCAAATGATTTATATAATCCATATTTATTTAATTTTAAGGCGATATAATTATTTTGTGAGAACCTCGGCCAAAGCCTCGCTCTGCTCTATAACACGATCTGCTTCCATTTTAGCAAGGTCTGGAGGATAGCCATACTTCATTAGAATTTTGCGTACAGTCAGCTCCCGTAGTTTCTTTTGCCAATTTATTTTAAAAGTATTTTGTTAATTCCAGAGCCATGTCTTTATTGCTTTTACCTATGTAATTTAAAAACATTATTTCAGAACTATGTCCTGTGACATATATTAAATTCTAGGATTTGTCATTTTATCGCATTTAAGAAGTTATAAGCATCGAAGTCTTTCTTTGGATTTTTACCAATGTACTCCAAGAATGTTGACTCCCTTTTGTGTCCAGTTATTCTCATTATATAGGCAACAGGCATCCCCTTATCATAATGATAGGTTGCAAAAGACCTTCTCAGGTCATGGGAAGCTAGAAGTTCATATTTAGGCTTTTCTACAAGCTCTTTTCGCTTAGATAAAGCATTAAACTTATAGCCTGTTATAACATCAGTAAGCCCCGCTTTTTTACAAACTTCTTTCATGTATTTATTGAAGTTTTGATCTGATATCCTGTAAGGGAATTTATGTTTTAAAATGGAAACGACTATCTGGTTTTTTACAGGAACAGTTACCGATGTATTCCCTTTTACCTGGATTATATCAATTAAAGCATTGCCTTTTTCATCAAATCTAATATTCTCTTTTCTTATTTTTTGTAGATCAGAAATTCTCTGACCAATACTTAGACCAATCAGAATCCATCTTCTAACATTATCTAGAGAACCACTGAGGTCTTTTAATTGACTAATTTTTATAAACTCCTGCTCACTAATAACGTTAATAATCTTCTCAGGCTTATAGTTAAAGTCTTTGCCTATTATTTCAGGATTTATAGATACAGGAATGTTTTTTAGAATGGCCTCCTTTAGTAGGCTTTTCAAACGCTTCATTAAACGTCCAGCTTGAGACTTAGCGTATTTCTTTTCATCAATCATCCACTTTAAAAAATCCTCTGCTAAGCTTTCATCAAGATTATTAAACTTAAGGCGTTGGCTTATTGACTCTTCAAAATTCATGAGAACACCTCTGAAAGTATTATATCCTTTAATTGTACCAGGCTTTAATCCCTGACTTCCGTCATTAGCTTTTTTATACCCAAGGCTTTCTATGACCTCATCAAGAAAGTAAATTAGATAGGACTGGTCATTTTGAGGCACTTTGTTGTTAAACTCATCTACTTGTTTGTTGAGCCACCTGTTATTAATCTCAATCCCATATGTCAGATCATTGTTTAGGGCTTGACTAATAAACTTTTCAAGCGAGGTTAGCGTTGTATTTAAATTTATCAGATAAGGGTCTGTAGTTTTCGCTTTTTTCTTAGATGAGCTCCAATCAGATGGGTTGATAGTTTGTCCAGTTCTTGCAGAAACAACCTTTGAATTTGCAGGCCTAAAGTATATGTAAATACTAACCTGTCTATTCTCTTTTGATTTTAATCTAAAACCTATCGAAGCCATATCTTAAAGTTAGTCATTTGGCAACATATTGGCAACAAATAGTGCTATTTTATGCTATTACATACAATTTAGTGCATTGACACAAGACAAACAAAAGCTCTTGTATGTATTGTATTTATTGATGTTAAGGCTGATATTACTGAGTTTTAGATAAGTATCATATTGCATAGATTCGGGTCCAGGTGGGACCACCAGTAAAATCAAACCCTCACGTAAAGTGGGGGTTTTTTCTTTTTTACGATTGCACTTAAATTGCACATCAGCACTCTACTGATATTGCTATTAATTTAAAGGATATTAGTTAGTCTTCAATTTTTAATTTGATTTATAATCAATTCAAAATGATTTTGGAATGTTTGAAGTTGAAATTTAGATGTTTCAAAACTTTTTAAAACATTATTCTTAAATATTGTTTCTTCTTGTGTGAATTAACAATCGAATATGAAAATAATTCTATTAAGTGTATTCTTAATCTTTATATCGAATACAGTTTCTGCACAAAATTTAGAGTTTAATATTGAAAGGGCTATGTCCAAAATTGAAAATCATATGGAATCAATGAAGTTAAATGATGATCAAAAAACTCAGTTCAAAGAAATAAATGAGAAATATCGACTAAAACTAGAAAGCATTAAAAATAGCGACAAGACTAGATTTGTGAAATTTCAAGATTTGAAAAAGTTAAGAAAAGAGAAAGACAAGGAAATAAAACTGATATTGAATGAAGATCAGTTCAAGATATATAAGACCTATCAAGAGCAAAGTAAGGATAAGAAACGAGCAGCATTTAAAGTGAGAAATAACAACTAGTTTTGTTTCTTAAATTACAGATACCATCATTTTAAGTATGAACTCAATTAAAGGAGAAATTAAATCGATTTTTTATATCTCTATTTTTATATCACTAATATTCAACTTGCACAAAGTACTTAGGGTGTTTGGTGAAACAAATGTAGTTTTAGAATCCCCTTGGAATTTTAACCTATTCGAACTGATTTTTCAGATACTATTTCAAATATTGTTTTGTTATTTAATAGGATATACAGCTTTGAAGAGAATTCAAAATAACCTTTCAAATAATTTTTTTGAAATTAAAATAATCTTAGCGTTTATAGTAACGACTTTTGTTTTTTGGTTCATCGGTTCAAATCTTCAAGAGATAATTTTTAAAAACGTTTCTAACCAAAAGTTTTTTTACAGAACCTATCTAATAAGATTTATACTAAGTTCAATCTTAATGTTTGTAACATCAAAAATTTTAATACTAAATAGACAAAAAAACCTTGGGGAATTAGAAAATGAAAAATTAAAATCTTCATACTTAAATTCAAAATTAGAAAATCTTAAAGATCAGATTAACCCTCATTTTCTCTTTAATTCGTTTGCAAATTTATCAGCTCTAATAAATGAAGATCAACATAAGGCTAAAAAATATCTTTCAAATTTATCTGATGTTTTTCGTTACACA
This sequence comes from uncultured Flavobacteriales bacterium, assembly GCA_943788115.1. Classification (GTDB taxonomy): domain Bacteria; phylum Bacteroidota; class Bacteroidia; order Flavobacteriales_D; family Parvicellaceae. Next base: position 27,710 of record CALSPA010000027.1, read on the forward strand.
CTTAATAATTCTAATGAACAAATAGTGGATTTAATAGATGAGTTGGCCTTATTAAATTCATATATAGAGTTATACAAAATTAGAGTACAGGATGGTTTGTCATTACAAATAGATTTACCAAACAAACAAAAAAAAATACTCAACATGTCGTTACAACCTCTTATGGAAAATGTGATTAAACACAATGAGATATCCAAGGAGAAGCCTTTGAGTATATGTTTGAAGAAAAAAGGAGACTTACTCATTTTTGAAAATAATTTAAATCCAAAAAACATGAGTGTAAACTCCAATGGAATTGGTCTTTCTAACTTAAATGAGAGATACAAAATACTGGTTGGAAAAGAGATTAATATCCAAAAAAGTGAAACACACTTTATTGTAACATTGCCTTTAATTTAAAGTAACCTATTAATGAAAATAGCCATTATTGAAGACGAACCTAAAATAGCAGAAAGCCTGAAATTAATTTTAATGGAAATTGACCCGTCAATTTCTGTAATGAAGATCCTTTCTAGTGTTAAAAGCTCCGTAGAATGGTTGAGAGTAAATCAATCCAGTTGTGATCTTTTATTTATGGATATAAATTTAACTGATGGACTCTCTTTTGAGATTTTCAATCAAATTGAATCTAATACACCAATTGTATTTTTAACAGCCTATGATCAATATGCATTGGACGCTTTTAAAGTAAACGGGGTTGATTATATTTTGAAACCTTTTGATAAAACAAAAATCAATCAATCCTTAAAAAAATTCAAAAGTTTAACCCAAACAGGATCAAACCCTATAAGTCCTGAAAGGTTACAACATTTATTGGAAGTTGTAGTCTCCAAAACAATTACTAATAAACGAAAAACATATTTGGTGTATCACCAAGACAAACTTATTCCATTAGAAGTTAATGATATTTCCTGGTTTTATAAATCTAACCAGGTTACCTATGCTTGTACAATTTCCAATAAAAAATATGTAATTAATGATGCTTTAGACAAGATACAGAATGAAGTTTCCTCTGTAAATTTCTATAGAGCAAATAGACAGTTCATTGTTAGTAAAAACTCAATAGAAAATATATCCATCTATTTTAATGGTCGATTGATTGTTAACATTATACCTAAACCAGACGAAAAAATAATAATCAGTAAGTCTAAGGCAACTGATTTTAAAAATTGGTTATCAAAGTAAGCAGTTCAACCGAGATATATCTACTTTAGGATAACTTATAATTTATAACGTTCCACTTCAGTTATAAAAAAAATAAATTCAGTAGATAAATTGTCAGCTTCAAGAATATTATAGAAACCAGTTATCATCTTCTTAAGATTTTTACAATCTAAACTTAAGAATATGAAACGAACATTTTTAAGAGTTATTTTAATAATGTTCTTAGTTTGCTTTACTACAAATAGTTTTGCAACTTACCACGAGAACAATTTAGAATTACACCTTTATGATGGCAAATTTGAACAGGACCGAACTACTATTAGCGGTGTTGTAAAGGATAAGGAAAGTGGTGAGACACTGCCTTTTGCAAATGTTTTTGTTAAAGACACAAATATTGGTACGACAACCAATGCTGATGGATTCTTTACACTGTTTGATATTCCGTCAGAAACTTCAACTATACAAGTACAATATTTAGGTTATAAAGTCGAGACCTTGGTACTCACACCAGAAATGGTAAAAGGTAAAATAACAATACTTCTTATACCTGACAACAATCAGTTAGATGAGGTAGTCGTTAGTAACGATTCAGGACAACAAATTGTTAAAATGAATAAAAGTGTAAGTCAGATATCATTATCACCCAAAAAGTTAGCATCCATACCAAACTTGGGAGAAAAAGATATTTTCAGAGCTATTCAATTACTTCCTGGTGTGAGTGGAACAAATGAATCATCTTCTGGTCTTTATGTTCGTGGAGGAACACCAGATCAAAACTTAGTTCTTTTAGATGGGTTTACGGTGTATCATGTTGACCATTTCTATGGTTTTTTCAGTGCTTTTAATAGTGGTGCTTTAAAGGATATACAATTATTTAAAGGAGGGTTTCCTGCTGAGTATGGTGGAAGGATTTCAAGTGTAATGGATTTAACTGGTAAAACAGGGAATAGTAATAAACTAAGTTTATCAGCAGGTTTAAGTTTAGTAAGTGCGAATGCGACTGTTGAGATCCCAATAGGGGAAAAGGCAAACCTATTGATAGCAGGAAGAAGGTCTTACACTGATATCCTTAAAAGCGGACTATATAATAGTATTTTTGATTTGTATAATGATAGTAATCAGACTAATGGTAATAATCTACCTAACTTCAATGGTTTCCAACAAAATCAAACACAACCTTCATTCTACTTTTATGATTTAAATACAAAATTCAGTTACAAACCTTCGGATAAAGATATTATTTCAGTTTCAGTTTATAATGGTGAAGATAATCTAGATAGCTCTAGGGAAAATCAAAACACTTTTGGATCAGGTACAGAAGAAAGAACTATAAATTCAGATATTGAAGATTTGTTGAATTGGGGAAACTGGGGCTCCAGTGTTAGGTGGGCAAGACAATGGAGTGATAAACTTTACACAAATGTTGTAGGAGCTTATTCCAATTATTTTAGCCAAAGAAAAAGAATAAACGATATAAGTATACAATTAGCTGACTCAACGAATACCAATAAAAGTGGTTTAGTTGAAGACAATAATCTAAAAGATTTTACACTTAGAATACACAACGAGTATAAGGTCAACTCAAAACATAGTTTGGAATTTGGTGGTCAACTAACAATGAATGAGGTTGAATATAACTACATTCTCAATGATTCAATAACCGTAATAGACCAAAAAGATAAAGGATTATTAAAAACAGCTTATTTACAGGACAAATGGAGCCCAACCGAAAAATTAAATATAGTTGGAGGTATTCGCGCTACTCATTTTGATGTAACAGATCAGATCTATTATGAACCTCGTCTTTCGGTATCATACAAGGTAAACGACAAAGTAAAATTCAAAGGAGCTTGGGGAAAATATTATCAATTTGTAAATAGAATTGTTAGAGAAGATGTTACTCAAGGCAGTAGAGATTTTTGGCTTTTAGCTAATAAAGAGAATAGCCCTATAAGTTTCTCACAACATTTTATTTTAGGAACAAGCTATGAAGTAGATGACTGGTTATTTGATGTAGAATTTTTTGAAAAAGAAATGACGGGTCTTACCGAATTTTCACTTCGTTTTCAGTCTGCATTAGGAACAGATCCAAATGATCAACTATTTTTTGAAGGAACAGGTATATCAAGGGGTGTTGATTTCTTGATTCAAAAAAAGGTAGGTAAATACACAGGTTGGTTAGGATATACCTTAAGCGAAGTGGTACATACATTTCCAGATTTAAGTAACAACCCATTTTATTCATTAAATGATCAACGCCACGAATTTAAAATTGTGAATGTACTCAAAGCAGGTCGTTGGGATTTAGGTGCAACTTGGGTTTATGGGAGTGGGAAACCATACACAGCACCTAATGGTCTTTATACTATTACTCTATTAGATGGTACAGAAACGGAATATGTGAGTATTGGCGAAAAAAACGGTCTTAGGATTGATCCATATCATCGCTTAGATTTAAGTGCTACTTATAACTTTAATCTTGGGAGTGGAAAAGGTGAAATGGGCTTATCAATATTCAACTTATATAACAAAACCAATACTTGGTATAATGAGTTTGAGGTTTTAGATAATCAGGTAACAGAAAAAAATGTTAATTATATAGGTTTTACACCTAGCTTATTTTTTAATGTATCATTTTAAAATATATAACAATGAAAACAGTTAATAAAATTATATATGTATTATGTATCATCATTAATTCATCTTGTGAAGACATCTCAGATTTTGATCCAGGAGAAAGCAAACCAGTTGTAGAAGCCTTTTTATACGATGGAGAATCTGTTGATGATATTTACTTAAAAAAAACAGTACCCTTTAATAACGAGAGTAAATCTGGTTCTGAGATTATCAGTGATGCAATTATTACAATTTCTGGGAACGGTCAGGATTTTATTCTAACACCTGTAATAGACCAACCAGGAAGGTATATTTATGATGGTAACGATTTATCTGTAAACATTGGGGAGAACTATCAACTAACCTTTGAGTATGATGACAGAATAATATCTTCAACAACAACTATACCTAGCGAACCAGAGGGTACGGACATATCACCACAATCAATATTTATTAATGAAATAAACTCTCTAGTAGATTTGAGGGATTTTAGAGAATCTTTTCAAAAAACCATTAATGTCACTTGGAATAATAACGATGGTAGTTACTACTATTTAGTTGTTGAAAATATTGAGAATAATCCAGAGTCCATAGATCCAACAGATGTTCTTGGTGGTTTAGGGATTAATTTTGAATTTACAACAACACCAACCCAAGAGAATATTTTATCATTAAGACCATTGATACACTATACACAGTACGGAA
>CALSPA010000028.1 GCA_943788115.1 uncultured Flavobacteriales bacterium
CATCCTAGAAAAAATGGTGCGAATTTATTTGGTATTGATTCAAAATTAAAATTTGATTGTGAGTGGGCTGCTTGGTCAAATGGAACAGCTGTTAGAGAGCTTGATTTTCATGATACTTTTTTAGCAGAAGATTACAGTCATCCTGGAGATAACATTCCACCCATCTTAAGTGTTGCTCAACAAACTAAAAAAAGTGGACTAGATTTGTTAAGAGGAATTATCACAGGTTATGAAGTTCAAGTTAATTTAGTTAAAGGAATTTGTTTGCATAAACATAAAATAGATCACATAGCACACTTAGGACCAAGTGTTGCTGCAGGTTTGGGTACAATGTTAAAACTTAACACTGAAACAATTTATCAAGCAGTTCAACAAGCTCTGCATACAACAGTTTCAACAAGACAATCTAGAAAAGGTGAAATCTCTAGTTGGAAAGCTTACGCCCCTGCTCATGCTGGTAAACTTGCAATTGAAGCAGTTGATAGAGCAATGCGTGGTGAAGGTGCGCCAAGTCCTATTTATGAAGGAGAAGACAGTGTTATAGCTAGAATATTAGATGGGAAGAAAGCTTTATATAATGTGCCTCTGCCTAAGAAAAAAGAATCTAAGAAAGCGATACTTGAGACCTATACAAAAGAATATTCAGCTGAATACCAGTCTCAAGCACTAATAGATATTGCTAAAAAACTTAATAAGAAAATTCCTAATTTAAATCAAATTAAAAAAATTGATATTCACACAAGTCATCACACTCATTACGTAATTGGAACTGGTGCAAATGATCCACAAAAAATGGATCCAAATGCAAGTAGAGAAACACTTGATCACTCTATTATGTACATTTTTGCAGTAGCACTTGAGGATGCTGATTGGCACCATGTTAAATCATATACTAAACAAAGAGCTAATAGAAAAAGCACTATAAAAATTTGGAAATCAATTACGACGTTTGAAGATAAAAAATGGACTAAAAAATATCACGATCCTAATCCAAAAAATAAATCATTTGGTGCAAGAGTTGTAGTTACTTTAAATAATGGTAAAAAAATTACAGAACAATTAGATAGAGCAGATGCTCATCCTTATGGAGCACGTCCGTTTAAAAGACAAAATTATATAAATAAGTTTTTAACGTTAACAGACGGTATCTTAGATAAAAAAGAGAGTGCACGTTTCTTAAAAGTTGTTCAAAATCTTAAAAACCTGAAAGCTGGAGAGTTAAATAAATTAAACATCCAGGTTAAAAGAAGTCAGATAAAGAAAAATACGAAACAAGGAATTTTTTAATGCATTTTGTAGAAAAAGAGCCCAGTCAAAAAAGAGCTGACTTTGTTAGTAAACTAAAATCAAATAAAATTTTAAGAGTTCCTGGTGCTTATAATCCACTAACAGCAAAACTAATTGAAGAAATTGGGTATGATGCAGTTTATGTATCAGGTGGAGTTATGGCTAATGATTTAGGTTTTCCAGATATAGGTTTAACTACGCTTCAAGATGTTAGTACTAGATCTTATTTAATATCTAGAGTTACAAGTTTACCTACCATCGTTGATATCGACACTGGCTTTAAGTCTTGTGAAGAAACTATTAAAACTTTTGAAGAATTTGGGGTGTCAGCAGTTCACTTAGAAGATCAAGTAGAACGAAAAAGATGTGGGCACTTAGATAACAAAGAATTAATTTCAACTGAAGCAATGGTTAAGAAAATTAAAGAATGTGTAGCCGCAAAACAAGATGAAAATTTTAAAATTATAGCAAGATCTGATGCTAAAGGAGTTGAGGGAATAGATAAGATGATTGATAGATGTAAGGCATATATTGATGCTGGAGCTGAAATTATTTTCCCAGAAGCTCTACAGGATGAAAAAGATTTTGAAAAAGTTAGAAAAGAACTATCCTGTTACTTGCTCGCTAATATGACTGAATTTGGAAAATCTAAGCTATTCAATTACAAAGAATTAGAAAACTTTGGGTATAATATTGTGATTTATCCAGTAACCACACAAAGATTAGCTATGAAAAATGTAGAAGATGGCCTTAGAGACATATTTGTGAATGGACATCAGAACAATATTATTGATAAAATGCAGACTAGAAAAAGATTATATGAGTTAGTTGAGTATGAAAAATATAACTCATTAGATGAAAAAATTTATAACTTTAGTACGGAAGGACATGAATAATGAGTGATGATATTAAAAAAGGTTTACTGGGGATAGTTGTTGATGAAACAGAAATTTCAAAAGTTATGCCAGAAATCAACTCTCTTACTTATAGGGGTTATGCAGCTCAAGATTTATGTGCAAGATGTGATTTTGAAGAAGTTGCTTACTTAATTTTAAATAAAGAATTACCTAATAAAAAACAATTAAAAGAATTTAAGAAAGAATTATCTAAAGAAATAACTTTATCTAAAAATTTATTAAGTATTTTAAAAAAAATACCTAAAAATTCTCATCCAATGGATGTTGCAAGAACAGCTGTTAGCGTCATGGGTCTTGAAGACAAAGAAACTAAAGACAGCTCACCAAAAGCAAATTTAAGAAAGGCGATTAGAATTCTTGCAAAAACACCTACTGCCTTAGCAGCTTTTTACAGACTTCGAAAAGGGAAAAAAATTATAGCTCCAAAGAAAAATCTTACTTTTTCTGAAAACTTTTTCCATATGTGCTTTGGAAAAGTTCCTGAAAAAGAAATTGTTAAAGCTTTTGATGTATCACTAATTTTATACGCTGAGCATAGTTTTAACGTATCAACATTTACAGCAAGAACTATTACCAGTAGTTTATCTGATATTCATGGAGCAATCACAGGTGCGATCGCGAGTTTAAAAGGTCCTCTTCATGGTGGTGCTAATGAAGAAGTAATGCACATGATGAAGAAAATTAAAAAACCTGAGAACGCTTTAAAATGGATTACGAAAGCTCTTAAAAACAAAGATGTGGTGATGGGATTTGGTCATAGAGTTTACAAAAGTGGAGACTCAAGAGTTCCAACCATGAGAGAATACTTTAAAAGAGTAGCTATTATTAAAAAAGATAAAACATTTGAAAAAATTTATGACATTGTTGAAAAGGTAATGATTAAAGAAAAAAATATTTATCCAAATGTTGATTACCCAACAGGACCTACTTACCATTTAATGGGTTTTGATACTGATTTCTTTACCCCAATATTTGTAATTTCAAGAATTACAGGTTGGTCTGCACATATTATGGAGCAACATGCTGCTAATAAATTAATTAGACCGCTTGCAAGTTATAAAGGTAGTAAGCACAGAAAAGTAATACAGCTTAACCAAAGATAATTAATTTTTTTCTATTTTAGCAAATCTTTCGAAAATAATTTCTGATTTGAGATTGTTATCTCTAACAAATTCATCTATGGCTTGTTTGACCCCTGGTGCTTGACTTAAGTTGTAGTCATCACAAAGAATAGTTCCATTATTATCTAGAACTGGTTTTGAATAATGAAGATCATTTTTAACCGTCTCATAAGCATGTCCTCCATCTAAAAAGACATAGTCAATTTGAGACATATCCATCTTTTTTAAAAGTAAATTTGAATTCCCTTTAATTAAATGAATATTTTCTTTAAATTTTTTTAAAAGATAAGTTACCGCCTCAACTGAGTATGGATCTTGTCTTAAGATATATTTAAAATATATTTGCTTTAACGGATTATTAAACTTAGTGTTTGGTATAACTTCATTAGCATTTTCAGCACTTTCACCAAACAAATCTAATCCTATATATTTGAAATCATTTCCATGAATGCTGTGTAATAACTCGCAAACATTTCGTGCAGTAACACCATGAAACACACCAATCTCAAGGAAATTTTTAGGTTTCTTGGAGGCTATTTCATTAAGAAAATGCTCTCCAATACCTTCTTGTTTAAGGCTAGTTTTTCTAAAATATTTCTTATATTTCAAAAGATTAACTAAAAGCTTCTGTCCAAGTTCCTTGAGTTGCTGCTTTAGAATATTCAGTAGAACGACCTTCAAAGAAGTTCATGTGTTCAACTGCATTCAACATAGAATCTAACCAAGTAAGTGGGTTTTTGTCCACATCATAAATTGGCTCTAATCCAAGCTGAGATAATCTTCTATTAGCAATAAATCTTATATAAAGTTTTACATCTTGTGCTGTAAGACCTTGCATAGGACCCATTTCAAAAGCTAAATCAATGAAAGCATCTTCATGCTCAATGATTGTTCTACATGCTTTATAAAGTTCTGCTTTTAATTCAGGAGTCCAGATTTCTGGGTTCTCATGAATGAACTCTTTAAACAATCTAATCATAGAATTACAGTGCAACGTTTCATCTCTTACTGACCAAGTAACAATTTGGCCCATCCCTTTCATTTTATTATGTCTTGGGAAGTTAAGTAAGATTGCAAAACTTGCAAATAATTGTAAGCCTTCAGTGAACGCACTAAATACAGCTACCGTTAATGCAATATCTTTTTTTGAACTCATGTCAAAATTTTGCATGTAGTCGTATTTATCTTTCATCTCTTTATATTTCATGAACGCAGAATATTCAGACTCAGGCATTCCAATCGTATCAAGTAAATGAGAGTAAGCAGCGATGTGAACTGTTTCCATTGAAGCAAAAGCAGTCATCATCATTAAAACTTCTGTAGGTTTAAACACAGTTGTATAATGTCTTAAATAACAATTTTGTACTTCAACATCAGCTTGAGTAAAAAATCTAAAAATTTGTGTTAATAAATTTTTTTCAGATTGAGTTAAATTTTTCTGCCAATCTCTAACATCATCACCAAGAGGCACTTCCTCTGGTAACCAATGAATTCTTTGTTGAGTTAACCAAGCATCATAACACCATGGATATCTAAAAGGTTTGTAAACTGGGTTTTCAACTAGTAATCCCATTTTTTGGGGTTGAACTATTCCCTCTTTTGGGGGTTGAATAATTTTAGTATTCATTTTTTCTACTGACATGATAGGCACTCCTCGTATTCTGGTTGTTCAGTTGTTTGTGGTTTTGATTTGTAAACATTTGCGTTAACGTCTGTTGCTTTAGTGTCATTAACATTTTCCGCACGTTGAATTGATTTTGATCTACAGTAATAAAGGCTCTTTAAACCTTTTTTCCAAGCATCAAAATGAATTTTGTGTAATTCTCTTTTGTGAATATCAGCTGGCACGAATAAGTTAATTGATTGAGCTTGAGAAATATACGGCGTTCTATCTCCACTTAATTCAATAATCCATTTTTGATCCAACTCAAAAGCAGTTTTGAAAACATCTTTTTCTAAATCAGTTAAAAAATCTAAATGAGAAACGGATCCTTGGTTTGTTGTAATACCAGACCAAACATCATCAGTATTTTTCCCATGTTTTTCTAATAATTCTACTAAGTATCTATTTCTAACATTAAATGATCCAGATAAAGTTTTGTGCGTGTAACTATTTGCTGCAACTGGCTCTACTCCAGGGGATGCTCCACCACAGATAATAGAAATAGAAGCTGTTGGTGCAATCGCAGTTTTGTTAGAAAATCTTTCATTATAACCATAGTCAGCAGCATCTGGACAAGCTCCTCTTTCATCAGCTAAATCTTTTGAGGCTTGATCAACATGTTCTTGAATATGTTTGAATATCTTTTTATTCCAAGCTTTACTCATCACAGATTCAAGTGGAATACTATGTTTTTGCAAATAAGAATGGAAACCCATAACACCTAGGCCAACACTTCTTTCTTTTTCAGCAGAATATTTTGCATCATCAAATTGCTCTGGAGCTCTTTCAATAAAATCAGTTAATACGTTATCTAAAAATCTCATAACATCGTTAATCATAACGTTATCGTCTTTCCACTCATCATACTTTTCTAAGTTTAAAGATGATAAACAACAAACAGCAGTTCTATCTCTGCCATTTTTATCTATTCCTGTAGGTAATGTGATCTCACTACAAAGGTTAGAAGTTTTAACAGTTAGATTTGCTAACTTATGGTGTTGTGGAATTTGTCTGTTAACTGTATCGATATAGATAATATAAGGTTCACCCGTTTCAATTCTTGCAGTTAATAATCTAATCCATAAATTTCTTGCAGAGATCGTTTGTTGTACAGTTCCATCAGCAGGACTTTTTAGTGCCCACTGTCCATCTGTTTCAACCGCTCTCATAAATGCATCGGATACTAAAACACCATGATGAAGGTTTAATGCTTTTCTATTAGGATCTCCACCTGTAGGTCTTCTCATTTCAATAAATTCTTCAATTTCAGGATGTTCAATTGGAAGATAACAAGCAGCCGATCCTCTTCTTAATGAACCTTGGCTAATTGCCATTGTTAACGAGTCCATTACTTTAATGAAAGGAATTATTCCTGATGTCTTTCCAACTTTACCAATTTTTTCTCCAATAGATCTAAGGTTACCCCAGTAACTTCCGATCCCACCACCTTTAGCAGCTAACCAAACGTTCTCACTCCATAAATCTAATATTCCATTTAAGCTGTCTGATGCTTCATTTAAAAAACATGAAATGGGTAAACCTCTTTTAGTTCCCCCGTTTGATAAAACTGGAGTTGCTGGCATGAACCATAAATTACTAATGTAGTTATAAATTCTTTGTGCATGTAAATTGTCATCGGCGTATGAACTTGCAACACGGGCAAATAAATCTTGATAAGATTCGTTATGACCTAAGTAACGATCTTTTAAAGTTGCTTTACCAAAGTCTGTTAATTTACTGTCTCTTGATCTATCAATTTTAATAATGATACCTTTTTCATTTTGAAAAAGTTCAGTGTCATTGCTAAGTGAAAATAAATCTGGTCCTTTATTTTTTGAAAGTTCGCTATTATCTGGGCTATATTCGGAGACAGCTTTCTTGAGTGCCTGTGATAGAATTTTGTTCATATTTTAAGTTTATTTTAGTTTTTTTTACAAAACAACTATATGTTGTATGCTGAAAGCATTGATACACCATATAAATCATTATTCAACAGAACGTTTATAGAACATAGAAAAAAAATATCAATAAAAAAATTAAATTAATTGTAGAAACATAAGCAATGACAACAGAATTAAAAATAGATCCGTATGGCTTCAGGGAGTATGACGCGAGGTGGTTGTATGAGAAGGACATAAACAGAATCGGAATAGAGAATCTAGGTAAAGGTTTAGGCACTCAAATTATTAAACATACAAAAAAAGCGAATCCAAGAGTAATTGTTGGTCATGATTATAGATCTTACAGTGAAGAAATAAAATCTGCACTTAAAAAAGGTCTACTTTCAACAGGATGTAATATTGAAGACATAGGTTTATCATTATCCCCTACTGTTTATTTTGCACAATTTAATTTAGACGCTGATGCTGTTGCAATGGTAACCGCTAGTCATAATGAAAATGGTTGGACTGGAGTTAAAATGGGTATCAAAAAAGGTTTAACTCATGCACCAGAAGAGATGAAAGAATTAAAAGAGATTACTTTAAATGAAAATTTCACAAAAGGTGAAGGAGTTGAAAAACAATAGAAGGTTTTCAACAAATTTATAAAGATGATTTAATAACTAAAAATAAAATAACAAAAAAAATTAAAGCAGTTGTTGCTTGCGGTAATGGAACAGCAGGAATATTTGCCCCTGAAATTTTAAGAGGAATTGGTTGTGAAGTAATTGAGCTTGATTGTGATCTTGATTGGACTTTTCCAAAATACAATCCAAATCCAGAAGATTTAGAGATGTTACATGCAATTGCAAAAGCTGTAAAAGACAATAACGCTGATATTGGTTTTGGTTTTGATGGTGATGGCGAAAGAGTTGGTGTAATTGATATACCGGGGATGAAATCTTTTCAGATAAAATTGGATTATTATTGCAAGAAACTTATCTAAAACTCATAAAAATTCTAAATTTATTGTCGATGTTAAATCAACTGGACTGTACGCAACTGACAAAGTGTTAAATGAGAATAACTGTCAAACCATTTATTGGAAGACGGGACATTCTCACATTAAAAGAAAAGTTAATACTGAAAAAGCACTAGCTGGATTTGAGAAAAGTGGTCACTTTTTCTTTAACCAACCTTTGGGATTTGGTTATGATGATGGAATAAATTCTGCAATTCAAGTGTGCCATTTATTAGATAATGAAAATAAAAGTATGAATGAGATTATAAAGAACTGCCTAATACTTTTCAAACTCCAACCATGGCACCCTTTTGTAAAGATGAAGAGAAATATCAAGTAGTTGAAGAGTTTAGTCAAACAAGTAAATGAACTAAAAGATAATAAAACTAAAATTGATGACCAAGAGATAAGTGAAGTCTTAACCGTGAATGGTATCAGATTTTCATTTAAAGATGGATCATGGGGATTAATTAGAGCTTCATCTAATAAACCATCATTAGTTATTGTTACTGAAAGTCCAACATCGAATGAGAGAAAGAAAAAGATCTTTGATTTTATTGATGATCTTTTACAAAAAACTGGCAAAGTTGGCGAATATGATCAAAAAATATAAATATTTACTAATTTTTATCCTCCTGTTTACCTCTAAAAGTCACGCTTTAAGCCCTGAATATGAGAAGGAATTATACATTGGTTGTTATACTAATTCTAAGCAATACCTTGGAGCAGATGCGCTAAAATATACTGTCAGTGCACCGTTGATAAATTAAGTGCAAAATTTAGTGATGAAGAGATGGATGAAGTCTTCAGCAAAGAGCCTGATGAGATTATGGAGCAAACAGCATTTGCAACAGAGGATTGTGAAAAATAATAATTAAAGCTTTTAAAATAATCAAATAATTAATAGGTTTTGAAATGGAAGATAAAAAAAACTTCGGTTTTGGAACTCAAATTAGAAAATCCTCTTACTTTAATTCAACAGTTAAATGGGGTGCAACGGGTTTTTCAGTTTACAATCACATGTACATTCCTCGTGACTTTGGTTCTCCTGAACAAAACTTTGGAATTTAGTCAATGAAGCAATTTTATGTGATGTTGCAGTGGAGCGACAGGTTGAGATTACAGGACCCGATGCTACAAAATTTATTCAACTGTTAACCCCTCGAGATTTATCAAAGCTTGCAGTTGGCCAATGTAAATATGTTTTGATTGTTAATAATGAAGGTGGAATTTTAAATGATCCAGTTTTATTAAGATTAAAAGAAAACCATTATTGGTTATCCCTTGCAGATAGTGATATTTTATTATGGGCACAAGGGGTTGCGGTAAATTCAGGTCTTAATGTTAAAATTATTGAGCCCGATGTCTCCCCTCTTCAATTACAAGGACCGAACTCTGGAAAAATTATGGAGGCTTTATTTGGTGAGAGCATTAATGATCTTAAATATTATTGGTTACGTGAATTAGATTTAGATGGCATTCCTTTAATCGTCTCCCGTACTGGCTGGTCAAGTGAATTAGGTTATGAATTATATTTAAGAGATGGCTCTAAGGGGGACAAACTTTGGGAAAAGATAATGGCAGCTGGTAAACCTCACGGATTAAAACCAGGTCATACATCATCAATAAGACGTATTGAAGGTGGAATGTTATCTTATCATGCTGATGCTGATATAAATACGAACCCTTATGAACTGAATTTAGGAAGATTAGTTAACCTTGATACTGATATAAATTTTATTGGAAAAGATGCTTTAAAAAAAATAAACAAGGATGGCATTAAGAGAAAACAAGTTGGAGTGATCTTAAAATTGTGATCCTTTAACTGGACCCAACACTACCTTTTGGGAAATTTTAAAAGATAATCAAGTAGTTGGTAAAATTACATCTGCCGTTTATTCACCAAGACTAAAACAAAACATTGCCCTTGCAATGGTATCAATTAATAATTCAGAGATTGGAACGGTACTTGAGGTTAAAATGAATGACAAAATCATTAAAGCAAAAGTTGTTGAAAAAACCTTTCTATGATCCTAAAAAGAAGCTAGCAAGTTCTTAGTAAGTCTAGTATTTATAAACCATGTTAACTCCAAAAGACTATATCTCTCTTTATTTACTAGTTATTATCTTAACGGTTGTCTCAGTTAACTTCATGTACCGTCTCTATTTTTAGTAATAAAAAGGCTTCTTTTTATTCACCTTTTGTTGGTATTCCTCTGAATGGATACTTCTCCATCTTCCTTGAGTATGTGCATCAGTCCAATAAATATATTTACGCTCCCTTAAAGTAGCTTCTTTACTACGCTCAATTCTTAACTCTTTAGCTTTTTTGGCTTTTCCTCTTTTCCTCCAATTTTTTCTTTTTTATTTGTCTCTCTTCAGCTTCCTTTTTTAAAGAAGCTCTCTACAATACGATTTTTTTCTAAAATTAAATGCTCTACTGAATGATTTGAGAGATGTTCACTCATTGCAAGACCGGCTTGACCTGCTCCCACTACTAATGTGTTAATTTTTTTTATATTTGGTGAATTACTCATATAATTAATTTAATAAAACCTATCATTGTGCTTATTGTGTGTCTAGGTGATGGAATTAGCTAATACTAAACCAGGATTATAAAAGCCTGAGGCGTGGCTATTGATTAAAGATAATAAGTTTTAAGCTTAAAACGATCTTGATAAAGATACTTCAGCTGCTTGATCAGAAGTTTCACTTAAATGCTTGATTGGCATTAAACTTTAAATCAAAGCCATTAATATTTTTAGAGATATCAAATCCAGCCTTTAAATCCTCAGATCCATCCACACTCATTGCATATTCTGTCTCACGTTGTGATCTAAAGTTTACAGATACATTTAAAATATCAGTTTGTTCGCTCTCGTTACCTTGGATACGTTTGTAACTTGAGATTATTTCTAGATTATTAATTGTTATATATTCAAATCCTATCATAGATGTGATTAAATGGTTTGAGTTTGCTCCTTGGGTATAAGTATAAATGGTTGATGTATCTGATACATAATTCATCTTAGCATCTGATGAATTGCTAAAATCCATTCCATATTCAATAGATCCAAATGGTTTTAATTTATTGTCATTAAATTTAACAATATCACTAAACTCAAGACCAATTGATGCTAATCCACTTTCAATAGTTTGTTTAGCATACGTTAAAGCATCTGTTCCAGTCTCAGAATAAGCATCAAGTTCTGTGTAACCTAAATCAACACGAGCTATTGGCGTTAAGTTAAAGTCTCCTTTATCTAAAGTTTTTCCATAATTAATTGAGCCAAATATTTGTGTTCCATTTCTTGATCCAGTTAAAGTATTAGCACCACTTATTCTTGTTAAATCACTTTCAATTAATCCAACTCCAATTAATCCTTCAATGAAATTGTCATCATCCAAAGGTTTTGTTCGATATATAGATAAATTTATATTTTCACTATCAATTGTACCTCCACTTGATCCAATATCCGTATCACTTTGACCATATTGAACAGCAAAACCTAGTAAATCATTATCATTTAGTTTGGTATCAAAACCTAATGCTAATGCTTGACCATCCGTTTCACTTGATGAAGAACCAACTCTATCCCCTATCTTAGAGACGCTAATAATTCCTTCTGACCATGATGACCAATTATTAGGCAATAATGATTTTTCATTTTTAACAAATAATTTATCAGTTAATGAAGTTAATATTGCATTTCCAAAATCAAGTTTAATATTATTATCTGCTAGATTATTACTATCTTTATTTTTTCTTAAGTAACTTAACCTATTTGTAATTGTCCTAGTTGATTGGGTGGTAATATTTCTAACAAATTGTGTTTGTGCATCAATTGAGCCTACTAAATTTTTATCTGTTGTTGGATCAGCCACACTCGACACTATATTAAAGAAACTGGATGTAGGGGTATTATTAAATCCAGTAACACCTGTATAAGTATTTATCATTGCAGTAGCTCTTAAAAACATACCACTAAAATTTGTAACATTTTCTGTGTTCCAGCTACGAATATTTTGATTAAATACAGCATTATCTAAAAACATATTCCTCATATTAGTGACATTGCTTGTGTCCCAATTGCTAATATCTTGATTAAAAGCATCGGTGCCTCTAAGCATTGTATCCATATTAGTGACACTGCTTGTGTCCCAATTGCCAATATCTTGATTAAAAGCTCTGGCATATAAAAACATATCATTCATATTAGTGACACTGCTTGTGTCCCAATTGCCAATATCTTGATTAAAAGTACTAGCACTTCTAAACATGCTATCCATAGTAGTGACACTGCTTGTATCCCAACTAGAAATGTTTTGATTGAAGCCATTAGAATTTAAAAATGCTGTATCTAATGAATTTAAATGAGAGACATCACAAGTACTTATGTCATCTCCACTAGTATCCCATTGTTTAATTTCTGATAATGTAATTGGATTTCCATGGTCAACAGCTGTAACTCCACTGCCAGCTCTTCCACCAATATCAAATTGTACAGTATCAACTATACAATCTGCGTAAGCTTTAGGAATTAAAAAATTAAATAAAATTAAATAAGTTAGAAAAAGTAAAAAAGTTATTTTGTATGAAAATAGTTTTTTAAACATAACAATATTTGATTATAATATTTACATAATTACATATGTATATATATGTGGCAGTAAAATTTATACTTGTCAAAATGTTGTAAATTACTCAATAAACTTAGAGGAAATAAAGGGTATTTACAGGAGTAATTGCTTTAGAATTGTATAAAAATTGTTCAAGAGTAGTATTCTTAACCATGAGTCTATTTGCCAAATTTTCAATTTTCTAACAAATACCATTATTCGCCAATATTTATTAAAGTTCCTTTCTCTCTTGCTTTATCAAAAGAATAATAAAATACTGATACAGCCGCAATTAGATATGCTGCGTTCAAATAAAGAGCTTGTATAATATTTTCATAATCTACAGATTGATTAACTAAAATATTTCGTGTTTCTTCAAAAATATAAACTAATGGAAGAGTATAAGCTATCGATTGAAAAATTTCTGGTAAAGTTTCGACTGGGTAATATATACACCCAAATGGTGCCAGTAAGAACATAGTAGACCATGCAATATTTTCAAAAGATGGACCAAATCTCAACAATCCTGCAGAAACAAATAAACCTAGGGTAATTCCAAAAATATATAAACTTAAAAAAAGAAACGCTAGAGGTAAGCCTAAATCTAATAAAGAAATTCCAAACAAAGGGGAGGTCAATAGTATTGCTGGAACCAAACCGATCAAAGCTCTAATTAAAGCAGTAAAAACTAGTGATACAATAATTTCACTAATTTTCATTGGAGCAATAAATAAGTTAGTAAAATTTCTACTCCATATTTCCTCTAAAAATAGCATATTGAAACCAATGCTAGTTCTAAACAAAAAATCATATAAAATTGCACAAGAGAGAATTACTCCAACAGCACCATTATAGTAGTTGCTATGATCTGCAAAAAAGTTTGAAATAAAACCCCATAGTGTGATTTGAATGGATGGCCAATAAATTAAGTCTAAAATTCTTGGAAATGATCTTGTTATTAAATAATAGTGTCTTAAAAAAAGACCATAAATTCTAGTTAAATTCATTTTTATTTCTTGCTAGTTCTAAAAAAACTTCTTCTAAATTTTTTCTTCCATGTTTTGTAATTAAATTGTCTGGGGTACCACTATCTACTATTGTCCCGCCTTTCATCATTAAAACAGAGTTACATAGCCTCTTAACTTCGTCCATATTATGTGAAGCAAGTAATACTGATATTTTTTTTTCTTTTTTATAATTTTCTAAAAAAGTTCTAACAAAATCACCTGTTTCAGGATCCAAAGACGCAGTTGGTTCATCAAGTAAAAGCACAGAAGGATCATTAATCAATGCTTTTGCTAAACTTACTCTATTTTTTTGACCTGAAGAAAGCTCTCCTGTAATATTGTCTAATAGTTTATTTAATCTTAATTTATTTGATAAATAGTCAATTTGTTCATTAAGATTATTTACATTATATAATTTTCCATAGACTACCAAATTTTGCCTAACTGTAAGTTTTTTTGGTAACTCTATATATGGAGAAATAAAATTCATTTTATGAAGAAGAGAAATTTTATTTTTCTCAATGTCCATCCCATTAATTAAGACCTTGCCGCTGGTTGGTTTTAATAAGCCAAGGATCATACCAATTGTAGTAGTTTTTCCACACCCATTTGGTCCTAGCAAGCCAACTATTTCATTTTCATTAATTTTAAAGTTAATATTGTTTACAGCCTGTTTTGACTTATAGCTTTTTGTTAAATTAATAACTTCAATTGAATTTGTCATTTAATATTTTGAGGCTAATAATATTTCAAGTCCAGACATAATCCAACCCTACCAAACCCCTTAATCAGGTGTCCAGTTGATGGAATGAAGACGAAGATAACTGCTTGTTTAATGTTTATTTTTTATAATATGTCATTTATAGATGTACTCCACATAGGATCTGAATGCTTATCCCAATAGAGTTTGTGAATTTTTCTTGT